>NZ_JAAAWP010000003.1 GCF_010500915.1 Alteromonas hispanica
ATAGGGCATTCATGGCGTTTAACCTTCATTTGTTTTTGGCGAAAGATCTGATCACCAAACGTCATGAATGTTCCCTTTATTTTTTATCTTACTGAATTTTAGTCATTATTTGTGGGGATACCTCAGGTTCTGACCCCATTTATTTTACTGTGGTAGAAACCGTGCTAGTCTGGCAATAAGAACTATTCTCAATGATTGGCCGTAACAGCCATTCCTATAGAAAATATGTAGTTAGCAAGTTTACCCTTACCCATGTTCAAGGAGACGACAATGAAAAAAGCAATTATGCTACTTACCGCCGTTGGAGCCGCTACCCTATTAAGCGCTTGTAGTGCAGAGCACGGCACTACTATGTGTACCACAGCACCGCAGTCTGAATGGCAAAATCAAGAGGCATTTCAAGCACAGCTGGTTGCTCAAGGTTATAAAATTAATGAGTTTAAAGTTACCGAGGGCAACTGCTACGAAATTTATGGTTTCAACAAAGACGAAAGCAAAGTAGAAATTTACTTTAACCCCGTCGATGGCAGCATTGTGAAAGAAGAAAGTCACTAACGTAAATACGTTGTACGACACCTTCAAAAGCGCCACAATGATGCATTGCGGCGCTTTTTACGTTTTAAAGAACAGATCATGACAGACCAAAACGAACATCCCAACACCAAGAGCAACGATATTACCATCTGGGATCGTATTGTACGGCTATGCCACTGGATGTTAGTGGCCTGTTTCGTAACCAACTACTTTATTGTCGAGCCTGGTCGCCTTTATCACGAAATAGCGGGTTATACTGCTGTGTCGTTTATTTTACTCCGCCTTATTTGGGGCTTCACTCGCCCAATCACTAACTATGCGAGCTTTCGTACCGTTAACCTTCATATTCGTGAATTCAAACAACATATTCAGCATTTAAAGCAACGTAATGTGCCCGCGCAACACGGTCATAATCCCTTTGGGTGGTTAATGATTTTTGCGGTCATTATTTTGTTTTTAGGGTTGGGCGTGACAGGCTTTATTATGGAGGAAGTAGACGCGTTTTTCGGAAACAGTACGTTGGAGTGGATCCACGGCACATTTGCTGATGTGTTATACGCCTGTGTGCTAATTCATGTAGCAGCAGTATTTTTTGTGCAGTACAAAGGCCGCGTTCAATTACTTCGTCCCATGCTCGTTGGAAAACGCAGAATAACAAAAAAGAATAACTAAAAAGAATAGCTAATAAAGTAGTGAACAAGAGACACCAAAACCAACCTTGATACGAAAGAATCTTAAAACAATAAAGCTCTTTAACTGTCTGCCGGACGTTTCGCCGCTCTCACAGCTTTAGGATGCATCAATGTTTCCAATTCATCGAGGTACGCAGCAATTTTCTGATGCTGTGCTTTATCGTTAGTCACCGCATTGTGCAGCCAATGATAGGCCTCTTCATAGTCATACGGGCTACCGTATCCGGCCAAAAATAACTCAACCAGCTGAATTTGAGCTTTTAAACTTTTAAGGGCTGCCGCTTCGCGCAAATACACAACAGCGCGCTCTTTGTCTTCTTGCACAAGGGTGCCATTTTTATAGTATCGGCCAAGTTGCTCTAAAGCAGCAGGTAAGCCTTGATTGGCGGCATCTTCCATGTAGCCAATGCCACGTGCAGGCGCCTCGTCAACACACACTCCCCACGCCAGCATATCACCCCATAAAAACTGATAAGCAGGCACTTTTAGCACATCAGCACGAGCTTCGATATCTTGAACTAGCTGGCAGCGGTCGGCTACAACTTTATCTAGGTGCGTATTCGCATTTATCATGTCTATCAGCGCATCTTGACTGTAAAGCTGAACAGCGCGAATTTCATCAATTGTCTCGCCTTCTAAAGCGAAGGCGTGAGTAGATAACCCTAGAAAAGACAGGGTGAAAATAAGTGCAGTAAAAAGACGTTGTTTCATAGTGACAGATTCTAACAATGCAAAACCAAGCGTATTTACGTTATCGTCCGTGGGCCAAATATCTTAACAATATCTTGATAAGAACAATACGTCGTTCAATGAGCACACCCACAAGCAGTTGCATAGGTGCGCCTTAATTACGCGTTAAAGATAGAACTAATGACCGCCCTTCTGCGCACACAGGGCCGACTGAATATGACGAGCGTGATCGGCTACATCAATGCCTAAATCGGTAAGATAACCGCCGTCTGGCAATGTAATGAGACCTTTTGAATATAATCTGGAAGCGGCGTTAACCATAGATTGACTTGCGTCGTGGTGAATTTTTAGACCTTGTAGCAGGCTATTGTCTGGGAATTTAAGTAACAGATTTAACTCGTCGAGCATGTCCTGATCGAATGTTGTCATGAAGCCACCTTAGGCAAAGGATTGAAAGTTATAGCGCTTTATCGCTTTATCGCTTTAGTAGTTATAGCGCTATTTCCTATATCACACACAATTAATTGCGCTGTCCAGATCATTTTCTCGAAATTAAACCTTTAATCTTCGAATTCATGCCGTGAACTGATCGGACTTTATCTCGAAATAGTATACTCTTGCCATAACATAAGTTCGTGGATGCACCAGCCCTAATGAAGTATAAAGATTTACGCGACTTTATTCGCCAGCTAGAGAGTAAAGGTGAATTGGTTCGCATTAGTCAGCCAATTGATACCGACCTTGAAATGACCGAAATTGCCGATCGCACATTACGTGCTGGCGGCCCGGCGCTACTGTTCGAGAACCCTAAAAATCACTCCATGCCAGTGTTAGCAAATTTATTTGGCACGCCTCAGCGTGTGGCCATGGGTATGGGGCAAGACTCAGTAGAAGCATTAAGAGAAGTGGGTAAGCTTTTAGCCTATTTGAAAGAGCCAGAACCACCAAAGGGCTTAAAAGATTTATGGCAAAAGCTGCCGGTTTTTAAGCAAGTTTTGAACATGCCGGCCAAAGTTGTCAAAAAGGCTCCCTGTCAGGAAGTAGTGTTAACCGGCGATGACGTAGACTTGTCAAAAATTCCGGTACAGCGATGCTGGCCCGGTGATGCAGCACCACTAGTGACTTGGGGACTTAGCGTTACCCGTGGACCACACAAAAAGCGTCAAAACCTAGGTATTTACCGTCAGCAGGTTATTGCTAAAAACAAGCTGATTATGCGCTGGCTTTCACATCGCGGCGGAGCACTGGATTTTCGTGAATGGTGTCAGACACACCCCGGCGAACCTTATCCAGTGTCGGTGGCGCTAGGCGCAGATCCGGCTACGATATTAGGCGCAGTAACGCCTGTTCCCGATACATTGTCAGAATATGCCTTTGCAGGCTTGTTACGCGGCGACAAAACTGAGGTCGTTTCCTCAATAAGTAACGATTTGCAGGTGCCTGCCAGCGCCGAAATAGTGTTAGAAGGCTATATCGCGCAAGACGAAATGGCTCCGGAAGGCCCCTATGGCGATCATACTGGTTACTATAACGAAGTTGACGAATTTCCAGTATTTACCGTAACGCATATCACTCATAGAAAAGATCCTATTTACCATTCAACCTACACTGGTCGTCCACCCGACGAACCAGCCATATTAGGCGTAGCACTTAACGAAGTGTTTGTACCTATCTTGCAGAAGCAATTTCCGGAAATTGTCGATTTCTATCTGCCGCCTGAAGGGTGTTCCTACCGAATGGCAGTTGTTACTATGAAGAAGCAATACCCAGGTCACGCCAAGCGCGTTATGATGGGAGTGTGGTCATTTTTACGTCAGTTCATGTACACCAAGTTCGTTATTGTTTGCGACGACGATGTAAATGCTCGCGACTGGAATGATGTGATATGGGCTATTACCACGCGAATGGACCCTGCCCGCGATACCGTAATGATAGAAAACACGCCTATCGATTACTTGGATTTTGCCTCGCCGGTATCTGGTCTAGGTTCAAAAATGGGTATGGATGCGACCAATAAAATGCCCGGCGAGACCGACCGTGAATGGGGCGAACCCATTGTTATGGACGAAGCCGTTAAAAAGCGAATTGATGATATCTGGGATGAACTTGGTATTATGAAGTAACCAAATAGAGCGTTATTTAAGATAACGCTTCAGAGGCGACACGCTAAACCAAAAAGGGTAAGAAAAAATACATGCCACAAATTAAATGCAAGGTTGCAAGCATTACGCCTTTAACCGATGTAGTACAAAAAATTGAACTCACGTTGCCAGAAGCAGTAGCGTTTAAAGCAGGCCAGTACGCCATGGTTGTCATGGGCGAAAAAGACATGCGACCGTTTTCCATCGCCAATGCCGCTTACGACAATAACCGTATAGAACTGCACATCGGCGCCGAGCCAGGCAACAGCTATGCGGGTGACGTATTAGCCCGTATGCAAAGCGATGGTGAAATTACACTCAGCCTTGGCCATGGCGATGCGTACTTACAGAGCAATGGGCTTCCAATGGTACTTATTGCAGGCGGTACCGGTTTCTCGTACACCTACTCAATTTTAAAAGAGCACCTAAAAAGCGGCGACACCACGCCACTCACGCTTTACTGGGGTGGTAAACATGAAGAAGACCTTTACTTAGCCGACGAATTGAGTGAATTGGCCGCGGCTAACAACCATTTTACGTTTGTGCCCGTGGTAGAGTTTGCTAACGACGACTGGACCGGCAGAACGGGATGGGTTCACCATGCAGCCATGGCTGATCATGCCGACTTCTCTGGCGTTCAAGTTTACGTTGCTGGCCGATTCGAAATGGCAAAAGTAGTTCGTGACGATTTTACGCAGCGCGGTTTAAAGAAAGAGAATTTATTTGGCGATGCATTCGCGTTTATTTAGGCTGACCTGATAGGCGAATACCATGCCGTTGGATCTGAACTTTGCCGTTGTATCTGAGCTTTAGGGTTAATATCCGAAAATTCATTCTGCGTGTCGCTTCGTCACAGTCAGCAATAATCAGCTTGTAAATCTACACAACGCCAATAATTAGCGCCAATAATTACTTATTGGCGTTTTTTGTTTTCCCCACCCACCTTTTAAACCTGTTTTAGTTTTAACTGTTTTAGTTTTAACATTGCTCAGATGTGAACTTTTGCGATAAGCGACCGCATAGTAGGTTTACTCCAATTGTGACCCACCACCGTATTCGTTATGGTTAAGAAATAAACATTGGAGAAAATAATGATAAAAAACTACCCCAGTAAAATAAAAAACCTCACCGTATTTACCTCGGCACTAGCGATCAGCAGCCTCTTTCCCATCTCTGCCATAGCGCAAAGCGAACAAAAGCAGGCGCTTCACGATATTGCAAATAGCATTTCTGCCACCAATATTGAAAATGATATTACTACGCTGGTAAATTTTGGAACCCGCCATACCTTATCTGAAACAGAGTCTGATACTCGCGGTATCGGTGCGGCCCGCCGCTGGATAAAGTCAGAGTTTGAAAAAATTTCGGCAGAATGCGGCGGTTGTCTAGAGGTGTACTTTCAATCTAAAACCATTAGCGGTGAAAAGCGCATTCCTGAGCCGGTAGATGTAGTGAGTGTAATTGCTGTGCAGCGCGGTACTACCGACCCAGACCGTTACGTCATTATGTCTGGCGATATCGATTCTCGCGTATCTGACGTAATGGATTTCACCTCAGATTCTCCTGGTGCCAATGATAATGCATCTGGCGTAGCGGGCACACTAGAGGCGGCCCGTGTTCTATCTAAGTACAAGTTCAACGGCACCATTGTGTATGCGGCGTTAGCAGGCGAAGAGCAAGGGCTGTTCGGCGGACGCATCATGGCCAACCAAGCCAAAGAAGATGGCTGGCGCATTAAAGCGGTACTGAACAACGACATGATTGGCAATATTGAAGGCGTTAACGGTGTAATTAACAATACTACCGCCCGTATATTTGCCGAGGGCACAAGAGTGACCGAGACCGACGCTGAAGCAAGGCGCCGCCGCTTCACGGGCGGAGAGGTAGATTCACCAAGTAGAAATCTAGCTCGCTATATCGACAAAATAGCCGACCAATACATTGAAAACCTCGACACCATGGTAGTGTATAGATTAGACAGGTTCGGCCGTGGCGGTCATCATCGCCCGTTTAATGACTTGGGCTACCCAGGCATTCGAATTATGGAAACCAACGAAAATTATACCCGCCAGCATCAAGACTTACGTGAAGAAGATGGCATTAAATATGGCGACACGCTAGATGGGGTGAACTTTGATTATGCCGCTAAGCTTACGGGTTTAAACGCGGTTTCACTTGCCTCTATGGCATGGGCACCAAACCCACCGGCTAATGTTTCAATTAAGGGTGCGGTTCAACCTTCAACAACGTTAATGTGGGATGCCCTAGACGAAAAACAAAACCCGCAGTTGAAAGGCTATAAGGTATATTGGCGTCATACCGATGCTCCGCAGTGGGAGTACAGCAAGTTTGTTGGGAATGTGAACCAAGCCACACTAGATAACATTGTTATTGATAACTACTTCTTCGGTGTTGCCAGTGTCAACAATGATGGCGTGGAAAGCGTTGTGGTTTACCCTGGCCCTGCAGGTAGCTTCGGCGAATAATTGCCCTGCATCTATTACGCCGAGCATGAACTACGCCGAGCATGTGCTGTACTCGGCGTTTTTTCTGCTACTTATTAAAGCTCTATATGCTCTTCATAAGACAGTTCTGGCGCACACATTACCAGGGGTGTTAATTGTCATTAATATATCCTGTGTGGAATAAACCATATAACTACCCTAAAGTGTATAAAGAACTATAAATAATGCGTGAAGCATAAGCTTCACTAAATGTGTCACTGTGAGGAGAGAATTAACTTGCTTATAAAGCGTGTTAGTCGTTTTACGTTCACCGCCCTTGTTTGCTTTTTTAGCACCGCTCTATTTAGCGTGTCAGTAGTGTCTCAAACAAATTCGCTCACGCTTGCTGCAACTCCTTTTGAAACCTATGTTAACGACGATGGTGAGCCTGCCAGAATTAACGAGCTGGTTTTAGCTGCCTTTTCTCAAACCGAAACTGATGTAAAAGTAAAAGTCATGCGCCAAGCCTTTTTAGGCAGTTCTGTACGTTCAGGAAAAGTAGACGGTGAATACGCCTATGTCGATATGGGCCAAAGCTTGGGCAACGTATTAACATCAGAAGTGTTTTTACCTCTGTACCTCTATGCCGCAAGTAAGGATGCCGATGTTGAAAACATAAAGATTTTTCAGCATCTCAAGCGTAACCGTGTAGCGGTTGAAAATCGTTTTGCCAACACGCCTAACTTTAGACTGCTGAAAGATATAAAGTGGTCTAGAAATCCGTCGACATTTGATGCTTTTCGCCAACTCGCCGACGACAGAGCCCCATACCTGGTGACCTCAGAGTTATTAATACGAGAATTTAATACGCTACTTGCCAACGATAGCGAAGAAACACTGCACTTTTCTTCTCAACCGCTCATTAAAAGCGGGTTTCAACTGGCAATACGAGACGATGTTGCTAACGCAAAAGAGATTATTGCGAAATTTAATGCTGCTATCTCTGCTATGCAAAAAAGCGGAGAATACAACACACTGTTGGGCATTAGTTGGCTACGCAAAGACATCAATGACGATGGAATTGCAGACTATGTTGGTCACACCGACATTACCCGCGAAACCAGCTTACTTAAAACAGCCTATCGCCTTGATAACACACCCACGTCTGACAAAAGCCTGTTTGTCATTAACGGAGAGACCTTTTCTTCAAAAGCTCTAGCAGATGAAAAACTTTCTAGTGTAAGCGCTGAGGTAGAAGAGAGAATATCTCTACTCGACGCCACAACCTACGAAACCCTACTGCAGCGCTGGTAGTGCCAAAGAGGCTCTCGGCAAACAGGACCAACCTACATATACATTTCCAAAATGGTAAGCAACTCTTCGCCATCTACAGGCTTAGATACATAATTATTAAACCCGGCCTTAAGCGCTTTTACCCTATCCGACGTGTAGGCATATGCCGTTAACGCCACCGCATTAAGTGAAGATATCTGACTAAACTCGCTAGAGCGAATTTTGAGCATTAACCCTAAACCGTCCAACTCCGGCATGCCAATATCAGAAAGCAGTAAATCGAACGCCTCTGGCATTTCGTTTATTTCTTTCCATGCCAGCAGGCCGTTTTTGACAACATTCACCCTAGCCCCGTTTGATTCGAGGAAAAGCTTAATAAAATCGCGGGCATCTTTCTCATCTTCGGCCACTAAAATACGCAGGCCGTTTAAACGGTAAGACGGTGTTAATTCACTTATTTCGGTGTTTTTAGTTTCAATAATTTCATCAAACACATTTAACGGCGCAATAGGCAAAGATACAAAGAAAGTTGTGCCCGTATTAGGGCCATTGCTCTCTGCACGAATTTCTCCGCCGTGCATTTCTACCAAGCTCTTTACAATAGAAAGCCCAAGACCTAAGCCATTTTTGTTGTGCTCGTTCTTGCCTTGATAAAAGCGTTCAAAGACATGGGAGATCTGTTCTTGCGTCATGCCTTTGCCATTATCTTTTACCTTAAACAGGTAGTTAGAATGTTCACGCTTTCCTCGAATATGCACTGTTCCGCCCTTAGAGGTAAACTTAAGGGCATTACTCAATAGGTTGTTGATAACCTGCTTAATGCGTAAATTATCGCCTAAAATCTGCGTATGTTCGTCTTCGCAGTTGATCGATAGCTGAATATTCTTACTTGCGAACCCAGCTTCAAACGACTTGGCTACCTCGGAAATAGAATGAGTTATCTTTAAAGAATGAGTACTGAGCTTCATGGTGCCTGAAATTATGCGCGATAAATCAAGGATGTCGTTGATCAGTGCTGCCTGAGTAGACGCAGCCCGCTTAATAACCCCTAGCGCATCTTTCATTCTATCTACGTTGTCTAAATCCATTAGCGCTAAATCTGTCCAACCCACAATAGAATTGAGTGGTGAACGCAGTTCGTGAGAAATGCTGGCCAGAAACTGATCTTTAGCCTTATCAAGCTCTTCGAGCTTGTTGATTTGTTTATCAAGAGACGCTTTTAAACTCAAGGCATAAGGAATAAAGAGGTGATCGAACCCTTCAATAATTAACTTATCGTCTTCAGTCCAATCTACAGATTCATCTGCCACACTTTGTAAATACAGCTCGAAAGAATTTCGAGGCGTTAATGATTTAAGCTGATCCTGCTTAGCCGCGTCACGTCCGGCCCAGCGAATCGTTTTATCCCGCTGCTCTCTAAACCATACCGTGTAGTAACCTAACTTTGCCGACACGCAAGATATGTACATCCCGCGAATACCGTTGAGGTTGCAAGAATCTGTCACCTGTTCTGCTAAACGATTTAACGTAACCGACTGTTCTGAGTTTGGAATAGCAAACTTGTCTAGCAGCTTCATTAATGTGGATTCTGATGGCGTTTTTCCCACAAAGTAATTACTCGATGGTGTAACAACCGCCATGCCGCATGCATCAGCCACTTGCAGTAAGTCTTTTTCTTTTTGCTTTATTGCCTCAAGCGGGTTGGAGTAAGACGTTAGCTGATGAACAATGTTATTTAATGAACGCTGGCGATTTTGAAAATGCTCCTTTTTTTCGTGAAGCGTTTTAGTATGTAACTGCCATGCGTAAAGATGTCCTAATGATTCACACACTAAGCGCTTTTTCTGATCTACGTATATAGGCTTTTTACTATGACACGCTAACAAGCCCCACAGTTTGCCTTCAAACACTAGACTTACAGAAAAAGATGAGCGTACTCCCATATTTTTAAGATACGTAATGTGGGTAGGTGAAACTGAGCGCACCATTGACATTGAAAGGTCGAGGGGCGGCCGTTCAGAGTCTTCAATACGGGGCAAAAGTGGAATTACTGGCTCATCAACATCGAATACGCAGCGAACGCGATTCAGCAAATAAAGCTCTCTGGCCTGCTGTGGAATATCGGAGGCTGGAAATTTAAGCCCCTTAAAAGATTTACCCTCAGATTCCGTTGCCTCACCGATGACTTCACCGCAATGGTCTTCGTCGAATTGGTAAACCATAACGGCATCAAAACCAACATAGTCTTGAAAATATCGCGCTATGGCATCTGCCACATCGCCTATAGAGTCACTGTCATCCACATCGGGCAACAAAGCGCGTAAGTCCATATCCATGGGCACCCACTGCTGCGCAGCTTCGTAACTTAATTGCGGAGTGGGCTCTAATTCGATAACCAGTAAACCATTTGATTCGTACGCTACGCCACTTCCCTCTTTTTCCCAGTCCTCAAGCCACAGCGCATTTTCTGCGAACTGCCACTGGTAAGCATGACGCACCTTGCCGCCTTGTACCGATTCAAAGATGGTTTTAAAAGTGTGAGCTTCCGGATTGGGGATAGTAAAAAGCTCAGTAATAAGCGTTTCCCCGGGAACAATGTCTACTTTGAATAGTTCTCGAATATTACTGCTTACCACTTGAATGGTTTTATCTGCAGGATTGAGGGCAATCACATAACCGAAACTTTGAACACTTTCGATAAGATGGATGGGTTCGTCTTCACAATTCTTCGTTAATTGTGGTGAAGCTTGACTCATAGTGGAAACCTTTTTTCTGATACACCACTATCTAGCAAGAGATGAGGTGTCATTCAGGCGCAATGAGTAAGCCCCTGAAAGAATAACTAATCGGACATGTTAAAGGTTATGCCGCCAATAATCACTTTTTTGCGCCGCATTTAATATGGAATACCATGAAAGCACAAAATAATTGGATGAACTGACTGTTCAAACGGTGCGGTGCATTTATAAGAGCCTTTTACATAGTATCTACTATAGTTGACGGCTTTAGAAATAGGCAGGCAATAACGCTACCAAAACTTAATCCCAGTGTTATAAGAACAAATGCCTGAACAGCGTCCATCGATAGTATATCGCCCAAAAAGGTCACTAAATACGCGCCGGCAGCAGCACCAGACAAATGGAAAAAGCCTACTAATGCGGCTAAAAAGCCTGCTGAAGTGCCTGAAAAAACCAGCATAATGGTTACACTGCAAGGCATGGCTATACCAATAAAAGGCTCGCGGGGACATTTGCTTGGCGTTTTTTTGTGACATTGCCAATCTCATACCGAAGCTATCCAAAGTGCTGAAAACGTAATATATCCTACGCTACCGCTTTCATATTACAGTTTAAATGCGTTCCTCCAAAGCCAAGACCTAAGTGTCTTTATGAAATCATATTTAATGTTGAAAAAGATTGATCTGCATCAAATGGAGTATTAAACTTTCAGTAACTTCTGAAACTTCAATAGGCGCGAAAGAATGAAGATGACACCTCTTATTACATCAGCTGTTATGCACTTTGGTGAGATGGGAAGCCGCTGGGGCTTTAACAGAACAGTTGGTCAAATTTTGGCGCTTATTGTGCTAAACGATGAGCCCATTTCAGCACAGGAAATTGCTGATGCACTAAATATCTCTCGAGGAAACACCAGTATGGGGCTAAAAGAGCTTCAATCTTGGCGTTTGATTAAACAGCACCTTGTGCCAGGTGAGCGTAAAGAATTTTTCATTCCTGCTGGCGATATTTGGACGTTGGCAAATAGGGTGTTTGAAGAAAGGCGTAAGCGCGAAATAGACCCCACATTAAGCTTACTGCGCGATCTTTTACTCGATGAGCCTGCCAACGGCACAGAAGTTGGTGCGCAAGAAAAGCTAAGTGAAATACACGATTTATTGGAATCCATTACGGCATGGTCTGAGGAATTACAAAACCTTGGCCCTGAAAAATTAAACACGCTGATGAAACTCGGTTCAGGCGTTGGCCGTATGCTAGACCTTAAGGACAAGATTTTACCGGGTAAAAACAGTGTCAATTAGGGAGACCCTCCGTGGATGTATTCTTGCTGTCTCGTTTACAATTTGCTCTAAATATTAGTTTTCATATTTTATTTCCAACCATCACCATGGCTATGGGTTGGTTTCTTTTCTACTTTAAACTACGTTCAAACACCTCAGGCCATCCAGTGTGGATGCGTATGTACCGATTTTGGGTGCGGGTTTTTGCCCTGAGCTTTGCATTAGGCGTAGTCAGCGGCGTTACCATGTCTTTTCAGTTTGGGACTAACTGGCCCGGATTTATGGAAAAGGTGGGGAACGTGGCGGGCCCGTTACTGGGCTACGAAGTGCTTACGGCCTTTTTCTTAGAAGCCACGTTTTTGGGCATAATGCTATTTGGCATTCGCCGTGTGCCAAACTGGCTACATACTACTTCAACACTTATTGTGGCTCTTGGCACCACTACGTCTGCCTTTTGGATTTTAGCACTCAATAGCTGGATGCAAACACCGCAAGGTTTTGAGGTTGTCGATGGGGTGGTATACGCCACAAACTGGAAGGAGATTATCTTTAATCCATCTTTCCCCTACCGTTTTGTTCATATGATGCTAGCGTCTGGATTGACAGCCAGTTTTCTGATTGCAGGGCTCTCTGCTTACAGAATGCTAAAAGGCGATGACAAACTAGCGCCAAAACTAGCACTTAAAACCGCCACATACACTGCGGCAGTGCTTATCCCGCTGCAAATATTTGCAGGTGATATGCATGGATTGAACACACTTGAACATCAGCCGCAAAAAGTAGCTGCTATGGAAGGATTGTGGGAAACCACTGAAGGCGCTCCGCTACTGCTATTCGCCATTCCCGATGAGGAAAATAAGGAGAATCACTTTGAAATACCTATTCCGTATGCAGCAAGCCTTATTCTTACTCACGACTTGAAGGGTGAGCTGAAAGGCCTTAACGAGTTTGAGGGGGAACATCCACCTGTAGCACCTGTGTTTTACGGCTTTAGGGTAATGGTAGGCATGGGAATGCTCATGCTTGCAGTGTCTTGGCTAGGCAGTATTTATTTAATGCGAAACCGCGCGTTTCCGTTATGGCTAAAGCGCACGTTTGTGGGTATGGCGTTCAGCGGTTGGGTAGCCACCCTTGCGGGCTGGTATGTCACGGAAATTGGTCGCCAGCCTTATCTGGTAAGTGGTGTGCTAAAAACAGCGGATGCTGTCACTCAGCTACCACCAAGCAATGTGGCAATGTCGTTCACACTTTATGCGGTCATCTATACAGGGTTGCTTATTGCCTATATCAGTACGTTAATGCTGATGTGTCGTCGCGCCGTGGAGATTGAAGAAATCACCACAGAGGAACGAGAAGTCGCAAAGGCTAAAATCAAACCCAACAATACCAACCCGGTAGCGGTGTAAGGAGCTATGATGTTTGAAAATGTATCTCCACAAATGCTCGGCAACATATACGTGGGCCTGCTGGGGCTATCTATTCTGCTTTACGCCATATTAGATGGGTATGATTTAGGTGTAGGGGTATTAATTCCGCCGCGTACTGAAGCATTTAGAGACGATATGATCGCGTCTATTGGGCCCTACTGGGACGCAAACGAAACCTGGCTGGTATTGGCAGTAGGTTTGTTGCTGATTGCTTTTCCCGAGGCGCACAGCAAGGTGCTGCAAGCACTGTATCTTCCGGCAACATTTATGCTGCTTGGTCTAATTTTACGAGGTGTTGCCTTTGATTTTAGGGCGAAGGTAGTGCAGGTACAAAAGCGTAAGTGGGATTTAGTCTTTAAGTACGGTTCTTTACTTACCACTCTTGCACAAGGCTATATGCTGGGTATTTATGTTACTGGATTACGCACAGATATATGGGCACAGGCATTCGCGCTGCTGGCTGCACTAGGTGTAACTGCTGCTTACGCCTTTATTGGCTCTTGCTGGCTTATTCTTAAATCTGAAGGAGCGCTGCAAGAAAAAGCGTATTACTGGGCTAAACGTGGTTTGGGCATACTGGCGGCCGGCATAATTGCGGTAAGCATAGCCAATCTTACGCTTCATACAGAAATAAGAGAGCTATGGCTGTCGGCACCTTGGGGCATTATGCTATTTGCCATACCCGCTACCTGCTTTGCTCTGCTTGCGCTGTGCGGCGTGTTACTAAAAAAACTGCCTGAGGGCAACGGAAAAGGCGAGTGGCTACCGTTCTTTATCGCGCTATTAGTCTTTCTGCTGAGCTTTGCAGCTTTCGCTATAAGCTACTACCCGTTTATTATTCCAGGGCAAATGACCATATCGGATGCGTTAAGTGATGCAAGTTCGCTGCGGTTTTTACTGGTCGGCGTGGTAATTGTAGTGCCTGTAATTTTGGCCTACACCCTTATGGTGTATAAGATCTTTTCTGGGAAATCGCAGAAGTTATCGTATTACTAGGGCGTGTGAAAAGTGCAAAATGGGGAGCTATTAGCTCCCCATTTTTTTGCCGCTGTAGCACACTCTTTTTATATATGAGGGTGTTATAAATCGGGCTGTTACAAGTGAGTAAGCGGAACGGCAGTTGTATATTTAATCTGCTCCATTGCGAAACTCGATGTTACATCTGAAAAACCAATGCCGTTTACCAATCGCTTATAAAAATGATCAAAGCTCGCCATGTCGGTTACCAGCACTTTTAACAGGTAATCATACTCGCCCGACATTCGGTAACACTCAACGACTTCGTCGAAAGACGACGCATGGTTGGCAAAATTTGACAGCCATTTGCCATCGTGACTCCCTGCTTTTACCTGCACAAACACGGTCATGGTAAGGCCTAAAGTTTGCGCCTGTAACAATGCAACGCGACGAGAAATGATTCCGCTTGTTTCTAACTTTTGTATTCTGCGCCAGCACGGGGTTGAGGTTAGCCCAACTTGCTCCGCTATTTGCGCTACTGGCGTTTCTGCGTCTTGCTGTAAAATACTTAAAATAGTGCGGTCGACAGCGTCTATAGAGATATCTTTCATGGCTTTTACTTACAATCCTACTGCGTATTTACTGCTTATCGCCGCCCGCTTATAACCACCAAGGCTTGGAAAAATCGATATTTTCTTTGGCCAGTTCATACTGATAAGGCGGAGTAAAAGGCGACCAAAAGCCCTCTTGCAATGATTTATCAACTATTTCGAACTTTCCTGACTGCTCATATTCTTTGAGCACATTAAAGTATGCCTCTACCGGCATCTGCGGGTTCGATTGTCGAAAAACTACTTTGCCACCGAGTGCGTTATACATGTGCTTTTCTGTTAGGTAGATCATAACCTGGCGCTGTGCTATTTCATCGCTAGACGTCTTTCCACCCGAGGCACTGCCTGGGTTACTTGAGCTACTATTTGCGCTATCGCTATCATCAGCGGCCTGCTCTGGCTTGACTGTCGAGCTTGCGAATTTCTCTTTAAATTTTTCTACCAGAGCCTGGTCAACGGTAATAGTGTGCGTTGCAGCATAATCATCCAAAACACCTTCGATAATTTGCTCAGACAATTCAGTAAGACTGGCTAATGCCAGCATGCCGTTAAATTCACCGCGACTGCCAGCCTGCTTTTGCATAGTGGCCAGTACGTCCTCGCTTGGCGTAATGTCGTCCATAATTATTGGTTTACCGAAGAGCGTCGCCACCACTGTGGTGTCTTTATCTGCGCTTGATACGCTTTCAGCATTTTCTGTTGAAGTCGTCTGCGCAATACCTTGAACGCTAAATACAACTAATATTGATAAAGTAAGCGCACTTGCTACACGAATAAACATAGTGAATACCCTAATGACCGAGAGTAAAGAATAACTCTTTAAATGAGTGATTAGTAAAACACTTTACGCCACAACATAGCAACACATACTCGTTAATAGCGATATGTGCTAAGCATTAATTAGCGTTAATGGTCTTATAACTTTTATGGTTTTTGAGGTTCAGTTTAGCGATATTTTAAAAGTGCGATTTGGAAAGTGATTCTAATTTCCACGCTAACTGGTGGGGGGGCAAATAGACCGTGGTTTTATAAAGCAGGAAATTAAAAGGGATAGTGCGGGGGATGAAAGAAAAACGGCGGTCATTATGACCGCCGTTTTTGAATTTCTTAGATAGCTTGCACGTTAGCAGCTTGAAGACCTTTTTGACCTTCTTCAACTTCAAATTCTACGCGCTGACCTTCTGGAAGAGTTTTGTAACCTTCAGAGATAATTGCACGGAAATGAACGAAAACGTCCTTGCCGCCATTATCTTGAGTAAGAAAACCATAACCTTTATCAGCGTTAAACCACTTAACGGTGCCTGTAACTTTAGACATGTCGTATAGACCTCAAATATCGTAATAAATTGCGCAAAAAAGCGCGTGTAACTGTGTTTCTGTTGGTCTTTAAATTGGCGGAGCATTGAGGCTTACTTACGAATGGACTAACAACAAACACAAATTACAAGGTAACTCGAGCGTTATAACAGGTAGCAACATATAGCAAATAACACAAATCTCGTCTATTTAAAGACTTTGGCAAACAGCCAAAGCCACTATAACACTGTTGGGAACAATTAACATACTAATTAATTGCTTATTAACGACTTTCATAAAAACTTCATTATTGAAAAGCTGTTTTTCGCGTTTATTTACGGCTATTTCTCCATGAAAAAAACCAGAAAACAGTTCCGATCAATCCACTTATTGCAGGGAAATACCACGATATATCATAAATTGGTAATATTGCAGAGAGCAGTATAAAGGTACCACCAACCACCGAAAAGTGAGTGGTCTGAGTAGTTCGTTTTTGCTCTTCTAGCATTAAAGCACTGGCTTTTTGCTGCTGTAACGGCATGCGTTTTATATGCTGCAAGCTGTCGTACAACAAGTCTGGCATTTCAGGCAGTTTTTCCGACCAAAAAGGTAAGTTAGCTTTTACCTTACCCATCATGGCAGAAAACCCGATTTGTTCTTTCATCCAGTTTTCTAAAAATGGTTTCGCGGTTTTCCACAAATCAAGCTGAGGATATAGCTGCCTTCCTAGCCCTTCAACATAAAGCAACGTTTTTTGCAGCAGTACAAGCTGTGGCTGCACAACCATGTCGAAACGTCTTGCGGTGTTAAACAATTGCAGCAACACGTTGCCAAAAGAGATTTCCGCCAGTGGCTTTTGGAAAATAGGCTCGCATACCGTGCGGATAGCCATCTCAAACTCATCGATATTTGTGTCTTGCGGCACCCAACCCGAGTCTGCATGTAGTTGGGCTACCTTGCGATAGTCTCGATTAAAGAAAGCGATAAAGTTTTCGGCAAGATAGCGCTTATCTTCTTTATTGAGTGTGCCGACAATGCCAAAGTCGATAGCAATATACTTGGGGTTATCTGGATGTGAGGGAGAAACAAAAATGTTCCCCGGATGCATGTCTGCATGGAAAAAGCTATCGCGAAAAACCTGCGTAAAAAAGACCTCTACCCCTCGCTCGGCAAGCTTTTTAAGGTTGGTATTTTGCGATATCAAAGCATCTAAATTTGAAATAGGAATACCGTAAATACGTTCCATAACAAGCACATTGTGCCGGCAGTAATCGCTGTAAATGGTTGGAACGTAGAGCGCTTCCGAGCCCTCAAAATTTCTGCCTAATTGAATGCCGTTGGCAGACTCTCGCAACAGATCAAGCTCATCAACAATGGTCTTACGATATTCTACGACCACCTCAACAGGACGTAAGCGACGCCCGTCAGGAAGCCAACGCTGAATAATATTTGCAAAACTAAACAGCAGTTCCATATCCGCTACAATGGTGTCGCGAATATCCGGGCGCAGCACTTTAACCACTACATCTTCATTATTCGCCTTTAATTTTGCAGCATGTACTTGAGCAATGGATGCGGACGCAAGTGGCTCCTCTTCAAATTCACTGAACAGTTCACTTAGCGAAGTGAGCCCTAACGATGACTTAATAATGGCTTGTGCATCTTCAGACGGGAACGGCGGCACTTTATCTTGCAAACGTGCTAGTTCGTTCGCAATGGCCGGCGAAAGGAGATCTCGACGGGTAGACAGCATTTGGCCGAATTTTATAAATACTGGGCCTAAGCTTTGCAGCGCAAGCGTAATGCGCTCTCCCTGCGACTTACCTTTATGTTTATTGCGCACCCAAAAAATACTGTGGCGTAATAGTCTGGCATACCAAGGCAGCCACTTTGCCGGAATAAGCTCATCGAGACCATGCTCAAGCAGCACCCGGTTAATCTTGTATAGCCTTACAATTCGCATGCGAGTCTCTTATTTAAATCGTTCTTCTAAATCGCGTAACCTAGCGTCTAAGCGCTCGGTGCTGTCTCGCAGCGCACTGACTTCATCGCTGAAATGCATAACCGCCAATTTATGAGCGGCGATTTTTTTCTCTTCCACCATGGCATTGCCAACTACGCTGCGAGCATCCGTTAGCATAGACATCACTTTTTGATGCAGCGCCTTAATGCTTTCTACACTTTGGTGAGCGAATACATCGCTGGTTCTAACGGCAAGCAATTCTTCCACATCGATATCGAGGTTTTGAAACACGCCGCTTACCTGTTGCGCCACGCCAAGCTCACCCTCTAAATAAAGTGCCTTTTGTTGAATAAGACGAGTTAGCTGACTGGTTTCTCGCAGTTCAGGTAAGGTGTCTAGAGAAGTTTTGATACAGCAGTCTTTTGGGCCAAGTTGCGCCTTCACAGATTCAAAATCGTCGTGCTCAATTAGCACATCAACTCGGTCTGAAAATACCAACGTAATGCCAAAGGGCATGGGAGATAAGAACGCGATTAACCGCGAACCGTTGAGCTCTGCCAACCTTGACTCACTTTCACTATCTAGAGCCAATACCTTGTTGATAGATTGTTCTAGCGTGGCCGCAAAAAGTGCTGATGCTGGCATTAAAATTTATACCCACGATGCAGTGCAACAATGCCACCTGTTAAATTTTGATAATCACACTGTTCAAACCCTGCTTCTTCAAACATGCCTTTAAGGGTTTCTTGGTCTGGGTGCATACGAATACTCTCGGCTAAGTATTGATAGCTTTCTGCATCATTTGCTACGAGTTGCCCCATTTTTGGCAGCAAATGAAAAGAGTACATGTCGTATAACTTGCTAAGCTGCTCAGACGTGGGCTTGGAAAACTCTAAAACAAGCAGCCGTCCACCAGGCTTTAACACGCGAAAAATTGAGTTAAGCGCATTTTGCTTTTCAGTAACATTTCTAAGGCCAAATGCCATAGTCACTACATCGAAGTGATTATCTGGAAAAGGCAGCGCTTCGGCATCAGCCTGCACGTAATCGATGTTGCCAACGAGGCCGCGGTCGCGCAGCTTATCTCGCCCAACCTGCAGCATAGATAAATTAATATCGGCCAAGGTAACTCTGCCAGTGGGACCTACTAAGCGACTGAACTTCGCGGTAAGGTCACCAGTGCCGCCTGCAATATCAAGCACCTTATTTCCAGCGCGTACGCCTGAACAATCAATCGTGAACCTTTTCCACAAACGATGCACGCCCATAGACATTAAATCGTTCATCACATCGTATTTCGCGGCTACAGAATCGAATACGTTGGCAACTAAAGACGCCTTTTGCTCTTTCTCTACCTGCTTAAAACCGAAATGGGTGGTTTGTTCGTTTGATGACTCCACAGATGATGGTTCTACGGGCGTAGATGAAGCCTGATTGTCGCTCATGACATTCCTATTGCTAACTGTATTTCTTAAACCTGAAGTGTATAGGATTGTGGTGGCAAGCAAAAGCCTTAAACCACTCGTGAATTCGTGCCCCAACTAAATGCCACAACAGCACTTATCTCTTGTAGTGAACGACCGCTCTCTTCGTGCCAACGAGCGAATGCGGCATTCGCCGCTGTTAAACTTTTTTTAGATGTAATACCGCCATCTATAATATCGTTTTTACGTAAGTAGTCTTCTACATCGCGCGAAAATAAGAAGGTATCAATGCCCAAAGAACGAAGCATATATGGCCCAGTATTTCCGCCTAGTCTAGCACCGCGCTTTTTTAAAAAAGCCCATAACTCAGTAATATTCTCAGGCTTAAAGGAAGCGACAAATTGCCCAAAACTACCGTGTTCAAGGGCCACGTCTTTTATCATTATGGCGTTGTCTCGCACTGTCATGACTTTTTTATAGTTTCTGACAATGCGCTTATCTGACGCTTTTTGCTCCAGCATTTCGTCTGGCATCAACAGTACTTTATCGATATCGAAGTCAAAGAATACCGTTTCAAAGTCGGCCCATTTGCTCTCTATCACGCGCCAAACGAAACCCGATTGGAACACTTTTTTCGTCATTGCGGCTAGAAAACGGTCGTCGGGAATTTTTGCCACTTTTGAATATGGCAACGGTGCCTGAAGCATTGCTTCAAGCACCGTTTTCCCGCCTTTTCTTTCGCACGCTCGTCGATATATTGAATCAAACGACTCAGCCATTACTCGTTTTTTCCTTTTTTACTCTTTAGCTTACTTAGCCTTTTATACCGCTGTGTCGCAGCAATGCATCAACCTTAGGCTCACGACCTCTAAAGGCAACAAATAATTCCATGGGTGCCTTACTCCCTCCCATTTCCAGAATATTCGATAGGAAAGCTTTACCCGTCTCGCGATTGAAAATACCGTCTTCCTCGAATTTGCTGTAAGCATCGGCAGAGAGTACTTCCGCCCATTTGTAGCTGTAATACCCCGCAGCGTAGCCGCCTGCGAAAATATGCCCAAAGCCATTTTGGAAACGATTGAAAGAAGGCGGTATAGAAACAGCAACTTCATCTCTTACCGAGTCGAGAACACCTTGGACATCTACCGTGCTGCCTTTTTCACTGTGCAGCAAGAAATCGAACAAGCTAAATTCTAATTGCCTTACCATTTGCATAGCTGCCTGATAGTCTCGCGCTGCAAGCATACGCTCTAGCAGGTCTGCTGGTAGTGGTTCACCGGTTTCGTAATGCCCAGAGATAAAGTTCAGTGCATCTTCTTCCCAACACCAGTTTTCTAAAAACTGACTGGGTAATTCAACCGCATCCCACGGCACGCCATTGATACCAGACACACCAGCCACTTTCATTTTGGTCAGCATATGGTGAATACCATGTCCAAACTCGTGGAACAGCGTGACGACCTCATCGTGAGTAAACAATGCCGGCTTATCACCCACTGGCGCGTTAAAGTTACATGTTAAATAAGCGACCGGTAGCTGTAGTTCACCGCTTACCGTTTCACGACGTACACGGCATTCATCCATCCATGCACCGCCGCGTTTTTTTGCACGGGCATAAAGGTCAAGATAAAAACTGCCGCGAAGCACGTCAGCTTCGTCTGTAATGGTGAAATAACGTACGTCTTCATGCCATGTATCAATGCCTGGCTGCTCAATAATAGATAAGCCATATAGTCTATGCACGACTTCAAACAGGCCAGACAGCACCTTATCTTCTGGGAAATAAGGGCGAAGCATTTCATCAGAAATGGTGTACTTTTCCTGTTTGAGCTTTTCGCTGTAATACGGCAAGTCCCAAGACGCAAGCTCGGTAACATTGTGCGTATTGCGAGCGTACGCTTTTACTTCGTCTAGCTCGCGCTCTGCTTGAGGTTTAGATTTCGCTGCCAGGTCGCGTAGAAAGCCGATAACCTGCTCTGTGGAATCTGCCATTTTTGTCGCAAGCGAACGCTCAGCATAACTTGAGAACTCAAGAAGTTCTGCAAGCTCAGTACGTAAAGACAAGATTTCTTTTATGATGTCAGTGTTATCCCACTTCCCTGCATTAGGTCCCTGATCAGAGGCTTTAGTCGAGTAGGCGCGATACATTTCTTCCCGTAACTCACGATTATCGGCATACAGCATGATAGGAAGGTAAGAAGGAATATCTAAAGTAAACAAGTAACCTTGAAGGTCTTTTTGATGAGCGGCTTGCGCAGCAGCTTCTAGTGCAGACTCAGGCATACCGGCAAGCTCAGACTTGTCAGTGATGTGTTTAGTCCACCCCATGGTGGCATCCATAACATTGTTAGAAAATGTTGAAGACAATTCGCTCAATTTAGCTTGGATCTCGGCAAAGCGCTTTTTCTGCTCGTCAGGTAATGCAACACCTGAGAGGGTAAAATCTCTCACTGCGTTATCGACCACCTTTTTTTGCTCGTCATTTAATTCGCCAAATTCCGCTGAATTCTGTAGCGTCACATAAGCATTGTACAACCCCTCATGCTGCCCTACCCAAGTGCCATACTCAGATAACAATGGCAGACACGCATCGTGAGCTTCTCGCAACTCGTCACTGCTAACTACGCTATTCATATGAGAAACCGGAGAGAATATTTTACTCAATCGATCATCTATTTCTTCTAGTCGAAGCACCACGTTTTTGTAGCTATAGTCTTTTGAGGCGACTACTTCATCGATTTCTGTTTTACACGCCTTAATAGCGCGCTCAACGGCTGGTTTGATTGATGAGGCTTCAATGGCAGAAAATAACGGTAGACCATCGACTAGTTCAATTGCTGGGGTCGTCATAATATAATTACTCTTTACTTTATTTGCTTATTGAAGTGGGGATTTATCATTAAAACACAATACATAAGCGAGGCAATGACGCTCATACATTTTACGCTGTAGCATCGGCACTCATACATTTAATACGCAGGCCCGCGGTCCTGTAGCGCAATTTGACTAATGGCTTAAGTACTTCTATTTTTGAGGTGAAGATCAGATTCGACAGCGATAACATGTTAGCTCAAGAAATGGATGGCGCTCTCCTAGCACAATACAAACAGCAGTTCAGCTCAACAGAGTGAATTCTTGAATCTCTTTTATTGACGAGATGCAAGATAAATTGGTGAGGACTGGTGTTAATCTAACCACTCTTGTTAAACGCAGAACCTTTACTGACGGCTAAGAAACCCGTTGATTGAAGAACATTTGTGGCTGAAGAACATATCCTGACCAACGAGCATTTGTCGCAAATGTCACAACTAATCCTTTTGTCTACTTTGTCTTCTATTACATATAAAGCTATACTGCATAGGGAAATGAAGGGAGCCGAATTATGAAGACACTCACGTCAGGCGAAATAGCATCATACTGTGACGTAAATCTACGCACAGTTATCCGATGGATAGAAAACGGTAAACTGAAAGGGTTTAAACTTCCTGGCCGCGGAAATAATCGTGTGCTCGTTGAAGACTTTATCGAGTTCTTAGAGCGCCATGACATGCCTATTCCAGACGCTCTAAAAGGCGACGCAACCCCGTCGATCTTAATTGTTGACGATGAAATGCCCGTAGCGAAATCGATTCAGCGCGTCGCGCGTCGCGCAGGCTTCGAGAGCTATATCGCCACCGGAGGCTTCCAAGCCGGTATAATGCTTAGCCAGCATGAGCCAAAAGTAATGACGCTAGATTTAAGTATGCCTGGCATGGATGGCTACAGCGTTATCGACTTTACCCGAGAACAAAGTAAGTACAAAGACCTCAAAATTGTGGTTATATCGGCTCTTGACGATATTAGCCTTGAGCGAGCGTTAGAAATTGGCGCCGACGCCTCTCTTCAAAAGCCATTTTCTAATCACGATCTCACCATGGTTCTTGAGCAATTCATGTCTATGTAAGGACAACGAGAAATAAGGAGAGTCTCTATGCTTCGCGTGTTTTGTTTACTGTTTGTGTTTTTAAGCTTGCTAGTAACACCTACTTTGCACGCACAGTCTCTTATTTTCGGCGTTGTTCCTCAGCAATCAGCGAAAAAAATGGTTAAGTCGTGGCAACCGCTTGTTGATTACATTAATAGCTATACGGGACTGCGTATCGAGTTCCAAACGGCTAAGGATATCCCCACTTTCGAAGCAAACCTTTCCGAGGGCAAATACGACATTGCCTACATGAACCCATTTCACTTTGTTGTATTCAATAGCACCGCTGGATATAAAGCGTTAGCAAAACAAAAAAACAAATTTTTGAAAGGCATCATAGTGGTGCATAAAGACAGTGAGATAACGTCGCTTGATGCGTTAAATGGTGCTGAGATTGCCTTTCCTGCACCGGCAGCTTTTGCCGCTACTATCGTAACAAGTGCCAAATTGCGTAAAGAAAACATTGCGTTTATTCCTCGCTATGTCAACTCACATGACTCTGTGTATTTAAACGTAGAAAAGCAGTTTTTTAAGGCTGGGGGCGGTATCTATCGTACTTTGGGATCTTCTTCTGCAAACACATCATTGCGAGTTCTTTGGGAAAGCCCAGACTACACGCCCCATGCAATCGCCACGCACCCAACATTAGGTGAGGACACTCGACAAGCTATTATCAATGCACTGCTATCTATATCCAGCGATGCTAGCAAAGCCCACATACTTAAAAATTTAGGACTAAATGGTTTTATTAGCGCTGACGACTCCCATTGGGACGACGTTAGAGAGTTGGGCATTTCTTCACTATCAAGGCCGCATTCGTAAAGGAGCTAGTATGCGCTTATCGTTAAGGACAAAAACAATAACGGGTGTAGCGTCTATTACCGCCGCACTGCTTTTTGTGTTGATAGTCACTATATTTCAATTCCTTAATGAACTAGTAGACAGCAGCGTTAAAAAATCAGCTAACACTTCTGCCGCCCTTTTTGTTTCAACGACAAAAAATGCGTTTTTAAGCTACGACTTGTCATCTCTTGATGCAGATGTGTCAGAAATACTGACCAACCCTAATATTGCCTATGTAAGAGTGAAGGACAAAAACGACCGCGTATTCGTGGAAAAAGGCGATGCTGCAGCGCTTAATGCCACCTTTAAACAAGATACATCAGCATCACACACCGACGATGGTATTTACGATACCCAAGCGCCAATTCAGGTAAACGGCACTTTATACGGCTATGTTGAAATGGGTTTAAATATTGCGTCTGTTACTCAGTCTGTATCACGGGTTAAAAACTGGACGCTAACACTCGCTATGTTAGAGTTCGTCTTAGTGGGGCTATTATCCTATCTACTTGGTTCTTACCTAATGGGACAGCTTCAATCACTACTGAAAGGCGCAAAGCATTTAGGCGAAGCGGTTAAAGATAATAACTATCGAGATATCTTTGTTGAGGTAAGGGGCAAAGACGAGTTAAGCGAATTGGCAGGCGCTTTTAACCACTTAGTTGAGCGATTGAAAGAAGAAAGCGGTCAGCGGCAGCGGGTAGAAGATGAGTTAAAAGAGCTTAACGCATTACTCGAAGAAAAAGTAAAAGACAGAACCGCTAAGCTCAATCAAAAGAATTTCCAGCTTGAAGAAGCTAATAAGGATTTAAAAGAAGCACAGGTGCAGCTATTACAAGCTGAAAAGATGGCCTCAGTGGGTCAGCTAGCGGCAGGTGTTGCTCACGAAATAAATAACCCCGTTGGCTTTGTGAGCAGTAATATTTCTACGTTGAACGACTATGTAGCAACCTACCAAATGCTTTTCGCGCAAATGAACAGTGTGATTAACGCCGAAGACGACGCCGCTAGAGTTAAAGCCATTGCTGAGGTGGAGCAAAGCATAAAAGCCAAAGATTTAGCCTTCATTAATGAGGATATTGGCGACCTTTTAAACGATTCTTCTGAAGGTCTCTACCGCGTTGCCGATATCGTAAAAGGATTAAAACTCTTCTCAAGAGTTGATAGCGATGACGTGCAGCTTCATAACATCAATGACTGTATTCGCACCACACTGGCCATGGTGAATAACCAGCTTAAATATATCTGTACTGTGGAGACCAACTTGGGCAACGTCCCTGCTGTGGCTATGAATGTTGGTAAAATATCACAGGTAATTACTAATTTACTGATAAATGCAGGCCAGGCCGTCGAAAGTACGGGCAAGCATGGCAAAGTCACTATCTCATCTATTCGAGTAGGTGAGTTTGTTGAACTGCGAGTAGAAGACACTGGATGCGGTGTTCCCCAAAGTCATCTCGATAAGCTCTTCAACCCGTTTTTTACAACTAAGCCAGAAGGAGAAGGCACTGGCTTAGGACTTTCTATCTCGTTTGGTATAGCGCAAGAACACGGCGGCTCTCTTAGCGTTTCGAGTAAAGAAGGTGAAGGCAGTTGCTTTACGCTAGCCCTGCCCATTCCCAAGGACGATGACAACGACTCATGCACCATTGATTCAAAGGGCAGTTAGCCTAAAGGCGATTAACAGGATTACGTTTTATGACAGCATCTAACACAGAAACGGCAGTAACATACACTGTCTTATTCGTCGATGACGAACCTAATATTCTGCGAGCCATAAAGCGCGCGCTCTTCACTATGGATATTAATTTACTATTAGCGGATAGCGGCGCGAAGGCGCTGGAGTTAATGCAAAAACAGACTGTTCATGTGGTTATTTCGGATATGAAAATGCCGCAAATGTCTGGCGCTGAGTTGTTAGAGCAAGTAGCAAAAACCTATCCTGATACCTTTAGAGTAGTGCTAACTGGATATGCTGACATTGAATCGACCATAAAAGCCGTAAATCAGGGCAAAATTCATCGCTACCTGCAAAAACCTTGGGATAATCAAGAATTAATCTCTGTCATCAATGAAGGGTTAGAGCGAGTTAAACTGAAAGAGGAAAACACTCGCCTGCAGAGATTGACTCGCTTACAAAATAAAAAGCTGAAAGACGTTAACGCCTCGCTTGAAAGTGTTGTTCAAAAAAGAACTCGGCAAATTAAGTTCGCGCTCAATAAGATTGAAAAACACAACCAAGCCATGGAGCAGGTGCTTTTCAACGTGATCAGTATTAATCCAAATATAAACGGTAAGTTTGCCATAGAGGTGAGCGAACTAGCTGCGAGAATAGCCAGTATTGCGCAGCTCGAAAAAAACGACATAAAGCAGGTAAAGTATGCTGGGCTAATATGTGAACTTGGCCAACTGGGTCTTCAGGTGGAAGATTTTGTCGCGCCATTTTCCAAATTAAAATACCAACAGCAGCAAAACTATTTGTCGCAAACTAAGCAGGCTGCTCTTATTCTTGCTCCAGCAGAAGAGCTGCAACCCATCTCAGATATCATTGAATTTCAGTTCGAACACTTCAATGGATCGGGTCTGAACAATAAAGTTGCTAAAGAAATTCCAGTAGGTGCGAGAATTTTGGCAATTGCAAGAGACTATTGGCGCTTAGTAACGGGCCGTATGACGGGTGTAGAAATGGCACCTTGGGATGCAAAAGCAGAAATGAAAAAGCACCGTAATACGCGCTACGACGGTGAGTTTCTCGACCTACTATTAAGTGCAGATGATATTGGTGCATCAACGTTACTTGATACCACAATGAAAGCATCTCAATTAAAAGAAGGAATGCAGCTGGCGCAAAACTTGTACAACGACAGCCACATCTTAATTCTGCCTGAAGGACATATATTCAGCCGAGCAACAATACAAAAGCTTCAGCAGTTTGAGGCGGAGCGAGGCAAACCATTTAGCATTCAAATAGAACCAGAAAGCCAACCTAATACTAAAAGTAACTAGTTGTTGCATGTTTAGGCGTGTCAGAAAGCACGCCTTACATACTGCAACACCACATTTGCCCAACACAGTTTAAAACGTAAGGGCTCTCCCATTATCGTGGTTTATCGCATACTTCTGGCACATGATGTGTTTTCGTGTGTTGTTGGAGTAAAATTCATGTGAGAATGGAAGAAACCTGCTCTACATATTAAAAAGGCTTTTGTATGAAACATTTTGATTATATTTCTATTGGTGGCGGAAGTGGTGGTATAGCCTCAGCTAACCGCGCAGCGAAGCACGGTAAAAAAGCGGCGATCATTGAAGCGAAAGATATAGGTGGCACCTGCGTAAACGTGGGCTGTGTTCCTAAAAAAGCGATGTGGTATGGCGCACAAATCGCTGAAGCCGTGCACCGTTATGCCCCAGAGTATGGATTTGATGTTTCGGTAAATCATTTTAGTTGGGATGGGCTTATTGCTAGTCGCCAAGCTTACATTGAGCGTATCCACGCGTCTTACGATAGGGTACTAACGGCCAACGATGTTGAATTGATTCACGGCTTTGCAAAATTTGTAGACAACAATACCATTGAGGTCAATGGCGAAACCTACACCGCCGATCACATTACTATTGCAGTAGGCGGTCGCCCATCTATTCCGGATATTGAAGGTGCGCAGTATGGCATCGACTCAGACGGATTTTTTGCCCTTAAAGAACAGCCAAAACGCGCTGTAGTAGTAGGTGCGGGCTACATTGGCGTTGAGCTTGCGGGTGTACTTCATGCCTTAGGCACAGAATCTCATTTAGTTGTGAGAAAGCACGCCCCACTTCGCAATTTCGACCCTATTATTCACGAAACGCTTGTTGACATGATCAACACTGAAGGCTGCAAACTTCATACCTTTGCCAGCGTAGACAAAGTTGAAAAAGCAGACGACGGAGAACTGACGGTATTCTTATCTAACGGCGAAGAATTAAAAGCCGACTGCCTTATTTGGGCAATTGGTCGCGAGCCATCTACAGATAAAATTGGCCTTGAAAACACTGATGTTGAGTTAAACGACAACGGAACTGTTAAGGTAGATAAATACCAGAATACAACGGCAAAGAATGTTTATGCCGTGGGTGACATCACCGGCGAGGCAGAACTGACGCCTGTAGCCATTAAAGCTGGCAGATTGCTTTGCGAGCGTTTGTTTAATGGTCAAGACGACGCACATATGGATTACTCGCTTATTCCCACGGTTGTGTTTAGCCACCCGCCAATTGGCACCATTGGATTAACCGAGCCGGAGGCCATTGAAGCGCATGGCGAAGACAATGTGAAAACTTACACTTCAAGTTTTGCATCTATGTACACCGCAGTTACTCGTCATCGCCAAATGACAAAGATGAAGCTCATTTGTGCAGGCAAAGATGAAAAAGTAGTTGGCTTGCACGGTATAGGCCATGGCATGGACGAGATACTACAAGGCTTTGCGGTAGCGATAAAAATGGGCGCCACTAAAGCTGACTTCGATGCCTGTGTGGCTATTCACCCCACCAGTGGCGAAGAATTCGTGACAATGTAGTTATACTGAGGACGGTAACCGCTACAGCTTAAGCCAAAAATACGCAAGTCTTGAAACCGATGGCTTTACACCAAAAGAGCCATCGATTTCAACTTAGAAAAACTCTACATCCAAGTACTCTTCTTCTTCAGCTTCTTCAACAACCAACTCAGCCACTTTAGCTTTCAGCTTCATCGAAATCTGGGTCAGCATAGTGTCGACCTCGATTAACTCTTGATCGTCATCTCGAGACTGCAACTCTTTTTCTATCAAATTAACAAAAAACGATTCTTGGTCTTCGGTCATAGCCACTTCGCGTTACCGAATGCTAAACATACCACGGGCGACAACAGCGACCCGCGCTATGCTGAAGACTGCTTCACACTATTCGCCCAAAATGCGAAAAAATATCATCTTTCACTGTCTGAGTTTCACACGCACATTGTTGGTGGCGGAAACATGTTAGACAACCGGGTTAACATTAATATTGATGATGCAGATAAAGACACTATTGGCGAACGCAATGCGCGCGTTGCCTTAACTTTAGCAGCTCAGCACGCAATGAATATTGTTAGTGTAGATGTGGGCGAGTTTGGCTACAGGCAGCTGCAATTTAACATAATTAAAGTCCAAACCGACATTCATCACTCAACGAAAGCGACTAGTCGCGTTAAGTTTAAGTTACGACTATGTTGTAACGTATGATAGAAATACCAAGTAATGTTTAGATATGCGGTTTATAACATAAGCTTGCAGAGCACAAACACCACGCAAACAAGAATAACTAACGACATAAAAAGTTGGGAATAATCAGAATGAAGAAATTATCACTAAGCCTTATCGCCACCGCGCTGATGGCTGCCAACATCAGCCCTACCCTAGCACAGGATGCCGACGTTGAAGGTAAAAATAAAGAAACAGCTGTTGAAGGCTATGACGTAGAAAATTGGGATGTAAGCAACCCTCCTTACAAGCTTAACGAAGTGGCAATAAAAACTACTGAAACCACTTGGTCTAGTTTAGATGTAGCACCTAGCGGCAAGTTTATGATCTTCGATATGCTGGGGGATCTGTATAAAGTTGATATTAACGGCGGTGACGCCACTCCTCTCACTCAAGACTTTGCATGGAATATTCAGCCTTCTATCTCGCCTGATGGAAAACATGTGGCGTTTATATCCGATCGCGATGGGTTGAGTAACGTATGGTTGATGGACATAGACGGTGGGAACCTTCGTCAAGTAACAAGCGAGAAAAACAACCTCATTCACTCACCTAAATGGAGTCCCGACGGCGAATACCTGGTAGTAACAAAAGGCATAATGTCGAGCCGCAGTATACCCGCCGGTGAAATTTGGATGTATCACAAATCAGGTGGTGATGGACTGCAAATAAAGGCGAGAAACAGCGGAAAACGAGACCAACAAAATATTGCCGACCCGGTATTTTCTCATGATGGTAAATATATTTACTTTACTGAAAACACGGTGCCGGGCAGCCGCTTCGAGTATAACCGCGATCCGCTAGAGGGCATTTTTGCTATTACCCGTTTCGACCGCGAAACCGGTGAAGAAAGTCGTTACATTAGCGGCACCGGTGGTGCAGTGGTTCCCACGCCTTCTCCAGACGGTAAATACGTTGCCTTCATTCGTCGCGTGAAAGACAGAACGGCTCTATTCTTAAAAGATATCAAAACCGGGGTAGAAACACCGCTTACTCTTGAGCTAGAACGCGATATGCAGGAAGGCTTCGGTTCAGAAGGCTATTTTGCTTATTTCGACTGGATGCCAGACAGTTCAAAAATTGTGTACTGGACAGGTGGTAAGTTCCACACTATCGACATTGATGACAAAACTACTTCCACTATTGATATTAGCGTAGACGCAACATTGCATTATGCCGATGCGCTACGCTTTGATGTAGACGTGGCGCCAGACGAGTTTGATGTGAACATGATACGCTGGTCGCAGCTGTCGCCAGATGGCGAGACAGTATTATTTCAAGCCCTCGGGAAACTGTATGTCCGCGATGTTGAGTCGGGAAAAATTAAACGCCTCACCAGACAAGATGATCACGACGAATTTTATCCACGCTTTTCTAACGACGGCAAAAAAGTGGTCTACACCACATGGAACGACCAAGAGCTTGGCACTGTTCGCGTGGTATCTGCGCGCGGCGGCAAAGGCAAAGTCATTAGTGAAATGCCTGGTCACTATATTGAACCAGCGTTCTCTGCAGACGGTGAAAAGGTATTGTTCCGTAAGTTTACCGGTGGATACCTACTGGACCCTAAGTATTCGGTTGAGCCAGGTATTTACCTTGCGGACCTAGATGAAGACACAGTTACAAAAGTAACCGACGGCGGTTATAACGCGCACTTTGCTGGTGGCGACGACCGCGTCTACTTTACCGAATCTGCAGGCGGTGAAGCATACTACGAAACCCAACTTTCAAGTGTAAATCTTCAGGGTAACGATAAGCGCACTCACCTATACGGGGGCACAAAAGTAAGTGAGTACAAACTCTCGCATGATAAGAAATGGATTGCGTTTGTTTATCAATTTAAAACCTATGTAGCGCCTTTCGTTGAAAATGGTAAGAAAATCACCATCGGCCCAGATATGACTTCGTTGCCTGTTACCCAGCTTTCTTCTCGCGCAGGTGAATACTTAACCTGGTCGCCAGATAATAAAACGTTGAGCTGGTTTAACGGCCCTACTCTATTTAAACGTAGTCTTGACGAGGCCTTCGCGTTCGTTGATGGCGCAGCAGAAACACTACCAGAACCAGTAGCACAGGGTATCGACCTGTCTTTTACCACCAAAGCAGATAAACCCACTGGTTACAAAGCGCTAGTTGGCGGAAAAGTGGTGACCATGCGCGATGCCGATAATACGCAGGAAATTATTGAAGACGGTATTGTACTTATTAAAGACAATCGCATAGAAGCTGTTGGAAAACGGGGCGACATTGATATTCCTGCCGATGCCATGCAGATTGATACCAGTGGAAAAACCATTATTCCTGGCCTTATTGATGCTCATGCCCATGGATCGCAAGGTAGAAACGAGATCATTCCGCAGCAGAACTGGAGTCAATACTCTAACGTGTCCTTTGGTGTGACAACCATTCACGATCCATCGAACGACACTACAGAGATTTTTGCGGCGTCTGAATTACAGCGCAAAGGTAAAATTGTTGCTCCGCGTATTTATTCAACCGGAACCATCTTATATGGCGCGGAAGGATTGGGTTACAAAGCCATCATTAACGATTACGACGATGCCTACTTCCATGTTGAGCGCTTGAAAGAAGCCGGCGCGATATCGGTGAAAAGCTATAACCAGCCTCGTCGAGATCAGCGCCAGCAAGTGCTATGGGCGTCTAAGAATCAAAACATGATGGTAGTGCCAGAAGGCGGAGGTAAGTTTCAGCAAAACCTCACTATGCTGGTAGACGGGCACACGGGGTTAGAACACAGCCTGCCAATAGAAAAAGGCTACAGTGATGTCACTCAACTTTGGAAAGCCACAGAGTTTGGTTATACCCCTACATTTGTCGTGTCTTATGGTGGCATGATGGGTGAAGAGTACTGGTATGACAAAACAGAGGTATGGAAAAACCCACGCCTATTGCGCTACACGCCATCAACCATACTTGATAGACGGGCTATTCGCAGACCGACTGCGCCTGAAAATCAGTACAACCATCAAAACGTTGCGAGCTATGCTAAAGAGCTTCGAGACGAGGGCGTAAGCGTGCATATTGGTGCTCACGGTCAACGTGAAGGTTTAGCTGCTCATTGGGAGTTATGGATAATGCAACAAGGTGGGTTTACGCCGTGGGAAGCATTACGCGGTGGCACTATCGATGGTGCCAAACACCTAGGTATGTCGAAAGATATTGGCAGCATCGAAAAGGGCAAATTAGCTGATTTAGTGGTTATAGAAGGTGATGTACTTAGCGATATCAGAAAAAGCGAATACGTTGAATATACCGTGCTAAATGGCCGTGTTTATGAATCAGCTACCATGAATGAAGTGGGCAGTAAGAAGAAACGCAAACCGTTTTTCTTTGAACAAGACAATGCCACCTTTATGCCACAGGAAACTGCTGATGCTATTGAAGCAAAAGCCCATCATTTCCATTGGGAGCATTAATTCCACTGGAAAATAGTGGGTATTAACAGACGGGCTAAATAGTCCGTCGTAATTTGTAACACATAAAAAGCCAGTGAATGATAGTTGATAAACTACTTCGCTGGTTTTTTGTTTGTCTTTTACACTAACAGCATTGCTCCTAAACTTTTAACTGAAATTTTTATTCTTCTGATATAGCCTGACTAATCAAAACATCTAGAAAGTTAAAACATGGAAGTCATTTTATTAGTCGTTCTCCTTGGCATCGCTTTTGTCGGATACTTAGATGCCTTAGTTAATGCAATCAAGACCGAGAGATACGCCTGGTTTGTGCTTATGCTTCTCATCTGGCCGTTATTCTTGGTTTATTTACTATTTTGCTATAAGAAGCAAACCAAGGTATTTTCTCGAGGTTAGGAAATAGAGAGATATCTGCTTTTCTAATGAAAATTGCTTATGCCACATTAATACCTTACTTTTAAACAACTCGTTTGCCATTTAAAGGTAATGTATGCGCGACCTTAAATACCCCCTATTACTTCTACTTTTGTTGTTTGCTTTGCCGTCAATGGCTGAAGATGCTCAGTTGAAGGCTCATAGCCCGTTGAAGGCTCACAGCCAGTTGGAGACTCTGAGTGAGATCAAAAACTACACCCAAGCAAATCAGCGGCAAATCCTACAAGATTTCACATCGCTTTTAGCCCTACCCAATGTAAGTGCTAATTCGCAGGATATGTTAGTAAACGCCAAATGGATAACAAACTATATTGCGCATCGAGGGTTTACTTCGGAGGTGATATCGGCAGGCCGCGCACCTTATATTCTGGCCGAAAAGAAAGTACCTCGCGCCTCAAAAACTATTCTGATTTACGCTCATTTTGATGGGCAGCCCGTTGAACCCGCTAACTGGGCAACACCTCCTTTTACTCCTACACTCATAGACAAGCCTATTGAGCGCGGTGGAAAACCTGTTAAATGGGATGGCACATCGCCACTAAATCCGGAGTGGCGACTGGCGGCTCGCTCAGCCGGCGATGACAAAGCACCTGTCATTGCTCTAATGGCAGCGCTAGATGCTATGGATTCAGCAGGTATTACGCCTACCGTTAATATTAAACTTATCTTAGACGGCGAAGAAGAGGTAGGTAGCCCAACATTAGAAACTATCTTGCAAAAGCACGGTGAAAAGCTGGCTGCAGATCTCATGCTATTTTGCGATGGTCCAATGCACCCTAGTCGAAACAAGCAGCTGGTATTTGGTATGCGCGGAAGTATGACCGTAGACGTGACCACTTATGGCGCCTTAAGCCCGCTACACAGCGGTCATTACGGAAACTTTGCGCCAAACCCCACAAACAAATTAATGCGCTTACTCACGTCGATGACTGACGAGCAAGGCAACATTTTAATAGATGGTTACAATGATCAAGTACGCCCCATAAGTAGTGCCGAGCGAGAGGCCTTAGCCAGTATTCCAAAAGTAGACGAACAGCTTAAGCATGACTTAGCCATCGCTGAAAGCTTGGGCAAAAATGTTCGCGTAGAGGAAGGCGTTCTTAGTCCGGCAATTATCATAAAAGGTTTTCAGGCCGGCGGCGTAGGCAGTCAAGCACGTAATATTATTCAGCCCTCGGCAACCGCCTCTATTAACATGAGACTAGCGGCTGACCAGACACCCGCATTTTTGCGGGACAAGATGGAGGCACATATAAAAAGGCAGGGCTATACCATAGTTTACGATAAACCCAGCATAGAGTTACGTAGAAAACATAATAAGCTCGTGATGTTAGACTGGCGCGCAGGCGCTTATCCTGCATTTCGCTCAAAAATAGACAGCCCTCAAGCGAAAAAGCTGACGGCAATTATGAACAGTATTGATGACAAGCCCACTATTTTAACGCCAACGCTTGGAGGCAGTTTACCAATATACTTATTCGAACAAGCTTTGGATATGCCCATTATAATTTTGCCAATAGCTAATCATGATAATAACCAACACGGCCGAAATGAGAACCTGCGCCTGCAAAACTTATGGGATGCTGTAGAAATTTATGCGGCTATTTTATCTTCTTATGATAAATAGCGCCGAGATTAAAAAATAAGAGTGCCGCAGTAACAACATTTCCTAGCCGCTCTTTTGCCGAAATGAAAGAGCGGCTAGCGAAAATATGTATGCTTAGCGATTGCGCCCGTACTGTTCGTGAGACGACACCCAATCTGAAGAGCTAATGGCTGAGGCCAAGGATATTTCACCTGCCAGTACCACTGACGCTACGATTTCTGCAAACTTATATACGCGGTCTCGGCCGTAGCAATCGAGCAATTCTAAACATTCTCTTTGAGTACCAATGCCTGTACCACCGCCATAGGTTGCCACAATCAACGACGGTATGGTGATAGAAACATACAGGTCGCCCTCTTCTGTTAGTTCTGAGTACATAATAGCGGCTGATGATTCAGAGACATTTGCCACATCTTGACCTGTGGCGATAAACATAGCGGTAATACCGTTAGGTGAATGCAAGCCAGTGTTGTTCACACCAGACAAGAACGAGCCCACACCAGCCACTCGGCCGTGGTAATCAATTTGTTTAGGGTCAACGCGCATTACCTCTAACAAATGCTCACGCTTTATCGTCGCCTCAGCGGTTACTCGCTTGCCTCGTGTGCGCATAATATTAATTTGTGACGCTTTTTTATCCGTCGCGAAGTTAGATTCGAGGTAGAAGTTCTCTATGCCTTCATAGTGATCTAAGATCCACCCGCAAGCGGCAAAGGTTGCTCTACCAACCATATTCTGACCCGCCGCATCACCTGTTTTATAATTAAAACGCAGGAATGCGAATTTATTTGATAGGAAATGATCGATATAGGTGAGCTTGGCGATACTAGACGTGGCCTCAGCCTCTTCGCGTATTTTGTCAATATTCTCTTGTACCCACTTTACGAAGTCACGTGCGCCTCGTGCGTTTTCGAATATAAATACTGGCGCTCGCTGCATAGCATCATCTACTACTGTAGCTGTTACACCACCACTCATATTAAGCAGCTTCATACCGCGGTTGTACGATGCCACTAAAGTGCCTTCTGTTGTAGCTAGCGGAACAACAAACTCCCCTTTAGCATGCTCACCGTTGATTTTTACCGGTCCTGCGATACCAATAGGCACTTGGGCTACGCCAATAAAATGCTCAATATTTCCCTTTAAATCATTAGGATTTATGGAGTATTGGCCTACGTGATTGACTTTTTTGCCGGTGGCGCTTTCAAAATATTCTTGGCGAGTTTTTATAATAGACTCACCATAATCATCTAAATCATCGCGAGGAATATGTGCGCTTCGCTCGCCGGCCAGAGTAATATTATCCTCTACTTCAAATTTTAACTTCCCAAATGGCGACGCAGAAAAGCATATTCCTAGCTTTCTTTTTTCAGGGCAGGCGTCTTTATCAATATCTAAATGCAACGTGATGGTTTGTCTAAGAGCAAAAGGCTTGCCGTCTGATTCGTTAAGTTCTGTAGCGGACAACGATGAGTCATGAGTAAGCTGCAGAGTAATCTTATCTTCTGGAATTTTTTCACCATCTAAAGATATCCAATGAAGCTTTTCAATTGTGGCGTCTTTCAAACGGTTTTTTAACGAGAACGACAAACCCTTATTGGTCTTAGAAAGGCTAGCGCGGGTGTAGAGTTGTTTTAATAATATGCTGGGCACAAACATGAGACTTCCTTAATAGCGTATGCATCTTTTATTTCTTTTTAGGAGATAAGCCAAACGGCTTATTGTTTTTTATAGCACATTCTTTATACAGATCTATGACTACTTGTTATTTAATGTAGGTCAATCTTTATCGCTTTGTGAATATTTCATCTTCTATTTTTGAGCCATTGTTTTTAATTTTGAGCCATCCCCCCATTTTTACTGACCTGCAGAGCCTCGGGCTTGAGTTCATGACCATTTTTCCCATCGCTAACCTATTGTGAATATGTCGTCGAAAACAGGACGACATTGAGGTATCTGGCAGCAATAAGGGAGGCGTTAAGGATTGTGATGCCACGGAGAATATGTCTGCAGGGAAGAGACAGCCAGATACCTTTAATTAGCAATATCATTATAGATAAACAGCTATGAATAAACCGCGATGCTAAAAAACGCAGAGTAAGCAACGAAAGGTATACAAGGAAAAGTAATGAGAAAGGGATTATTCCGACAGGAAGCCATCAATCAGCAATCTACCTCTATTGGTGGGCGCTTATTAATGACTCCAAAACCTGCCTACATGATGATTACTGCCATATTAGTATGCTGGTTAGTCGCGGCTAGTCTATTTTTAATGCACGGAAGCTATGCCAGAAAAGCCTCGGTCCATGGATGGATAGAGCCACAGGGTGGCGTATTTAAGCTTTACGCAGGTGCAAGAAACGGCAGAGTATCTCAGGTGCTTGTTGCTGAAGGACAATATGTAAAGCGCGGCGATGCGTTAATTAAAGTGAATTACAGCGGTAAAAATGCATCTGGAAACCAGGTGAGTGAAATCTTACTGCGCGAGCTCAAGGAAAAACAACACCGCACTCAGGGTATTGTGGGGAGGCTGGGGGCACTGCATAAAGCTGGACTAGCAGACCTCAATACCTCAATTGAACAGCTATCGGAAGAACTGCGTGAATTAGAAGCACTGGTCGACATAGCCACTCATCAACATGAGGTAACGCAAGCCCAGTTTGAAAAAGCTCATGCGCTTTATCGCAAGGGATACGTTAGCCAAGTTACTATTCAAGAGCAGCAAATAAAGGTACTTGGTAGCGAGCAAAACCTAAAACTCTCCGAACAAAATCTCAGCGCAGCTGAAAATAAAATTTCGTCGCTAATTCGCGAACGCACTTCATTGCCAAACCGGCAGGAAAACGAGCTGGCTAAGTATCAGAACACCCTAAGCGATTTGAACCAACAAATTTTGGCTCATACCAGCGAAAGCGAACAGGTTATTTACGCCCCAAAAGCAGGAATAATATCTGGTTTACATATCAAGCCAGGTTACGATATTAACAGTAACCATCTACTTGCCACCCTTGTGCCTCAGTCTTCAGCTATGCAAGCTCATATGCTTGTGCCCGTGCATTCAGCTGGATTTATTGATGAGGGTCAATTGCTGCACATTCGATACGATGCCTTTCCTTATCAGAAATTTGGCGTTCAGCCAGGCCAGATACGCAATATTTCGAAGACGTTGATTTTACCTGGGGAACTGCACAGCGCACCTGTAGGCAGCTCGGAACCGGCATACCTCGTTACCGCGGACGTAATAAACAATACGCTAATGGCATATGGCAAGCAGATTGAGTTGAAATCTGGCATGACGTTTTCTGCTGACATCCAGCTTAGCCAACGCACCTTGTTAGAGTGGTTCTTAGAACCCTTGTATAGCCTGTCAGGGAGGCTATAACTGTGTTTGACCAAACTACAACACCATTAAACTTATCTTTTCTACCAAAACGCAGAGTGCCCCTGATATTGCAGAGCGAAGCGGCGGAATGTGGTCTGGCATGTGTGAATATGATTGCGCAGTTTTACGGTGACAAGCGAGACTTAAACGCAATGAGACAAAGCTTTTCAGTCTCACTTCGCGGCTGCACGCTGCAGGATATTATGAACATTGGCAAGCGTGTAGGCCTACACTGTAGAGCATTAAAAATTGAACTTGCTCATTTACGCCAGCTAACGTGCCCAGCCATTTTACATTGGGACATGAAGCATTTTGTGGTGTTAACTCAAGTAACCCATAAAAAGGTAACCATAAACGATCCTGCGCTGGGCGAACGTATCCTTACTCTTGATGAGGCATCGCGTTGCATAACAGGTATTGCACTTGAGGTACTGCCTGCAAATGAATTTACGCCTAAAAAGAGCACGCCAACTATTTCACTTAACGATTTTTTCGCCAATGCCGTTGGCTTTAAACGAAATCTTCTGGTGCTCATTGCGTTATCAATAGTGTTGCAACTTTTTGTATTAGTAAGCCCCTACTACATGCAAACTGTGGTAGATGATGTACTAATTTACAACAACAATGCCCTTTTAGATGTATTGGCGCTTGGCTTTGCACTCTTATTGGTTATTGAGATATTTACAGCTGTTTTGCGTAAACTGCTAGTGCTTTCGGTCTCTACGCGGCTACAGCTGCAACTTTCTGCTTCGGTATTTAAGCACTTACTTTCGCTGCCCCTAGACTATTTCGCCAAACGCCATGTAGGCGATATTGTCTCTCGCTTTAATTCACTCAGCCATATTCGCGAGTTTTTAACGACGGGAGTGGTGACCGCACTGCTCGATGGTTTATTCGCCATTATCACGCTTTTTGTAATGGCCGTGTACTCTCTAAAACTTACCTTGATTGTTGTCGCCGTAATGACGCTCTATGTGGCGCTGCGCTTAGGCGTACTGTCTTTTATGAAACGCTTAACAACCGAGAAAATTGGTTTAGCTGCTTCTGAGCAGAGCCACTTTATTGAGAGCATGCGCGGTATGTTGCCCATTCGGGTTTACCATCAAGAAGTACAGCGTCAGAGCCATTGGCAAAATAAGCTGGTTGCCGTTTTGAATAAAGACATTAGCTTAGGCAAAGTCAATATAGGTAACGACGCCGTTAATAAAGCTATGTTTGGTTTAGAAAATTTAGCTGTTATTTATGTGGGCGCTAACTTAGTCATGGACAGCACCATGACAATAGGCATGTTATTAGCGTTTATTGCATACAAAAACCGCTTTTCCAGCGCCATTGACGGAGTAGTCAATAACGTCATTGAATACAAAATGCTGAGCGTTCATTTTACTCGGCTAAGCGATATTGTGCTGGCTCCGCCTGCCTTCGACACTGAAAGCCCTCAAGCCTATCCAGCTCTAAATTCACAAGCTGGGTTAGCAAATACGCTATCTTCGGACACAAACGCTGGCTCACAAAAACCTGAAAGCGGGCTTTGTGAAGCAAACGAACTCGGTGGTGTGAAGTCTCCTCAAGCAGTTGCCATAGCGCTGTGTGCAAACAACATAAGCTATCGATATAGCGAGGCCAGTGAACCTGTATTTAGCGGTATTGATTTACAGGTAAACCATGGCGACATTATTGCTATTACAGGTGCAAGCGGCAGCGGAAAAAGCACGCTTTTGAAATGCCTTATGGGGCTGTACATGACTCAAGAGGGGAAGGTTCAACGTCATAACTCATCAAGCCGTCGTAATGCTTGTAAAGTGGCCTCTGTTTTACAAGAAGACACCTGCTTGAACGGCACCATTGCCGACAATATTAGTTGTTTTTCAGAGACTCCCAACTTAGAGAAAGTCGTTCGCGCCGCTCATTTAGCCTGTCTTCATGACGAAATTGTCGCTATGCCAATGCAATACCATTCTCTGGTTGGCGATATGGGCAGTAGTTTAAGTGGCGGTCAAAAACAGCGGCTATTGCTCGCCCGAGCGCTGTACCAAAGCCCCGATATTTTATTTTTAGATGAAGCCAGTAGTCATCTCGATATGGCTAACGAAGAAAAGATAAACCAGCATCTTAAGACACTCAATATCACTCGAATTATGGTGGCACATCGACCGCAAACTATTGCCATTGCGGATACGGTTTACCACCTATCAAATCAATCCTTAAAGGTTTTCTCTCCCTCAATTATGGAAAAGGAAGCCACCCCAAAAACCTATGGAGAAGACCAATGAAAACACACGAAGTGAGAGAAAATAACGCACTTATGACAGAGTCGGAGCGCATGCAAGTGGAAGCTCAGGGAATTACATCAAGTGGAACTTTGATACCTATAAATTGCTTATCTAAAAGAGAGATGCAGGTGGTACATAAAATAATGGGTGGATGCTCCAACAAATCCATCGCAGATGAACTGTTTATTAGCGAGCGTACGGTGAAATTTCACTGTGCCAATATTTACAGAAAACTCAATATCACCAGTCGGACTGCATTGATAGCCGGCTGCTTTAGAACACTTTACCGAGAGGATGTATCGCATTAGCGCTATAACCTCATTTTAACCCACGCTAATACAAGGAGCGTAATCAATGAAAGACCAACAACAAGCAGTAACGTTAGCCGAAAGTCAGCTATTTGCAGTCTCGGGCGGCAATAGCTTACAAGCCATTCAAGAAAGCCTGTCTTCTAGGTCCATACCAGGAACACCTATTACAGGAAGTCCTGCACCAAAAGAGCCGATTTATATCACTATGGCAATAGGCGAAGGTGGCGGTAACTTGCCAGATATTTTGGCTTAGGCGGAAGCGCTAGCACTAGGGGCATAATGCCCCTAGTGCTCAATTATTTCGATCTTGTCGTAGCTTGCAATAAGCGTGTTAAACAAAGCGACTTGTGCGAAACCTTAGACACTAATCATATTACCCACTCATGTAAAAGGGATACCGCATGTATGTAGGACTGATAGGCGATGAATACGATCCACAAATGGTTCACATGGTCAGCGCATTGGAAAGTACCAATGTTACCGCTTTTGTTGCCAACACCGCTCATTTTGGCAGTGGATGGACTATAAGTTTCGATCCAGACTCTAATGAAGGTTTTTTGCATTTTCCGCCGTCTCAACAAAGACTCCCCACAAGGGTAATGTTTGCAGATATAAGGTCTGTGTACTGGCATCAATATATTCCCACTAATACGGCTGATCCTAGGCAATTAAATCCATCTTCAAAAGCAGAGTCGGTAACAAGCAGTCAAACGTCCGTCTCTCAGCGCATGTGGATAGAGCAAGAGTTATCGAGCACACTGCTATGCTGGTTCACCTATGGCGCCACTAAATGGGTCAATTCTATTGATGCTGTGCGCTCCCATCAGTGCAAGCCCATGCAACTAAGCGTTGCGTCTCAACAGGGAGCGAATATTCCCTACTCTTTCGTTGGAAATGCACCTGAAGCAGCGGCGCAATTTTGTAGCAACATGCCTGAAGTGGTGTATAAACCGGTTAGAGGTGGAAAAGTAGCGCAATATGTTAATAAAACCGAGCATTTACGCCCCCTGCTCACCACGTTACTCTCACAGCGCCCTGTGACATTTCAAAAGTATATAAGTGGCACAAATATTCGCAGTTACGTACTTGGAAAGGAAGTCGTGAGCGTACTTATTGACAGCGTAGAACTTGATTATAGAAATGATATAGATGCTACGCCGGTAATTACCATTATCCCTCAAGACGTTAAACGCCTGGCAATTCGAATCTGCGCCGCATTAGGTATGCATTGGTGCGCTATAGATTGGCGAAAAACGGATAAAAACACATATTATTTCTTGGAAGCCAACCCCAGCCCTTTTTTCCTAAAGGTTGAACGGGATACGGGGTTAGATATTACCGGCAGGCTTATTAGTCTACTGCAAAATTAAGAGGTAGTTTTCCTTACTTTAAAGCCCTTCTTACTTGAAAGGCCTCTGGTTTTAACAGTGCTGAGAACAAAAAGCCCAGCGGTTTGCTGGGCTTTTTATGGCTGATGGCGTGAACTCGACTATAGAATAAAACGCGATAGATCTTCGTTATCTACCAGTGCTTCTAAGTGACTATTTACATAATCAGCGTCGATGACAAATGATTCACCGCTTTTTTCAGAGGCATCAAATGAAATATCTTCCATTAAACGCTCGAGCACAGTATGAAGCCTACGGGCGCCGATGTTTTCTGTGGTCTCATTCACCTGCCATGCCGCTTCAGCTATGCGCTGAATACCAGAGTCGTCGAAGGTCACGTTCACTCCTTCAGTCTGCATTAGCGCAATGTATTGTTGCGTTAAAGAGGCATTAGGCTCGGTAAGGATGCGTTTAAAGTCGCCGACTTTAAGCGCCGATAGCTCAACGCGAATAGGCAAACGGCCCTGCAACTCAGGAATGAGATCCGATGGCTTGCTCATTTGAAAAGCGCCTGAGGCAATAAACAAAATATGGTCTGTTTTAACCATACCGTGTTTCGTCGATACCGTAGAGCCCTCAACCAAAGGAAGTAAATCTCGCTGAACGCCCTCGCGGGAAACATCGCCAGAGTTGTTGCCTTCGCGCTTACAAATTTTGTCAATCTCATCTACAAACACAATGCCGTGCTGCTCAACTGACTCAATGGCTTTTTCTTTTAAGTCTTCTTGATTAACAAGGCGGGCCGCTTCTTCCTCAATCAGCATTTTGAAAGCATCTTTAATTTTCAGCTTCTTCTTTTTCTTTTGCGAACCAGACAGATTTTGAAACATTCCCTGCAGCTGGTTTGTCATCTCTTCCATACCCGGAGGAGCCATAATCTCAACACCCACTTGGGGGAGCGCAACGTCAATCTCAATCTCTTTATCGTCTAATTCGCCCTGACGAAGCTTTTTGCGAAACGCCTGACGGGTTCCTCTATCCTCTACTTCTTCCTTGTTTCCCCACGCATCTTCAGGCGGAGGAAGTAAAGCGTCAAGAATGCGATCTTCCGCTGCTTCTTCGGCACGGAACTTCACTTTCTTCATTTCATTTTCTTTTGTCATCTTAACGGCGATGTCCGCTAGATCACGAATAATTGTTTCCACTTCTTTGCCAACATAACCAACTTCGGTAAACTTTGTCGCCTCTACCTTGATAAAAGGCGCATTAGCAAGTTTGGCTAGACGTCGAGCGATTTCAGTTTTACCTACGCCTGTTGGACCAATCATAAGAATGTTTTTTGGCGTTACTTCTTGACGCAATTCAGGCTCTAACTGCATTCTGCGCCAGCGATTTCTGAGCGCGATAGACACAGCCCGTTTTGCGTCTTGCTGGCCAATAATATGGCGGTCTAACTCGTGAACAATTTCTCTTGGTGTCATTTCAGACATGAATAAACCCTTATTTCTTTGATACTCGGACTGCGCGTAAAGAATACACCGAACTGCCGGTCTGCGCAGTACAAGGGCGTAAGTAACCTTTTGCTACCGCCCCGTCGCTTCATTCATTAGTAATCTAATACATCTACCGTTTGGCTATGGTTCGTAAATACACAAATATCGCCAGCAATAGTGAGTGATTTCTCAGCAATTTCTTTTGCCGTTAGCTCAGTATTTTCCAGCATAGCAGTGGCCGCAGCTTGTGCGTAATTGCCACCAGAACCTATCGCGATAAGGTCGTTTTCTGGCTGTACTACGTCTCCATTACCCGTGATGATAAAAGAAGCGGTCTCGTCAGCCACCGCTAAAAGGGCTTCGAGTTTTCTCAGCGCTCTGTCGGTACGCCAGTCTTTAGCAAGCTCAACAGCAGCTTTGGTTAAGTGGCCTTGGTGGGCTTCAAGCTTGGACTCAAAGCGTTCAAATAGCGTAAACGCATCGGCTGTGCCACCTGCGAAGCCTGCGAGTATTTTATCGTGGTAAAGACGACGCACCTTGCGCGCATTGCCTTTCATTACCGTATTTCCCAGCGATACTTGACCGTCACCAGCCATCACCACCTGATTTCCACGTCGTACAGATACAATCGTTGTCACGTTTTTTCCCCGTTTAGCTGGGTGTATCCGCCGCGAGCATATGAATTCACGGCGGTCACTTATCTAGTCTATAAACCATAAGTGGGGGAGCGGTTTATATTTTCAAGGGGGATTGGGGATAGAAAGAGAAAGGGTACACTATTTTGTGTACCCTTCGCATTTTTCAATTTTCAATCACTACACCGCCATTGGGCGAAGGCTTAGGTTTAGTTGGTAATGGAATTATGATCCCTCCGGCTGCAGAAGCTTCCACCGTTGTTTTTGGTTCAGCACGGCTTTCAGAATCAAAGTAATCTAGCATTGATGGCCTGACTACTGACCCAACATTCATTGTGCTAAGTTCCCCCTCGATAACAGCAGCATAAGAAACTTTACTAGTTACCTTTACTATTTTCACTTTTCCAACGTAGCGCTCTTCTTTTCCAAGCGACTCTTTAGTGTATGGATCAATGAGTTTTTCGCCTAGCTCAAAGATATCAAACACTTCACCGATTTGAACACTGGTTCCCCCCTGGTTAAGAACGACGTTATCATTTTGATTGGACACAATCTTTATCGGGTAGATGGCACTGGTAATATCACGCGCAATAACACGCGCAGATGCTGGATCTTGGATATTGCTTGGAATAACTACGTTATCTTGCCACTTAACTTGTCGTGTTGCTAAATTAATCACTTTGTAATTAATTTCAGACACGATATCTTCAACATAAGAGCGTTCACCCGTAAAACTGGACTCCGTTTCATAAGAGTCGTCTCTGAAAGATACGCTCCCAACCACAAGATAATCCATGCCCAGTACTTGACCTAGACGCATCTTCTCCTTCAGTGCGGTATCTTCGCTGAGTAATAAGCGCTTTTCTGCCGCATACTCGCTATCATGCTGGCGGTCTAATATTGCGAAACGTCTCGTTTGAACAAAAGCGCTTTGCAGATTGTTGGAAAACAACTCGCCATTCTCTCCTTCGAAAGGAGCGACAACAAGCTTTCGACGTTTATCTAATGATAAGCCGGGGCTTTTATACACTGGCACAGAAACTCGCAACAGAACCTCACAGGTTTCACTACAACTCTCTTCCAAAACCTCATAACTAGATATTTGGCCTTTGGTTTTCATAGCAGTGATATTTGACAGAGCTATGTTGGTAGTGGTTTTTCCATCTTTTCTTACTTGGTTCGCAACCCGCATTGCTTTGCTGTTTATTTCAGTACCCTTTACTTGTGCAATAGCTCTGATTAGGCCAGCTTCAATTGCGAGAGATTTAGAGGCCCCAGAAGCAGTTATTTCAATAACACGCTCTTCTGCACTAGCTGAAAACGTAAAACCAAGTACTACTAAGAAGACTAGCTTAAAAGTCTTCATCATCAGCCTCTATACTTTCTCCAGATTTGGGGTCAAATGAAACCTTCCCACCTGGCACTTTTTTCTTTACATTTTTATTGGCTTTAAATGCTCTTGTGGCTTGCTCAGCAAGAGGGTGCCAGACAAGCACTACACCGTTTACTTCTCGGTCTGTGACGGGGTGTTTAGCGCTCCACCTCGTGGCTTCTTGAACACCTGTTAACCCTTTAACACTTGAGGCCATGCGTGATGTTAAAGATGTTTCTTTTATTATTTTTGCTACAGTTTGCTCTTGAGTCTCAGTGGTATTGTCATCTGTTAGTGTGACTGTTGCAGTTCTCGACTTATCGCTAGTAGTTGTACTAGCTGAATCTACACTTCCAACTAAGTTGTATGCTTCTGAAATATGGGCCCAGGCATTTAACTCTGCATCTAGGTAACTAAATTCTCTATTATCAACACATTCTTCGTAGTCAGAGATATTGCAATCGTTGCCAGACATTCCAAAAGATAAAATCACTGGATAGCCTTTCTCATCCCAATGCATCTTTGTACCAATCTGATACATCAAGTTAGAGCGGTGTTTTTCAAGATAATCTTCAATTGATAGTTTTGCTTTTTCTGGGCTAGGCTCAATATTTCCTTTACTCTTCCTAAGGGAAGCTAGGAAGTTTTTCTTTTTATTCGAAGTCGCAATGACTACCGTCACTGCAGTATTACCATTAACATCTGTTTTCTCAAATGACTTCATGATTTGAGAACCAGTTATGTCGCCCCTCGAAGACGTAGATACAGATTGAGTAATAGCTTTTTGCATCATGTTTTTACGCTTACTTGGAGGCGCCGCGTTATATTCACTTGGATTAACGCCCAACTCTTCTAATTGAGAATCTATTGTAGCATCGGCTAACGCCACAACTTTACTCAATAGAGCTTCAAGTTTGCTTTGATTTTCTATTTCACTGGGCGTGAATTGCGGTAATTTATTTGTTTTAAAAGACTTTCTAATGGTTTCCGAAGCGACACTTGTGTATAGCTGCTTAAGTAATTTCTCTCTCGCTTTTTGTTGCGCTTCTGTATAAGCAAGAACACGGGCATCAGCCCAGCCTGCTTCAGTAGGCTTCAATCTGATGACTGCAGTACCTGAATGTATAAACACTTGTTTATTTTGCGAGGAAAACTTTCGGCGTTTTTCAGAAATATAGTTACGCGCTTTTTCTTCAACATAGGCATATGCATCCTCAGGCTGTTCTTTATTTGCTTTTACTGTTTCCTGATTGCTGGATGCCGGTTGTTCTGAATCTTTATCTTCGACTATCAAGTCCACTTTTTCTGTTGCTTGCTCTTGAGCTAAAATTCCTGCACTCGCAAAACAGAAAGAAAGTACGACTGAACGAATAATTGAACTTTTCATATAATTTCCTTATTTCTTCGCACACATTGAACTATAACTCTCTAGAACAAATACTAAGCGAGAATAAAATTAACCATAGACAATTGCCCATACCACCATGGTGTTATGGGCAATTTTACAGGCCAAGGAGAGGCTATCTACCATGTAACTGAGTCGTTACTTCCGGTCTTTGCAATAGGGTATTCACCTTCCCAATATGCAAGGCCAGTCTCAAGCTGTGTAAGCGTGAGTTGAAAATAATATTCAACTAATTGTTTAGACCTATTAACCCTGTTAGTTCTTTGAATAATTTTTCCGCTCAAACTAAAGTCCGGAGAAATAACCGTTCCGTTTTTCTTCACTGTACCTTTGTTCATAAGTGGCGAGTTATTTAATTCTCGAACTTTAACACTGCTTGTATCTTCAGGGCCTGAGCCCGTAAAGTTTACAGCCGTTGTTGTCAAAAATTTGCCGCTCTGCAGCAATCCAACTCGGATTTTTTTGACTAACTGATCGGTGTCTATTCGCTGTGAAGTATCATTAAGAATGTTATAGATTGATAGAACGTATCTTCCGCCTTTATCCGCTTCAGGATGAACAAGTAGAGGACTTGCAATAATATCATCTAGAGCTTGGTTCGCTGCTTGGTCAAAATCTCTTTGTGACAGACCTAACACTGCAATATTGTCATCATTTTTATCTACATATTTCGTTGTAGATTGACATCCCGCCATCAATGTAATGATAGGTAGGACACACAATAATATGGCTTTTTTCACTTTGTTACTTCCTCTCAAGTGTTAAATAGATATAACGTCTACAGACGGCGTAAGACTCTGATTAATAGCTTTTATGTAAACAATATTTTTCTTAGATGGGTCGACATCTACTTTAAGAGATTGACTGAGTCCAGGTGAATTTATTACTAATTGACCCGAGCCGTCGTTCTCTAACATAAGAGCTTGGAAGTTTTTCGGAAGAACACGCCATGTTCTTGTATCTGCCTGCGTTGTTACACCCTGCAACACACCTGCTGCTATTCCAAGCCACATGTTTTTATCATTTATTTGTTTTTGCACTACAGTTTTAATTACTGAGCGTGTGATCTCTCGAGTTAAGATAAGTGGCCATTCTTCTTTAAATTCAGCCTTTATTATCTTATCCATATCTGCAACGACTTCAGAACTTTTGCCATTAACCGATATGTGATTAAAATAATCCTGTCTTTCTTCGATTTTTGGTAGTGCTATTCCAGCATAGTTGACGTTTTCTGATGCAATAAATACAGGTAGATCAATTCTAAACTCTTCTTTTCGTGCCATTTCGCCATTTTCAAAAACAACCCAAATGTTATTAACTGAGTTACGAGATGCCTGACCACTTTGCATTTTTTGCGCTAAAGAAAGAGTGTCTTTTGCAACTTGGGTACCCGTTATAGATGAAACGCGCTTCAAGCTGTCAACAGCTTTATTAACATCTGATGCATCCTGCGCGTTTAACATGAAAAATAGGCCATGCATAAACGTAGAAAAAGGATTTATATATCCGTCATATGCTGTCCAATCAGACATATCAATATTTTGATCTGCAAGTAACTCATTAGCTTTAGACATACTTTCATCAATTTTTACGTCACCAGCACCTTCATTCTCTTGCAGTTCTTCTTCTGCTTCTTTTTCTTGTTGCTCTCGCTTTTCGTTAATACGTTCTGCGAAAAATTCAGCGGCTCTTCGCTGTCTATCATCAGAGCGATTCCACTCAACACGAGCATTCTCTAGATCACCCATTGCAGTAAAATTGAGCGCCTTGTAAGTATTTACCATTATCGAATCGTAAACACTTTGCTCATAGTCAAGGAAGGTATCATTTGTAAGGGAACTCGTTATTGTTTCAGAAACATTTGTTAGGGTTCCCTCAGTATCCTCTTGATACATAACGTCTTCGATTAGATCAAAATACCTATTGCTTTCCTCAAAATCCTTATTGAACCGATACAAAGATGCTGTTTGCATTCCCCAAAATTGGTCATCAAGTGAATTATCATCTTCATCATAATCAGCTTCGTCAAAAGATAGCTGCTGTGCCTCAGCCACATTACCGCCTGAGAGCATGACATCAAATTTACTGATTGAAGAATCTGGCGTAAGCGTATTCGTTAAGCTTGCCATTGGACTTTCACCGCCAGTTGCAGAGCAACCAGCAATTAATATTGTAGCGAGAGATAATAGAGCGACTTTTTTCATGACTGTTCCATTTAAAATCATGTCTTCAAAAAACATGAACAAGGAGCAATCAATTTAGAAATTCACCGATCCTTGGCCATTTTTGCGTATTTTTATTTTTTTGCGCTTTCCTAAGCGCAAAATAAGGATAATCTAAAGGCTGTCAATGTCAACTATCCTCTCTCCACTCAATAGTATCGACTTGGAGACGAGGCTATATCTCTGCATACCAAACTTATTAAACCCTTACTGCTATGAGTCCATTTAAAAAATTACTGTTGTGGAATAAATTAAATCACAAATTCCAATACCAAATCTGACATGTAGCAATGTTGACTTTGCGCAGGCTATGCTTTGCTTTTTCCGCGTCGCGCTTAGACTCAAAAGGCCCAAGAATAACGCGAAACCATTCGCCGTTACTTCCCGAACTCTGGCGAATTAACGCTTCTAACCCTTGAAAGGCTATTTTCGCTTTCATTTCTTCCGCTTGGGCACGGGTTCTAAAAGACGCACATTGCATAAGATAACGCTTGTCAGATTTTTCTTGGGCTTGAACGTCAACTTCTACCTCGTAACCCGGTAGCGTTTTAATGTATTCCCACTCTTCCTCTGGTAACTCTGGCAATGCTTCTTCTGTCGGTGCTACTGCCCTTGAAGACTGCACATCTACATCCCCCTCAACATTGTCTTTGATCGACCACAAAAACACCCCGAAGCCTGCCACTAGCGCAACAATAATTGCTATTTTGAATATAGGGAGCTTGTGCATGGTTGGCGAACTCACTTGTCTGCTACTCGCTCGCTTATTAGCATTGTTTGGGGCTTTTTTCTTTTTTTGAGAGCGTCCGCGGGACACATAATCACGTTGAGCCATAGTCGGCGATATTCCTGCTTGTTATCGGTGTTTGTTAGGAAATAATTTCGTAAGGCAATAGTAGAGGCAGCAGAACTGTTTGTGCACTACTTTGTTATTAAACTTTGACCGCTAGAATTTTAACGTATTGCTTAGCAACAAGCTAACTGAAATCTGTGGGGTCGATATCCACCGACCATCTTACTTTCGGGGCCTGATGAAGTGATTGTAGAAAAGGAAGTGATTGACGCAGGGCCTCGTGTAATGGGGCGCGCTTTTGATGACTGCATATCAACATAAAACGGAAGCGTCCCTGTCGTTTTTCTATTAATGAAGGGAAAGGACCATTCATTTCAAGCTCGTTACTGTACGAAGTAAATACGCCACGACACCCCTGCAAAAACGAGAAAGCCTGCGCGCTGTCTATCGACTCGCAACGCACTACAAACTGACTGATGTAAGGAGGAAGACCCGCTGCCTTTCTCTCTGTTAATGCATGTCGGGCAAAATGTCCGTACCCATTATTCACTAAATCCTGCAATAAGGGATGGTGGGGATTGTGAGTTTGTAACCACATTTCACCTGGTTTAGCCGCACGCCCTGCCCGCCCTGCCAGCTGTGTAACAAGTTGTGCGAGTTTTTCTGGGGCTCTAAAGTCGGCACTAAATAATGCGCCGTCGCAATCGAGTACGGCTACTAAGGTGACGTGAGGAAAATGGTGTCCTTTGGATAATATTTGAGTGCCGACAAGCAGCTGGTACTCTTGACGATTAATTGCATCTAGCGTGCTGTGCAGCTTATCTTTACCGCGCACCGTGTCACTGTCTATACGCACTTGTTTAGCGTCGGGAAATAAAGACATTAACCCGTCTTCTACTTGTTCAGTACCCGTACCTGCTGTAACAAGGGTTGAGCTGTGGCATGCTTCACACTGCCGCGGCATAACTCGGGTGCCTGCGCAGTGATGACACTGCAGGCGATTTTGCGACTTGTGCACTGTGTAAGGTCTATCGCACCGCTTACACATTACTGTCTCTCCGCAGTGATGACACAGTAAGGCAGGCGCGTACCCCCTTCTATTTACAAATACCAGCACTTGATTTCCAGCATTAATATGCTGTCGCATTATGGTGAGTAACGCTTGCGATATACCGTAGTGTAGTGGCTGCTCTCTAGCATCAAGTACATGAAGCTGCGTATGCTGGGCTCCCCCCGCTCTGCGCGTTAAATGCAAATGCGCATAGCGTCCATTAAGGGCATTATTCAAGCTTTCTAATGCTGGAGTAGCGCTGCCTAACAGCAAAGGAATACTGTGCTGTTTTGCCCGCATCGCCGCTAGATCTCGCGCGTGATAACGAAGACCATCTTGTTGTTTGAACGATTCATCATGCTCTTCATCAACAATTATCATACCGGGCGTTTTGAGCGGCGTAAAAATAGCAGAGCGCGTGCCAATAATTATGCCCAGCTCTCCGGCTCTGGCGCGTTGCCATACTCGCAGGCGCGCCTTATCGGAAAGCTGGGAATGTAGAACGCCTACATCAATATTAAAGCGCTTTTCAAATCGAGATACAGTTTGCGGAGTGAGCCCAATTTCTGGTACCAAAATTAGAATTTGCTTACCCGCGGCCAACAGTGGCTCTATCGCTTGTAAATAGACTTCTGTTTTTCCACTGCCCGTTACGCCTTCTAGCAGACTTATTGCAAAGTTATCTTGCTGGCGATTAAGCGCCGCTATGGCGACAGATTGCTCTGTATCTGGCGTGGGCTTTTGCGCTACCTTCATTGTTGATAGCCAGATCTTTGGTTTTAGTTCAGGTACAACTTCAACTATTTCCGCCAGCGATTTATCGATAACGGCCTTAACTGCCGGTGCGCCATATAACTTTCTGCTTTGCTGGGCCGACAAACTCGATGTTTGCAATGCCTCAAAAAAGGCTTTTTGCTTGGGAGCTCTGGATAATGTATTTGATTGTGATTGCTCGCCAACAGACGTTAGCCTTACTCTTTCTTCTGGAACTAGCTGAGCTTTTTCTCCCTTCCTTAATAGCACCGGCAACATAGCGTGCAGCACTTCGCCCGGCGCATGATGGTAGTATTGCCACAACCATTGTGCCATTTTGAGTAGAACTCCATCGACGATGGGATACTCGTCAATGACCGCTTCTACTGATTTTAACTTTTTGACGTTTTCTATCTCGTGGCTATCTTCATCTATTACATCAATAACCACGCCCACCAGTTTTCGCGGACCAAATGGCACCTGCACCCTTACTCCTGCTTCTAGTGGAGTAGAATGGGTATAGGTAAATAATTGTCGCAGCGGTACTGGTACTGCAACAGATAGGTAAGCCATTTTAGAGCAGGTCTCCGTCGTCAAATGTGAAAAGCTGAATATTAGCAAAAAAGGAAAAGTGCCATGTGTTGATATTTAAACACAATAATCACGTTGATAATAAAGCCATTGTGCTTTTGCTCACTTATCCAGCACAAAGACCTTGATCCAAGCCTCGGCTTCCTTTATTATCCGGCGCTCTTTTGCGATGGGCTGTAAATTTACTGCCTGTCATTTGAATATTAAGTTACGTATGGTGTTTAGCTTCGGGCTGAATAGCGATACGGCCTTATGATGAGGTAATCCCATGAAACAAGGTATCCACCCAGAATACGCTGAAATTAAAGCAACATGTTCTTGCGGTAACGTAATGAATGTTCGTTCTACAATGGGTAAAGATATTAACCTAGACGTATGTTCTTCTTGTCACCCTTTCTACACTGGTAAGCAACGTAACGTTGATACTGGTGGCCGTGTTGATCGCTTCAAGAAGCGTTTTGGTGCACTTAGCAAGAAGTAAGTTCAACACGTTTGAACGTGACGAACAAGAAAAGCGCCTTTGGGCGCTTTTTTATTGTCTTTTGTTTATCTCAAAGCGCTTAGTACTTTCTTCTCAACGACTTACACCTGAACTCACCCCAAACGTTTCTAGTATTTCAGGCAAAGCACAAGGACTATTTGCGCACATCAATCAAACAAAAATAGAAATACTGAGTCGTGTTGTCCTAATGGTACAAGGGTTTTGATAAGTGCTTTTCCCAATCTCCTTGGCTTTGTTTATCGCATGCTTCCTCACTATCAAATCGTATTGAATTGGGTGTAGATTTTATGCTTTCTAAGGCTATGGTTACTTGCGTAATAAACGCCTCATCCCAGCCATCCGACAATGCATTATTGCGCTGACGCTCAGTGGTGAAAACAGCTACAACATCAGGCGAACGCCAATGTCCTTGGTGAGTGAGCCACATAAACCCATTGCCCTGGGTTTTCAAGGCTTCGCAAACATTAGTGAGTTCGTTGATTAATTTGCGCTCAGTCACTCTACTTCTCCTCTTATTGCGCAATTGGTGCTTAGTGCTTAGCTTATACCAATCCGCATATATACTTGTATTAACTGTTTGTTGACGAGATTTCTGTTATTTAGATTTCTGCGTAGTGGCAAAATAAAAATAGTAAAAGCATATGAAAATCATGTCGGGCATAAAAATTATGAATGATAAATATTGTGTTTACTTACTGGTCTAACAAGTTGTAGTCATCTACATTTACAATGTAGAAACACATAAAGTCACCGGTAGAAATTCTGATCAGATATGTACACTGTTATTGCCTGTGTTAGTGTAAATGATACTTGCTCCGTTTACACCAACACGGGCAGTTGTTATCCAGGGCATGCCCTAATTCCGGCGAACAAATAATACTAAAAACATAAAGCTGTTCGGCGATGACATTGGCTAACGTAAATTAAAAATATGGTTACATTGTCGCTAACCTCAAACTAGGCTGCGACACCAAAAACCCTACACTCAAGGAAACCATTTCACATGTCAGATTTTAGACAACGCGCGCTCGATTATCACGCTAAACCAACTCCAGGGAAAATACGGGTAGAACTATCAACGCCAGCAGATAGTGTTGATGACTTAGCCCTTGCCTACAGTCCTGGTGTCGCAGAGCCGGTAAGAGAGATAGCGGAAGACCCAGATAACGCCTATAAATATACGGCAAAAGGTAACATGGTAGCAGTAATTAGTAACGGTACTGCCATATTGGGTTTAGGTAATCTTGGCCCATTAGCATCAAAGCCAGTGATGGAAGGTAAAGCTTTGCTGTTCAAGCGCTTTGCCGGTATTGACGCTATTGATATAGAGGTAAAGCACCGCACTACTGAAGAGTTCATTAATACTGTCGCCAATATTGCAGATACATTCGGCGGTATAAACTTAGAAGATATAAAAGCCCCTGAATGCTTTGAAATAGAGCAAGAGCTTATTAAGCGATGCAAAATTCCCGTGTTTCACGACGACCAACACGGCACAGCAATAGTGACGGCTGCGGGTATGCTAAACGCATTAGAGATTCAGGGAAAAAATATCGAAAATGCAAAAATTGTGTGCCTCGGCGCTGGCGCCGCAGCAGTAGCATGTATGGAACTATTGATAAAGTGCGGTGCTCAGCGTGAGCGTATTTACATGCTTGATAGAAAGGGGGTAATTCATACCCGCCGCGATGACTTAACCGAACACAAATCATTATTTGCCAACAATACAGACAAACGTACCTTAGAAGATGTAATGCGCGGAGCAGATATTTTTGTAGGTGTGTCTGGCCCTGATCTTTTGCCTCCGGAAACTCTAGCGCTAATGGCTGATAACCCTATTGTGTTCGCTTGCTCGAACCCGGATCCAGAAATCAGACCCGACCTTGCTCATGAAGTACGTGATGATTTAATCATGGCAACTGGCCGTTCCGATTACCCAAATCAAGTTAACAACGTACTGTGCTTTCCGTTTATTTTTCGCGGAGCATTAGATGTGAGAGCAAGCGCAATAAACGACGAAATGAAAGTGGCTGCTGTAGAAGCAATTCGCGCCATTACAAAAGAAGAAGTTCCGCCTGAAGTACTAGCAGCAAGCAACAGCAAAAGCCTTAGCTTTGGCAAAGATTACATCATTCCTAAGCCTATGGACCCTCGACTTTGCGAGCGTATAGCCAGTGCAGTATCAAAAGCAGCCATTGAATCTGGTGTTGCGGGAATTTCGAAACCATCAGAAGAATAACCGAGAGTAAATATATTAAATACTCTCGATGAGAACGTCGCCCCGTTGTAAAGTTATACCGTTTGATGTGTCCCTGGGTATTACTTTACAGGTATTACTTTAAAACAGGGCGACGTTTTTTATTAGGTGTGAAAAGTGTTAAAAATTACTCTTCGGTGGGCTCATTTTCAAAGCTAGGATCAATGCCCATTTCTTCCATAATTCTTCTAGCTTCGGCAGGTACTCTATTAGCGTTATCTTTTCGAAGGTCATCATCGTTGGGGAGCGGTTGACCTGTAAACGCGTGTAAAAACGCTTCGCAGAGTAATTCTGAGTTAGTGGCGTGCCGCAAATTATTAATTTGACGACGGGTACGTTCATCCGTTAACGCTTTCAACACATTAATGGGTATAGAAACAGTGACTTTTTTTACCTGTTCGCTTTTTTTACCGTGCTCTGCGTAGGGGTGTATATACTTACCATTCCATTCTGCCATTGTACTAACTCGGTTTTATTTTAGTTGTGTTATAACGTGAAATTCTAAACAAGTTCACGAAAAGGTCAATTGAGCAGTGTAAACCTCTTGACGTCTAGACATATATTCTTTAATTTAGCCGTCTAAACGTCTATAAAAAGCTTATCAGAGAGAATTATACATGGTTTCTTACGCACAAGGCATTGATGCACTCAACCAGTCCTTATCGGAGCTGCGTGACATTGACGTCTCTTTTGAGTTTTTTCCTCCTAAAACGGAAGCCATGGAGCAAACATTATGGAAATCGGTAGAGCGGTTAGCGCCTCTCAAACCGAGTTACATGTCGGTTACCTATGGTGCAAACAGCGGCGAGCGCGATAGAACCCACGATGTAGTAAAGCGAATTCAGCAACAAACCGGGGTTTCTGCGGTTCCTCATTTAACTTGCGTTGATGCAAGCAGAGAAGAGCTTAAACAAATTGCGCAAGACTATTGGGATTCAGGTATTCGTCGCATTGTAGCGTTACGTGGGGACCTTCCTGCAGGTGTTGACACAACAGAGATGTATGCCTCTGACCTAGTGGCATTATTAAAAGATGTAGCCGACTTCGATATTTCTGTTGCTGCCTATCCCGAAAAACACCCAGAAGCTCCAAATGCGCAATTTGACCTTCTCAATTTGAAGCGTAAAGCAGAAGCAGGAGCTACAGAGGCTATTTCTCAGTTCTTCTTCGACACCAGTGTATTTTTGCGTTTTAGAGATCGCGCTGCCGCAGCAGGTGTTGATTTAGATTTAGTACCGGGTATTTTACCTGTGACAAATTATCAAACCCTGGTTAAATTTGCAGGCTTTACGAATGTTCACGTGCCTGGATGGCTTCACAAAATGTTCGACGGGCTAGACGCCGACGACCAGGCCACCCGCAACCTCATTGGAGCCAATATCGCTATGGATCAAGTTAAGGTATTAGCCAAAGAAGGCGTAAAGCATTTCCATTTTTATACCCTTAACCGAAGCGAACTGAGCTACGCTATTTGTCACATGTTAGGTGTGCGAGGCGACAATAAATAACCTTTGCTCATAACTGCGCTGGCAGTTACCATTTACTTCAGCAATAAAAATGAAGCGGTGACGTTAATGTCAGGAGAGCACGAGTGTATTTAGAGCGGGTTAAAGCCACTTATGAGAATATAAAGCCTCAAGCGAAAGATCTCTTCACCATATTTATCAATCGCTGCAAAGAAGACAATGTCACTATTTCTGCTGGGCACTTGGCCTATGTAACGCTGTTATCGCTAGTGCCCTTCATAATGGTTACCTTCACTATTATGTCGGCCTTTCCTGCTTTTGCATCAGTACGAAGCAAAATTGAATACTTTATTTTTAGCAACTTTGTTCCCACCGCCAGTGATGTAGTGCATCAGTACATGACTGATTTTGTCGGTAATGCCTCTGAAATGAGCGCTATAGGTATTTTGTCTCTGCTGGTTGTGGCACTAATGCTTATCTCAAATGTGGATAAGACACTCAACCGAATTTGGCGAACGAAAAGCGAAAGGCCGATAGTGTTTACCTTTGCTATTTACTGGATGGTAATCACATTAGGTCCTATTTTAATTGGCTCCAGCGTGATTGTAAGCACTTACCTTACTGGACTTGCAGCGTTTACTGAAGAATACACGCCAGGATTAGGTACGTTCGTATTAAGCTTAGTACCTAGCGGCGCAGCCATGCTTGCATTCACTATTTTATACACTATGGTGCCCAATAAGCAGGTTTATGCCCGCCACGCAGCTTGTGGGGCGTTGGTAGCTACTATTGCCTTTGAAATTACAAAATCAGGATTTGCACTTTACGTCACCAACTTCCCCTCTTACGAATTAATTTACGGCGCACTTGCTGTAGTGCCAATCTTATTTTTATGGGTATATTTGTCTTGGATTATTGTTCTCTTTGGCGCTGAATTCACCTGTAGCCTGGGCGAGGCATTTGAAAATCAAAGAGACCTCAACAAGGAAAAATACGTGTCATCTGATGAGGAAGAAGACGAGCAAAAAAGTCTTGCGCCATCTCATAATGACAGCACAAATAAATAAGGGAGCAAATTGCTCCCTTATTTCTAATCGTAACCTAAATGGTTACTTTCGCTTTTATTTAGCTAGTTTTTCATAGAAGCAATAAACGCATCAGACTCTGCAATTGCTGAATTCATCTGACTTAATAACTGAGCAACATTGTCTTCTATCGTTGACAGTTCACCTTGCAATGCACCAATTGCACTCGCGTTGAGGTTGTGCTTTAAATAAAGCACATTATCTTGCAGTGCATTTAAAACAGGAGGCATTTTACTTTCTGCTTTACGCATCGACTTCATCAAAGACGCGTAGCGTCTTTGAGTTTCTCGAAGTTTTGCTGCACTGTCTCGCTTCAATGAGCCGCTTTGGTATTTTTCAAGCTCTTCTTGCCACTCATCGAACAGCGCTTCGGCCACACTTTCTACTTTATCGATACGCGCTGTGACCTCTTCAGCTGCAGCTACGCTATCTTCATACTGCCCGTTTAGATTGTCGTAAACATCCTCAAGCTCACCGCCGTCAAACTCTACCGCCGCGCTAAACGCCTCTAACGCAGAACTAAATTGTTCTTGCGCGTCTTCCTGAGAATCTTTGGCGTTATCTACCCGGTCAACAAGTATATCGCGCTTTTCTACACCGACCTTTTCCCACGCAGCATAATAAGCTGACTGACACCCCGTTAGAGTGAGTGCAGCAACAAACGCTGTAGTTATTAGTCTCATACTGTTGCTCCACCTCTAAAGCGCGCTGCGCTGATGATGCTTATAAGATGCAAAATTGCACCTAGCGGCCAAAATACAATTGCCAACACTACGGTTGCCGCCAGTGCGTAACAAACCCCCACTGAAACAAAGTAAAATAGCGCTGCTAAAATTCGGCCTTGGACCAAATGTCCTAAACCGGGAATAAAAAAGTTACATATAGCGGCAATAACATTGCCACCCGATCCTTGACCTGCCATACAAACGTCCTCGCAATTATGATTATAATGTGATTAGCTAACGCTTGCGTAACACCTTTTTCCAAATTAGTTTCAACCGTTGTGCTTAACGCAACGTATAAGATGAGGCGCAAGGTGTTTACAAGCGACAGCATGCATAATAATAAACTAAACTAAAACAGGCACTCGCACAACGCGTAGAAATATAATGAAACGACTTTATCCGGATGTAACCAGCTACAACGACGGATTTATTGATGTAGGAAGCGGGCATTCCCTCTATTTTGAGCAAAGCGGAAACCCTGACGGAATTCCAGTACTCTTTATTCACGGTGGACCTGGCGCCGGTTTGCCGCCTAATTACAAAAGCTTCTTCGACAGTAACAAATACCGTATTATTGGATATGAACAACGTGGATGCGGGCGCTCTACGCCGCTTGCAGAAATAAGTAATAATGATACTTGGCTAAATGTAGATGATATCGAAATGCTTCGAAGCCATCTTGGCGTTCCTGAGATGCTGCTATTCGGTGGCTCTTGGGGCTCTACGCTTGCCCTACTTTATGCATTGAAATATACCGAACATGTTTCTGGTCTCATTTTACGCGGCGTTTTTCTTGCTCGACAGCAAGACAGAGAATGGTTCTTATCGCCCCAAGGGTGTGCCGCGCAGCTATTTCCAGAACATTATCGCAAGTTCACAAAAGATATCCCCCCACCGGTTACCGCCAATGCAGTTTGCGAGTATTACAGTGCTCAATTAAGCTCTAGCAACGAAGTTCTCAAACACGCAGCATTAAGACGCTGGTATCAGTGGGAAGAGCGTCTTTCACGGTTAAGCTTACCGCCGGGTGTTGGAGAGGCAAGCTGTCACTACCCCATGAATTTGGTAACGTGCCTAGCCACGCTAGAGTGTCACTTTTTATCAAATAAATGCTTTATTTCCGAAAACTACATTATTGATAATATCGAAAAGATAAATCATATCCCTGGAACAATTGTTCACGGTCGCTACGACATGATATGCAAAACAGAAGCTGCTGAAACACTCCATAAGGCGTGGGAACAAAGTGAGTTACAAATTGTGCCCGATGCAGGCCACAGCACATCTGAGCCCAGTATCGCCTATGCACTTTGCCGCGCGACCAGAGATATGTCTCGTTTTCTCAAGGAGCAAACTCAGTGATAGGACTTATTCAACGGGTGTCTGAGGCTAACGTAACTGTGGACGAGAAAGTCATCGGTGAAATAGGCCACGGTATGGTTGTACTGCTAGGCGTAGAAAAAGACGACGGCGACGCAGAAATAGAAAAGCTGGCGAACAAACTGTGTCGCTATAGAATGTTTTGCGACAGCGATGGAAAAATGAACCTCAATATCGAGCAAGTTGGTGGAGCTATGCTTGTTATCTCTCAATTCACTTTGGTTGCTGATACGCAAAAAGGCAATCGCCCTGGTTTTTCTCGCGGCGCATCCCCCTCCCACGGCAAAGACGTGTATTTGCGGTTCGTGAACACGCTCAAGAAAAAGGGGATGTCGGTACAAACGGGAGAGTTTGGCGCAGATATGAAAGTAGCATTGGTAAACGATGGACCAGTGACATTTCAGTTTCAAGTTTAGGTTTTTAAGCTTGTGCCTACTGCGCGGTTACGTTTAAATACAACTCGATTTTTAAAAAGGGCTGTTTATTGTGTATAAGGTTGTAACACCAAAAAGCGATGCAGAATTTGAAGCCTACTTTCATTTTCGATGGGAGCATTTGCGTCAACCTTGGAATTTTCCTCCTGGCTCAGAAAAAGACGAATACGAACAGGTTGCTGAGCATCGCATTATCACCAATAGAAAGAATGAAATTGTAGCCTGTGGCCGTGTGCATCTAAATACCGCTGAAGAAGCGCAAATACGCCACATAGCCGTTCGCAATGATCATATGCGAAAAGGGCTGGGTAAAATGGTGATGGTTGCGCTTGAGAACGTTGCTAAAGATCTTGGCGCTGTGCGAGCAGTGACTAATAGTCGCGAAATTTCTATCGACTTTTTTGCCTCCTGTGGTTTTGTTATCGAGCGAGAAGCACCCAACGAACTAGGTATGCTGAAACGTCAGCAAATGGTAAAGAAGTTTACTGAAAACAATACGCTAGTGCTTCATCCAAAATGGTGTCGTTCATTACAAGAAACTTGGTCTGAAACCATTCCCATCACAGAACATATGGGTATTAAGCTCTACCAATACACAGGAAGAACTCTTGAGACTCGTGCATCACTGAATAAGAATATTAATATTCACGGCACTATGTTCGCAGGCAGTATTTTCTCTTTGGCCACACTTACCGGCTGGGGACTTATTTATTTGCAGTTGAAAGAGCGTGGATTGAACGGCGATATTGTGCTGGGCGATGGCGATATTCATTACCACAAGCCTATCACCATGAAGCCTAGAGCAATTTGTAACATAGAAACATTGTCAGGCAAGTTTGCTCCCTTGCAAAAAGGGAAAAAAGCGCGTTTTGAATTAAGCGTGGCTATTTTGGACAACGATACTGCGGTGGCAGAATTTGAAGGGGTATTCTGGGTGCTCCCAGTGTCTGAGAACAGCGAATAAAGAGAACGAATAGAGAGTCTGCAAGACACTCTTAACTAGAACTCTAGACAACAAAAAAGCGCCGACTGGCGCTTTTTTGTTGTTTATCTGTCTGCATTAAAAACTTTAAGCTGCAACCATCGCCGCCTGTAGTTTTTTCATCGCGTTCTTTTCGATTTGACGAACGCGCTCTGCAGATACATCGTATTTATTCGCTAAGTCTTGCAGCGTAATTTTGTTATCTGCTAACCAGCGTGTTTCGATAATATCCTGACTACGCTCATCAAGGGTTTTTATCGCTGAATACAAACGCTTGCTTGCCGCAGTGTCCCAATCGTTATTGATAACGTCGGTTTCAACGTTGGCAGTTTTATCTTCTAAGAACTGAACCGGAGCAAAGTTACCTGTTTCGTCTTCATCGGCAGACAAATCGAATGCTTGGTCTTGACTGCTCATTCGAGCTTCCATTTGGAGAACTTCTTTTGTACTCACTCCAAGCTCGTCTGCTACTGTTTGTACTTCAGCATGCGTAAACCAACCCAAGCGTTTTTTCGCCTTGCGTAGGTTAAAGAAAAGCTTACGCTGTGCCTTAGTTGTTGCCACTTTCACGATGCGCCAATTTTTCAGAACGAACTCGTGAATTTCAGCTTTTATCCAATGAACAGCAAAAGAAACCAAGCGAACACCCACAGTAGGGTCGAAACGCTTCACTGCCTTCATCAGACCAATATTACCTTCTTGAATGAGATCAGCCTGCGGTAAGCCATACCCTGAATATGATTTTGCAATATGCACAACAAAGCGAAGGTGCGACATTACCAGCTTGCGCGCTGCTTGTAGATCTTCATCATCACGAAGACGCACTGCCAACTCGCGCTCTTCTTCGGCACTGAGCATATCAATGCGGCTTACAGCTTGAATGTAGCCTTCGATGCTACCGCTGTGTGGCACTGACATGGCCATAGATTGCAAATTGTTGCTCATTGTTCACCTCATCAAATGCGGCTCTGCACTTTACTTACAGAGCTGCGCGAGACCAAAATACTATAAAGAAGCCCGAACGATATGTTGGTATAAGGACGACTGCTACAATATCAAGACCTGTAGATCAAAAAAAAGTTCAAAACTTATCGCCCCACAACACCCTTAATAATAAAATATTTTCTTAAGGGGTTTCAACACTCATGTGGCGTTTTTAAGTGTGTACTGCTTAGTATACCGTAATTTAGCGCAAAACGTTTACTTTGGTCTCAACTATCTGTTGCTCAACGTTGATATTAAACATTGTGCACTTTTCAACTAGCATGTAGTCTATTCAGCATACAGGTGTAAGTGGGCAAATTGGAAGTTTCCTCGAGTTTTTACACCGAGAAAGAGCAACAGTACCAATTGCTGTAGGTAGTAAGAAGTTGCCAAGAAAGACAGTTCAAGGATAAACATGTTTGCATACGTTGCCAGACAGCCGATATTTGACGTAGACAGAGAAGTATTTGCCTACGAGTTACTTTTTCGTATAGGCGAAGATAATTGCTTCCCAGATATTCCGCCTGACGAGGCAACGTCAAAAATACTCACCTCTACTCATCTAAGTCTCGGAATTGAAGAAATAACCGGCGATAAAAAAGCCTTTATTAACTTTCATCGCGATACTCTTATGTTCCGCTTCCCCACTTCCCTTGACGCCAGCAAAGTCGTTATAGAGGTTGTTGAAACCGTTGATGTTGATGACGCTCTTATCGCAGCGTGCAAGCACATTCGTGGACTGGGCTATCCTATTGCACTTGATGATTACGATATGGATGGAAAATGGGAGGCTTTCATTCCTTTCACTAGTATTGTAAAGATTGATATCACTGAAATTGCTCACGAGGAAATCCCCGCTCTTGTCAAACGATTCAAATCAAACAAAATCAAATTGGTAGCGGAAAAAATTGAAACCTATGAGGAATTTCATACGTTCAAGGAGATGGGGTTTGATTATTTTCAAGGCTACTTCCTTGCTCGGCCTGAAATAGTTAGGCATAGAAAAATAGGGCCAAATAAACTCACTATGCTCGAGTTACTGTCATTGAGTAGCCAAGCAAACCTTAACTTAGCAAAAGTTCAAGCCATTGTTGAGCGCGATCCATCGTTAACTTACTTGCTTCTGCGTTTTATTAACAACCCAATGGTTAATAAGCGTCATAAAATAAATTCTCTGAAGCACGCACTCAACTTTATGGGCGAAGTAGAGGTTAAAAAGTTTATTTCACTGCTTGCTTTAGCAAACCTCAGTGACGGACAGCCCTCAGAATTAATGCAAATGGCTTTGGTGAGAGCAAAATTCTGTGAACTGGTTTACCTAGCGGTGAATAAACAAAAAAGTGCACATTCCGGCTTTTTAGTCGGCTTGCTGTCGCTACTCGACGCAATGATGGAACAACGAATAGAAGATGTTGTGAGCAAAGTCCCTCTCGATGATGATGTAAAAGACGCCTTATGCGGTCGACACAATGTACTCAGAGAGTGCTTGGTGCTGTCTACCCAGTTTGAGATTGCACGGTGGGCGAGTATAAAACAGTTTTCCGCAAAGCATGGGATAAGCCAATCGTTACTTCATAGCTATTACAATGAAGCTATAAAATGGGCAAAGCACTTGCACAACGCGGCGCTAGAAAAAACCTAACGCTTCAAGCAAATATAGATGTGTATTAAAAATGTACTGTAATCATTGTTTGTGTGAGGCCAATGTCATAATCTACCGGATAAAGCCCATTTTTGGTGGCAGTGAGACAGCATTGAATAAAGGTATTGTTTTACACGTCGATATCTTAGTGTAGTAAAAGATGGGTAGCAAAAGAACTGTAGTAAAAGATGGGTAGCAAAAAAGCAATTAGTCAATACACGAAAAAAAGCACAACAAAAGCTGTGTGTATCATCAGGAATTAAATATGTTCGCGTTTATCGCTCGTCAGCCTATTTTAGATAAAGAAAAAAGCGTATTTGCCTACGAGTTACTTTTCCGGGATGGAAAAGGTGGGGCGTACCCCGAGCATCAAGAAGAAAAGTCGAAGTTTATAGCCGATAACTTCCACCCTCTTGGTCTTGATGATATTAGCGGCGAGAAAACCTCATTTATCACATTTTCTACCGATACACTTGTTTCTCGATTTCCCACCAACCTCAATCCAGATTCCGTTGTCGTGGAGCTTGCCAACCCAGCTGACACAAGCAATGGCTTGTTTGAAGCTTGTCAGCACATTAAGCAGATGGGTTTCAAACTGGCAATAGACGATCCTATGATGATAGGTGCCGAACACGATATTTTTCCACTGATTGATATTGTAAAGGTAGACGTTTCAAAAGCTCGGTTTGATAACCGCCTTGAAAACATAGAGAAACACATTCCTCGTTATCATGACGAGAATAAAAAGTTAGTTGCCGAACAAGTTGACTCACAAGATCACTTCACGACATGTATCGACTTGGGCTTCGACTTTTTCCAAGGCTATTTTTTCTGCCAGCCAGAAGCGCGAATCTTAAGGCAATTGCCCGCGTCCAAAATGAATATTGTGGACCTAATGGCTGAAAGTGGAAAAGTTAACTTTGATATCGATAGAACGACACAAATTATTGAGCGGGATGCTACGTTAAGCTTTTTACTACTCAAATTTATCAATAATCCCACTATTAACAAGCGCTATAAAATTACATCGCTAAAACATGCACTTAATTATATGGGCGAAGTGGAAATAAAGAAATTTATTGCCCTGCTAAGCCTCACGCATATTGCCGATGACAAGCCGCTAGAAATCATCCACATGTCATTAGTTCGAGCAAAGTTCTTCGACCTATTAGCCGAACGAAGGGGCTTTAAGAATAATCCGCCCATCGCGTTTTTAGTCGGGCTGTTTTCGCTACTTGAGGGGTTATTAGATCAATCTATGAGCGATATTGTCAAACAACTGCCCTTAGCAGATGATGTGAACAACGCATTGTTAGGTAAGAATGCTGAACTCAATAACTATTCTGCGCTAGTGCGCGGATTTGAAAGTGCAATTTGGATGAATGTGATTAAACAAGCCAAGCTGCTCGATATAGATCAGAAGCAACTCCATATGCTTTACAACCAAGCAATTGTTTGGGGGAACGGTATTCGAAGCGCCATTTCCACCCATTTTCCAACGGCCAGTGCCCAGGGCTAACTATTACTTCGAACCGCTTCGCTATTGAGGCTCTATCTGCCTAACATGGCGCTGTACGGATATTAATGAACCTAGTAGCCCTAATAATACCGAGAGCCCTAACATGGTAAATAGTGCGCTTCCTGTGAGGCCTGTAATGTTGAACTCTTTTTGATACATTGCTGCAAAGGTTGCAATACTGCTGTCCATCCACCACAGAATGATAATAACGGCAAACCATGCCATTAAGCCGCCAAGCAACCCATACCAAAAGCCGGTATAGAGAAACGGTCGATGGATAAATGCATCTGTTGCTCCAACGAGCTTCATGACAACGATTTCGTCATTTTTGTTGAGGATATTAAGTCGAATGGTGTTCCCTATAATCAGTACCACTGCAATAAAAAGTAATACACCGATAAGCATAACTAAATCGCTCGCAATGGCTATCACCGCATATAAGCGCTCAAGCCACTCGATATCTAGCTTGCCAATATCGACTTCCCTTTGCTGCCTTAATTTATCTAGTAAAGCTCTTGCGGCACTTGGCGAACCATTCTTTTCAGTGGGAGTTACCAAAACCACATCGGGCAGCGGGTTCTTCTCTAAGTAAGCAATAGCATCGCCGAGCCCCGACAAGTGCTGGAATTCTTTTAATGCATCATCGGCAGGAATATAGACAACGCTCTCAATCTCTTGCCATGTGTTAAGCCGCGCTACTAACTGCTGTGAACGGTTAGCGCTAATATCTGGCTTTAAAAAAAGCGATATTTCAGACGCCTGATCCCAGCCTGCGGTAATTTTTTCTGTATTTTTCACCATGATGTAAAGGGTGCTCGGCAAAGTAATACTCAGCCCTAAAACCCCAATAGTCATTAGTGACGCTATTGGCTGTCGCCAAAGCTCCCCTAAACTCGAAAGTGCTTGCCTGACATGACTCACGAAGAACATGACAAACCCCTGCAAAACAGATACTTTTGAGGAAGAAGCCCCTTTAGCCCGACCTTTAAACAATATACTCATGAGCGTTCACCCTGTGATGTATACCCGCTATCACCGTCAGTAAGACCATCAGTGATCATTTGTCCGTTTTTCAACGTTAATGTGCGGTAACGCATACGGGCAATTAAGCCCAGATCGTGGGTAGCAATAAGCACGGAAACCCCAGCCTGATTAAAGTCTTCGAACAAGCGGATTATTTCCATGGACAGTTTGGGATCGAGGTTACCTGTAGGTTCATCAGCGAGTAGCAAAGGGGGTTTGTTCACCACGGCTCTCGCTATGCCCACTCTCTGCTGCTCACCGCCCGATAGCGTGATGGGTAAACTGCGGCTTTTGTCTCTGAGCCCGACCATTTCAAGAGCGGCATCTACGCGCTTGCGTATTTCTTTGTGCGTGTAGCCTTCGATAACCAGTGGCAAAGCGACATTGTCGGCAACGGTTTTATCCATAAGCAGCTGATGGCTTTGAAATATCATCCCGATATCTCGGCGTATAAACGCGATATCCCGGCGGCTTATTTTGTTGAGATCATGACCATTAATGAGCACACGCCCCACTGTAGGTCGTTCCATAATACTAATAAGTTTAAGCAGGGTACTTTTACCGGCCCCGGAATGACCGGTTAAAAACGCCATTTCGCCAGGGGCAATGTGAAAATTCACTTTGCTGAGCGCCCGCTGGCCGCCGGGATAGGTTTTGCTTACCTGCTCAAACTTTATCATTTTTACATCCTAAAACTTGAATACCCTAACTTGCTGGCGTATCTAGCTCGCTAAACAGGGCATCAATAAACTCTTCACCGTCAAACTGACGTAAGTCGTCAATTCCCTCGCCCACACCAATGTATCGAATTGGTATGCCGAATTGATCGGCTACAGAGAAAATCACGCCGCCTTTTGCTGTGCCATCTAACTTAGTTAACGTTATACCGGTTAAGCCTACAGCTTCGTTGAACAACTTGGCCTGACTGATTGCATTTTGGCCAGTTCCGGCATCTAGCGTTAACATAACTTCATGTGGCGCGTTAGGGTTGAGCTTTTTCATTACCCTAACCACTTTTTTCAGCTCTTCCATAAGGTTATCTTTATTTTGTAAACGCCCTGCGGTGTCCGCAATAAGAATATCAGAGCCTCTGGATTTTGCGGCTTCAAGGGCATCGTATAAAACCGACGCACTATCTGCCCCTGTATGCTGGGCAATAACGGGAATACTGTTACGCTCGCCCCATACTTGCAATTGCTCTACCGCAGCTGCACGGAAGGTGTCGCCCGCTGCTAACATGACTTTCTTGCCCTGTTGCTGAAACTGCTTGGCTAACTTGCCTATAGTGGTGGTTTTACCCACACCGTTTACGCCCACCATCAAAATAACAAATGGGCCCTCTTCGGCATTGTGCTTCTGTAACACGTCATTTAACGGCTCATTGACGTTAGCAAGCATTCCAGACATTTGCTGTTTTAGGATATCGAGCAGTGCCTCGGCATCTTTCAAGTCTTTTCGGGATGCACTTTCAGTAAGGTGATTGATAACTTTTTGCGTAGTGTCCATGCCTACATCAGCAACAAGCAGTTGAGTTTCTAAGTCTTCATACAGCTCATCATCAATGACTTTGCCTTTAAACAAACTAACAATACCGCTACCAATATTTTCTTTGGTTCGCGATAGGCTTTCTTTTAGTCGAGCAAATAGAGATTTCTTTTCTTTTGCTGGCTGTGGCTCTTCGGCGACGGTATCTTCAGCGCCGGTATTTGCAACAGTGTTCTCATCTTCAACACTGGCAGTGGAAGCTTCTTCAACAGGAGGGGGATTGCTGGACGGTGGTTGCACCTGTGACTTGTCTGCTTGTTTTTGCTCGCTATCTACAGCTTGATTTATGCTTTCACTCGCATCATCGTCAGCAGAAGAAAAGTCTAGCGGTGCCTGACTTTTTGCTGCGTCATCGTTTTCTGTTGGCTCTGCGGTTGCCTCGACAAAATCAGATTCACTGATACTTTCTGGAGCGGCAGTAACTGCACTATCGTTATTATTAGCGTCTTCAACAGTGCTTTCAACAGCGTCGACAATAGTATCGCGTATAGCTTCGTTACCATCTGTCGTCTCGGACGCTAAAGAGGGTACTTCCTCTTTTTGCTGCGGCGCTGTGGCTGTCTCTTCGCTAGCTGATTTTTCAGCCGAGACTGCCGCTTCTTCTGCAGAGTGCTCTTTCGCCTGCTGCTCTTTTTGTTTTTCCGCTTTTTTGTTCTTGCTGAACCAGCCAAAAAGTTTCGACATTGTTAGGACAAATCCTTATAAATTCTGAACAAATTCGGCTACACTTGCCGTCTAATCTATAACAGCATGATACCACTGTCAGTCACTATGAAGCGAGCCTCTCGCCCATCTAGGGCCATATCTTCTACAAAAAAACGTCAGCCTGCAAAAATTGACAGGAAAAAGAGAGGGCTAATTCGCATTATTAGCGGCCAGTGGCGTGGAAAACGACTCCCGGTACTTGATGCCGAGGGACTTAGGCCCACTACCGACAGAAACAAAGAAACCTTGTTCAACTGGCTGATGGCTTATGTTAACGATGCCCAGTGTTTAGACTGCTTTGCTGGGTCGGGAGGTTTAGGTTTGGAAGCCTTATCTCGCTATGCCAAACGGTGTGACTTCATAGAACTCGACAGGCAAGCCAGCGAGCAGTTGAGTAAAAATCTACAAACACTGAACGTAGCAAATTCAGACGTAGCATCGGTCCATCAAGGCGATGCTTTGAAGGTTATCAAACAGCTTACAGGCACGCAGTACGATATTGTTTTTATCGACCCGCCGTTTTATCAAGGTTTGGTAGAGCCTGTAGTCAGTGAAATAATCAACGCCAATATTGTGTCTAAAGGCAGCATGATTTACATCGAGCACGAAACCGAACTGACGTCACTGTCGCTCCCTAGCCACTGGCAGGTGGTTAAAGAGAAGCGAACAGGTTCTTTGGTATACATGCTTGTTGAAGTAGGCGAGTCAACCCCGCCAGAACAAGAAAGTGCCTAGCGTGTGCTGACCTAGCTTAAATCAAGGCCAATATTGGACATACCAGCTTCAAGAGCGAGCGCTCGCATCTCATCGGCGGCTTTTGCTGAAGATTTTGCTTGCTCAATATAATCTAGCATTTCGTTTTGCACTTCTACTTCAAACGCCATTAACGGGTGCTCCTTCACTGAGTCGTCATCGGCCTCCCCTGTGGCAAGTAAGTATGCCTCAACACTACCTTGAGATAGTTTGCTAATCACTACCGCACCTTGCGGGTCGTCACCTGCAACAAGGTTTAATAAGGAGGCAAGCCCAATGGCTGCATCAATGGCAGGATAAACACCGTAATTGTCGAACTCTTCCGTGTCTGGAGTAGCAAGCTCTACCTTTTCAAGCTGAACGGCAATATTGAATTTGCTTTTCGGTGACTTAAGCGTTTCCCAAACCAAGTTAAGGCAATTTCTTAGCGCGGCGGCATCGCCAGAATCGGTTACCTCACAAAATAGCGCATAGTTTGGTAGCATTCGCTCTAGTAGCGCTGCAGCAAAAGCAATAGCTTTAAAGCCTTCTAATGCTCTCACCCGACCAAATGTATTTAATTTTTGCTTTGCCATTTAAAGTGCTCCAGCGGCATGAATAAAGTATTTAGTAACACCATCAAGTAACATCTGAATGGCAATCATAACCAAGATCATACCCATTAATCGCTCCATGGCAACTAAACCACGCTCTCCCAATATTTTATGAAATACGTTCGAAAACATCAGAATAACAGCACTAATAGACCAAGACGCTGCTAGCGCAATAGACCAGTCGACCATGCGATCTGGCGACTGATTTGCTAACAGAATTAGCGCAGCAAGGGTTGAGGGCCCAGCTATCATGGGAATGGCAAGAGGAACGAGAAACGGTTCTTCGCCCACCGCAAGACCACTTGGGTTTCCCGAAGAAGGAAAAATCATTTTCAGTGCAATGAGAAACAGAATAATACCACCAGCAATGCTCACGGTTTCTTGTTCCACATTTAAGAAGTTGAGAACGGACTGACCACTAAATAAAAACAAGAATAAGATACCCAGAGCGAATAGAAGCTCGCGGATCAAAATAAACTGTCTTCGTTTAGGCTCTATAGACTTCAACACCGACATAAACACAGGCAAATTGCCCAAGGGATCCATGATCAGAAAAAGCATTACAGCAGCAGACCATGTATCCATGCCAGTTATCTCCGGTAGTTAAAGAAGCTAAAAAGGCTCTAAAGATGCTGAGATTGCGCCAAGCCTTGGTTAAACGTTGCAATGGTAAACTAACTGCGCGCGCTTAAAAATAGCTTATGTGATTTAACTACAAATTTGCTGCCCGCAGTTGTTTATAAAAATCATCTCTCCTTACATCGTATTACATACAAGTTATTGCGAAAGGCCTGTCAATAAACAGGTAAATGCTGAAACAAGTTTAGATAAAAAATTAGGCATTTATTTCTAGTCTGACTATGCTAGATAAACCATGGCTAAAAATTTAGCTAGCAGCGAAAATACACAATAAAAACAGCATACGGAATAGAAACAATGAGCTTGATGACAGTGAACGAAGTTGCCGCTTTTCTCGGCGTTCAAGATGTAAGAGTGGAACGTTTGGAAAGAGAGAGCCTTCTGATATCAAAAGAAAAGGACACCGACGGTAAACCGCTTTTTGACAGTGCCGATGTTGAACGTTACAAAACTCTTGCAGAGCGATTAGGCGGCATCTGATACATTCAAGCTTTTTCAAATGAAAAGGGAACGTAGTTGTCACGTTCCCTTACTGCTTTGTCTTTAACTTGGTAAACCTATGCTCTACGCACTGTAGTTGTGTAAAAGCCGTGCAATTGAGCGTATTCCTTTCGCAGTAGCACCTACTGGCATTTCAGCAGTGGCACCGCCGTGGTATGCCGCGGCCAAATCTAAGTGTATCCACCCCTCTGGCTTCACAAAGCGAGACAAAAACCCTGCGGCATTAGACGCCCCACCACCACCGCCGCCTTTCATCGGGCGACTGTTGGCCGTATCGGCAAATGCTGACGGACAGCGATCGGCGTGGAATGGTTCTAGTGGTAAGCGCCAGAAGCGCTCATTTTCTGCATTAGCAGCATCCATCATTTGCTGTGTGGCAGAGTCGTCCATTGAAAAAACTGCGTGATAATCTGAGCCTAAAGCTACCATAGCCGCCCCTGTCAGTGTTGCAGCATCGATAATCAGTGGTGCTCCGGTGTCTGTCGCTGCCATAAGACCATCGGCTAACACAAGGCGTCCTTCTGCATCGGTGTTAACCACTTCAACAGTCACGCCATTTTTATAAGTAAGCACATCCCCCAACTTGTATGCGTGACCGCTAATTAAGTTCTCTGCGCAGCACAGAATAAGCTGAACTCGCTTTTCTATTCCTTGGGTTATTGCTAGGCCTAAAGCCCCTGTAACCGTGGCAGCACCGCCCATATCACATTTCATATCAAGCATGCCTTCACTTGATTTTATGCTGTAGCCGCCGCTGTCAAAGGTAATACCTTTACCAACAAGAACAGCATCGACTGCGGCGTCGCTGTTACCTGTTGGGTTATAGTCAAGCACTAACATTGCAGGAGGTCGTTCGCTTCCGCGGCCGACGTTGTAAATGCCTACCCAGCCTTGCTCTTTGAGTTCCTCTCCCACTGTCATGGTGTAGCTTACGTTTTCTTTACCCAATGATTTAAGCCAGTCGGCTGCGCGCTGGGCTAGTGTTTCCGGGCTCAAATCTTCAGGCGTATCGTTTACCAATTGTCTGGTGAACAATAGTGCCGCATATTCTTGCTCTAACGCCGCTTTATCGTCGTTGTTTGCCCAAGAGATACTGGCTGGGTTTCTGGCTCGTGTGAAACTTAGCGCAAAAGCCCACTGCTGCTCTTTGCTCCATTCGCCTGTTAGCGCAACATGAGGTAAACCCAAGCCATCTAGTTTTCTTGCCGCTTGTTGGATGGTGCGCTCGTTAACGCCATCGTCGGGAAGGTGAATAACAGCCCCCGACTCTACGAAAGAAAGTTTTGCATTGTCTCCCCATGCGGCTGTCGCTGAGGTTTTAGAAAGACTAACGGTAAATTCTGCCATTATGTTTTAATCCTTATATACTGTTGTTCGCTTTCATTATGCTGGGCAATCGGCTTTTTCGTTAGTAATCTTACCAGCCGGTAATGCTTACAACACTTTTGTTCTCTCAATGTAAGGAGAATCATGAATTTTTCACAACCGCTTATACGCGGTACGCTGATAAAACGGTACAAACGTTTTCTTGCAGACGTCGAGCTTGCGGACGGCCAGATTGTCACTGCCCACTGCCCTAACACTGGGGGAATGACAGGATGCGCTGAGCCAGGTTATACCGTTTTTCTAAGTGAGTCTGATAACCCGAAACGTAAATTAAAATATACTTGGGAAGTGGCGAAAACATTCGACGACCACTTTATCGGAATTAATACCCACAATGCTAATAAGTTGGTGGCAGAAGCTCTGAATAACAAGGTGATTGAGGAATTTTCTGACTTATCAGGCTGGAAAGCAGAAGTAACACCCCCTACAGCGAATAGTCGATTTGATTTTGCGATAACTCGAAACGACACCACCGGAAACAGCGAAGTGGAATATGTAGAGGTCAAATCTGTCACTCTGGCCGATGGCCCACGAGGATATTTTCCTGATGCTGTAACCCAGAGAGGCGCCAAGCATTGTTTGGAACTGGCACGCTTAGCCGATGAGGGAATTAGCACCTCGTTGCTGTTTTGTGTACAACATACCGCCATAGCGTCTGTCAGTATTGCCAAGCATATTGATCCGCACTACGCTGAAAGCGTAAAGATAGCCGCTCGTGCAGGTGTAAAAATACTGGCGATGGGCTGCGTGATTAATGAACAAAAAATCGAGATAAATCAATCACTCCCTATTATTTTATAAAAAATAGGTTGATTTTTTTCATTTCGGCTTCATATTTGCGCCTTGTTTTGGTGGGAGAACGCACTAATGCGTTTGCTGGTAGCCAAGCTGGCTAATCGTAAAAAGAGATACCAGCATAATAATTACATAGACACAATTGATTGCCTGAGGTTGTCGAGTCTGATATAGATATCGGTCAATTGGGACAAATTGGATGTCGTAGTGTAGGAGATGTGGCACATGCCAACAGGAAAAGAAACAAAATCCCTAGGACTATTAGCGCTGGCGGGGCTACAGCCTTATCAGCCTAAAGCAGACGAAGAGTACATGGGCGACCCCCAAATGGAACACTTTCGTCTTTTGCTAAGAGCGTGGCGTAACCAACTTCGCGAAGAGGTTGACCGCACCGTAACGCACATGAAAGATGAGGCAGCGAACTTCCCTGATCCCGTCGACCGTGCAGCACAAGAAGAAGAGTTCAGTTTGGAACTTCGCACGCGAGACCGCGAGCGCAAGCTAATAAAGAAAATTGAAAAAACGCTTAAGCGTATTGAAGAAGACGATTTTGGTTTCTGCGACCAATGCGGTATCGAAATTGGTATTCGTCGTCTTGAAGCCCGCCCTACAGCCGACTTATGTATCGACTGTAAGACAATGGCTGAAATTAAAGAAAAGCAGCTTCAAGGCTGATTTTTATCACCTTGAATCTATCGATGTTTGTGTCGATTTGCTTGTCAATTAAAAAGCCTCGCCACGGTATGGTGGGGCTTTTTAGTATTCCACGTGTACGCACACGCCATAAGCCCTGTTGCCGCTTACCTTCTTGCGCTTCTTTATTTATAATCCCGAAGCATGCTTAACCCGCAATCGATGTCGCCTACTGATGCAAAATACACAGGTCGCTTTGCTCCCTCCCCATCGGGTCAGCTTCATTTTGGCTCATTAGTCACCGCACTAGCAAGCTACCTGGATGCTAAGCATCACTGCGGAGAATGGCTGGTAAGAATGGAGGATATCGACGAACCCAGATGCATAGCTGGAACCGACCGCGAAATATTAATGAGTTTAGAAGCCCACGGATTGAAATGGGACGGTACAGTAATGTATCAGAGCCAGCAGCACGAACGTTATCAGCAGGTTCTCAACTCACTATTAGATGACCAGCGAGCTTATTATTGCAGCTGCACGCGGAAAATGATTACGGCAATGGGCGGTATTTATAACGGGCAATGTCGCGACAAAAATCTTGTTCCCGCCGAGCACGAACTCGCAGTGCGCTTAAAGCTTGATGGTCAGCTTTTACCTTCCACCGATGTAATTATGGAGGACATTGCGCTCTCGCCTCGTCCTTCAGAAGATGTGGTGATAAAACGCAGAGACCAGCTTTTCTCTTATAATTTAGTGGTTATACTCGATGACGCTTATCAAGGGGTGACGCATATTATTAGAGGCTGCGACTTAATAGAGGTTACCCCTCTTCATTTAAGTATGTATGAGGCGTTAGGATTTACTGCACCTCAGTATGGACATGTTCCCGTAGCAGCAGTCGCGCCAGGAAGAAAGTTAAGCAAGCAGAATCACGCTAGCCCTATTAATAACGCCAGAGCGTTAGAAAATATTGTAGCGGCACTTCAATTTTTAGGGTTCTGCGATGTTAAAACACGAGACTTCGATTCGGTAGACGCACTTTTGTCTTACGCTATTTCGATATGGGATAGGAAAAAAGTAGTGAAAACGCCCGAAATTATTGTTCCTCAGCATGAATCCACTTATTATAGCCATCCTTAATATTTTGCGGAGATATCGCCATCATTCATCGTGTTTTCAAATCTGTTAAGCGTGCATTCTCAAAGGATGCCTCGTCTGACAACACATTAAAACCTCGAATTATGACTCGGGGTGAGCATGGAATCTCTCGTGAAGATATTAGTGCAAATGCGTTAAAGGTCATGTACCGCCTTAACGGAGCAGGCTTCGAATCGTATTTAGTCGGAGGTTGCGTACGCGATATATTGATGGGCTACGAGCCTAAAGACTTCGATGTGGTGACCAATGCCACCCCAGAACAGATTAAAGGCCTATTTAGAAACTGCCGTCTTATTGGCCGTCGATTTCGCCTTGCTCATATTGTTTTTGGTAGAGAAATCATCGAAGTTGCTACATTCCGGGGTCATCATCAAGAAACCGATGAGAGTGATGAAACGCCGAAAAATAAAGCAACGGGCTCTCAAGATGCACACGGCCAGCTGGTAAGAGATAATGTGTTTGGTTCTATTGAAGAAGACGCTGAACGCCGAGATTTCACCTTCAACGCCATGTATTACAGCGTGGCAGACTTTACGGTAAAAGACTTTGCAAATGGCCTTGCCGCCATTGAGAAACGCGAAGTTGCCCTTATGGGCGATCCAGAAACCCGATATCGAGAAGATCCTGTACGCATGCTTCGCGCTGTGCGGTTCGCTGTTAAGCTATCTATGCGTATCGAGCCATCTACCGCGCAGCCCATTAAGAAGCTAGCGAGCTTGCTGCAAAACATTCCACCCGCGCGCCTATTTGAGGAAAGCCTCAAGCTGTTCTTATCTGGCAAGGGTGAAGAGACCTTTTTGATGATGCGAGAGTTTGGTTTAATTGACCAACTGTTCCCTCAGCTCGCGCCGTTCCTAAAAGACGAAAACAGCAAGGAAATGCAGTTTGTGCGTCGTGTACTTGCCAACACAGATGAGCGGATTAACAACGAGCAGCGGGTTACCCCAGCCTTTTTATATGCGGCCTTATTGTGGTATCCAGTTGAAGAGCATTCACAGCGATTACAGTTAGAATCGGGGCTTAACGCTCATGATGCATTTAATATCGCCTCTGGGGAAGTTATTTCCAAGCAAACTCAGCGCATTATGATCCCGAAACGTTTCTCAACGGTGGTAAGAGATATTTGGATTTTGCAGCAGCGTTTACCCAAGCGTTTTGGCCGAAGAGCATTTCAGTTGCTTACTCACCCTAAGTTTAGAGCAGGTTACGACTTCTTACTCGCTAGAGGACAAACAGAAGGCGGCGAACTATTAGAGCTTGCCCAATGGTGGACTCATTTTCAACATGCTGAAAATGGAAAACAAAAGAGCATGTTAAACGCTCTTAAACGCTCAGAAGGCTCAGGCGGAGCCCCTCGCAAAAAGCGCAAGCGCCGCCCTGCTAAGAGAGACACTGATGCATAAAGAGCATGTTTATATTGGTATAGGAAGTAACCTTGGAGATAGCGAAAGCCAAGCAAATAATGCCTTTGAAGCTATTGACAACCTTGAAGATACGCGCGTTCTAAAGAAGTCCTCACTGTATGCAAGTAAGCCCATGGGACCTCAGGACCAGCCAGACTACATCAATGCTGTATGTTTGATAGAAACAACGTTAAAGCCCCACAGCCTTTTAAAGCAGTTACAGCGTATTGAACTGGAATGTGGAAGAGAGCGAAAGGGTGATAGATGGGGTCCTCGTACATTAGATTTAGATATCTTGCTGTACGGAAGTCAACAGATTGATACCGCAGATTTAATTATTCCTCACTATGGCATGGCCGAGCGAGAGTTCGTCATGGTGCCCTTATTTGAAATAGCCCCAACCATGGTGATGAAAGATGGAAAGCCAATTGCTAACTGGGTTGCTAACTGCTCTCTCGATGGCTTACGCCGCTTGCGTACTTCCAATTAACGGCAAAATCCGTATAGTTCGCCACACGATATAAATATCTGGACCATGTCATGAAGAAAGTTACTGTTTCTGGCCTGCTTAAGAAAAAGCAGGCGGGTGAAAAGATTACCTCTTTAACTGCGTACGACGCCAGCTTTGCGAAAATGTTTGATGAACAAGGCATAGATGCTTTGCTAATTGGCGACTCGTTGGGCATGGTTTTACAAGGTGAAGACGACACCTTACCCGTTACTATACAAGACATTGCTTACCATACTAAAAGCGTAAGAAAAGGCACACAGCGGGCTTTTGTTATCGCTGACATGCCGTTTATGTCTTATGCCACTGCTGAACAAACTTACCAAAACGCTGCGGTTCTCATGGCTGCGGGTGCTAGCATGGTTAAAATGGAAGGCGGTAGCTGGCTGTGTGACACTATCTCAGGGCTAAACTTAAGAGGCGTCCCCGTATGCGGACATTTAGGCCTCACCCCTCAGTCTGTTCATGTATTTGGTGGCTTTAAGGTGCAAGGTAGAGACAGTGAACAGGCGCAAAAGCTGCTCGAAGAAGCCAAGGCACTAGAGAAAGCCGGTATTCAACTTTTGGTGCTAGAGTGCGTTCCCTCTGCTTTAGGAAAAATGATTAGTGAAGCATTGAGCATTCCAGTGATTGGTATTGGTGCGGGCAAAGACACCGACGGTCAAATTTTGGTGATGCACGATATGTTTGGTATCAGCGCCAATTATATGCCGAAGTTCTCCAAGAACTACTTGGTTGAAACCGGCGACATGCGCAAAGCCGTTGCACAATATATTGATGAAGTAAAATGTGGCGAATTCCCTTCGCCCCAGCACAGCTTTGACTAGGGCGTATAGCCCCTTACTGAGAAGCAAAATAAATAAAAAACAAAGCTGAACGAGAGGATTCTATGCAAATAGTGAGTGATATTTCATCATTGCGTCAATTGGTGGCAAGCTATAGACGCGACGGCAGCTCTATTGGCTTTGTTCCTACTATGGGCAACCTTCACGATGGTCATCTAAAACTGGTTAAGCGGGCAAAAGCACACAACGATATTGTTATTGTAAGTATCTTTGTTAACCCTATGCAGTTTGGCGCTAACGAAGACCTTGATGCCTACCCTCGAACGATAGAAGCCGACCAAGCCAAGCTAATTGAAAACGGTGTGGACGCTCTGTTTTTACCGAGTGTCAGCGATATGTACCCTTCCGGCCTTCAGGCGCAAACCTTTGTAGAAGTGCCCGGCATTTCCGATGTATTGTGCGGCGCCAGTCGGCCAGGTCACTTCCGTGGCGTAGCCACAGTGGTGAGCAAGCTTTTTAATATGGTCCAGCCTGACGATGCGTTTTTTGGTGAAAAAGACTTCCAGCAGCTGCAGGTTATTCGCACCATGGTGCAAGATTTATCTATGGCCGTAAATGTACATGGTGTGCCAACTGAGAGAGAGTCTTCAGGCCTTGCGATGAGCTCTCGTAATGGATATCTCAGTGAAAAAGAAAAAGACACCGCACGCTCGCTTTATAAAGAAATGCAGCAGGCAAAAGCCTTGGTTGAAGAGGGACAGTTATCGTTTGCTGATATCGAGAAATCTATGGTGGAAAACCTTGAAGCCCGCGGGTTTAAAAACGACTATGTCCGCATTGTAAACGCCACCACCTTACAGCCAGCCACTTCAGCCGATAAACATATCGCCATTGTAGCCGCCCTATTCATGGGCTCCACGCGTTTGATAGATAACTTGCACATTGAACGTTAGGTAGCGTTATTTTCTAACCTTGCTACCTAACAGTTTTGAATTTTCCGGCTTTTACTCTAGCTGTGCGTTTACGCAATACTCTGCATGTCGTTGCTGTTAACAAAGTCTATAAGCGAGCGCCATGCTTTCGTTTTCTTCGCAATGATATGCTGCTCGGCTAGGATCGCCGCAAGGTCGTTGTGGCTTGTGAGTGGGTTCGCCAGCACAACTCTAAATACTGTTATACATTGCGACGGATAATCTGGCGCTTCTAGCCGCGTTCGAGAAACAAACGACTTACCCGCCTCTCGCTGTTGTTTTTGTACCGCAACCACCAAAGCATCAATTTTCTCATTAATAGCTTTTTGCATGCTAGGCGATGCAGTTTTTAAAATTTGTTGAATTTCAGCGGGGCAAACGCGATAGGTGAGCAAAGAAAGCGTAGGGGTGGTGGTTAATTCAAAGTCTTGCGCCTTATTGATCATGGCCGAAAAGTCATGCGCTTTGTCGATACTGCTGTCAATGAGCAACTCGTAGCCCTTGCGACCAAAGATATGCAGCGCCGAGTAAACCATCATAGCCATACCGTTACGCGATCCCTCAAGGGTAGTTGCACCGAGATCTTTCGAGCCTTCACGCAATATATATTGCGCGTGGTGCCTTACGGTGTTGGCATTTTCGGGGTCTTTAAATAGCGCCATACCTGCGCCCATAGGCACATACATTTGTTTGTGTGCATCTATAGTTACCGAGTCTGCGCGCTCAATTCCCTTGAGACGATCGCGATAGCGAGAAGAGAACAAAGTTGCTCCTCCCCATGCAGCATCGACATGGAACCAACAGCCCAATTCTTTTGCTACATCGGCAAGTTCGTTCAGCGGGTCGACATGCCCAGTCTCAGTAGTACCGCCCACGCCTACGATAGCGAGCAGCTTATTGCCCTCTTCCTGATAGCGCTTACCGGCACGCAGCGCTTTTTCAGGGTCTAAGGTTTGATTCGGCGCAGGTAATGTGAGTAACTGTTCGCGCCCAATGCCCAGCACATCAACGGCTTTGGACAAAGAATAATGGCCGCGCTTACTACACATAATGCCCACATTATTGATGTTGTGAAAACGGTATGCAGCTGCTAATCCAGCCCTAGCTACGCCGGCAAAACCTTTCTGTGGCCCTAATAACTTATTCCTCGCCACCCATAACGCTGTAATGTTGGCGATGGTGCCACCAGAACAGAACGCACCTAACGAATGTGCCGCGCTGTGAAGATGCTCGTCATAGAAGCTCTCAGGTTGGTCGTACACCAAATTGTGCATCATGCCTATTACCTGGCGCTCAAGAGGCGTAAAGGCTTTTGATGTTTCTATTTTTACTAGGTTTTGGTTCAACCCCACCATAAGTTTAGAAAGTGGCAGGTGAAAATAGGGTAAAGCGGATGTCATGTGCCCAATGAAGGTAGGCGAATAAGTGTTTACAGAATGAGCCACCAGCTTATCTAGTAAGCTTTCAGCATGGGTTGATACGAATTCCGGTGATTCTGGTACCTTGGAATTTGAGAAGTCTTTTTCAACTTCTTCCAACGACGTTTTTTTCGTCACAACGTGTTGAGACAGAAAATCTAGAATATTGTCTGATAAATGCTGCTCAATCTGAGCTAGCTTTGAGTCTTTGTGTTCAGGCTTGGTAAAGACCCTAAACAGGTGCTCTAAACTTACTTGCGCTTCACCCACTAAACACACCCTCTCTCAACAAACATATATAAGGTTAATTCGCTGGGAACCCATTTCATCTTCAACAAAACTGACTCTCAACGAACATAGTAGGCGGTGTTATGCCAGACCAACCCCACTCTAATCTTCTTTTAAGGTAGTGCTGCACTACTTTTTCGCAGGCTACTTTAAGTTTTTTCGCAGGCTACTTTAAGGCAGCAAATACGCTTTAACTAAACCCATTGGTTACCCGCCCTGAAAGTTTTCATTTCACTTTCATGCCGCGGTCACATGACTTTTAGGGGAACGCACTTTACATTAGATTACAATTTTCGCCAAGTGGTTACCAGCAGCATTTAATTGTACTTTTGGCGGTGCCACACGTTGCTACTGGCAAAAGCACGGCACATGTCAGATTTACTGCTATATTTTAATTATGAATAAATACGTAAAAACGGGGTAACTTGTTTATGCCAATACGTGAAATATCAGAAGATTTTTCGATTGATGACATCGTTCCGTATTTTCAGCCTATTGTCGACCTGAACAGTCAAGGCGTGTGGCGTTACGAGTGTTTGGCCCGATTAATTACTCACAACGACAAAACATTCTTGCCCAGCGAATTTTTATATTTAATAGAGCGAGAGCAGCACGTTAAAACACTGGCGGCGAGCATGTTCTTGCAAAGCGCGAGTTACTTTCACGATCTCAACATTCCGTGGAACATTAATATCTCTGCTCAAGATCTCCATAATGAATCCCTCATTCACTCTCTTATTGCTGAACTTGCAGATTATCCCAACCCAAGACGAGCAAGTATCGAAGTAAGCGCATCGACTGCTTTGGAAAATCCGAAGCAACTGAGAGCCTTTATTGATAAAGGTATGCATAGCGGCCTAGGGGTGTTTATTGATAATGTTGGCTCCTGCCCTGGCAATATTAAAGCGCTTATGAACCTTCCTGTGAGAGGGATTAAAATTGCTGGCGGGCTAATTAGGCACTATCAACAGCAAGACGCAGTAAGGGAATACGTCGACCACCTGCTTATGCTGTGTGAACACCAAGGCATTGCGGTGATTGCTGAGCATATCGAAAACGAGGAACTGCTCAACGACGTAAAGCGTTTACCCATTAAATATGCTCAAGGTTATGTATTTAGCCCGCCAGTTGCACACGTGGCCAATGCATACCAGCATTGAGCAGTTACTCCTTCGCGCTTAAGATGGCGAACAATGAAAAATGGAGCTTAACTCTCTTCGCTTCGACAATTAAGCTTCCAGCAAGTTTGTCCACTGCCAGTGTATTTACGCTCAAAAGGTGTCATTGCATGACTGCTTTTTATTTCCGCGAGATCTGAAAGGCAGCCATAGTGGGCAGTCGCTTGAGCAAATTCCATCAAGTAAATAAGCCAGTTACTGCGCACTTCAATATTGGTGGTTATTGCCATGAAATCCACCATGGCTGCACTGCCGTGCCAGCGCTTTTGTATTTGCGTTTTTTTGGGGTATGGATTGGGATACAGTAAGTAGTGCTTTACCACCTGCCAATTAGAACTTCGAACTAAGCGCCAAAAATCGATAACATCTGCACGTATTACGCGGTAGTTTTCTTGCTCAACGGAATAATGGCTGTGCTTCTCCACCCGCTGCGCTGACTTATCAATACCAATTACTCGGGCCTCTGGGTTAGCTTTTGCAATATTGGCTGTGCTTTCACCTACTCCGCAGCAAGAGTCAAGAATAATGGGCCCAGCGTAACCATCAAGCCACTCACAAACCTCGCTAAAAGCGTGCTTAGTGTGCTCTCCAATAGGTCTCTTATTAGTCGATGCCTGATATTTCACAACAAGCTCGTCTAACTTGTCGTGAATGCCTACTTGATTTGTCGTGATAGACCGAGAGTTGCCGTCTGACATTAACTGCGAATTCCTTTCCCCGTTTTTAGTAAGTAATAAGCAATGCTAAATAACAGCACATTAAAGCCCACCAGCAAACCCAGCGCCAGCGTAATATTCACATCTGAAACACCCAAGAAGCCATACCGGAAGCCATTCACCATGTATACAACTGGGTTAGCCTTACTCACTATTTGCCAAAACTCTGGCAACAAAGAAAGGGAATAAAATACACCGCCCAAGTAAGTTAACGGGGTAAGCACGAAAGTGGGCACCACACTTATATCATCAAAGGTTTTCGCAAACACGGCGTTGATAAGGCCAGCTGTCGCAAAGAGTGTTGAGGTAAGTAATACGGTAAGAGCAATAATGCCCAAACTGTAAATTTGAACGTCAACGAAGAACAGCGACACCATGGTTACCATAATACCAATGAGGATAGCGCGAGCCACTCCGCCGCCAACATAACCAAGTATGATTACCGAGGTAGGAACCGGCGAAACCAAAAGCTCTTCTATATTGCGCTGAAATTTAGCGCTAAAAAAGGACGACGACACGTTTGAGTAAGAACTCGTAATAACCGACATCATTATTAGCCCAGGAACAATAAATTCCATGTAGCTAAATCCGCCCATTTGGCCGATGCGATTTCCAATAAGGCTGCCGAAAATAACAAAGTAGAGGCTCATGGTAATTGCTGGCGGTACGAGTGTTTGAACCCAAATTCTTAAAAAGCGGGTACATTCTTTAATCCAAATGGTAGTTAACGCTACGTAATTCTGTTTTACCCAGCTGATTTTTTTCTCTTCATTCATATGTGTAGTTTCATCACTCATTACTTCACTCCGCCTGCTTCGCTGACTCTACCAAACGAACAAACAATTCCTCTAAACGGTTGGATTTATTACGCATACTCATGACTTGAATACCCTGCTCGCTTAACTGAGCAAACACAGGGTTGAGCCCTTCGGCTTTCTCTACGTCCACCTCTAAGGTATGACTATCTATCCAGCGATAGTCGACGCTATGCAGATTAAGGGCGTCCATGTTGCTCTGCTCTTGCAGCTTCACATCAAGTACAAAGGTTTCAACATTGAGTTTAGACAGCAGTGACTTCATGCTGGTGTTCTCAACAATAGTGCCTTTATTGATAATGGCAATGTTGCGACACAGCATCTCAGCTTCTTCAAGATAGTGCGTGGTGAGAATTATGGTAATTCCCTGACGGTTTATCTCTTCTAAAAATACCCACATAGCGCGACGAATTTCTATATCTACACCGGCGGTTGGTTCGTCGAGAATCAGCAATTTGGGTTCGTGCATTAACGCTCTTGCTATCATCAGTCTGCGCTTCATACCGCCAGAGAGTTCTCTTGCGCGAGCGTCTCTTTTTTCCCACAAATCTAGCTGCGAAAGGTATTTTTCAGCCCGCTCTTTTGCAATACCCCGCGGTACACCGTAGTAGCCTGCTTGGTTGAGCACAATTTGGAGCACGGTTTCAAATTGGTTGAAGTTGAACTCTTGTGGCACCAGGCCTATGCACGCCTTCGCTTGCTCTTTTTGAGTGGTAAGGTCATAACCAAATACCGACACAGAGCCTTCTGTTTGATTAACTAGCGAGCTGATAATACCAATGGTGGTGGATTTACCCGCCCCATTAGGCCCTAGTAGCGCAAAAAAGTCGCCTTCTTGTACACTGAGATCTACCCCTTTAAGTGCTTTTACGCCACCTTTATAGGTTTTTGTTAATCCTTTTATGTCCAACGCTTTCATGAAATACCCATGTTGTGAGTGTTACAGCTAATCTGCAAAGGTGAGATTGAGTTACATGCGGTTAGTGCATTTTGCTTGTTTGCATAAATCTGCACTTTTACTTGTTTTGATTCTTTTACCTGTTTTTGTGTCATTTACATATTTTGACATTGACCTCCATTGTACCGCAATCCACGGTAAAACTTTAACCTGTGCGCGATTTAGCTTTGTTTTTTGCGTTTATTCGCTGATACAGGCATCACTTATTGAAGCGGCTCAATATCACTGGGAGTGCTTATTTTTTTGATTTTCAAGGGAGGCATCTGGCACATTTTTAATCATCATATTTTCTTTTCGGCGCGTCATCATTTTCGCCAAACGTCGCATACTCACTGTGGTGTCTTTCTCATCAACAATGTCAACGCCGAGCAGTCGCTCTAAGAGATCTTCAAGCGTTATGACTCCCTCTAGACCACCATATTCGTCAACGACCAACAGCATGTGAACATGTTTATCTATAAAATGCTCAAACGTCACCGAGAGCGGCATAATATTCAAAATAGTAACAAGGTTTTTGGCATACTCTGAGAGTGGTTTATCTGTATTACCGCGAGCTTGCGCAACTAACAAATCTGAACGCATTACATAACCGGTAATGTTTTCAGAATCGTTATCTTCATACACAGGAATACGCGAGAATTCGATATTAGAGTGCTTATGAAAAAAAGCTTCTACTGTCATTGATTCAGACACCGAGAAAAGTGCAGTTCTATGAGTGATAGCGTCTTTAACACGAAGCTCGTGTAAGCTTAATAAGCTTTGTAGAAATGAAGCTTCATGATTAGCAAGCTGCCCCTCCTGGCCTGAAAGTTCGGCCATTGCATGCAGTTCACTGCGACTTAATCCTCTTAACGGGCTGTCTTCTTTGAAGCCTCGTGTAAGCAACTCCGACATTTTCACAAACGGCATCAACGCAATTGCCAGATATTTTAAAAAGTAGGCCGTTGCTGGAGCGAGGGCACGCCAATAGGTAGCACCCACAGTTTTTGGAATGATTTCGGAGAACACAAGAATAAGCAGGGTTAACACAGCAGAAATGATACCTAGATAGGCTTCGCCAAAAACAGATGCGGCTTGAGCACCAGCACCAGCTGCGCCCATAGTGTGAGCGATAGTGTTCAGCGTAAGAATAGCCGATAGAGGCGTATTGATATTATCAGTTTGCTTGCGCAGTAATTTTCCGCTTGGCCGTTTCTCTTTCTCTAATACTGAGATATAGGCCGACGAGACACTTAAAATAACCGCTTCTGCAATTGAACACAGAAACGAAAAGCCAAGTGCAATAAACACGTACACAACAAGTAAAAACATGTATGGTTTCCATAGGGATTAGAGAATACTGCGATTTATTATTCTTATCTCGCAGCTTTATATTATGAGGAACACAGTGCGCGTTACAAGCGCACTAATAGATTATTTGTAACTAATGACAGCATGATGATGGGGTAGTGTGAGCATGTCGATATTGCAGCACTTTGTTTATTCCAATACGAATCATTAACGCAGCGAGCACAATTGCACTGATTGCGTAGGCAGCCTGAACACCATTTCCATGCTCATGCAGCGCACTTTGCGTTTGAATGAGGCTTTGTAAAGACATTGCTGAAACAAGATAGTTGAGGAGATAGCCAAAGCCTACACTGGCGCTAACAACACTGAACAGGTACAGGCAAAGAGTACGCAAACCCATTTCTTGCTTTATCATACCCATAGTGGATACATTGGTTGCTGGCCCTGCCATTAAAAACACTAAAATAGCGCCAGGCGATAACCCAGCAGCCAAAAAGCCTACTGCCAGCGGTGTTGATGCTGTAGCACAGATATACATTGGAATGCCGATAAACGCCATAACAAGCATGGCAACGAAGCCGTCACCCCACTGTGTTAAAAAGTCGGTGGGCACCCACGTTTTAATTGCTGCGGCAAGTGCTAAACCAATCAATAACCACACCACTATATCTTCAAGTAATTTGCCACTGGCGTAGCCTGCCACACGGACTATTCTTGAATTTGTAAAACCTGAATTTTGAGACGATGAATTATCGACGCCACTGGCCCCCTCAGAAATACTATCGGAGCTAATATCCGAACTAACGTCTGAACTACTGCAGCAAGAAGAAGTTTTAACTGGCTTAGACTCACTGCCGCAACATGATGTAGAAACGCTAGATGGCTTAGTGTCACAACAGGCATCAGCAGCTGTGTGAGAATGAGAGGTGCTGCTTGCCGCGGGCGCCTTTGTTATATCGTTTGTATCAAATAGCTTAACCATTAAACCCGCATAGATAGCACTCATTACAGCAGCAATAGGTCGAATGATGGCGAACAGTGGTCCTAACAGAGCGTAAGATACCGATACACTGTCAACACCTGTTTCTGGCGTTGATACTAAAAAAGAGATAGTGGATGGCTTTGAAGCGCCGCTACGTCTTAACCCTAGTGCAGCGGGAATAACACCGCAGGAACACAATGGTAATGGCGCGCCAATAACGGCAGCCTTACTAATTGAACTTAAAGAATTACTACCCATGTGACGTTCAAGAAAAGACACAGGAACCAACTCATGCATTACGCCGGCTACGACTAACCCTAGCAATAACCATGGAGCTGACTCCATAAATAATGCTAAAAAGTTTTCGGCGAGTAGAATAATGTCTGACATGCTTCCTCTGGGTATCTGATTACTTGTGAATTGACATAGATGGCTCGTCGCTAATAGCTTTAAGCATTTATCTTATGCACGCATCTAATCAATTCTTATTTGATAATACTACCAGAAACCAAGGCATTCAGAAAACGTGCAACGCCAAATAGCATATAAAGTAGCCGAACTGCAGCATTTGTAAGAAACTTTAAGAAACGTAGATAGCAAAAAGGCCGTAACAAGCCTGCGTTATGTGCAGCACCTGTAGGCCTTTTGCAATTACCTTATGCTCTGTCTTTGTTTAATTTAGAAACCACAGAGAACGCTTCAAGCATAACTAGCACCGATACTATTAGCACAACAGCATCGAGGAAAACCAATAGGTAGTTCTCAGCCAGATAGTATTCTTTCAGTTTTATTAGGCCGGCAAAGAACGCCATAACTAATACAAATACCATTGGAATGAGCGTGTACTTTGCAGGCCTACCGAGTTTGATAAGCATGACCGAAATCACCAATAAAGTAAGGCTAGCCAGTATTTGATTAGTAGAACCAAACAGCGGCCAAATGATCATACCGCCACTACCGGATGCACCACCTGCACCAAAAGCAAGAAGCAAGCAGCAGCCAACGGCAAGCAAGGTGGCAACCAAACCATTTTTAAGCGCATCGATTGAGTAGATATCGCCCCATTCTTGGATAATATAGCGCTGAAGACGTACGCCAGAATCCATAGTTGTGCCCGCAAATAACACCACCATGACAGCTAAAATGGTTGAGGAGAAGTCGACAGGCAGCCCCCATCCTTGCTGTATTAAATTAGCTCCCCCAGTGATGAATGCACCTACGCTACCAGCGCCCAGATGGCTGTAAACCTCATGCCACTCTTCAGGTGACGCAGCAAAGGCCACGCCGCTTACCGCCACAATAGTAATAAGTGCAAGGGAGCCTTCACCGATTGCGCCTAAGTAGCCAACAAAACGAGCATCAGTTTCTTTGTCGAGTTGTTTAGAGCTAGTACCTGAGGCCACTATGCCATGGAAACCTGATACCGCGCCGCAGGCAATAGTAACAAACAGAAGTGGAATAATGCTGGGGGTATCTACCGCAGTTTGCATGTTGAAGGCCGGCGCTGTGATATCTGGCATGGCGAAGAACACTGCGCCGTAGAGCAAAAATAAGCCCACTAACAATTGCATACCATTAATAAAATCTCGCGGCTGAAGCAACATCCAAACTGGTAGCAAAGAAGCTATAGCAGCATAAACAAATAAGATGATGATCCAATTGGCCTTATCGGCTAGACCAAACATTGTCTCTGGAAGACTAATTGGAATATAGCTGCCTGCATAGACAGACGCATAAAGCACTACAATGCCTACCAAACACAAAGGAATTAGAGAGAAGTTTCGTTTTAGCAGTTGGCCAATAATCAATGCCACCGCAATAGCCATCCATGCGGGGAACACCGCGGTAGGTTGAGATACAAAAGAATTGGCTATCACTACCCCGAATACCGCATTTACCATTAACAGAACAAGGAAAATGACTATCATAAAGAGCGCTCGGGAGCGTTTGCCAATAACGCTTTCTGACAATGCGCCCATTGACTTGCCCTTATGTCGGGCACTCGCCCATAATGCGCCCATGTCGTGCACACCAGCGAATAAAATAGTACCAAATACCACCCAAAGTACAGCGGGCACCCAACCCCAATAGACTGCGATAGCAGGCCCTACAATGGGAGCTGCTCCAGCAACTGACGTAAAGTGATGCCCCCAAAGCACGACTTTATTAGTCGGCACGAAGTCTTTGCCATCCTGCTCCGTGTGGGCTGGGGTAACAAAATTATCATCCAATTTAAAAATGCGGTTTGCGATAAATTTTGAATACACAAACCAGCCAAAAAGCATGCCGATAATTCCAAGTATTACGATAGCAATAGACTGCATATAGTTATTCCACTGTCTTTATTAAATAAGCTGCGAAAGCCTGATTCTAATTGTCTGCAAAAACTAACCTGCACAATTACAACATTTATTCTGCATAGTGCGGCGCAATATTAGACCAAAGTCTAACCATAGTTAAGTTTATTTCTACACGTCATACCAATAAAAAATTAACATTTACAAAACAACTTGGGTGATAAATCACTCAATAACCCGCTTTACACGCTATTGACAGTTTTCTTCTTTAAATGATATCGATTCTCGTTTATAAATGCGGTCATCTTTAAGTATCACAATTATCGAAAGTACAATGGCATCACCCAAATTACATATGGCATTTCGCAAGTACCATCGCTGGCTTGGCTTTTTCTTATCTGGAATTATGGCAATTTATGCATTGAGCGGCGTCTTATTAATATTTCGTCCCACAGATTTCCTTAAATATGACCAAGTGCAAATAAGGCAGCTCGATACTAACCTTTCAGCCAACAGTATTACTTCGGCTATTAAAATTCGCGGGCTGAAAGTTGTAAGTGAAGATAGCGACAGCATTACGCTCAATATGGGTGAGTATGATAAGACAACAGGAACGGCTACGTTAACCCGCAAGGATTACCCTGTTGTATTAGCCAAAATGGTAAAACTTCATAAGGCGACGAATAACAGTCCGCTCTTTTACCTAAACATTGCGTTTGGTGTGGGCCTACTGTTTTTTGTTATTTCTGCATTTCTTATGTTTATGCCCAAGTTACCTATGTACAAAAATGGTCTTAAGATTGCGGGGATAGGCGCTGCGGTGGCTGTGTTAACCGTTATGTTCGGATCTTAGCTATTGGAGTTAGCCGTCAGACTAACAGCATAAATTACAGTTGGTGAAGGGCACTTTTGCGCCCTTTCTACTGTTTATATCTTGAGGAAAAACTGCTTTATCTCAGCATACACAGCAAGCGACTCAGGTGTGTTATGCCCTATAAGATACATGGCGTGAGACATACCTTCAAAAACCTCTAACTGGGTAGTAATAGCATGCTCACGCAATTTTCTATTCACCCTCACCGTATCGCTTAAAAAAAGATCCCGAGTACCTGACACTAATATGGTTGGTGGTAGACCATCAAAGTTGCCATACAGCGGAGAAACGCTCGGATGGGTGAGTGAATGTGACCCTGCGTATAACTGCGCTGCGGCGGATAAACTCCCCTCATAGGAAACCAGCACTCTATCTGCTTCTTCATTGATAAGCAGGGAGTCGCTAGTGTTAGACAAATCGGCCCAGGGCGTTCCCAAATAGACGCCTACGGGTAAGGGTTTGTCTTGTTGTTTTAACTGTTGCAACAACGCGAGAGTTAAACCGCCACCCGCTGACGTTCCCCCAATAAATATGCGATTGCTTCCGTACTCGTTACGTAATTCGTCATAAACTGCACATGCATCATTCAGTGCTGCAGGGAAAGGTGATGAAGGCGGCATACGATAATCTACGCTATACACCACAATACCCAGTCTATCCGCTATCAAAATGCCTTCTTCAATACTCACAAGACCTGAGAAAAACACATACGCACCGCCGTGGAAATCGATATAAACCTTATTTTGAAAACGCTCATTTATTGTTTTAGGTGTGATTTTACGTACTGTTACCCCGACAATACTCAATAACTCAACAGATACATTGAACTGCTTTCGCATGGCTTTTACTTTCTTTTTTTGCCGCGAATTTACCGCATGTATGCGATCTCTCCACGCCTCAATGTTAGCCGGCACATCAGATTTCACAGTGTCTAACGATAAGGATGGAAACTGCTCCACCACCAATTGCATTTCACTGCTTATAGCATTCGGTATAGAAGCATAACGACGCTGTGAAAATGGCTTAGAGTTTGTTTCTTTAGACATTGTCGCTTAACACCTTTGTTCAATTGGATGTACTTTGCTTCTATCGCACTTTTTTGTCGCACTTTTTGTCGCACTTTTTGTCGCTAATTTATTTGTGACATACAGTTTGGTACGTATAACGATATATTTTACGGTGCATATTGTGGAGCTTAGTACAGTGTTAATTACTTGGGAGTTGGGGTATAACTACGCACAATTGCCAGAAATAACAATTAATCGTCGTCGCCTTGTATTTGTAACCCTCTGATATCAGTAGCGACCAATAAGGAAATTGCAATGAAAACACGTTCTCGTCGCCAACTCATCATTGGACTAGGATTCACGCTATTATCTACCTTTAGCCTTTCGTTCTCGGCATTAGCAGCAGCCGCTACTACAGCTGGCGACAACTCAATGAAAGCTGAAAGCGAAACATCTATTTGGAAAGTCAGTAAAGACGGCGACACCGTTTATATTGGCGGAACTATACATATACTTCCTGTTAGCGAGTTTCCTCTCCCCAGACAGTTTACTGATATCTACCAACAAAGCGACACCATTGTTTTAGAGGCGGAGCTACCAGAACCAACCGATATTACAGCGCAGCAAAAAATGATGATGGGTTTATCTTATCAAAACGGACAAACTCTAAAAGACACCTTGAGTGAAGAAACATTTACTGCGCTAGACCAATACCTTTCTGCATTTGGCAGCAGTGCAAACCAATTAGCCAGTTTCAAACCGGGTTTTGTCACTACTATGTTAGTCACAATGGAAGCCCAGCGAGCGCAAATGGCAGGCGAAGGTGTAGATGCTTATTTCACTCAATTAGCAAAACGTGATAGCAAAGATAGAGAGTATTTGGAGTCGTTAGACTTTCAAATTTCCATGCTTGCAGGTTTAGGTGAAGGCGAAGAAGAACAGTTCATATCGGAAACCCTGGCCACTTTACCCGATCTTAAAAGCGAACTTAAACAAACGATAAAAGCGTGGCGTGCAGGTGATACAGAGGCCCTGAACAAACTGGTTATTCAAACCTTCAAACAAGAAGCGCCAGAATCGTACGACGATGTATTTACCAAGCGCAATATAAGCTGGATACCTCAAATAGAAGCCATGTTTGGTGATGATGACAAAGAGTTTGTACTAGTAGGTGCAGGCCATCTCGTTGGCGAAGACAACGTACTTAAACTGCTCGAACAAAAGGGCTACTCTATCAAGCAGTTATAATATCTCGGGTAGGGTTTAAAGCGCTATCCCGTTTATGAATGCTTTTTGATAAACAGATTTTTAATATGGTGTGGCAAGTGAAATAGGACCTTTGCCAATTGATGCCTTCTTTAACAAATACTCGTTTTCAATAAAACGTAATTAGCACTCATGCGAGTAACAAAATTTCTGTCAATCGCATGAGTGTTTTGATGCAAATGCGTTAAAGATACTTCTACCTTCTCTTACTCTTACTTCACGTAAACCCGGTATTCCCAAGGTTTCAAATTAAGGATTGTGGCCTCTGAAATCGTCACTTTTTGCTTGTTAAACAGTTCTGTATAGGCCCCTGACGTTTGTGGGCCTTCAAATTTCACTGCATTGTCCTTGTCCGAAAAATTAATTACAACGAACACCTTGTCCTTGCTGTTCTCGCGAATAAAGCTAAGTACTTCAGTCGGACTCGTATTATATACACGCTCCATTGTCGCGCCATATTTACCATGCCATAATGCGGTGTTGTTTTTCTGAAGCGCTAATAGCTTCTGTATTAACGGTTTGAACTCATGTTCTTTCCATTCGATCGGGTCTTTCTCAAAAAACTTGAGACGCTTATCATTACCAGCTTCTAGTCCATTATAGATTAATGGAATCCCCTCCCCGACAACAGACAACACAATTGCTGCCGCCGCTTTCTCTTCGCTGCCATAGCGCTCAAATACGCTTCCTTCCCACGAATTAGCATCGTGATTTGAAACATAAGTCATTCGGTAGCTATTTTTCGGATAAGCTCCCTCATTCCATGAATAGTAGACAAACAGGCTATTTAAATCAGCGTGTCCTTGCATGATATCGTGAACAGCCTCCTGCCAAGACCATGCGTAAGTAGCATCAAAGGCTTTTGCATGTAAATCCCGCATTTCCCATTCAGCCAGCATAAAAACAGGTTTAATGGCATCTAACTCAGCTCTGACATTCTCCCAAAAATCTATTGGTACGAAACCCGCAACATCGCATCGGTAACCGTCGACATTAACTTCTTCAACCCAAAACTTCATTGCATTAGTCATGTATTCCCTCATTTCTGGGACGCTATAATCAAAATCGATTATGTCTGACCAATCCCACCAAGGGGTCGGGTGAAAATTGCCCTGCGCATTTTTTGTATACCAATTTGGATGTTTGAATCTTAATTCGTTATCCCAAGCACTGTGGTTTGCTACCCAGTCTAAAATGACATACATATCGAGCTCATGAGCTGCATCTACAAAGCTTTTTAAGTCTTCTAACGTTCCAAATTCTGGGTTAACACCAAAATAATCTTTGACAGCGTAAGGGCTACCTAGCGAGCCCTTTCTATTTTCTTCACCAATAGGGTGGATTGGCATTAACCAAAGAATATCCACACCGAGTTCTTTTAATCGTGGTAATTGTTCCTTTGCAGCTGCAAACGTTCCCTCTGGAGTAAACTGTCGCGTGTTGATTTGGTAAAAACTGGCGTTCTTACTCCATTCGGGATGCTCCAGTTTGACGTATTCTTGGGGAGCATATTTCGATGAAATATTTGTTGAGGTAGTTTTGTTACTAATATTGGTGCACGCAACTAAAATTAACACCAGAAATAAAAATGCAAGTTTGTTCATATGTAGAAACTCTTAATCGGTTAAGTTTCGGCACTATGCGATGCAAATAATTTTTTTTCAACAATCTGTTAACATGAATACGTATGTATGACTTTATGGGTGTTTGCCAGATTCCCCGATAGCTATAGAGAACTCTCAGCAGCACGGACGCTACTGTGGAGCCCCCATGGATGGGTTTACGGCGAGTTTCAGAGGGCTTACACTCACGTACTTTCCAACAGGCATAAAAAAAGCGCACCTAAGTGCGCTTTTTTGTGCAGTGTTTGCAAAGTCTAGATTAGTCTAGGATCTTCGCTACAACACCAGCACCTACTGTACGACCACCTTCACGGATTGCGAAACGTAGACCTTCGTCCATCGCAATCGGAGCAATTAGCTCAACCTTGAATTTAAGGTTGTCACCAGGCATTACCATTTCTACGCCTTCTGGAAGCTCTACAGCACCAGTTACGTCAGTTGTACGGAAGTAGAACTGTGGACGATAGCCTTTGAAGAATGGAGTATGACGGCCACCTTCGTCTTTAGACAATACGTATACTTCTGCTTCGAACTTAGTGTGTGGGTTGATTGAACCAGGCTTCGCTAGTACTTGTCCACGCTCTACGTCATCACGCTTAGTACCACGTAGTAGTACACCAACGTTCTCACCAGCACGACCTTCGTCTAGAAGCTTACGGAACATTTCAACACCAGTACAAGTCGTCTTAGTTGTATCTTTGATACCAACGATTTCTACTTCTTCACCTACTTTAACGATACCTTGCTCAACACGACCTGTTACAACAGTACCACGACCTGAGATTGAGAATACGTCTTCGATTGGAAGAATGAACGGCTTATCGATTGCACGCTCTGGCTCTGGGATGTATGAATCAAGAGCTTCACCTAGTTCGATGATTTTCTTTTCCCACTCTGCATCGCCTTCAAGCGCTTTAAGTGCAGAACCTTGGATAACTGGAAGGTCATCGCCTGGGAATTCATATTCGCTAAGAAGTTCACGAACTTCCATTTCTACTAGCTCAAGAAGCTCTTCGTCATCAACCATGTCACATTTGTTCATGAACACGATGATGTGAGGAATACCAACCTGACGACCAAGTAGGATGTGCTCACGAGTTTGAGGCATAGGGCCATCTGTCGCAGCAACTACTAGGATTGCACCGTCCATCTGAGCAGCACCAGTGATCATGTTTTTAACGTAATCAGCGTGTCCTGGGCAGTCAACGTGCGCGTAGTGACGTGATGGAGTATCGTATTCTACGTGTGACGTAGAGATAGTGATACCACGTGCTTTTTCTTCAGGCGCGTTATCGATTTGATCGAATGCTTGAGCTGAACCACCGTATGTCTTTGAAAGAACAGTAGTGATAGCTGCAGTTAGCGTGGTTTTACCGTGGTCAACGTGGCCGATTGTACCCACGTTTACATGGGGTTTCGTACGTTCAAACTTTTCTTTTGCCATTTTTCTCGTTTCCTAAGTTAAAAGTCCGACCCACAAATAGACCGGACCGAACCTTCATTTAGATTAGATTCTAGATTCAATAATAGCCCGCGCCACATTGTTAGGCGCCTCAGAATAATTGAAAAACTCCATTGAGTATGAAGCACGACCCTGCGTTTGTGAACGCAAGTCTGTCGCATACCCAAACATTTCTGAAAGAGGCACTTTAGCACGTATCATTTTAACACCTGCTACGCCATCTTCCATACCTTCGATCATGCCGCGGCGACGATTTAAGTCACCAACAACATCACCCATCCAGTCTTCTGGAGTAGTTACTTCAACTTTCATAGTGGGTTCAAGCAACACCGGATTTGCTTCTGCGGCGCCTTTTTTGAAACCCATTGAGCCGGCGATCTTAAACGCCATTTCAGAAGAGTCAACATCGTGGTAAGAACCATCAAACAAAGTAACCTTTACATCGAGTACGGGATACCCTGCAAGAACACCACTTCGCATCTGCTCCTGAATTCCTTTATCGACCGCTGGAATGAACTCTTTTGGTACAGTACCACCGACGATCTCGTTCACAAATTCGTAGCCAAAGTCCTCTTCCTGAGGTTCTATGCGCAGCCATACGTGACCAAACTGACCACGGCCGCCAGACTGACGAACGAACTTCCCTTCCACCTCAACAGCTTTGCGAAGGGTCTCACGATAAGCAACCTGAGGGTTACCTACGTTACATTCAACCTTAAATTCCCGCTTCATACGATCAATGATGATATCTAGGTGTAATTCACCCATACCAGAAATGATCGTTTGCCCCGTCTCATCATCAGTTTTTACTTTGAAAGACGGGTCTTCCGCAGCAAGCTTACTTAGCGCTATACCCATTTTTTCTTGGTCAGCTTGTGACTTCGGCTCTACCGCAATTGAAATAACCGGGTCGGGAAATTCCATACGCTCTAGCGTAATGATGTTATTCGGATCGCACAGCGTATCACCAGTAGTGACATCTTTAAGGCCTATTGCAGCCGCAATATCACCCGCGCGTACCTCTTTAATTTCTTCTCTGTCCTTCGCGTGCATTTGCACGATACGACCAAATCGCTCGCGCTTGCCTTTCACAGGGTTATATACAGTATCGCCTGTATTCACCACACCAGAATAACAGCGGAAAAACGTCAGCGTACCAACAAACGGGTCGGTCGCTATTTTAAACGCCAGTGCAGAAAACGGCTCTTCGTCCGTAGGATGACGTTCTGCTTCTGTTTCGTCTTTGTCGTCGAGAATACCGGTTATCGCTTTTACTTCGTTTGGCGACGGCAAAAAATGAACAACTGCGTCGAGTACTGCCTGAACACCTTTGTTTTTGAAGGCACTGCCACAAGTGGCAAGAACAATTTCGTTGTTCAGCGTACGAGTGCGAAGTCCAAGTCTGATTTCGTCTTCAGTTAGCTCTTCGCCTTCTAAATACTTATCCATTAACGCTTCTGAGGCTTCAGCGGCTGCTTCTACCATTTCAGTGCGATACTGCTCGGCTTTCTCTAAATATTCAGCTGGAATGTCTTCATAGGTAAATGTCATACCCATGTCTTCTTCATTCCAATTGACTGATTTCATCTTAATTAAATCGATGACACCATGAAATTCTTCTTCAGCGCCCATGTTGATTTGAATCGGAACACAGTTAGCGCCTAAACGTTTGCGAATTTGACCCACAACACGCTCAAAGTCAGCACCAGCCCGATCCATTTTGTTAACGAATACAAGGCGTGGCACTGCATATTTGTCAGCCTGTCGCCAGACTGTCTCTGATTGAGGTTCTACCCCAGAAGACCCACAGAATACAACTACCGCTCCGTCAAGAACACGTAATGAACGTTCCACCTCAATAGTGAAATCTACGTGTCCTGGCGTGTCGATGATATTTATTCTATGTTGATCGAACTGTTGCTCCATACCAGACCAGAAACAGGTAGTAGCAGCAGACGTGATAGTAATACCACGCTCCTGCTCTTGTTCCATCCAGTCCATGGTAGCAGCACCATCGTGCACTTCTCCGATTTTGTGAGACAGTCCTGTATAAAACAAGACACGCTCTGTGGTCGTGGTTTTACCCGCGTCCACGTGAGCCACAATACCAATATTGCGATAACGCTCAATCGAGGTCTTACGAGGCATAAATCTCTCTCAGTTAAATAACGTTGATTACCAACGGTAGTGAGCAAACGCTTTGTTTGCTTCGGCCATACGGTGAACGTCTTCACGTTTCTTAACCGCTGAACCTTTATTTTCTGCTGCGTCTAACATCTCAGCCGCTAGGCGTTGTGCCATAGACTTTTCGCCACGTTTACGTGCAGCATCAACCATCCAACGCATACCTAGTGCATTACGACGAACTGGACGTACTTCTACTGGAACCTGATAAGTTGAACCACCAACACGACGAGATTTAACCTCTACCGTAGGGCGGATGTTATCAAGAGCTTCTTCGAATACATCAAGGTGTGCTTTGTTGGTTTTTTCAGCAACAATATCTAGCGCACCGTAAACGATTTTTTCAGCGACTGACTTCTTGCCGTCGAGCATTACGACATTCATGAATTTAGCAAGCAGTTGTGAACCAAATTTTGGCTCTGGTAGGATTTTACGTTGACCTACGACTCTTCTTCTTGGCATTTCTATTCTCCGTATGAATTCAGGGAATACCCAAAACTCTTAAACTTCAGTTTGGCCTTACTAACGGAGAACCGTTAAGACTTAGGCCTTTTCGCGCCGTACTTAGAACGGGCTTGCTTACGATCGTTTACACCTGCGCAGTCCAAAGTACCGCGAACTGTGTGATAACGAACACCTGGTAAATCTTTAACACGACCACCACGGATAAGTACTACACTGTGCTCTTGTAGGTTGTGACCTTCACCACCGATGTATGAAGAAACTTCAAAACCGTTAGTTAGACGCACACGACATACTTTACGTAGTGCAGAGTTTGGTTTCTTTGGCGTAGTTGTATATACACGAGTACATACACCACGTCTCTGTGGACAAGCTTGCAGTGCAGCTACGTTGCTTTTTTCAACGGGCTTTCTGCGTGGCTTGCGCACTAACTGGTTAACTGTTGCCATTAACTAGCTCCTGATTAAAAACTACGAAAACCCAATCACTGTGATTGGGTCCATATTAATGCGACTTTTTCTTTGTCGCCCTTTGTTGTAAATATTGTGCTCGTCAATATTTACTGAGCTTTGATACAAAAAACCGCGACCGTTTATCGAGCCTTTTCGGGGCTATCCAAAATCGGGTCGCGGAATATTAATGATCATCGCCCTGACTGTCAAGCTGTACAAACTCTAAGCACTTAATATTCTTAAAATCTGTCAGCTTGAGCTGCCATTATGTTAGGAGCACGTTAACGCGCTCCTGTGATCATGCCTTATTCGGCCGAATCGTCGTCTGCACCAGCGTTAAGCGCTTCGGTCAATGCCTGTTCCGCATCTGCAGCAGATACTGACATTTCTTCGATTTGCTCTTTACGCTGTTGAGCGCGGCGTTCATGGTAGGCGAAACCCGTACCCGCTGGAATGAGTCGTCCAACAATTACGTTTTCTTTCAGACCGCGTAGGTCATCTTCTTTACCTTGAACCGCTGCTTCAGTAAGAACGCGAGTTGTTTCTTGGAAAGACGCTGCTGAGATAAATGACTCAGTAGACAGTGACGCCTTAGTGATACCAAGCAGCTGTGTTTCGTACTGCGCTGGAATCTTACCGTGTTTTTCTATTTCACGGTTGGCCACTTTCACGTTAGAAACTTCTACTTGCTCGCCTTCTAGGAACTGAGTATCGCCTGGGTGAGTGATAACACACTTACGCAGCATCTGACGAATAACAACTTCGATGTGCTTATCGTTAATCTTAACACCCTGTAGACGGTAAACTTCCTGTACTTCGTTCACGATGTAGTTCGCTACTGCAGAGATACCGCGAAGACGTAGAATGTCGTGTGGAGACTCTGGACCGTCGGCGATAACTTCGCCTTTTTCCACTTTCTCACCTTCAAACACGTTAAGCTGACGCCACTTTGGAATCATCTCTTCGTATGCATCACCCTCTGCAGGCGTAATTACTAGGCGCTTCTTACCTTTAGTCTCTTTACCGAAACCGATAGTACCTGAGATTTCTGCAAGAATAGCAGGCTCTTTAGGTTTACGTGCTTCGAATAAGTCAGCAACTCGTGGTAGACCACCCGTGATGTCACGTGTCTTCGAGCTTTCCTGAGGAATACGCGCTAGCACGTCACCTTCGTTAGCCACTTTGCCTTCTTTCGCTTCAATGGTAGTGAAGCTTGGAAGACGAATTTCTTGAAGACCGAACTCATCACTTTCAAGAATTAGCTTAGGCTCTTTGGCGTTTGCTTTTGTTAAATCTTTAACAACAATACGCGTTAGACCAGTAAGCTCATCTTGCTGCATTTCTGTATTAGTGTCGTCGATGTCCGCGAAGCTAATTTTCGCTGCGCGTTCAGTAACGATTGGGGGACTATGCGGGTCCCAGTTAGCAACAACGTCGCCAGCAGCAATCTTCGCACCGTCATCAACACTAAGTACTGCGCCGTAAGGCACTTTATAGCGTTCTTTCTCACGACCTTGTTCATCGATAACAGTAAGCTCTGTTGAACGAGAAACAATAACCACTTTGCCGTCAGAGTTACGTACAGATTTTTCATTGTGTAGCTTAAGGCTACCCGCTGTTTTAACCTGAACACTGTTTTCTGCAGACGCTCGTGATGCCGCACCACCAATGTGGAAGGTACGCATGGTAAGCTGTGTACCAGGTTCACCGATTGATTGTGCTGCAATAACACCAACCGACTCACCACTACCAACCATGTGTCCGCGAGCAAGGTCACGACCGTAACAGTTAGCACATACACCAAAGTCGTTATCACATGTGATAACCGAGCGTACCTGAATTTGGTCAACCGAGTTAGCTTCAAGCATGTCTACTAGCGCTTCGTCTAGAAGTACATTACGCTCAACCAACACCTCGTCTGTACCAGGCTTGATTACATCTTCTGCTACCACACGACCAAGAACACGCTCGCGAAGCGGTTCAACAACATCACCACCTTCGATTAGCGGTGTCATTGTCACACCTTCGAATGTGCCACAATCATCGTTAGTGATAACCAAATCTTGTGCAACATCTACAAGACGACGAGTGAGGTAACCCGAGTTCACTGTCTTAAGTGCTGTATCGGCAAGACCTTTACGCGCACCGTGCGTTGAGATGAAGTACTGAAGAACGTTAAGACCTTCACGGAAGTTTGCTGTGATGGGTGTTTCGATGATTGAACCATCTGGTTTAGCCATCAGACCACGCATACCAGCTAGCTGACGAATCTGAGCGGCACTACCACGAGCACCCGAGTCGGCCATCATATAAACAGAGTTAAATGATGATTGCTCTTCTTCCTCGCCATCGCGGTTGATTACGATGTCAGTCTTAAGGTTATCCATCATGGCCTTAGCAACTTTTTCGTTGGCATTTGACCAGATATCAATAACTTTGTTGTAACGCTCACCGGCTGTTACTAGACCGTTTTGGAACTGTTCCTGAATCTCGATAACTTCTGCTTCAGCAGCGTCAACGATTTCTTTCTTCGCTTCAGGGATTACCATATCGTCGATACCAACAGACGCACCCGCGATCATCGCGTAGTGGAAGCCGGTATACATGATTTGGTCAGCCGCAATAACGGTGTCTTTTAGACCAAGCGTACGGTAACAAGCATTCAATAGTCTTGAAATTTGCTTCTTGCCCATAGGCTGGTTGATGATTTCAAACGGAAGACCCTTAGGAAGGATCAATGAGAAAATTGCACGACCGACCGTGGTTTGCGTTAGCGTTACTTTCTCTGTTTTATTGCCGTCTTCATCAATGTCATATTCTGTAATACGTACTTTAACGCGAGAATGGAGCTCAGCATTACCTGTGCGGTATGCTTTTTCTGCTTCGTTCGGGCTGGTAAATACCATGCCTTCGCCTAGGCCGTTTACTTTGTCACGCGTAAGGTAATAAAGACCCAATACAACGTCCTGTGAAGGAACGATAATTGGCTCACCGTTAGCAGGTGACAGAATGTTATTCGTCGACATCATTAGTGCACGTGCTTCAAGCTGTGCTTCGATTGTCAACGGAACGTGTACCGCCATTTGGTCACCATCGAAGTCGGCGTTGTACGCCGCACACACTAATGGGTGAAGCTGAATCGCTTTACCTTCAATCAGTGTTGGTTCGAATGCCTGGATACCCAAACGGTGAAGTGTTGGTGCACGGTTAAGCAATACAGGGTGTTCGCGGATAACGTCATCTAGTACGTCCCAAACCTCTGGTGCTTCGCGCTCTACTAGCTTCTTAGCAGCTTTGATTGTTGTTGCAAGACCACGTCCTTCAAGCTTACCGTAAATAAACGGCTTAAATAGCTCTAATGCCATCTTCTTAGGAAGACCACACTGGTGAAGGCGAAGTGTTGGACCAACGGTAATTACAGAACGACCAGAGTAGTCAACACGCTTACCAAGAAGGTTTTGACGGAAACGACCCTGCTTACCTTTAATCATGTCTGCAAGCGACTTAAGTGGACGCTTGTTAGAACCGGTAATCGCACGACCGCGACGTCCGTTATCTAGAAGTGCATCAACAGACTCTTGTAACATACGCTTTTCGTTGCGCACGATAATGTCTGGAGCAGCAAGGTCTAGAAGACGCTTAAGACGGTTATTACGGTTGATTACACGACGATAAAGGTCGTTCAAATCAGATGTTGCGAATCGACCGCCATCTAGTGGTACAAGAGGGCGAAGATCGGGTGGCAATACTGGAAGTACTGTCATGATCATCCACTCTGGCTTGTTACCAGACTGCTGGAATGACTCAAGCAACTTAAGGCGCTTGGTGATTTTCTTACGCTTTGTTTCAGAGTTGATTGAAGGTAACTCTTCACGCATCGCTGCAACGTCGGCGTCAACGTCAAGTACGGTTAGCAGGTCGAATACTGCTTCTGCACCCATTTTCGCTTCGAATTCGTCGCCGTGTTCTTCTAATGAGTCAAGGTAATCTTCTTCGTTTAGAAGTTGTCCGCGCTCAAGTGTTGTTAAACCCGGCTCGGTCACAACATACGATTCGAAGTAAAGCACGCGTTCGATATCGCGAAGTGTCATATCAAGCATTAGGCCGATACGTGACGGTAGCGATTTAAGGAACCAAATGTGTGCTACAGGACTTGCTAGCTCGATGTGGCCCATACGCTCACGACGAACTTTAGTCAGTGTCACTTCTACGCCACACTTCTCACAGATAACACCACGGTGCTTAAGACGCTTGTACTTACCGCACAAACACTCGTAGTCTTTTACCGGTCCGAAGATACGGGCACAGAATAAACCGTCACGCTCAGGCTTGAACGTACGATAGTTGATAGTCTCAGGCTTCTTCACTTCACCAAATGACCATGAACGAATCATGTCAGGTGAAGACAGACCGATTCGAATATTATCGAACTCTTCGGCCTTGTGTTGTTGCTTTAGAAACTTTAATAAGTCTTTCACATTACTCTCCCAGCGGAGTCAGTCTCTAGAACCCGGTGCAAGCACCGGGTCATCTCATAACATTACGCGGCAATTGCCGTATTACTTCTCTTCAAGCTCGATGTTGATACCCAACGAGCGAATTTCTTTAAGTAATACGTTGAAGGATTCTGGCATGCCAGGCTCCATTCTGTGGTCGCCATCGACGATGTTCTTGTACATCTTAGTACGTCCGTTAACGTCATCCGACTTAACAGTAAGCATTTCCTGCAGGGTATATGCCGCACCGTAAGCTTCAAGTGCCCACACTTCCATCTCACCGAAGCGCTGACCACCAAACTGTGCTTTACCACCAAGAGGCTGCTGCGTAACAAGGCTGTATGAACCAGTAGAACGCGCGTGCATCTTGTCGTCTACTAAGTGGTTCAGTTTCAGCATGTACATGTAACCAACCGTAACAGGTCGCTCGAATGAATTACCAGTACGACCGTCGAACAAGGTAATCTGACCGCTTTCTGGAATATCAGCAAGCTTCAGCATTTCCTTGATTTCAGACTCGCGAGCACCATCGAATACAGGTGTTGCTACTGGAACACCCTTACGAAGGTTTTCCGCTAAGCGACGAACTTCGTGATCTGTGAAGCTATCAATGTCTACTTCTTGGTGATTTTCACCTAGTTCGTAAACTTTCTTCAAGAAATCACGCATTTCGGCTAGCTCGCGCTGCTCTTTAATCATGCGGTCAATTTTAACCCCAAGACCGTGAGCAGCCATGCCCAAGTGAGTCTCAAGGATCTGACCGATGTTCATACGAGATGGTACACCAAGTGGGTTAAGTACGATGTCTACCGGCGTACCGTGTTCATCGTATGGCATATCTTCTACTGGTTGAATAGTAGAGATAACACCCTTGTTACCGTGACGTCCCGCCATTTTATCACCCGGTTGGATGTGGCGTTTAACCGCTAGGTAAACCTTAACTATCTTAAGTACACCAGGCGCTAAATCATCGCCTTGCGTTATCTTACGACGCTTAGTTTCGAACTTCTTATCGAAGTCAGCTTTGATCTCAGCATGCTGTTCAGCAATTTGGTCAAGCTCTAACTGTGCATCTTCGCTGTTAAGTGCAATTTCAAACCACTTTTCGCGTGGTAGGCTGTCAAGCTTCGCTTGTTCAACGCCAGCACGAGTTAGCGCAGTTTGAGCACGTGCAAAAATGCCGTCCGCAAGGATTTCAAATTCATCAGTAAGGTCTTTCTTAACCTGACGAAGCTGCATATCTTCAATTTCAAGCGCACGCTTATCTTTCTCTACACCGTCGCGGGTAAATACTTGAACATCGATAACCGTACCGTGAACTGAGTTAGGTACACGGAGAGACGTATCTTTAACGTCAGACGCTTTCTCACCAAAGATAGCTCTTAAAAGTTTTTCTTCCGGAGTAAGCTGAGTTTCACCTTTCGGTGTTACTTTACCTACTAGAATGTCGCCGCCTTTCACTTCCGCACCGATGTAAACAACACCTGATTCATCAAGCTTGCTTAGCGCAGACTCACCTACGTTTGGAATATCAGAAGAAATTTCTTCTGGCCCAAGCTTAGTATCACGAGCAATACAGCTTAGCTCTTGAATGTGAATAGTAGTGAAACGGTCTTCCTGAGCAACTCGCTCAGAAATAAGGATTGAATCCTCGAAGTTGTAACCATTCCAAGGCATGAACGCGATACGCATGTTCTGACCAAGTGCAAGGTCACCAAGGTCTGTTGAAGGACCATCGGCTAGCACGTCACCAGTGACTATCGGGTCGCCAACATTACACGTAGGGCGCTGATTGATACAGGTGTTTTGGTTAGAGCGAGTGTATTTAGTCAGGTTGTAGATATCGATACCTGCTTCACCTGGAAGCATCTCATCTTCAGCAACCTTGATTACAATGCGGCTCGCATCTACGTAATCAACTGTACCACCGCGTTTAGCGACAACAGTTACACCAGAATCTACTGCAATAGTTCTTTCCATACCCGTACCTACTAACGGCTTATCAGCACGTAATGTAGGAACAGCCTGACGTTGCATGTTGGCACCCATAAGTGCACGGTTTGCATCATCGTGTTCTAGGAATGGAATTATACTTGCCGCAATTGATACGATTTGCTGTGGAGAAACGTCCATGTATTTGATGTCTTCTTTTGGCATCAAGGTTGTTTCACCACGGTGACGACATGGAATAAGGTCGTCTACCAACTCACCTGCTTCAGATAACGCAATGTTAGCCTGAGCAATCGCGAATTGGCCTTCTTCAATTGCAGATAAATAATCGATTTCATCGGTAACAACACCGTCAACAATGCGACGGAAAGGTGTTTCTAAGAAACCAAAGTCATTAGTGCGCGCGAAGCTCGCTAATGAGTTAATTAGACCGATGTTTGGACCTTCCGGCGTTTCGATTGGACACAAACGACCATAGTGAGTCGGGTGTACATCTCGAACTTCGAAGCCAGCACGTTCACGAGTAAGACCACCCGGACCTAATGCAGAAATACGACGCTTATGCGTTACTTCTGATAGCGGGTTGTTTTGGTCCATGAACTGTGACAATTGCGACGAACCGAAGAACTCTTTCACCGCTGCCGAGATAGGCTTGGCGTTAATAAGATCTTGTGGCATTACGTTGTCTAGGTCGCCTAAGCTTAGACGCTCTTTAACTGCACGTTCTACACGCACAAGACCAACGCGGAATTGGTTCTCAGCCATTTCACCAACCGAACGAATACGGCGGTTACCTAGGTGATCGATGTCATCAACTTCGTCCTTACCGTCACGAATTGTTATTAACTGTTTCATAACAGCAATAATGTCTTCTTTGGCAAGCGTACCAGAACCAATAAGTTCTTCGCGGCCTAAACGACGGTTAAACTTCATACGACCCACTGAAGAAAGATCATAACGCTCTTCAGAGAAGAATAAGTTCTCGAATAACGTTTCTGCAGCGTCTTTCGTTGGTGGCTCACCAGGACGCATCATACGGTAAATTTCAACAAGCGCCTCTAGGCGGTTTGTTGAAGAGTCTATACGTAGCGTATCTGAAATGTATGACCCGTGATCAAGCTCGTTGATATAAAGAGTTTCAAATTCTTTAATACCAGCTTGGCTAAGCTCAGCTAAGTTCTCTAGTGCAAGCTCGTCGTTTGCACTAACAATAACTTCGCCCGTGTCTTCATTTACATAAGTAGCAGCAAATACTCGACCGATGAGATAATCGGCAGGTACTTCTAGCTCTGTCAAACCAGACTTTTCTAGTGCACGTGTATGACGAGCAGAGATACGACGGCCTGTTTCAACAACCACATTGCCATCACTGTCGATAATGTCGAAAGCTGCTGTCTCACCACGTAGGCGATCAGGCTTCACTTCCATCATTAGACGGTCTTTATCAATGCGGATATTAACTTTGTCGAAGAATGTATCTAAGATTTCTTCTGACGTCATTTCCAATGCGCGCAAGATAATAGTTGCCGGCAATTTACGACGACGGTCGATACGCACGAACAAGTTATCTTTAGGGTCAAACTCAAAGTCTAACCAAGAGCCACGGTAAGGAATGACGCGCGCGTTATAAAGTACTTTACCAGACGAGTGGGTTTTACCCTTGTCGTGGTCAAAGAACACACCAGGTGAACGGTGTAGTTGTGACACAATTACACGCTCTGTACCATTGATAACGAACGTACCGTTCTCTGTCATCAATGGGATTTCTCCCATGTACACTTCTTGTTCTTTAATATCTTTTACGGTACCTGGGGCTGCGTCTTTGTCAAACAATACTAACCGTAGTTTTACTCTTAACGGAGCAGAGAAAGTTACACCGCGTATCTGACATTCTTTAACATCGAATACTGGCTCTCCCAGGCGGTAGCTTACATATTGAAGCTCTGAATTACCTGAGTAACTTTTAATTGGAAAAACGGAACGAAATGCTGCTTCCAAACCGTATTGAGCATCGGCGTCGATCTCAATAAACTTTTTGAAAGAATCAAGCTGAATTGAAAGAAGGTATGGAATTTCCAATACCTGTGGGCGTTTGCCAAAATCCTTACGGATACGTTTCTTTTCGCTATAAGAGTAAACCATGGGTTCCTCAGCCTGCTGATTTATGACCCAACCTGCTGCTAAATGCTTTAAAACGCGTGCTATGGGCTAAAAGCTGCGTTTCAAATGGCGCAATAAGCAACAAACTTCCACAACCCTAATTCGGGCAAGTTCACCAGCATACAACAAATTTTAACCAATTATTAGTTAAGTTGTTGGATTTTTATGCTTTTAACGGTGTTGACCGATGTGCGCCTAGTGAAATGTAGATAAGGGTTATATTCTACACACTATACAGCGCAAAAAGGCTGGTGGTTCAAAAAACCACCAGCCTTGCCGTCTCAGGCAAATAATCTGATCAAATCAGATTACTTGATTTCAACTTCAGCGCCAGCTTCAGTAAGTGCCGCTTTAAGTTCTTCAGCTTCTTCTTTGCTTACGCCTTCTTTGATAGCTTTAGGAGCAGACTCAACTACTTCTTTAGCTTCTTTAAGACCTAGGCCAGTCGCGCCGCGAACTGCTTTGATAACCGCAACTTTGTTGCCACCGAATGAAGTCATTACAACGTCAAATTCAGTTTTCTCTTCAACAGCAGCAGCTTCACCAGCTGCAGCAGGACCAGCAACAGCAACAGCTGCAGCAGATACGTTGAATTTTTCTTCAGCTGCTTCGATTAGCTCAACCAATTCCATAACTGGCATTTCAGCAATCGCGTTTAAAATATCTTCTTTAGTTAGAGCCATGTTCTCTAAACTCCTGGGTTTTTAATGTTAAAAAAATCAATATGCCAAAAACGAAAATTACTTCTCGTCTTTGATCGCCGCCAATACGCGCACAAACTTGCCAGGAACTTCGTTGATTGTTTGAACGAATTTCCCAACTGGTGCTTTGAAGGTTGCAAGTAGTCTTGCAAGCGCTTCGTCGCGAGTTGGAAGTGAAGCAACTGCGTCCAATTTCTCTGGACCAAGAAGACCACTACCAATTGAAAGTGCTGTTACGTTAAGCTTATCGTTAGTCTTACCGAAGTCTTTGAAAAGACGTGCCGCACCGCCTGGTGCGTCGATAGAGAAACCATAGATAAGCGGACCTGTAAGTGCGCTTTCCAAGTCTGCAAATTTACTGTCTGCCAATGCACGCTTAGCTAGTGTGTTACGTATAACCTTTAGGTATACGCCTTGCTCACGAGCTTTTACGCGTAGGTCAGTCAGATCTGCAACTTCCATCCCACGGTATTCAGCGACGGCAACGGATAGAGCGCGAGACGCAACTTCAGATACCTCTGCTACGATCTCTTTTTTTGCTGCTAAACCTAGTGCCACTGAGTTCACCTCTTTGTATCTGACATTGTTTGTAATTAACTACTCACGCCGTCAGGGTTCACAGATTGATACCAAACGTCATATTTGATACCGCTCTACGGTGTTTGTTATCCCAGAGAGTCTGAGTCAAACCACCGTCTGCGCAGGTTGTTCTATTAAGCAGTGTGTTGACTGTGAAAGTTCTCTTACCTCTTTCACCACACCGCACCTGCGGTCTTGGACGGGAGTTGCTTACTAGCACTGCTATGTACACAACTCCAACCCATAACCTTTCAGAGAACTAACGGGTCAAGCCCATCAGTATTAAAGACCTACAGAAGCCTTATCAAGAGCAACACCCGCACCCATTGTAGTGCTTAGGCTGATCTTCTTGATATAGGTACCTTTTGCAGAAGAAGGCTTAGCTTTCTTCAATGCTTCAAGTAGCGCTTCAAGGTTTTCTTGAATTTGATTTGCTTCAAACGCAATCTTACCTAGGCTAGCGTGGATGATACCGTTTTTATCATTGCGGTAGCGAACCTGACCAGCTTTTGCATTTTTAACAGCTGTAGCAACGTCTGGCGTTACTGTACCTGTTTTAGGGTTAGGCATTAGGCCACGTGGACCTAAGATTTGACCTAGTTGACCAACTACGCGCATCGCGTCTGGGCTAGCAACTACAACGTCAAAGTTCATTTCGCCTTTCTTAACTTGTTCAGCTAAGTCTTCCATACCAACAACGTCAGCACCTGCTTCTTTAGCAGCTTCTGCATTAGCACCTTGAGTGAATACCGCAACGCGCACGTCTTTACCAGTACCGTTAGGTAGTACAGTAGCACCACGAACGTTTTGGTCAGATTTCTTAGCGTCGATACCAAGGTTTACAGCAACGTCAACACTTTCAGCGAATTTAGCAGTCGCTAATTCTTTTAAAAGTGCAACAGCTTCGTTGATTTCATACTCTTTAGTAGAGTCAACTTTGTCACGTACTAGACGAGCGCGTTTTGTTAATTTAGCCATCCGATTAGTCCTCTACGTTCAAGCCCATTGAGCGAGCAGAACCCGCGATAGTGCGTACCGCTGCTTCTAGATCAGCAGCTGTTAAGTCTGGCTCTTTAGTTTTAGCAATCTCTTCTAACTGAGCGGTGGTAACTTTACCCACTTTCTCAGTGTTAGGACGGCCAGAACCGCTCTTGATGCCAGCTGCCTTCTTAAGAAGGTATGACGCAGGAGGAGTCTTAGTTTCGAATGTGAAAGAACGGTCTTCGTATACAGTAATTTCTACTGGTACCGGAGCACCCTTCTCTAGGCTGTCAGTCTTTGCATTGAAAGCCTTACAGAATTCCATGATGTTCACACCGTGTTGACCTAGTGCAGGACCAACTGGTGGACTTGGGTTAGCAGCACCTGCCGCAACCTGAAGCTTGATAATACCGCTTACTTTTTTAGCCATTTTAAATGCTCTCTTGTTTGGGTCTAACGCCTCGCAAATACAGAGAATATTTGCTCAATCGGCTTCCCGTTTCCGTTTAAAAGGGCGCGCATTATAAGGGTTGATTAATTGCTATGCAAGTCCCTAAATGCTTAAAAAACGATCTTTCAGGTAAAAAGGTACTGTAACAGCTAAAATATTAAGTAATATGGTAGGTTATGGAACACCGACAGCAATGCATTTATAGTAATGGCATGGTTAAATCAGTGCTTTAGTTAAAACAAAGACCCCAGAGCTAATTCAGTAACTGGCTGCGTGAATTAGGGAATGCAGAGGTTAACTCGCTCATCGCAATATCAGGACATGCTCTTCTGTATTGGTCTCTTCCTTCAGATTTGGCCTCATAGAGAGCACGGTCGGCCTGTGAAAAAGCCTCTTGCACGCTAGATGCCTGCGAAAACGGGCAATACCCTGCGCTAGCAGTCATAGAAATCAATCTCTGCTCGTTAACTACATTTTTGTACTTTATGCGAAGCTGACGAATGCTTGTCATTACCCGCTCGAGATACAAGCGCGCTTGAGTAGAGGAACAATTCGCTAAAACTACAACAAACTCTTCACCTCCCCACCGACTTACCACATCCGAAGGTCTTGTCTGCGAATGCAAACACTTGCCAAAAGCTTTAATCGCCTCATCGCCCGCAGCATGACCGTAAGTGTCGTTTATCTGCTTGAAGTAGTCTATATCAAAAATGATCAAAACTGTGTCTTCACCTTTTGATGTGTATGCTTTCCACTGCATTTCTAAAAAGGACTGCACGAAACGTCTGTTTTTTAAACCCGTTAACGAATCCATTGACGCTTTTAATTTTGCTTCTCTTGCTATCTTTGCATGAGCTCGTTTTGCATCCTGTAGTTGTCGCAACCGGTTATTAAAACGCACAATATGCTCGTCTAATTTGTAGATAAGTGCGGCTGGCTCATTATTTTCCGCGTCCATAAGCACTGATACGTAAGCGGGTATGGTAGAGGTATCATTCAATCTCGTATCGTTAAATTTAAGGCGTATTGGAAATAGCCCCGAGCGGCGTTTCACAATACTGCTAAACTCCTTGAAGCAAGAAACATTGAAAGTTTTTGATGCAAGCGAAAAAACCTCAGTAATTATCTTGGCATTATCGATATTAGGGAGACGACGCTTCATTTGATTATTATAGTGAATAATATTGCCATCAAGGCACGTAATAACCGCGGCTTCTCTAATACCGGCGAGCATGGATGCTACACTGAGTTTTTCAATACCCATTAGAGCTCACTCCAAAATATTCATGGGTAATATCGCGACGTTCTTTCAGTGGCCTTAGATGCACAACAACATGACAATGCCCATCACCATTCGCAATTGTTTTGTTTAATTCGACAGCGGCATAACCACTTTCAGTGGCTGCAATTTTACCAAACACATTTGCCGTCATATTACACAAGGGTGTTTTACCAACCACATTGGTGCCGAATGGACATTTATAATTTTTTAGAATTATTGACTCGGGTGAGATACTGGAAATACTGAATTGGCCACCAATACGACGTTTCAGATCGACAAGTACATGAGCGATAACTTCAGGTGAAGCCATGTCACTGCCCAATTGGGATTTGTATTTTTCATGAAACATAGCGCCTACATGGTCGGCAACAATTCCCACGAAACCCTTCGACTCTTCAGTGCCAATGACATCTTCCATTAGCTTTTCGAGTTCGAGTAACATGGTCTGATAGAACGACGCAACGTCGATATCTATTTGTTTGCATGCAATGCGCTGCTCTAAAGTATCGATAGCCCTAACCTTTGACCAAATATTATACTTTAGTTGTAGACGAATCTCTTCACATCTGCAAATAAATTAACTTTAAGTATAAGGAATAGGGAGATTTTTATGACAGCAGACGACAAAAAAGAGCTTGGGATTTAATTTACAGGTACAAAAAAGCCCGCTCATGCGGGCTTTTCAAAATATCTACAATTTAGCCTTTTTCTACTTGACCAAACTCTAAGTCTACTGGTGTTGAACGACCGAATATAAGAACCGATACTTTTACGCGGCTCTTTTCATAGTCAACTTCTTCAACCACACCGTTAAAGTCGGCAAAAGGTCCGTCGGTAACGCGAACGACTTCACCTGGCTCAAACAATGTCTTAGGCTTAGGCTTGTCAACCGACTCTTCAAGGCGATTTAAAATGGCGTCGGCTTCTTTTTGGGTAATTGGCATTGGTCTATCAGACGTTCCACCAATAAAACCAAGAACGCGAGGAACACTTTTCACTAAGTGCCATGACTCTTCGTTCATTGCCATTTCTACCAGCACGTAGCCAGGGTAGAACTTACGCTCTGATTTGCGCTTTTGACCTGCGCGCATTTCTACAACTTCTTCGGTGGGTACTAGAATTTGACCGAAATGCTCTTCCATATTGTGCATTTTGATGTATTCAAGAAGCGTTTTCTTGACGCGAGCTTCATACTGAGAATATGCTTGTACTACGTACCATCTCTTTTTAATTTCTTCTTCAGACATACGCTTATGCTCCAATTCCAGTAATAAAGCCAACTACACGTACGATAATCCCGTCTAGTCCCCATAATATAAGTGCCATAACCAAGGTTGCTGCCAAAACGATAAGTGTCGTTTGGTTTGCTTCTTGACGTGTAGGCCAAACAACCTTGCGTACTTCAGTGCGCGACTCTTTGGCAAAGCTTAGAAATGCGCTGCCTTTATGAGTAGATGCAGCGATAAAACCTGCAATCACAGCAACCACTACCGCTGTTATGGCGCGATATAATACCGAAATTTCACCGTAAACTGTGTTGGCGGTTACCAACCCTGCAAGTAGGGCAAAAACCACTACCCATTTAAACATGTCCAACCCGTTGGACTGATTTTCCGTCTTTTCGCTCATGTCACGATCCTAGCACTACAGCGTCGTTTTCTTGCGTACACGCGCAAGTTAATAATCTGGCAGGGGTGGAGGGACTCGAACCCCCAACCATCGGTTTTGGAGACCGCTGTTCTACCAATTCGAACTACACCCCTGTGGCGTTTTCACTCTTAAATTTTACTTACACTGCCCTTGTGATTTGTGCGTCTTTTCGTTGGAAAGTGCGGTATCGCAAGGGAGGGACGCGTATTATACTTAACCACTTTCAAGATACAAGCGCTTTATTCTTTTCTCATTTAGCTTTGAAGGCAGATTTTACACTGCTCATTCAACGCCAATGAAGCCACCGGTTTGATGCGCCCATAACTTCGCATAAATGCCATTGTGAGCGATTAACTCACTGTGAGTGCCCTGCTCGACTATTTGACCCTTATCAAGCACCAATAACCTGTCCATTTGCGCAATAGTAGAAAGGCGATGCGCTATCGCTAATACGGTCTTCCCTTCCATCACTTTGTCTAGACATGCTTGAATGGCGGCTTCTACTTCTGAATCTAGTGCAGATGTGGCTTCATCCAGAATCAGCACAGGTGCATCTTTTAGCAGCACCCGTGCAATAGCGATTCGCTGACGTTGCCCACCAGATAATTTTATTCCCCGTTCTCCCACGTGGGCATCGTAACCTGTGCGCCCCTGATTATCGGTAAGTGTTAAAATAAAATCGTGCGCCTCTGCCTGTTTAGCTGCGTTGATCATTTCAGCTTCACTGGCATCTGTACGACCATATAGAATGTTGTCTCTAACCGAACGATGCATAAGCGAAGTGTCTTGCGTAACCATGCTTATTTTAGCGCGCAACTTTTCTTGCTCAACTTCAGTAATATCCTGCTCATCGATGGTGATGCGTCCACTTTGCGTGTCATAAAAGCGCATAAGGAGATTGACCAGTGTAGATTTGCCCGCACCAGAGCGCCCCACCAGCCCAACCTTTTCACCGGGTTTAATGGCAAGTTCCAAGTTATTAAAAACATCGATGGGTTTGTTATTTGCGCCCGAGTAAGAGAAATTCACTTTATCGAAGTGAATGTTACCACCACCAACGGATAGCGCATTTGCTTGTGGCTTATCTTTTACAGCGACAGGTTGCGCGAGGGTATTCATGCCATCTTGCACTGTGCCTAAATTTTCAAATAGCCCAGACACCTCCCACATGATCCAGTGAGACATGCCGTTTAAGCGCAAACACAAACTCACCGCAATGGCGATATCACCTGGCGATGCAATATTCTCCATCCATAAATAGACGGACAGAGCACCAATAGTGAAGATAAGAATAGCGTTGGCCATCTCGACACAAAACTCGAGCACCGTAACAAGCCGCATTTGCGGGTAAACAGTTTTTAGGAAACCGTCCATGCTCTCTTTTGCGTAATCGGCTTCTCGTCTACTATGCGAAAATAGCTTTACAGTAGTTATGTTGGTGTAGCTATCTACTATACGCCCTGTCATTAACGAGCGTGCATCTGCTTGCTTCTGCGACACGGCTTTGAGCTTTGGCACTAACACTCGCAATATGCCAACGTATACGAAGAACCAGACCACTAGTGGTAGTGCTAAACGCCAGTCAGTACTAAATACCAGTACCACCATAGAGATAAAATACACGCTGATATACACCAGCAAGTCGAGCATTTTAGTGACGGTTTCTCTTACCGAAAGCGCTGTTTGCATAACCTTGGTAGCCACTCGCCCAGCAAACTCGTTGTGAAAAAACGTTAAGCTTTGACCCAACAAGTAACGGTGAGCCTGCCAGCGTATACGCATGGGATAATTGCCCATTAACGACTGACGGGAGAAAAAAGAGCGCAGCAAAATAAAGCCCGGAATTAGAACAAGAACGGTAATGCCCATACCAATGAGCGTTAGTTTTTGCTCTTCTAGAAAGGTCTCTCGACTTTGTTCTGAAAACCAATCAACAAGCTGGCCCAAAAAGCCAAATAGCGCGACTTCAAGCATGGCAACTATGGCGCTAAGTACTGATACAGTTAGAATGATGTGCCACATTCCTTGGGTATAATACTTACAAAACGCAACTAAACCCTTTGGCGGTTGTGTGGGTGGTGTGTCAGGAAAAGGCTGAGTGAGCTTTTCAAAAAAAGAAAACATGCAGAAACTCTTTGTGTTATTAAGCCGCCGACTGCTTGCAACAGCGTAGCGTTACAATTTTTGTTGAAGTGAGTACGCTATTCTACACGATATGTTCATTCAATTGATTAACTCCTTGTCAATAAACCAATGAATATCAAGTAATACAGACCTTTTTTATATAAAATCGGGTTTCGTTCAGTGCCCATTAAAATACGATTAACATTCTTTTGACATTTGCGCTAATCCTTCATACTTCTGCGATAAAAATTATAACGATAAAAAAGACCACCTTTTAAATATGGACATAGCTAAATGCCGCACAATTGTGCGCGCTCACAACTCTTTACTGCGACGTTTTGGCTCGATAGTTTTAGTATCTCTTTGCCTAATTACTAATGCGAATGCTAAAGCCCGAGATAATTCAAACGGCAACATTTTCACCCCACAGGATGAGAAGCAAGAGCGCCCAAATGAGCCTCTCCCCGAGGCAATTGTTACCACCAAGAACGCACAACCTGATGAGTTGATGAGCGAGGATTCAGATTCAGATTCAGAAACCATTGTAGTGCCCTACCTTTCAGATACGGTGACACTAGACGGGGTTCTCGACGACGCTGCGTGGCAGCACGCTCAGGAAGTTACGCTTAACGTGGTTACGCGGCCATTTGAAAATACCACGCCTCCCGTTGAAACCGTTGCGCGAATATTTGAAAACGGCGACACCATCTATATCGGCTTCACAGCCTTCGATAATGATCCGTCGGAAATTCGGGCACTTTTTCGCGACCGCGATAGCGTATGGGATAATGACTTAGTGGGCATTAAACTTGATACCTTTGGCGACAGTCGCCTCTCCTATCAGTTTTTTGTTAATCCTCACGGCATTCAAATTGATTCTATAGAAAATCAAATGACTCGTAGTGAAAGCGCAAGCTGGAACGCAATTTGGGATTCTGAAGCCAAGATTACTAATAAAGGTTACACGGTTGAGATTGCACTGCCGTTTCGCATTATGAACTTTTTAGATGCTGATGGGCCGAAACAATGGCGCGCGGAGTTTGTGCGCTTTTATCCGCGTGACAACAACCTTCGCATATCAAATCGTCCCGTTGACCGAGATAATGCGTGCAGTTTATGTCAAATGGGCAACATGAAGGGCTTCAGCAAAGCGAAGCAAGGAAAAAATCTTTCAATAACGCCTTATGGTGTAACGGGGGCAGCACGTAGCCGAACGCCAGCAAGTCCTCAAAACTGGGAGTATGGTAACAACCAAGAGGTTGGCGTAGATATCAATTGGGGAATGACCTCTGATATGCTGCTACAAGCAACCATAAACCCAGACTTTTCGCAGGTAGAAGCTGATGCGGGCCAGCTTGGCATCAACAACCCATTTGCACTGTTCTTTCCTGAACAACGTCCCTTCTTTGTAGAAAACGCAGACTTTTTCAGTACCCAATACGACCTGGTTTACACGAGAAATATCGGTGCACCAGATATTGGCAGTAAACTCACCGGCAGGTTAAACGACCACACGTTTGGCTTGCTAGTGGCTAACGATGAAACCACCACTTTTTTAGTGCCGGGCAATTTGGGCTCCAGTGTCGCACAACTTGACCAAGGCAGTACCAACCTTGCCGCACGCTATCGATTCGATGTGTCAGATACCTTGTCGTTCGGCACGATTTTTACAGGCAGGCATGCCGATGACTATCACAACCTTGTTACCGGTGTAGACATGCGCTATCAAATTACGCCTAGCGATACTTTGCGGGTTCAGGCATTGCGTTCAGATACACAATATCCAGATGCTCTTTCGTCGCAGTTTTGTCGCGGCAGTTGCGAGAATGAAGAGGATATTACAGAGACCACGTTAAGAACCAACAAAAATGACGCATTTTCTGGCAGCACTTATCAAATAGACTATCGCCATGAAGAAAGAGAATGGTATGTCATTGCAAATAGGAAAAGTACTCAGTCAGATTTTAGAGCAGATTTAGGGTTTGAAAGTAATGTAGACAGACACAAAACGGTACTCGGTGGTGGTCTGGTATGGTGGAAGGATAACGCTTGGTGGAACCGATTCGAGTTGGGTGGTGACTGGGATATCACGCACAACGATAACGGCGAACTTATTGAGAGAGAAGTTCAGGCACAAGTAGAACTCAATGCGGCCTATCAGTCTTACTTTAATTTTCAGTGGGTAAAGCGAGATCAAGTAGGGCTACGCCAAAATGGTGCAAGCTTAGCTATTGACGGCAATACAACGCGCTTCACTGAAGAACAGTTCTCATTTTATTTTGAGGCACGCCCCAATAGAACGCTCTACTTTGAAAACTTTATTCGCGTTGGTGATAGAATTGATCTGCGTAACAATCGTTTGGGTGAGCAAGTACTATTAGAGCCACAGATAAGCCTCAATATTGGAGAGCATTTAGAAGCCTCGGTAAATCATGAATACAATCGTATTAATGTGAACGATGAGATGCTATTTACCGCCAACCTCTCAGATTTTAGAATAAGTTATCAATTCAGTGCGAAGCAGTATATTCGACTGGCGCTCATTTACTCTGACATTAGACGCAACACCAATAACTATCTTGTTGATGTGGACGCTCGAGAACGCAGTATGGGAACTCAGTTGATTTACTCATACATGATCAACCCGTTATCGCGACTGTTTATCGGTTACGGTGACTCAGCATTTGCCGACGATAATACGCCAGGGCTTTTTCGCACAGAGCAAGCTGTTTTCATGAAATTTAGCTATGCTTGGCTCTATTAATTGAAATAGTGGGTCTTTGTTTACCGCCGTTTCATCAAAGGCTTTAGCATTCAAGGAGGAATGATGCACTCTACCAATAAGTATCTCATAGCAGCGGCAATATGTTGCTTTGCTGCGGCACTAGCACATCTTGGCTGCATTGTTTTCGGCGGCGATTGGTATCGTTTCTTTGGTGCTGGCGAGCAGATGGCTAGAATGGCAGAGCAAGGGCTTTGGTATCCAACCATTGTGACATCCGTTATCGTTTTCATCCTTTTAGTCTGGTCGGTGTATGCTCTTTCAGGCGCAGGAGTCATCTTGCGCTTACCGTTTACTAAATTAGCGCTGATACTTATTGCGGGTATATTGATAATTCGCGGCGTGTCTTTTGTTGGCTTAATGCCAATGTTCCCAGAAAACAGCCTGACGTTTTGGCTAGTCAGTTCTGGTATTTGTTTGTTTATCGGCAGTCTGTTTGCTGTAGGCTCTTGGCAGCAGCGGTCAGCTATAGACAATCATCTATAAGCAATCAGGCATAACCAAAAACAACCAGACAGCTCCCATTTGTAAAACTGATGAGCAAGCAACTTTTTATACTCGTACACAATTCCTTTTACCCAAAATCATTGGTTCTATATGATTAATGAATTGCACTCGGCTAGGTTTGAGTGAAATTGTTTTAAGTGGAGTTGGAGTAATTATGAATCTATTTATTTATGGCACATTGGCGCCTGGCAAACCTAACGAGCATGTGCTGAAAGATGTCAATGGAACGTGGAGAAAAGCGATGGTAAAAGGTCACCTTTTCTCTAGTGGCTGGGGCGCGGAACTAGGGTTCCCTGGCATAGTCTTGGATAAAGAGGGCGAAGAAGTTCACGGTCAGGTATTTAACTCCTCAGAGCTTGCGGAACATTGGGATATGCTTGACGATTTTGAAGGCGAAGGGTATCGCCGCGTCATAACATCCGCACAACTTGAAACCGGAGAGTTAGTTGAAACCTTTATTTATGAACTTACGCAATCTGAACACAAATGATGCTGCGTTTCATTAGTCTGTAAAGCCCAGCTTGGCAAGAGTAGACTCTACCTTTTCACTATGCTGTTCTTGCCATTGAGACAATGTCATTGAGGCATCTTTATCTGCTCGGGCTTTGGCGATTTTAAACGCGCTCTCTGCTTCAGAACGTGGAATGACGGCAATGCCCTCTTCGTCTGCCACGATGATGTCGCCTGCATTCACAGTAACCCCTCCGCATAAAATAGGCTGATTAAGAGGAGCTATACATTTTTTCGCCCCTGGCTTAGGGGTGACGCCTCGGCCAAAGACGGGAAATTTATTTTCCCGCGTTTCGGCAATGTCTCGAATTACCCCATCAATGACAAAGCCAGTTATACCCCGCTGCTGTGCAATTGCGCATACATTTCCGCCCGCCACTGCGTACTTATCATCAGCCTCTACCACAATGATATCACCTGGATTCGCTCGATATATTGCAGCGTGCAGCATTAAATGATCACCCGGAGCACATTTTACTGTAAATGCAGGCCCCGCAATACGCCCAATACCCTGCCATAAAGGTTTGATGGCGTAGTCCATAAACTGCTCTCGAGGAAGTGCATCGGCATACTCGCAGGGCGACACTGAGGCAAAAAGTGAGGGGGTAGAAAGCGACATTGCGGGTCCTTAGCATTTACATGGGTTTAATTTACTGTACTGATTTCAATACCGTATATAAGCAAAACTCTCTTTTTCATTCACTCTGAAATTCATCAGTAGATTTTCACTATATCAAAGGCAGAGCAACAAGTTGTTACAAGCTGTGTATTTTCACTATAAACGCTTTTTCTAAAGGGCACTGCATGCTAAAACGTAAAGGTCTGCGAGCTTTTTAGCAATCAATGTAAAGCGCATAGCGACCTTGAGAACAAAAAGCAATCGCATAATATAAACTCCGACAGACCATCTTGTATAACTACCCTCAACATCAAAGATTGTGCTGCCGTTCGATAAAAGGATATATATTTCCATGTTGCGTAACATAGTAAGCCTGAGCGTTGCATTAGCATTAGTAGCGTGCAGCCCGCAAACCACAGTGCCTGAGGCAGGTGTAGCTGCGGAAGTGAAAAAAGAAGCTTTATCTTCCGGAATCATTCAAGAGAACATGGACTTAAGCGTTAAACCCGGCAATGACTTTTTTCAGTATGTCAACGGCAAGTGGCTGGACACCTTTGAAATACCGGCAGACAAATCCAGCTACGGGTCTTTTGTGATCTTGCGTGATGAGGCACAAGATCATGTTATGGATATTATAAAATCGTCGGCAGAGGGCGACTTTAAAGCCGGAAGTGACGAACAGAAAGTGGGTGACTTTTATCGCGCCTATATGGATACAGATACCCGCGACGCGTTGGGTATTACACCACTTGAGCCTGAGTTAGCAAAAATAGCAGATATCGAAAACTATTCCGACTTGGCCGCCTACTTTGCTTATGCAGCCCGCTATGGTTATGGCACTCCGTTCAGCCTTGCCCAATTTTCAGACCTGAAATCTCCACAAGAATACCTAATGTATACATGGCAGTCTGGTATTGGACTTCCAGAACGAGAATACTATTTTAAAGAGGACGAAACCTCTCAAGAAATACGCGATGCCTACGTAAAACATATTCAAACCATGTTTGAGCTAGCCGACTTTGATGCGCCTGAAGCTAGCGCAAAAATGTTGTTTGAGCTAGAAACCCGTATTGCAAACCTGCATATGAAAAAAGAGCAGGCGCGTAATTTCGCTGCCAACTACAACAAACTCACTATTGATGAGCTCCGTGCGTTAATGCCCAACTTCGACTGGGACGCATACATTCAAAGCACTGGTATGACAGATTTAAACGAGTTGGGTGTGTTGCAAAAAGACTTCATGCAAAATATTGATGCCGTTATTCATCAAACCGCTATTGAAGACTGGAAAACATTCCTTCAATGGGGCCTGTTAAACGCATCGGCGAGCAGGTTGACCACGGAATTAGACCAAGCCAACTTTAATTTTTATAGCAAAACACTTCGAGGCGTTGAAGAGCAGCAACCACAGTGGCGTCGCGCTGTAGATTTATCAAATGCGCATGTGGGCGAACTTATTGGCAAAGTTTACGTGAAACAACATTTTCCGCCTGAGGCCAAAGAGCGCATGATGGAGATGGTGAACAACCTGCTGCTTGCTTATAAGAGTAGTATTGAAGAGCTTGAGTGGATGACAGATGAAACCCGTAAAGAAGCGTTAGATAAATTATCGAAGTTCACGGTTAAAATTGGTTACCCAGACCAGTGGAAAGACTATTCAGCGCTGACTGTAGATGCTGGCGATTTGTTCGGTAACTTAAAGCGCTCGTCTGATGTTTTGTATGCAGAGATGCTGAAAAAACAAGGTGGCCCAGTGTGGACGCACGAATGGGGTATGACACCACAAACTGTAAACGCTTATTACAATCCACCGCTTAACGAAATCGTATTTCCAGCCGCCATACTTCAGCCGCCGTTCTTTGATATGAATGCTGAGGACGCCGTTAATTACGGAGGTATTGGCGCGGTAATTGGTCATGAAATTGGACATGGTTTTGATGACGCAGGCTCTACATTTGATGGCGACGGTGTGCTGCGCAACTGGTGGACAGATAAAGATCGCTCTGAGTTTGATGCCCGCACCGCCAATCTTATAGCACAATATGATGCGTTTGAAGTGCTGCCAGATTTACACGTTAATGGAGAATACACACTTGGTGAAAACATTGGTGATTTAGGTGGTATTAGCATTGCGCTGAAAGCCTACCAATTGTCGTTAGACGGTAAAGAAGCGCCTGTGCTTGACGGCTTTACCGGCGATCAGCGAGTATTTTTAGGCTACGGGCAAGTATGGGCTGGTAAGTATCGCGATGAGGCGTTGCGTAGCCAAGTGCAAACGGACACTCATTCACCGGCCAAATTCCGCACTAATGGCGCAGTTAGAAACGTGCCCGCGTTTTATAAAGCCTTCAACGTTACCGAAGACGATGCGCTGTATTTGGCACCAGAAAATCGCGTAAAAATTTGGTAATGCTCTAAAAACCCTTAGCGCCTAAAAAAGGGCTCCTGATAATTTATTCAGGAGCCTTTATTATTTGGGTAAGCAGTTTAAGACCTGTCCGAAAGCGCCTTCAAGACGTTGCTGGCGCGTTGCGCTTTCGCAGACTGAACAAATATATGATCATGATGAAAAGCCGCCACTACGTTGGCACTTATACCGGCGTTGCTCAGCGCTGCACTCACCGCCGCTGTCATGCCTACCGCATCAAGGCTTGAATGTACTTCGCAGGTAATACACTTAAACGGCCCCTCGCCTTTTAACCCATGCTGCTGCGCCAACTCGCGATCTAAAATTAGCGTCATACCTTCGCTTTCTCGAAACACGCCCTTTGCGTTAGTCAGCAATGTAGAAACAACTGAATTGCTAAACGCTTCATCAGGCGAAAACTGTGCCTCAGGCAAAGATACAAAAACATAATCTTCTTCGCTCACCACAGGCGACAAGTTTTTAAGAAGCAAAGCGAGTTCTTTTTCCGCTGACATGTTCATTTGCCTCGTGCTATTGCGAGCATGATTGTTACGACCTTACTTAGGCCATGAGATAGATTAAAGCTTTTTCGCTCGAATGCGCTTACCTTTTATTTTACCTTCGCGAAACTGTGTCATGGCTCGCTTAACGCTGCGCTGTTTTACCGCCACAAAACTTGCGCTGTTTTGCACCGCAATTTTACCCACATCTTCAAAGGGAATGCCGGCATCTTTGGTTAAGGCTCCAACAAGATCGCCAGGGCGAAGCTTTTGCTTTTTACCCGCACTTAGCGAGAGACAGGTAAACTCAGGCTGCGTAATTTTGTTTTTATGAAAGCGCAAGCTCTGGGCACCTTTAAGCGGAATATCCTCTTCTTGCAACACCTCTATTTTTCTTAAGAAGTGTTCTTCGTCTTCACTCACCAGAGTTATTGCTATACCTTTTGCGCCAGCTCTTGCCGTGCGACCAATTCGATGAATATGAACCTCGGGCTCTTCGCTTACAGTGTAATTAATTACACAGGCAATATCGTCGATATCTAGCCCGCGAGCCGCTACGTCGGTAGCAACGAGAACCTGTAATGCGTCGCTGGCAAACTGCATAAGTACGGCTGTGCGTTCATGCTGTTCCATGTCGCCTTTTAGGCCCGCCGCACTAAATCCTTCTTCAACAAGCTCTTCTACTACTTCAGCCACTTGTATTTTTCGGTTACAAAACACTATGGCGTTTTTGGGCTGGTAGTCTGTTAACACCGCTTTTAACGCCTGAATACGAGTGTGGGGAAGAACGTTATAACCCAATTGGGTTATAGCCGGCTTGTTATCTTGAGATTCAACTTTGCAAGATACTGGGTCACGTAAATACTGATTCGCTACTCGCTCAATTTGCTCAGTAAAGGTGGCAGAAAATAACAGTGTTTGTACTTTTGATGACATGGGCGAAAAGATAATGCGCAGGTCGTCTTCAAACCCCATATCCAGCATTCTGTCTGCTTCGTCTAACACGCGAAAACGCACGTTTTTCAACGTAATTCTGCGCTTTTCAACATGATCCATAATACGCCCTGGCGTACCAACAATAATGTGTGGGCTATGCTTTAATGACTGAATTTGCGGCCCCATGGGCTTTCCACCGCACAGTGTAGTGACTTTTATGTTGCCAATTTGTTTTGCCGCTTGTCTAAATTGCTCCGCAACCTGGTCGGCAAGTTCACGGGTAGGACAAAGTATAAGTGCTTGAGTGTTGAAGTCGTTAACATCAATACTTTCTAAAATAGGAATAACGAAACACAGCGTTTTGCCACTGCCAGTTTGCGCCTGACCTATAATATCCCTTCCCTGTAACGCGCTCGGCAAAGACTGCGCCTGAATAGGCGACAATTGATGGATGCCTTGAGCGTCAAGCGCTTTTACAACTGCCGGGTTTATATCAAGGTCTTTAATTGTTTCAACTGTCATTTTTCTATCCAATGGGGAAATTCAAGCACTTGCTAGTGCGTTATATTGCTTGGAAAGCTGTCTTCAGCTTCCACTGTAGCGTTTGTCCGGCGTAAAAAGGCACCATGTCAGTACCATCTGCAAGAGTTACCTGCTCCGGCACATCCCAGTTTTCTTTCACTAAAGTCATTTTGGTTGTGTTTCGAGGCAAACCATAAAAATCTGGTCCGTAATGACTGGCAAACCCTTCTAACTTATCGAGCACACCTAATTGTTCGAAGACCTCTGCGTATAGCTCAATGGCAGACCATGCGCTGTAACATCCCGCACAACCACATGCATTTTCTTTTTTGTGTTTTGCGTGCGGCGCTGAATCGGTACCTAGAAAAAACTTCTTGTTGCCACTGGCTACCATTTCTCGCAATGCTTTTTGGTGCGTATTGCGTTTCAGTACTGGCAAGCAGTAATTATGAGGGCGTACACCACCTACCAATAAGTCATTTCGGTTGAGCAACAAGTGCTGAGGGGTAATTGTTGCCGCAACGAACTCGTTAGCCTGCGCGACAAACTCAGCGGCATCGGCTGTAGTGATATGCTCAAACACCACTTTTAATTCTGGAAAGGCCGCAGTGATACGCGATAAATGTGTGTCGATAAACACTTTTTCGCGATCGAAGATATCAATGTGGCTTTCGGTAACTTCGCCGTGAATAAGGAGTAAAAGCCCCTGCTCTTGCATGGCTTCAAAAACTGGGTAAAGCGCCTCAATGCCCTTTACGGCAGCATCTGAGTTTGTTGTTGCTCCCGCAGGATAGAGTTTACACGCTGTAACACCTGCTTTTTTCGCGTCTATAATATCTTGCGGCGATGTTTCATTGGTTAAAAACAATGTCATTAGCGGCTCGAAGGTACTGCCTTTTGGACGAGCGGCTTCAATACGCGCTTTGTACTCCATCGCCATTGAGGCATTGACAACCGGGGGCACTAAATTAGGCATGACAATGGCACGTTGAAAGCAACGCGCTGTCGCAGGAACGGTTTCTTCCAGCATTTCATTATCACGAAAGTGCAGATGCCAATCATCAGGAGTGGTAATAGTTAACGTTTGCATGCCTAATTCTCTCATTACTTAAAAACGGTTTTGTATTCTGTTGCCCAACGTATTCTGTAACGTTTAGCGTTACAGCAAGTGTCGGTGGACTAAGATTTCTTGGTATATGCCGCGATAATAACAATGCGCGTGCCATTTACTTTACCTTCAATGTGCAAAGGGTTATCACAGAGGCTTATTCCCCTCACGGGTGTACCGCGCTTAGCGGTAAAGCCTGCACCTTTCACATTTAAGTCTTTCACTAAATGCACATTATCGCCGGTCTGAAGGGCCGTTCCATTGCAATCTAGCGTTGCATCTCGCTCAATGAGCCCTGCTTCAGCCCAGGTTCTCGCATCGTCATCTAGGTACATCATGTCTAATGCATCTTGCGCCCACGTTTCACTACTTAAACGAGACAGCATTCTATAAGCAACCACCTGTACCGCTTGAGTTGGCGACCACATTGCGTCATTGAGACAGCGCCAGTGAAGAGGATCTAAGCTCTCTTCACCTTCAAATTTTGAGCGGCAGGTACCACAGGTAAAGATAGCGCTTCCGGCAGTTTCATCTGGTGATTCGGGCACCATGTAAACTTCGGTTTCAGAGGTAGAATTACACAGTTCACAGGCATTGTTTGCTCTTGCTATTACGGCGTCTTGAAGCACAATTTAGATCTCAAAAATAAATTGTGTGCAATGATAGCATATTTTGATGACTATGATGCCAGCAACGAAGTAAGGCTTTTCGCTACAACTATAAGTATTTTTCGTCAGCCAATAACACTGACTACCCGACATTTACATTTTCGACGTGTTATCGCAGCTTTGTCATGTAAGGTAATACTATTGGTAAAACAGCGCCGTCTATTGGCTGTTTTGGTCGACCCAGATCAGTTTTTCAGTGTCGTAACCCGCGTTTTCTGCAAACGACATTAACTCGGCTAACACATTGTCTGGCAGCGTTTTAGTTCTTGCGAGTAGCCACAAGTAGTCTCTATCAGGACCTGTTACCAGTGCATACTGATAATTGGCTTTGTCGAGCTTCATCACTACATAACTTGCGTAGAACGGCCCAAAAAATGAGACTTTAAGGTGTGCTGTAGTAGCTTCGTCTACGAAATACGCTGTTCCTTCTGCTTCTTCCCACTTTCCGGTGTCAGAGGCGTAGCCCTTGTTCACGACTTTAACGCCGCCATCATCTCGCATAGAGTATGTGGCAGTCACCTGAGTTAACCCCTCTTCAAAACTATGATCGTATCGCGCAAGCTCATACCATTGACCGAGATACCGCTGAAGTTCAAACCCCTGTACGGGTTTCACACCGTCCGGCACGCTCGTACAACTTGCAAGCAAAGCAACAATAATAACAAGTAAAGGCCATCGTAAACTTAAGCGCATGGTAAATTCCTTAGTTCATACGTATTCATAGTGTTAGGTGTCGTATCTATCACCGCATTCATCCATACACCGCTTTTATTAAGCGAGTATCGGCGTTATTGTATCTTACAATATCATCATTCAATACGTTCCCGTAGTTTGAGGAACATGTCTTTAGCTTGTTCTTTTAGACAGCTACTTATCATCCTTTTTAGATGATTTTTTACATAAACTTTTTTGGATAAAGCAATGCAAACCTACTTTCCTAATGCCAGCAGAATGGTCTATGGCTGTATGGGGCTTGGCGGAGGCTGGAACAACAACCCGGTAACGTCTGGCGATGTCAGCAACACTCACGCCATCATCAACAAGGCTCTAGAGCTTAACATTAATGTGTTTGATCACGCCGATATTTATACTTTCGGAAAAGCCGAAAGCGTGTTTGGTCAGGTGTTAAAAGCAAATCCATCACTTAGAGAGCAGATGACTATTCAGTCTAAGTGTGCCATACGCTTTGAAGATGAATTAGGCCCAAAACGTTACGACTTTTCAGCCAATTGGATAAACGCCTCTGTTGAGGGAATTCTATCGCGATTAAACATAGAGCAACTAGACGTACTGCTACTTCATCGCCCAGACCCTTTAATGGAACTGCATGAAGTGGCCAACTGCTTAGCCCAGTTACAGCAGCAAGGTAAGATAAAGCACGTTGGCGTGTCGAATATGCACGGACACCAAATTGCTTTTTTACAATCAGCACTCTCAACCCCCATCGTTGCTAACCAGCTGGAAATGAGCTTGGGCTTTAGAGATTGGTTAGAAGACGGTATTACCACTAACAGTGTGGCAAATAGAAACATTGGCTATGCTGCGGGCACACTCGAGCATTGCATGTTAAACAACGTTCAGCTTCAGGCTTGGGGTAGTATCGCGCAGGGTCGTTATACAGGTGCAGCAACATCTAGTGAAGCAGATAGGAATACTGCAGAGTTAGTGAAGCGTTTAGCCAGTGAATACCAAACCACGCCAGAAGCGATTGTGCTTGGCTGGTTAATGAGACACCCAGCCAATATACAGCCTGTGCTGGGCACAACTAACCTCTCACGATTAGAGGCGTGTAAAGAAGCTGAAAGCATTTCTTTATCTCGCGAACACTGGTACGCCCTTGTTGAAGCCGCACGAGGACAGGAAGTTCCCTAACGCGGGCTCATAACGCGTGCTTTTACAATACCGAAGCACACTTAACGGCACACAAAAGCACTAGACAAAGGATACTGCTATGCTGAATGGGTTTCATCATGTCGCTATTATTTGTAGCGACTACCCACGTTCAAAACATTTCTATACCAAAGTTTTAGGTTTTAAGATAATCGCTGAGAATTATCGAGACGCCAGAGACTCGTACAAATGCGACCTCGCGCTTCCCGATGGTAGCCAAATAGAGCTGTTTTCGTTTCCCAGTGCGCCAACTCGCCCCTCTCGGCCTGAGGCGCAGGGATTGAGACATTTAGCCTTTAAGGTGAATAATTTAGATTCAACGATAAAAAAATTAGCGGAAAGTGGAGTTGAGTGTGAACCTGTTCGTGTAGATGAATATACCGGCAAACGCTTTACGTTCTTCCAAGACCCTGATGAATTACCGCTAGAGCTTTATGAACTATAGATTTAAATAGATATTTTTATAGTCGGGCTTTTAGTCGGGATTGAGCCGAGGTTTCAATAGGTCTTATCAATCAAGGCTTAAGTAGTTTTGTAGTAGATAAAAAAGGCGCCAAATCATCATTTGGCGCCTATGTTTTTTAAAGCTCATGTCACTAAGTACAAGCTTCTACAATTAGGAGTTACTGTATTCAGACGCTTCTATTTCAGCTAATCGCTTTTGCGTTGGGTTTTTAACAAAGTTATACACCATACCAACAAACAAAATAGCGGCAAATGCTGTTGCTACCATAAACCCGTATTTTGCATCTCCACCATTGGCGTCGCTAACCAGACCCATTATAAACGGCCCAGCGGCGGCTCCCGCAGCAGTGAAAAATAATATTACCCCCGCGACACTGCCGTGCTGATTTTTGGGAAAACAGCTAATACCTTTAGAATTAAATGTGGGGTAAATAACCGACATGAAAATACCCGTTAGTGGGAATAGATAGAGCGCAACCTGTTTGCCTCCCATCAAGCCAAGGCCAAAACAAAGTACGATAGCTCCACTGAACAGCATAAGTACTAACGCCCAGTTAAAGTGAGACATCATCCAAATTCCAACAAAGCGACCTGCTGCACGCAGAATAAAGAACGCAGTGACAGAGTAGATGGCCAATGTTTGACTAAAACCTTGGGTGTAACAATCGTATGTTGCTCTCAATGTAGAGGCGTCACACACTAAGTAACTTGGCATCCAAACATAAATCGCGCTTTCTGCCGCAACGTACAAAAACGCACCTATAGAAAAACCAAGCGCGTATGGGTTTTTTACCAACGACAAACTTTGGATAACAGAGACTTTTTTTACTTCGTCACCTTGCTCACGTGTATAGTTCGGATATTTCACGAACAATGCACCAACGATAAGTACCGTACATACACCACCTGCAATCACGTATAGCCACTGCCACGCAACACCTTGATGAATAAGATACGCAACAATTAAAGGGCCGATAATAGCGCCAACACCAAAGAAAGCCTCTGCACCATTCATGGTAGATGTGTGCTGTTTGGTCGACGACGATATATCACCAATAAGAGCAAGAGCGCCTGTTTTAAATACACCAACGGCAACACCCGACAAACTCATTAAACTCACTATCAGCATGAAATCGTCGGCAATTAAAAAGCTATAACACGCAACGCCAAATATACCTAACCCCATAATAATGGTAGGTTTACGACCTATTTTATCAGCTAAAAAGCCTAGAAAAAGACCTGAGAGTGCTATGCCCAACATGGGAAGTGAGTGCATAAGACTTGCTTGTGCATTAGTGACAGAAAACGCCACCTTAACTTCTTTAATAATTTCACCTACAGAGTCTGATGTCATGGCGAACATCATAAACATGAGGTAAGTTAACCATCTTATGATTCTGCTATTTGGATCCTGATTGGACATAGTAAGTCTCGCAAAAATACCGCTATTAACGCCTATAATTAAGCCTACTCATGTTATACCGCCATTTTCATATATTAGTAATAGACTTTTTGACGAATACATACACAAGTTTATTTGATAAAATAACTTAATCGTTTAAGATAAAAGTTAACAGAATTTAAAATCGCTGTAAACTCGTTAATCATTATCTTTAGTTAAACGCAACAGAACAGTCGTAATTGCGTAACATATTGGAGCCACCTATGAGCTATGCTGCTGACGTGAATGTTTGTCTAGACCGCATCTTGGAATCAACCGATTTGTCAGGTTTGACGAAGAAAGACGCAACACTATTTACCAAACGTCTAGAAGCGCATTTCCCGTCGCTTTTTGAAAAGTATACTTACGTTTACGGCCACCAGTATGACTGCTATTACCATTTACAAAAACTGGTAGAAACGTTAAGAGATGGCATTAAGAAAAGAAAGCCGGCGCTTAAAAAACTTGATGAAAATCGTCTCAAATCACCGCTGTGGTACCGCGACGAGAATCAGGTGGGTTTAGCTTGCTATGTAGACTTAATGGGCCCAACCCTTAACGATTTACACAAGCGAATTCCTTACTACAAGGCTCTTGGGGTCACCTACCTTCACCTTATGCCTCTATACGACGCACCGGCTGGCGACAGCGACGGTGGATACGCAGTTTCTGATTACCGTAAGGTAAATCCTATTCTTGGTACCACGGAAGATCTTGAAAAGCTTGCAGACGCGCTACTTAAGGAAGGCATAAACTTAGTTCTAGATTTTGTATTTAATCATACTTCTGATGAGCACAGATGGGCAAAAGCTGCGTTAGAAGGTGAAAGGCAGTATCAGAATTACTATTACATGTACGATGACAGAACTATTCCTGACCAATACGAGCAAACCTTACGAGAGATATTTCCTCAAGTTCGCCGCGGCAGCTTTACGTTCAATGAGCAAATGCAAAAATGGGTTTGGACCACGTTTAATAGCTTTCAATGGGATTTAAACTACAGTAACCCTGAAGTGTTTAATGCCATAACTTCTGAAATGTTATTCCTCGCTAATATCGGGTCAGCCGCGCTTCGTCTCGACGCTCTGGCATTTATTTGGAAGGAAATGGGCACAAACTGTGAAAATCAGGAAAAAGCCCACGTATTAATTCAAGCTTTTACCTGCTGCTTAGAAATTGCTGCTCCTGCGGTTGTCTTCAAGTCTGAGGCTATTGTTCACCCAGATGAAGTAAATAAGTACATTGGTAGCGAAGAATGTAAGCTATCTTACAACCCGTTACTTATGGCGCTGTTATGGAATAGCTTGGCTACCAGAAAAACCCGATTATTAACTCGCTCTATGCAGAAAAGCTTTCCTATCGCAGACGACTGCACTTGGGTTAACTATGTGCGTTGCCACGACGATATTGGTTGGACGTTTGACGATAACGTAGCGCAAGAGCTTGGCATTAATGGGCACGACCATCGCTTCTTCTTGAATCAATTCTTTACAGGTCGTTTTGAAGGCAGTTTCGCCAACGGCGTTCCCTTTGCGGAAAACCCGTCAAACGGAGACTGTCGAGTCTGTGGTTCACTTGCATCGCTGTGTGGCCTTGAAAGCGCACTACAAAATGGCGATAGCAAAGGTGTTGAAGAGGCTGTAAGTCGTATGTTGCTACTTTACGGCATAACTTTTAGCATCGGTGGTATCCCGCTTCTCTATTCTAGCGACGAAATTGCCAAACTTAACGACTACAGCTATCGCGATGATGAAACCAAACAACACGATGACCGCTGGGTAAATAGAATTGCCGTTACGCCAGAAGATATTTCCCTCGCAATGGGAGAAGTTAATCGTGAGCTAAGTCAGCAAGAAGAAGCAAGCGTTAACGTCTTTAACGGCCTTCAGCGTATGTTAGAAATACGCAAGAACAATGCTGTTTTTGGAAAGGCAAAAACCTTCATCTTAGAGGCAAGCAACCAACATTGTTTTGCTTTTTTAAGAGAAAACGAACACGGTGAAAAGCTACTAGTGTTGAGCAACTTCAGTGAATACCCTCAACAGGTAGATGGCGAAATATTAACAACGCTTGGCCGCAATCCGGGTGAAGATTTACTTTCTAACATGCACTTCAAAGGCGACGAATCTGTAATTACACTGCGTCCATTCCAGCAACTATGGATTAAGGGCGCCTAATACATACTGAAAAAATGTGTTTGGCTTCTTTGGCTTCTTTTGATACCAGCGTCAAAAGCAAGAGGTGAGGCGCAGAACTCCTCAACAAAACAACGTGCTAGACCGGTGAAACGCTGGTCTAGCATTCATGTTAAATTAGCGCATAAATCGCGTTGCTTCTAATATCGAAACAATCAAAAACTCGTCGTAAATAATTGAAAATTATATTTCCAGCAAGTATTTAGCTTTTTTACTATTTTTTCAGGAAAAAAGACGCATTCACGCTATACTTTAGTATAAAGCCGGCTTATTAAAATAACCGAATGAGCGGTGTAGCGTTTTTTAAAATAGTGAGGTTTGCTGGCTAGCTTAGAGGCACTAGTACTTTAATAGGAGTTAAATAGGAAATCACGGCAAATGTGGGAATGGCGTGAAATATGGATATCATTATGGAGAAGGAAATTAAGATGCACGGCGAAAGCAGTCTTGAATATATGTGTCCCCATTGCGGGGCAATAAACACCTGCCAAATTGGTATACTTAAAGAAATGTATATCGAACAATTTGACGCTTGCGTTGGCTGTAAGAAGCATTTAAGTCTTACACCAGCAGACGGTATTGGCGGCAGAGTGAATCTTGTTATTGATGCAGTAGAATCGGACAATCGCTACAGATAGTAAAATTGATAAGTACAATCTGCGCTGCAAAAATCTGAGAAGCTAAAATTAAAAAAACCGCCTAGTAGTGAATGATACAGGCGGTTTTTTGTGTTGTCTTAGTTAGGCACTTAAATTAATTAGCAAAGAAATCCCGTCTCAACTCGCTATCGGTAAGAAACTTTCCGCCTAGTGCCGATGTTTTAGTGTACGAGTTAGTGTCTTTTATTCCTCGTGCCTTAACGCAATAATGAGTTGCATTAATCGACACCGCCACATCGTCTGTTCTCGCAAGCGTTTGAATAGCCACCAGCACCTGCTGAGTTAAGCGTTCCTGGACTTGCGGGCGCTGCGCAAAAAAGCTCACTAAGCGATTAATTTTAGACAATCCAATAACAGTGTCGTTAGGGATGTAAGACACCGTAGCCGTTCCATCAATCGTCACAAAATGATGTTCACATGTACTGGTCAAACTGATATCTGAGACCTGAACAGGCTGGTCAATCTGCATTTTATTTTCGATCGCAGTAATCTTAGGAAACTTCCTGTAGTCTAAGCCACCGAAAATCTCATTGACGTACATTTTGGCAATGCGCTTTGGCGTATCACATAAACTGTCGTCCTCTAAATCTAGGCCAAGCGTTTCCATGATGTCTCGCATCGCACTTTCAATCCGCGTACGCTTTTGTTCATCACTAAGATTATTAGAAACCATAGGCGTCTCTAGCCCTTTAGTCTCTAGAACTTCTCGTACACGTCTCGCTGAATCAGATAGTGAGGGGTCTAGTGCATCGCGCACAATTACCGCTTCTTTTGCTAACATTGGATTATCCGTATTTGACTTCTTTTTTGAACTTTTACGCACATCAATGCGTTAGAGATCGATTAGGCAGTAAAATGACTTTTTTTTAATGTCATTGCCTTACAACATGAGATTGTCTCACAATCGTTATATCACTTTAATTTCAACATATTAGGAAACACCTTGATATCACCCATTTTAATTACAGGTGCCAGTCAACGACTGGGGTTAGCAATGGCAGACAGCTTGCTAGAAGAAGGGTATACCGTTGTCGTAACCTACAGAACGCTGCGACCCACTATCTCAACGCTCAAAGATAAAGGCGCTATCGTCTTACATGCCGATTTTAGCACTGAGACGGGTATTGATCGAGCAATTGATGATATTAAGGCGGTTAGTGAGAGCTACCGCGCGATTATTCATAATGCCTCAGACTGGGCCCAAGAAAAAGACCACGACAACAAGCATGATCTATTCAACCGCATGATGAATGTACACGCTCTAGCCCCTTACCGAATCAATTTAGCGCTATCGCAATCGTTATCAATGCAGGGTGGTTTTAGCGACATTATTCATATGACCGATTACGTGCAAGATACCGGCAGTGAAAAGCACATAGCCTACGCGGCGAGTAAAGCTGCGCTGCAAAATCTAACGCTTTCTTTTGCCAAAAAGCTTGCCCCAAAAGTGAAGGTAAACAGCATTGCCCCCGCGTTATTGATGTTTAATGAAGGCGATGATGATGCATACAAAGAAAAGGCATTAAAGAAATCGTTGCTTGAAACCGTGCCCGGCGCCGAAGAAGCGGTAAAAGCAATGCATTACTTGTTGAACAGTGAGTACATCACTGGTCAGACGTTGCATTTAAACGGCGGAAGAAACCTAAAATAGCAAAGTCCAGATTCTTGCTCTACACGCCGACCGCCGGTGAAATATATCAATGAGAGTATTGGTAGGAATGTGTGCTGCCGGTATACTTAGCGTCTAACACCGTGACTTACTAACCGAGACATACTATGCAAGGCTCCCGCACTATGAAGCCTGAGTGGCATGACAGCGACGCTATCATGCTTGCTTGGCCTCACGCGCAAACAGATTGGTCTGAATGGCTAGAAGAAGCTAGAGAGACATATCTTAACGTAATCAGCGCAGTCAACCGATACAATGCTGGTGTAATTTTACTGTGCGCCCCTGCTGATGTTGATGATCTAAAAGCGCGTATTTCGCCATCGGCTAATGTCATGATTGTCGAGGCCGTATTCAACGACACCTGGATGCGCGATTACGGCTTTATCACCTGTACAGATAGCGAGGGCAACGGCCATCCAACTGAATTTAGGTTTAATGGTTGGGGCAATAAATTCAACGCGCAAGACGATAACCTTGTTAATCAGCGCTATCTCGCCGCATTATGTCAGTCTGTCATGCGCAGCAGTCCTATCGTTGCTGAGGGCGGCGCACTTGAGATTAACGATGAAGGGCACTTATTGTCTACGTCTCAGTGTTTGCTAAACCCAGAGCGTAATGGTGACCTGTCGCTAGCGGCATACGAAGGCATTTTCTGCGAAATGCTTGGCGCCAGCAAAGTAACAATATTAGAACATGGCCACCTTGAGGGCGATGACACCGACGGTCATATCGACACGCTTGTACGATTTACCCCTGATACAGGCCTAGTTATTCAAGCCTGCGAAAATCGTCCAAACGACTCGCATTTCGATGCACTAAACGCCTTGTGTAATGAGTGCGCAGAGCGCTTGCCAGAATATCAACAGTATCGACTACCGCTGCCATACATTGTAAGTGACGATGGCGATCGGCTTCCTGCATCTTACGCCAACTACCTTATTTGTAACGGCGCAATCTTGCTTCCCATTTATGGAGAGGATGAAGATAGAGAGGCGATTTCAGTTATTCAAAAAGCTTTTCCTACCTATATCGTTGAACCAATTGACTGTCGCGTACTCGTAAAGCAATACGGCAGTTTGCACTGTATCTCAATGCAAGTGCCAAAGAACACGCTAAAAAGTGTCATTATCGAAAACTTAAAAAAAGGAGTATCACTTTATGCCCCCAGCTAAGTTAAAAGTTGGCCTTGTACAACAGGCTGTAAGCGATAACGACAAAGCGACAAACTGGAATAAAAGTGCTGAACAAGTGGCCAAACTTGCCGCTGAAGGATGTGAGTGTATCTTGCTACAAGAGCTCCACAGTACACTGTATTTTTGTCAGCAAGAAGATACCGACGCTTTCGATTTAGCCGAACCTATTCCCGGCCCCGCAACCGAGTTTTTCGGTGAGCTGGCAGAGAAACACAATATTGTTTTAGTAACGTCACTTTTCGAAAAGCGAGGCTCTGGGCTTTATCACAACACTGCCGTTGTGTTTGATAGAAGTCGGGAAATTGCGGGCAAATATCGCAAAATGCATATACCCGACGACCCTGGCTTTTATGAGAAGTTCTACTTTACCCCTGGCGATACCGGCTTCACGCCAATACAAACCAGTATTGGTAAACTAGGCGTTTTAGTTTGCTGGGACCAGTGGTACCCAGAGGCGGCAAGACTGATGGCCATGGCTGGTGCTGACTTATTGTTTTACCCCACCGCAATTGGCTGGGATGTAAACGACACAGATGAAGAACGTGCTCGTCAGCACGGCGCATGGGAAACCATTCAGCGCGCTCATGCCGTCGCTAATTCCCTGCCTGTTATTGTAGCGAACAGAACAGGCTTCGAGCCCTCGCCTAACCCTGCAGACCCAGGCATTCAGTTTTGGGGACAAAGCTTTATAACCGGAGCTCAAGGGGAAATACTGGCAAAGGCGGACGCCGACGGAGAGACCACACTTTCAGTTGAATTAGACATGTCGCGTACTGAAAACGTGAAACGTATTTGGCCATACTTTCGCGACCGTCGCATAGACGCTTACGATGATTTAACTAAGCGTTGGCGCGACTAGTAACAATTAGACACTCGTAGCTTGCAAGCTGTGACTAATGTGTCGGGTCAAAAGAGCTATGTCTAGGAAGCCTTTCCCTGGGGCGTGTTGAACTTTGTTGTACGAGTTTTAGGCTAAATGTACAGCAAAGATCAACACGCCCCAGACATAGCTTACAATTATGCACTCTCAATATTCACTTTTATTAAATCACGTCCCGAATATAATACCGTCGTACATCATAAAAGCTTTGCGTTCATTTTTATCCAGCAAAGCCAGCATAACCTCATCATCAATATCTAACCCACCAGTAAATTGCCCGAACGCAGGCATAACAAACAGAGCTTGTGTTGCAACAAAGCACTTTCCCGAGTAGCGTCTGCGGGAAATTGAGGTACGCATTTTCGGATGAAAGTGACCAATAATTTGAGCCCTGCTCAACTCTTCATCGCCATTTTCAACAGCCAATACTTTTGGCTCATGGCGAAATACCACATCGTAAAGGCCCTGCTGATGCAAATGTATTTCTTCGCACGCATCACCAGGAATGCCGTCGGGCAAATCGGGGTCGTGGTTCCCCTCAACCCAGCTCCACTCATTTACCTGTAAAACCAGTTCACTTAAGCGCTCACGATCACTTGGTGTCATTCTAGACATACTGTATTTATCGTGAAAACTATCACCCAGGCTGATAACTCGCTTAGGTTGGTAGTCGTGAATAATGGCTTCGAGCCGCTTTAACGTTGCTTGTGAATCTAAACTGGGCAGCGGATTTCCATAACTGCGTAAATAGCTGCCTTTTTCCAAATGAAGGTCTGATACGACCAACCAGTCTAGCGATGGTAAGTAAGCCACTCCGCGGGCATCGAGTACCCACAGCAAGTTCGCAAACTTAGTGATACTCAATGTTCTTTTTGCTAACTGCTGCGTTAGCCAACTATCGCTAATTGCCAATTGATACCTATTTTTGTTGTGAAAGCAGTGCGCGCACATCCTCTAACATATTTTCTGCTTCTGCATAGAGATCGGCTTGTTCAATAATGGCCTGAGCCCCTGCACCTTTAATTTGCTCGCTGCGAACGTTTAGCACGATAGGGATCGCCATAGGCGAAACCTTTTCTAAATTGACCAAGGTGGCGTTATCCACATAGCGAATCAATAAATTCGCCAACCGCGTTAAGTCTAGTAGCTCTCGCTCTGCATCTTCCCTCGCCACTTTTAAAAGAATATGGTCGGGGTCGTGCTCTCGCAAGGTGTCATAAATTAAGTCAGTGGAAAACGTAACCTGCTTCATGGTTTTTTGACTTGCGTGGTATCGCTGCTCTGTAAGCCCACTCACTACCGCCACCTGCCTGAAAGACCGTTTAAGCATGGGTGCTTGCAGCATCCAATCTTCAAGCTCGTCGCCAAGTATATCAGGTTGAAAAAGGCGCTGTAGCTGTTGTTGCGTTATCGGGTTCACTGCGGCGATCGAAAGTCCGTAATCGGTAACGCTGAAACTGAGCGGTTTTATACTCATTTTTTCCATACGGCGGGTTAACAGCATTCCCAGCGTTTGATTGGCTTTTCTACCGTCAAAGGTATAGAAAAGCGTGTAATAAGCCTGTCTAAACGGAAACTGCTCTACCAGTACGCTATCGGGTTTAGGTAATTGGGAGAACGCCTCTTGAAGCGTTAGCCACTCCTGAACCTGCTTTGGCAAAGTTTTCCATTGGGAGGGCTTGGCTAAAATAGCTCTAACGCCGTCGGCTAAATAAGTAGAAAGAGGCATTTGACCGCCGCTATAACTCGGAATTTTTGGCTCTTTTGCTTTTGCAGGTTTTGCATGCAGCTGCATATCTCTTATTGCTTCGTACTTGAGCACTTCTCCGGCGAAGTAAAAAGTATCTCCCGGAGTAAGCTGCTGGGCAAAATACTCTTCTACTTCACCAATAATTTTTCCCTGATTACCACGCCGTATACGCTTCACTTTCAGACGACCCGACTCAACAATTGTGCCTATGTTTTGTCTATGGCGCTGTATTACTCGGCGATTGGCCGGCGAAAACGTACCGTCTTCATTCTTAGTCAGCCTTTGGTAACGCTCGTAGGCATTGAGAGCGCTGCCGCCATCAAGGGTAAACTGCCACAGTTTCTCGAAGTCACTTCTATCCAACCCCTGATAAGGCGTAGCGTTAAGTATTTGGGCATATAATGTATCTGGAGTGTCGGCTTGGCTGCACAGGCAATTCAAAATAAACTGCGGAATAATATCAAGAGCCCCCGCATGTGGAGCATCACCGTCTAACTCACCTGCATTTATCGCTGTGATAGCAGCTTGGCATTCTAGTGCTTCAAAGCGGTTTGCAGGAACAAGTAATGCCTCACTGGGTTCATCAAGCCGGTGATTGGCGCGTCCGATTCGCTGCAACAGACGGCTCACACCCTTAGGTGCGCCTACCTGAATAACTTTGTCTACATCTCCCCAGTCGATACCAAGCTCAAGCGCAGATGTGCACACTACGGCACGGAGCAAACCGCTGGACATCATTGCTTCGGTTTTACGCCGCTGCTCTTTGCTCAAACTCCCGTGATAGAGCGCGATAGGGAGCGCTAATTTATTTGCCTCCCACAACATTTGAAACAATAGCTCAGACTGGGCGCGTGTATTGACAAAAACCAAGGTTGTGTTGGCTTTCTCTATCGCTTCATAGATATCATCAATAGCATAACGAGCCATGAAACCGCCAAAAGGCATGCGCGCTTTAGACTGAAGCATCTCAACTTTAGGCTTCTCTCCCGCTTTCACCTTTACAATATTGGCTTGGCTATCGGTACCTGCAAGCCAAGCTCCCAAGGTGTCAGGAAAGGCAACAGTTGCCGACAGCCCAATTCGCTTTAAGGCAGGTGACAGTATCGATAAACGCGCTAACGCAAGAGATAGGAAATCCCCTCGTTTATTAGCCATTAAGCTATGGGTTTCATCGATAATAACCCGCTTTAACTTGCCAAAAAGCTTATCTGAATCGGCATAGCTAAGCATTAGCATGAGGGATTCCGGCGTGGTCAGTAAAATATGAGGAGGCTTTTTACGCTGACGCTGGCGTTTGTGAGAAGGCGTGTCTCCTGTGCGCGTTTCGGCACTAATGTCCAGCCCCATTTCCTCGATAGGCTGCAGCAGGTTTCGGTGAATATCTTGGGTTAACGCCTTCAAAGGAGAGATATAGAGAGTATGTAAGCCGCTAAAGCCCGATGAAGTCGTTAACTCATGCAGCTCTACTAAACTTGGTAAGAAACCAGACAAGGTTTTACCTGCTCCCGTGGGCGCAATAAGTAACGTGCAGTCGTGCTTGTCTTTTTCCACCAGCATAGTGCGTTGATAATCACGCAGTTGCCAGCCTTTCTTGTCAAACCACTCAGCAAACACTGGGGGAACGGATTTCATTTGTATCTCTTACCTAAATTTTTACTCGTTATACGCTTGCTAGCGACTAAGGTTTATTAACAAGGGGAACGATTAAGCCCTTGTCGTAACCGTATCGTCATCAAGGTGTCAATTTACTGTCAAGATAAGCCATTAGGGTAGAGCTACCAAACGACCTATTTGAGCATTTCAATGATTAAGGCCCCCCATTTCAGAAGTGTTTTTATCTCAGATACACACCTTGGCAACAAAGACTGCAAAGCAGACTTTCTACTTCATTTTTTAAACAACATGACCTGCGACACACTGTATTTAGTGGGTGATATTGTTGATATGTGGTCTATGAGCAAGCAATTTCGCTGGCCAGATGCGCATAACGAAGTTATCCATAAAATTATGCAGCTAAGTCATGACTCTACCAAGGTGGTTTTTTTACCTGGTAATCACGATGCACCATTACAAAAGTATTCTGGAATGCAGTTTGGGGATATTGAAATAAAACGCCAATATATTCATGAAACAGCGGCTAATAAACGCTACCTTGTGCTGCACGGAGATCAATGCGATCAAGACGTTACACTAGGTCGCTTTCATGCTTGGATAGGAGATAAAGCCTACGATGCCCTGCTGTTCGCTAATCGTTGGTTTAACTTAATCCGCCGCTGGAGAAAACAGAACTATTGGTCGCTAGCTGGCTACATTAAGCAACGGGTTAAAGGGGCAAATAAAGCGATAGCGCGTTATAAAAACGCCACTACAAAGCGAGCCTTAGACCTTAAGTTAGACGGTGTAATCTGCGGCCATATCCATCACCCAGAGTCGGACATTGTCAATGGAATTCATTATGTGAACGACGGTGACTGGATAGAAAACTGCTCTGCGCTAGTTGAAGATAGTACCGGAAAGTTAGAGCTAATTGATTGGGTGGTTTATACCAAACAAGATACTGTATCTGAACTTGATTTTAGTCATCTAGACACAACTAATAAGGCAGCCTAATTCGCTCTTGAAAAAACTTAAGCGTTATCAGTACGAACGATATGCGGTACTTTGCAAGTTAGCGTACCCGAAAGAATTTGACTATGCCTCACTGGGCTTTTCGGCACAGCACCACCATGCTGTAACTGACGCCAGAGGCATTGTTGTAGCCAGAATTCTTTGCCGCCCTAACAAAAAAGAAGTCATTGTACTGTTTAGAGGAACCCAATCGTTGCGGGACTGGCTACTCAACTTTTGTATTTTTCCAAGTAAAGCAAAAGGTCAATTTGCAGATAAATCTGCGCACAATGGGTTTGTGCACTTTGGCTATCAATTTTTGCTTAATCAGAGAAGCCAATCTGTTTCTACTGATCCAACCGGGAAAAATACAAAGCCCAAAAACCTCAGTATTTATGAGGACATTGAAACTAAATTAGCGCCTCTTATTGAGGCGGGAAAGCGCATTACTCTAACCGGGCATTCGTCTGGTGGCGCAATGGCCGTGTTAGCTGCACAACGTTTGGAGCTAAAATTCCCAAAATCGGTGCGCCGTGTTGTTACATTTGGACAGCCCTCAACCAGTTACTTGCGTTATTACAAGCACTACTTACTTCACCACCGTACGTTTCGAGTGTGCTGCGACTTAGATATAGTGACATTTCTGCCGCCCATCCCCGGTCTGTTTAAGCATGTCGGGCGCTCGCTCTGGCTTCACAACGAACGGGTTTACGATAACGCCAAACCTATTTGGCGACTATATCGCGTTCTATCCCAGTGGCTAATTTCGCCCATCTCTTACCACTACATGCATAAATACATTCGCAATAAAGACTTTTTTGATAAGCACTAAGCGCACTTGCGAAAGTGGTCGCTTTGCCCCAATTTTACCGTATGTAGATTTAATAGAAATTTCAAAAGGGTAGCTATCTGTGCATCCGTCTACATGGCTAAAAACTGATAACACTGGTTTATTCTGTGAACCTGGAGGGTTTTATATCGACCCTATGACAGAAGTGACTACGGCGTTAGTAACTCACGGCCATGCGGATCATGCTAGGGCTGGACACCACTGTGTTTACGCAAGTAAAGAAACTCTCGCCATTATGCAAACTCGCTACGGCGAGGATATGGCTAAGCACCAACATACCGTTACATTGGGCGAGACAATCACGTTTAACGACGTGTCTGTGACTTTTTACCCTGCCGGCCATATTTTAGGCTCCACGCAAATTTTGCTTGAATATAAAGGGTTTCGGATTGTGGTTTCTGGTGATTATAAACGGCGGCACGACCCAACATGCCCACCGTTCAAAGTAGTGCCATGCGATGTTTTGATAACAGAGGCCACATTTGGCCTTCCTGTTTTTAAACACCCTCCGATTGAGAACGAAATAGATAAGCTTTTACATTCACTCAGAGTGTTTCCCAAGCGTTGCCACCTTGTAGGCGCCTATGCCTTAGGTAAGTGTCAGCGTCTCATAATTGCCTTGCGAGACGCTGGATATCACAAACCCATATATTTGCATGGAGCACAGCTAAAACTTTGCGACCTGTATCAGCAATTTAATATTGATCTTGGAGAGTTAATTCCTGTTTCTGAGGTGGGTGATAAAAAAACACTAGCGGGAGAGATAGTTATTGCGCCACCTTCAGCATTGTCAGATAGATGGTCGAGAAGCCTTCCAAATGTTCGCACAGTAATGGCTTCGGGATGGATGCAGATACGCGCTAGAGCGAAACAGCGCAATGCTGAACTACCGCTTATTATTTCCGATCATTGCGACTGGCCCGAACTACTTATGACGATAGAGCAGGTAAATCCTAAAGAAGTGTGGGTTACCCATGGAAGAGAAGACGCACTGATGTATCAGGCAGAGAAAATGGGATACAAAGCTCGCGCACTTTCACTCGTAGGCTACGACGAGGAAGAACAGGGAGGAGATTAATGGAGGCGTTTAGTGATTTACTTGAACAGCTTTACTACACCGCGGGAAATAAAGCGAAGGCCCAGCTAATAGCAGACTATATTGCCAATACACCAGATCCTGACAGAGGATGGGCTATTGCGGCTATGGCGGGAACACTTCGTTTTGATTTTTTTAAACGAAATACGGTGAAAAAACTTATTGCTGAGCACACCGACCCACAGCTGTTTGCGATGAGTTACGACTATGTTGGCGAAGTAAGTGAGACCGTGGCACACCTTTGGCCACATAGTGAGGCAGTTTCTCCGCTGCCGTCTCTTCATAGCATTGTTGATACCTTCGCCAACGTTGCTAAACAACAGGTATCAAAAACCCTCGCTGATTATTTAACGATGATGACACCTTCGCAGCGCTGGGCCTTACTAAAGCTAGGTACTCGAGGATTACGCATAGGTGTATCTGCACGTTCAATAAAACAGATATTGGCTGACTACGGAAACAAAGATATCAAAGAGATAGAAACTCTCTGGCATGCAGTTACGCCTCCCTATACGCAGCTGTTGCAATGGTTAGAGGGAAAAGCCGATAAGCCCGATATTGAAAATGCGGTTACCTTTCACCCTGTAATGCTGTCACACCCCATAGAGGAAAGCGATATTGACGGCTTTGAGCCAGGCATGTGGCAAATTGAAAATAAATACGACGGTATTCGTGTCCAGCTTGCGGTGAACACAGAGAAAACCATACAAAAAATATCTAGCGACAACACAGAGGAAAGCGACATCGAAAAAGCGCTGTTTTCTCGAACCGGTGATGACATTAGCCATTCTTTTCCCGACTTGCTAGAACACATGCAAGGCAACATGGTGTTAGATGGCGAGTTACTGGTAATTCAAAATGCGAGTGAAGAAGCAAAGGAATCACTCGCATCAATTGCCCCCCCTAAAGTCGATACCTTTAACGCACTGCAACAAAGGTTGAATAAGAAGAAACCTGCTAAGTCTTTAATGCAGTCCAACCCAGTAGGACTCATTGTATACGATGCGTTAGTTTTGGAAGGTGAACAGTTAACCTCACTCACATTACAAGAGCGTCGTAAAAAATTAGCCGCTTGGATTGAACATAAAAAGATACCTCGGGTATTTTTATCCAACACGCTTGAAGCCTCATCGCCACAAGAGCTGAGACAATTACATAGTCGCGTTTGCGCTAACCGATCAGTTGAAGGTCTTATGCTTAAACGCCTTGATAGCACCTACGTGCCGGGACGCCCCAAAGGCAAATGGTTTAAGTGGAAGCGCGACCCGCTTGTAGTCGACGCGGTGATTATGTATGCGCAGCGAGGCCATGGGAAACGCTCAAGCTTTTATTCAGACTTCACGTTTGGAGCATGGCAAGGAGAGCAGCTTTTGCCCATAGGCAAAGCCTATTCGGGTTTTACCGATGAAGAGCTTAAGAAATTAGATAACTGGGTAAGGCGCAACGCTATCGGTCGCTTTGGGCCCGTTCGGGAAGTAAAGAAAGAGCTGGTTTTTGAAGTAGCTTTTGACGCGGTTCATCCTTCAAACCGCCACAAGTCGGGCGTCGCCCTTCGTTTTCCTCGTATTCACCGCATTCGCTGGGACAAACCAGCGAATGAGGCGGACACACTGGAAGCGCTCAAACAGCTTATTGAGCGCTAACCATGAGATATTGGTTAAAGCCTATTTGGCAATATCCTGCTGGGTAGGCAGTGCGCTAAACGCGCCATACTGAGTTACTGTATAAGCACCGCAGCGAATTGCAAATTCAGTGGCCTCGCTCACATTTTCAAAGCTGCTTGCCCACGCATCAAATTCATCTGTGCTTTTGACTTTCGTTGAAAGGTAATAAAGAAAGCCACCAATAAATGAATCGCCTGCTGCCGTAGTGTCTTTCACATCCATTTTAGGAGACGCTAACGTACCACTGAATGCCTGAGTGATATAGTGGATAGGTTCGCCACCATCTGTGACTAGAACCACTTTAACGCCGCTTTCTAGCCACTCCTGCACTTTCGCGTCTGCGTTTTCTTCTCCATAAAGCTCAGCAAGTTCTTCGCGACTTGCTTTTAAGATGGATACCCGCTGTGCTGCGCTATCTATTCTTGCTGGTGCATTCGCGGTGTTGTCCCAAAATGCAGGGCGATAATTAATGTCTAAACACACCATCATTCCCTTCTGCTGTGCTTTATCGAGAATAAATTCTGTGCCGGGAATCAGTTCTGGACCAGCCAAGGAGCCTGAGCAAAAATGTAGAACCGTATCTTTGTCGCAGTCAATTGTGGCTAAGTCCAGCTCCGTGATGTGCTTGTGCGCTGCATTATCTACATAAAAATCAAAAGAACGCTCACCATCTTCATCTAAATTTACAAAGGCTAAAGCTGTATTACCTTCGCTTGTAGACCACACGAAGTCAGTATTAACTTTATAATGCGCTAACATCTCTTTTAAAAATGCACCAAAGGTGTCATCGCCTACCTTTGATACCATGGCGCTATTTCCACCAAGCTGAGATACGGCAACAGCCACGTTAGCTGGCGCACCGCCCGCATAAGGTTGGAATGGTTTCATTGCCGGTATGTCGCCGTCTTTTGGCGCCGCACCTTGGCTTAACATATCGATAAGTACTTCACCTAAACATAATATTTTCATACCAGCTCCACTGTATTTTGAGTATTACCAACCGTAGCGCAAATTTTAAATTTTTACACTGGGTTAATAGATCGTTAATTGACTATAGTATCATCTTTCCATTGCATTAAATCAACCGGATTGATTTAATGCATGACAAATTTATACTTTGGTTGATGATCTAATAACCAGATTTAAAGCCGTAACAGGGTTTCAATCTCAACGGTAAGCAGGAGTTGGCAAAATAACAATGGCAATACATTTAGCGGATAGCCGCTCTGACAATGAACGCGCAATCATTGCGCTCATTAATAAACATGGCGAGCTACCAAAAACAGAAATAGCTGAATTAACTGGCCTATCAGCACAATCTGCTACCGTTATTATTAAGAAGCTCGAAAGCGATGGGCTGGTGAAACGGAATGCGCCTATCAAAGGAAGTGTGGGGCAACCCAAAGTACCATTCAGCCTAAATGTCGATGGCGCACTCAGCCTTGGCCTTAAAGTGGGAAGGCGCAGTTACGATATGACCCTTCTCGATTTATGCGGCAACGTCAGGGCCACTATCAGCGAAAAAGTGGCCTATCCTACTGTTGATGGGCTCTTATCTTTTTCTGAGCGTGCAGTAAACGCTTTGTTAAAGCAGGTTACGGTTGAACAAAAGACGCGATTACGCGGGCTGGGTGTTGCTATGCCGTTTGAAATTTGGACATGGGCTGAAGAAGCCGCGGCTCCATTAGCAGTACTAGAACAATGGAAGCAATTCGATCCAAAATCAGCATTAGAAGCGCTGCTCTCACTACCTGTTATTATCTGTAACGATGCCGCAGCGGCCTGTAGCGCGGAGATGTCATTTGGTAATCCAGAGGGGTTCACTCACTTTCTCTATTTATTTGTGGGAACATTCTTAGGCGGCGGATTAGTTATTAACAACGCCCCCTATTTAGGAAAAGCCGGCAATGCTGGGGCCGTAGGTTCTCTACCATTTTTTAACGGCGAGAACGAGCATCAACTCCTTGCCCAGTCGTCACTCTTTGTGTTGGAAAATACACTTAATCAAAACGGCATAAATGGAAAGCAAATTTACGATGTACACGGACACTGGAATTTTGATGAAATCTATATCGCAAATTGGGTAAAAGCTACTGCGAAGGGGCTTGCCTATGCTGCCCAGTGCGCCGCAGGATTACTGGATATAGAAGGCGTAATTATTGATGGTGCGTTGCCAGAACCTGTTAAATCCCTGTTAGTTGAAGAAACTCGTCGCGCGCTGTCTCAACGGGATATGCGAGGCATTGCTTCACCCACTATCACAGAGGGTAAAGTAGGTGCGAGGGCGCAGTCTATTGGAAGCGCCAATCTTCCTTTGGTAGCAAATTATTACTAAGGCGTGAAATCGTTCTAGCGGACATTGGAATGTCACACGCCGCCTTTAGCCTAACTCGCTTTTGAGTTGACAGGCTGAAATAAAAAACGCCCCTCGGGGCGTTTTCTAATGCTAAAGCTTTGCTAACTTTTTAAGTTTTTATCGAGGAAGTCTATCAAACCTTGATACAGTTCTCTTCTGTCTTCTTCATCAAAAACACCGTGACCGGCCTGAGAATATTGTAAATACTCTGGCGGGTTGCCGGCTTTTATTAGTGCTTCAGACAACGCTTCTGAGTTAATCTCTGGTACGCGTCTATCTTTTGAGCCATGGATAAGCATCACTTTCGCTTTAATTTTATCCACGTGATACAGCGGAGAATACGCTTTTAATTGCGCTTTATCGTTGCCTAGCACACGTTGCAAATACGCTTTTCCACCCCAGTTGTTGGGAATGTCACTTTCTGTAAACATGTACTCAAGGTCGTAAATTCCTACGTAACCTACCGTACAGTTGTATAAGTCAGGCTCTTTTACTACAGACATAAGCGCCGCGTAGCCACCGTAGCTAGCTCCGTATGCGCAAACATTGTCGCCATCGACTAACTGCTGGTCTATCGCCCATTTAACGGAGTCATTGATGTCATCAATCATTTTTCCGCCCCATTCGCGATAGCCTAACTTCTTGTATCTTTCGCCATAGCCGTCACTGCCTCTAAAGTTAACTTGTAGTACGGCATAACCTCGGCTTGCAAGTAACTGAACTTCACTATTGTAATCCCAAAAATCTCGCGTTCCACTTTGATGCGGCCCACCGTGGATCACAACCACCAAAGGGGGTTTGTTCTCAGGTGAACTCTCTTTTCCCTGTGTTTTCGGAAGGGTGAGATAACCTTTGATAATTTCGCCATCTGAGGCTGTGACATTTATTGGCTTCACCGGCGCGAGAAGGCGTGGATCTATCCAAGAGCTATTGGCCCATATAAATTGGGCGGCAAGGGTTTCGCTGTCAAATAGATAGTACTCTCCGGGGTTTACGTCACTTCTTACATGCACTAAAAGCGTTTTCCAATCTCTGGTATGACTGGCGATAGTAACGGTTTGTTCACCAAATGCGTCAACCAGCGCTTTGTGGATTTCACTAGCGCGGGTAGTATCTTGTGCATAAACATATTCAGATGTACCTGGATATGTAATGCCCACAGCCGGCAAGCCCTGTTTATCGAATATCACCTGCTCGATATCTGTATTGTGCGACTGAAAAATTTCGCTCGATTCGCCAGTTTCTAGGTTAAGCTTAAAATAGGTATAAATACCTTCTTCACCAGTAAAGCCCGTCATGTAAACGTACTTTTCATCTTCGCTTAAACCGCGGGGGATCATATCCTCTGCTACGCTAAATACGTCTTCGAGATTCTTCCACTCGCTGTCATTGTTTTCTCTGTATGCAGCGTGGTAATTTCCCGTTTCATCTTGCCAACGCATAAAAATAACTTGGCCCTTTTTTGTTGCCAGCGGGACACTGCGCTTATGAGGCAAAACATCAACTTTTCGTTTTCTCCCCGACGTTATGTTGAGTTTGCTGATAATTGCTGGCCTCACCCGATTGTTGTAGTAGGTGTTACCCTCTTTATCCCAAGGATATTCAGCAATTAGAATATACCTGTCGTCATTCTCTAACAGACTGATAACGTCCTGGCTGGCGAGTGAATCGTCTTTGTTAGTAATTCGACTCCCAGTTTGCTCATCACTCGCTCTGTAACCATAAAGCATTTCTCTTTTGCTGCCGTCGAAATTCATAGCGAAGAGTTCACCAGTAGGTACGGGTCTATCAAAAGAAAATTGCTTTTCCGCATATTCAAAAACAAGGCGCTCATTATTCACCCAAGTAACGCTGTGAATAATGTCGTTATTCTGAGGTCGCACTCCGCCTACAATTTTCATATCAGCAGTAGAAAGAACACCAAGCACAACCTTGTTATCTAGACGAACTCGAGCAGCGAGATGTTTTCCATCTGGAGAAAGTTGCAGATCGAGATAATCACCATGCTTGATGAAGTAATCTAGAGGGAGTTTATCGCTTGCAGATGTGGATGAAGAAATGAATAGAGAATAAACAGCCAGCATGGCCAGAAAAATCCGTTTCATATATGTCCTTTTAACTATTTTTTACGGCGTAGGCGGGTAAATCTACATTACCAATAGAGGTTTTTCAACAGTGCGAACAAGCAGAATGTCATTGTTAATGTTAACTTATTCGCACATATCTCTTTCCGCCCTAAAAAGAGAACACTATCGGGTGACAACGTTTTTTGCCCCTTTGAGAAGTGCTTCTTTATCAATTTTATTGGGAACTTCAACGCCTTTTCGCGCTGCGGGACGAGCCTCTATACTGTTCTTCCAACGAGTAAGATTGTCCAACCCGTCAATACTTGCTCCTGACCACTCGTAGGTTCTTACCCAGCACCAATTAGCCATATCAGCTATAGAATAGTCATCTACTAAGTATTCATTGTTTGCCAAATGCCCATCCAACACTTCGAACAATCGTCTTACTTCGTTTTGATATCTGTCGATAGCCACTGGAATTTTTTCTTCTAGGTAGCGATAGAACACATTTGCTTGCCCCATCATTGGACCTACGCCACCCATTTGAAACATGAGCCACTGCAATACTTTACTACGGCCTTTGTTATCATTAGGAAGAAACATCCCCGTTTTTTCAGCCAGATAAATCATAATAGCGCCAGACTCAAAGACGACATGATCACCTTCGCTCTTATCTACAATCACAGGTATACGACCATTAGGATTCATGGCGAGAAACTCAGAGGTTTTTTGCTCACCTTTCAACAAATTTACCGGCTTTACCGTATATTCTAACCCCATTTCTTCAAGCGCCACTGAGGCTTTCCAGCCATTGGGAGTCGCAGCGGTATAAAGTTCAATCATCAGGCTTTTGCACTCGCTCGGTTATTTACAGTGTCGTACCAACGAAGAAGATTTTTTTGCTCATCTTTGATTCTAATATTGACCACCCGCGCAAAATCGATAGCACATAGTGCGGTGATATCTGCAATAGAGAAACTATCCCCCGCTATAAAGGGGTTTAGCTCTAATCTTCGCTCTAGAATGTTGAGGTATTTCGACGCATTAATACCCGCCTCTTTTCCATATTCCGGAACAGGCACCATGCGATCCTTAAAGTATCCCGTGGTGTGTTGAAAACACATTCCCACTTGAAGCATTAGCGCCAATTCCACCTGTCGCTGCCACATCGCTATGGTGCCCTTCTCTAGCGCGGTGCTTCCCATCAGCGATGGTTCTGGATGCAGCGCTTCAAAATAAGTACATATGGCATCTGTCTCTGCAATACAGGTTCCGTCGTCTAATTCGAGAATGGGTATTTTGCCGAGAGGATTTTTTGCTCTCATCTCTGCGCTAAGGTTTTCCCCCTTCTGAATATCGACTTGAACATACTCCATATCAATACCCTTTTCAGCGAGAAACATGCGCACTCGACGGGGGTTAGGCGCTGTTTTTGTTTCATATATTTTCATGGTTGCAGGGACCTTTTTGTTTTTTTCTAGAGTAGAGACAAGTGAAAGTAGGATCAAATCACTCTTAATTAAGGTTAGTCTATTCAACCACTGAATGGTTATACCTGTTTGGCTAAAGAGGGTCTTTTCGACTCACAAGCACTTTTACTCGTTTTAACTCGTTACTTGTAAAGTGTTGCTCTTCATATTCGCGGAGTAATTCGTGGTGAGCCTCTTTTGATACGTCATTGTTATTCAACTGCGCTAAATAGAGACGATAACCCTCTATTTTTTTCTCCCATCCCTCTTGTTCACTCCACAATTCAACAAAACGTTGCGCCACTTCATCGCCAAACTCCGCACTGATGGCACTGAAACGAGAGTTATTATCTTTATATTGCTGCTTTATTTTTTTAATTTTATGAATATCTATGGTTGGTTTGAATGCATCCCTATCGCTTGCTACTTCGAGAGATTCGATGATGGCATCTTTTTTTTGCGCTCTTGATAAGGTGTCATCCTGTGCAATTGCCAATCTAGATAGTGCTTCATTATCAGTGTGTTCATCTTGACCAAATAAATAGTCATATTCATTTTGAGAAAAAAACTGCAGCCTTATATCAACCCTTTCATCGAGTTTTATTCTTATATCTTGCAGAGAAAAATTTACGGTATCTATTTCGACATTTTCATCGGCCAATGCGACCTTGTAATCTACATAACGAGCGAATAGGCCCACCGCATAGTCATGAGTCTCTTCTGTATAAGTGAGTAAGCTACTCTTAACAAAGGCGAGCTTTACGGTAAGTGGGGCTTTTTCCGAATGTTCCGCGATAAACAGTTCAAACTTGTCTCTAACGCGATTATCAAGCCTAAATGGCACCCGCTTGTTATCGCTAGAATGGGTATCATCAGGTTTTGCAACAAGCTTGGGGCTAATAAAAGACGCTGTGGCATGGCTTCCAGTTACTGTTGTAGGCGAACTCGAACGCTCTACAGAATTGGAATGCACAGAGGGATAAGGTGCATGACCTAATTGTATTGCTAAGAATGCACCTAATAGGAGAGCGAGAAGCCCTCCATATACTACTACTTTTTTCACTATAGGCCTTGGCGCATCAGTCTATTTGCCTGTTGAATAAACACGTTAACAGGGTTCGTTTCAAACCAATGTGTGATACCAAAGCTTTGGTTTACTTCATCAAGGTGGTTCATTCTATAGTTGTCGCGTATTACTTTGCCTAAATGTGAACTACAAGTAGCCACCAAGCCGTCATTGGGCTCACTAAAAGCAGTGCCTGTAATGGCGAGAAACGGGTCTACGACATCGAGTGCATTAGTATACGTTTTTCCACCGCTCCACGAATAATAGAACACGCCGTTTTCTGCCAACATTTTTCCATCATTTCTACAGTACGCTGAAGGCATTCCTTCGGGGTAGCGTTGATTAAATGCAATGGTTTCTTCTGTAGACAGCGAGTTTAAAGCAGCGATTGAATCTGTTGGTTTGTCTCTAGGGTCAGATCCTGACGCTATCTCGATGATATTTGCGAAGGCATTGACAACAACGCCAGCGGCATCTTCCTGAAATGAGTCTTCGGCAATCGCTTTACGCAACTGATCAGCCACTTTACTGCCCCAGTTTACTCCGCCCACTGAACTCACCGAGGCCACCTTATTCGGGGCAACGCTAGCCGCGTAACGCGCAGTGGGTCCGCCGTGACTGTGTCCAATTAAATTCACTTTATCTGCGCCTGAAAGCGCAAGTACATCATCGATATAGTCCAGTAATTGCTCGCCTCGCACCTCAGTAGAGTTAGCAGGTGAAACTTCAGCAATGTAAACCTGCGCACCATTTCGAGTTAATTTTTGCGGAACCTTGTAGAAGTAATCGACAAACAATATGTCTTCAAAGCCAAAAAGGCCGTGCACTAAGACAATTGGATACTTTGTTTTAGCATAAGTAGATGCAGATACATGGCCGGCAAATGCCATGCAAATAACGGCGAGTAACAGTGAAACTTTCTTGAATGTTTTCATGTGTGTCCCATTAATCCGTTCTTTATGAACGCTTATTTTTTTAACAACAGTCTCTACAACAAAAGCCTCTTAAATTCTGAGACCCGCTATAGACAGTGGTCTGTGGTCAGACCTTTGTTATTTTTATGTAAACACAATGTAAATATCAAGAAATAAAGGAGAGAGTTAATCTTTTTATTTTCGATAAATTAAAGTATTAATGAAAAACAAAAGATCAAAAATCAAGCTAATCAATAAGATAGCGAGTAATTAACGTATACTCGCCAATACTATTTATAAAGTAGATAGCGAGCATAGCCACAGGAAATACTTACTTTGGGTAATAGTGAGAACTTAGCCTTTATTTCTGTGCGCGTAGGCTTGAATATAGTTCACATCAAGGCTTGAAGTGGTGTGCCAGGTGGAGGTAAAGGGATTGAGCTTCATGCCTACTTGATGATGAAGATCAAATTTATCACCTACCCACTCTGATAGCTCTGTAGGGGTAACAAATTTGCGCCAATCGTGGGTGCCAATGGGCAAATAACGCATTACATATTCTGCGCCAACGATAGCGATAACGAAGCTTTTGATGGTTCTATTCAGGGTGGCCAGTATCAGTAACCCCCCTGGCTTCACCATACTAGCGCACTCTTCGATAAGCTGTTTTTGATCTGGCACGTGTTCAACAACTTCAGCATTGATAACCACATCGAACTGTCTGCCTTCTTTTACTACTTCGCTTGAGAGTTGATGGCGATATTCCACATCTACGTTATTTTGCTGGGCATGTCGCTTTGCCACCCCAACACTAACCGCGCTTGCGTCTATTCCCGTCACGGTGGCACCTAAAGAAGCTAAAGGCTCGCTGATAAGCCCACCACCGCTGCCAATGTCGATAATCGATAATCCAGTGAGGGGAGAATGGGTATCTGCACATTCAAAATGTGTTTTTATTTGCGATTCGATCACCCTAAGTCTTGCCTTATTGAAATCGAGTGCGGTTTTAAATTTACCTTTCGGATCCCACCAGGTCTCTGCTAGAGCATCAAATCGGGCTATCTCTTCTTCAGAAAAATTGACGTTGCCACTTTTGGTGCTTTTATCCAACATGTATTTGTTACCTCAACAATATTTTTTCGATGTGTATCGCAAATGAGTGCACTATAGTCAATCAGTTACCTGACTGGCTGATATCAACTTCTCCAAGCGTGTTCAAGTCTTACGCATTCAATGCATGACGTTGTTATTATCTACGCTAGGTCGTTGCGATGGATAGATGCAATGCATCCCTTTTTCAACAAAACCGTATACACTGATTAATTCTAGATACGTATTCAGCGAGGTATTTGATTTTGGCGAACGCAAAAAATGTTTATGGCCGCCCACTTCAGTTGTGTTGTGGCAACGCAGGCTTTACGAGAGAAGGATTTTGCTATGTACCTTCGGCCGACGTGGGTAACCATAGCGTATGTGCGGTAGTGACAGATGAGTTTCTACAATTTTCATTACGCCAAGGTAACGACCTTATTACTCCCTGGCCAAGCATGGAGTTCTCCGGATTATTAGCAGGTGATAGATGGTGTTTGTGCGCGAGTCGTTGGCTGCAAGCCTATGAGGCTGGCGTTGCACCTAAAGTACGTCTTGAAGCTACCCACGAAAAGGCGCTTGATGTTATTCCATTGGCCGTACTTGAAGAGTATGCAGCACAGTAAGACTTGTATTAGGCCTCAAACCTGCTAAGAAAAACTAAAGGCGCTTGATAGCGCCTTTGCTGTTCTCATTTTACCATATTGGTAAAGCATGCTTTTTCAGCTACGGGGTTCGAAGCACCATAAGACGGGTTTCGGTCATATCTTCAATGGCATAACGAATACCTTCTCGGCCTAAACCAGAGTCTTTTACGCCACCGTAAGGCATGTTATCGACTCGCCAGCTAGGCACATCACCAATAACCACACCACCTACATCCAGCTCATTCCACGCTTTATGCGCTTTGTAGATGTCGCGGGTAAACACGCCAGCCTGCAATCCGTATCGGCTGTTATTGACTTCAGCGAGGGCTTCTTCATAGGTGTCAAAAGAATAAAGAACCGATAAAGGTCCAAATGCCTCTTCAGCACTTGCATCGCAGTCCTTTGGAACATCTTCCATTACTGTAGCTTCAAGCATTGCACCATCACGGGTGCCACCGCACAATATTTTACCGCCGGCTTTTGCTGCTGAGGTAATCCAGTCGTGCAGTCGCTGCGCTTCACCTTCGGAAATCATTGGCCCGATAAAGGTATCTTCGCTAGACGGGTCGCCGCTTACCAATGACTTAACTTTTTCAACATAACGCGCTTTAAAGTCATCATATATAGCGCTGTGAACCAACAATCGCTGAACACTAATACAGCTTTGTCCAGATTGATAATAAGCACCAATAATAATGCGCTCGATAGCATCATCAAGATCAGCATCTTCATCGACAATACATGCTGCATTGCCTCCTAACTCTAAAACTACAGGTTTTTTGCCCGCTTTAGCTTTAAGTGCCCAACCCACATCTGGAGAGCCGGTAAAGCTAAGCAATTTCAAACGCTCGTCTGTTGTGAAGAGATCTGCGCCGTCCCGGCTACAGGGCAAAATTGAAAACGCTCCTTTAGGTAACGCGGTTTCAGCTAACACTTCACCTATAATCAGCGCACCAATAGGCGTTCTAGAAGCAGGTTTTAATACAAATGTACACCCCGCAGCAATGGCTGGCGCCACCTTGTGTGCAGCTAAATTTAGCGGAAAGTTGAAAGGTGAAATAAAGGAGCATGGTCCAATAGGCACCTTCTTCGTCATTCCTTGATAACCTTTGGCTTTTGCTGAAATTTCTAAGTTCACCACTTCACCGTTAATGCGAACCGACTCTTCAGCTGCTATTTTAAACGTATCAATAAGACGACTTACCTCACCCTTTGCATCTTTAATTGGCTTGCCCGCTTCAATGCATAGCGCCTGTGCCAATTCGTCTGAACGCTCAGTGAAACGCTTAACGCAATGCTCAAGTATTGACTGACGCTCAAAGGGGGCTAAGGCAGTCATTGCACGCTGAGCGTTGTCTGCCGCAGCAATTGCCTTATCGATGGTATCTGCATCGGCAATCGCAACTTGTGTTGCTACTTCACCGGTATACTTATTGGTGACATCGAGGTCTGTGTTCGCATAAATCGCTTCACTTGCAAGATAGTATGGATAGCTTTCCTTCAACATATCGGCTCCTTTTGTTTTGCCTTGCTCGTGGTTAGAGCTTAGCACTGAGTTCTTTTATGGTTTTATTTAGGGTTTTGTCATTCATGCTGTAGTCGATAGGACAGTCGATAATGTGAACCCCTGGAGTCTTCAGGCAGCTCTCGACCATAGGTATCAGCACATCTGCGTCATCCACCCGCCACCCCTGGGCCCCGTAGCTTTGAGCGTATTTAACAAAGTTTGGATTACCATAATCTAAACCAAACTCATCAAACGCCATGTTAGCCTGTTTCCACTTAATCATTCCGTAGGCATCGTCACGAAGGATGATCACGACTAAATCGAGCTTAAGCCTTACTGCCGTCTCTATCTCTTGGCTATTCATCATAAATCCGCCATCACCACATACGCTCAGCACAGGCACATCGCGATGCACAAGTTTTGCAGCCATGGCTGATGGAAGCCCAGCTCCCATACTCGCCAATGCGTTATCAAGCAGTAAGGTATTGGGGTGGTAAGCAGGGTAATTACGGGCAAACCATATTTTGTAAATACCGTTATCTAACGTGACTATGCCATTATCAGGCATCACCTTTCGTATATCTCTGACAAAGCGTTCAGGCAGTATTGGAAAACGACTATCATCTTCAGCTTCCGCTCTGTGGTGAACATACGCTTCGTGTACGTCTTTGTAGAAATCGAGTTTCCAATCTTCCTGTGGCGTTATCGCCTCTTTGATTTGCCAAATACTATTGGCGATGTCGCCAACCACTTCAAGCTGCGGAAAATAAACAGGATCAACGGCAGCAGGATCGAAGTTAACATGAATGACTTTTTTATCGTTGTGGTGCATAAAGAACGGTGGTTTTTCAACCACGTCATGGCCCACATTAATAATTAGGTCGGCTCGCTCAATTGCTCTGTGAACAAAGTCGCCATCAGATAATGCGGTGTTGCCGGCAAAGCGCGGGTCGCTCTCGTTAAGAACCCCTTTACCCATTTGTGTAGTAACAAAAGGGATACACGTTTTATCTACGAACTCCCGCAGCATTTTGGCAGTTAGTTTTCTGTTTGCACCCGCACCAATGAGTAGCAGCGGTGACGTCGCTTTCTCTATCATTTCAACCGCAGAGGACACGGCTTTGTATTCAGCAATAGGCCGCCTTGCTACGCTAGGCTCGAGTAGCTGCGCTGTAGTCTGCTCTGCGGCTATATCTTCTGGAAGTTCAATATGAACGGCACCGGGTCTTTCTTGGTGAGCAATTCTAAAAGCTTCTCTCACAGTAGAGGGAATTCTGTCGCCACTAACGACTTGACTGGTAAATTTGGTGATAGGACGCATCATGTCGACGATATCAATGACCTGAAAGCGCCCCTGCTTACTGGTTTTTATCGGTTTCTGGCCAGTTATCATTAACATAGGCATGGCGCCTAATTGAGCATATGCAGCTGGCGTAACGAGGTTGGTCGCACCTGGGCCTAGTGTGGCGAGGCAAACGCCTACTTTTCCGGTGAGCCTTCCGTATGTCGCCGCCATAAATCCCGCGCCTTGCTCATGACGAGTGAGTACGAGCTTTATGTTGGAGGAACGCAATGATTCAAGCAGGTCGAGGTTTTCTTCACCTGGAATGCCAAAGACGTACTCTACACCTTCCGCTTCAAGAGCCTTTACAAATAGGTCAGACGCTTTCATTTACCACACACTCCTTTGTCGAGTTGTATATTGGTTTGAGTTAGTTGCTACGGCGATAACGTTAAAAACGATTTATGTCGCTATAACTATAGGCGTCTTTGGCGTATTTGCGTTTAGCTTTTTTGCTGTTCAGCTTCCCACTGCTCAAGCTTCTGCCTAGTGGCTTCATCAACTTGCGATTTATTTTCGCTAATCCACCAACGTTCCATTATCCGAACGTTTTTTTGGTTCGCTTTGTAAAACACGTCAATAAGATCGCCAATAAACGGAATGAAGCCCAAACCGAAATCTATGGCAGAGTTTTTAACCATCTGTGCGACAAGAGCTGAAGGCATTCCCAGCGACTTACCCAACCATACAATTCTAAGAGAGACAAACAGCATTAGAGCGTCACCCGCCCCGGGGATTAAACCAACAATCGAATCTAGACCAATTTTGATAGGGATAAAGGGAAGTTTTATTGCGGTATCTAATAGGTTTGCCAGTTTTTGTGCTTTTAGTAATGCGCTTGGTGCTTTAACGTCCATATTCATTCCTATTAGGTTGTAATGATTAACGGCAAAGCATTGAGAGACTCAAAACCTTGCCTGCTTTGTATTAGCTATATATTTTAACTTATACCTCAGAGCCGAGTGCTTTTGCCAAACCTGCACGCACAGAGTTATCCGACTCTACTGTCCAACCATGAAGATTTTCCTGAACAATATCAAACAGTACATCAATGTGCTCTTCGTCGCTGTTAAGTGCGTCAATGTACTCGTAACGCTCGCCACCCGCTTCCATGAAATACTCATGGTTTTCTTCGCCAATTTCTTCAATGGTTTCCAAGCAATCGGCTGAAAAGCCAGGGCACATAACCTGAATGGATTTTACCCCTTTGCCCGGCAACCCTTTTAACGTTTCATCAGTGTAGGGCTTCAACCATTCCTCTCGGCCAAACCGAGACTGAAATGTAGTCATATATTCATCATGAGATAGGCCAAGCTTTTCAGCAAGTAAGCGAGACGTCTTATGGCATTCGCAGTGGTAAGGGTCGCCATTCATCAAGTAACGCTTTGGAATACCGTGGTAGGAGAGAATAAGCTTGTCAGCGCGACCGTGCTTTTCCCAGTGCGCTCGTACTTTGTTGGCCAAGGCCTCAATAAAGTTATCTCTATCGTTGTAATGATTCACAAAGCGCAATTCAGGTAGCCAGCGGCGTTTAGTAAAGTCATTGGCAATAGCATCAAAGGTAGAGCCGGTAGTTGATGCGCTGTATTGAGGATAAAGCGGTAATACCACTAATTTTCTTACGCCATTTGCGAGCATTTTATCGATGGTATCGCTGATAGCAGGTTGGCCATAGCGCATTGCGAAATCGACAATAACATCATCGCCGTACTTTTCTTTACAGCGTTTTGCAATGGCATTCGACTGCGCTTTGGTAATAGATAGTAACGGCGAGCCCTCGTCTGTCCATACCGTAGAATATGCCTCGGCTGACCGCTTTGGACGAATATTCAAAATAATCAAATTAAGAATAAACCACCAGATGATACGTGGAACTTCTACTACTCGTGGATCTGACAAAAATTCTTTTAGGTAAGGTCTAAGTGCTTGCTTAGTAGGTGCTTGAGGAGTTCCTAAGTTAGTAACTAGCACCCCTATTTTGTCAGCTTGTGAATGGGAAAAGCCTTTGTTCGATTTATATTTCATTAACAGCAGTCCAAATAGTACAACGCAATATGGGTATTATACTGAGTTAGAGACATTTGTGATCGTTTAAAGCCCGATTAAAACCCAATTGCGTTAATAGGTTTTTAAGATGGAAACTACTTAAGTGAATAGGGAAAGCTTTCTTAGCGCCGATAATGAGAAGCAACAAAAAAGCCGTTAGTAATAAACCTAAGTTACATTCTAACGGCCTTCATTTTATTTTCTTTTAACAACGAAATCCTTAAGGTTGATAATAAGTCGCTGCCCCTGGCCCTACCGGCATGCCTAGCAAGAATACCCATATATAGAAGAGAATAGTCCAGCCCACAACGAAAACCATGGAGTATGGCAACATCATGGCGATAAGGGTACCCATACCCAAATCTTTCTTATATCGAGCCGCCATGGCGAGTATGAGTCCGAAATAACTCATCATAGGTGCAATAACATTGGTCACTGAGTCACCAATTCTATACGCCGCCTGAATAACTTCTGGCGCATAGCCAATAAGCATTAGCATAGGTACGAATATGGGTGCAGTGACTGCCCACTGTGCCGAAGCGCTGCCAAGAGACAAGTTCACAACGCCGCACATAAGAATAAATAGAATGAATACCGAAGGTCCATCTAAACCGGCAGCTTGTAGCAGCGCCGCACCTTTTACCGCTAATACCGTACCTAGGTTTGTCCATTTGAAGAATGCTACGAACTGCGCGGCAAAAAATACCAGGGTAATATAAAGCCCCATGGCACCCATACTTTTCGACATAGCATCGATAACGTCTTTGTCGCCTTTCATAGAGCCTGTTACTTTGCCATACACAAAGCCAGGTACCGCAAAAGTAATAAAGATAAAGGCAACAATGCCTTTTAAAAACGGCGAACCAGCTACTTCACCGGTTTCAGGATGGCGTAAAATACCGTTTTCAGGTACTACGGTAAACGCTAAAACACCACACACGAGAGCAAATGAAATGCCAGCCCAACGCAGGCCTTTTTTCTCTAATTCGGTTGGAGCGTCCATTGACTGGTTACCTAAGTCGATAGACGCTTCACTAGGGTCGTACTGCCCAAGTCGCGGCTCAACCACCTTTTCGGTAACCAACGCGCCCATTGTGGCCACCACAAAGGTACTGATAAACATGAAGTACCAGTTTACTTCAGGACCAACCGCGTAGTCTGGGTCTATCATGTGCGCCGCTGCTTCGGTTATACCAGAAAGAAGTGGATCTACCGTACCTAGCAACAAGTTGGCACTGTACCCCGCCGATACGCCAGCAAAGGCTGCCGCCAAGCCCGCCAAGGGGTGTCTTCCTAAAGAATGAAATATCATTGCCGCAAGCGGGATGAGAACCACATAGCCCAGCTCAGATGCTGTATTTGAAACGATACCAGCAAACACCACAGCAAAAGTCACCGCACGCTTAGAAGCATTCATTACCAGTGCCCGCATAGCCGCCGACAGTAAACCAGAATGTTCGGCCACCGATACACCAAGCAACGCGACTAACACAGTGCCTAGTGGGGCGAAGCCTGTAAAGTTGGTCACCAACCCAGTAACAATACGCTGCAGCCCTTCTGCGCTCATTAGCGAGATGACTTCAATCATCCCATCAGCCTCTCTTCCCTTTGCACCTTCAGGGCGAGGATCGGCAACGGCTAAATCAAAGTAGCCAAGGATGCCGCTTAGCACCACTATGAATAGTGACAGTAGTGCGAACAGTGTTACAGGATGTGGAAGTAGATTACCAAGCCATTCTACCGTCGCTAAAAATCGTGAAAATAGACCGCTCTGTCCACCATTATTACTGGTAGACGTTGTTTTATTATTATCCGTTGTCAAAACGTTCCCTCTGTCGTTATGTCGTGTCTTTTTTTAAATACGCGCTGCTGGGAAGGCAACGCAACTTAGTGTGATATGCGTGAATAAACAAAAAGTCACGCATGAATATGCGACACGTTTATTATAAGTTCGGCGGCATTTTATCGGAATTACACTAATTTTGGCAGGGTAAGCGATAAATGAGGTGTTATTTGCGTCTACGCTACTCATGCAAAAACAGGTGTTATCATGCAAAAACAGTAGCTTATAAATTTACAGCGGGCACAAAAAAGCCGCTTTGCAAAGCGGCTTTTCTAAGTTTAGAAGCGTTTATTTGACTTGTGATTGGTTCATGTATTTGAAGAAATCACTGTCTGGTGCAATAACCATGACGTCTTGCTTACTTGAGAAACTCTTCTTGTACGCGTCCATACTGCGAAGGAAGCTGTAGAAGTCTGAATTTTTAGAGTAAACGTCGGCGTAAATTTGAGCAGCTAGTGCGTCACCTTCACCGCGAAGCTGTCGTGCATTACGCTCTGCGTCAGCCAGCATTACGGTAACTTTAGCATCAATATTGGCGCGAATAACTTCCGCCTGCTCTTGACCTTCTGAGCGGTGCTCACGTGCAACCGCGGCGCGCTCTGCCCTCATACGCTGGAAGATAGAGTTACTAACTTCCGTTGGCAGGTTAATTTGCTTTACTCTCACGTCAACAATACGTATGCCCAACTCATCTGAGGACGTAGATGCTTGTTCCATAGCCTGGTTCATCAGCGCAGAACGCTCACCTGATACAATTTGCGCAATTGTTCGTGTACCGAACTCAGAGCGTAACCCATTGTTCACTTTCTGCTTCAAAAGCGCCTCGGCTTGCAGCTTATTACCACCTGTAGACAAGTAATAGCGAGCAAAGTCATCAATTCTCCATTTCACATAAGAATCAACGATAAGATCTTTCTTCTCGCTTGTTACAAAGCGGTCAGGTGTTCCATCTAGCGTTTGAATACGTGCATCAAGGTGACGTACGGAATCGATAAAAGGTAGCTTGAAATGCAGCCCAGGCGTGAACACTCTCGTCTCACCTGTGGCTTCATCTCGCTGAATTTTACCAAATTGTATAACTATAGCTCTCTCGCCTTCTTTAACGGCAAACAGAGAACCCGACGCCAACAAAACAAGGAGAACAACAACAGCAATAATAATATTTTTCATAGCGATTATCTCCCTTCTCTAAACGTGTCGCCGCGTAAGCCAGATGTAGGAGAACTGTTGCGGTTACGACCGCCCTCATTTGTTACCGGCATCTGCAACCCTTCTAGCGTGTTTCTAGATGTGGGCTTCGCATTTTCACGCTGACGATCCATTATTTTATCTAGCGGTAGATACATCATGTTGTTTCCACCTTTACTGTCCACAAGGATTTTGCTGGTGTTACCCAATACTTCTTCCATTGTCTCCAGATATATACGTTCACGCGTTACTACAGGAGCGCGTTCAAACTGAGGAAGTAGCTCTTCGAAACGTGCTACCTCACCTTGCGCTTCTAGTGTTACACGCTCTTTATAAGCTTGTGCTTCTTCGTTCATGCGGTTTACTTGACCACGAGCGCGAGGTTCAATCTCTCTCGCATAAGCTTCAGCTTCACGAATAAAGCGCTGCTCATCTTCCTGTGCAGCAATGGCATCATCGAAAGCATCTTTAACCTGTTCAGGTGGACGAGCATCTCTAAAGTTCATATCGATAATTGAAACACCCATATTGTAGGGTTCAATAATGCCTTGTAGCTCTTCCCACACACGCTGACGAGTCATCTCACGGCCGTCGGTGAGTACGTCATCCATTCTCGAATGACCCACAACGTAACGGATTGCGCTGTCTAATGATTGACTTAAACTCTTTTCAGGGTTTTCAACAGCAAACGTCCAGCGGAATGGGTCGACAACGCGATATTGCATCTCCATTTGCACACTAACCACGTTCTCGTCTTCGGTAAGCATAGAACCTGAAGATGACTGATCTCTAATAGACTGAACATCTACCGGAATGACTGAGTCTACAAATGTAGGCGCCCAGCGCAAGCCAGGTTCAACCTGTTTGTGATACTCACCAAAACGAAGCACGACGCCTCGCTCAGCTTCCCTTATGGTGTAAAAGCCACTGATCACCCAAATGGCTATAAGAAGGCCAACAAGAATACCAGCACCGATACCGCCTAAGCTTTTACCTGAACCGCCACCATTGCCACCTGATTTACCAAACTTACCAAATAAGTTCTTAAATACATCATCTAAATCTGGGGGACCTTGCTCTCGGCCTCCGCGATTCTTCCACGGGTCGTTTTTATTTCCACCCGGCTCATTCCAAGCCATGCTGATACTCCATAGATTACAGTTTTATTTTTAAAGTTCGCATGCATTATCACGGCTTTCGCAGTGACTAATGTCGCACAACATACTCTGATATTCCGTTTTCTAGACGTTTCTCAAGTCTATTCCAGTCGGCAGCAGGCATTCTCACGTCTACCACCCAATCGCCTTGGTTGTCATATTCTTCATTGGATATGCAGTTTAATTCATACAAAACTCCACGAAGGCGGCTATGTGCCGGCGGTATCTTCAAGGTGTAATTTACCATACTTCTTGCTAAACACTCGGTTAGCGCCTGACCAAGAAGTTCGGTACCCTCTCCAGTTTGAGCCGACAACCACACTCGAGTTGGAATACCCTCTTCGTTTCTTTCTATACGCGGTTCGACATCGTCTAGTTTATCAATCTTATTACAGATTAGTAATTGTTGTATCTCGCCTGCATCAATTTCTTCTAACACGTTATTTACTTCATCCATGGTCTCTCGATATTTCGCATCTGCGATATCGACAACGTGAAGCAAAAGATCCGCCTCTTGAGTTTCTTGCAGTGTTGCTTTAAACGCAGCAACAAGGTCGTGGGGAAGGTGACGAATAAAGCCCACAGTATCGGCAAGTATAGCTGGCCCAACATCCTGTAATTCAATTTTTCTCAGTGTAGGGTCCAGCGTTGCAAACAACTGATCGGCAGCGTACACATGTGAATCAGTAATAGTGTTAAACAACGTAGACTTGCCCGCATTCGTATAGCCAACTAAGGATACCGTCGGTATTTCAGCCCTTTTACGTGAACGTCTTCCCTGTTCGCGCTGTTTTTGGACTTTTTCTAACCGGCGGAGAATAGATTTTATACGACCGCGCAATAGGCGGCGATCAGTTTCTAGCTGAGTTTCGCCAGGCCCACGCAAGCCAATACCACCTTTCTGACGCTCAAGGTGAGTCCAGCCTCGAATAAGGCGTGTAGAAATATGACGCAGTTGAGCAAGCTCTACCTGAAGCTTACCTTCATGAGTTCGCGCTCTCTGAGCAAAAATGTCGAGTATTAAACCTGTTCTGTCTAATACTCTACATTTGCACACTGCCTCGAGATTTCGCTCCTGTGAAGGAGAGAGGGAGTGATTGAAAATAACCACGTTGGCATCGTTTGCCTTTACTGCTGCGGCTATTTCTTCTGCTTTACCTGACCCGACGAAAAACTTTGCATGCGGTGCACTGCGCGAAGTAGTAATCACCTCAACGGCATTGACGCCCGCCGAAGACACAAGTAACTCTAGCTCACTTAAGTCTTCTTTGCTGTTTTCATCAGAAAAATGTATATGAACAAGTACAGCCTGTTCACCGGCTTCATAACGGTCAAACAAGCGCGTTACCTTTTAAATTATTCAGTTTTAGTATTTTCAGAATCTCCTGTTGTACTTGGCATTGTGATAGCACGTGCTGGAACAACGGTTGATATTGCATGTTTGTAAACCATTTGGCTAACAGTGTTTTTTAACAAAATAACGAACTGATCAAATGATTCAACCTGCCCCTGAAGTTTAATCCCGTTTACCAGATAAATAGATACTGGAATACGTTCCTTGCGCAAAGCGTTCAAGAATGGGTCTTGTAATGATTGCCCTTTAGCCATTTGTAATCCTTAGTTTTTATTATTAGCGGGCGTCTTTTCACACCGCTGCACGTCTATTATATAACACACTCACCTATTTAGAGTGTGACTTTTGCTGCAATTTTAGTCAAATTATCGTTAGCAAATGTGTCTAACCACGTAACATCTTGCCAACCACGCAGCCAAGTAAGCTGCCTTTTAGCAAGTTGCCTTGTTGCTATAATACCTCGTTCACGCATCTCACATTGCGAAAGTTGACCTTCGAAGTATTGCCACATCTGCCGGTAACCCACAGAACGAATAGACGGCAAACCTTCATTAAGATCACCTCTTTCGTACAACTTTTTCACTTCCCTTTCAAAGCCCTCTGCTAGCATCATATCGAACCTACGTTCAATGCGCTCATGCAGTATAGCCCTATCTTGAGGGGCAATAGCAAATTGTGTTATTTCATATGGGCATTTTTCGCCCTCTTGCTCTTGCCAGTGTGTCAGGGTTTTACCTGTACTTCGATACACTTCAAGAGCACGAGTGATTCGCTGTGGGTCGTTTGGGTGAATTCTTTCACCACTCACCTTATCTACATTCATTAATTCTGCATGCAGACTTGACCACCCAGAGCGCTCAGCCTCACGATTAATCTGTTCGCGAATAACATCGTTTGACTTAGGTAGTGACGAAATTCCATTTATCAAGGCATTAAAGTACATCATTGTACCGCCTACCAAAATAGGTAGCCTGCCCCGTTCGTGAATTTCGCCAATCAGCCTCGTTGTATCGTTGACAAATTGCGACACTGAATAGCTATCTTTAGGGTCAATTATATCAATAAGGTGATGTTTAACTGCCCCCTGCTCATGCGCTGTGGGTTTTGCAGTCCCTATGTCCATTCCCTTGTACACCAAGGCAGAGTCGACGCTGATAATTTCGCTGTCAGTCTGCTTTGCAACATCCAACGCCAGTGACGTTTTTCCTGACGCAGTAGGCCCCATAATCGCAAGTACTGGAGAAGCAGAATCTATGCCAGTTGACATCTCATTCACCCCACGTACTTAATATGTCATTTATCGAGCGCACTTTAGCAAATTGCTCAATGTATTCCCATTGTTTAGACTGACTTTGCTGCTCCAACCAGTACCAAATTGCGCTGTCCACCTGTTCATCAATTTCTTGTTGGGGAACAACAACATTTTCAACAATATTCTGTACGCTATCGACGTGCGCGCAGAGAAAATATTCAAACCATTTAATCCAGGGTAAATGCCTAGTGCCTGCTGGCACTTGTTGCAGCCGGTATTTACCTGCCACTTTGTTGATATCAAAGTGTAATTCCGCTAGCACTTCTAACGTAGCATTACTCACGTCGTCTGCGTTAATTGCCACAGGCATAAGTAAAGGCTGCCCGTGCTCTGCTTTAAAAATTAGCGCAAGAAGCCATTTGGTCACTAAGCTACCCGTTGACAATAAATACGCCTCGCCCTGATTAACATAAAGCCTTTGATGCGAAGTGAGGTTAACCGACGATAGCATAAGCTCGTTTGAAGCATCGTTATCTATGCTACTTTCTTTTGGAGTCATCAGTGCATTAAAACCTGCCTGATAAGCTGCTGTAGGCCCTTTTGCTTGCCTTTGAAAATCAGTAAGACGCCCTCGGGATGGTGTCGCCTGTGACGACAACGGTGACAACAACGGTGACGACAACGGTGACGACGATGAGGGTGACGACGATAAGGGTGCCGATGAAGTATTTCCAGAGGTGCTCACGCCACCGTATAAGCCTTCTTGAGAGCGAACAAAGGAAGAACCAACAGAACCTGTAAAAGAGTCGTTCGACGAGCCACGATGTGCAGGTGAAGTGGTGGAATCAGCACTGCTAAGTGGACGAATATAGCCATGCTCTACTGTTGGAGTCATATAATCATTAGGTTGATGACTCGCACTAGCACTGTTGTTTTGCTCGGGAAGGTCATTGCTCAGTGCATGCAAAGCGTCGCATACGCTTTTGCAAATAAAGTCATGTACCAAACGGCTTTGCTGGAAACGAACCTCGTGCTTTGCCGGGTGAACATTCACATCAACATCTTTGGGGTCTAGACTTAAATACACTACAAAGCTGGGCTGCTCTAAAACGCCCCATACGCTTTCATAAGCTTGGCGAATGGCGTGCATGATAAGCTTATCCCGCATACCTCGACTGTTTACAAAACTGAACTGGCAATCGTTACTGCTTCTCAGCATGGTCTCGTTGCCAAGCCATGCATCAATAGTAATTCCGTCATAATGGGTGTTGATATGCACCGCGTTTTGCACAAACTTTTGTCCCACAACGGCGGCTATTCGCCGCTCAATACTGCCTTCTTTGTCGGCGATATAGCGTTTTACTACCTTATCATTATGCTTAAGGATAAATGAAACATGGGGGTAACTTAGCGCAACGCGTTTAACGACATCTTCAATATGTTGGAACTCTGTTTTTTCTGTACGCAAAAACTTACGACGGGCAGGCGTGTTGTAAAAAAGATCCGCCACATCAATTGTGGTTCCTACGGGGTGGGCAGCAGGCCTTATGGCTACAGCCATATCTCGACCTTCACAATAGGCTTCCCACGCTTCGTTTTGTACCTGTGTCTTCGATGTTAGCGTTAAACGTGTCACCGAGCTGATACTTGCTAGCGCCTCGCCGCGAAATCCAAGGGATAAAATTTGTTCTAAATCGTCTAGGGTAGAAATTTTACTTGTGGCATGGCGACTTAACGCAAGTTGAAGTTCATCTTTTGCTATACCCGCGCCATTGTCTTTTATACGAATTCTCTTGTGCCCGCCTTTTTCAATATCTATCTCTATTTTCGCAGCGCCCGCATCGACGCTATTTTCAAGAAGCTCTTTAACCACGGATGCAGGTCTTTCTACCACTTCACCTGCGGCAATTTGGTTAGCTAGTTGTGGAGACAAAAGTTGTATAGGCAAAAAAGCCCCCTGTAAGAATGTAAATTCGCTTTACTGACTTTTTTATTTGGCAAAAAGTCTATGGAACGAGAAATGCGCGTTTTTTTAAGTACTGGGTATGGTGAGTACTTGCCCTATTCTCACTACGTCGGTGTTTAAGTTGTTAGCTTCTTTAATGCGACTAACTCGCACGTTGTAACGTTGTGCAAGCAGTGAAAGCGACTCACCCGAGCGCACTTTGTGCGTCCTGTTTTTCGCCTTTTCAGCGGCCCACAGCGTCCCGTCTGGAGGTACCTGCCTAAAATATCGTTTTGCTGCATTAAACATGGCTTTTGCCAATCGCTCACGGTATTTTGACCAGTTGAGATTTTTTTCTTCCTGAGGATTAGAAATAAAGCCTACCTCTACAAGAATTGAAGGAATATCGGGTGATGTTAATACTGCCAAGCTGGCCGCTTGAGGCTTTCTCTTGTGCAGCGAGGTTACCGCCTTTAACTCTTCTATAACTTTGTTACCTAGATCGTGACTGGTCGCCATTGAGTGATCCATGGACAAACCGAGAATGGTTTCCGCCAGATAGCGTTCACTCGATTTATCACTAATAACCTCTGCCGCACCGCCTAATAATTCAGAGTGTCGTTCTGTACGCTCCATCCAGCGGCCCAATTCGGTATCCGCTCTTCGCATTGATAATACCCACACAGAGCCCCCTCGCGGCTCGGGTTGAGTGAAAGCATCAGCGTGAATGGAAATCAGTAAATCTGCTTTTTTCTTGCGCGCTATTTCCGGACGTTTATTAGGTGAAAGATAGTAGTCGCCAGAGCGCGTCATTATTGCACGCATTCCAGGCTCTGCATCGACCATAGCCTGCAACCTTTTGGCAATACTCAGCGTAATGTGCTTTTCAAAAGTGCCGGAAGGACCTATTGAGCCCGGATCTTGACCGCCATGACCAGCATCAATAGCAACGATAATATCTCTGTCTCGGGTGCTGCTAGACTCATCAAGAATAACCCGTTGTTTTGAGGAACTTGTATTTGCTGACGATAACGAGTTAGCGGTAGTTGACGGGTCCGGTTTTCCATCTTTCAAATTATCCGCCAAATCAAGAACAAGCCTATGCCCATAAGGTTGCTCGGGAGGCATAGCAAAAAGCGTAGGCTCGGCACTGCGATTTAGTTCTACCACAACCCGCGCAGAGGTTGCACGTTTAGGTGTTGAATAGCGAAGCTTTCGAACAAGGCTGCCACTATTTTTAACCGTAGATAACTTGAAGGAATCAGACGTGTTCTTAAAATCGATAACAACTCTAAGCGGTTTCTTCAGTGTGAAATAAGTAAATTCTGGTGCGCCATTCATGTCAAAAACAATGCGAGTTTTTGATGAATCTGGGGAGACTCTTATGCCGCTAATTTTATTTTGTGCAGCATTCACAAATTGTGTCATAAAACACAATACTAATACTGTTATTACACTGCGCACCATAGTTTGCCTTTACGTCTTCATTCTCTTGCTGTTAACACAAGAGATGCTTTTTGTTTTTATATACGCTTACATTGCTGGAGCAGCTTGGCACCCAGAGCTGTTGTCGCCTCTAAGTTAAACTGTCTCCCCGATGTCGACATTGTTATACTAATCACTAAGTCAGGGGAAGCCAAGTACTCTCCCCCCTTTTCAGACCATTCTACGAGCGCCACAGCGCCCCCACCAAAATAGTCTCTAATGCCCATAAACTCTAGCTCTTCAGGATCTGCTAAGCGATACAGGTCAAAATGATAGATATTGACGTTCTCTAGCTCATAAGGCTCAACTAGAGTATACGTGGGACTTTTAACGCTACCTGAATGACCCAAAGCTTGAATAAAATAACGGCTGAAGGTGGTTTTACCCGCACCGAGGTCGCCATTGAGAAAAATCACCACATCGGAAGGGAGTTGGCTCGATACTGCGTTAGCAAGATCTTGAGCAAGTTGTGAAGTATCATCAACATCGCTGGCAAAAAATGAGGATTGCGGGTAAGACATCTACGTTATTCCACCTAAAATAAACCTCGCAGTAGATACCTTACACGCCATTACGTTAAATGCGCTGAACACTCAGGCTATTGGTTATGGTTAATTAGGCTACGTACTGCATCAAAAAAGTCGCTCGCTATCATACCACGTTGACCGTGCTGTTGGGCAATATCGTCGCCCGCTTTTGCATGTAAAACCACACCGTATTTTGCAGCAATATCGGTTTCTACACCTTGCGCCAGTAACGCACCTAGAATACCGCTGAGTACATCGCCGCTACCGGCTGTTGCCATGCCCGGGTTACCGTGTCGACAAACCCATGTTTTCTTTTCATTATCAATGAGCGTTCCTGCACCTTTTAATACGCATACTGAATGATATCGCTGTGAACATTGACGAGCGTAATTAAAGCGATCGCTTTCTACATCATCAACTGAGACACCAAGTAATCGAGCCGCTTCCCCTGCGTGAGGGGTTAAAATACTCTGTGACAAGGTAAAGGCTGTCGACTGTTTGCATAAAAGATTAAGCGCGTCTGCGTCGATAACAATGGGCTTATTAGTAGCCTGACAATGCTTTAGCGTTGTTGCAAACGTGCTTTCAGACCACGCATCTAACCCTAATCCAGGGCCAATAACCACACAACTTGCCCATTGGAGCGCGTCTTCTAAATGACTATCGGATACCATTAATTCGGGCCGGCCGGCACTCACTTGAATAATTGAGGATTCGTGAGTGTAAACCCGCACCATTCCTGCACCGCTTCTCAAGGCAGCTTCACCAGCTAAGCGGATGGCACCTGCTGTTCCTCTATTACCGCCAATACAAAGAAGGCGACCATAAGTACCTTTATGGCTGTGAACATCTCTTGGCCCCATTCCTTTAAAATGGTCAATGTTCAACATAGTCGCGCTTGGCTTTGCCAATGACTGAAACGCGTTTCCAATGCCTAAATCTGCGTACACAAGCTTGCCGCAAGATTGTTTACCAGCCCCCGTTACCAATCCTGGCTTTATTCCAACGAAGGTAACCGTGATGTCAGCCTGCACACAGCGCCCCAAACTTTGCCCTGTATTCGCGTCTAATCCAGAGGGTACGTCCACACTTACCACCGGCGTACTACTGCTGTTAATCGCATCTATCACATCAGCAAATTCATTGCGAATATAGCTATTAATACCCGTTCCTAACAACCCATCTATGACCACGTCTGCTCGGTCTAGTAACTCTGTGCTAAAGTGTTTAATTTCGCCGCCAGAATCTAACCATCGCTTTTGCGCAATACCGGCGTCGCCTTCTAAAATGCGCTCCGGTTCTATGGCACACAAGTCAACTTGCTTACCGGCAAGCTTTGCGTTCATGGCCGCTATGTAACCGTCTCCTGCGTTATTGCCTTGGCCAACGAGAACAAGATAAACATCTGAGTTTGGAATCAGCTCTAAGCATTGCTTAAAGACAGCATCGCCAGCACGCTGCATGAGCGTAAACATGTCGCAGTTTGAATTAGCCGCGGCCGTCTTTTCGTTTTCGCGAACTTGGTCGGCTCTAAATAGTTTGTATGATAAACTTGACGTGAGTTGAGTATCTAGCATGAGAATATGTCCGCAATTAATTCTATTGATCTCGTTGAATTGACCCACAATATCAAGGCTTGGGGAGCAGCGCTAGGCTTTCAGCAAGTTGGTATAAGCGATATTGATCTGCATCAGCATGAAGCGCATTTGCAGGCATGGTTAGATAATGGCTATCACGGCGACATGACCTTCATGCAGTCGCATGGAATGAAGCGCGCCAGGCCCGCTGAACTTGTACCCGGTACGTTAAGGGTGATAAGCGTGCGAATGAATTATCTTCCTCCCGATGCCTCTTTTGCTAAGCACTTAAACGCCTCAGACATTGGTTACATCAGCCGTTATGCACTCGGTCGGGATTATCACAAAGTGCTTCGAAAGCGCTTGAAGCAACTTGGTGAAAAAATTACGCAGGCGTTAAGTACAACTGAATACCGCCCCTTTGTCGACTCTGCCCCTGTTTTAGAGCATGCCATAGCAGAGAAAGCAGGAATAGGCTGGACGGGTAAGCACAGTTTAACGCTCAATAAAGAAGCGGGCTCTTGGTTCTTTCTGGGTGAGCTTTTTATCAACCTGCCTCTTCCAGTCGACTCACCGGTTGAAGAAGGCTGTGGAAGTTGCACTGCATGCATGACTATATGCCCAACTAATGCAATCGTGGCACCTTATCAGGTAGACGCTAGACGTTGTATTTCCTACCTCACGATAGAGTCGGACGAGGATATTCCTGAAACGCTTAGACCGCTTATGGGTAATCGCATTTATGGGTGTGACGACTGTCAACTTGTTTGCCCTTGGAATCGCTATGCAGATATCACCGAAGAGGAAGACTTTCACGCCCGAGAGGTACTTCACGGTCAGCCCTTAACTACCCTTTTTTCATGGAGTGAAGAAACCTTTTTACACAATACGTTGGGTTCGCCTATTCGTCGCATTGGTTATGAGAAGTGGCAGCGTAATATCGCGGTAGCGATTGGCAATGCAGCATATAGTGAGGACAGTATCGCGATACTTCGCGCGCGCCGAGGAATGGTGAGCAATCAAGTTGACAGACACATCGATTGGGCAATCGAACAACTACATGTAAAATCCACCCAAGAGAAGGGCGATGAAGCACCGCGTCAGCAGAAACGTTTAATTAGAGTGGTAGAAAAGGGGCTGCCGCGAGATGCATAAGTTTTACCGCCCTATTGACGTTGGCGCTGGTTGAACTGACAATTTCGGGGTAAATGTCGCTGAAAAGCGTACTGACTTTTCAGACGTCGAATTTATTGACGAATTGAGAGTTCCAACATCCCAGGTAGGCGAAGCAGGCAAGTTTTTTATCACTTCAGTGAGCTCTTCGACAGTGCCGACAAAAACCCCGTCTATCTCACATAAGGCTTCAGAACACACAATATTGTCTAACAAAATCTGGTTTGCTTGAGGTGATGCCCCCAAAATGCTTCGCAACTCTGATTCACCATCAACAAACTTGGCACTTTCTTTTGAGCCCTTTGTATTTACTGTAGGGCGCACCACCTTGAGCTCGCTATTCTGGGTAGAGCGAGAGCGCGCTAGAACGCTACTTAGGCGCTCATGCTCCACTGCCGAGTTATCTAGCTTCTGCTTGTAAGAAATAAACTTAAAGCCAGCTATAACAGCAAACGAAACAAGCAAAAGCAGAAACCAAGGTTTCATCAAGTGTCCTTTTTACCTTGTTATTTTTACTTGTGATATGGCTTACTTAACTCGTGTACGGCATTAACGAATACACCAGCATTTTCAGGTGGCACATCAAGATGAATACCGTGGCCTAAATTGAACACATGACCTGAACCTTCGCCGTAGCCTTCTAGGATAGTTGATACCTCTTCTTCAATTCTCTGTGCAGGAGAATAGAGCATTGATGGGTCCATATTACCCTGCAGAGCCACTTTGTCACCTATACGAGCTCTGGCTTCTTTAATATCAATAGTCCAATCTAGCCCTACTGCATCACATCCTGTAGCGGCAATTGATTCTAGCCACATACCACCGTTTTTAGTGAATAGTGTCACTGGAACTTTTCTACCTTCGTTTTCTCGCGTTAGGCCATTTACGATACGTTCCATATATTGCAATGAAAACTCTTTGTAGTCTCGTGGCGAAAGCACACCGCCCCAAGTATCAAAAATCATAACCGACTGTGCGCCCGCTGCAATTTGGGCATTTAAATATGAGGTCACTGAATCTGCTAGTTTAGCCAGTAGTGTGTGCAAAATAGCCGGTTCTGCAAATGCCATTTTCTTGATTTTTGTAAATGCTTTACTCGAGCCACCTTCAACCATATATGTTGCTAGCGTCCAAGGGCTGCCTGAAAACCCAATGAGGGGCACTTCGCCTTTTAGTTCACGGCGAATAGTACGAACCGCATTCATAACATACTGCAACTCGCCTTCAGGATCAGGGATGCCAATTTTGTCGACATCGGCTTTACACGTGATTGGCTTTTTAAAGCGCGGGCCTTCGCCTGTCTCAAAATAGAGCTCTAAGCCCATTGCATCTGGAATAGTAAGGATATCTGAGAATAAAATCGCGGCATCGAGAGGAAAGCGGCGTAAAGGCTGAAGCGTAACTTCACACGCTAGCTCTGCATTTTTACACAGCGACATAAAGTCGCCCGCAACAGCACGCGTTGCCTTATATTCAGGTAGGTAACGACCCGCTTGTCGCATCATCCATACTGGTGTTACATCAACCGGCTGTTTTTGCAACGCTCGTAAATAACGATCGTTTTTTAACGCTGGTTTATCGACATTAGGAATATTTTGCGACATGTTACTCACCTGATTTGAGATTAAAATTAAACGGGTGAATTATATCAGCAATTATCTCTTGGTGTGCTAAAAACCTGAATGTAAACACGTCCTTTCGGCGGAGCAACGAGTGAGTGCGATGAATAGTGTCTGCAAAAATATACACCATAGACAAAAACGTCGAATATAACGAAAGTCTAAATTAACTTGCACTTCATAAAATCGTTTGCTAATAATATACACGTAATCAAAAAGAAGCCCCTTCAAAGGGACCGTGCTAAACATATTAGAACCCTGCCTCGGCAGGGTTTTTTATTTGTCTGCGCTTAATTATTTGTCTTTGATAAGAGACACCGTCTCAGCGATGAGTTGCCCAGCAATAGAAACTGAGGGTGGAATTTTTGGTAATGCATCAACGTCAAACCACTGCGCATCATCTATCTCATTTTCCTGGCAGCGAATCTCTCCTCCATCATACTCGGCAATAAATCCCACCATGAGCGAATGAGGAAAAGGCCATGGCTGACTGTTAAAATATCTTAGGTTTTTTAGACGAACACCGACTTCTTCAAAAATTTCTCTGTGAGCTGCCTCCTCTAGACTTTCGCCGCTCTCTACAAACCCCGCTAAGGTAGAATACATGTTCGCCTCTTTATGCCTGACTCCTTTGGCAAGTAGAATTTTTTCCCCATTGTGTATCGCAACAATAATACACGGTGATACGCGCGGGTAAGCTCTGTGTTTACAGCGGTGGCACTGCATTGCCATTTCCCAATTTACTCTTTCCATTTCAGCACCGCATTGTCCGCAAAATTTGTGGGTACGCATAAAATGGATGTATTGCCAGGCACGCCCTAGCACTGAAAAAGCGATATTTTGCTGAGTAAAAAGTAGCTGTCGTAAAGGAACTCTTTCCCAGCCAGGGTCCTCAAAAAATTCAGACCCTAAATCTACAACATAGACGGGAGCTTCAGTTTCTGCTGACCCGTTAAGAGGCGGCAGCTCGTGTACATCTTCAGCGTAGGAATGTAGGAAAGATAACTCTTCGAAATGCGCATTGGGGAGGGAGGCATCATTGGCGCGAACAACTAGCTTTTCACGGCTAACGATAACCCACAATGCTTTACGTTCGTTGATGTCTGAGCGAGACAAATTAATCATCATAAGTAAAAGCCTTATTATTTTTTCAACAAGATAACATAAAGCACACGTGAGTTGCTTAAGGTAGAACTTGTTAAACGCCACAAAAGACTTGTGCAATAGCATTGAAACAAATAGACATGAAACAGAGAGACACGCATTGCAGTTTTCGTTGACGCGTGTTGGTGTCGCAAAAACACAGTGTTATACTGAAAACATCAAAAATTACTGACGAATCACGCTTTAGATGACAAAAACGTTAAGTTTATTTTTTAACTTTACGATCCCTGCTCTTACCCATTCGTAAAAGCAGTGTGATAAAGACTTAAATCTTAGTGTTTGTGTTGTCACTCAATTTCAATTAAGGACTGCAGATCCCTTGTGATTTTTAACCCCGCATTTGTAGCGTGTGCACAATAAAAGTAATTTGCTAAGAGTACTCTATAATAATGAAGTTAATAACAGTCGAGTTTACGGTAGCTATTCATGAATAATACGACACTGATCCACAAGGCGCGTGCCTACTGCGAACAGCGCGGGGCAAGATTTACGCCATTAAGAGAAAAAGTGTACGAGATATTACTTTCAAAGCATGGACCCATGGGTGCTTATGAACTCCTCGACTCGCTTAAAGAAACTGAATCAAGCGCTAAACCAGCTACCGTCTATCGCGCTCTCGACTTTCTGTTAGACTTCGGTTTTATTCATAGATTAGAATCTACAAACGCGTTTGTTGCTTGCTATCACTTTGGATGTAATCACCCTGTTCAGTTTTTGATTTGTGACAGCTGTGGTGATGTTGCAGAAATACAATCTGAAGGTTTAAAAGATACCCTTGATAGTCAAGCTGAAGCTCACGGCTTCCGCGTCTCAAAACAAACCATTGAAGCACATGGACTTTGCGCTGAATGTCAACAAACGGAAGATGCCTCATCTAAGGAGCGAGTTCATGAATGCTGATTTTGTAAACCCATTTATCGGCGGTTTACTCAATGTTATGGAGACAATGGCGCAGACCACGCTTACCCCAGGCAAACCAAAGAAAAAACAAAGCGACGTGGCTAAAGGCGACGTGTCTGGTCTTATTGGTATGGTAGGGCCGAATGTGCGGGGTTCAATGTCAATAACCTTCGACGAATCTCTAGCATTAACTATTATGGAGCGTATGGTAGGTGAGCGTCCTGAGAAACTGGATGCAGAAGTGGGCGACATGGTTGGTGAAGTGACCAACATGATTTGTGGCAATGCAAAACGAGACTTAGCAGAACGAGGCTACGAGTTTGGCATGGCGACTCCAATCGTTGTTTCTGGTCACCAACACACTATCAGCCATCAGGTAGATGGCGCAAAAATCATATTACCTTTTATGTGCGATCAGGGCATGGCTCATTTGGAAATCTGTTTTGACAAATAGTGTATGGCAGTCTGAAAAAATTACACTGCCTGCGTATCAAAGAGGGTTCCACCTCATCACCGATCGCATAGTAGAAGCAATTCCCTCTATCAGCAGAGTAGAAGTAGGATTGCTTCACCTCTGGCTACAGCATACAAGCGCAAGCCTCACCGTTAATGAAAATGCTGACCCCACAGTTCGGCAAGACATGGAGGTATTTCTAAATCATACGGTAAAAGAAGACACTCCCTACTTTCAACACACTTACGAGGGCAGTGACGATATGCCCGCGCATCTAAAATCGAGCCTATTAGGCTGTCAAATTACTATTCCCATTCAGCAAGGAAAACTTGCACTTGGCACGTGGCAGGGTATCATGCTCGGCGAACACCGTAACAACGGTGGAAGACGCACTATTATTGCCACACTACAAGGGACAGTCGCATAGCCCACATAATAAATGGCATGTTTTGTGCATAGCTTAAAGAATCAAGCTCTTGAGCACAAAAAACATATTATCAAATTGATAATCACTCAACGTTAAACAGGATGTGACTATGAAACACAACTTAAAACTAGCAGCGCTATCTCTTGCTGTAATGGCTTCGACGAATGCGTTTGCACAAGAATCTTCTGAACCAGATTACAAACACTGGATTGGTCTTTCTGGCATGTACTACAACGCCGACGAATCTCGCCCACTTTCACTAACTGAAAACGGTGCCTATGACGAAGGCCAAGGTCTATCAGTTGAATACGGATTTCGCTTCACGCAAAGCTGGGCGGCACGTATTGAAATAACCGACCTTGAACTAGACAACGCAGCGGGAAATACTGCTGGCGATGCAGACGGTGAAATGGTTGGCGTTGATGCTATGTACTTCATGCCTGATGACGCATGGTTCCTTTTCGCTGGTGTTAAGCGCCAGTCAGTAGGCGTATCAACCACTCAAGGTAATATCGGTATTGGTAAGCATTGGGATATCCACGAATCTGTAAAATTAATTACAGAAGTAGCGGCTTACCATGACTTCGGCGAAGACTATAACGACTACAGCCTTAAACTCGGTATTGCAGTTCCATTTGGCAAAAGCACGCCAAAAGCACCTGTGGATAGCGACAATGATGGCGTAGTAGATGGCAAGGACCAATGTCCTATGACACCTGCTGGCGTACGTGTAGACGCAACGGGTTGTAGTGTTGATAACGACAATGACGGCGTTATGAACAGCGTTGACCAATGCCCTAACACACCTGCTGGCACACAAGTAGACGCAATGGGTTGTGCAATCAAAGACGCTGACAATGATGGCGTTGTAGATAGCAAAGACATGTGTCCAGATACAGAAGCTGGAGTAAAAGTTGATGCTAAAGGCTGTACCGTATTTGACCAAGAAACAGTAGAAATTACACTGCGCGTTCTTTTCGATAACGAAAGTGCCGTTGTGAAAATGCCAAAAGATCCTGAAATTTCAGAGTTCGCAGAATTCATGAAGCAGTATCCTTCTACAACTGCAGTTATTGAAGGTCACACCTCTGCACCGGGTACTGAGTCTTACAACATGGACTTATCTGAGCGTCGTGCTGCTAACTTCAAAGAAGTAATGGTTGATATGTACGGTATCGATGCAACGCGTCTTGATACTGTAGGTTACGGTGAAACACAGTTGCTAGATACAGCTAGCAATGCTGAAGCACATCGTGTTAACCGTCGCATTTCAGTGACAGTTAAAGACACAGTTAAAGTACCTGAAGAGAAATAATCTTCTGATTTAACGATTAAAAAAGGCGCCGATGGCGCCTTTTTTGTGTCTTTGTGTCTGTGTAGCCCGTTCTAACTGACGTTCTCCCATGGTCATTTAGCACTGCTGGCTGATGTCACATATTTTTACACACGCCTTATCAATCACTCATTAACGCAAGCTGGTTTAACTCAATTAGTGAAAAGAACGCTAATATTCATCGGCCATCGCAGGACCTGCGTAGTTGTCGAACCGTGAAAATTGTCCTTGGAAGGTTAATCTTGAAGTACCTATAGGGCCATTACGTTGCTTACCGATAATAATCTCTGCAATACCCTTATCTTCGCTATTTTCGTGATATACCTCATCGCGATAAATAAACATGATTAAGTCGGCATCCTGCTCGATAGAGCCAGATTCACGGAGGTCGGAGTTAACCGGTCTCTTGTCTGCTCGTTGCTCTAGGGTTCGGTTAAGCTGAGACAGTGCTACCACTGGCACCTCCAGCTCTTTTGCCAAAGCTTTAAGTGAGCGAGATATTTCCGCTATTTCAAGTGTTCGGTTTTCGCTTAACGAAGGTACGCGCATGAGCTGAAGGTAATCGATCATTATCAGGCTAATCCCACCTCGCTCTCTAGCTAATTTTCGAGCTCTACTGCGAACATCCATAGGCGTTAAACCAGAAGAGTCATCTACAAACAGCCTGTCCTTATCTTTAAGCATAGCCATTGTGTTAGAAATCCTCGCCCAATCTTCATCATCTAATTGAGCGGTTCTAATCTTTGTTTGATCAACCCGGCTTAGTGATGCAAGCATACGCATCATAATTTGCTCAGAAGGCATTTCTAAACTAAATACTAATACCGGCTTTTCCTCTGCCATCATGGCATTTTCTACCAAGTTCATCGCAAAGGTTGTTTTTCCCATTGATGGCCTTGCTGCAACAATAATGAGATCGGAAGGTTGTAATCCACTGGTTTTTTTATCTAAGTCGGTAAAACCTGTGGTAACACCGGTCACTTCTTTATTAGTTTTTACTAGCTCTTCAAGTCGGTCTATAGTTTTTCCAAGCACCGACCCTACGTCACGGGGCCCCTCGTTTTCTCCGGTCCTGCGCTCTGCTATTTCAAACACCCGACTTTCAGCCAAATCGAGAATATCAGCGCTGTCACGACCTTCGGGGTTGTAACCGATCTCGGCAATTTCGTGAGCGACACCAATAAGCTCACGAGTAATGGCGCGCTCACTGATAATTTGAGCATAGGAAGCCACGTTTGCGGAACTAGGCGTGTTTTTAGCTAGTTCGCCCAAATAAGCAAACCCACCAGCATCATCAAGCTCATCGTGCTTTTCGAGCTCTTCTGAAACCGTTATTAGATCAATCGGTTGGTTGGTATTAAGTAGGCGAACAATAGCGCGAAAGATAGTTTGGTGAGACCGATTATAAAAGTCTGTCTCTGTAACAAGTTCAGCAACTTTGTCCCAACTTTCAGGGTCAATAAGCATACTGCCCAAAACAGATTGCTCCGCCTCGATACTGTGAGGTGGAACCTTCAATTTTTCTATATTCTTATCGCCTTGAGGAGGAGAAGCCACTAATCGAACCTATTGCAGAGTATCAAAACCAATTCACTATTATGCGCTTTTCGTACGCTTGCCTCAATACGCTAAATTAGAGATTGGTCACACTAGCCCAACTTTTATTCTAAAAAGGGAACCCGCCTCTGCTGCACCATTTGGTTTGCCTAGGTCTCCTTGTATAAAAAAACTTTACTCGGCTAATTTATATCTTTGCTTTTTCAAGGCGGAAGAACATACCTTTTGATGGCGTTACAGCATATGCATCTTGTTGAAGAAGTAATGTGCGGCCTAGGTCAGAGGTATCAGATGAACAGGATAGTGTGATTTCGATAACATCGTCGGATGTAAAACCAATTTGCTGTTGCTCTACGCTATAGCGAAATAAAAAATCGTCTGAATTTAAACGCTCTGATTTGTATACTGGCACATCGCAAGTAGACTGGTCCAAACGGGCCGATTTAGCCGAATAGGTTACGGAGCTTCCTAAAACTCTTTCAGCGCTATCACTTACACTGCTAGCACCTTGGGGATAAGCATCTGTGACAACCCAGGTTCCTTCATACACTGCAGGTTCCTTAATTGCGCATCCTAACGTGAGTGCACAAATGCCAAACGCACCTATAATTAGGCTATGGAATTTCCAAAAGCGTTTAACATGTCCAATAATTTTCACTGTTTTCCCCCTGGGTAGTACTTAACATGTAGTACTTAACATGCAGTACTTAACACTAAATAAAAAAGCCGCCCGTATCTGAGCAGCTTTGCCGTTCGTCGATTAATAAATATGGATTAAAAACTAATTTTCAACCTAGTAATCGAATTAGTAAAACGCTTACTTATTTATTTTTGATCTAATTCAATGCGACCGTTTACGGTGGAGACATCTACGTTGGCAGCGCCCCCATCTTTTATGAAGCGCAGCGAACTGCTTGGGCCATACTTTGGCTTATTCACTTTGTCATTACTAATACGGTTCTTAATACTACCTCCGGCATGGGCCTCAATATCAAACTGGGCAGATACATCACTTTGGAAAGTCAGCGATATCGAGCCACCTACTGAATTGGCTTTAACCTGTCCATTCGCGTTCAGTGACATGCGAGCTGTGGTTTTTCCATTAACCGTATCAATACTTAATGCATCGACCTCTGCCAAGGTGAGATCTATTCGGCCATTAACAGTTTCTACCGCTACATCAGGGCTTGTGGTGTCAACTTGAAGGTCGCCATTTACCGAGGTAAATGAGATATCGCTAGCGCCAGAGTGCTGAACATCAATGTCGCCATTCACTGTTTCAACATCTAATTCCCCAATAATATTGCGTAGTTCAATATCGCCATTTACCGACTCTACTTCGACACGACTCCCAACGTCTTGCAACGTTACATCACCGTTAACCACCTCGATATCAACAGCGTTCTGTATTCCATTAACCATAATATCTGCGTTTACTGCTGTGTAATGCAAGTCGCTGTCTTTCGGTACATAAACCGTAAGGTCGTCTCCATCTTTATCGTTGCCATACCATTGTTTTGACTTGCGCTTTACTTCAACGTGAATGACAACCACATCACCTCGTTTCTCAAAAATAAACTCTTCGGTTCGCTCACCTAGCTCTCCAAAAACTCGAACTTGAGATTTATCCCACACTTTTACCTCTGTACGCCCGTTTACATGCTCTATATCCACTTTAGGCGATGATGAAGTATCAATGGTTTTATCCACCTTTTCACCTGCACTAACGCCTAACGAAACCACAAACAGCATAATCGCCGCGAGCGCATGTGCGACGACAGATGATGGTGAATTAGATTGTCTTATTTTCATGGTATTACCTCTTATTAAATTTGCTGCCATTTTGGCGCGTGCACTCGCTCAACTAGGGCAATTTGTTGTTGAAAAACATGGTGTAGCATCTTTATTAACGCGGTATTGTCAGGGTCTTCTTTCAACGCTTTTTTTATTGCATCTGCGGCTTCATCTAACTCGTTAAGCTGTTGCTGCCAATTTTCTGTTAACGCTGGCGTTTTTTCATAGCTTGCTAACAGAGTTGTTAAGTATTGCTGCTGCTGCGCACTTTGCACTTCAACTAGCGCGTAGTTATCAGGAGACGCTCTTTCTCTTTCATCTATCTCGAATGTAAAGAACCAGAGCACACTGAATACGCCCATCAAAGCCGCTACACTTCCCCAGCGTCGATAGGTATTCGAGTGCTGCTCGAAAGCGTTCTCATCACTTGTGATACCAAGCTCTATGCCTCTCCATAAATCTCGCTCGGGCTGCTGCTCCTTAGGCATCTGAAGAACTCGCTGCGATAGCGTTTTGTCAGCTTTACTCATCTTTATACCCCATGGCATGTTTTAATAGCCCTTTGGCTCGGTGCAGTTGGGCTTTACTTGAACCTACCGCCATATTCAACATTTTGGCTATTTCTTCATGTCGATAACCTTCCACCGCATGCAAGACAAAGACTAATCTAGCCCGCTCTGGCAGCGCTCTTATGTGCTTCTCTAAGTCTTCGTTATCTGGTTGTTGCGGTGCAACCGGCTCACTGCCCCCACTTAACTCAATGTTCAGCATGCGTTGAAACCAGCCTCTCTGTTTACGCATATACGAAATGGTGACGTTGGCAGTTACACTGTGTAACCAAGTACTAAATTGACTATTTCCATCGTAATTCGCAATTTTTCTCCACAGCTGAATAAAAACCTCTTGAACAGCATCTTCGGCCATATTTTTTTCGCCCGTCATGCGATAACACAGTGCATAAACACGGCCTATATGCTGCTGATACAACAGCTTAAAGGCATGTTTATCTCCCGCTTTCACATCAGCAATAAGTGCACTTTCCTTTTTAACGGTAAATACCTCTTTGTTCGGGGAAATAGATTTTAGGGCCTGCTCCATGACACTCTCTTTTTTGTGTACACTGGGTAACGAATCTCGTTAGTGTTATATCCTTAGTCGTAGCCTATAGTAGAAAGGTTTAAAGAGAAGAATAACTTTTTTCAAAAACACGGAGCCGATATGTCAGAATTCAGAGTAGAAGCGTTGTTCGCAGGCCAACCTAAGCCATTAGGTCCTCGTAAATCGCTAAGTAGTATTGTCAAAGAAGCCGTCGCGCAACTTACTGTTCATATCGACAAAACAGAAGAAGATCTGCAAGCTAATCAACGCCTGCATGGTGGCCCTGAAAAAGTATTGCATCAATATAACCCGCTAAATTACCTAACTTTGAGAAAGCACTTTCCAGAGGGCAATTTTGTGCCAGGCAGCATAGGTGAAAACCTCAGTGTAGAGGGTATGGACGACGCCACCGTGTTTATTGGGGATATTTGGCAATTTGGTAATGTACAACTTCAGGTAAGTGCCCCTAGAGCGCCGTGTAATAAAATATCTCAACGTTACGGTATTTCTAATTTAGACAGGTTCGTTGGTGAGAGAGGAATAACTGGGTGGTACTACCGAGTTTTGGAGCCTGGCATAATTTACCCCGGCGATGCCGTAAATTTAGTAGAGCGCTCCAGCAATACGGTGAGTGTACATGAGCTTATGCAATGTGCTCACAAAAAAACAGACAAAACACTAGCAGCTAAATTGTCGGCACTGACCATACTTGATGACGAATGGCGCTTAAAGTGCGAAAAAATAGCTGCCGCTTAAGAAGAAAAAAACTAGTTAGTGGCTCTTAAAGCGCCACTTCCTCTCCCTCATTGAGGATGTAAAGCGGAATTTTATTACTCAGTTTCTCGTCCATTTTTAATAGCCTGAATAGGGCTGAATGAGAAGTTTTGTCGCCCATTTGCCAGCTTGCATTGCCATATCCCCATGGGATGACGACTTTACAATCTAGCTCTTTAGCCGCCACTAATGCATCTTCGGGAGTTGTGTGAACATTGCGATACCACTTAGGCGAAGACTCACTAAAATATGAAGCAATGGGAAGTAAACAAACATCTATGCTACCAAAACGGCCTGCAATATCTTCAAAATGCTTGGAGTACCCCGTGTCGCCGGAAAAAAATAGTGTTTTACCCTGATTCTCTAAAACCCAGCCACCCCACAGCGCCTTGTCGTTATCCTCATATAGATACGGCACTACAATACGACTACTGAAATGGTGAGCAGGAACAAAATGAATAGTGGTATCACCTACTTTTTTGTTTGCATACCAAGCCATTTCCGTAATATCAAAACCGCCTGTTGGAAAGTGCTCAGCAAAACCTAACGGCACCAAATATGAAGGCTTATTACCTATGTGTTTAATGTCTGCTTTATTGAAGTGATCATAATGAATATGGGAGTACATCACCGCATTTGTGCGCTCTATTTCATCTCGTGTCATCGTTGCCGCGGGCTGACGAAAAAAGCCTTCTGCTAATTTAAAGCCCCAGTCTACCGGCCAGTCGAACTGATCGAATACAGGGTCAAACAAAAATTGCTGGTTGTTGCTAGTAGACACAACAAAGCTAGCATGACCAAGCCATTTAATTGTAAAGCCACTGTTGATTGATAAGGAAGGGTTGTTACCTTTGTAAAAGCAATCCTGCATTTTTGCTTCGCACTCAATGCGCTCAGTTGGAGGATAGCAGTTAGATTGGCAAGTCACTGGGTAATCGGGAAAATTCTTATAAACGTTGGCAAACCGGTCTTCCTCACCCTCGAATTGCGAGCGCTTTATTACGGTATTAGAGTGCGCAAGAGTTTGGACAGTATTGTCTACTGCACATGCACATAATAAGAGCGGAAAGAGTAAAAAGACGTATTTCATTTCGAGCTCAATGGTTTCAATAAAACTGATAGTAAAATATTTGTACTTAAATAGGGAGGAGGAAAAAACAAAAAACGTAAGTAAATGTTTAGACATAAAAAAACCGCTCTAATGAGCGGCTTTTTCAACTAATCGTCAGCGCTTACGCTTCAGCAATAATAATCACTTTAATAGAAGTGATTACGTCAGCGTGAAGCTGTACGTCGATGTCGTACTCACCGGTTTCACGAAGTGTACCAGTAGGTAGTTTAACCTGAGATTTTTGTACTTCAACGCCAGCTGCAGTAATTGCATCAGCGATGTCACGAGTACCAACAGAGCCAAACAACTTGCCTTCTTCACCAGCAGGTGCAGCAATTGTAACTTCAGCCAACTCATTGATTTTCTCAGCACTTGCGTTTGCAGCAGCTAGCTGCTCAGCAATGTTTGCTTCTAGTTCAGCACGACGTGCTTCGAACTTTTCAACGTTGTCTTTAGTTGCAGGAACCGCTTTACCCTGTGGGAAAAGGAAGTTACGCGCATAACCAGACTTTACAGTCACTTGGTCGCCCAAGCCGCCAAGGTTGGCGATTTTATCTAGTAGGATGATGTTCATCTAAGCTACCCCTTAAGTTCGCCAAATTACTTGTGTGAATCAGTGTACGGAAGCAACGCAAGAAAACGTGCGCGCTTTATCGCAGATGACAACTGACGCTGATATTTTGCGCTAGTACCAGTAATACGGCTAGGGACAATTTTACCGCTCTCAGTGATGTAGTTCTTAAGAGTAGCGATATCTTTGTAATCTATTTCGGTCACACCTTCTGCAGTGAAACGGCAGAACTTACGACGTCTGAAAAAACGAGCCATGGGTGATCTCCTTAAGCGTTGTCTTCAGTGGTTTCAGTTTTCTTTTCTGCACGCTCTGTGCGAGGAGCAGAATCGTCACGACGCTCACGACGTGGCTCTTCTTTCATCATTGGAGAAGGCTCAGTCACAGCAGTCTTAGTGCGCATAACCATGTTACGTAGGATCACGTCGTTGAAACGGAAAGCATTTTCCAATTCGTCAACAGCTTCTGCAGATGCTTCAGCATTGATTAGTACGTAGTGGGCTTTGTGCAGCTTTTCGATTGGGTAAGCCAATTGACGACGGCCCCAATCTTCTAAACGATGAATCTGACCACCGTCTTGCTTAAGAATTGTAGTATAACGCTCGATCATACCAGGTACTTGTTCACTCTGATCAGGGTGAACCATAAATACGATTTCGTAATGACGCATTATAGCTCCTTACGGTTGTAGCCTCGACAGTACAGCCAACTGTATGGAGACAAGGAACGAGTTAGGATGGCTGTAAGGGCGCGCATTATACGCATACCGTAGAATTTGCACAAGCATTAATCACCTGTACTGAGCATAATTCTGTACTGCTATGTCGGAATGGCGAGGACGAATTCGGTTTGCTTTTTATCTGAATTGACGCTCAGCACTCCTTCGTGAGCAGATGCTATTTGCGAAGCGATGAAGAGGCCTAACCCTAAACCTCCTGCGTCTTTCTGCTTCTCGTGACGCCAAAACGGCTGGAAAAGACGGGACATAGATTCTTTTGCTATTGGCTCACCGCTATTGGTAACGCGTATAATAAGTTCGTTATCAACTAAGTCAGCATAAACGTGAATAGGCTTGGTTATATCTCCGTGAACAATGGCATTTGTCAATAAGTTAGACAACACCTGGCTTAAGCGGTCTGGGTCACAAAAAACCGGAGTGTTTATATTGATGTGATACTTGATAGCACATTCGCTGTGGGTAAGCTCTAACTCAGACACGGTGTAGCGCAACAGTGCGCCTAAATTATTAGTGTGTTTTTTTTCTAACGGAATGCTGCTACCCATTTTACCGTGTGTAAAATCCATTACATCTGATATAAGTCTAGTCATACGGCTAACGCTGTTATTCATGCGTTTCAATATGGTTTTAGCCGTGTGCTCTTGAGGCAAGTCTGAGAGAAAATCGATCCCCATTTTGATTGATGACAAAGGCGTTCTAATGTCGTGGCCTAATATAGCAATATATTGCTCTCGTAATTTGGCAGCAGATTGCTCATCAAACAGTTCAGCTTTGGTATCTTCAAGAGACTCGTAAAGGGTGATTTGACGAGATATAAGCGCTGCAAAAGAAGATATCTGTTGAGTGATCGACTCCGTTTTTAACTTCGCCGGCAAAGGGTCTAACCCACAAATTGTGCCGAAGAAATTCCCTTCGGTATCGTATATTGGATAGGAAAAGTAACTCTCAAACCCATATAAACCGGGGATAGGGCTTTTTTGATATTCCTCGTCGTTAGAGGCGTGCTCTATAACAATGGGCTTTTGGGACATTCTAACCGAATTACAAAACGTGGTTTGAATATCTAACTGGTCACCAGGTTTTAAATTAAATTCAACCCGATCCAGCACAGAACACATTGTCCATTCTTGTTGTGTTACCCGCGCAACACAAATAAACCGTAAACCCGTGATATCTGCCAGCATTTCCATGATATGCGGAATAGCATCTATGGTTTGTATCGCGCTTATGTCTGTTGATGTTGTGGTGCTCATTTAAGTCTCTCCATGCTACGTGCGTCCAAGCTTTTTAAGGTTTTATGGAATAAAAAAACCTGCTTCACGATAAATGAGCAATCGTCCCATACCTGTATGTTGACACTGAAAAGTGGAAAATAAAAGATATTATCTTAGGGCCTGGTTAAATGTTATACATCCACAGAACAGCCGGTAGATATTGACTTAGTATGCATATGTACTTTGAACCACTTTACAACGCGCTGTTGTAAAATTCACCTAATAACTGTTTATTTATACAGTTAAATGCGGTAAAGTTTTTGGGAACTTACAAAAAGGGGACCTACCATGGCCATTACCACACAGTATGTTGTTACGCACAAAGGGGTAGAAAAATTGGTAACTACCGATAAAAAAGAAGCCGATCAGTACGATAAGATGCTAGATGCAGCGGACAATTTAGCCCAGTATATCCTCGCCAAAGGCATTACTCTTGAAGACAAGGCGGTAGAAGAGCTAACAATTCTACTGTCTAAGAATAAAGACAAGGTAAGCAAAATTTTTAAAGGGGCCACTGCAGATAGCGTGCTTGAAGATGAGAGCGCGGAAGTTGTAAAACTTAAGGCCAACGGATAAAGCGCTTCGCTTTCTTGTAATAGACATATTTGCAACAGCGATTAAATTTCTGACTAACTCTCTTAAACCAGGCGGCGTTTTTACTGTATCACAAGAACTTTATGGCAAGTCTTTGTGCGTAGTCCGCAAATGCTATTAGTGACGCGCCAGAGCATCACGGCGAAAGAACCCGCTACAGAAAAGTGCTGAAGACACAATGATTTTTGCTGTAAAACTATGTAACAACCAACTTATTCGGTAGCATGGTAGCAGCAATACATTGTGTCAGCTCGTTACCGTAATAAGGTATCAAAGTACTGAAGCAGCTTATGAAACGCGAGCACTTGAGAGATTAGTTAGGGATTTACGTGGAAGCGATAACAAAAACTGAGAGTTCGTACAAAGTCGCCATTGCTGTTGATGGGGTTAGCTTTTCTTATCGAAAGGGTGGCACGCCCGTTATCGACATTCCCCATTGGCAATTGAATAAAGGCGAACATGTTTTTCTTTCCGGCCCCTCCGGTAGTGGCAAAAGTACCTTCCTCAATCTATTAAGCGGCACTTTAACACCCGACTCAGGCTCTATAAGCCTTCTAGAAAAACCCTTCTCCTCTCTTTCAAACAAACAGCGAGACCGATTTCGCGCCAACCACATCGGGGTGGTTTTTCAGCAATTTAATTTAATTCCCTATCTGTCTGTAAAGCAGAACATAGAGGCTGCAATGTATTTTGCTGGCAACCCGATTAAAAGTAAAAAAGTCGATGAGCGCATTGTTATGTTAATTGAACAATTAGCGCTTTCGCCACAGGTGCTTCACGTTAAAGCTGATGCTTTGAGTGTGGGTCAGCAGCAGCGCATAGCAATTGCCCGCGCCCTAATAAATTCACCTGATGTTCTAATAGTTGATGAGCCTACGTCGGCATTAGATGCGAAGGCAAGAGATAGTTTTATGGCGATATTAAAAAGTGTCGCCAAAGACAGTGCCTTAGTTTTCGTAAGTCATGACCCTTACATGATGAAGTATTTCTCAAACCACCTAAAAATGCGGAATTTTACACCGCCAAATAACGCTGCTTCTGAGACAGAGTCTTTGAAGATGTTGGAAGGTGGGCTTTAATGTTAACCACCATCGCCATTGAAAGCTTAAAACGTCGCAAAAGCACGGCATTACTGACATTGGTCAGTATTGTTATTAGCGTGAGTCTTTTACTCTCGGTTGATATCATTCGCACTCAGGTTAAAAGTAGCTTTACCCGAACAGTATCTGGCGTCGATGTTATTGTTGGCGCACCTAATGGACAGCTGAACTTACTGCTCTCTTCAGTATTCAACCTGTCGGCGCCCACTAAAGGAATAAGTAAGAAAAGTGTGCTCTCGCTTCAAGAAGACCCTCGGGTTTCATGGCTGATACCTATCTCACTTGGCGATACGCATAAAGGTTTTCGTGTTATTGGAACCACAAATGCCTACTTCCAACATTTTAAGTATGGCGATAAACAGCCTTTATCCTTTGCATCTGGAGGCCTTTTTTCCGACGCTGGCTCTACGGTTATAGGTGCAGATATTGCAGAGAGCTTAGGCTACTCCGTTGCCGATAACATTGTTATATCCCATGGTTTGGGCAATGTTTCATTTCGTCAGCACGACGCCTACCCATTTACCGTGGTAGGCGTATTGAATAAAACAGGCACCCCTGTTGATAAAGCGGTTTACATTACCCTTAGCGGCTTAGAACAAGCGCATAGCCATAGTGCTTCTTCATCTATTACTAAACCGTTAACCATTAAAAAGCCACCAGTAATTAAAAAGTCATCAGCGTTAGCGAAACCTCATTCTTCAGGTCAGCATGGCGCTGAAGTGCATGAAGCAGAACACAGCGAAGAACATGCTTCAGGGCGCGATGAAAAGGATCATAAGGAGCATCATGAGGAGCATTATGAGAACTATGACATTGATAGCATCCGCACCTCTTCAGTATCGGCGGTAATGTTAGGGCTAGAAAACCGAGTAACGGCTCTGCAACTACAATATCAAATTAATCAGCGTAGCGATGAGCCGTTGCTTGCTATATTGCCAGGAATGGCGCTTGCTGAACTATGGCAAATCATGGGAAATGTAGAGGCATTACTTTTATTGCTATCAACACTCATTGTTGTTTCTTCACTGTTTGGGCTTGCCACTATGCTGCTGGCAACAATGCGAGAGCGTTACCGCGAAATTGCGGTACTTCGTACAATAGGGGCAAGCCCAGCAACATTATTAATACTGGTGCAGATAGAAGCATTGCTTATCGCACTTGCGGGTTGCTGTATAAGTATATTATTAGTGCTAGGCCTTTTACACGGTATAAAGCCCTGGCTAAGTAGCGAATACGGGGTATTTTTAGGAAACGTACTACTCACAAAAAGCAGTGCTATTATCGTACTACTTGTTGTAGTAAGCACTTATCTTGTATCTTTTTTCCCCGCGCATGCCGCCTATAGACGGGGGTTACACAGAGATTTAAATGACAGTTAACGAGTGGGCATAGAGCCTACTCGTTAACTTTGCTAACCGACTGCTATTCACCAACGCGTTTTTCGGTACTAAAGCGAAGTATGAGTTCGTGAACTTGTTTGACTGTTTCTTTTAAATCATCACTCGCTGCAAGTGAGGCTTCAGAGGAACGCTGCGTTTCTTCAGCGCCATCTGCCACATCTACAAGCTGCTGATTAATATGCTCGGCTACCGTACTTTGCTCTTCAACGGCCGATGACATCTCAACAGTAGCATCTGCAATACCGCTCACTGCATTATTTATCTCAAATAAGGCTCCGCGAGTTTCCTCGACAATCAAGCTGCCTTTTTCAGCAGACGCCAGTCCGTCGGTAGACACTCTAACTGCTCTGTCCGAGCGCTCTGCAAGCTCATTGATGATATTATGTATTTTATCTGTTGAATCGCGAGTACGTGAGGCCAGCGTACGCACCTCATCAGCAACAACCGCAAAGCCTCTACCTTGCTCTCCCGCTCTTGCCGCCTCTATGGCCGCGTTAAGCGCCAGCAAATTGGTTTGCTCGGCGATGGCAGAAATGATGTTGGCTGCTTCGCCAATATCGCTCGTAGACTGCGCTAACTCCGTCACTGTCTCTGAAATAGATTCTACCGCTTGGCGCAAAGACACTATCGCCTGCATGGCCTCTTCTGCCTTTTGATTGCCCATATCCACATTCATAGCAGCGGTTTTTGCGCTTTTCGCATTGCTCTCTACGCGTTCTGCTACTTCTTGAATAGCTTGGCTCATTTGCGTTACCGCAGACGCTATTTGTTGTGTTGCCTGATTTTGCTGTACAACAGCGGCACTCGTGTTTTCTGCTTGAGTATGGGTTGTTCTCGAAACCGCTTCTAAGCCAGCAGATGCATCTTTGATCCGCGCTAACGCCGTTCTGGTGCGGGCAAGTTCGCACCCCACCGTCAGTTTTGCTTGCGCAATATGACCGGCATCAGCGAAATAGGTTTGCGCAACAATTTCATTGTTATAACTTTCGGGGCTCAGCGACAGAAACTCTTTCCATTCAGCTTTCGTTTTGCCCGCTTGAGCTGCAATTAATACAAGAAGCGCGACAAATGAAATAACAGCTGCAGTTGTATTTGCGGTAAACCACACTGCTGCCACCATAAGAAGCCCAATCAATAGAGAGGGCCACACATGAGCTAAGCCTTGGGTAACCTGTTGTGATAAAGGCGTTGCAGACTGCCCCGCATTGAGCCGCTTGTACATGTCGGTTGCGCGCCTAATCTCATCATCAAACGCGGGCACACGAACAGACTCGTAACCAACAATAGCGCCACTTTCGTAAACCGGCGTTACAAATGCCGATACCCAATAGTGGTCGCCATTTTTTCGTCTATTTTTCACCAACCCAAGCCAGCACTTACCCGATTCTAGTGTTGCCCACATTTCTTTGAATACTGAAGGTGGCATATCGGGGTGACGAATAAGGTTATGGTTTTTACCTATTAGTTCATCACGCTCGAAACCACTGACCTCTACAAAATCGTCGTTACAGTGCTGTATGACACCGCGCTTATCGGTAGACGAAATAAGTCTATAGTGAGAAGGGTATTTATACTCTTTTTGAGTAACAGGCTGGTTATTTCTCATTCAAAACGTGCTCCGTTAGGTCTAATCACGGCAACAGACAGGCCTCTGAACCGTACAATTAAGATTAGATCAATTATAGATAACGTCTAGTTTTAGAAAAACTTTAATTAAAAAAAAGTGTTACGAGATTTATATGCCTGTTGGCCTAGTGCCTTTTACCCACTAATCTTCAGGCGAACTACAAGGGATAGAGACGACGACTCGCGTGCCCACCCCCTCGGTACTGTAAATATCTACTTTTCCGCCGTGCTCTTCTACTATTGTTAGCGAAATGGACATACCAAGCCCTGTACCTTCTCCCGGCGGCTTAGTGGTATAAAATGGGGTGAATACTTTGTTGAGCACCTCGGCTGACATCCCAGCGCCTTCGTCTTCAACAATGAGCAGCACGTTGTCGTTGTCTCTCTCAACTTTCAACGTAATATTTTTACCCTCTGCAGTGGCATAAATAGCGTTGGTTAAAAAGTTGACAAGAACCTGCTGTATTTGCCCTGAATTCCCTTTAAACGTCACATCATGTTCTGGCTCACAAAAAATGACATTGTTTTTATACCTATGAAGATTATTGGTGAGTTTAATTGCGGTCTGGAACGCCTCTGTTGCACTTATTTCAGTACGTTTATCAGAGTTCGGGTAAGAAAAGCTTCTCAGTGCTTTAACGATATCAATAATCCGCTCTATCCCCTCTGAAGACTCTTCAAACATCTCAGCAATATCATTAGCACTGTCTTTTAAGGCGTAATCCTTCTCTAACCTCTCGAAGGTGCTGGCTATGTGTCCGCCGGCCTCACGACACAAGTCGCCTATTTGCTCAAGGGCACTTTGGTAATCATTGAAAATTTCTTTAGCAACTGTTGTGTTACTGCGAACATAACCAATAGGGTTGTTAATTTCATGGGCAATCCCCGCAGCAAGCTGCCCAAGCATGGCCATTTTATCGGCACTAACAAGCCTTTCTTCCAACTGCTTCCTATCTTCTTGCATTGTTGATATGGCAGCTTCTTGGTGGCTAAGCTTATGGGATTTGAGTTGATAGCGAAGGCCAAAATTCAAATAGTGCTTTGTAGTATCGAGTATATAGAGGGTTTCTTCGTCAAGATTGTCGTCTTCGGTTAACAACGCTAGCCAAGCAAATTCGTTATCCGCAAGCTCATGCATAAAATGAATAACTCTCGCTTCCTTTTTTGTATCATCGCGCTCAACAGCATTAACACACCAGTGGGCGTAACCTTCGGTGAAGGTTAAAGGCAGCTCATTAACAATAAGCGTAGAGAGGTCATTAGCCTCAATCCAACCGTCGTTCGGCGTTAATACTTTATTGTCATCACCTACCACCATATCGCCATTTTTCACAATGACGGCTTTTCCACAGCTGGCCTGACAAAACTCAACGGCGGACTCAAGCGCAGAAAAAATAAAGGATGCGACAGTGTTGTTTGCACCAAGCTGTGATGCAGAGCGACTTAAATAGAGCAGCTCTCGTTCTCGCTGCTTAGAAGCTTGAAGGGATTTTCGGAGGGCTTGGTTAGCTAAATACGCATCTTGAGAATAGGTTTCTAAAAAGGATTCAGCGTTTTTACGGGCTATTTTTTGGCGCTTTAGCTGCCGCTCTAATGAATTGACGCGGGCTTCAAGCTCGTTAATCCTCTCATTGGCAATGTGGTTTTTCTCATTACTCAAACGTAAGCTACCTTCAAGACAACGACGGGCCTTAAACCTAGACCCGCTTAATTGCTAGCAATGACTAATAATTAGCTAGCGTGTCGAGAATCTGCATCACTCGTGCGCTAGCCTGCTCCATTTCTATAAGCTTAGCATCAGATGTCGATTGATCACCTGCTAATTTTGCTTCTATGGCTGCTTTTCCACTCAAATGTACTGTTGCATGTGGGCTATCAAGCTCTCGGAAAGCTGCTGACTTACCTACATGGCTACCCGTATTTTCCCTGTACCACTGCCCTAAGCGACAATTTGTGTGATCTGATAGTTCGGATACTGACTTATTGCTATACCCGCAAAGCATGGCATAGATATCAGCTTTCCAAACAACATGGTCTAACTTAACGGTTTGAATAAACGTGCTAAAGGCACCATCAGTTATGGTCGATTTCATTGTCTTACAATGAGCCACCATCCCTTCGTAACTGCCGTTTAACTCGTTAATACCCGCTTCTAAGTTTTCGTTATTACTACGCAGTTCGTTTACACCCGACACCGCTTTTGCCGTGCTCTGAATAATGCCGTTTACTAATTCAGATACCTCCGTTGCCGACTTATTCGTTTCAGTCGCAAGTGCTCGTACCTCATCGGCAACCACACTAAAACCTCTTCCCGCATCGCCGGCTCTAGCGGCTTCAATTGCCGCATTAAGTGCTAGTAAGTTAGTTTGGTCTGATATGCTAGTAATGGTTGTAACGAATTTATTAATGTTATCCGCTGTCGTTGATAGACCGGAAATACGCTCACTCATACTGCCCATTTGAACATTTAAGCCGCTCATGTCGTTAACAATGTTGCCAAGCGTTAATGCTGACTGCGAAAACAAGGTATCAATATCGGATATTGAACGGCTTTCGGCGTCGATGGTTTCAAATGCAGCCAGCACTGTTTCTCTAATGCTGTCTATTTGCTGTAATGCATCTATCACACACTTGAGAAGTACAGAATCATTAGCCTGAGTTTCCGCGGCAGTCAGCTCTTCAACTTCGTTAGCTAAGGCTGAGTTTTCAGCTTCTAATTGCGCTACCTTATCCAAGGTATCTTGAAGACGCATTTCTAGCTGCCTAGCTTGCGCTTCTTTTTCTTCATATTTACCGCGTGAAACAAACATATAATTTACCGAAAAGTGAGAGTAATTCGTTTTTTTTAAGAGTAACAGAAAGTAAACCGCAGTGACTATTAACCTGAAGTAGAAAACGAACATAAAAGCATGTAGTTACGTTATCGACCATACCACGCGCTGCTTTAACGCTTTACTAATTTTCAGCTGTTAAGGGCCTTTTATGATTTTAGATAAGAGTTTGGCGATAAAAATAAGGTTCAACACTGGATAGCGGGCCTACAGTTTCTCACTGCAAATGCCGTGTAAGAGTGTGAACTTGCAGCAGCAACTCTTATCAACGTTTAGATGAATAGTAGGAAACAGCTTATTAGTAACATTTCAACAAATTGAAAAGAGGTTACCATTGCAGCATTTTTACAAGATGTCTTTTTCAAGCAGTTGGCCCGCGGTTTTCAGCAAAAATTAACAGTCGCTAACCAATTATTTACTTGTCTTATTGTTGCGGTGATTTTCCACAATGGTGTTTGAAACGCTAATATTAATGTTTGCGCTACTAAGTGTAGCGACACTTCTTCAAACGCTGAGCGGCTTTGGCTTCGGTCTTATCGTGGTGTCTAGCTTTACTCTGCTTAACATCATGCCGCTTACGGCAACCACGTTTTTAGTCAGTTTTTTAAGCTTGTTTAACTCTGTTAGCTTGGTGTTTAGAAACACCCACCATGTAAATAAACAGGCCTTCATAATCTTACTATCAACAGCAATCCCATTTTTAGCCATAGGCTATGTGCTGTTGGAGTACCTTTCACAATACATGTCAAACTGGCTAAATGTGTTACTTGGGTGCGTTATTTTATTGTGTTGCTCACTACTGCTGGTTAAACGCAGTGTTTCATCACCGTCGACTTCGCCTTTTGGTTTTGGTGTAGCAGGCGCACTTAGCGGAGTACTCGGCGGATTATTTTCAACATTCGGACCACCGGTTGTATTTCAATGTTACCGCCAAACCTGGTCAATTGTAGAAATCCGCATTACGTTGCTCGCGTTCTTTTGTATGACTTCGCTACTAAGACTCATTGTAGTTCCTTTCGGTACACTGCCCTCTTACGACATGTTTATATCGACACTTTTCGCCGTGCCTGTGGTACTCATTTTCACACGAATTGGACGGCTTCTTTCAGCTAGAGTATCTGCAAAACACATTCGAGCCCTTGCTTTACTGATGCTTACCCTAAGTGGCAGTCTGCTTATCATTCAAAATATACAGATTTGACATAAAAGCATGTAAATAAAGCGCTGTGAATGCAAACTCGGCAAATAAGTGCTATTTCGAGTGTTCAATTTCTACATGTTCGTTGTTGTGAGAATGTCGATGAAGATGGTCTTTACTATCTCTACATGGCTCTCCAGGAAGCTCAAATTCTATTGTTGTATGAGCAAGCTGAAATTCAGTCAAACGCTCTGCAACTTCACTTTTGAGCCTTAGCAGCGTCTGTGTATCCACACTACAGTCAATCACTAAATGGGCGGTGAGTACATGCTGTTCACCGTCTAATGACCAAAAGTGCAGATGATGAACTTCCTCGACATGGGGCACTTCAAGCAGCGCGCTGCGAATTGCTACTCTGCTTTCTTGATTTGGTACGCCCTGTAAAAACAGTTTCATGGTTTTCACCACATACCTCACAACGTTGATCGAGATAAATAGCGTAAATATGATGGAGAGAATAGGATCAAGAATTGGCCAGTGTACAAACTGCAATAAAATGGCAACACACAACACTGCAACCCACCCCATCACATCTTCAATTAGGTGCCAGTTGAGCACTTTCTCGTTCATAGAGTGGCCGCCACTTAATTTATAAGCTGCGAATCCATTAACCGCTATTCCCATTATCGCTAGCACTATCATGCCTTCAGTGACTGGCATGGTAGGGTTAAATAGTCTCGGTATTGCCTCAAGCAATATCCATATTGAACCCACAATCAAAATCAGTCCATTTATCATTGCTCCAAGCAAACTTAGCCGCTTAAAGCCGTAAGAATACTTTTCAGTTGCAGCTTTATGCCCCAGCTTACTGAGATACCAAGCAAGCCCTATAGATAGCGTATCGCCAAGGTCGTGCACTGCGTCAGCCATAATAGCCACACTGTTTGTTAACCAGCCGCCAATAAATTCAATAATGGTAAAAACAAAATTTAGCCAGAAAGCCCAACCTATTCTATTACTGTCAGTAACCTTGCTTTCGTGGTGGTGTTCGTGGCTATGCTCGTGGTGATGGTGATGATGCATTTGTAGTGCTTCCATTTTTAGGTTCGACCATCAATAAAAAGACGGCCGTTTTTTTATTGTATTATCAAAATGCAGTGTTAGCGATTTTCACAAGCTGAGAAAACATTGACTCACTGACTATCTTTGCTTTTCTCGTTTACACCTAATTTCGCACACAAAATCTCAACATGCCGTAACACTTCTAGGCAAATATATACTTTAGAATAAACAACATATTCACAAATTTAGAGTTCCGCAATTGATACTGGTGGCAACTGATTCCACGTTCTCAAACAAAAGTAACAAAAAAACAATCTCACCCGGAAAATAAAAGCATATTTTTCATGGTGATACACATAGAAAAAGATTGTTAAATCTTTGTTGAAAATCGAGAGGAGAGCAGCTGTTTAATGGCAATATGCAAAAATGTTAAACACTTTACACTCGCTGTTTAATGTTAAAAATATGAAAATATGATTGATCTTTTGATCGCAAGGCCTTAATGTTAGCAAAATGTAAGCGCTTCCAAATTTATTACGCCGAATTTTGTAAGCGCTTTCAAAAAAAATATAAGCCATCGCGGCGATTTCTTTACAACACTCTTAGCAGGGCTGAAAGCAATGACTAAACATGCATCAAAAATTACGCGGATTACCGCCGCGTTGTCAGTCACGACCCTATTTGGCTGCGGTGGTGGAGCCACCACATCCACAGATATCGACGTCGTTGACGCGTCAGCGCCGGTTTCAGACTGGCAGCTAGTTTGGAGCGACGAATTCGACGGTTCAAGCATCGATGAAAATAAATGGACCCACGAAGTAGATTGCGCCGGCGGTGGTAATAACGAAGCACAGTGTTACACCGACAGCGAGAGCAACTCATTTGTCGACAACGGTATGCTAAATATTGTTGCTCTTCCCGCAGAAGAAGGCGCGCCTAAGCCGTACACATCTGCACGCCTAAATACACGTTATAAAGGCGACTTTAAATACGGCCGTATTGAAATGCGTGCGAAAATGCCTGAAGGTCAAGGTTCTTGGCCAGCATTTTGGATGATGCCAACCGACGAAGTATACGGCGGATGGCCACGCTCTGGTGAAATCGACATCGTGGAAGCAGTGAACCTTAAAGCTGCCGACATCGATGGCAATCCTGAAAATCATATTTATGGCACACTTCATTACGGTCAAGAGTGGCCGAACAACGACAGTTCAGGCCAAGCTTATTCGCTACCAAACGGTGCTAACCCTGCCGACGATTTCCATACCTATGCCATTGAGTGGCAAGAAGGCGAAATCCGCTGGTATATGGACGGTTACTTGTATGCTACGCAGCGTCGTTCTGAAGTACGCGAAAATAGTAAAGGTGAAGCCACCGGCCTTTCACACCGCGGCTGGTATGCAGAATACTATGAGCAAGGCACAGGTGAGTTAACAACTCATTGGGACAATGCACCTTTCGACCAAGAGTTTTATCTTATTTTAAACCTTGCTGTTGGAGGAGCATGGCCTGAGTCTGTGAATGAAACAGGTATCGACGCTGAAGCATTTGCAGAAGGTCAAAGCCTTGAAGTTGACTATGTTCGTGTTTACGAATGTGCATCAGACCCAATGACAGGCAAAGGCTGTGAAACGGTTCGCCCAGGTTACGACTCACTTGAAGATGCGCTAGTGGAAGGCGCGGCTCCAATTCCGTCACCACCATCTACAGGTATCGCGCAGAACCTAACTATTTTCGACGGCACGCCTAATCCAAACTGGCCAGCATGGGACTGCTGCGGTGGTTCTACTCCTGCACTCGTTGAAGATGCAGAAGAAGGTCAGGTTTACGAGTTTAGTATTGGTGACGCGCCAACAGTGATGGGCTTTATTAGTCGCTCGGCATTTATCACCGACCCAGATGGCCAAGCCTCACCGTTTGACGCTTCGCCAATGGAAGAAACTGGCAGCATTAAGTTTGACTTAAAAGCTGTAGCACTTCCCAACAACGCAACAACTTCATGGTTATTTAAAGTTGAGAGCTCAGAAGGCTCTACCTTCGCCGAACTTCCTTTAAAGGATGGCTACGTAGGTCCAGCGGATGTAGCAGGCGACACACCTGAGCAAGGCGTGTGGGAGTCTTACGAGTTCCCATTAAGCGTGCTTGCGGAAGCCGGTTTAGACACCAGTGCTATCGACGTAATCATGGTATTCCCACTATGGGATACAGGAAGCGGTGCGGTTTACCGTATGGCCAACGTTGAAATTTCACAAGAAGGCGGTGCGTCATACCCTGAGCTTACTATCTTCGAAGATGGACAAAATCCAAATTGGCCAATGTGGGATTGCTGTGGCGGTTCAACACCAACCGAAGAAATGGATGATGAAGAGCACGGCCTTACTGCTGAGTTCCGTATAGGCGCAGATCCAACAGTTATGGGCTTCACCACTCGTGCTATTGATGGCGGCGGTGCTACTCCATTTGACGCTACTGCACTTACCGATGGTGGTCTACTTCAATTCGAGATGAGAGTTGTTAGCTCGCCAAATAATCCAGACTCAACTTGGTTATTCAAAATTGAATCAAACGACGCTGCCACTGCTGTCGAGCTTCCACTTAGCGACAGCGTAGAAGGTCAGGCCCCTGTTGAAGGTGAGTGGCAGACTTACACGTTCTCCATTGCCGATTTACAAGCTCGTGGCCTAGATGTAAGCGGTATTGACGTCATCATGATATTCCCAGCGTGGAGCACGGGTGAAGGAGCAGTTTATCGCTTAGATAATGTGAAGTTCTTCCACCCTGATAGTGGCAACGAAGCTCCAGCAGGCGGATTGAACATTTTCTCTGACACCGCTGCTGAGCAATGGTCTATCTGGGACTGCTGTGGTGGTTCAACACCAACAGAAGAAGTAGATGATGCCGAACATGGTACGGTTGCTGAATTCAGAATTGGTGAAGCACCAACGGTAATGGGTTTCCTTGCTGATGAAGACGTGTCTTACGACGCATCTGCATTGCTCTCTACAGGCGTAGTTCGCTTTGAAATGAAAGTAAGCGCAATGCCAATTGATACATCAGGTGATTGGTTATTCAAAATTGAATCAATTGGCGCATCAACCGCAGTTGAACTACCGATGTCTGCAAGCTTAGAGGGTGTAGCCCCAGTTGAGGGCGAGTGGCAGACATACACTTTCCCACTGCAAACTCTTTATGACGCAGGCCTGGATATCAGTGCTATCAACGTTCTTATGATGTTCCCTACATGGGGTACAGGTAATGGCGCTGTATACCGCGTAGACAATGTTGAAATAGCAGCACAGTAATAAAGCAATGTGCCGCCAGTAGCCCTGGCGGCACGTCAAATTGATAAGAATTAGTAGGCAATTATGAAAAACACTACCTTTAAAAAGACCCAGCTTGCCACTTCTATGGCTTTGTTATTGGGCTCTACCTTGGCAATGCCTAGCTATGCACAAGAAGACGAAACAGCCACTCCAGAAGAAGGCGAAGTTGAAGTTATCCAAGTAAGCGGTATACGCGGCAGTATGATTCGCTCCATGGACTTAAAACGCAGTTCAAACGGTGTTGTTGATGCAATATCGGCAGAAGAACTTGGTAAGTTCCCAGATACCAACTTGGCAGAGGCGCTTCAGCGTATTACCGGTGTAACCATAAGCCGTAATAACGGTGAGGGTAACGAAATCACGGTACGTGGTTTTGGTCCAGAATTTAACTTGGTAACGCTAAACGGCCGTCAAATGCCGGGTACAGGTTTCACTCGTTCATTCAATCTGTCTAACCTCTCATCTGAAGGTGTTAACACGCTTGAGCTTCAAAAAACTGCTCGCGCTGAAAACCCAAGCGGTGGCCTAGGCGCAACGGTGAATATCATTACCATGAAGCCACTCGCGCAATCAGGGCAGCAAGCCTCATTTTCAGTAAAGGGTATTTACGATACGTCAAACGAAGAAGGTGATGATGTAACACCTGAAATTGCAGGTGTTTACAGCAATACTTTTGCCGATGACATGTTTGGTTTTGGTGTATCTTTTTCTCACCAAGAGCGTGACTTCCAGCAGCAAGCGGCGAACATTCAGGGCTGGCAGTTACAAGAGAACGATGCGCTACCTGAGTTAGACCCAGAAAATGTAGTTGATAACCGTTCAAACATTACCAATGCGGCGTTCTTCCCGAAAGATATGAACTACAGCATTAGTGATGTTCAGCGCGAACGTTCAAATGCGCAAGTGACCTTCCAGTTCCGTCCTATCGACGACTTCACAGCAACGGTAGACTACACGGCGTCTCGTGCTACCACGGGTACTAACACTGTTGGTTGGGGTATTTGGAATAACTTCGGTTCAAACATTAATGCTTATGAGCTAGATGCAAACGGTACGGCAGTTTTTGCTGATATCAGCGGCGACGATGGCTCGTTCACTGCCAGCAGAAATACCACACGCGTTGACGCTCGCTCAATTGGTATTAACCTTGATTGGATGGTAAACGACGACTGGCATTTAGCCCTCGATTACCATGATTCATACAACGAAATAGACAACGGATACGATGAAGGTCTTGGTAGCTCTGGCCAAATTATCCTTGGTTCAAATCAGCTTCAGTCAAAAGTGTATGATTACCGCGAAGGTGATATTCCTCAGGTATTTGTAAACTGGAATAACGGCACCAATGAAATTGCGCCTGGCGAAATAGACTCTAACTTTAGCCAGTTTATCTATTCTCCTGGCCGTTCTGATATTGAGCAACTTCAATTAGACGGTACTTGGTTTAACTCTGCTTTTGATATTCCTCTAATTAAAGTGGACTTTGGTTATGCACGCACAGAACAGGCTCTAAGTGGATTCAACGCGTGGAGCGGACTTCGAGGCGGCCCGGGCTTTAACCCATCGTTTACTCAAATATTCCCAGACAGCATGTTCGTACGCAACGACACCAGCGGTTTCCTAGATGCCTTTAGTAGCGGTGGTGCGAATATGAACCCTGGGTATTACTATACCTTTGATTTCGACGAAGCGATTGCCCGCCAATTGGCGTTTATTACTGCTGATGTCGTAGGTGAGGCTAACGCATACTCAATCGATCCATATTACATGGGTGCTCCTTCTGTAAGTAATGTAGAGGAAATTACAGACTCTATTTACGTACAAACCGAGTGGGATTTTGAGCTAGGCGATTACTACGTTCAAATTAATGCAGGCCTGCGCTACGAAGAAACAGAAGTACCTAGTTCAGCAGAAGTTCGTGTTCCACAGCAAGTCAACTGGGTAGCCGCTTCTGAGTGGATTACACAGTTTGAAGAAGGTCTTCAGTTACAGGACTTTACAGGCGAGTACGACATTCTTCTGCCTATGTTCGACGTAAAAGTTGACGTAACTGACGACGTGGTAGCACGTTTCTCATGGGGTAAGTCAATTACCCGAGCGCCTATTGGTTTATTGCAAGGCGGCCTAGCGTTTAGCGGTAGTCCTAAAATTGGTGCTCGTACTGCCTCAGCGGGTAATACAAGCTTGCTGCCTTTTGAGTCATCAAACTTAGACCTCTCTTTTGAGTGGTACTACGACGAAGCAAGCTACGCGGCTATAGGTCTATTTAGAAAGTCAGTAGACAACTACATCACAACAACGGGCCAAGACCGTCAGTTCGAAGGTCTTAATGATATTTACTTAGGCCCCCGTTGGAATGAAGCGGTAAATGCACTTGAAGCAGCTGGTACACAGGCTACTGATAGCGCTATTTACGACTACTTTGTGAACAACGGTTATGCCGATGAAAACGGTGTTGTAACACCGAATGCAGACGACCCGCTTATTACATGGCGTACAACACAGCCGGGTAACTCTAGTGATGCGAAAACCGTAGAAGGTATCGAGCTTGCTATTCAGCATACATTCGGTGAAACCGGCTTTGGTTTTGGCGCGAACGCCACATTAGTAGATGGCGATGTTGAGTACGACCCGTATAACCTTGAAGAGCAAGACCCACTAGTAGGTATTAGTGATTCTGCTAACTTCCAAGTGTTCTATGAAAAAGACGGCTTGTCGGCAAAAATCACTTATGCGTGGCGTTCAGACTATGTCGTTGGTATTGGCCAAGCTCAAGGCTCGTCGGATAACCCAGCCACTCAGTTCGACACGTACGCGCAAATTGATGCAAGTATTAACTATGACGTTAATGAACATCTTACTGTGTTCCTAGAGGGCATTAACATCAACGATGAAACTGAGCGTGGATATGGACGTTTTGAAGAGCAGTTCTTATTTGCTCGCCAATATGGCCCGCGTTACACACTAGGTGCTCGTTATACATTCTAAGTGTATTTAGGGTTGGGCTTGTATTTAACAACGAGCCCTATTAAAAAGGCCGCTTCATTCACATGAAGCGGCCTTTTTTATTGGCATGAGTCAGTCCGTTTTAGAACGAACCGATAACAGACAGTCTTGCATTAATTGGCGCACCAACCGTTGCTTGATGTCTAGAGTGCGCGTTCGGGAAGTACAATGTGTCAGTTAGGTTTTCCACATTAAGCTGTAAACGCATGCCGTTGTTTAGCTCGTAGTATGCAGACGCATCGACACGGGTGTAGCTTGGTAGAACTGGCGAATCGGTAGCGGTAACCACAAAACTCTCATCTTGATAGGTTGCGCCAATACCAAAGCCTAATACGTCGCTTACTTGATATGTTGTCCAAACCGACATGGTGTTTTCTGGAAGCTCACGAAGCTCTACTCCACTCGCATTTTCACCGTCTAAGTTGCTGTAGTTGGCAGTAACAAACCACTTATCAGTAATGTAGCCCTGTAGCTGCAGCTCAAAGCCTGACACATCAGAATCCACTTCTACGAAGCCTTCCGGGTCGTTAGGATCGTTATCCAATGAGGTTTGCTCGTTTTCAAATATCGCTGCTGTAAAGCTCATGCTGTCAGCAAAATCCCACTTCACACCAATTTCTTGGTTAGTAAACGTATCAGGGTCTAATCTATTAGCATCGCCGTTAATATTGGCATACTGCTCGCCACTGCGCGGTAAAAACGACTCACTGTAGCTGGCATAAATAGAGATATTTTCTTGCGGCTTATACACCAAACCTGCACGAGGAGAGACTTCCTCGTCAGTGCGGTTACGGGTTTCTAATACCTCAGGGCGTGCGTCAAATACTTCAATATCGAAGCTGTCGAAACGAGCACCTAATACAAGGTCGAAGTTTTCAGATAGAGCAATTTCGTCTTGTACGTAAAATGAATATACTTCTAGGTCTACGCGGGTATCGTCGTTTAAATCTGTAAATGCAGTAGTGACTGTATTTCCAGCCGCGTTAGTACCTGTTAATCCTCTAAAGTCTAAAGGGCGGCTAACTAGGAAATCTTCTTGGTCGTCGCCATTTGAATCGAAGACCGGGTTTAAACGATTCTGATCAGATTCAGTATTGATAAACTCACCACCGAAAATAACCGTGTGCTCAATGCTACCCGTTGCAAACTCACCGACTAGGTTTGCCGATAGGATAAGATTCTCACGTTCAGTACCGTCAATGTAACCATCAAGCGTCGCAACGTTTGTCTCTGGGTCAAAGTCAGCGGCATAAAAGTTGGCGTATACCTTGTCATAGTCACCGTAAAAGGCGTTAAAGTTACCTTTTAAGTTGTCTGAAAAGTTGTGCTGTAAGTTAGCGCGAAACACGTCAGCTTCTAACGTTTGATAGTTATTTTCAGGGTCGCCAAAGACAATGTTTTCAAACGCTTCTACCGGCTCACCGTTTGCACCAGTAGGAACACCACGGTCGATAAAACGCTCGTGGTCGATATACTCATAGGATAAATCAACGATTGTATCCTCGCTCAACTGAAAGCGTGCTGTAGGGTTAAAGCCGTAACGATCGCCGTAAAAGAAATCACGATGGTTATCTAGACTCTCGTACATAGCATTAATTCTTACCGCAGAATCTTCGCCAGTGTCGATGTTGGTATCAAGCTGTAAGTTGTACGCGCCAAATGTGTTAGCAGATACGTTGTAGTTTACAAACTGCTGATCGATAGTCGCTTTCTTAGAAACTCGATTTAAAATACCGCCCGTGCCGCCACGACCGAACAGTAATGCATTAGGACCACGTAAAATTTCAACTTGCTCAACATTGTACAGCGCACGATAGTATTGAACGTCGTCGCGATTACCGTCTATATAAAAATCGGCTGTTGAACGTACACCACGAAACACAACGGCGTCACGATGCCCCTCACCTTGTGAAGTGTTTACCCCAGGGGTGTAATCGATAATTTGGCCTACGCTTGTAATACCGCGGGCAGTAATTTCCTCTGCCGTCATGATAGATAAACTTTGTGGTACATCGATAATAGGAGTAGGGCTTTTGATAGAGTTTGATTGGTTTACCGAAAGATACTTTCCTTCAACAGTAAGTCTTTCAATATCTTCCATTGCAACCCCAAGGGCAGCGGGACTCAACATTACGGCTGTAGCAATAGTCGTAAGTTTAAATTTCACTATAATTCTCCACGTGTTCTACAAGTTTTATGTGTGATTTTGGTTAGTAGTCAGGGATTAACCCTCTACTTATACTATTTGCACTGCGTCTTGAATGCGCCTTTTAATGTAAATAGGAATAGTTACCATTTCGATAAGCGATAATAAAGGAAAACTCAGACGTTTGCGAGTCGTGGAGTGATATTTTTAAGAATACGTAATGAAAAGGTATAAATTTAACGTTAAGGCAGCTTAAATGGAAAAGATAAGCGTTAAAGATCAATTAGGTGAAAAATACGCAGAGTGTGTTCGAGAGTGTCTTGGGTAATCGAAAACAATAAAAAAAAACCGCTCAAAAATAAAATTTGAGCGGTTTTTTATTGATTTTAGTACGCTTTTATTTACAGCTAATATCTGCGCTTTCTGCGGTATTAGGCGTAAATTCAATATCAGCCAAACTAACACTCGCTTTACCAGCACTTCCTAGCTCGAACGGCACCACTAAGCCAGTGAAGTCGATCCCCTTATCAACAAAGCACTGCAGATCAATGCTGATTGAAGACCACGTATCTAGGGGTAACGCGTTTACTTGCTCGCTAATATCGATTTGTGTTGAGCAGCTTCCCGGTGCATCTCCTTCGCCTTCACAGTTCATTCCCACGGTTAAACCGCTCTCAATATCGCTATGGCGGCTAACGCTAAAGGTTAGTGCCCCATTAGTCAGCAACTGTGCGCTTAAGTCTTCCCGGAAGAAGCTCTTACTCGCAAAACGCATGGCGGCAAACTCACTGCCGTCGAAGGTGACTTTACGAGCATCTTCCTGAACGACTTTATCCACAGTGCGATAATTAATAGCCCCTACTTTGTGTGTGCTGGCATTTACTGTTAACGATTCGTCACCTGAGTAAAGCCATAGTATCCAAGGAGATTGAACCGCTCCGTTAAGGATCTCAACAGACTGACTATTGTCACTGCTTACACTTACTTCAGTGTTTAAATCATCGGATAAGACATTTTCATCGGCATACGTTAATCCAAAGCCATAAGGAAGTAATGGCTCATAGTCATCATCGCCTATATTCACAATTTGCTGAGGCTCTGCTGGCCACGAGAATGGAAGTTTGCCTTTAAAGTCTTGCTCGCCGAATAATACATCGGCTACCGCTGCACCTTCTGAACCTGGCAACCATGCTGCCACAAATGCGTCAGAGGCGTTTAGTTCTGCATTAACCCACATAGGGCGGCCGCTTATAAATACAGACACCACTGGGATACCTTGAGACTTAAGACGCTCAAGCAGCGCTAAGTCTTTTTTAGTACCGTACTGATAAATTAACGTTTCTCTATCGCCATGACCTTCCGCGTATGGCTCTTCGCCAAATACCACAATAGCCACGTCTGGAGTTTCGCTTTCACCCTCAAATGCACCGTCAACAGAAAGCATGACATCGCCACCAGCATTTTCTACGTGACGTTTAATGCCGTCGTATATTGAAGTGCCACCCGGGAAATCATCGTTAGTGTTATTCGTACCCTGCCAGGTAATACTCCAGCCACCAGATTGCTTACCAATATTGTCTGCGGCATCGCCAGCAACTAACACACGCTTATTCCCTGACAAAGGTAATAGGCCTTGTTTATTTTTAAGCAATACCAATGATTCACGAACGGCCTGACGAGCCACTTCACGATGAGACTCTTTGCCTATAAGCGAACGATCACCAGATAAGGGGCGATTAGCTGGACTAGGCTTGTCAAACAAACCTGCGCGTACTTTAACCCGTAAAATGCGACGCACAGCATCGTCTATTCGTGACATGGGTATGACCCCATCTTTCACGTGGGCAAGCGTAGATTCATAAACACCTTTCCAATCGCTAGGCACCATAAAAATATCTAACCCAGCGTTAACGGCTTGTGCACAATCTGTATTACTACACCCTTTCACTTGGCCGTGACCATTCCAGTCGCCCACAACAAAGCCGTCAAAGCCCATTTGCTCTTTTAATACATCGGTCAGCAAATATTTGTGACCGTGAAGCTTTTCACCATTCCAACTGTTAAACGAAGCCATAACAGACTGCGCACCAGCGGTTAGCCCGCCAACGTAGCCTTGGGCATGGATATCAAACAGCTCTTGCTCGCTGGCAACGTTGTCGCCTTGGTCGTCACCACCTACAGTGCCGCCGTCACCGACAAAGTGCTTTACGGTACTGATAACCCGCTGATCGCTCAAAAAGTCTTTGTCGGCAGCGCCCTGCAGGCCCTTTACCACCGAAGCAGCATAGTCACGAACAATGGCAGGATCTTCTGAGTAGCTCTCGTAAGTTCTCCCCCAGCGATCGTCCCTTACCACGGCCACCGTGGGTGCAAATACCCAATCGATGCCCGTTGCCATAACTTCTTTAGCTGTTATGTGAGCAATCTGCTCGACTAGTTTGGGATTCTTTGCCGCACCCAATCCAATATTGTGGGGAAACAGCGTAGCGCCAATCACATTATTGTGACCGTGAACTGCATCTGTTCCCCACATGGTTGGAATGGTTGAACCGTCTAAACTGTCATCAATAGACGCTTGATATAGCTTCTCAGCCAGCGCAACCCAATCGTCAGGCGTTGCGTGCTTATTATTGTCTGGAAACGCGCCACCACCGTTAAGATACGAGCCAAAACCATACTGACGCATTTCTTCAACCGTAATATTGCGGATTTCTGGTTGAATCATTTGCGCTATTTTTTGCTCCAACGTCATTGTCGACATCAACTCAGACACCTGCTTTTCTACAGCCGGATCTTTTTCTACTTCGATATCAAGCTTTGGCCAAATTTTTGCCGCACCGCTTTTTTCTGCGCTCTCATCCTGATTGCTAGCCGATTCTTTCTCTGCAACTCCGCAGCCGCTTAATAATACGCCAGCAATTACGGAAGCGAGTAATGTGTTTCGCATCGTTACTACTCCTTAATCTTTAATCAGTTGTGTTACACGGCTGCCTATTAAACCGTAGTAGGCGATGTACAAGTAACAAGAAGCCGGTAGCAAGAATGAAAGTGTGACGCCGATATTATCAGCCAACATACCTTGGAAAAGCGGGATAATCGCTCCCCCTACTATGGCCAAGCACAAAATACCTGAGCCTTGCGGTGTATCTTTGCCAAGTTGCTGAAGCGCCAAACTGAAAATGGTAGGAAACATGATGGAGTTAAATAAACCCACACCAAGCACGGTCCATAGTGCAAGTGGCCCCGTGGTAGAAATCGACAGCACAATAAGAAAGATAGCCATAACTGAATTAAATGCCAACACGATGCCGCCGGAGACTTTTTGCATAACAACTGCGCCGATAAAGCGTCCGACCATAGCGCCGCCCCAGTAGTATGCAAGCAACTTAGATGCTTTTGCCTCAGTTAGCCCAGCCACTGAAGGACTAGCTAAATAGTTTACTAGCATGCTACCTATGGCAACTTCGGCACCGACGTACATAAAAATGCCTACAGCACCGAGAACAAGATGCCTATGCTGCCAAGCGCCACCTTTGAATATGCCGGTATTAGTACTGGTGTGGTTGAGTTTAGGCAGCTTTAAATAAAGAAATACCAACGCTAGTAAAAGAAGCGATGCAGCGAGTATAAGATAAGGAATTTGAACATCGGAAGCCGATGCCGTCGCCGCGTTGTGTTCGCCTGTTGCCCCGTACATAAGATACGAACCAAAAAATGGCGCTACCGTGGTGCCAAGAGAATTAAACGCCTGGGTCATCGTAAGTCGAGAAGAGGCCGTTTTGGGGTCTCCTAACGCAGTTACATATGGGTTAGCCGATACCTGCAAAATAGTGATGCCCGACGCTAATACGAAGAGCGCAAGAAGGAAAACCGCATATATTTGGCTTTCAGCTGCAGGGTAAAACATGATGCAACCCAAACAGGCAATACCCAACCCAAGCACAATACCTTTTTGATAACCTATTCGTGATACCACTAGCCCGGCAGGCAGTGAAACAATGAAATAGGCGCTAAAAAAGCAAAACTGAATAAGCATCGCCTGTGTAAAGGAGAGGTTAAACGCACCTTTTAAGTAGGGGATAAGGATATCGTTCAGGCAGGTAATAAATCCCCACATGAAAAATAATGTTGTTAATGAAATGAGAGCAAAGCGATAATTACCACTTGGCGCTACATTATTCACTGGCTGCGAGTCAGGTTGCGTTGGTATGTCCACTGATAACCTCTATTGCTATTTTTGTAATTAATGATAAATTAACATTTGTAAGCGCTTACACGAGCAAGACTACTTACTTGTAAGCGCTTACATTTCAGTGAATAATTACATGAAGCGTTGCTGAATTCAATGTAAAAATCATGTTATTTTTGATTTATGAATAACAAACTATTTTGTACAGTTTGTTAAGCTTAGGACATGAGACAATGCCAAACATCACGCTCCCTGCCAACTCCTTGTTGTTATCAAAGGATTTTTTATACGGCGTAGCTACCTCAAGCTTTCAAATTGAAGGCGACCGAAGCGGTCGACTAGACTCAATTTGGGACACATTTTGTTCACAAAGCAATACCATTGAAGACAATTCTAATGGTGATGTTGCGTGTCAGCACGTCGAAAAATGGCAAGAAGACGTAGCGCTTATTGCGGGGCTTGGCGTGGATGCTTATCGTCTTTCAATCTCGTGGCCAAGAGTGGTTAATAGTGATGGTTCGGTGAACGACATTGGCATGCAGTTCTACGTTAACTTGGTTGACGAACTGGTTAAGCGAAATATAAAGGTATTTGTTACCTTATATCACTGGGATCTCCCCCAATATCTTGAAGATAACGGTGGCTGGCTTAACAGAGACACAGCAACTGCCTTTGCGCACTACACAGAGCTTGTAGCTAGCGCGTTGGGAGATAAAGTGTACTCTTATGCCACACTCAACGAACCCTTTTGCTCTGCATATTTAGGCTACGAATTAGGCATTCACGCGCCGGGAAAAACCGGTATAGCGAATGGCAGACAGGCAGCACACAATTTGCTTTTGCCCCATGGTTTGGGCATGAAAGTGCTTCGTGAGAAATGCCCTAACAGCCTAAATGGTATTGTGCTTAATTTTTCAACTTGTCACAGTGCTACAGATTCACAAGCCGATGTGTTGGCCGCAAAGCTTGCCGATGAATACCACAACCGCTGGTATTTACAGCCTATTATTGAAGGGACTTATCCCGACATATGCCAACAGCTGCCAAATGAACAACAGCCGGATATTCACGAAGGCGATATGGATATTATTTCTCAGCCAATCGACTTTCTTGGAATAAATTTCTACACACGCACGGTATATAAAGCGACAGAAGACGGCTGGTTTGATGTCGTAGAGCCTAAAAATGTTCCTCTTACTTCTATGGGTTGGGAAATTACCCCTGATGCATTTACCGAAATCTTAGTGGATTTGCATGACCGCTATTCTCTTCCTCCTATTTATATTACCGAAAATGGCGCTGCCATGAATGATGAAATGGTAAATGGAGAAGTGGTAGATTCCGACCGAGTCGATTACTTTAACTCGCATTTAAACGCTGTTCACAATGCCGTTAAAGCCGGTGTAAATATTCAGGGATATTTTGCTTGGAGTTTAATGGACAACTTTGAATGGGCGCTTGGCTATACAAAACGGTTTGGTATTGTTTATGTCGACTACGAAACACAGAAAAGAACGCTGAAGCACAGTGGAATTGCGTTTCAAGAGCTGGTGAAAAGTAGAGTTAATGTTACATTAGCAGTATAGAAAAAGGATAAGTACTCTACACCATGGCAACAATTTACGAAGTATCAGAAGCAGCCGGCGTTTCATTAGCTACCGTTTCCAGAGTGATGAATGGAAATACAAAGGTTAGCGATAGAACGCGAAAAAAGGTTGAAGCCGCTATGGCTATCAGCCCAATGCTATCGCGCAGTCTTTAGCATCTAATCGCACAAATAGCGTGGGTCTTCTTGTTTCTGAGCTTCATGGTTCCTACTTTGGCGACCTAATGAGCACCGTTGAACAGGTGTTAAAACAATACGGAAAGCACGTGATCATTACCGCAGGGCACGTAGATGAAAAGCGAGAGCACGAAGCTATTGAGTTCCTTAAAAGCCGACGCTGCGATGCATTGATACTTCACGCCGAAGCCGTATCTGATGAATACTTAAATACCCTGTGCACGAGCGACCTTCCCGTTATTATTATCAACCGTCGCGTAGACGGTTTAGATGATAACTGTTTTGTAGTAGATAATGAAAAAGGTGGCTATTTAGCCGCTCGCACTGCGATTGACCAAGGGCACACATCAATTGGTTATATTAGCGGCCCTAGTTTTAAGAAAGATGCTACCGACCGACTTGCAGGTCATAAACGCGCACTCACAGAAGCCGGCATTGAGATTAAAGACGAGCATATCTTTGAAGGTGACTTTCATGAGTCTTCTGGTCAAGACGGTATGCACTTCATGAAAAAACACTTCCCAGACATGACCGCACTTATTTGCGCCAATGATGAAATGGCCTCTGGTGCAATGACAGCAGCACGAGAGTCTGGATTGGAAATTCCGCAGCACTTGTCTATTGTCGGTTTCGATAATGTGTTGTTTTCTCGTTATCTTTACCCCAAGTTGACCACTATTAATAACCCTATTCAGGCAATGGGGGAAATGGCAGCTCGCTGGGTACTTAAAAATGTTTATAACACCAAAATTAATCATTCTATTGAACACTTGTTCGTACCTGAAGTAGTAGAACGACAATCTCTGAGCAAACGCTAATATGCTAAAAACCGTGCCGACTTCGCTCTATTACACACTTATTGTCTCCTTGGGGGGCTTTATTTTCGGATTTGATGCCAGTGTTATTTCGGGCGCTATTGGTTTTATTGACGTAGAGTTTGCGCTCACAGACTGGCAACAGGGCTTTGTGGTGAGTTCTCCTACCCTTGGGGCACTATTTGCCATGCTGTTTGCAGGTGCAATAAGCGATGCAATAGGACGGCGTAAAGCGCTTATTATTGTTGCGATGTTGTATTTCATTTCCGCAATATGCTCTGCGTTAGCGCCAAACTATGCCCTTCTTGTATTGGCGCGTTTCATCGGTGGCATTGCCTTTTGCTCACTCATTATTGCTCCTGTTTATATTTCTGAGATAAGCTCGGCGAAACACCGCGGTAAAATGGTGTCGGTGAATCAGCTCAATATTGTGCTGGGCTTTGCCCTTTCATACTTCAGTAATTACTACTTTTTGCAGTTGAGTAATAGCGACATCTCCTGGGTGAAAGAGCTTGGAATAGACACCCACACTTGGCGCTACATGCTTGGTTTAGAAACTATACCCGCAGTTTTGTGGTTCACACTTCTTTTCTTCGTACCTAAAAGCCCCCGCTGGCTGCTGCTCAAAGGAAAAACGGAAGAGGCCAAGCAAACCATTTTTGCGCTTTTCGATGCCGAAGAGGCAAAGAGTCAGTTAAACGATATTCAATCGTCTCTTTCCGAAAAGACATGGTCGCTTAAAGAGCGGCTGGGGTTTCTGAACGCAAAAACTATGCGATATCCGCTATTTGTGGGTATCACTTTAGCCATTGCGCAGCAAATTACTGGTATTAACGTTATCTTCTTTTATGCCCCTACCATTTTTGAGCAAAGTGGTGTGGGTACCGATGCAGCATTCATGCAAGCCGTATGGATTGGCATGGTGAATGTAGCCTTTACGATAGTCGCTATGCTTACCATTGATAAATGGGGCAGAAAACCACTGCTTATTGTTGGCCTTTGCGGTGTAGCCATCAGCATGACGGTGTGCGCCTATGGCTTTAAACAGGCAACTTATGAAATTGAATCAGGGGATATAGCAGAAATTCAAATTGTTGACCCTCAGCTTGCAGAAAAGCTGCTGGCTGTGGAAGGCAAAGTGTATTACTCAGATGTTGAATTTAAACAAAGTCTGCAAAGAACGCTCACAACCGCACAATACGATAACCACCAGCAGCTTATTTTAAATAGCAGTATCTCTATGAATGCGCCGCTGGTGCTGTTTGGTATCATTGCGTTTGTGGCGTCTTTTGCGGTATCTCTCGGCCCAGTTATGTGGGCCATGCTGGCAGAAATTTTTCCTAACCAAACCAGAGCAATTGCCATATCACTGGTGGGGGTTATTAACTCATTAACCAGCTTTTTAGTACAGCTAGTTTTCCCTTGGGAGTTAATGAACTTTGGCGCTGCCGCCACTTTCTTTATTTACGGTATATTTGCGCTCGTAAGCCTTGCTTTAGTGGTGCGGTTCTTCCCCGAAACAAAAGGGCGAACACTTGAGCAAATCACTGAAAATTTCCAATCTAGGTAAATTAGCCGAGTGAGCTATCCGGATAAACTAGCTAGCCAGATAAACTAGCTAGCCGGATAAACTAGCTAGCCATGTAAGCCTAACGTGAATAGTAATGCGTTAAGCGAACTGACGCTTATGCTGGTTCACACTTTTAATACTCGCTTCTTCCAGCATAATGTGTTTATCGATAGATAGAGATGTCGGTAGTACGTGAGAGGCTACGATAACTAATTTACTTTGCGCCTCTTTTTCAAGTAATTTGCAAACTCGCTCTTGGGTTTTAATATCAAGGCCCTCAAATGGCTCATCTACCATTAACACCAGCGGATTAGCTAATACAGCTCGCCCCAAGGCAAGGCGTTTTCGCTCACCACCAGACAATTGCCTGCCGGATTTACCAACCCAATTGGTCAACGGCAAAATAGAGTCGAGGCTCAACTCTTCTAATAACTCACACATAGTATCTTGCGCGATATCACTCCCTGCGGGGTCTAAATTCATTTTCACACTGCCAGATAAAATGATGGGATCTTGCTCTACATAAAGCCAGCGCTTTACCATCCCTTCTGATATGGCATGATCATCAACACTACGCTCACCTTCAGCAGGCAATAAACCAGCTATTGCTTGCAAAAGAGATGATTTTCCACAGCCAGACACACCGCTTATGGTTACCACACCTGTTGAGGGTAGACTTACTGTTACCGGAACCGTAGTGCGATTTTTCGCTGCAAAGTGATTAAGTTGTAGCGACGTACAAACAGGCTTTTCTGCCAATTGCTGTATGGGCGATGTACTCAAACAATTTAACGCGTTGTTGCTCTGTTGATGCTGCGCGGCATTTGCAACAGCATTAAAGCTTGCCGATGCCCAATCCGGTGCAGCTAACAGCACCATAGGAACTATAAGCGCGATGGGAGCGAAGACGGCGATCTCAGAAAATGGCAATAAGCCTGCCATCAATAACAAAGCAAGCGCAAAGGCAACACCTTGAAACATCCACATTGTGTGTAAAGTCTTTTTCTTTTGGTTAAGCTGCTGTCGCCATACAGGCATTGCGCTTGGTGCATGTTCAGCGGCCTTTTTTCTGTTCAAGTGCCAAATGGGGCTTGCCGCTAAAAAATGTGAGGATGCACGTCTAAACTCTTTCGTTGCGTAAGTATTTTCACGAGCGGTGGCTAATGCACTCAGCCATTGAAATGTAAGTAAAATAATCCATGCGCTATACAAGGCAACAAGATAAACAGCGCCAGGGAGATTAGTCCATAACGCGGCTATACACATCACCGTGAATATGAAGAGGACGCTAGATAAAGGAGAAACCCACGCAATCCATTTACTGGCAAGCACTTCTGTATGCTGAGCTAATGCTTCAGTCGACGATGCTTTATCTTCTAATTGACAGTTCTGTAGCTGAGAAAAAACATCCATTCTAACGGTCGCAATTCGCGCTAATAGGTCCTTATGTCCTACCCACATGCTGGCATAACCGGATGCAATACGAAGTAACGCTAACCCTCGAATGACAACGGCAGGAATAACATAATTAAACCCAACGGGCGCAATTGCGCTTATAGCAATAAACCATGAAGAGATAACCAAAATACTCAGCCCAGCTGCAGCGTGAAGCATAGCAAGCAATAAAGTTATATACGCAGGTTTGCTTTCATTGCTCATGTTAACTGCTGCTCCTCTCCCGACGGTCTTTGATGACCTAACTCGGTTTTATCTATAACGTGCTTGTTTTCAATGTGCCAGAAACCAGTGAACCAATCTGCTGGCAGCGCTTTGTGGGAAGCCCATATCACTGTTTTATCGCGAGTGAGTTGGTAAATTAGTTGTGCAAGGCGGCAATGCTGATCGTCGGGCAGGTGAGCCGTGGGCTCATCAAGCAACCATAAAGGACGGTCTCGCAACAGCGCTCTCGCTAGGCTTAGACGCTGCGCCTCTCCTCCTGAAAGCAGCGGGTAGTCGGTCATTACCGTATCTAAACCGAAAGGTAACTGTTTGAGCCAATCAGATAGCTCTACTTTTTCTAAGATGGCGATGAGCTGCTGATCACAATACTCATCATGTAAGCATAGGTTCTCCCTCACATTACCTGGCAAAATGACAGGATGCTGAGTTAACCATATTGATGAACACTCACAACGATGTGTTGCCCGGCGCTGACCGGCCAATGCTTCTAAAAGCAGCGTTTTGCCGCTTCCCGAACGTCCACTGAGTAATATGCAATCGCCTTGATTAAACGCGAGAGTTTGCGCTGTTAATAGGGATGGGCTGTCTTGCACTGGGTCAGCCACTTCATCAAATACTGCAAATTCATTCGCCAAAAATCCATTCCCATTTTCGACTGGCGCTGAACTTGTTGTTGCTACCTCTGTTTGCGAGCCGCGCGCTTGGGCTGAGCCTGTGCTTTCTTCAGTGCTTGCTTCAGTATTTGCTTCAGTGTATCCCTTATCTTCATATCCCTTAGCTTCAACACTTGGGGAGTAGCTAACTAACACCGGCGCGAGCGTCTCCATTGCAGATTCTGCCTGTGCTTTTTGGTGATAAATTTGACCCAGTTTTTTCATTTCACTTAGTAGTAAAGGAACGACCAGTAAAATCCACAGGCCCTGTTGTAGGGTAATGTCAGGGCCAACATTAAGCTCATTCAGTAATGTAAAACCTATAAAAACGGCCACTAACGCCACAGAAAGCGTGGCAAAAAAATCCAGTACACTGTTTGATAAAAACGCAACACTCACCACTTTCATGGTGCGTGAGTTTAAGGTGTCACTTGCCTCTTTGAGTAAACCGGTTTGCCTTTCATGAGCCTGAAAGGTGGACAGCATAGGCAGCGCCGCAAGCCTGTCGGTAAACATACTGCCAAGACGGGATAATGCGATGAAATGTTTTTGATGAAGCGCAGCTGCTCCTTTACCCACAATGATCATAAACAAGGGCACAACTGGAAGTGTGACCAATAGCCCAGCACCGATAACCGGATTCACAAAGAATATTACCGCCAACGCGAAAAGCGGCACTATTACTGCGATAGTTTGTTGTACGCTATATTCTAGCGCCCAATCGGTTAAGTCATGCGATTGTTTTTGCCATAGCGACTGCCAGTAAAACGTCGTTTGCTGCCGAACCAATGCGTGCTGACGCGCAGAAAAAACCGCTGTTAACGCCGTCTCTAATTTGGATAGCATGTTGGTTTTACTAACAATAGACTGCTGATTATACAGTCCTTGAAGCAACCAAGAACAAAAGAGAGAAAGGGCCATTCCGATAATATGTGTATTTGCTCCGTGGGCCTTGTTCACCACCCAGTTATGGGCAATATGGGAGAAAAAATAGAACCCAATGATTAAAGAAAAAAGCGACAAACACTTAATTACCACAAGGCGCAATTGTGATGCGCGCACACCAAGCTTGTGCGACTCATCAAGCAGTTTACGCCAAGTTGTCAGTGTTTGCCGGTTGGGAACCTTTTCTTTAGTCACTGTTTGCTCTTTTAATGCTATGGTTTTGTTTGTGTTTACATTGCTGCCAACACATCGTTAAAAAACAATGCAGCCCCTTACTTATACTAAGGGGACTGCATCTCTTACACTTTCACAGTTCACACTGTGTTAGTCTGCGTCTTCGGGCCGGTCCATATTTTCAGTAGACTCAAGCCACATGGCGTTAATAATGCCAAAAGAACAGGCAAGTAATACTCCAAGTATCCAAGCGAAATACCACATTGTTGCCTCCTTAATAAATAGTGTGAGATTGGTCTAAGTCGTCGTTTTTGATGCGACCGCGCATGACATAGAAGCTGTAGGCAGTGTAGCTAAGAACGATTGGAACAAAGATGCAAGCAACGATGAACATTACATTAAGTGTTAAGTGGCTTGATGTAGCGTCCCATACCGTTAGACTTGCCGCTGGCATAGTGATGCTTGGCATTAAGAAAGGAAACATAGACACACCAGCAGTCAATATGACGCCTGCAATGAATAACGCACTAGATACAAACGCCATTCCTGCATTGCCCTTTTTAGAGAAAAATGCACAAGCCAGCCCACCAACAACACCTAGTACTGGCGCTATAAGCGTTAATGGGTAGTCGCGGTAATTGTTTAACCATGCTCCCGCTTCAATAGCCACTTCTTTTTTCAAAGGATTAGATGTTGCTAACGTATCAACGGCAGAGGTAATTACAAAGCCATCTAAGAAAGCCACCCAAATACCTGCGAGAACGAAAAGCGCAACCCCGGCTAAACTTAAAACGATAGATACCACTCGCGCCCGAACCTCAATAAACCCATCCGTTTTCATTTGCAACCATGTGGCACCGTGGTTAAGTAATATAGCCACAGACAACAGACCCGCTACCAGTGCAAATGGCGTGAGTAACCCAAAGAACGAACCTGTGTAGGTAGAGCGTAAGGTATTGTCCATCTCAAAAGGTACGCCTAATAACAAGTTACCAAACGCCACACCGAAGATAAGTGATGGAATAATACCACCGGCAAATAACGCCCAATCCCACGCTTTTCTCCACTGAGGGTTTGGTAGCTTGCTGCGGTAGTCAAAACCAATAGGCCGCATCCATAAAGCAATAAGCGTTAGCGCAAGCGCAAGGTAGAAGCCAGAAAACGCAGTGGCATAGATGAGCGGCCAAGCTGCAAAAATGGCACCGCCTGCTGTGATGAACCACACTTGGTTACCGTCCCAGTGGGGACCAATGGTGTTTATCATTACACGGCGTTCTTTGTCAGTTTTTCCAATAAGCGTTAGCAGTGCCCCTACTCCTAGGTCAAAACCGTCGGTAACGGCAAAACCAATAAGCAGTACACCCACCAAACACCACCAAATAACGCGCAGCAGTTCATAATCAATCATACTTTTGCTCCCTGATTGTCTAGGTCGATTAAATCAAGATCAGATTCAGTTTGTGTTTCTTCAGGTGGAACCGGACCTTTTTTGGCAAACTTCTTCATTAAGTAGAAAGCAATAATGAACATCACAGTGTAAAAGGCGGTGTAAGCAACCATAGTAGTAACTACATCGCTAACCGCGAGATTTGAAACAGATGCATGCACAGGAAGTATTTCAGCTATTGACCATGGCTGACGTCCATATTCAGCAACAAACCATCCCGCTTCACTCGCTACCCAAGGAAGGGGCAAGCTAAACAAAGACGCTTTTAATAGCCAGCGAGGCTGAGTAATCCGGTGTTTTGTGCTGTAGTAGAAGGCACAGATAAACAGCGCTAGCATGATAAAGCCGGACGCCACCATGAGTCGGAAGCTCCAGAACAAAGGAGCTACTGGCGGAATACTATAGTCTACCGCTTGCTGTAACGCTTTTTCAGAAGGATTTGACACATCGTTGGTGTAAGGCTCAAGAAGCATAGCGTAACCCAAGCTGTCTTTGTGCGCCTCAAACGTTGCACGCTCCTGCTCTGTGGCGGTGCCATCTCTTACACTATCTAGCAACTCGTAAGCCTTTATTCCTTCAAGAATTCGCTCTTTATTTTGCTCTTTAAGATCTTTTATTCCAGAGACTTCTTCTGTTAATGAGCGTGTTGCAATAATGCCCATAGCCCATGGTATTTGAAGCGCGTACTCAGTTTTTTCTTCCTCATCATTGGGCAAGCCAAATACAGTAAATGGCGCTGGCGCTGGGTGAGTTTCATACTCGGCTTCTACCGCAGCTAATTTTACTTTTTGGACATCGCCTAGCTCATAACCACTTTCGTCACCAAGTACGATGACTGACAATGTAGCCGCTAAACCAAAGCTTGCCGCAATGGCAAACGAGCGACGGGCAAAAGCAATATGCTTATGATTGAGTAAGTAGTAGCTAGAAATAGCTAATACGAAGATAGCACCAGTGACGTAACCTGCTGAGACTGTGTGGACAAATTTCACCTGTGCTACCGGATTGAATATAACTTCTGCGAAGCTGGTCATTTCCATGCGCATGGCTTCAAAGTTAAAGTCAGCACCAACTGGGTATTGCATCCAGCCATTGGCAATTAAGATCCACAGTGCAGAGAAGTTTGAGCCAATGGCAACCAGCCAAGTAGCCATAAGGTGTTTCACCTTAGACATTTTGTCCCAGCCGAAGAAAAAGAGACCCACAAATGTCGATTCTAAAAAGAACGCCATTAGGCCTTCAATAGCAAGCGGAGCGCCAAAAATATCACCCACGTAATGTGAGTAATACGACCAGTTCATACCGAACTGGAACTCCATCGTTAAGCCTGTAGCCACGCCGATAGCGAAGTTAATACCAAACAACTTGCCCCAAAATTGAGTCATCTGCTTGTATATCTCTTTGCCGGTCATAACATAAACCGACTCCATGATGGCTAGTAAAAAGCTAAGCCCCAGCGTTAGGGGCACAAATATAAAGTGGAACATTGCGGTTAACGCAAATTGCCACCGCGATAGTTCTATTAACGTATCGCTCATGGGTCTTCTCCCTCGTATCTTCGGTGCGCTTTACACACTTAACAATAATGTTAGTCAATTAGCCTGTTGCAAAAACTGTTGCGAGCTACCCCTATTTTTAAGTAGCAGTCGCAAAGTTATCGTTCTTTCGGCTTTCTCATCACAGATAAGAGCACTATGCCCCCACTGTTGAGTGAAATTATTGCACCTAGAAGACGGGATAATTTTGATCCAACGCAAGATAGCGAGAAAATATTGCTGCCATTTTTGTCAAAAAAGGTGACAAAAATGGCAAATTGGAATAATTAGAGGTAACAAGACTATGCCTTACTCAGCATCTGTTGGTGAGTATCTCAAAGTGAACGCGCCGCGCAAGCTGCCAGGCTTAAAGCCGGTGGCTTCATCTTCAGGGTATGCCTTTTTAATCGCACTTAACACAGAGGGGGCCACTTGTTCACCATGACACGCCGTACACACTTGACCTGTGGTGATAGCCTTCATATAGCGAAACTCGCCGGTCTTCCCATCAACGTGGGTAGCCTCTAAGGGACCAGTGACATTTTCAGATAATTGCTCAGCAAACTTTATGAGCTGTGCCGTTTCCCAGTCGTCGGGTTTATTATTTGGGTTTCTTACCCTTAGCGCCGTTCTACCCACCGTCCACCCCTCTTTACTTAAAGAATGAGCGATGGGTTCTGCTACTAATTTACACTCCTCGACTCCTGCCTCTAGGCCTCCGCGCTTTATTGCCTCTTGCAAGCGCGTTTTTAGATTGCTTCCGAGCTCCTTCGCGTGAGCACGCGCTTCATTGCGCTTATCTTGTTCATTGAGATCTGTTGTAGTCTGCTGTACCGCACTAGCTATGCTGCTAAAGCCCACCAATGCAAAACATATGTATTTTGATAAATTGGCTAGATTGAGTTTATTTGAGTGGCTCGTTTGTTTATCGCATTTTTCCGATAATACCTTTACTTCATTTTTCATTTTTTCACCCGTTGATTAGTTCGTATTCGTTGTTTATGCCAATTCATAAGGCTTATGACGAAAAACTTTCGTCGAACAGTTTTTATCAATAGTTTGCTCTCAACAGGCAACTATCAAAAAAGCGTTATGAAAGGTGAGCTTAAGTGTTTAGTAAACAAGCGACGTGCCAATGTGCTAGCATTTTTAATTGTGGACACAGATACTATCTGGCATTGATAGAGCTAAGCGGCAAATTTCGGGCTCAAAACTCTTTTACAGAAAGTGAAAGTAATACCAACAACATTGCTAAAAACCCATATAAAAATGAGAATAAAGACGATGTGGCAACCAACGGAATATAGTGCAAGCAGGATATGAATTTTTCTATCATTCAAGCCATGATCGACGCCATCGATAAACCGGCCATTTTTATTAGCCCCGACTATGTCATAGAGGCGGTCAACAAACCGTATAAAGACACCTATCCTGTAAATATCAAGCTGGGTTTCAGTACCTGTTATCAGGTGTCACACCGCAATAGCAAACCTTGCAACGAATGTGGCGAGACTTGCCCTATGCAGGAAAGCAAAGAAACGGAAAAGGTTGCAAGTGCTGTACATATTCACTCCACCAATGAAGGGCAAAGTTATTGCGATATTCTTATGCGCCCTATTTTCGATGGCCAAGGAAACTTGATAGGTTATTTAGAAATTTTAGATAAGTTGGCATTTGCGTCTAACACACCCTCAAAAGGAAAATTGGTTGGCGAGTCTGACGCGTTTAAAGCCATGCTGAACAAGATCAATAGAGCGGCAAAGTCTGATATTGCGGTGCTACTCCAAGGAGAAACGGGAACTGGAAAAGAACTGGTTTCACAAGCCTTGCATTCATCGAGTTACCGCGCAGATAAGCCCTTTGTGGTTATTGAATGCACAGGTTTAACGGACACCTTATTTGAAAGCGAGCTTTTTGGTTATGAAAAAGGTGCTTTCACTGGAGCATCGTCAAATAAGAAAGGGTTGGTTTACGCTGCCGAAGGCGGCACCTTGTTTTTCGATGAAATTGGAGACGTGCCTTTAAGCATGCAGGTTAAATTGCTCCGTTTATTTGAAACACAAACCTATCGCCCAGTTGGCAGCACGGTTGTAAAAAAAGCAAACTTCAGATTAATTTGTGCATCGCATAAAGACATCTATGCCCTGGTTCAAACAGGAGAGTTTAGGCAAGATTTGTATTATCGAATTGCAGGGTTTCCAATAACGTTACCGGCCCTGCGAGAGCGCCCCACAGACATTCCACTTTTAGCTGAGCATATTTTAAGAAACCTTTCAGATAAAAAACGTCTTCATAAAAACGCTATTAAGCGGCTCACGCACTACGCTTTTCCTGGCAATATTAGGGAGCTGAAAAACATTATTGAGCAAGCTGCGTTGCTGTCTAATGAGTCTGTAATTGGTGAATGCGACCTTCCTGATACAGTTTTACGCACTGCACCTAAAAAACATGCAGGATTAAGCAAAAGCTCGGCTCTGGTAGCAAAACAGCCCACGCTTAATATGGACGAAAACCTAATACTCGATGCAGTTACAACGCTTGAAAAGGCAGAAGAGTTCTATCTAAAAAAGGTGTGTCAGCACTACAGCGGCAGCATGGAAGAACTTGCCAAAGCACTCAATGTAAGCGTGAGAACCTTGTACAGAAAGCTTCAAAAAGCCGATATCAGTATAAAAACAAAGTAAAATAAATTTTGCTAAAACTCCGACCGCTATAATAGGCCTGCATTTTGTATCGCCTGCCATAGCAACCTAATTGCAAGTAAGGTAATAACGGCTTTAAACAACCAATTGAAGGTTTCGTTTGGCACGCGTTTAAGCACTCGTAACCCAACAAAAGTACCTAATGCACCACTTGCAATCATGGCAACAATAACACCGCCCCACTGACCGAAAGAAAACCCCACAAAGAGAAAAACGAACGCTTTCAACGCATGTTGAATGGTCATACAGGTTGCGAGTGTTGCGGTAATACGCATTTTGTCAGCAACACTACGATGAACAAATGCAGCAACTAAAGGCCCTGTTGCCCCCACGAACATGGAGAGGATTGTGGTAATAAACCCTGCAATGCTGCGCCCAATAGGAGATAGTTCATGCGCTTTAGGTTTCTTTCCCCACACCATAAAAAGGATAAATCCTGAAACCGCAAACTGAATAAACACCAAAGGAAGCTGCACAACAATAAATGATGCCAAAATGCCACCTAGTAAGGCACCAAAACTAAAGTACATGACGATTTGTTTATCGACATGTGTGCGGGTCATTAACGCTCTATTCCCGTTTGAGCCAAGCTGAACCAGGCCATGAACTGGAATAAGCGCAGTTAATGGCAAGGTTGAGGCTAGAATAGCTAATAGCAGAACGCCACCGCCTATTCCCAGAGATGCTGTAATCAAGGAGGTAAAAAATGAAGCCACTATAAGCAAAGTAGCGCTTAAAGTGCTCAGTGCACCACCTGCTGTTATGAGTTCATAAAAAATATTCAAACAAGGTTTCTCCAAAAAAAAGCGGCAACACATAATCAACATGGGGGTGATCAAACCTGCCCTCTAAGGCATTTAAAATTTGTTCAACGTAAATGGTGAAATGCCATGGCTACGCCAAGATATGTAATGAAAGCCCTTGATACTTTATTAGACGAGCACAGCACCATATCGTCTAAGTCCATAGCACGCCAAATTCTTAAAAACAGCGGGTTAAGCGAGGATGATATAAAGATGTGTGTGAAAAAGCGAACGCTATCACACACCTATATTTTTGAGGCATAACGACTGTGGCGATTGATAAATTAAGTTTTCCCCTATTACAAAATCAAGCAACATCTTCTTCAATACTTGAAAAGGTAGATGCCGCTCTCTACCAAGCTAAAACAACTGGAAGGAGTAAGGTAATATGCGCTTAAGCCGTGTGTAAAAAGCAACACAACATTAAGAAAAATTTACACTCTCTACTTTACTTACCTTGTCACGCCAGCCCCCAAACCTCTTAAAAACACAATAAAAAGATTTAAAAACAATGACATATGAAAATAAAAACAAAAGATGATTGCTTGGCACGAATAAAGCATAAATTAGACTAACGGATAACAAGAGTCGTAATATGAAGCCAGGAAGGCTTTTGAAATGGAGAGTCCATATTACGAAATAGCGAGCTTTGATGGAAGACGATTGTCACGATATAAGGATTGCGTCATCCACGGAAAATGGAATTTACTCAGCATCGCTTAAGGAAATTGTTTTACGTTGCATTACTCATCGATGATGCGGTTGGGTTGGAATAAAACCAGCAAACTGAGCAGGATGCAGCAACCTTGGTTAATACGGAAAATGACTAAGATTGTCAGTACCCTCATCGAAAGTTTCGACATTGATGTCGCATGCTACGAAGGAATGTTACCTATTTGGACTGGTTGAAGAATGTGTGTTACTTCAGCCGGACCATAACGAGGACATTGATAAAGTCATCGATTTTATCAATGAGTTGTCATCAGACGACTGCCCTCTCCCCACAAAGACCCATCCCGGTCTTTACACAACTCTGATTTTTGCCCGCCTTTGGCGGGTATTTTTTGCCTGCTCAAAAGAATGAAAGCGAGTTCATGCTATTATGTGCGCTCTTTGCAATATCCTCTATTTAGGTTAACTACTTTGCAGCCTTCTTCTCCTGTCGTATTTAGAATGTTGTTCTGCGCCATGCTTGCCACTTCGGTAGGACAAAGTGTAATGCTAGCGACGCTGCCATCAATGGGCCGGCAAGCGAATTTATCTGAATTTCATATAGCGACAATCATGTCGAGCTCGGCACTTATTTTTGCTATCGGTACCAATGTGTGGAGCAGAATAGCGCGACGTGCTGGGTTCAAGCGTACATTGCTTATAGGCCTTGCAGGCTATAGCGCGGGAACGTTTGCTTTTGCGAGTGCGTGGATGGTTGGATTTTCAGGTATTATCAGCGGAACTAATTTATTTTTAGCATTGCTCATAAGCCGAAGCTTGCAGTCTACAATTATGTCGGCTACGCCACCGTCTGCGGTTGGCTATGCTGTGGCAATTAGTGCCCCAGCACTGCGCGTTAGTGCAATTAGTAAAGTAACATCTGCCAGCAATGTGGGTCAGATCATAGGGCCGGCCTACGCAGGTTTGTTAGTTGGATTTGGTCTTTTGGCCCCACTTTATAGCATAGTGGTGCTCACCCTGTTGGCATTTGCCCTCGTACTTTATAAGTTACCGGTTTTACCGCCGCAAAACTCCACTGAACAAAAAGTGCCTACGGTCGCTCTAGAAGATAAGCCAACCCGTGTTCCCTATGTATTTGTAGCAAGCTGTGTATGTGTATTTGCAGCTATGGCAATGATGCAGCAAACCATGGGCTTTTTCTTTATCGATTTTTATGGGAAAAGCCCTGTAGAAGCTGCTCGCTTAGTTGGGTTTGCAATGATGGTGAGTGCAGTCACGTCATTAACCGTTCAGTTTACCATTGTGCAAAGGGCGCGATTGAGTAAAGAAATCATGATGTCCTTAGCCCTTCCTTTATTATCCCTAGGCTATCTTATTTTGTATTTTCAACAGAGTTTTGCTGTTTCATATATAGGCATGGCTGTTATGGGCTTAGGTATGGGCATGGCATATCCCTCACTTGCTGCAGCAGCAACTACTTATTGCGCCAAGTCTCAGCAATCATCAATAACCGGTTTAATTACCGCAACTACTGCAATGGGTTATATTGTGGGTCCTCCACTTGCTGCTTTTTTGTATCAACAAAATATTGCGCTTCCATTTGCCGCTTCAAGTGCACTTATGGCCATTGTTTCCATTGTTATTCTCATCACGCTAAAACAAATAAAGCGCTCGAATTCGCGCCAGAGCCCTTAGTTACAAGGAGTAATAAACCGTATTTAAAAAGTTACCTAATTATTTAAAAAAATGCGGAACCTTTTTGATAAACCGCTATCTTAAATTATACACGGAGTCGTTGAGTGTTCGATTTTGTGTAGTGTGTATGTGTTTTCCAAGTGATATTGTGTTTTTTGAAGGGGCGTTTCGCCCCTTTTTCTTTTCTCGCTTCTTTTTTGCTATTCTCTCTCTTTCCTATTTTCTTCTTTTTAAGCGCTTTCTAAAAAGCCGAACTTAATGTGGATAATTGTCAACATTTCTCACATATTAATGATAATCATTATCATCTAGAATGTGAAACATCAACTAAAGGAGACAATGATGCCAAAACCAAGTCCGCGCCTTGCAGAAGTGCTCAAAACTACCCGTATTTCCCCTTCCATTCAACGGATTCATTTAGGTGGGGAAGAGCTTAACGCATTCCCTACAGTTACCCCTGGTGCCTATATCAAACTAATGTTTGACCTCAATGGCCGCCCTTTAACCTCTGCTGGCGAGAAAGGAAATTTCGCTATGCGTACTTATACTGTTAATAGTGTAAACCCAGATAAACCTGAGATAACCGTGGATATGGTACTCCATGCAACCGATGGGCTAACTGGACCTGCGGCTGCTTGGGCGGTAAATGCTCAAATAGGTGATAAAATAATGATCGCTGGGCCAGGCACAAGTAAAGGCCTTAGTGAGTCATACGATTGGGTACTGCTGGCAGGCGATTTAACAGCATTGCCAAGCATAAGAAATCATCTCGCCTCCCTTCCAAAAGATGCAAAAGGTTACGCCGTTATATCCATCGAGCATAATGATGATATCGTTTCATTGGAAACTCCCGAAGCCGTTGATGTTATCTGGGAAATAAAATCATCTTTAACTGAAACCATTTCGTCACTTACTTGGCATGAGGGCCAGCCCGCTGTTTGGATAGCCTGTGAGTTTTCGGACATGCGTAATATACGACGCTGGCTTAAAGACGAAAAAAGCCTGCCTCACGAACAGCTTTATATAAGTAGCTACTGGAAAAAAGGCCGCAGCGAAGATCAGCACAAAATCGATAAACGCCAAGATAGTGAAGCCTATGCTAAGGCGCTAGCAGAAAGCTAATTTGGCCAAGTGAGATGTGAGCAGTCGTGAGTACTTATTTAGATGAACTGTTGGCATGCAGAATTTTCAAGAATTTGTAGAAACTGCAATATATAGTTAAGCAACAGAGCATAGAAACATAAAAAGTTGATATAATACAAGGAAATACATCATGGAACAGGCATTGCTTCATCTATAGTGAGTGTTAGGTTGGTGCTTAAATTGACCAATTTATCTCAAATTCATATTGATAAGGAGAATGCATTATGAACAGTGATCTTATTGAAGGTAATTGGAAGGAAATGAAAGGTAAAGTGCAACAGAAATGGGGCAAACTTACCGACGACGACCTAGATAAAATTGACGGTCGCAGAGAAGAATTAATTGGTAAGGTTCAGCAGGCATATGGCAAAAGTCGAGATGAAGCTGAGCGGGAAGTTGATGGCTATTTAAATTAAAAAATATCCTTCGACCTCTACTCTTTCTTTATAAGGAAGAGTAGAGCTATTTGTCTTGCTCGCTGGATGCGTTCATGCTTTTTTCCCACCAAGGAAGAGAAAAGTCTATTTCATCGGGGTTCTGAGTTTTTGCATATTTCATACGCACAGAACTCCAAAATGCAGCTTTGAAAATAGGGTCGTAGATAACAAAATCACCTTTTTCGCGATATTGTTCAAACAGCTGCTGATAAGCCCCTACTGGTGTGAGCGGGTTATCTTGCTGAAACACAACATCGCCACCATAAGACTCATAAAGCGCTTTGGAAACCTTCCAGCTCTTCGCCATACTCTGCGCCAACGCCATGCGATAACGCTCTAACTCTTCCTCTGCATAGTCGTCCGCGCTATCTAAATCCACCGTCCATAGTTTTATTACTGAATAAGCAGACTGAATTTCACTATCTTCCGGAACTATGTCATTTTTTTGTGCAAAATCAGCAAGCACAGACTCGGCTATTTTACTTCCTAGTGCTCGTTGCGCGAGTATATCGCGAACCTCTTTTTCTGATTTATCAGTAAGCATAGATTGGAATCGCTCAACATCCTCGGAAGAAGGCTGGAGCTCGGTATTTGAGATAGATTTATTGAAAAGGCGAGCAATAATTTCGTTTGCCGCCTGAGGCGTGTTCATGCCGAGACAAAATACTATAGCAGCAAACAGCACCATTGGGATTACTTCTGAACGAGTCACTTTTCTGCTTTCCGATATTTAGAGCGAGCACGCATCGTAAAGATGCACTGTTAGATACTACGCTCCAGCACACAAGACACATCTATTTATATTTATTAGCGTTTTTCGTTGTCTTGAGGAGTGACGTTTTTGAAGATTATACTTAAGTTTGTTTACTGCTAAATATCCACTTTTTTGCGCAGTGATTTTTTGACTCCACGCAGCTTTTTCGCGTCTACTCTGCGCGCCTTGGCCGCGCGACTCACTCGCGTAGGCTTTCTCGGCTTTTGCTTTATCGTTGCCGCTTTGATCCAATGAAGCAGGCGTTCAATGGCATCGTCTTTATTTTGCTCTTGAGTGCGATAATTTTGCGCTTTAAGCACAAAAACACCATCGGTAGTAACGCGCTTATCTCTCGCTGAAAGCAGCGTTGACTTTATAGCCTCAGGCAGTGATGAGGCATTAATATCAAAGCGAAGATGAATGGCACTACTTACTTTATTTACGTTTTGTCCACCCGCGCCTTGAGCACGAATTGCCTGCATTTCTATTTCGCTGTCGTCTATAGACAGCGATGATGTAATCTTCCTTTCCATACCATTTCCTATTTAAACTCTGCGCCTTTATCGTATTTTCAACGTATTAGAGTATCATCTAACGTCACATACACTGTTTATTTATTAATTCCTTTTACGCTCAGGGCTGATTATGCTTATCGCGCTATTAATTTTAATTTGTATCATGGCTCTTCTTTTTTGGTTCACATCTAGCGTTGACAAAAAAATTGAAAAGAACTTTTTTGTGCCTGGGAAGTTAACGACGGTAAAAGAAGGCACTATTCATTGGCAGCAACAGGGAAGCGGCCCCGCCCTTATCTTAATTCATGGGTTATTGGGAAACAGTGCAAATTTTGCGAACTTGGCTTCGTTACTAGCTAAACGCTATACAGTTTACAGTATAGACAGACCTGGCAACGGTTTTTCATTGCGTTCTAGCACTGCGTCAGCGTCGTTTGAAAAGCAAAGCAGCATGATATTGGAGTGGATGGATAAAGTCGGTATCAACAGTGCTTACTTAGTTGGCCACTCAATGGGCGGGGGAATTTCACTGAGAATGGCAATAGACGCCCCCGAGCGCATTAAAGCTGTTTCATTGTTATGCCCACTCACCGCGCCATTAAATAAAGGCGCGGGTCCACTATCCATACTCTATATCCCAAATGGCATTCTGAGAAAGGGGATATCCAAAACTTTAGCGAGCCCTTTCAGAGTGAAATTCGGCAGTAAACAATTGGCGCAGATATTCCATCCTGAATCCATCCCACCAAGCTTTGTTAAGCGTGAAGGCGGGGCATTAGCATTACACTCGCGATGTTTTTACGAGGGGAGTAAAGACACGGTAGCCGCGCAGGGTAGTTTAAAAAGGCAAGTGCCGGAATATGCTGGTATAACATGCCCTGTAGGTGTGCTGTACGGTGGCTCAGATACAATCTTAGAGCCCAACAGCCACATCCAGCCAGTAGTAAGTGCTGTTTCAGGGGCAGTATCAGAAATTATCGAAGGTGCAGGACATATGATCCCTATTACTCAGCCCCAACATTGCGCCGATTTTATTAATGCTGTAAACGATAAGGTTCACTAGAGAAGGCGTTTTATCAGTGAGTCGACATTTTTTGAAATACAGTGCCATCGCCTTGGGCATGCTTGGCTAATATGGAAGAAAACTGCTCGTGTGCATCACTTTTCTTAAGCGAGCGAAGATAATCACAAATCATTTCAACGCCGTCGTGTTGAACGCAAGTGTCTGCTGGCGAGCTTCCAAAAGCTAAATTGTAACTGTAAAACCACATTTGCATTTGTTCAGTGTCCGCTTTTGACATGGCACTGAGTAAATAATACATTCGAATAAAAGACAGCTGCTTGCGATACGCTGGCGCGCTATTTTCGAATCCTGCCAGGGTATTTTCAGCAAGTTCTCGTGTAGAAATACCAAGTATTTCAGAAACCTGCGTTATATTTAAACCTAATTCTTGATACGCCCACGTGAACGCTTTTGTTACCACATTAGCGGGAAATGGCGTTTTGCTCATGTTTAACCTCACTTTTAGATTTATTGTTTTTCATTTTTCGCTCTGATCAATACTAATGCAGCTAAAATCGAGCCAGTTTGCAAAAATATTTATTAACAATAAATAAACTTTAAACCCGTGACTTACGTTGAAAGAGTTTCAATGCACGTCGAAAGTCGGTTAGGGCTGTCTGAAATAACCATTACTTGCTTTAGAGCATAGGCAACATTCTAGAAAAAAGAATGATTTATTGCGTTTTTACAAATTTTTATTCTTAAGTTTAGGGTATACGCTATTTAACAACATACATGTTGGGCGCGAAGGAAGAGTAGTAAGGATTTAATTATGACGAGATGGCCGAGAGTTATTTTGCTTCTCCATTGGCTTACTGCATTTGCGGTAATAGGAATGTTTGCGTCTGGTTTATGGATGGTAGATCTCACCTATTATAGCGATTGGTATAAAACGGCGCCTCACTGGCATAAAAGCATTGGTCTTACGCTTTTTGCCTTTACCATTGTGAGACTATTATCGCGGGTCGTTTATTCTCGCCCGCCAACACATGGAAATGCATTTGAGAAAAAAGCGAGCAAACTGGGTCACATTGCCTTGTACACGCTGCTTTTAGTCATGTTTGTATCCGGCTATCTCATCTCCACAGCAGATGGTCGCCCTATCGATATTTTCAACTGGTTTGCCGTACCGAGTATTGGCGAACTTATCGACAACCAAGAGGACATTGCTGGAGATATTCACTTCTATCTAGCTTGGACTCTTATCATTACTGCCGCTTTACACGCAATAGCAGCGTTAAAGCATCATTTTTTCAATAAAGACAATACATTGAAGCAGATGTTACGGCTTCGCTAATTTTCACTAAGGAGATACTAATGAAGAAGTTAACTCTGGCACTTGCAGCAGCACTTTCTCTAAGTTCTGCTCACGCAGCAGACTACGTTATTGACAGCAAGGGGGCTCATGCATCAATTAATTTCAAAATTCAGCACTTGGGGTATTCATGGCTAACGGGCCGTTTTAACGACTTTGAAGGCACCTTTAGCTACGACGACAAAGCACCTAGCGATGCGAGCCTTGTGGTAAATATAGACACCGACAGTGTTGACTCTAACCATGCTGAAAGAGACAAACATTTAAAAGGCGATGACTTTTTAGATGTGGATGAGTACCCGACGGCCAAATTTGTCAGCACAAAAATTGTGGAAAAGGGCGATGGCATGATGGATGTTATGGGCGACTTCACACTACACGGTGTCACTAAGCCAATAACGATTAGTGCTAAGAAAATTGGCGAAGGTAAAGATCCATGGGGCGGATATCGCGCGGGCTTTATGGGCACAACAGAAATTGCACTTAAAGACTATGGTATTGATTATGACCTTGGCCCTGCATCACAAACCGTTGAGTTAGAGTTACACGTTGAAGGCGTTAAGCAGTAATGCAACGCCTTTGGCTCTCTTAGTTTCATTGGCGCAAGCACCGTAAGTGACGCTTTGAGATTAGTAACTAGTTAGCAATGACAAAAGCCCGCATCAGATGTGGGCTTTTTTCACAAGTTATTCCTGCATAAATAGCTATGCCTCAACAAAGCAAAGGCGGATAGTGTTATACCAGTCCGCATGGATTGGTATTAAAAGTACTAGTGAAGTTTTAGCTTGGGACTCATAGCGTGGCTTAATTTTTTCACCAATAGCTTTAATGCCCCTCTTAACTTTCCGTGAACGGCAAACTGGTGCATGTTATATAAAGACACGTAAACCAACTTAGCCAGTCGCCCTTCTATAAACATACTGCCGTTTGACAACGAGCCCATTAAACTTCCGACGGTGCTGTACTTGCTTAAATGAACTAGCGAGCCATAATCTTGATAAACAAACGCTTTTGTTTTTTTGCCATTAATGAGCGCAGCAATATTATGCCCAACGATGTCAGCCATTTGATGTGCAGACTGAGCACGGGGAGGCACCCATTTACCGTTGTCTTGCTGAACACCACAACAGTCTCCCAGTACCCAAATGGCTTTATCGGTTGTACTTCTCAACTGCTCATCAACGAGAATTTGATTGGCCTTGTTAGTTTCAAAAATACCCGTATTGGTAACGAAATCTGGCGCCTTCACTCCTGCTGCCCACACCATTAAATCAGCACTTATGCGATTGCCATCTTTGGTGATCAGCCCTTTACTGTCGGCCTCGGCCACTGTTGTTTGCTCTTTAATAACAACGCCTAAATCATTTAACGCCTGGCGAGCCGTATTCGCTATACGCTCAGGTAGCGCAGGTAAAATCCGCTCACCGGCTTCTATTACCGTTATCTTAAGGCGAGATGCAGACATATTTGGCATACCGTACGCTTTAGATAAGTTCGCTACATGATGTAACTGAGCCGCTAGTTCAGTTCCAGTCGCCCCAGCCCCCACTATTGCCACATTAATGCCCGCTTCGCTGTCTTCTTGTTGGTTGATACGAATAAGCTGGTTGAGCAGAGCCCGGTGGAATCGTTCCGCCTGAACAAGCGAATCTAAAAGAAAGCAGTGCTCAGCCACACCTGGCGTACCAAAGTCATTACTTACGCTGCCAATAGCCATAACCAGCTGGTCATAATCTACCTTGCGCTTAGGAAGTATTTCATGGCCAGCGTCGTCGATAAGGGGAGCGAGAGAAATAGTTTTAGCTTCGGCATCGATAGCGCACATCTCACCTAACTGAAAACGATAGTGATGATTGGCAGCATGAATGGCGTAATCTACACCGTCAGAATGCTTATCTATCACGCCTGCGGCCACCTCGTGTAAAAGGGGTTTCCACACATGAGTACGGCTTCTATCAACTAGCGTAATATCGGCTTTATTTTTACTCCCCAACTTTCTACTCAAGCGACTTGCTAATTCAAGTCCGCCGGCTCCGCCACCCACTATCACTATCTTTTGCATCGTTATTCACCTGCTAGTGTTGGTTCCATGTATAAACGCTCGGGTTGTTACAATAGGCGCTACATTGTGAAGGTTGCACTCAACATAAAGTTACGCGGACGACCTGGGAAATAGCGATCGCCGGTAAAAGAAGTAAAGTCAGCACGCTCTGCATAGGTTTCATCAAGTAAGTTGTTAATGCGAGCGTACAAGGTTATTTGCTCTGACATTGCGTAACTTGCGCGGGCATGCAAAAGATTGTGACCATCGTACTCATTTGCGTTTTCAGGGTCTGTAAAATAGCTAGCCACATGCTGCCACTCAAGCTGCGTTTCAATATCGTCGGTGAATGAATACTGTAAACGTGTGTTGAGTAACAGGTTGGGAGCGGTATCCATATCGTTCCCTTTTATATTTATCTCACCCGACAGCTGGTCGTGCTCATAGGTATGCGCAGCGTAGGTACCGGCGAAGTCGAGACGCAGACGAGAGTTAATGGCGTAATTTACAGTAAGCTCAACACCTCTATGCCACGTCTCTCCGTTACTGACATTGAAAAAATCGCTGTCGCGGTAAATCACATTGTCTTTGCGTAAGCTATATAGCGATAGCACATAACTACCGCTTGCCATACTGCCCCTTAATCCCACTTCTACATTGGTGGCGTCGACAGACTCAAGATCGGTAACCTCTTGTGCCCGCTGAAGTCGATAAAGTTCGGTCGCCTGAGGTGCCCTATATCCTTTTGAAATACCGCCATACAATTGTGTTTCGCTCGACAAGGTATATTGCATAGAAAGCTTGGGGCTAAAATTATCAAAATCATTTTCCCCACTTTCTGGTCGGCTATATCGGCAACCACCAAAACCGCACTGCGTATCGTCTTCTCTTAACCGTCCCACATTCATATTGTTAGTATAGTCGTAGCGCATACTTTCGAAACGCCCGCCTACAGAAACATCCCACTTTCCCTGCTGCATGTTAAAAGCAAAAAATGGCGCTATTAAGGTGGCATCAACCTCGTAGTCGTAATGTTTTCCAACCGGCACAGTCTCTACCAAAAACGCTGAGCCTATGGTCTTGCTGTCTTGCGACTGAATCAGTTCTCCTTGAGTGTGTTCTGCATCCAAACCAAGATCGATATTCCACGAGTCGTTAACGATATAGTTGTATTGTGAAAGAACGCCAACGCCTTCCTGGGCATTTTGTTCAAGGGGCTTACCCGGCAAAAAATGCATTCTAAAGTCCATAGATTGATTGCGTACATATGGAGTAATAGACAGCGCGTTTCCATTATCAAATAACCAATCTGCTTTGCTCCATAACCGTAAACTTTTTGCCTTTCTGAACGCTTCTGGATTAGGGTTACTGCGCGCTATGTCTTCATCTTTATAGCTCTCAAAACCAGTTATATAGCCCGCTGTCTCTTGATCTAAATTTGTATAGGTAAGTCCGCTTGTTACTGACAGGCTGTCAAAATCGACTCGATGACGTACGTTCACTTTCTTTTGGTCTACGCCTTCGTCGTTTCGATAGCCAGTATCGCGCGTTACGCTGGCATTTATTCCTATGCCACTGTCTCCAAAGTCTTTTCCTTGTCGAAGTTTTACGCGATGAAAGCCATAAGACCCATAATCTAAACCAACAAACCCGCCGCCTCGCGTTGTATCTGGCGTTACTACATTAACCACACCATGGATAGCATTCGAGCCATAAAGCGCTGAAGCTGGCCCTTTAATAACATCTATGCGCGACGCCATTTCACCATGAGCTTCAAACAGCTCGTTAATATTACAAAAGCCAGCGGCACGAAGGGGAATACCGTCCTCAGCAGCTAAAATTCCGCCGCATGCCCCTGCTCCTGTGAGCACAGGCGAGCGCAATGCGGGTAGATATTCTTGGCCATTGCCTCGCTGTACACCAGCACCAGCAATATAATTTAAAGACTCCTGAATATGCTGAAACGACAGTAGATTAAGTGTTTCTTCGGTAACGGAAGATACAACGTATCCTACGTTATTATCATTTCCCGCAATGCGCGATGTGGTGGTTTCAATACGCTCAATATCTTTGCTATCAGCGGCTTGGGATACGTTTGAAAAACTAGCGGCAAGAGAAAGCGCAATTAATGAAAATGACAATAACGGCGTGGACGTCATTAAGATTCCTTTGTGTAATATTTTTTATATGAATGAATACGCACATTAACCATGTGGCGATTACATCAGTTTTTTCGGAGTAGTTTTTATTGAGTTTTTAAACCGACAAATTGAGGTTCGTTGAATACCATACGGTATTTTTACAAAGACAAAAAAGCATTGCGCTAAAAGCACATAAAAGTAAGGTAGGACCAACGCTTGGGAGTAACTCGTGGTATCTTCTGACTATTAATCATCAAATATCCACAACTTAGAAAATTGCTCGGCCAATTTGGAGGAATTCATTGGACACACTCATACCCAGCCTGTCACAGCTTATAGAGTTTGCTGTAGCCCCTGTTTTCTTACTTACGGGTATAGCAGGTTTTTTAAACGTGATGTCGTCGCGACTAGGGCGAATTTCAGATAGGGTCCGTGTTGCAGAACGACAAATTCATACGCTTTCAGACCCACATATCGTTGATAGGTCTAAGCGCGAAATAAAAGTATTGTGGCGGCGAGTTAAGGTTATTAACTGGGCCATTGGGCTATGTGTAGCCTCCGGTTTGCTGGTGTGCTCTGTTATTATGGCGCTGTTCGCAGGTTCACTTTGGATTGTAGATTTAAAAACACCGATAGTGGTGCTGTTTATCCTTGCCATGATGTTCTTGATAAGCGCACTTATTGTATTTTTGGTTGAAGTGAAACTGGCTACAACCACTATTAATATGGTGAGAACGATACGCTAACCTTCTAGCCCAGGGTCATGTAGCGATAGGCGCAATACTAGGGCGTGTTGATCTTTGCTGTACACTTTTGCAGCGGCCTGTGAGCCCAGCAAGGTAAGTCGTTTAAAAAGCTTACCTTGCCTGCAGGCAGGTACTTATTCTTGCTCTGACAGTGTATCTAATATGGAGAACAGCACATTAGCGCCTATACGAGAAACTTCGGTGTCGTATTTGCTCTCTACATTAACTCCCTCTTGACCACCGGCTAAGTCACTTATAGCGCGAACGATAACCCAATCTACATCATTTATAGTGCAGACCTGACCGATGGCAGCAGACTCCATTTCAGTCACTTCTGCATTAAACACTTCGCGAGTCCATTTGCGATATTCCCGATTATCTAAAAATACTGAGCCTGTTACACCGTTGCCACCCACATGCAGATCTGCATCACGCTCACCCAATACACGCTGTGTGGGCAGGGTAGACATGGCTTGTTTTGCTGCATCAAGAAGCCGCGGCGAAGCAGTAAAATAAGCCGTATCTTGTGGTTTATCCATACCTTCTTTCACAATTAGCACTTCATCGGGATGAATAAAATGGAAGGGCTTATAATTAGGTAAATGAGGATCTTTTGCGCGTCGAACTGTTTGTTCTTCTACGAAAGCTTCGTAATATTCTGGAAGAATATACTCACCCTCGTTATTCGGATCTTGGTTAGTGTAAACACTCTCATCATGATAGTACCAGCGAGCAGGTACAATAACATCCCCAGGCTGCCATTTAGGGTTTATCGCCCCGGCAATGCCCATATAAACTACTTGCTTTACTGGGAAGTAATCTAATGCCATTTGCATCGATAGTGCAGCATTCGCAATACTCATCCCAGTAGCAAACACTAAAATGGGTTCGTTGTGGTAAGTACCCAAACGATAAGTAATACCTTTGATTTTGAGAGTAGTGTGTATACTGGCGTTGGGATCTTGTTCTATACGATTGAGTATTCCCTTCATTTCAGGCGCGTATGCAACAGTAATAGCGGTAAACGAGGGTTCATCAAATACTCTAGGCCCATAGACAGCTGATTGCACAGAGTGACTATGAGATGTGCAGCCTGTGAGCAACAAAGCGCTGAATGCTAAAAGAACAATAATGGTGTAGTTTTTCATTAGCTAAAAACGTCAGTTATGATTATTCAAGTCCTCTACGCTAACACTTTAATTGGCTAAAAAAACCCTTTATCAACACAATTCACACTCTTAATACACTCTGTAAACAGCCCATAAACAAACTGCCGCAAATGCGGCAGTTTGGATAATATGCTGTTAGCTAAAGTGACAGTATTTTAGAAGCGAGAGTTGAATTGAACACTGAATATATGTGCGGTTGCAGACTGGCTGCCAACAAACGTAGAAGTAAGCGTACCTTGCTCGTTCAAAGCACGAGTTTTATCAATGTCCGCTTCTCTTCCGTTGATATACACATAGGCGCCATCTATCGACATATCGTCGTTAAATGAGTAGGTGAAGCCACCCGATACCCAGTGACGATCAGTATCTGGAATACTCAGTGAACGGTTTTCAACGGTTACCACTCCATCATCATAAGCATAGCCCGCACGAAGCGTAAGCTCATCGCTTAGTATATAGGTTACGCCCACTGAAGCGCGCAGCGAATCGTCGAAGTTTTCTTGCTTTATTAGGAAGTCTGAGCCGTCATTTAAGTTAGCTTCTAACTTTTCAAACGTGCTCCAATCGGTGAATGTTAAACTCGCTTGCACCGACCATTGGCTGTCTAGTCTTTGATTTACCGCTAGCTCGGTAATTGCCGCTAAGTTTAGATCTAGGCTTCCTGGCTGATTTAATTCAGCAGTGATTTGTGAACTCACGTCACCGCTCAACGTTAACTCTGTTTCTGCACGATACGATAAAGCAATGTTAGTGGCATCTGTTGGCTGCCAAAGCGCACCAACATTCCAACCAAATCCCCAGTCTTCTCCCTCTAGTTTAAAAATGGAGGTGTTAGCCGGAACTTGTGTTTGTAGTGCACCGCTCAATATTGGCGACAGGCTATTAGAAATAGCTGAGCTAATTTCAGCATCGGCGAAAGTAGCATTAAGCCCTAACCCCAACATCAGGTTATCGTTCAATTTATAGGACACCGCTGGATTAAGAGTGATAGATCTTACTTCTGCCGTATCAGCAAAATGAAGAGCCTCAAAATCATCGCTATAATCTGATCGCAAGCCGTAGGTTGTGAATAGGCCAACACCTGCAGACCATTTGTCGTTTATAGGAGAGATATAAAATACGCTAGGTACTATTGCGGTATCGGCAATGTCGCTGTCAGAGGATTCCGTTGCCCCGACAGGCTGCCCACCTGCGGCATAGCTCACATTGCCACTCACATCTACGCTAGGAGCAATAACGCTAACTGAGGTGCTAAATTGAGACTGTTTAAACACACCAATGGCTGCCGGGTTAGTGGCAAGAATAGAGGCGTTTTCTGGTGTTGCTGCTTGACCTGCCATGGCGCGGCCAAGCCCGTTTGCACTGTGTTCGTTAACTTGAAAGCCGGCTGATAGGGCAGAGGAAGAAGCCAAGGTAGTAAGTGCAAGACATACTGATGCACGAAGAGAAAGCTGTTGCTTCATAAAATACTCATGTGAAGAAAAAATTGCAGCGCGCATTCTACGTACAGGAGTATCATTGTTCAATGTAGGTTAACGCGATTTACGCATTTTTACCGTTTTTTACATAAATTTAACCGCATTTTCGCCGATTTTATAAACAAAACCGCATGGTGAATTAGAAGAAATGCAGTGCCTTTACATTTGAGCGATTTCGAAGCGGGCCTTTCCCTTGTCTTTTGCGGTATAGAGCGCCTTATCTGCAATATCAATTAGCCCATCTATGGTGATGTCATTAGGCTTTTTCGTCATAACCGCACCAATAGAGCAACTCATAAAAGCATTTACCGCACCTGGTGCATGAGGGACATTTTCCTCCTTCCAATCTTTGAGTAAATTTTCACAAATCTGGACTAGCTTTTTATCGTCAACATCACTCAATACCACGACGAATTCTTCCCCGCCATAACGGCCGACAATATCAGTCTCACGCTTGAAAATATTTTTCAATATTGAGGCTTGTTGCCGTATGACTTCATCACCCTGTTGATGACCAAACTTATCGTTGTATTTTTTGAAATCGTCTAAATCTAACATCAACACAGCTAAAGACACATTGTGACGCCTGGCGTACGCTAGCAAACTTTCGCTTTGATTACGTAAAGCACGCCTATTCAGTAATTCTGTTAAGGGGTCGAATTTGCTCAGTTTGGTTAAGCGATCATTGGTTTTTTTCAGCAGTGAAAGGCTGCTATCGAGACGATATTTTGCGTAGGAACACGTAAACAGTGAAGCAGCAACAAACCCAATAGATATTGGCATACGGTCACCATAAGCGGGTGCCAGCCACATTAAAACGATAAAACCAGCAATATTTATTACTGCACTTGTGATCGCAAAACGAAAGGGAATGCCTAATGCAAAAACGCAGTAGAACGCATATAAAATTGTACCTTCATAAGGAAAAGCGAACTGAAACTCCTGCCAACATACCAGAATCAACCAATAGTTTGAGTAAGTAAGCAGAACCAGTAAAGCAGTGAATATGTAAGCTCGGTAATACTCAAATCGTCGCCAGAAAGACAGCAAAACAACGGCAAATATAATGGGGATTTGAATAAACAGCCGGTCGTACGTATAAAGGCTGTGCATGGTACTAGGTAGTAACAGAAAATCTGCCACCATAAAGCTAGCAACAATAAGTGCGCCGATAACAAGAGCGACACGCAGACGAATGAGGTCTTTTGCTTTAGTGATTGGCAAAGAAGATATTGGCAAAAAAACTCGCCTCCGTTGTCGTATTACACGCCTTAATATTAGCCCAGAAAGGAGTATTAGACATAGTTTGCTAAAGGTTCAGCGTTTGCAAACTATTGCGCAGCCCATCTAGCGTTATGGGCTTAGTTACAATATCGTTCATACCGGCTTCTCTAAATGCAACATGGCGTTCTTGAAAAGCCTCAGCGGTTAAGCCAACGATAGGCGTAATGTTAAATGGCTTCCCTAACTTTCTTATTCGTCGGGTCGCTTCAATACCATCCATTACCGGCATGTGCACATCCATGAACACCATATCTATTCCACCTTCCTCAACCCGCGACACTGCCAGCATGCCGTTCTCAACATGAATAACATTACAATGCAGTTGCTCCAATAACGCTTTTGCTACTACGGCATTTATCGCATTGTCTTCAGCTAACAATACGTTTAATCCCTGACGCAGTGATTTGTTCCCTGTTTCTTCGTCAACTAATGCATTGCCATTGGTATCTACCTGGGAACGACTTTTTACTATGGCGGTTACAGTGAAGCTAGACCCTTCGCCTAGCTTACTCATTACCTTAATATCGCCACCTAAAAGCTCGGCCAGTTGTTTGGCAATGGCCAAACCCAACCCCGTGCCGCCATAAAGGCGAGTAATTGACGAGTCGGACTGAGTGAATTTCTCAAAAATGTGAGAAAGCCGCTCTTTCTCTATTCCTATGCCCGTATCTTTTACAGAGATAACCAGCTTGTTTTCCTCAGGCTTCTCACCCGATGGAGTATTTAGCTTAGCCGTAATTTTTACCGTACCCTCACGAGTGAATTTAATGGCATTACTCACTAAATTTATGACAATTTGACGCAATTTCGTGATGTCGCTGGTAACCAAAACATTGTCTAAGTTTTTACTCGAATAAACGAGTCGAGTTCCATTTGCACTGGCATTGGTGCCAAGCAACGTAATCAAATCATTGAGCATGTCATCAAGGTTAAACTCGGCCACATCTAGGTCTGACATACCAGACTCTATTTTTGAAAGATCTAAAACGTCATTAATTACATTGGCCAGAATAGCGGCTGAAGACTTTAAATCTGAAGCATATTTACGCTGTTTATCGTCTAACGATGTGTCGAGAAGGAGGGTAGCAAGGCCTTGTATTCCATTAAGAGGCGTTCTTATCTCGTGGCTCATAACCGCAAGAAAGTCGGTTTTAGCACGATTAGCCTGCTGTGCTTGCTCTACATATTCGGCAATTTCCGCAGACATAGCCTCTACATCTCTCGCCAAACTCCCAAGTTCGTCGTTTTGCTCTACATTTATGTGAACCTGATTGTGGTCGATAGCAATTCTACTGGCCGCCCCACTTATTTTTTGAATAGGGGCAATAACAAAATATTGCGTCACTCTTCCCATCAATAGACCTACAAGGGCTACCGCGAGCAAAGTGACCAAACAAGTCAACCAAGCTATTTTAGAGAGCGACGCCTGAAGCTCGTCAGCAGGTTGAACAGCGGTGAGCTTCCAGTTCCACGCTGAAAAAGTGGTACAGGCAAATAGAATATCCTGCCCATTAAATTGAGACTCTCCAAAGGCTAATTTAATGTCGCCCATATTAGCGATACCACCGTTGCCAGTGTCTGGAATCATTTTCTTTTCAAAGGTAGAAAAAAGAATATCCCGCGTGCTTTCATCACTGATAACAAAGTGTCTACCCGTTCTTTGATGCAGTGAATTTAGCTCTTCGAAAACTTCATTTTGATACGCGTCACGAAAAACAGGCACGTTTTCCAGGCCAGAATTCATGAGTAACTCTCGCCTGTCTTCCACAATTTCCATGACATTAAGAGCCAGTGTTTGAGTGAGCAATTGATACTCGCGCTCTCGCACTGAATCATAGGCGGTAAGGTAAGCCCAGTATCCAGTCAGTGCCATTCCAATAAGTAGAATTGGTATATATATGGCTAATAATTTTGATTTTATTCTCATATCAACTCTTTGCTATACCCTACTGATAAACGTGCTGTTCAGATAGTTTCAGGTAGTAGGAAGGTATAGGAAGCTGCAGTTTTATAGCAGTAGATACATTCACTGCTACGGTAAAGTTTTCTATTTTTTCTACTGGAAAGGTAGCGGAAGAGCCCTGTGCTAAAACCTGCTTTGCAGTATTAGCGGCAGACTTACCAATATCTTGAGGTTGTGAGACTATACCAATGAGTGCGCCTTGCTTCACAGCGTCGACGCTTTCAGCAAACAGTGGCAATAAACCCGTGTGCTTTTTGATCGCTCCAATGAGGTGATCTGTTTCAATAAGAGGACCTGCAGATAGCCAATAACCATCGAGATATTCATACTCACTTTTTAACGTGCTAATCACATCTTCCTTCATAAGCTCTAACCCAGCCTCACCCGGCACATAGGGCGTTTGAATTGGAACAAAAACAATATTTTTATAGCGCTTTTGAAGGGCTAGTAAGCTGTTTACCGCATTGTAAGAAGAGGGATATGTTGAATGTATTAACCCTATTCTAAATATCTTATTTGGGTTGGACGCTTTGAGTACACCTTCGAGCATCTCAAGCTTTATATCGGCATCAACCACATGAGACTCACCGGTAATATTGCGCTTGCTCACTGCGCCAAACGCAGGAACAATGCCCTCTGTGACAGGCTCGCTGACCGCCATAAACAATTTTGGAGTGGTAAGTACTTCATTTGAATTAACAACCGCGCGAGTGGCTAAAGTAGCAACCGTGACAATAAGGTCGGCGGGTGAGGAAGACAACTCACCAGAAAGGAACGTCTTCGCTTGCTCTACCGAGCCTTCAGCATTGAAAACGCGAAATTGAATATCTTTATTTGGCAGAATGCGCTGCAACTCAGTCTCAAATGCCTTTCTCGACTCGGTAACAATAGGAACGGGTAAGGTTTCTATTATTGCGATGTCGATTTTTTCTTTCGCCGGTGCCATGAAAGATAGGCTGACAAATATCGCAACAAAAAGAATGCGTAATGCTATTGCCATGTTGGAAAACCTATTTGCACAAAATGCTTAAAAATTTAATTCCTATCATAAGTTTATTACAACCAGTTGCATAGAGTAAGTTTAGACGACAAATCAAACTTGGCTTCTGTGGTTTGTATTAATTACCATTAAAATACGCGGCTTTACCCGATGAAACTGCAGAAGTTGATAACAACCTTTTCTTAGATTTCTCCGAGCGAGCCACTTTATCTAGCATAGACTGCGTAATGAGTACAACGCCATGAGGACTCACTCTTAATCCGCGTTCGCGGTCGTAGTTATGGTCGAATCCTGCTTCAAAATGTGCAGGAATGCGGCAATTATGCGCTACGATCACGCGATACAGTTTGCAATGCTCAGCAATATGCGCATTGGGTAACACGATACATTTTTCTACATTAACCTCATGCGATACGCTAGCGCCATAGAATAAAAGCGACTTTGTGATTTTACTTATTCCTACTATACAACCGTTGGAAATTAATGAATCACTAACCGTTCTTGCAGCACAATTATTGCCTGTAAACTTAGCAGGGGGCAGAGACGCTTGCTCACACCAAATGGGCCAATGCTTATCGTACAAATCAATTTTATTTTCGCTATCAAGCAGCGCCATATTAGCTAACCAATAAGAGTCGATAGTGCCTACATCACGCCAGTAAGGATCTTGAGCGCCCTGAATATCTTTGAATCGGTATGCTTGAACGAAAAAGTTGTTTAGTACTGAAGGGATAATGTTTTTGCCAAAGTCATGCTCTGAGATGCTGCTTTGCGCATCGGTTGTTAGCTGTTCGAGTAAAAATTCAGTATCAAAAATATAGTTTCCCATAGACGCAAGGGTATAACCTGGTCTGTCTTCTAGCGCTTCGGGTGACAATGGCTTTTCTTCAAAAGAGGTGACCCTGTCGCTCTCATCAACATTCATAACGCCAAATTGACCAGCCGCTTCCGCAATAGGCACTTCAATACATGCAACGCTTAGGTCGCTACCCTGCGATACGTGCTGACGAAGCATTAAGCGATAATCCATTTTGTAGATATGATCACCCGCCAACACCATCACATATTTAGCACCAGAATCGCGAATGAAGTCTTTGTTCTGATACAACGCATCCGCAGTACCTAAATACCAATCGGATGGGAATTGCTGAGACGCAGGCAATACCTCAAACGAATGTCCGAACTCTTGATTAAATCTAGCCCACCCTTGGATAAGATGATGGACCAAGTTTCTAGACTTATATTGCGTCATCACTCCTATTTTCTTCAGGCCAGAGTTCACACAGTTCGACAGTGGAAAATCGATAATTCGATAGTGACCACCAAAGTCTAGGCCTGGTTTTGCAATAGACTCAGTTAACTCAAATAAACGCGTTCCTTGGCCACCCGCTAAAATCAATACTACGGTTTGGTCGCATAATTGCTGTATATCAACAGCTACAGTATGCTTGCTCATTTGCATCTCCGCTTTGTTGCGTGAGGGCGCGACAGCTATATACACCTGTATGGTTGCGCATCGTCATACGGCTGTTTTACATCTATACAAGATAGACTAAGTTCAATCATATTAAACCTATGAACCACGCCAATTACGTTGATCTTCATCAATTAGACAGGGAATACTTTTTAACCAGTCATCGTCAGATTTGAAGATGCGCTGCTAAAACAGCAAGAAACGTATTGCTCGAGGAACTGCGAGAATGGGAAATATTGGTATATAGCTCAGCTTTTAAATAACTGAAAGCCAGTGGGAAGCGAGCAATAAGTTAAAGCTAAAGTTGTGACTTGTTTGCTATTACTATCATTTGAATTAGCAAACAACCACGTGTGATCACGCTCGCACCATTTAACAATATAAGTGGCCAGGCTATGGCAAAAGGCATAGTGAACGCAAATGCCAAAGTAGTTACGTCTTTAATCAAAATGCTTTGAAACAAGGTCGGCGAAAGTGCGCCTATCACTTGGCTACGCCTAATCACAAAAAGCTGATGTAGGGTGCCCTGAACCAGCAACGCTGTGACGATAAGCATCAGGGTGGTAGCACCGAGCTTTGCTAGGCCAGGATAAGGCCGAAAACCGATAGAACAGACACCTACCACTACGGCAACAGCACAAAAACTAAATATAAAGCCTGTAGATAACGAGCGCCTGTCTCGCCATATCTGAAAAAGTATAACCAACACTAGGAGAATTGCGCCGAATCGCGTCCATACCAAATAATGACTAAGGGGCTCGATTGCAATACCGAAAATAAAGTTGGAATAAAATGCCAAAAAGCTTGAAGCGAACTGATTTGTCGACAAGCTTTTTGTAGGTGGTAAATTGCTGCTACGCAGCTTTTCAATGCTGATTATTTGCTTTACTAACCCGTACCACGTCAGCAAAAAAGCGACGGCGCTTATGGTACCTAAAATGTGGTACAACAATAGGTGGTCCTCTATCCGTTCGAAGTAAAGTTTAAAACTGGCTCGCATCCACAATGGCAAGTATAGACTGAGAACTCATCAGTCTTGAAAGTATATTTTTGTTACACTTCTACGGCGAAAACAAGCTACGTTCAATAGACATCGGCCCAAAAATTCTCCGTTGTATCAATTATTTGTTTAACTATTAAATTTTCTTGATATAGAGAGAACACTTCAGTAGGCTAATAAGGAGTGCTAAGGAAAGCACATTTTGTATACGGAAATTATACGCTAATCATCTGATTAACTTTCCTTAGTTGTGTCAAAAAAAGCACATCAAACGGAAAAAACGATGATAAATAAAATAAGCTTTGCCGTTTCAACGGCTCTTGCCGCGAGCGTAGTTCCTCCCTTAACCCTAGCAGACGTCACCGATATTTCAGTGGAGTCATACCGCAACACTCTAACTGTTACTGCACACAAAACGCAGAGTTTTGATTCGTTCGAGTATCGGTTGAAATATATATCCTCAGATTCGACAAATACGGTAGTCACTCCTTGGCAGTCTTCCAACAAATTTTCGATAGGGGCAAAGCACGGTAAGCTCTACCAAGTGACTCTTGAGGCGATGAATTTATCTACCGGTGATATCGTTAGTCTGTCTGAAAATAATGTATCACTGTCAAATACTCATCGTATCCTGCCTGTAGCTGCAAACAAGTCTGTTTACTTGTCACAAGAATCAGATAAATCAAATTCTGAAGGGAATTGGTTAAATGATTTTGCTGTCGATACTGACGCATTTCCGTTAATAAACATTACTTCCGACCTTACCTACAACGACAAAGCGTTTGATGGCAGCGCAGAAAACCTTCCGCTACTTAGCTCTTCTAATATAGAAGTAAGAGAAGACGGAAGATACGAAAGTATTACTAGGTTCGTTCAGCCCGACCCTAACTCAAGCCGCAAAATAGTCGACATCGTATTTGTTCACGATGATTCCGGTAGCTTGAACGACGAAGCGGCAAGTGTTCGTGCCAATATCCTCAGCTTTGTGCAGAGCCTATCCGACGAAAACTTTGATTATCGAATTGGTCTAGTACCCTATGGTGGTGGCGGTCGTTCCTATAGCTTTAGCAGCCCATCAGGGACACTTCTTGACAATGGCAGCTTAACTTCTGACCCTTCCAAATTCCAAGCTTACATTGATCAAATGCAGTTTGATGGCGGCACAGAGCGTGCATTTGACGCTATAAAACTTGCTGCAAATGGCATTTTATGGCGCCCTTCCACGCAAAAGGTAGTCATTCTTGTAACCGATGAAAATAACGACTACGGCTCAACATCAGAACCAGAAGTAACGCAAAGTTTACTTAATAATAATATTCTATTTTATGGCCTCACTGCGGGCCATGACGAGTTTGACCGCATCGCTGCCGCTACTTCTGGAAAAGTATTTGACGTACGATCAGATTTCTCATCGATTTTGTCTGAAATCGGTGCCGACCTTTCTTCTAGGTATCAAACACAGTACGAAACCGATAACTCGAATCTCGATGGCGTAGAGCGTGTCATCAATTTCAACGTTACTGCCAGTGATAGCCAAGCAAACCCGATAGAAGGCAAATTTGAGCTTAGATACACACCTCAACTACCGGTTTCGCTTGAGTTAACCTCTGATACTCAAGCACTAATAAGCAGTGGACAACTGCCTAGTAAATCGCTCCCAATCCGTGTGGTAGCCGGTTCAGAGGTGGCAATTTCAGCAATGAACTTGGGCTATCGCCACGACAGTGAATCGGGCTATAGCTTAGTGGGTATGATACAATCTTCTGATGGTTCATGGGTTGCGGAGATACCTGAAACAGCAGTTCAACAAGGGGCGCTAAACTTCTACATCTCTGCAGTAACTGATATTGGCGTAAAAACACTGCCTTCAGCAGACCCTCAAGAAAACCCTTTCATTGTTACTGTATTACCTAATGTACCGCCGGAATTTGCTCATACTCCTGTAGAAGCCACTCAAAAAGAAACAGAGCTCGTTATCGACGCTTTTGCGGAAGATGCAACAAACGAAGTAGCCGCTATAACCCTCTTTTATCGACAAATTGGTGCCCCGCTTTATACCGAAGTCCGTCAATCATTTGATGCGCCGCAAGCTAACTTCAGCGCGACTATTCCGGCAACTGAAGTCACTCAGCCAGGAATAGAGTACTTTTTAGTTGCTGAGGATGACTTTGGCAGCGAGGCCTTTAGTGGCAGCCCTGAAAACCCTCATCAGATCACTGTGCAAACTGATGCTATTCCAAGCGAATGTAATAACTATACTAATATCATGGTATGTGCTGATGACTTTGTTGTCTCTGCTGATAGCAATGAAGTACTCGCTAGTGGCAACGTTCAATTAGGAGCGACAGGCGGTAACACTGTTCTTGGTTTCTCAGGTGCGGTAACCATTGACACTATTAGCAGCGAAGTTCGCTCTATTGGATTAGGTCGTCTTACAGCGCTAGACATGTCGATGTTATATAATTCAACAACAGCAGACTTACCATTAAGCACTTTGTCTTTTACTATTGATGGTAATCTGGGTACGCCCGAGCTTTCCCCAATTAATGTCTTTGACTACTCGCTTCAAGGTATCTTTTTAAACGGTGGAAAAATTACCATAGGGCCTACCGAAGTGGTGATAGACACTTCTATGACCTTGCCATTAATGCAGAATTACGCGCTTCCTTTAGAGCAAAGAGCTTACCCTCTTGAAATAGGTGACTTGGTCCTATCACAAAATAGCGGTTCTTCTAGCGGTGAAATAATCGTAGACATAGATGAACTGCTAGGGACTAACTCTAGCAGCAGAATAGGTAAATTTGGCAATAGTGGACTGTCAATTGAGCTTGATACATTGACAATCGACTTTTTGTCACCAGCGGTAGGAATTGCTGGTGCTGCTAATTGGAATCAAAGCCAGTATGGCTTAGATGTAGGTCTTGGGCTTAACCCCGTAGGTATTAATTCCTTCGAGTTTAATTACAAAAACCTTAAGCGAAATAGTTTTGAGAGCGCAAGCAAAATTCCCATTGGAACAACGGGCTTCGTTATCGCTCATAAAAGTTCAGCGATAAAATGGAACAGAGCACCGAATGCAGCCGTAGGTGGCAGTATTTCTGGCTATTTCTCTGACTCACTTGGCGGGATGGCCAAAGCAGGCAGTAAAATAGGCGCTGATTTATTGAGCGGCTCACTTGGGCTGACTATTAGTAATATGGGAAGAACGTGGGCCGCCTCTGGGAACTTAAGTCTACTAGAACGATTCCCACTAGCGTCTACTGACCTTACGGCAGGCCTTCTTAGCTCTGGACAATACGGTGCAAACTTAACAGGCAACATAAACATTGCCGATATGATAACCGGCACTGCATTATTTAACGCGCAGTCTGGAAACAGAATGACTCAGCTAAGGTCCAAAACTAATTTAAATGTTCAGCTTCCACGTAAAATTCCCTTCATAGGCGGAACGCGTTTAGGAGGTAAAAGCGCGGAAATGCTGTTCAGAACTGATCATACCAACAACAACGCTCTTACTGCGTATTTCCAGTCATTGGTAAAATTAGGCTCTATCGATTTAGGAGTTCGCGTCGACTTCTCAGACCCCAAAGATATCGACTTTGACTTGATTAAAAAGTCCAGTGTTTCAACACCTGTCGCAAGTTTCTCCGCAAATGGTTTAGCGAGTGAAGAGCTCTCCTTTACTATTCCAGAAAATGAAGTGTCTGTTCTCTTTGGCGCTATGACAGACTCAGGTCTTCCAGAAGTCGAATTAGTGCTCCCATCAGGTGATGTGCTTAAAGCGAATGATATGCTAATTACGCTTGGTGACCCTGGCAACGATACGCTATCCCAATTTGCCTTTAACAACGGTGACAACCAGACGGTAATAGGGCTACAAGCGCCAGTTGGTGGTGAATACACCTTGCGTGTTGTTAACAGTGCAAATCTAACCGCGTTAGAAACCAGCATGGTAATTCCGAAAACACCACCTCAAGCAACGCTATCTAACATGCCTGCTAGCATAAATATTAGCGAGACATTGACATTTGAACTGGAACTTTCAAATGTTGACGGGCCCGCCATTGCTGAAATTCAACTAAGAGATGAATCTGAGACCATAGAGCTAACTCTTGATGAAGTTGCTGTAACACCGGGTTCCAATACAATATCAGTTGCACTACCTTCTGGTATAAATAGCGATGATTTTTATATTGTCGGTGTGGTTAGATACGACAACATGACAGTAGAAACTGTGTCGTTAAGTACGCTTTTTGTTGAAAACACAGCAGCACCAGAAGCTCCTACCAACATTGCAGCTACTTTCAGCAACGGCGGCGCTACAGTAAGTTGGGATAAGAGTAATACCACAGATATCGATGCTTATTATATTAAGGTTCTCAACGAAACGCGGAGGTCTTCTTCAGTAGTGGCTGTTTCAGGTTCGCTTGATAGTTTTGAGCTTGAAAATCTAACCAATGGCGATAATTATACTATTAGCATGGCTGCTTCTTTAGAAGATGGCCTTCGTAGCAATTTTGTAGGAAATGTCTACGGCTCTCCTATAGGTACTTTCGTATCCGGCTTTACCGACTTAGGCTTTGTCGATGCGTCGGTGACAGTAGTGTCTGAAACCGAAGTACGCGGCGAGCCTATTAAAGTGAACGCCACTATTGAAAACCGAGGGGACTTCACAGCGTATTCATCTCGATTGAATTGCTACTTCTCAGAAGTAAGCGACGCTAACCTTGTTAATAGCACGCTAATTGGAAACTTAGCGCCTGGTGAAACATTAGCGGTAAGTTGCAATATTGATCAGACTAAATTCGATAGTATCGGTAATGAAATTTACGTCACTATTGCCGACGTTCAACTACCTGACAACAAGCTCGCCAATAACCATGCTGTCGCTGAAAACCCTTTCTCTAAGAATGTGGCTCCTGTTGGTATAAGCGACGATATTGCGCTAGATGAAGACACTACTAAAGTACTTGATGTTATCAATAATGATACCGACGATAACGGTGATACTTTAAGTATCGAAAGCTTCACTCAGCCATCATTTGGTAGCTTAGCAGTAAATAATGGTGTACTTACTTACACTCCAGACAGCGATTACTATGGTATGGATAGCTTTACCTACGTAGTCAGCGATGGCGAATTTTCGTCAGAAGAAACTCTTGTTACGTTAGACGTTCTACCAGTGAATGATGCGCCTACCATAGCGCCAATTGAAAGCAGTCAAGTATCAGAGGGCAAGCAAATTATGCTTGCTGCGCAGGCTAATGATATTGACAGCGATACACTGACATATACATGGGTGCAAACTGCTGGGACAGAAGTAGGCATTAGCGGTGAAACGACAAACACAATAGAGATACAGGCACCTTACGTAAGTGAAGAGTCACCACTTACTTTTCTACTTAGTGTATCAGATGGTGATTTAACCACAGACTCTATTGTTGAAGTTGCATTACTTAATGATAACAACGCACCAGAGTTATCGATTGAAGCACCAGCTGAAGTTAACGAAGGTGAAATCGTAGAAGTCGTTGCGACCTACTCAGATGCAGATAACGATGAGTTAACGGTTGAGTGGAAACAGACTTCAGGTACACAAGTCGATATCGCGCAAGTTGAAGGAACAACACTTACCTTCGATGCACCCGAAGTATCTGCGGATGAAACACTCTCATTCGAAGTATCAGTAGCCGACGGTGAACATACGATAACTGAGTCAGTATCTGTAGTTGTTAGTAATGTTTCACCTGCGCCCAGCCCAACGCCTACTCCTGTAGAACAAAGTTCTGGCGGTGGTAGTACAGGACTATGGTTTGGCTCATTAGGCCTTCTTGCATTGCTAGGTCGTCGTTTAAAACGAAAGTAAGATGAACGAAAAAAGCTCTAGATAAATAATCTAGAGCTTTTTTATTACTAGCCTATTTTGATACATTTTATGCCTTATTACAGCATCACTGATAGTCTGTGCCTTTAAGGGGTAGATTATCCGTTATCTCGTTTCGCTCATACACCTGCTATCAACTCAGAAATAAATTCAACCTTAATTTAGCTGCTGAGGGTTCCATGGAACCATAAATGTATAGTGACATTATAGTTTGATATGAAAAATAGCATTTTAAGATAATTCAAAGAAGTAATGTTTGATAAATTTGTGCTAAATAATAGTCATAGTTTCGACATTATAGTTTGAAAATTTTTGGTCGCTCTTAAATTAAGAACTAAATCTTCAGGCACGGGCTAGAGGTTATTTCAATGAGTTGAATATTTGACAGCTCCAACAACGTTTAATTCATAAGTTCCCCAAAAAAAACAGTGACGATAAAGTCACTGTTATCTATTGTCCGGAAGTCTTTAAATTCCGTTTAGAATCTTTCTAATTTTAGTTTCTTAGAACCTAAACGAGACACCTATTTCAGGTCCATGCATATTGGCTTCTGAGCCCGGTATACCTAATGCTCTATAACGAATATATGCTCCACCGTCACCTATTGAAACGTTATATCCAAACGCCGCATCATAAGTGATGCCAACAATCCATTTTTCATCTTTCTCATTCCCAAAAAACTCCTCTTCTAAATAGCCTACGCCGAGCCCAACTGTTGCATTTGCTATAAAGCCGTGACCCGACCCAACTTCCCAATATGCGCCGTACCCATACTCATAAAACAAGCCATAGCCTTCTTCTGATTCATCTCCCTCGTTAAAAACGTCTTTGAGATATACAGCTCTATAGCCCGACAAAACGTAATAGTTGTCCTTTAAATCTCTGTTCAGATACTGAAAGTCATGCCTAACAATTTCATCCTCAGGATGCTCAGCTCCAGATTCAGCACCGTACAAATAACTGAACAAGAAATCATCTCCGTCGGATTCCTGCCCACCATAAGTGAACTGGTAATGGTTAGCATCAAGGTCAAGACCTGTGTATTCCCCTGTTGAATATCGAAGCGTCAACGTATCAGCAAGCGAATTAAAAGATGCAAATAAGCAAATTATTCCAAGTATTTTTTTCATATGAATGTCCTTTTATGGTGGTGGTATTCTCTCGAGCTTTTTCCGCTCTACTTCTTCTTTTTGCAACTCATCAGATTCAGCTCTTATCTGTTTTAAGAGCCCCTCTTGACGATTCTTTTCTCTGTTCAAAGTTATTAACTGTTGCTCTAACTCGAATTTTTGTTTTTGAAACTCTTTGATTTGAGCCAAGTCTGCACCGCTATCGGCAATAGCTCTTAACTCATCAAGTTTTGATTGGATTGATTTTTGCTCATTTTCAAGTTGTGCATATTTTTCTTGTTCTTCCCTTGAAAGGTTCCTCAAATCAGATATTTGTTTTTCGTACGCGGCCCGTTCTTCACCGAGCTTCTTGAAGATCTTTTCATTGAGTTCTGCCAATCGGGCGTCACCGGGTAAGACTGTGAAGCCTCGTTCTAAATTCTCGAAAGCACTTTTATAGTTTCCAGTGGATAGGCTGTTTTCAGCCTTTCGAATATAGATAGATGCTATTTTTTCCAATCCGCTTAAAGCTTTTTCGTTCACTGGAGAAATTAGCAAAGCTTGTTTGAATTTTTCAGCTGCGTTGCTTCCTCTGGGATAAACATAATTCTCCTTATCTAAAAGTTCTTTAGCTTGGGTAAGCAGCTGTGCTAGTTCTTCTTTTCGCTCTACTTCTTGAGCATTTTTACTTGCTTCAAGTGATTCAATCCGCGCTTGACTAGAAACCATTGCAGAGTTGGCCCTTGCTTTTGTTTTTTTTGCTTCTTCATAAAAATAGAGGGCAGTTACAAATGCAGCCGCACAAATACTCCCACCAATTCCCCATACCAAAGGAGATACAGATTTTTTATTGTGAGCTTTTAGCACATGAGTAGCATGTTTAGGACGTTTAAATCGTTGCCCTGCATTAATAGCATCAAAATCTTTTCTCACTTGATTAACATGTGAATATCGATTATCAGGCGATTTGGCACAAAGGTTGTCAATTAACGGCTGGTAGTGAGACAGATTTTCAGGAAGAAGTGGTATCGGCTCGTTAATATGCATCAACCCAATCGCAAAGGTATCTTCTGAGTCATAGGGCTTAACCCCTGCTAAGGCTTCGTATAGCACAATGCCCAAGCTGTAGAAGTCTGCTCTGCCATCTAATGACTGCCCTCTGGCCTGTTCGGGACTCATATAATGCGGGGTGCCGATAGACATACCCGTCCCTGTCATTTTAGTTCCTGAGACAACAGCTTTAGCAATACCAAAATCAGAAAGTACGGCACTGCCATTTGAACGAAATAGAATATTTTCTGACTTTACATCACGATGCACATACCCTTTGCCATGCGCATAACTAAGTGCTTCTGCCACATCTAAAACTGAACTGAAAATCTGCTCTGACGAAATTCCTTTTTCTAAGTTGTCTTTCAGATCACCAGCATCTACGTACTCCATCACGATGTAATTGAGATGGTTGTATACGCCCATATCAAATACTCCAACGATATTAGGATGTTGGAGCTCAGCGACTATTTTTGCTTCTTTTAAAAACCTTTCACTAAAATCTCTGTCAGCAGCCAGTGCCGGAGCCATTATTTTGAGAGCCACTTCACGATTTACAGATTCTTGTAATGCAAGATACACGGTTGCCATACCGCCAGAACCGAGTTCCTTTATCATCCTGTATCCGGGGATTTCGATAGACACTAGATTGCCTCCTTGCGCCTAAAGAAAGTATCTGATTCGGGTTCTTTTACGTCTTCCCCAACCGCATAATTCACGGAAAGTTGACGAAGCTGATGATTGTTTTGCTTATCAAGGTAACGTATCAACCATACTCGGTTGTATTGACCACTAATGTCATGCGGACCAATCTCATTAACATTTAAATCTAACGAGCTGGCAAGTGGGCCTGACTTTTCAATCACTTCATACTTCCATGTCTCATCTGGCAACTGTGTGAAGCGCTGGATGCTCTCAACTTCACCATCCTCGATTAATTTCACCAGACTTTTCTCATTTATCTTCAGTCGTGACTTGTTAAGCGTTAATGCTGATAAATCACCTGCTTCGCTCACTACTAAGACCTTAAGCGGAGATTTTGACCATGAAATGGATTTTGTGCCAGATGATGCTTTGACTTGATGGAAGCCTATAAGTGGGGTGACAGAAATGTCATTTTGCCCTAATCTGACATCAGCCCCCCCTATGGTAACAATTGTCATTTCAGAATCATGATCAGGCAGCTCAATACTCTTCAAGCTATGCATTGATGAATCAAGGTCTAATATTGGATTGGTATTGCGACTTCGATACAGATGGTAAGCTAGGGTCGTAATGAGCGACGTACCTTGACTCAATTGGATTGAAGAAACCTCATCATCCTGAAAATTATGCTTATTGGGAGATTGCGTCCATAGCGACTTAACTTGCTCGTTGAAAACGCGGCCTTGCTTCGAACTGCGCTTCCAGATTAGATATGCATAATCACCTTGGTCTACTTCGATGCGGTCGCCAACGCGCAGAAGCGTAAACAATGCCTTGGCAAAATCTTGCTCTGACATTTTGCCCTTATCTGTAAGCTCTTCTATTTCAAACGATACACTAATAGGGCTTTGCACTCTGGCATTTCGATATCGCTGCTCTTCTTCCGCTTTCAATCTTGCGGCTTTTTGTTGTTGAAGCTCTGCTGCTACAATGGCTGAATACCATTTAGACTCAAATAACTGCTCTGAGGATAAGAGGTTAACAGTAAACTCATTTGAACCATCCTGAACGAATTCAAAGGAAGCTTCACCCACAACTCTGGTTTCGTCATTTATTTGCTTTACAGCAGATACGCTGTAACTTCCGAACGGCAGCTGATCAATAGCAAATGGAGTAATACCCTCCATATCGTTAACTAGTACGCTCGCACCAGAAGGATTGGAATCGATAACAAATGAACCTGACGTAGGAATGGGCTTTAAATCGAAGTGATAGTTAAAGGCTTCTCCTGTGGTTATCTCGATAGACGTCTCTAGCGGATAAAAACCGTGGGACGATACAACCAACTTATAAGGCCCAGAATCGAGCTCACCCGTAAATTTTGAACTAAACTTCTCATCTGCAATTTCTAATATTGCCTCACTGGGTGAAACGGTTATTTCACCCTCGGCGAATCCTTGGCCGGGTGAAAGTTTCAAAAGTTGCTTTTGCCCCCTTTCAACCAATACTGTATGTACTTTGTCTCTGTGCCACGGTTTTTTGACCAAAAAATGGTATTCGCCCGGTTTTAATTCAAGATTGGTATCCCCTTCACCATTGATGAATACACCACTCTCAGGAATGGTATATACGCCATCTATTAACGATACTGTTTCTGGTAGCTCTGGCTCTGTGCTTGCACACCCGCCGATAAAGACTGCCAGCAACACCAGTTGACTTAGCTTTAAACCTATTACTTTCATAGAAGGCTACTCCGTTAGTCCTACTTGCGGCCTAAAAACTCACCAACAACAGCCTCACCTTTTCTCGTTGTTCTGTTAAGTGAGTAGGCTGAAATTACTCCGTTGCCGCTTGATATTATGACGTCAAGCATGCTGTCATTGTTGATATCTCCCAGCAACGGTGAGGCAACAACTTTATCACTGCCAGTAATTTTTACCTGTAGTGAAGGACGGAGTCGATTGGTGTATGTAACCACTAGTGAGCCCTTTGCGTCCAGCATAAAGAGTTCGGGTATATCGTCGTCATTGATATCATATAAAGCATTGGTTGACATGAACTGGCCTGGTACATTGCCGGAGTTCAGATCTTCACCGTATTGAGCACTTAGGACAAAAACGTTTCCATTCTCAGATATAGCAATAATGTCATCAATACCATCACCATTGGCGTCACTGATTATTGGAGTTGAAAAGAAAGTATTACCTTCAAGGACATTCCAGGTAACGCGACCACTGGATGCATCTATTGCGGCGACACCTTGTTTTTCAGTCGCCACGATGACGAGATTTAACCCACCATCATCGTAAAAAGCAGGCGAGGCATACTTCACTTTTCCTACATCCGCTTCCCACAGTTGCCATGCCTTATCATTCTGAGCAGAAATCGCCATCACTTGACCGCGATCGGTAACAGACACAATATCTACCACGCCGTCACCATTTAAATCGGCGGATAGCGGTGAAGTGATCACACTGCCGTTAATAGACTCAGCAGTATTCCAGATTTGCCAGCCCCTGTTGCCATTTAGTGCAACAAGTCCTTTGTTCTTGGTTGGCACAATGACATCCAACACCCCGTCATTATCTACATCGGCAATGGCCGGTTTATTAACTACATCACCTAAATTCAAATTTTCATCGCTTGTCCAGAGGGTTTGTCCCTTACTGTCTAAAGCTCTGACAATACCCTCGCTGGTAGCAACAATAACATCAAGTTTGTTATCACCAGTCACATCAGCCAAAGCTACAGAAGCATTGATAGAACCTGGCAACTCTGCTTGATAAATTTGTTTTCCTTCCTGGCCATCCAACGCGGTTACAAAGCCTTTTTGATCCGCCACTATGATGTCTAAAAAGCCATCATCATTGATATCACCTAGCGCAGGAGTTGCCGTTACACCGTGATATTGAGGTAAGGACACTGACCAAGTTTTACCTGCTTGCAGCTTTGCTTCGATTTGAGCAGGTGAGCCACCGGTCAGAAAAGGCGTTACTTCATCCTTAAACAGCATGAATCCCATCACTAAAGCGACGACAAAGAATCCAGCAACACCGTAAACCCAGGAAGGGAGCTGCTTTTTGCTTGCTGACGCAATGGTTTGTGTTGCAGCTGGCATCGCCTTTGTTGCAGTTGACTTGGTAGCACTGGCGTCTTCAAAAACACAGTTCACCTCGCCAAATCGAAGTTTATCCCCAGACTTTAAAAGGCTTAAATTAGTTTTCTTACCATTGACGTAAGTGCCGTTAGTACTTCCTTGGTCAGTCAACTTCCATTCGTCATTTACCTTTTCAAGCAATGCATGACTGCTTGATACGGAGTCCGTATTCAATACAATGTCATTGGTATCTGTACGACCAAGGGTGTAGCGATTTTTATCTAGTGGTATTGTCTTTGGTGTTGCTCCACCGACAATTTTTAAGCAGGATGCGGGCGCTTTAAATACTGTAGTTTTATTCGCGTCTACTGCTGGGCGTGTTTGTGTTTTATTTGGATCAACAGCCCCTCGAACTTGCGTCTTATTCGGGTCAACTGCTGCTCTAACCTGTGTCTTATTATTATCGACTGGGCCTTCAAACGTAAACTCAATCGTATCAAATTTCACTTTATCGCCGGTGCTTAGCGTGGTTGTAGTGATCTTTTGACCATTGACGTAGGTACCATTTGCAGAGTTAGTGTCCTCAATTTTTACTGTATTGCCAGTGACTGTTATTTTGGCGTGTTGGCGGCTTATCGCCTGATCAGAAATCGTTATATCGCAACTGTCTTCCCGACCAACTATCTGTTCACCTTTAAGTGTAAATGTAGAGTTTGCGCCAACGAGCTTGAAGCCGGCTGCTGGTGAAACTTGGGTCTGAGCAGACAAGCCGGCTCGTGCTGCACTAGCGAGATCTTCTTCGGTTATAGCAGCATTGACTTGAGTTGGGCGCCTGCCTTGTGGGTCTGTCAGCTCAAATTCTAACGAAGCAAATCGAATAGCGTCCCATGCTTTTACACGTATCCTGCCATTAAGAGGTTTGCCGTTGACAAAAGTACCGTTACTACTACCAAGATCGACAAGAAAAACATCATCATCCTCACAGTGAAATTCGGCATGAAAGCCTGAAATATCAGCATCGGAAAGCGCTATTAAATTTGATGCATCACGCCCAACAGTGATCCTGGGCTTATCTAAATCAATGGATTCTCCATTTTTCTTATTTTGGAGTATTAGCATCTTTCTTTCCTTCCTTTAGCTTTTGATCTTCAGCATTCTTCTCAATGGGTTTGGGCTGTTGCAATGGTTCTGTGGTTATTTGGTCGCCCAAGACGGGTGTTGAATTGCCATCGTTCTTCAAAGTAGGTAATTGCTCGGGCGTGTTTTGCTGCCCTATTTGAATATTGTTAGCGCTCAGGTCTAGTTCATCATGCTCGTTGTTTAAGTTGGCCGGCAGCAACAGTGATTCAAGTTCACTGCTGGCTTCTCTGCTATTGATTTCATCCGGTAGTGTGTGAGTTTGACTGCTTGATACTGACGTAGGTGTATTTTCTTCTTTCGGCTTAAGTATGAACGTAAAAAGTAGGTACGCGATTAAAAGCGCGATTAATATACCGAGAACGCCCGCCGCGATGTTTTTAGCTTTACTAATTTTGTGTTGAGTCGCAGCGCCAACCGCTTTCATTTTTCTGGTCTTGGCTGCTTTAGGTCTCGCTATTGCGCTTTCATCGGCATCGATCAGAATCACTGTGATATTATCTGAACCACCATTCTCATTTGCTTTTGATATGAGTGTTGATACAGCTGTTTCGAGCGAATCAGTTGCTTTGAGAATCTCAAAAATCTCTGCATCTGACACTTCGCCCGTTAAACCGTCGCTGCACAATAAGAGTTTTTCGTCTTTATAAAGTTGCAGCTTTATTTCATCAACAGTGACACTTTCAAGAGATTCAGTGCCTAAACACTGGGTGATAATATTCTTTTCAGGATGAAGCTCGGCTTCTTCTTGTGTAATTGCGCCGCTATCCAACAAATGCTGAACGAAGGAGTGATCTTTGGTGACTTGAATAAGTTCGGTTGGTGAATAAAGGTAAGCCCGGCTGTCACCCACCCAGCTGATTGTTAGCTGGGCCCTGTCTGCTGTAGCTAAAACAGCGGTTGTACCCATGCCTTTGACACCAACACCTTTTTCAGGTGCACTTTTAATCGCTTCATGGGCAGCTTGGATCGCGTTTGAGGGTAGGGTGCCAGCTTTAATAAGGCGTGGGATCTCATCACTGGCGATTTCACTAGCAATTTCGCCTGATTCATGACCTCCCATGCCATCCGCGACAAGCCAGATGCCGGCTTCTGAGTCACAAACAAAGCTATCTTCGTTGTGATCTCGAACCATTCCAACAGACGTTTTTCCTATCGCCTTATACGTTAAGGCGGGCTCTCCACTGCTCAACAGGACGTTCCTTATTTTTTAATTATTTTAGTTTCCCCTGTGGTCACTGTATCGCCACGTTTTAACCGTTTTGATACGACTTCAACACCATTAAGAAAAGTTCCATTTTTACTCTTTAAATCTAATACCCACCAATGTAAGTCATCAAAAACAAAGAGTAAATGTTTACGAGAAACCTGCTTATCATCAATCACAATGTCATTTGATTTATCTCTTCCAACCAAAATTCGTTGTTGGTGAGTTTCAACTTCAAATTCATTATCTTGGCAATTGATAATCCAAGTTTCCGATTCTGTACTTAAAGCAGTTTTTTCATCTCTTAATGTCACTAAAAGATGCTGCTTAATATTCGCTGCTCTATTTTTTATCTGTGTTGGTTCATCTAATAACTGCCTTACATATTCCTGCCAAGAAATACCTAGAGCATCTGAGCGGCGGTCAACCTCTTCCCAAAACGCTGGCTCTAAAGCAAGAGAGGTTACTGACGAGCCAATACGCAAACTTCTATGAGACATAGGATAGACCATAATATACAATGTAGCAATATATTAATACAATAATCAGAGTGCCAGTGCAATTGCACCTATAGCAATTAAAGACTGAATGATGAGCCAACTGTTAAATGCTGTTTTTTTAACATCAAGTTTTTTGGTCGTTATTTTTTCTACTTCTCCAATAGGAAGAACAACTAACTTTCCATTTTGTTCTACCTTCATAGTTGTTTTACTTAAACTTATAACTTTTACATCTTCAAATTTGCGCCCATCGATAGTCTCAAAGGAGATTTGACTCCCTTCCTGAACCTGACCTATTTTTAAAGATTGCTGGGCTGTTTCTGTTCCGATATTTTTGGTTGTAGAACAACCAGAAATAACACACGCAAAAATCAAGATAAAAACTATATTTCTCATAACACTTTCCTTTTTATTTACTTTATCAATCATTATCTGAAGCTAGTCTAAAACCTATTGTTGAACTTTTAAGATTTACTGATATTCCATTTCGAAAACTTAACGAAATCCCTCTCTTTGAGCTACCATACGAACCTCCTCTGACAACAACTTTTTTGCATTGATCAACAACTCGTTTTGCTACAGACCAATCACTTAAATCATTTTTCCAACAACTACTTGTCCATTCCCAAACATTTCCCTGCATGTCAAACAGCCCCCATGTATTAGGCGCAAAACTCTTAACCGGTGCAGGCTGTAAATTATCCCATTTGCTTCCGCATTCAGAACAATTCGCTTTATCTTCTGAAAATTCTTTGCCCCAGCCAAACTTCCATTTACTCCCGGCTCTTGCTGCATACTCCCACTGCGCCTCGGTCGGCAAATAAAAATTACGGCGAGTCACCTTTCTTAACCATGGAATATATTGTTCAACGATATCAGAGTAATTGACATTAACTACAGGGTTTTCATTAAGACCCCATCCTTCATCACTAGGTCTCTGATAACAACCCCTAGCCTGAACACATAGATCCCACATCGAAAAGGTAACCTCAGACTCCATCAATTTAAATGAGTCGATAGATATATTTATTCTTGGTTTTTCACTCTCATTGCATGCCATGTCGCCATCGCTACAACCCATAGCGAAATTACCGGCAGGAATATCAATTAGCTTGCCGACATAGCGCTCATAATTGTTATAAGCATACTCCGCATCACTAAGCATTTGCTCTAATTGACGTTTACCTTGGAAATCACTACTTATTTTATTAGCTTCATTCAAGTATTCTTTTGCCAAAACAAACTGATTCCTTGCTATCGCTTGTTCAACCTTGCGTTGATAATTTTTTATCTGCCGCTCTTGCTCCCTTTTACGTTTTTCATCTGCGGCTTTTTTTAACAGTCTTTCATAAGATTGCTGTTCTTGAACTAATGTATCATTCAGACCAGATGATCGACTATAACCAGGCTGTATTTCATTAATGGTAGTTATGTAACCCTTAGCTTTATCAAATTCATTTTTTGAAATAGCACTTATTGTTAGCGTTCGCAGTTTGCTTAGTAACTCATCTTTCAACGCTGTGGCCGACTTGTTATCTGGTTCTAATACTTGAATTTGAATTATCTTGTCCAACGCATTGTTGCCTTCTGGCCTAGTCAATCGAAGCGCTGTAATATCTGCTTCCGCTGCTTTAGCGAGTTCATCTAATTTTCGGCTAATAGCCAACTCAGCAAGACGAGCTCGAGCCAATTCAGCCTCGCTTTTGGGCGACGAAATAGGTTGGCTGGATGCGACATTAGTCTGACTTACAATTGGTGTTTGTGCTTGTTGACTGGATGGTGATGAATATCCCTTTGAGCTGATGTTTTGCTGATAGATATAAACCCCTGCCACCAGTAAGGTAGCTATCAACGCACCGCCAATACCCCACTTTAGCCCTTGATGGTTTGATGATGGGTGGTGAGTATACGCCCCCTGAACAATACGGGTCTTTTGGCTTGCTCTTAAAGTTTGGCCTTGTAATAACTTATCAACATCCTGAATCAGACCTCGAGCATTCTGATAACGGTTGGCTTTGTTTTTAGCTAAGCAATTATCTAATAGTCCTTGGTACTGATTAAGATATTGTGGCAGCTTTGGTAGAGGGTTTTGGATATGCATGATACCCACCGCCATGGTGTTATCACCTTGATAAGGGACCTGGCCGGTCAGCATCTCAAATAACATGATACCTAAGGCATAAATATCACTACGACCATCTAAATCACTTTCTCCTTTGGCTTGCTCCGGGCTCATGTAATGCGGCGTACCAATACTCATCCCCGTGCCCGTCATCTTGGTGCCGGAATTAATCGCTTTGGCGATACCTAAGTCGGTCAGTATGGGGCGGTCCGATTCATCGAACAGAATGTTCTCTGGTTTGATGTCTCTGTGCACTAAGCCTTTGTCGTGGGCATAGCCAAGGGCTTCTGCAATGGCTTTGATGGTGGATAAACTTTGCTCTGCGGTAAGGCCTTGTTCAATGCGTTGTTTTAAATCACCGCCGGGTAGCAGCGCCATGGTGTAATAATGATAAGTAAATCCCTCAACTTGCGCTTCACCGACATCATAAACAGGAATGATATTAGGATGGCTCAACGCCGCGCTGGCTTGGACTTCTTTTTGAAAGCGGTGAATGCGTTCGGCGTCTCTTGCAAATTCAGGAGGCAAGACTTTTAGGGCGACATCGCGACCCATCACAGAATCGGTTGCCAAATACACATCCGCCATACCGCCTGCACCCAGCTTCTTGCCGATTACGTATTTCCCTATTTGAGTCCCTGTCTGCATGCTATTTCCCTATTTACCAGATGAACTTTGTGTATAGGGGCTTCTACCATATTTGTTGTCACTCAATTGACCTTTCAAACAACCGAGTTCCACGAGTAGATAAAGACTAATAACCAAGTTCACTAAACCAAAAGCTGGTTGGTTTGTTGCTAAAATCAAAAATGTGGTTATGTACGGCACAAATATCAGTAAAGTTAACCAGCCTGTTCTGCCTCGGTCGTGTAACCGTTTCGTGTATATCGCAGACGTAAAAAAAAGAGCCAACAATGATAGTCCGATGTAACCGATGTTAAATACCGGAGAAAGAGAGGCAAATTGCATTGTTCTTGCTAGTTGCATTGCTTGCATCCCTGTTTCAAGGTCTCCATAAACCATTGCGGCCAATAGAAACTGAGCCAAAAGAAAAACAACTAATAGTGACAATATGGACGCCCAAAACTTCGAGCGTTTAATCCTGCCGTCATATGACGTCAAAAGCCATTTTAACCCTTTTTGTCCAGAATCATTTAATTCACTGCTGTGATTTTGTTCTTGCTTACTTTGTAGTGGTGGTGGCGGTGGCGGTGCATCCGTGCTTGGTTTGAAATTTGTATTTACGGCTGGTTGCTGAACATTGGTTTTATTCCGATCATATAGTTCATTCGAAACAATTTCGTCAATTGGCTTATTTACTTTGTCAGCTGTTCCAGAATTTGCGCTGATGTCGCTTTTATTTTTTGATTCGGTACTTTGTGTAGGTTGTTTAGTTGATGACTCTACTTTGCTTACTTCGTCATTAGGTATGGTCTGCTTTTCATTACCGATGCCAGTATTAGAAGCTTTTATATCAACAGGAAAAATCTTTTCTGATTGAACCAAAACTTTTGGTTTAGTGGCTTCACGCTCTTCGACTTGTGCATCTTTAATTTCTGTTAATGCAGCGCTAGGGGCTTCTTCAGAGCTTTCTGTTACAAATTGTCTTACACTCGTTTTTGCAATGGATTCTTGCGTTTTTGGGTGGGAAGGCAAGTTGGCGGTATAAGTCACTTCGTCAAATGAAACAATGTCGCCGTCATAAATGCTCGTTTTGCTTTGGCTAATATGCTGCCCATTTACGAAAGTACCGTTGGTTGAGTCAGCATCATAAATCTTAATGCCATTCTCGCTCACAATGAACCCAGCATGACTACCGGATATCATAGTATCATTGAGCACAATATCGTTTTCGGTTGAACGACCAACAGTGATGTCGCGAACAAGTTCAATGACTTCTGGCCCTTGTCCTTTTTTTAAAATCAGTTGCCCAAATGATTTTCGTGGATTGGAATTAGTCTTTACTGGCTCTTGAACAACATCAAGCAACTGCGTCTTATTGCTGCTTGACGCATTAGGATCTATCAACTGAAAATGTTGATTTCCAAATGAGACGGTGTCGGTAGGATTCACGACCGTTTTACCAGACAATGGCTGACCGTTTACTAACGTTCCATTTGATGAGCCTAAGTCGACAATAGTGCAGATACTATTTTCATTAAATATCGCTGCGTGGAATCCCGACACGGTTGGGTCGTTTAAAACAAGATCATTACTCTGCTCTCTACCAATATTGATTCGACCACTGGTAACATCAAATATGTTGGTGTCTTGTCCGACTTGTTTTAATTGCAGTTTCATTACACATCCAGTTGCTTAGCTACACGTAGTCTCTTCTACACCATTGCTGGGGGTGTAGCACAATATTAATACATTAAATCATAAACGGTGGAACATCAACTGTGCATTTCCTACTACTATCCATTCGTCTGGCTCTAGAGTTCCTTGCACTTTTTTCTCTCTACCTAAATACCAGGTACCATTTGTGCTGTTGAGGTCTCGAAAAATAAGTTGGTCTTCACACCTTTCTATGTGGCAATGGTGGCGAGACAAATCTTGATCCTGCAACACAATGCTATTTGCCTCATCTCTGCCCACTGAAACTGGCCCATCATCACTCAGTGGCAGTGTTTTAACCCACTGTTGAGCGATATATAAAGACAAACCATAGTCAGGCTCACTTTGTCGATTGTTCGATGGTATATCCTGATTAACGTCTGACTTTGTTTGGTTAGTGTGATTTGGTGATTGTCGTGATGCCTGAGCTTTATCACTCGAAAATAAAGAAAACCCTCGATGTAATAAAATGTATTGACCGGCTATTCCAGATACCACCAATATCAAATAAACGGCTAGATCGTTAGATGCCGTGTTGACTACCATACCCATCTCGCTACTATGCCAAAAAGTTTTTGCTAAACGTCCAAAATACGAGAAGAAGGACGGCAGCATAATAAGTCTGTTGCTTGTTTCTGATAGGTTTCCCATATTGATAATGGATACCAGCAACAAAACTGCACCTGAGAAGGAAGTAAACACGACGACCATAAACTTGTAAGCAACAAGCATAAGCGTACCGAAGACAAGTCCTGTAATCACCATTGCAAGTGGTTCGGTTAATTGCATCGCTAATGCAGCGAATAGGCCAATTGAAAATCCTATTGCAAAGACAATGAAGTGATGAATTGCGAGGGCTAGTCCGCCTCCTAAAAAGAACCCACCTATTCCCCATAACCAAGCCAAGTCGCCAGAAACGGCTGCACCTATCAGGGTCATTACTAATGCGCCCCAAAATGCGCCTATTAAATAAATGGCAGCTTTGTGCAACCAAAAGCCAAAGTAGGTTATTGCCAAGCCAGCAAATAGTGTCAGGAGCACTATTGCCAAGTTAGCAAAGTTCAATGAGTCTACAATGGGTATGTCATTCATAATTTTTACCTAACGATTGCGAGGAATAAATGGTTGTATCTCGCTGCGCTTTTTAACCGAATTACCCGGCGCGTTGACCTGTAAAGTTTTCCTTATGCTGCGTTGGATTTGCTCGCCCAACTTATTTTGTCCCATAAAAGTTAGCTGTATCTGGTAGTTACCCTGTTGACTGGGAGAAAAAGACCAAAGAGAAGGCTGCTGTTCATTGGCAAATAGTTGACTTTGATAACTCGGTGTTTCATCTATCTGTTTTTTCGTTCCGTCTGGCCTGATGATGTAACCGGCGACTTTCTGCCAATCTATGCGATCGCTATCATCTACCATTATTTCGTATCGGCCTCCCTCTTCAGGCACAGTTACGTTGTCTGAGATTTTGAGTACTTGAAGTGATTCATGCGTAAAAACGCGAGTGGTTGCTATTTCAGGTTGCGGTAATTCAACACCGACAAGCTGGATCTGCCAAAGGCCTGACTCGGGATTTTCGATTCGGATCATGTCGTATGTTTTCTCTTCAATTCCGAATTTTCCCTTAGCAGCATCGTCTATAGTGTACCTGCGTCCAGAAGGTGAAGTAACGGACAAATCAATATCGCTTCCTCCCCAACTGTTAGAAAAGTAGACTGACTTTAAGCCTGACTCTAGAGATACCGTATAGTTTTGGATTTGGCCTTGACTGATCAGATCATTTATAACTAATAAATCTTGCTGATCGGTGGCTTGCCCGAATAGATTATGAATAACTCGACTTAATTGCTCAGCATTCGCAGCGTATTCATAATTACCGCCTGTATGCGCTGCCAAGCGACTGAGCGTACTTTGGTCCGCTTGATTCGACAATGCAATCGTATGGATTGGCACATGGGTAGGAATATGGTCTTTGATACTCGTCGAATTCAACTTGTTATCTCGACCATCACTCAATAGCAAAAATTGACTATTACTGCTGACTAGTTGGTTCATCGCTAAAGTAATCGCGGAGACAATATCAGTACCGCCGTTTGAATCAATGCGCTTAGCCGCATTTAACAGTTTTTGCCTGTTAGAACTGCCCCATTTACCTACACGAACCGGTGTACTTAGCACTCGGCTATCTGAGTCGAATTCAACAATGCCAATGTTAGCGCTATCAGGAGCAGCATTAACCAGTGACTCTAAAGCCTGTACTCTCAGATCCTTTGGATCTGTTTTTTGCATGCTGCTAGAGCTGTCTATCATGACAATGACGTCCATTCCTTTGTCTAAGGAGTGTGTATCAGAGTTGGCATAATTGGCTATGGTATTTCGTAAATTTTGAATGTTGTGAACATCTAGTAGAAAACGCGCCATAGCTTTGGAGTTTTTGCGAATGTCATTCCATTTAATTACCGACATTGTGTCGGTAATCTTGAGCAACATATTATCTTCTACTGAATACTCTCCAAGGGTTAACGGTACGGTAATTTTGTCACCTCGTTGAGGAACAAGCCGAAACACCAAATCCTCCGCTTCCACATCTTTTTGCTCATTTAAGGTCGCAATTCCATTGCTAACAACCAATGTTATAGATGGTAAGTATGGTCCTTTTCTGGTTGCCACACCTGTTAATGATAGTCCAAGAGAATTAAATACAGTTGCAGGCACATTGATATGGCTGGCCGTAAATTGCGCCAGTGCTCCGCCAAGTGAATGTCCAGTAATATGAGATACTTGATATTCTTTTTGTATTAGGTGCGCAAAATCTAAAGAAGAGTCAAATTGGTCCTGAATAATAATACTGGCTATTGAGCGCTTGTCTGCGACTAATGATAGAGCATTGTTTATCCAGTCTTCCCAAGAGGTCGTTCCCTCAAACACTATGACAACTTCTCCAGTGCGAATGTGCTTATAAGCTCTGGCGTAAAACCCATTACCGAGTGGGTCCTCTTCAATCATTTCCCAAGTAGAAAAGCTGGCATCAACATAAACTTTATAGGCAAGGTCTGCATATGGGAGTATTTGTTTGGCTTGTTGCGCCGTAAGCTCTTGAGCACGAAGATTAAAGACAACTAAACAAAACGCTACAAAAATGAATGAAACTAAGCAACGCGCTTTTTGAAATAGAAGTGTTCGTTTAATGAGCATGAGTTACATTACCTTTGAAACACAAAATGATTTAAAGCGCTGACTCAAGCTCTTCACCGAGAGTAAAACGACGTTGTCGGGGTAGCTTGTCAATAGTGGGTACCATCCATTTTAAGCATTGATGGCAATGCTCAATTACTTGCGGTGTTGATTTCATATAGTCCCTTTTAATCGCCTTAAAAGAAAAAACATCCCTGTCTGCACTATTTGCCATTCCCATCCATTGCGAAGGCAGGACAAACACCATGGACACCCTTTAATACACTTTGTATATCCGTAAATACACAAACATTGGCCATTGCTACCGCAATGACGGGCGGACTGGGCTAAACGAAAACCGTTGTTGTTCCTGCGTTTGTCGATGTTGTTCCTGTTACGGTTCGAGGCACGCATGTTCCTCGGTTTGTTGTTCCAAGAACCGCCGCGCAATACACGCCGACCATCGTTTAGGTGTTTGCCCTATTCACGTCAATTTACCTAACTGAAGTGAATCTGCTAGAGAATTTTAGAGCTCGCTTCGCGAGATTAAAACGGGCCACTGGCGCTTAAAATACGTCGCGGTGCGCCTAAAAGGAAACGCTCGCTAACGCTCACTGCATGTCCTGAGCTAAACGAAAACCGTTGTCGTACCTACGCTCATCAGTTCTGTCCCAGAGACGGTACGAGACACGCATGTACACCGGTAAGTTGCGCCAAGCCCCCCCGCGCAATACACGCCGACTACACGCGCCAAGTATCCAGGCACTACCGTTGCTCGGTGCTCCTTTGTAACTATCATTCCAACAATCCGCGGTCCACTCCCACACATTCCCATACAGATCATACAGACCAAATTGATTGGCCGAAAACCTTTTTACCGGTGCGGTTTGTTTATTATCCCACAGGCTACCACAGCCTTTACAATTTGCGTTGTTGCGCCCAATACCATTGCCCCAGCCGTATTGAGTGTCATTGCCAGCCCTGGCGGCATACTCCCATTCAGCCTCACTGGGCAGCCTGAAGGTTTGTCCTGTTGACCGGTTTAACCATGGAATAAACTGCTTCAGGACGTCATCGTAACTCACATTGATAACCGGCCTGTCTCCTCGCCCCCAACCTTCATCTTGGGGTATATGTTTACAACCGCCCGCACTCACGCACACATCCCACATCGCAAAAGTCACTTCGCTTTCCATGAGCTTGAAACTGCGCACAGTGACGCGGTGGCGAGGTTTTTCTTCTGAACCACACTGGCTGTCTCTCGGTGTGCACCCCATCATAAAGGTGCCTGCGGGAATAGTGACCATTTTTCCTATATAGCGTTCAACACTCTCGTACGCTTCTTTGGCTCGCGCGTACTGCTCTGTTAGTGCATTGAGCTGTGAATAATTAGGGGATAAGCGTTTTAACATTTGCAGGGCAGTGTTTGCCTGAATAAATTTCTTTGCATTGATAGCTGATTTCACTTTTTCAACAGCCACAACGATAGCCGCTTCTTTCTCTTGGCGTTTGCGCTCAGCGGTAAGTCGCACCTGCGCTTCCTCGTACCGCTTTTTTTGTTGCGCTAGTTCAGCAGACAATCCCTGTGATTGGCTGTAGCCGGGTTTGATAGCCTCAAGCGCGTCGATATAGTCTTGCGCTTTATCAAATTGGTTTGCTTTTATCGTGCTCAGTGTCAAATCGCGATATTTTTCGCTTAACCGTGTGGTCAGTGCTGCTGCCAGCGCGTTTTTCGGCTTAAGATGTTCCATCTCACTGATTTTTTCTAAGGCATTGTTGCCTTTAGGTTTAGTTAATCGTAGCGCCGCAATATCTGCTTCAGCGGCTTTAGCGAGTTCATCTAATTGTCGGGTAATGGCCAACTCAGCAAGGCGAGCCTGCGCCAATTCAGCCTCGTTTTTTTGTGGCGCGACAGGTTGGCTAGATTGCGAGCGGGATTGACTGACACTTGACGTTTGCACTTGCTGACTGACTGGTGATGAATATGCTCTTGGACTAATGTTTTGCTGATAAAAATAAACCCCTACCACCAACAGCGTCGCAATCAACGCGCCTCCCAAACCCCACTTCATCCCTTGATTGGCCGTTGCTTGGGTTTGGGCGTTTGCTCCTTGCACAACACGCGTTTTTTGACTCGCCCTGACGGCTTGGCCTTGTAATAATTTATCGATATCAGTGATGAGTGCTTGGGCGTGTTGGTATCGGCTTGCTTTGTCTTTGGCTAAGCAGTTATCCAACAGCCCTTGATAATCTTTGAGGTGCTGTGGCAACTCTGGCAGCGGATTCTGAATATGCATGATACCTACTGCCATGGTGTTATCACCTTGATAAGGCACCTGACCGGTTAACATCTCAAATAACATAATGCCTAAGGCATAAATATCACTTCTTCCGTCTAAATCACTTTCTCCTTTGGCTTGCTCAGGACTCATATAATGCGGTGTGCCGATACTCATCCCGGTACCGGTCATCTTTGTGCCGGAATTAATCGCTTTGGCAATGCCTAAGTCGGTGAGTATGGGACGGTCTGATTCATCAAAGAGAACATTTTCTGGTTTAATATCTCTGTGGACTAAGCCCTTGTTATGGGCATAACCCAAGGCGTCAGCAATGGCTTTGATAATAGTTAAACTTTGCTCTTGGGTAAGGCCTTGTTCAATACGTTGTTTTAAATCGCCACCGGGAAGCAATGCCATTGTGTAGTAGTGATAAGTAAAGCCCTCTACTTGCGCGTCACCCACATCGAAAACCGGTATGATATTAGGGTGGCTTAACGTCGCACTGGCTTGGACTTCTTTTTGAAAACGATGAATGCGTTCGGCGTCTCTTGCAAATTCAGGCGGTAAGACTTTTAAGGCAATATCACGCCCCATTACAGAATCGGTTGCCAAATAAACATCCGCCATGCCGCCTGCACCTAGCTTCCTGCCGATAGTGTATTTTCCTAGTTGTGTGCCTACTTGCATATTAAACAGTTTATATTTTTCTAATATTAAGTTTTAGACTAAAAAGCAATCAAACAGATAGCAAGTGTTTTTTGAAAAATGTAGCAGCATGATGCTATTGTGATTATATTAATCCTTAATACTCATTGATATGGAATGGAAACTAACGGCCAATGGCCACTCATATCTTCTGACAAATGAGCGTTATCTTATTGGTAGGGGGACGCATTGCGATATCGTTTTTGATGATATGAGTATCTCACTTGAGCACGCCGTGCTATCAAGAAACGGAAGCAACTGGGAACTTTGCGATTTAGACAGCACAAATGGTTTGTTTGTAAACGGCAAGCAAGTTTCCGTGGTCAAGATATCGTCCTCAAAAAAAATAGGCATCGGAGCTGAAAACGTTTTAATCGAAAGCCAATATAACTCTGTCGGCTTATCTAAAAGAAACAAATCATTTTTTTTAGGCGCTGCGGCCGCCTCTATTTTAGTCGCAGGCACTTATTTATTGCTTGAGAATAGAAACGAAACACAGAGTCCTGGGATACCCTTTGCAATCACTCACAGCACTTCTTCAACACCTGAACTTAGTGCGACAAGTATTGAAGTGGTTAAAAATGATGCCGTTTCGGATATTCAGGAAGCGCAAGCTAATATTGCTTCAAATGCAAATGTCGAGAAAAATTTTGTTATACAAGAGGAAGCGAAGAATAACGAAAACACAGAAAACAACACAAATCAAAAATACGTCGCGGCAATAATTGCTGCCCATAATAAGCAGTTGAAGCAAGCACAAGATTCCGCAGAAGCTTTTCGAAATCGGCATAAAAACACTGACATTTATCAATTGAAAGAGCGAATGGATAAGGCAATTGCTGCTTTGCCTGACGGCTCTGCCACTGAAGACGCGAAAAGCGCTGCGATTGAAGAACTATTGGCGAGAGTGCAGGAAAACAGAAAATTCCGACGCTGGTATGAAAACCCTATTCTGTTGGACTGGTCGAGAGAATTGGCTAAAAAGCTTACTCCATCAACGCAACAAAAAGTGTTGCTGGCGACATTGCATGAAGCCATTCTTTTTGAAAACCGAGATATGCCTTTAACAGCGCAAAACATTCTATCTAAGTATGTCATGCAGGATTCACCTACAGCCTATCTCTACGCATGGATACTGGGCCGTAAAAACGGGGTCCCACATCAAGTCGACTTAGTTAGCTACTACAAAAAAAATAGTCATTTGATCAGCGGGCTGAGCCATCGCGTTGGTTATTTCGCGGATTTTGCTTTGTTTAGATTTTACGAATCAGGCTTGATGGATAAAAACTTACAATGGGTTGTTCGAGCAGACCTTGAAAAAGCAAAATGGGCGTATCAAAACATGATTAGGAATAATCACTGGCTTGGGCTGTTAACAAGACTAGAGTTCTGCCATAAAGGATATCGTTTTATGGATTGCCCGAGTGACGATGAAGCTATCGAGCTATGGAAAAAAATAGCTCAAATTGCTAAATATCCAGAAGCTCAATATATCTATGCGTTATCCTATTGGGAGAACACTACACTGAGCCGGATTGATTCACGCTACTTTAAGAATCTCGAAATAGCAGATTTCTACGGTAGCTTTAATGCCCATAATCAAATCGCGAAGAACGAGAGGCGCAAACCTGTGTTTGAGTTGGGACTCAAAAAAATTGGCGCTTATAAAATCGTTCCAAACAAACAACAAAGTTGTAAGTCAGAGTTTGGTCGATACTTTGAGCAATTGAGCTGGAGCAGCCTTGTTTTTCTATCGCCAAAACAGCGGTTGAATCTTGAGCTTTTGTACAGAGACGCAAACGCCATTCGGAGCAGCGCTCGACCAGCCGTTTCATATCGGAATCGCGTTTTTCTTAGGAATGGAAAGTTTGCTTATACCGCAATTTACGGGCGATCGGTGGCCATAGGATCAGAAAGAGCCCCTATCGAAACAGAGTACAACAAACGTTTTATTGAAGAGCGGTTGATGTTATTTGACTCACAAGACACGAAGCCTAATGCTGTTTTTTGTATTTCTAAATGATTTGTTTAGATGTTGTTCCCCACAATGAAAAGTGGACATTAGAAGCAGATTACGTAAATTGGATTACGAAAGCTCTCATCTTATCCCTTGCAATTTTTTTCTAAGATAAGTTATCCATTTTTCTTTGTATTCCTCATCAGTTCTCAATCTACTTTTACTTTTTAAGGAAGGATGTCTGCAGGGAATAAAGAAATAACAACGCTCTTTTATGAATGCGTGACTCCACTGTGCGCCCTTGTCAGAAAAGCACTGTACGATTTCTTCTAAATTAGTTTTGGCATCGCTTTTCAAACCGAGAATAAGGGTACTTGACCCCTTGGGTTTTTTCAGGTTATTCGTATCGGCCTCGACCATGACTAATAGAAAGCCTTTTACTTCTACTATTGCCATAAAATACTTGAGTCGACCTTCATATGTTGTGTCAAAAATTGCCGTTCGATTTGTTGTTTCTGGCATAGGAAACCTGAAACACTTTGCTTTTTGAATTAACTTAATACCCTCGGACTTAGCAACCTCTTCAATCACTTCTTCGAATAAGGCGAATTTCTGAGGCAAATCAATATCGCACACTTCATCATCTTGGTTGATGGAGGGATTAAACTCTTGCGCATCTCCATCTTTCTCCGGAATGCCGACACCGGCAGTTTCTTTTGGTATGGCTGATTCATTGGTAGGTAAACTAGATGCTGTAGCTTTTTTTTCGTTTCCATTCGATAAATTGACAACTGGCATACCAGGAACATTAAAAGAAAAACCACTTTTACGCTGGATATCTAGGCGACTTCCATAAGCAGGGATAGCGCCTAAGTCTAACTCTGGCTCAATATCATTCTCTGGAGTACGGCCAGCTTTTTCTCCTCTTTTTCCTTTATCAATGCCTTTTCCTTTATGTTTAGGATGGTCAACCTCAATATCAGAGAATTTTTTATCAGTAGCTGCCTCAACAATATTCTCTATTCGAACGACCTCATAAAAATCACTTCCAGCATGAGACAAAAAAGAAACGTCTAATTGCCAACCATCTAGGTTAGGAGGAACGAACTTGAAACCGAGCCTACCACCATCGTTTTTAAAAGACTCAAAAATAGTAAATGCACTTTTTTTTGCTTCTTTGTCGAGTAACATCCAAGCCAAATGCGCCCTGGTGTTTTTTGTTCCGATGAAGGATACAGGGTATTTGGTACTCTCTGGGAATCTGATTTCGATTGGTGACCTGTTAAAATTTACATAGGCCAGGCTACTTAATCCATTGGCAGTAAAAACTGAACGAACAAGATGTGGGTTATGCAAAAACAAAGTTCTAGCTAGTTCGAAGCCTGTAAAACTGAATGTTCCTTTATCTGTGTTATAAAAGTATTGGTAGTGGCCCGAAGTTTTATCAACGTGCTTTATATTCAAAATATTAACGCGTTGTCGCTCACATTGCGACTGCGATACGATTTTCCTATCTTGAAACCTAAACCCTGGCGCCAAGAAACTAGCCATTTCAATAGGCAGAGATGACTTAACACCATCTTTCCACTCAACAGCGACAAAGATATCTTTATTTTTCAGCAAATTCTTAGTGCGAAATACACCATGAATTTTAACTAACTCTGTGTTTCGAGGAAGGTAGCTTAAAGCGGGGAACCATTTCGAGATCTTCTCTGATAATTCTTCTTGTAGCTTCCCGAATGTTTTTTGCGCTGAGCCTAGCAGCTCGTTCAATTTCATAAGCTTGAGGAAAAGGTTCACCTTTATTAATACAGTCAACAATAATAACGAGAACTCGTCGAATTTGGTATTCGGCAACTGTTTCGCTATATTTAATAAAAAATTGCTTACATAACGGGAGCTTGGATAAATGTCTATCTACGCCCCAACGTACTCGAAGCTTAGAGATAAACCAGCTTTGAGTCATTCTTGGCAAGGAAAGGTCTTCTCTTGACTCCCTGTGAACTTTAATAAGCTTTCTGACCAAATCTATATCACGTTTTTTCCAGTTTATCACTCTGCCAACATTGTTTTTTAAAGGTGCCGGCAAATTGCTGTTGAGCCACTCGTTGTTAAATCGATAAAGCCATGAGTACACCCGGGCGCCCTCTCTAGTTGCTCTAATGGCTTTTAAAGACGTATATTTCTGTCTTAGCCTATACCAAGAAGCTTGGTACTCAGATGCCCTCAGTTCACTTTGAGAGGATGTGTAAACACGTCGACTAGACTGCACTTTAATATTTGATGCCTCCTTAAACGCATCATCCAATAGACAACTGGGGAATAGTGCCTGAAGACATAATAAGTGATGTAGATAAGAAAAGTGTCTTCGCTGTTTGCGAAAGAAAATTTTCAGCCATGTCTCTCCTTCAGCAAGCTCTAATCCACACTCCGCTAGAAAACACTTACCCCAGTACTTAGTAAATAGTCTTTCAACCAGCTGATGGTCAACACCTTTAGAGCCCTTCAATCCAATGTCTCGAAGTCTTACATCATAAAACGATGTCCATTGAGTTGGTGGTATGTAGGGATAAGATTGGTGAAGCAACTGGTTGATGTTGCTAGCTAGCTTCAATAATTCGGGCTTTCGACAGACTAGAGCGGCCGATCGCACCGCCATGGTTGATATGGATGAAGCATCTATAAAGGTGTGGCGGCGGCTTGGCTTCAGCTCGAAGATTGAATCCACCAACATACAACGATGTTTCAGGCATACACTTACCCCAGGTAGCTGAAATTGCCGCCGCCAGTAGCTATACGCATGTTGATTTATATCCTCATTAAAACAAACAGGGCAAAAGCGATAATACACAGGAAACACCAACGATGAAGCGCTTATGCCTACCTTCATAGTAGAGTGCCTTTTTTCATTATGCGTTAGCTCATAACATATCGAAGAATATCGGTCGGGCTCAACAAAAGGCTTAAAAATAGGAAGTATGGAATGATTAGCTATCATTTCACTTGGAGAGGTCGGCCACAAGTGCTGAACATTGCTGGTCAACCGAGAAAGATGACCTTGGAGCAAAGCTGAGGGCACTATCTTTCTACTTCCAAAGAGAAGTTCTAGTGCGACTTTATCCCCCCTTACACCCTGACGAAAAACGAAACGCGCTAAGACACTCCCTAACAACTCATCGACATGAGGTACTGGAAACTGGTAAATCATCTATCCCCCTTGGTGAAAGATGAATACGACTAAGCGTCACCGTTACCTTTGGCTTCCAATAACTCTGAAATCAAAGACTTTTTACTTTCTTCATCAAGCTTAGAGATCAAGCAGGCCAATTCTGCACTTAGTTCATCTTCACAAAAGAAATAATTTAGTGGAACGTTTAGCTCTGCAGCAATTTTACGAAGCGTTTCTACATCAGGTACATGTCTGCCCTTTTCATAATGATTCATACGACCACTCGCCGAGCTTTCATCCATACCAATTCTTATTCCCAAATCTTTCTGGGAAATGCCAATGATTTTGCGGGCCTGTTTAAGGCGCAAGGGAATAGGGTTAACAGCCAAAGTATTTTCATCTTAAAAGTCTCACATACTTAGATTGTCTAAGTTTTACTTATTTCTGTATACTTAGCAATCCTAAGTTTTTATTTTCTAAGATACATTAATGACAAACGAAACATTCTCTTTGAACAATAAGTTCAAAGATCTATTGCTATGCGTTGAGGGAGACAACGTAAAAAGAAAGGAATTACTTAATATAGCCAGAGAAAGATTTGGCTTAACACCTAAGCAGGCTGAGGGGTTTGTAGCTCGCAATGTGCGTCGTTTAAAAATAAAGCGACTACTAAATACCAGCGGGAATAAAGGAGAATGTACATATCATTTTTCGAGCACTTTAAAGTGCTTAATTCGCCCAACCGAGACTGTATTAACTGACCGGCAAAAGGAGTCAGATGAGGGAAGCGAAAACCTTTCACGAGAAGAAACTAAAATACAGATATCATTGGAAATGCTACTTAGTGAACTAGAAGCTTATCGTGATATTCACGAACGTTTTCCAAGCACCCGACCCATCGTGCAAGGCTTACTCAACGAAGCAAAAAAGGAATCCACTCAACTTTACGGACGACTAAACGCTCTTAAAAAGGTCATTCAGGCTACAAATCAGAGAAGTACTTCAAAATGCTAAGAGAATGGCAGAAACAGTGTATCGCAAAATTAATAGAGCAGTATAACTGTAAACCCCATGCTTTAGTTCTTGCCACGCCAGGGGCGGGAAAAACTCTCATGGCGAGTTATTTAGCTAAGCAGTTACTCGAAGACCGAAAGATTGATTATGTAGTCTGTTTGTCGCCTTCTAAAGTAGTCTGCCAGAGCATCCAATCAACATTTGAGCATGTTCTAAAACGCCCATTCAACGGACAGCTGGGCGCTCTCGGCGTATCTCGCACATATCACTCTATGTTAAACATCAATGAGCTCATCACTAATCTGAGTTCGAGTCGAGTGTTGGCAGTCTTTGATGAGATCCACCACTGCGCCGGGGATGGAAAATCGCAGGGCAATGTCTGGGGATTGAGTCTACTTTCTACTATCCATAGCTTAGCAACATACACACTATCGCTCACTGGCACTCCGTGGCGTACTGATACGTTACCCATTCCACTTGCCAGCTACTCTAATCCAGAAGGCTGTATTCAATGTGATTTCACATATGATTTAAATGAAGCCATACAGGAAAAGGTTTGTCGAGCTCCTAATATTACAGCCATAGATACGAATCAAGTTATTGTGCGCAGGGGGCGAGAACGAAACACTTATTGTGACATTCAAGACCTTATCGAGAACGGTGATATTAGTTATCGAGTAATTTTAAGGCAACCAGAGGCTATTAAACACATGCTGTCATTAAGTATTCAGAAGTTAAGTGAACTCAGAATCACAAGTCCAAACACTGGGGGCTTAATTGTCGCGGCGTCATACACTCATGCCTTACAGATACAAACAATTTTATCAGAGCATTTTAGTAAAAGTGCCACTATCGTTTCTTACAAGCAGGAAGACTCAGCAGAACTTATTGACCACTTTCGACATGACACTAACGAATGGATTATCAGTATTGCAATGATTAGCGAGGGCACCGACATACCAAGGCTCCAAGTCTGCTGCAACCTTACGGATGTAACAACTGAGCTTTACTTTAGGCAGATACTTGGGCGTATTTTACGCATGACCACCGACCAAACAGCTATTGGGTACATGTTTATACTTGCTGAACCTAATTTAGTTAAGTATGCAGAGCGCCTAAACCAAGCCATTCCTGACTCTTATCATTATGAAAAAACGAGCCATTTGCTTGATAGCATAGAAAACTCTGACAGCCACTCTAGCATCAACGGTAATCATCAGAGTAATGACCAATTTTCGTTCTCAGAATTTGAAATAACTGATTTGTTGCTGAAAAAATCGAAAGGGTCAGTTGAACAGCCAGCCATAGCAGAGCTTTCAATGAGTTTGTTTAAATCGAAAATTATTTCGTATCACATGTGATATTCATATATTGTCTAGTTTCATTAACTTATGGGCATTATCTTTTCAATGACACCACTGTTTGCTGCGATTTTTCATTGCGTCATAAAGGCATCCAACAATACGGTACACTTCTTCAAGATGGTAATGCAACGCATCAATGATAAAATAGTTGTCAGAGAGATCAGGTGTATGGCGACTTTCATCGCGGTAGACGCTATATGTCGTCACTAGCCTCTCCAACACTTCTCATTAACGACAAAAATTGCTCACTATCTTGCTTTAGTCGTTCAATAATTCGCCTTGCAGCCGTTTGCATTTCAGGCACTTCAATAGGAGTCGCGCCCCTCTCGAATACACCAGATAAATGAGAATATTCATTGTTAATTCTGTCGGTCAAAACCGCCGGAATACTGTCTTCACCGAAAAATTTGCCAAGGGTACTTTCATTCATTCCTTGGTCTGGGTATTTGTAATACAGGTAGATCTCAAAAAACTTTCTAGCATTGTTGGCAAAACTGTAGAAGACTATGTAATTCGTGTCATCAACGCTTTCAATAGCGGCACACTTATGTATCTGATGAAAAAGGTAGTTAAACTCTGTAACGTAAGTGCTCAGATATGTTGGCATAACTTGGAATGTTGACGATTTATCCTGTCGAACAACCACAAAATACTGCTTTTGGTAGTCTACTTCCTTACCTGCTTGATTAACGTATTTGCCCTTTAACCGTTTTAAATATTTCAAAAAATCAAGATTGTGAGTTGAGACAAACAACTGTGCAAATTTTCCCTTATCGATTACTTCCGCATTCAATAATGTATATATAAAAAAAATATGATTGCCGTCGAGGGACGAGATTGGATCGTCAATCCAAATAATCGGTTTAGAGTCTTTGGTGGCAATATCATCTAACTTGGCCAAAAAATAGCAGAATGCCAGCAAGCTGCATTCACCTTCACTAAGGTGATAAGCTTTCCTACCGTCACGGATCACTTCAAATCGAATACGTTTTGCGTCTTGCGTTTGCCCTTCATCTTTTTTAGCCTCCAACGTTAAGAACTTATGCCCGAAGAAATTATTTAGATATTCGTTTACCTTTTTAGCCCCTTTTTCTTCATCGTTCAGTTCACGTCTCTTGGATGTAATTCGTGCTTGTCTTTTTCTAATATCCTCATCGATAGTCGCCTTTGATTGTTGCGCTTCGTCTCTTTTTCTCTGTAAAAATTCAATTGAATTGAGCTGTTTTTGGTAATCAATCGTGACCAAATAATCAGCGACTTCTTTCAATCGCAAGTCGGCTTTAGCCTTGGTTTGTTCACTGGCCAATGAGGTACTAAATAACTTTGATTGAGCGCAAAGGTCGCTATATTCCTGCCAGACTGGAATTAATGCTTCAGCACAATCAATTGGGTTTTCATAGTCTTTAACGTTTAAAATATCACTTTTTCGCGCCTTTAGTTGCTTGGCTAGATTGCCTAAAGCAAGCTGATAGTCTTGGGTTGCAGCTTTTAATCTGAAATCCAAGGATGTTAGTTGTGAGTGAAACTTGGAATAAAAAAAAGATTGATCAATGGTGAGTGCCATGTCTACTGCTTCGTTCTCGGTTTCTATCTTAGCAAGTAATGCATCAATCGACTTTTCTAATAGCTCAGATTCTTCATCAAAGTGCTTATCAAGCTCTGCCCATCGCTCAGCCGAAATTTCATTGTCGCAAAATGCGCATTTTTCATGCTTGTTTCGATGGTGACTACGGCCTTCATTTACCCATCGGTTAAGCACAGCATCTTTGACTAATGCCTGAATTTTGTCAGACTCACTGATCGGTTTAGTTACCAGCACCTGAACTTGTTGTGCCAAGCTCAAAAAGCTTAGCTTAGGCGGCGAAAAAACCGGTATAGCAGGCAGAATTTTTTCATCAATTAGCTTTTCGTGCTCACTCACTTGCTCTGATGTTAACTGCTGAAAATCGGAGCTACTTACGGTTGTGATATCAGCCTTTAATTTGGTAATGGTGTAGTTTTGGTCACCATAACGCTCAGGCTTGTATTTAATGCCAATATCTTTATTGGTCGCCTTATCACTCAACTGTTTTTCTAGGCTGTCATTCAATTGCTTATGATCTTTAAAAGCATTTTCGTAGGTAGCTTTAGCAACTTTCTTTTTAGCGAATAACCCTGTCTCGTTACCTTCATCGTTTGAGCCTAGTTCTACTTCAAGAACCTCAATCTCTTTTTCGATTTTATTATTATCATCACCTAAAATAGCAAATGGCTCAATGCTGTCATCAGGATTAGTAATAAATCGAAGGTTATCTCTGATAAAGTCTTCATTGAATACTCGAATGTTCTTATTATGGGTGGATAAGGCCGCGAGCGTTACTTCCGAGTTATTATCAAACTTTAGTTGAAACGAAGGCGCGCCATATTTATCTGATAAAGAACGTGTCTCTAGAGCTCGTGCAATACGCGACAGTGTTGTCTTACCTGAATAGTTGCGCCCATAGATGATGTTGATATCAACGAAGTTCTGAACAGCCCCACCTTTGTTTTTAACCTCACGATCCCAATTGAAATCATCAAATACACCAAGATTTTTTATGTACTGAACTTTTTTTAGCATTGTAAACGTCCTTGTTTAGCATATTTTTGCCAGAGGTTTTCATGGTAGTCAGTAAGTGCTGCCGAATAGTCTTTCACTTCTGTTTGAGATGAAGTTAAAGCATTAGGAGAAATAAGGCTCACATCACCGTCTTTTTCAAACCAAATAGGTTGGCCTTCTTCCAATGCAAAGCACTTTTCCAAGCCAATCAGCACTTGGTAATGAAAGGCTAGGGCAGTTGTTAACGCTGCATTTTTTGTTTGACCACCACTCATACTCCCTCCTTAGAGCTCGCCTTTAAAGGCGGAATCAAGAATTGATGCTTTAAGGTGCTTAAGAGAGTCAATTTTTGAGCTGATTTCAGCCTGTAATTGCTCTGATTTCAAAGCAAGCGCGTCCAGTTCTTTTGCGATTTTCTGCTGGGCTTCATATGACGGCAATGAAACAACAAATGACTCCATTGTCCCTTTAGTGATATGAAGCATGCCTGCTACGCCTCGAGCGTTTGCTATTGCCTCTTCAGTGATATCTTTTAGCAGCCAATAAGCATATCTGGGTGCTATCTCTAATTTTGGCTCCATTTTCCAAATATGGTAATGGTAAATCGCTTTTTCGTCGTTCCAAATAAATGCCCCGAAAGAAGTACCAGGAGTGCCTGACCACGAAAAAAGTAAGTCGCCACTTTCGCAGTACTTATTTTCATCAAGCTCTAAATCAGAATAATAGTAATTTTCTCCGCCCTTAAGGTTTTGAATTCGTATTACTTTGTATTTACCTGAGTCAAGTAGCTCTGGTTTCTTATAAGCTCGCCCGTTATATACATTAAAAATGTCTTTAATGGGTGTTGGATTTACTTCTTGATGAAACCTCTCGAATAGTGCACTCGCTAACAGCGACTTGGACGTGACTAGGTTTTCCTGCAAATGCTCAATGGAGGTGTAGATGCGGGTGAGCAGTGCGTCGAGCTTTTCGACGATGCGCTTTTGTTCTTCTTTGTTCGGTAATGGAACACTCAGGCCTTTGAGTACCGTATTGTTTACGCCTGCTTGACCAATCCATTTTTTACATATTTGATTGAAGTACCCTGAAGTTTGGAGGGAAACTAACCAATAGACTAAGAATTTACTATAGACCTTATCATTAGTAACTATCCTTGTAAGGTGGTTGCTAAATGCATAATCATAATCTTGGTCAACATATGCCGTTTTTCCGACAAGTTCTTTACTATTAGTATTGTTAAATAGAATATCACCTTTGAATATTTTTGACTTTTTTTCATCAATTTTTTCATGACTAACTTTGATTATTTGATCAAAATTCAAACAGCCACTTGTGCTTATATTGTGCGTTCTTAAATGCACGTACCCATCTGTAGTTTCAAAATTTTTGTTACATGCAAACCCAGAGCTCAGGGACGCCGTTACGTCTTTGACTTGAGCAGTAATCCAGCCTTTAGGTAATTGATTTAGAACCTGTTCCATGCTTATTTCTCCGCTAACAGGTTTTCAATTTCATCCAACAGCCCTGATACCAGCTTTTCCTTGGTGCGGATCTGCTTAAGGATATCGCTTGGCGCTAAATGCTCGGCATCTTTTTGTTTGGCTGGGTTTTTGGCAGAGAGATCATAGTCTTCTGCGAGTTTGCTGGCGGAAACAGTCCAGGAGCGATCAGTGGTTTCGCGGCTGCTATACAGCTCGACAAACTCTTTTAAGTGATCGTCTGTGATGGGTTTGTTTTTGGTGAGTTTCTGCTCTGGCTCGCATTCGTAATACCACACATCGCTGGTGCCGCCGCTGCGCTCAAAATATAGCACGTTGGTTTTAACGCCCGAATAGGGCAAAAATACCCCAGCGGGCAGGCTTAAAATAGTGTGTAGGTTAAAGTTTTCCAGCAGTTCTTGTTTGACCTGTTTGAAGGCGCTGTTGGTTTGGAACAACACGCCTTCTGGCACGACGATGGCTGCTTTGCCGCCACTTTTCAGGGTTTTCATAAAGTGCTGCAAAAACAGCAATTCGGTCGCGTTACTTTGGATAGGGAAGTTTTGCTGAATTTGCGACTTTTCTTTACCACCAAACGGCGGGTTAGCCAGAATAATGTCGTAACGGTCTTTTTCCTGAATATCGCGGATATTTTGGGTCAGGGTATTACCACGGAACAGGTTGGGTGACTCGATGCCATGCAAAATCATGTTCATCATGCCCATCACATAAGCCAGTGAGGTTTTTTCAAAGCCAAAGAAAGTATCGCGTTGGATAAAATCCCATTGCTCAGTAGAAAGCGCACTCTTTTTGGCTTTTAAGTGGTCAAAGGCTTCGACTAGGAATCCGCACGAGCCAGCCGCTGCATCGTAAATGGTTTGCCCTGCTTTTGGGTCAATGGCCTTGAGCATGGCGCGTACTACTGGGCGCGGGGTGTAAAATTCACCCGCATAACCACCGGCATCGCCCATGTTTTGCAATAAACCTTCATAGACCAGCGAGAGCTCGAACATTTCATCACTGGACTGGAAATTCAGCGTATCGATAATATCCAGCACTTCACGCAAGGTATGGCCAGAGGCGACCTTGTTGTCTAAATACTGGAAGATGGCACCAATTTTATAGGCGAAGGACTTTGGGTCTGAACCTGTAACGGCGGCATTGGCAAAGCTTTTTAAGTAAGGGAATAACTTGTTATTCACGTACTCGGTTAAGTCATCACCCGTGCGAACTTTGTTAATGTCTAACTTGCCCTCGGCATTTTTCGGGCAGGCCCAATTTGACCAGCGATGCTCTTCATCCAAAACCGGTTGATAGTCTTTTCCAGACAGCACGGCTTCATCTTCTTTTTCAGACTCGTAATCATCTAAAAATTTTAAGAACAACACCCAAGAGGTTTGCTCGGTATAGTGCATAGCACCACTAATGCCATCGTCGCGGCGCAGTATGTCGGTAATTCGGTCAATCTTTTGTTGTAATGACATGGGTTATAGTTTTCCGATAATAAAATTGTACATATTGGTGATGTCGTCGCTGATCTCTGCGGGCGGAATCAGGTCGATATAGGCTTGGAGCTTGTCAATGTCGAGCCCATTACCCTCGGTATTGATCAGCGGATCAATAACACTTTTGGCATTCAGTCGCCGGATATCGTCGTTATCACTTGGGTTGTTTGCTTGTAAATGATTGCGCTGCGCAATTTCACCATTGTTGATTTGAGTAAGCACGTTGTGGTGCGACAGCGCTGTATGCGAAAGCAAGTAATTTTTGATTTCACGGCGTTTCCAAGCCAATAGATATGGCGAAACTCTGGTACCACGCGGCCATTGAATGGTATTTAGCAACTCACGGTACACTTGCCCGTTCACTTGAACGCCATTGGCAGCATTCCAGTCCAATGCCGCCTCGTCTCGATCACAAATTAGGAAAATCTGTGTTGTTACAAGTGGTGATTCAATCTTGCTTAAGCCATGTAACCAATCTATTTTTCCCTTGCCAAAGGTTTCGTTAGCAGAAGCGTAACTGGACGACTTTTTCATGGCATGCACAGTGGCTAATCGATTTACGTCTAACCCTGCACGGGAGGCGAGTTTGGTAAAGATAATCCAGTCGTTGTAGTCATCTAATAAAGCGATGTTAGGCAGCTTGCCACACACCTCAAATTCAACGGATTTGGCACGAGAAAGAACACTGAGTCGGCTGATTAGTTGCTTGATTTTGTTGTCTTCATTGATTCGGCCGTGTTCCACAACTTTCAAGTGTTCTATGCGGTTTTCTTTTGCAGAAATAGAGTCCAACAGGTGTGTCGTAGTAATCGCATGGCCTTGTATGCTGTGTAATAGAGACCATAGTTTCTCTACGTTTTTGTAGTGCAGGTGCGAATCTGCTTCATCAAATAGGAATAACGTATTCGGTGCATCAAAAAGGTCTATCAACGCGTATAGAAAGAGCAGTTGGTATTCACCGTCGCTTAACTGGTCAAGCTCTATTCCATCTTTAAAAACGAGTTTATAACCTTGTTTGTCTATGAAGTAATCGTTATCCGCCGCTTGAGTAAAAAAGCTCACTTCAGGATCAAACGCTGTATTTTGAGCCTTGGCATTTGCTTCATCAGCTTCTATACCCTCTTCACCTGCTTGTGGCTGTCTTGGGTAATCGAACGAAACATCGATCAATCGGCTTGCTGGTATTTCAATAGTTCGCTTACGTAGCGGTTGCTCAAACTCATAATCATTTGAGACAAATGTGCTGATGAAGCTATCTAACGAACGGAAATAGGGCGTTTTTCGTAGCGTATCAACCTCACCACTTTCTTCACGCTTCAGCGCGTCCATAACTCGATTGACATAGTTTTTATCAATTTTGAATGCGCATTTTAAGCAGGTAGTTTGGTCATCACCTTCAAATGCTGATTCAGTAACATAGCCTCGTTCGCGCAAAAATGAACGAACTTTGCCGCTACGTTTAGTCGCCGTTGCGAGGAAAATGAGTAATTTTGACCAAGGTTTGTCGAAGTAAAGGCACTCTAAACCCAACCCTCTGCCAGCTTGACGCTCGCGTTTTAAGTAAACACCAAACTTTTCAGAGTAGTTTTCATTCTGTCCTGAAGAAAAGCACACCACATTTAGGTGGTGATGTGCACGCTTGTTTAACCTCTCTTCAAATACTGACTGCAAGATGCTGGATTTGCCGCTGCCATTTTCACCAATTAATGTAGCAACCTTATTGATGTTTAAGGTTTGTGGCTGGTTGTGCAACGAGTTAGGTGCGAGTGTTAATTCCATTTCAATTCACGTGATAAAGCTGTTGTTGTAATTGTTTAAAAGCTGCCAACAAATAAGCTGGCTTTCCACCAAATGCTGTTAAAGCGTCTTTCACTGTGCCCAACCCTGATAGCTCGATAAGTGCAGGTAGTCTTTCACGTGATAATTCCGTGCTGCCGGTTTGTTCATAGCGATTTAATACATAGTGTAAAAACCGCTGAGCCTTTTCCTGCTTATACTGTGTGAAAAAGGCGCTGTTATTACGCACTTCATCGGCGCGAGTTTTGCGGGTTGCCATAGGCTGCTCAAAGGCTAAAAACGCCAACAGATCGAAGATATCGCAGTCTTCCGCCTCAAACATCCGCCGCAGGGTGGCGAGTTGCTCTGTATCAAAGCCTGCTTGTATTAATTTACCTAACAGAGTCTCGCGCTCATCTGGGTCTGACCATATCTGGCGCAATTCCTCCACCGATTTGAACAAACCAGGTAATTGCGTGACCAAACGCTCTACAAATTCCTGCACTGTAAGGGGTTTACCATTTTCATCAATGTAGCGAACTTCTACGTCTATGACTTTGAGTTCACGATGTTTGCCCAGTTTTACTTTTAACTTTGGTTTTGGTTCCCCTGGTTCAGGGAGGGGTCCTTCTTCCGGAGGCTGCGGCGAGTAAGGAGGTGGTTTGGGTTCCCCTGTACCGCCAGGCTCTGGCGCCTCAGGTTCCCCATCCCAATCTTTGTCATAAAACTTGTTGGTTGCTCCACGAAAGTCAATAATAGTGAAATAGTCTTTACCATCAAAAACACGAGTCCCGCGACCGACTATTTGTTTGAACTCCACCATTGAACCAACGGTTCTATCTAGTACCACATTTCGTACGTTACGCGCATCTACACCTGTGGTTAGCATTTGCGATGAGGTAATGATAGTGGGAATATCTTTATCATTATCTTGAAACTTCTCTAAAAGTTCGCGGCCGATTTTACCCTCATCGCTCGTAACACGAACACAGTAGTGTGAGTCTTTTACTTTTTTATGTTTGTTGATCATATCACGCATGGTTAGTGCATGATTTTGGTTTTCGCAGAAGACGATAGTTTTTTCTAATGGGTTTGTATTATCCAATATAGCTTTTGCGACAAGCTCCGTACGATCATCTACAACAATTTTTTTGTCGTAATCTTCAACCTGATAGACGTCTTGACCAGACTCACCTTCAATTATTTTATCGTCTCCAGTCAGCACCAACTCATCTAAATTGGTGCGTACTCGTTTAACGCGGTATGGCGTTAGGAAGCCGTCGTTAATGCCATCTTTTAAGGAGTACTCAAATGCAGGTTTGCCAAAATAGTCATAAGTATCCACGTTGGCTTCACGTTTTGGTGTGGCAGTAAGACCTACATGTACCGCACTACCAAAATGATCGAGTATGGCTCGCCAAGAGCCTGTTTCATTGGCACTGCCACGGTGACACTCGTCAATCATTACAAGGTCAAAAAAGTCACTCGGGTACGCCTTATAATAACCTTCAATATTCTCGCGCTCTGCAATGGCTTGATATATCGCAAAAAAGATATGCGCATTTGTTGGCACGATACCGCCGCGCTTACGCACTTCTTCACCGTTTATTTTGATGATATCTTTTTCGTAAGGGTTGAACGTGTTAATTGCTTGGTCAGCCAAAATATTGCGATCTGCTAAAAACAAGATTCTTGGTCTGCGTGTGCCCAGAGATTCCCTGTTCCACCGCGCCTGAAAAAGTTTGTGGACGATTTGAAAGGCAATAAACGTCTTACCTGTTCCGGTAGCCAGTGTTAACAATACTCGTGGCTCGCCTTTTCCAATAGCATCTGTGGCTGCATGCACAGCTAATTCTTGATAATAACGCGGCTGCATTGCTCCTTCTAAATGGAAGGGTACATTACGCAGTTGTTGTCCTAAGTCAGAGTTAACGCCCGCGTAACGATTTTCGAGCTCTTGGGGTGTAGGATAAAACTCGACGTAATCGCCTTTGCCGGTTTCTAAATCAAATTCATAAGTTTGTTTACCATTACTAGAATAAACAAAGCGAACTAATAGCTTCTTGGCATAGTCAATTGCTTGTTGAAGACCTTTGGTTGGATGCTCAGACTCTTTCTTTGCTTCAACCACAGCAAGGTAACGATTGTCCTTATAAAGCAGATAATCGACAAAACAGCGACGACCACGAGCGCCACCAGCAAGCTTGCGACCATCGGTGAAGTAGTGTTCTCGAATGATGTTATTCGGTTGCCAATGTGCAGCTTTTAACGCTGGGTCAATGTAGTTTGCTCTAGTATCTGCCTCAGAAGACATACAAAAATCCTTTTAGTTAGGCATGATTACAAATAATCACTCAACTTTAGTATAACGCCTTCAGACTTCATAGTCTCGTAGTTGCCACTTTGATTACTCCTCATTAATCGTAAGTCATTTTCTACATACTTAGGCTCTAACTTCACGACTTTTTTCTTCTCTTTCACTGAAGGAGCAGGCTCGCTTTCCTGCAAATTATTGATATGAGCAAGAAGCTGAAATAACGTGGCATCGGGGCGCTCCAACAAAGCTTGCTCAGCCACACTAGGAGCAATATCTTCACCTATTCCAGCTTGCTCAAGCATATTGACTAGTTTTGATAACTTGGTCTGATCTGGGCAGTCATATTCATTGTTACCGTCAGGCATCGCATTTTCATTTAACGGTGAATGCACCGATGCACTTTGAACTATACTTGCTCGCGGTATTTCTAAATCATCATACTCTTGTATTTCGGAATCGAGACCACTTTGAAGCGCTCGGATCATGGGCTTTATCATATGAAGCTCTTCATTAAATACAATTCCCACTAAATCTCTGGATATTACCTCTCTACCTACCGTAACAGCTCTTGTTTGGCATAAATAGAAAAGCGTTACTGCCACATGAGCGATTCCTTGCGAGTAATCCCAAAATAGAGTTTTTACTTCTTCTGTTAGCGGTTGAGGTGATTTAAACCACTGTAGCTTCCACAACTGAGCAAAAAACCTGTCCCAATCCGAACCTTTACCAGATTTATCTGTTGTATTGAATCGATTCCAATTGATGCTGCCAAATTGTGACGCACGTCTTGCCGAACGCATACTCGGTGAAAACAATTCGTATGCCTTTGGTGTCCCAACAAACAGTATTGGTAATTTTATGGTGTTGGTTAGTTGTACAAAAAACCGAAGAATTCTATCTGATACGTTACTGGATCTAGAGCGCTCCAAATGCTGAATCTCATCAATCACTAGTAAACCTATGGAGTGCAAAGCTGCAATTCGCGCAAAATCCCCTAGCAACATTTCAGCATTTGCCCTAGGTTTTACATATTGCTTTTCGTATAGTCCATTGTTGTCTAACGCTTCATCAAGAGCACGGAAAAAGTTGATGCATAGACTCTTTACAGAGGCATCGTAAGGGCACTCAACTTTAAGCCAAACGATCTGTATATGTTGAAAAGATGAATGCATAATAACTTGAGAATAACCAGACAGCACCGCTTCAACCGCTGTTGACTTACCAGCACCCGAGCAGCCAATAACAGAGCTTACTAAGGCTTCATTTCCTGCATTGCGGCTGTCATCTATTAATTTCTCTGTTCGGTTCAATGTTTCTTGATAGCTTTTATTCGCTATATTCCGGCTTAGATATCCTTGTCGGATCATAGAAGAAATTGTTTGCTCTAGTTGTAGATGTGCTCTTGTTGGGTATAAAAAACCATCCATAATACGTAACATGGCATGGCGGCGGATATAAGCAGGTAGAGCCACTTCCTCAGGGCTAACAACTGGAATGCGGCGAATCAATTCCGCAGTATCTTTCGGGGAATTTATTCGTGGCAAAGCATTGATTAATGGATGACCTTCGTACTCTTTAATCTCTGCTTCAATATATTTTGCTGGTTCAAATACTGCCATTTGATTATTCCCTAAAAATCATCTAAATCAGGATAATCGAATCCCTGATCAATTTTTTTACCAGAATCTATGGAAGTGACTGTTGCTTTTTCTTCGCTCTTTGGGGGTTTAGCTGACTCTCTATTTTTCTGACGTTCGCTTTCTTTTTCTTGGTCTCGATTATTACGAATGCCTCTTAATCGCTGTGATTTGTTGGATAACTGCGAGGACTTTTGCCTTTTGTCTGCAATTTGGGCAATCAGTTCAAGCTCTTTTTGTAAGTCTGGGGCTTGATAATCAGCCTCTTGTTGAGCTTCAGCATATGCAGACCTAGACTCATTTCGAATCGACAGTGCTTCCACTAAACTCATATCTTGATATCTCCGACTTCGACTCAAGAGTGTGCACTCCCAAAAGCTATCGAATTTATTCTCAGGTCTTACATACAGAACATTTGTATTCAGCGGGTCGTAAGCGATCTCTATAGTTTTTGGACGTGGGACAGAGCGATTCTTATGGAACCAACCAAGCTCTATTGCTTCTGCGCTTGTGTAGTACATGCCTTTAAAACATATACCTAAGGGAGATATAGTAGCCTTGCTATGGGGTAGCATATTCACATAGGTTTGCTTTGGGTCCACCTCTCTCAAAACACCCGTTCTATTTTTCACTCCCCAATTCCATAGTCTTACGGGTATCGCTGGTAGGTCCGTAGGCATATCATTCTCAAAGTCATAGCCTTCTAACGGGACAGCCGTATTTCGATTAATTTCAGAAACAAGCATCATCTTAGTGAAATCATAAAGCGTCATGTTCGCTGATAGTTCGGTTCGGCCTCCTGCTTTTTTCTTTCCATTTACTGGTTCTACCTTTCCTTTTACATAAGGAAGTATGTCTACATGCATCATATGGAACGACTTTTCGGCTACGCCTTTATCATCGCCACGATACGCTCGTGTATTGGATAAAGTGATACCAAATCGGTTAACTAGGATATCACCATGCTTTCCAAGTAACTCTGCTCTGTCTGCAGTAATAGTTGCTGGAGTGCCAATACTTGGCCAATCACTCTCTGTGATATCAATCCCAAATCTACGGCAGTATTCAACTTTGTCGCAGAATGCATGTGCCAACGCGATTGATGCGGTTGCCCAAGAGGGGTTTTCTAGGCCCACATATAAACCAACAGTCATACGACTGAATACATCTTTGACTTTATAAACGATTGGGCGGCCTATAATCCTATCTCGGTCGTGCTCTGAAACTAGGTGTAAATCAGCGATGGTCGCATCGATTTCATAGCGGGCTCCTGGACCAAAGTTGTTTGTGGCAGAAGTACTGAAGCTCGGAGCTACATCTTTTGCATACAGATTAGATGGAGTGCGTGCTTGAACCACAAGAGGTTTAGCATAGTGTTTGTTGAAGAAGTATCGAAACTGCCTCTCAGTTGGAAGGTCTTCTTTTTTAATTTTTGGGTACGTCGACTTAAGAAAACCATTTGCCTTTGTTCTGGCCGCTTTGAGGTCTACGTCCTTCTTAACGAGGTAAAATTCTTCAATCGCTAGTTTGAAAAAGCTTGCTATTTCCTCGGTAATTGGAATTCCACTACCGGGGGAAGTAGTACGTCTTTTGCCGACCTTCTTTGCGTTAACACGAACTTGGCCAGGTGCACCACATCTTGAATAATCTGGTGCGAGGGCATCGGGAGACATTCCTCGCTGCCAGTATCTGCGTAACTGTCGGGTCACATATAGTCGAGTCTCTCCCTTTGCCTCTAAAACCATTTTAATCTTCTGATTTCTAGACTTTTTATCGAATAAGGCAAAGTAGTCTGTTAACAACAGCGATACGGAAGAATAAGCTCGATCTCTTATTTCTTCAGCTTTAGAGCCCGCCTCCGGTACTATGAGTGTAATTGGGTCAGGTATCTCTTCTAACGATAAACTTTCGAACTCGAGTATATTTACTCGATAAGGCCAGGCATTTTCATTACGTATATCAATTAACATTAAGAAATCGACATGCTCATAGATCACTCGAATCTGAGTTAGCTCGTCCGAATGAGGGTCGAGAAATACTTTGTTAAGATACATCGGACAGTCCAGCTTTAATTGAATTTAAGTCATCAGTTATAGTTACATCTTTGGCACGCCAATTTCTAAATACAATATCCAACGGGACATCTATCAAGTTGGCAGCGGCTGCATTACGAATCACCCCAATATGAAACCCTGCAGTGCACTCGTATTGATCATCCATAGCCGCACAAACTGTAGCGAGTTTCTTATCTGAACCTGATAAACGGCTAATCACTATCGAAATATCTTCTAGAGACAACTCTTCATAAAGGTCGTGAGAATTCCAATTTGCTGCATGAAGCCATTCAAGATTTTCTTTTACGATGGCGGGAATATCTTTATCTGTAAAAAGTTTCCAATTATAACCAAGCTCTTCCCAATACAACTTTTCAATTTGAAGCTTCTCCACAGTGCGTACATTGTCTAAATCGCTAGCGTGCTTAACAGCGATAGCGATTGATCGCTTGTCTCTAAGTTCAACAACTAAATCTGTAGTAACAACTTTCAATTTGTTTCTTATTTGAGGGTGTTGAATGCCCAAGCGGGAGCAAATACTCAAGGTATCAGCTATCGATAAGGGAAATTGCTCTTTGATGTCATAGGTAAGATGGTAGCGATCGAATACAAGAAAAGCAGAATATTCGATTCGAGATAGAAGATGATGAACTCTTGTTGTGTTTCGACCTCGAATGCGGTAGCTCTCACCCGTACTACTAAGTTCATGCACTTTTATGAAGGGCTCATAATCTTGCCCTGAACCAACTCCCCTGGTTTTTAACTTCTTCTCATCTTTAGGATCAATTGGTTTTTCCGAATCTAGCATCTTCAGGCCTCCTGCTAACTCTTTGAGCGTAGCAGAAGAAGCCTGAAAAAACAGCTAACATTATTGTGAAAAATCAAACTATAATGTTTTTTATCAAACTATAATGTAGCCGTACAATAAAAATATTCGTTTATAACAGCGTTATTCAACCGTGACCGATTTCGCTAAATTACGAGGCTGATCCACATCTGTTCCTTTTATTAACGCAACATAATATGAAAGCAGCTGTAAAGGCAATGTGTAGATGATCGGGGCTATTGGTCCTTCGCAGTGGGGTACATTGATTACACGCATCGACTCATCACCTTCAAATGCGGCGTCTTTATCGGCAAATACATACATAATACCGCCGCGAGCACGCACTTCTTCTACGTTCGATTTAAGCTTTTCTAACAGCTCATTGTTTGGCGCAACCACAATTACCGGCATTTCGTCATCAATAAGCGCAAGCGGGCCGTGTTTTAACTCACCCGATGCATAGGCCTCGGCGTGAATATACGAAATTTCTTTAAGCTTTAACGCCCCTTCCATGGCAATAGGGTATTGGTCGCCGCGGCCTAAGAATAGGCTGTGGTTTTTATCTGCAAACTCTTCTGCTAAGTCTTCTATACCGTTGGTAATAGCAAGAGTCTCTTCAAGTTTAGCCGGTAGGCTGTGAAGCGCTGAAACAATTGCTTTTTGGTCTGTATCAAGCATTCCGTTTTCTTTGCCAAGAGCAAGGGTAAGCATTAGGAAGGCCGTTAATTGTGTAGTAAATGCCTTTGTGGACGCCACGCCTATTTCGGCGCCAGCGCGGGTCATAAAGGCTAAGTCAGACTCTCGAACTAAGGATGAGCCAGGTACATTACAAATAGTGAGACTAGACATATAGCCAAGCTCTTTTGCTAAACGCAGTGCTGCCAGTGTATCAGCAGTCTCGCCCGACTGAGATATAGTAATTAGCAGGCTATTTGGATGCACTACCGACCTGCGATAGCGAAATTCAGAGGCAATTTCTACGTTACAAGACACATTGGCGTATTGCTCTAGCCAATAGCGAGCGGTCATACCAGCGTGATAGCTGGTACCGCAGGCAATAATTTGAACATGTTTTACTTTGCTTAGAATATCGTCAGCGCCTTTGCCAAATACATCGGCAACTAGCCCATTTTCATCGATACGATTCTGTAGTGCATTACGCACAACCGTAGGTTGCTCGTGAATTTCTTTAAGCATGTAATGGCGGTAACCTGCTTTGTCACCCGCATCGTGTTCTACGTTGGATTCGACAATCTCGCGCTCTACGGCGTTACCGTCTTTATCGAAAATCTTTACATCGCGACGGGTAATCTCAGCTACGTCACCCTCTTCTAAAAAGATAAAGCGACGGGTAACCGGCAGAAGCGCCATTTGGTCGGAAGCGATAAAGTTTTCACCTAGGCCAAGCCCAATAACAAGAGGGCTTCCCGAGCGTGCTACTACCACGCGGCTAGGATCTTCTTTGTCCATAATCACTGTGCCGTAAGCACCATGGAAGGTGTTTACCGCGCTTTGCACTGCGTTTAACAAGGTTTTTCCGGTTTTAAGCTCTTCATGTACCGTATGGGCAATGGTTTCTGTGTCGGTATCGCTAGTAAAGCGATACCCTTTTTCAGAAAGCTGATTGCGCAAGCTCACGTAGTTTTCAATAATACCGTTGTGTACTACTGCAACCCGTTCGCTAGAAAAGTGAGGGTGAGCATTGGCCTCTGTTACACCACCATGGGTGGCCCAGCGCGTGTGTGCAATACCAGTACTACCTAGGGCTTCGCCATTGGCAACGGCGTCGGCTAATTCTTGAACTTTACCGGTACGACGAATACGAGTTAAGTTGCCATCGGTTTGCAGTAACGCCACACCGGCTGAATCATACCCGCGATATTCAAGGCGCTTTAATCCTTCTAGCAGAATTTCTACTACATTACGTTCGGCAACAGCGCCAACAATTCCACACATGCTTATTCTCCGTCTTGCGTGGCGACTATTACCGTCACGCCTTGATTTTCAATATTCGTTTTATCCTGAGCACTAATATTTTCATCTGTGATCAGAACAGAAATTTGGTTCCAGCCCAATTCTAGGTTGGGCATTTTATGGGATAATTTTTTTGCGCTGGCCATCACCACTACCTTGTCTGCAGCGTTCGCCATGGCTCGGGTCACCCCAGTTAGCTCGTTAAACGTTGTTGTGCCTCTTTCAACATCAATACCAGCAGCGCCAATAAACGCAATATCGAAACTATAGGCACTAACTAACTGTTCAGCCATCGAGCCCTGAAAAGACTGCGACAATGGATCCCAGGTCCCACCTACCATTAGCACGGTAGGCTCTTTATCACCCTGGGTTAAAAAGTTGGCTGTTGATAGCGTGTTTGTCATTACTACTAAATCATTAATGGCTGACAGATGAGGAAGTATTGAAGATGTTGTTGTACCGCAATCGATAACTAATTTGCTGCCAGACTTCACTAAATTTGCAGCATATTTTCCGATAGTGTTAACGAGTTCGCTAGTAACAAGGGTAAATGGGAAGGCATTCGCTGAAAAAGCAACTTTTGTAGAGTTTGAATCACTTTGCGCGGTATTAGATGTAGAGGGTACTGCACCGCCAAACTGTCTAATGAGTGAACCTTCTGCGGCAAGTTCAGAAAGGTCTTTTCGAATCGTAACTTGAGAAGCTTTAAAGTGCATGGCAAGTGTCTCAACGCGCGTATGACCGTGCTCGTTCACCCATTCCACTATGCGCTGTCGCCTTAACTTAACCGAATTACTATTTTTCAATTTACTACACTTCTTTTAATAAGAGCCGGTTTTAATTAGAGCCGGATTAAATTGAGTTGCTTTTAATTGAGCCGTTTAAAGCCATGAATTTTGTTTTCAGCTCAGCAAAAATCTACTTGAAAATGAGATTGAAATATAAAGCCACAAAACGCGCCAAAACTTTCAAAACGAAAGATAATTACTTCAATTTGAAAGAATCGTAAGGTATTTTGAAACTTCATTCAAGTGTTTCGTTTAATTAATCGGCAGCTTTCTCTCTTCTACGCTCGCCTGGATAGCCGTTTCGATTATATGAATAACCTCAACAACACTTTCGGCATCAGCTGGCAAAGGACCTTGCTTGTTAATGGCATCAGCAAGTTGCTCGAAGAACAAAATGTACTGTCCCCGACAAGTTTGAATTACCTCGGCTTGGCCTTCATTCGCCAATATTCCATGCTCGGCAGCAGAAGTAACAGCCCAGCTTTCGCTATCTAAACGCATATTCTGCCTGAGCTGATCTTCTTGAGGGTCGAGGTAAAACTTGCGGTAGCTTGCTTTCGTTCCCTGTAAATCGAAACGCAGCGTTGCGCCAGCTTGAAATGCTGAACTGCCTAGGTTTACCACTTTGTCAGAATAATGAAGGGTAATATCAAACGTATCGTCAGATTGCCCGCCATCACGAAGAATTAGTACATTGGCAGATACCGCTTTAGGCTTGCCAAAAAGCTGCAGCGCTTGGTCGATTAAGTGAGGACCTAAATCCCAAAAAATACCGCTTCCCGGCCCGGCATTCTCTCGCCAACGATTTCGGGGCACAGGTCGAAAACGATCGAAACGACTTTCAAAACGCTTAATCTTGCCAAACCTACCTTCTTCCATCAGTTGCTTTAAGGTAAGAAAATCACCATCGAAGCGCCGGTTGTGAAACACGCACAATCGCTTATTTTTCTTATTGGCTAAAGAGACCAATTGTTCTGCATCTTTCGTGCTAAGCGTAAACGGCTTTTCAACCAATACATGACAGCCGTATGTAAGCGCCAAGAAAGCTTGCGAACTATGAAGATGATTTGGCGTAGTGATAACCACTAAATCAAACTTTTGACTTTCAAGCGCTTCTTCTAGTGAGGCATAGACCATTGCATTAGGTAATGCGCGATTAACATCATCAGGCTTTGAAGACACTACAGCGGTAACAGTGAAATCTGAGAGGTATTCCAGAAAAGGCAAATGAAAGGTTTTAGCTGAAAAGCCGAAACCAACTAATAACGTAGTGATCATGACAATACCTTAAGAACAAAAGGGGGCCAGATCCAAATAAAGTCAATTAAATCAATAACTAGAATTTAATTTGGATCTGACCCCCTTTATTTTATTTTTTGGTGGGGCGTGGCCAGTTGGCTATGTTGCGCTGTTTACCGCGGGCAACAGCGAGGGCACTATCGTCTACCGTTGAAGTAATTACTGAGCCGGCGCCTACTGTTGCGTTATCGCCAACACTTACGGGCGCTACAAGGGATGAGTTAGAACCAATAAATGCGTTCTCACCAATGACGGTTTTCGACTTATTCACACCGTCGTAATTGCAGGTAATGGTGCCTGCGCCTATGTTGGCATTAGCACCTACCTCGGTATCGCCTAAATATGTCAGGTGATTCGCTTTTGCGCCTTCACCTAATACTGTCTTTTTCATTTCTACAAAGTTGCCAACTTTGGCTTTTTTGTGCATTACGGCACCGGGGCGCAGGCGCGCATAAGGCCCAACTACGCAGGCTTCGCCTACCGTCGCTTCTTCAATAATTGAGTTGGCCTCAATAATAGCGTTATCTGCTATCTGGCAGTTGCGCAGAATACAATTTGCACCAATAACAACATTGTTTCCAAGGGTTACGTTGCCTTCAACAATAACGTTAACGTCTATAACAACGTCGTTACCGTTTTGCAATGTACCGCGTAAGTCAAACCGTGCCGGATCTAAAAGCGTTACACCATCAGTCATCAGTTGCTGCGCCTGACGTGCTTGAAGTGCACGCTCTAAATGAGAAAGCTGAATGCGATTGTTAACGCCTTCCACTTCCACAGGCGATGAAGGCTGAGCAGACTGTATGCGCTTGCCTTCGGCAGCCGCCATGGCGATGACATCGGTGAGATAGTATTCGCCTTGCGCATTATTGTTACTTAAATTACCTAACCAGCGCTTAAGATCGGCGCCCGACATCATCATCATGCCGGTGTTGATTTCTTTTATCGCTCTTTGCTCGTCGCTTGCGTCTTTGTGTTCCACTATTTGGGTAATATTGTCATTTTCTCTAACAATTCTTCCCATGCCGGTTGGGTCATCTAGCTCAACGGTTAACAATGCTAGGTCGCAGCTAGCTTTCACAGTTTTTAAGGCTTCTAGCGTTTTCTCAGTGATAAGCGGAGCATCGCCAACCAGAATTAATACGTCTTCGTCGTCTTTAATATGGGGAACTGCCTGTTGCACCGCATGCCCCGTGCCTAGCTGTTCAGCCTGAAGACACCAATTAAGGTTATCTTCAACAATTGTTTGTTGAAGTAAATCGCCACCGTGACCGTAAACAAGGTGAATGCTATCTGAACCTAGCGATTTAACCGTATTTATTATCCGCTGCACCATAGGCACACCGCCTACCTTGTGCAGCACCTTTGGAAGGGAAGATTTCATACGGGTGCCTTTGCCCGCCGCCAGAATAACCACTGAGAACGCCATACAATTCCTTTATTATGCAAACATAAAATATACTTAGCGTAGTGTAACCAAGCTACAAGATAATGTCAGCGAATGTATATGGTCAGCCCCCACTTTAATTTCAAAAATCGTTTAAGAATCGGCATTTAGTCTAATCTGCGGCGAACACGCTAGTAGTTCATATTTGCAACGGGTATACTCGTTTGCGTATTTAATAAGTTCAGTCAGGCAAGGGAGCATGCGCAGTCTGTGAACACATTTAGAACCCTACACAGAAGTATATTGGTGCTATTTGCTGTCGTTGTAATCGCGATTGTAACCCTAGTCCATTTCAGTATTTCCAAAATTGTAGCGGAACAAAGCCGCGCCCAGCAGCAATCTCTATCACCCGCCATATCGCTTATTGTAGAGCAACTTCTCAAGCCTCTGCATATCTCTGACGCTTTAGGCCATTCAACAGAGCTCGTCGGATTATTGAACAAAGACTCTGTAGACAGCGACGCCGTTTTTAGCACGTTAAACCGTCTTGAAGACGAATTTGGCTTATCATTTTTTATCGCCAGCGAAGCCGAAAGAAAGCAATACAATGCCGATGGCAGCATTATCAATTTAATTGAAGGAGAGGTGAGCTGGTATTTTAAATATCGCGATCACCCCGACGACGCCGTTGCCGATATTGGTAAATGGGAAGATACACATTTATACATCGACATAAAAATTCACGACTCAGACGGCCGTTTTCTAGGCTTTTTTGGCGTGGGTAAAAGCCTGCGAAGCTTTATTGAAATTTTCGATTCGTACAAACAGGAATATGGCTACGATTTTCTATTTGTAGATAGCAAGGGCGATATTATGTTGTCCTCCGACCCAGCACTTGTAGCTTCATATTCTAGCTTTACTAATTTATCTGAACTGCCTTGGTATGCCAATTTGCCGTTGTCTATTCAAAACGAACAGGCATTAAACAACAAGCTTGTTACCATTAATCAAAAAGATTTTTTGATAGCAGAAGTAAAACTAAATCAATTTGGCTGGACGGTTTTTCTATTAAGCCCTCTTGAAGATAGACAAGCGGAGATTTCACAAGCGTTTATATTTAGTGTAGTAACGCTACTGGTGGTTGTCTTTTCTCTTTTCTTATTAATTTATAACTTGCTGTATTATTTCAGAAAAGACATGCAGCCTGATTTGGTGGTACGCCAAACCAACCGTCTGCCAGACAAAGAAGCCTTGCAAGTTATCTATAAAACGTTGCTAGAAGAGCATAAGTCTCTTAGCGTGGTGATAGTAAACATAGACGACCTAACCACAATTATTGATGCCCATGGGCGTAATGCTGGCGATGATATTTTAGACAAGGTTGCTGCGTATTTATCAGATAAATTACGTAAAGAAGACGTATTAGGCCGTTGGAGTAGCGATGAATTTATTATTCTGCTGCCGCATACGGGCCCTCACGTTGCTCTTGAAATAGCCCAAAACCTGCGCCATGGCATTGCAACACTGCCACCGCTTATTGAACTGCCCGACATTCAAATTACAGCGACTTTTGGCATTTCGTATACGGCTTCTTCTCGCCCCATGCAAGAGGTAACAGCCCATGCTGAAGACGCTCTATACCAAGCGAAGCGTGATGGCAGTAACTTAGTGCGCATGCAGTTAATTGATTAAACGCGACTAACGTTATGTGCGCCGCTTGCGCTTTTTTGTTAGCACGCCAGTAGTTAACGCAACGCCGAAGAGTATAAGCGCACCGCCCACTATGGTTTGAATTGATAGGTGTTCTTGTAGCAGTAACACGCCCCACACTATGCCAAACAAAGGAACTAGGTAGGCCACAGTAATTGCTTTGGCTGGCCCAACATCGGCAATAAGCTTAAAGTAAAGAATATAAGCGATGCCCGTTCCGCCTATAGCAAGGGCCACTGCGTTTAGCCAAGCGTGACTGCTAGGCATAGTTGCAGGCAAGGTAGCCAATGCGAGCGGCGTTAACATAATGCTCGCAAAGGCCTGACTACCTGTGGCCACAGCCAATGGTTTTACTCCCTGCAACCACTTCTTCATCATGCTGGCAGCTATGCCATAACAAGTTGTTGCAAAAAGCGCGGTTAATATGGGAAGAAAGCTCACCTCGCCTTCACCAAGTTTTTGCTGGCTAATAACCGCAACGCCGATAAAGCCAACGAACAAGCCAACTATGGCGCTTTTTGTAAGCTTATCGCCAAGCCATAGCCAGGCAACAATAGCGCCAAACATGGGAGCTGTGGCATTTAAAATAGCATTAACGCCAGCTTCCAAATGCAGGCTACTGTAATTAAACAATACAAAGGGCACGGCAGTATTTACCAAGCCTACTAGCGCTATAGCAAACCAATGATGCCTTATTTGCGAGAGGCCGCCGGTAATTATAAGCAAAGGCAGAAGCACCGCAGTAGCCAATAGCGTTCTAATGGCTACCAGTACATAAATGCCAAATTCAGGGGCGGCAACACGCATAAAAATAAAAGAGCCACCCCAAATACCTGCCAATACCACCAGCGCAACAATATCTTTTATTCCCATAGCCTGCCTTGGGCTCCTTCTAAATTTAGCAAAAATTGCTTACGCGCTAGGCCTCCGGCGTAGCCTGTAAGTGTGTTGTTGCTGCCAATTACTCGGTGGCAGGGTACAACAATTGCGATTGGGTTTTTTCCATTTGCTAATCCAACCGCCCTAACCGCTTTGGGGTTTCCAATTGTTTTAGCGATGTCGAGATAGCTCACCGTCTGTCCATACGGAATCTCTTTGAGAGCTTTCCATACCGACATTTGAAACTCGGTTCCATTAACATCTAAAGGTAAGTCAAACGTATTGAGCTTTTTGGCAAAGTACGCCTTTAGCTGTGTGCATGCGTCTTCTGTTATTGCGTTTTTTGTTATTTCGCTGCTTGTTACTTGATTCGGCTCAATCGCTGTTGCGGTAGATTTCGTATGGGCAGGCTGTGAGGCTCCCAAAAACTCCCCAAAAGCAATAGCGGTCACTCCCTTGTTGCTAGCCTGGACCGTCAGTACCCCCTGCTGTGTGTCTATTGACTGTGAAAATAAAAACGACTGTTCAGAGCCGTCCTTCCTACCGTTTTCATTCATATTTCGACCTACTAATTTTAACTTGCCGTTTCTGACTGGCTTAAGTCGAATAGCATCATTTTTGTTCCGAGCCGCTGAGCTGCCATAATTGAAGAGTTAAGTAACTCCGCCACGGCGCAGCCTTGCTCGGGCTAACTGGAAACTGCTTTGCCATTTTCTTAACTATAAGGTCACCCTCTAGGTAAATATCAGGGTCACGCTCGCCTCGCATCTTAATATAATCGACTGTCCAAGGCCCAATACCTTTTATCGCTAAAATTTGAGCATAGCTTGGCTGTTGGTTGGCTAAAAAAAGCTGAGCAAAATTCCTTAATGCGTTTTTTCTCGTCTGCGGCATGCCAAGAAAATCTAAATGGCTGTTAGCCACCGCCTTTGCGCTTGGAAAACAATATTTGTCAGCACCGTCAATGCTGCACTTTTCTCCCAGATGATTCACCAATACTGTTAGCTGACCAATTGCTGCCTTCACACTCACCTGTTGACCTAAAATAGCCCGACAGCCGCTTTCAAACAGGCTCCATGCGCTAGGCAAACGCAGTCCATCAACAAGTTGCTGCTTTATTAACCCTGCTTGAAGTAACCCTCGCTCTATCAACATTGGATCAGCGTTTAGATCTAGCATAGCTTTTATATTTTCAATAACGCGATAAAGCGGCGTAAAGCTATTCAAACTGACCGTTACTTCAAAACCTCGCTTTTGTGCGTTGTGACGGGCGCAAAAGTGGCCTTTCACGCCTTCAAATTCAAACCAGCGCTGGTAAGTATTATCAGTAACGGATTCCATTTCATTTACGGCGCGAAGAGCTAAAAAGTCTCTTACATGTGGCCAATTGTAAGGCGGGCGATAAGACAAAAACAAAGTAACCTTGTTACTCCCCTCATTCGTCGTCTTCCTTAGTGCCGTTGGCGTTGTTTTGCAATACTGCTGAACCACTCTTTGCAGTTGGCGCTGCGACGACATCCCACAGCTTAGTGCAATATCAATAAAAGGTAAGCGAGTTTGTTGTAGCAATTGCTTTGCAAATAATGCCTGCTGCATCGCTTGAAACTGCTTTGGTGACAGACCGATGGCAGCTGTTATCAGTTTGTTGAGATAGCGCTCGCTTATACCTAACCGAGATGCAATAGTGCTAATTGGCTGAGTAGGTATCTGTGAAAGAAGTGACATGGCTCGGTTTATTGTAGTTTCGGCTCCATACCACGCGGCAGAGTGTGGCGCGCTGTCGGGGCGACATCGAAAACAAGGTCGATAACCGTCTGCCATAGCTTGGGCCGCAAGGGGATAATACGTGACGTTTGCTTCGTTAGGCAATTTGGCTGGGCAAACTGGACGACAGAAAATACCCGTAGTTTTTACCGCAACAAAAAAGCGACCGTCGAATCGCGCATCTCTGCTACACCTTGCTGCGGCATAAACTTGGCGCTGAACCTCGTCAGAAATGAACACGTTAACTCCTTACGCTGGCTTGCTCGGATGACTATTTTTATAAATGAGTACTGAGTTTAACCTTATATAGCAGTATTTAGGCGACAAAATCGGAACTTACCATCGAGTAAGAGTCATTGCTTGCCAGTCAGTGCTTGCCAGTCGGTGCGCAATAATTATTAAAGGGGAGTGTGTGACTTGGGCTTAGAGCCACTTTTCACTCACATTTGATAATTGGACAACCTATACGCATAATATTGCCATTCTTATTCTGACTGCTGAGCTTTCATTTACTGAAAGCTCAGCCCAACGAGCTGACTGTATGCTATCTACTTTGCGCATTTTGATGTCGCGCTTTTTTTTAATGTGCGTAATGCCCATGTGGCTGCTTTACCCACATATTGCATCTGCTGACTGGCTCGACAACTATGCAAACTATGTTAAAAAAGAGGCGAACAAATACAACGTACCCGGCTATGCCTTTGTGTTTTACGAACAGGGTAAAACGCCAAGAGTTTATGTCTATGGTAAAACGCGCAAGAAAGGCGGCACTAAAGTAACCAAAGACACCGTGTTCCGCCTTGCCTCGGTTTCAAAAACATTTACCGCATTACTTAGCGCTAAATTAGTAGAACGCAATCAGCTCGCGTGGAATACGTCTATTAACACGCTGCTCCCAGATATTCCTTTTAACGGAAAAGGGACAGACACTCTAGAGTTACAGCACATCGTTGGCCAATCTAGCGGCTTTATGCCCAATGCGTACGATAACTTAATTGAAGCCGATTACTCTTTAGAGCGCGTCCTTAAATCGCTAGGCGAGCTTGAGCCGCTGTGTAAACCCGGCGACTGCTATACCTATCAAAATGCTTTATTCGGCGCGTTAGAGTATTACTTTAGCAAGCAAGACACCTCTTATTCGAGTCAAATTCAGTCGTACCTATTTTCACCACTTGGGATGACATCTTCTAGCGTAGGAAAAGGTGGCTTATTAGCCTCAGACTCTTGGGCCAGGCCGCACATAGCCATAGCACGTAACAAGTGGCATGAGGGCAAAGTAGAAAGTAATTACTATCGCTTTTCACCGGCAGCTGGGGTTAACGCCAGCATTTACGATATGACCATTTATCTGCAGGCGCTGTTAGGTGAGTTTCCCACTGTTATTTCAAAAGAAATGGTTGAATACGTAACAACCGAGCGGGTTCGCACTAAACGTGAAACCTATCGCCGCGGCTGGCGAGGTATGATAGACGACGCACACTACGGCCTAGGCTGGCGCATATATGATCTCGATGGAAAAAAACTGAATTATCACGGCGGTTGGGTTAAGGGGTATCGCGCAGATGTTGCGTTTATGCCAGAGAAAAAAGCCGGGTATGTCATGCTGATGAATGCAGAATCAAATATGATTAATAACACAACTGCCGAGCTGTGGAAGCGCTTTTTAAAGCAAGCCGGTGACTAGCGCCACCGGCAATAGCAAGCTATCTACTGCTTGAGATAAGTGTAACCGCTTAAACATTTTTCATAAAAATCTGTCCAGCGAACACCTTCTCTAGGATTGAGCTTTCCATCCCACACATGTCTGTCAATCAGGCGCTTTACATCAGATGCCATAGCCCGAGGGTTATACTGCATAACATTCAGTACGTCCTCAACCGATGAGCCTTTCACCACTTCTTCAATGTAAAAGTCTTCTGGGTCATCGTCGTAGCTGTAAATATGCACTTCGTTCAAACGGCCAAAAAGATTGTGCATGTCGCCCATTACATCTTGATAAGCCCCTGTTAAAAACAGCCCAACGTAGTAAGGCTCGTCTCGCTTTAAGGGGTGCATGGGCAGCACATCAGTAATTTCTCTGCCAATAGTAAACTGGTCAATCTTTCCGTCGCTATCACAGGTTATATCAACCAGTGAGCAGTTTACTGTAGGCTCTTCATTCATTCTCGTCAGTGGAACTACAGGCAGAAGTTGATCAATAGCCCAAGTGTCTGCCGCCGACTGAAACACAGAGAAGTTACACAGGTATTGTGATGACAAGCTGTAATCAAGCTCTTGTAACTCTTCGGGAACGTATTCCTCTTTACGATACCAAGTTTGCAATCTGCCCATTATTTGCCAATACAGTGTTTCTATCTTAGCCAATTCCTCTAATGGAATAACGCGCAATTTAAAGGCGTCGAGGGCCTGCTCTTTGTATTGCGAAGCGTCGTTATACACTTCATGCATGTTTTCTTGTTCGTCGAAGGTTTCCGCAAGCTCTCGTATATTCTTTAAGAAAAAGTGCTCGCCTTCTTTTGCAGATGTGTCCATATCAGCGGCATTAGACTTAATTTCACCCACAATTTCGGTAATAACACAGCTGTGATGTGCGGTAATGGCACGGCCACTTTCACTCACTAAATGAGGATGAGGAACGCCTTCCAGATCGCACATTTCTTTCATGCCGTATACAACATCAGCTACATATTCTTGCATACTGTAGTTACGCGAAGACTCGTTGGTTGAGTTACTTCCATCGTAGTCAATACCTAAGCCACCGCCTACATCGACATAGTCTAAAGCGAAGCCCATTTTATGCAGATCGGCATAAATACGCGCGCCCTCAGTAACAGCTTCTTTGACGGCGCGGATATCAGTTAGCTGACTGCCAATGTGAAAATGTAATAGCTTGAGGCAATGGGCCATGCCCTGCTCTTCTAAATAGCGCGCCGCGTTAATTATCTCGGTTATGGTTAGGCCGAACTTTGCTCGCTCACCGCCAGAACTTTCCCACTTGCCGCGACCTTTTACCGTCATTTTTGAGCGAACGCCAATAATAGGATCGATATCCAGCTCTTTTGCCACTTTCACAAGTAATAGTAGTTCGGTAAATTTCTCAACTACCACAACGACCTTGCGCCCAAGCTTGCGACCTAGTAGCGCCAAACGCATTACTTCATCATCTTTGTAACCATTTAAGATGGTAAGCGACTCTTCATTAGTGTTCATTGCCAGTACGGTGAGAAGCTCTGCTTTTGACCCAGCTTCTAACCCATAGTTGTAAGGTTTGCCTGCATCTACAATTTCCTCAACCACTTCGCGCATCTGGTTTACCTTAACCGGGTAAACACCTTGATACTCGCCTTGATATTCAGCTTCTGTGATCGATTTTCGAAAGGCTTTATTTAATCCAGCCACTTGCGAACGCAAGATATCGTGAAAACGAACAACCACAGGAAATTGCACACCTTCTTTGCGGATATCTTCGATAACCGAATTGAAGTCAATGCGAATACTGGGATCTTCAGGCACGGGGGTAATATGAACGTTGCCATTTTCACCTATCTGAAAATAGCCGCCGCCCCATTGAGAAACGCCATAAACGCGCTCTGCTTCCTCGATACTCCAATTTGACAATGTAGTCACCTTTTAACAGTGCGCTAGGAAACACCTAGCAAATGAGTGCAAAAATAAGCCGCGTATTATAGACAACATCGCAAATGTTGCGATGTAAAATATCGATTGTGTCGAATAATTATATTTATCGCATTACTCCTTTTACGGAGTTGCGGCATGTACCCAAGATTTTACGTATGCCATCGTACTTGGTTCAACTCTCTCGCTTGCTAACCCTAAAAACACCCCTGCATCTTGTGTGCGTTCAAGGACAAAAGCTTCATTTACGAAATACTTTTTTGCAATATGATCCGCGTTGGTATTTTCATCTTCCAGCCACAACTCGCTTAACTGATTTCTGCGATCTAGCTGAATAGGCTGTCTAATACGACTGTCAATTTCTGAGTCTGGAGTCGACCAGGCTCTAATATCCACTAGTAGATGAAACGGTTTACCGTTTCGTTTCTGCAGTGTAGTCGTCAGCTCTCCCAAGTAACTTATATTTGTGGCTGTATCCCAGTGGCCTCGAAGTGTTACCAAAATACAATTTTGATAGGTTTCGATGTCAAAAGTACGTTTAGATGGGAATTCACTCATTACAGGGTTTCAGCTTGGTATCGGTGGCAATATAGAAGCGTGATGTTAGAACGGAATCAGACGTTTAACAACCTCGAAAAAATATATCTTCTTTTAGCCAGAAATTGGACATAGATGAAAGTAATGTGTGCCTTCAAAAACATAACAATGCTATTGAAAGCACACCTTAGCGCTCTTTCTTTTTAAATGTTGCGATTACCAATAAAGTACGCAAACGTTAAGTTTAATCCGTGAACAACTTAGTCGTCACCAAACTCACGAATAATACTGTTTATGGTTTCCTTCGCATCACCCAGCACCATTCGCGTGTTTTCTTTAAAGAATAACGGGTTATCTACACCTGCAAAGCCTGCATTAGCAGAACGCTTAAGCACAAAGACTGTTTTGGCGCGGTATGCTTCAATAACCGGCATACCGTATATGGGGCTACCTTTCATCTCTTTTGCCGCAGGGTTAACAACGTCGTTAGCACCTATAACAATAACCACGTCATAATTCTCCATGCGTGGGTTAACGTCGTCCATTTCGTATAGCTGATCGTAAGGCACGTCTGCTTCCGCTAGCAGTACGTTCATATGTCCCGGCATACGTCCGGCAACGGCATGAATAGCATAATCGACGGTACATCCGTTTTCCTCAAGCAATGACTGGAGTTCACGAACAGCATGCTGCGCTTGCGCTACCGCCATACCGTACCCGGGAACAACCAGCACGGCCTGGGCAGCTTCTAGCACGTAAAAAGCATCCTGCGCCGCCAACACTTTTATCTCACCTTCAATTTTCTCGCCCGCCTCAACAGGTGTCGAAAATCCTGAAAGCAACACATTCATAAGCGAACGGTTCATGGCTTTACACATAATATTGGTAAGAATTAGCCCAGACGCACCCACTAATAGACCGGTAACAATGAGAATAGTATTACCTGTAGCCAAACCGGCAGCAGATGCAGCAATACCTGAATAGCTGTTCAGCAGAGCGATTACCACCGGCATATCTGCGCCACCGATAGATATGGTAGCTAGTAAACCAAAGCTTAGTGCTAAAGCAATGGCGCAATACAACCACAGCGTATTAGCAGGGTCTGTGGCAAACAAATAGCCAATACCCACCATAGCAATTAGATGGAAGATACTTAGTTCACGTAAGCCAATGAAAATAACAGCCTTTGAACTCAACTTCCCAGACAGCTTACCCCAAGCGATAACCGAGCCTGAAAACGTGACTCCCCCTACCAAAATAGTGAAAAAGAGAGTTAAGAACGTAAACACGCTGGCTGTATTTAACACCATCATACTCATGCTTGATAATGTGGCCCAACCCAACAACAGCGAGGCTGCACCGCCAAAACCATTAAACAAAGACACCATTTCAGGCATTGACGTCATCTCTACGGTTTTTGCTTTCCACGCGCCATAGGCACCGCCGATGACAAAACCAAGCAGAATGAAGTGATAGCTTATAATTTGCTGGTCGAGCAAGGTTATAACAACCGCAATGAGCATACCCACTGCCGAAATAAAGTTACCTTTTTTAGCGGTATCTGGATGACTTAATAATTTAAGACCGAGAATAAATAGTGCCGCAGCAACTACGTACGCTAGGTTTATAGTGGTTACAATATTGTTCACTTGCGTACTCCCTATTTATTCTTTTTTTTGAACATGCTTAACATGCGATCGGTCACTAAGTATCCGCCCACTACGTTGATGCTTGCCAGCGCTACTGCCACGGTTCCAAGTACCGTCGTTAAAATACTATTATCACTGCCCGACGCCACTAAAGCGCCCACAAGCGTGATACCCGATATTGCGTTAGAACCAGACATAAGTGGTGTATGTAATGTAGCGGGTACTTTTCGAATAAGCTCAAAACCGAGAAAACCTGCTAGTACCACAATAAAAAGTAAGTATATGATTTCCATGATTACGCCCCTTTGTAAGTAGTTAGCAGCATGTCATTGGTTACGCTTCCCTGATGGGTAATAACGCAGCCGGCGAGAATGTCGTCCTCCAAATTTAGGTTGAAGGTGTTGGTTTCAGTATCGAAGAACTCGTCTACTAAGTTATAAATATTGTTGGCATACATGTCGGTAGCTGCCCTTGCTACAAACTGGCTCCAGTAACCATCACCAATCACATTTACACCATTAACTAAGGTCGTTTTTCCGGGTTCCGAACCTTCAACATTACCGCCCGACGTAGCAGCCATGTCTACCACAACACTGCCTGGCTTCATTAATGCCAGCGTATCTTTTGAGATAAGCACCGGGGGTTTGCGCCCAAATAATTGCGCCGTGGTAATAACAATATCGGAATCAGCAATGGCATCGCGCTGAGCCTCTTGCTGTTTGGCTTTTTGCTCTTCGGTGAGTTCTTTGGCATAGCCATCTTTTGTTTGACCAGTTTCACCAATATCAATCTTAAGGAACTTGCCGCCTAACGACTCAACCTGTTCTGCCACTACCTCTCGGGTATCATAGGCAAGTACATTTGCGCCAAGACGCTTGGCTGTGGCAATTGCCTGAAGCCCGGCTACGCCTGCGCCAATAATAAAGACTTTTGCCGGCTTAATGGTGCCTGAAGGCGTCATCATCATGGGTAAAATTGAGGGGAGCAGACTAGCGGCCTGCATAACCATGACGTATCCCGCTAGGCTTGCCTGCGAACTCAGTGCGTCCATTTTTTGCGCTCGAGATGAACGAGGGATCATTTCAACTGAAATAGCGGTTAGCTGCTTTTGCGCAATAGATTCAATAAGCGGTTGTTGAAAGAAAGGGTCAAGATGGCCTACCACAATGGCCCCTTTTTTCATCAACGCCAATTGAGATTCATTAGGCTTATTCACCGCCACTAACATATCTGCCGATGATATTGACTCATTCACGTCGCTAATGACAGATACACCTACACCTTCGTATTCTTTATCAGAATAACCAGATAGTAAGCCAGCACCTGCCTCGAGTGTTATAGACAGCCCTTTCTTCACTAACCGCTGCGCACTTGATGGCGTTACAGCGCAACGCTTTTCCACCTTGTTCAGCGGATCAGGCGTTTTTGATTCATTTAACACGATGATTTTCACACGCTTCTCCTTATTAGTAGGCTCTTCGAGCATGACACCTTTTGTTACTGGCCAAGCTATTTTATTCACTTATGCTGATCATTTTTTGACTTAATTAAACGATCGTTTGAATTTTTATTAACTAAACGAGCTCAACACAGTTGTTTAATTTTTATTCTAAACCTTGTTAAACATACGCTTCACAGATATTTATTACCAAAATTTTTATCTTTAATTACATAACTATAATTTATATGAAATTCTATTATGTTTATTTCACCGGTCTTATTTTTGGTTATCGAAGGGGAGGAATGAGGCATGAAGGTTGTTTTTTGCACAGCCGTAAAGGTATAAAAAATGAACAGGCTGTGGCAGAGCAGCGCCATATACAAAACGTTAAATTGATAAAAAGATGGGTAATTCTTTTTGCTGTGATGTGATCAGTTAGTCGAATTAAAACGTTAACTCAGTACTTGCTAGAGATCATGCGCTACAAACCGTGTATTACTTAGCGTTTATTAAACCGAAAATAAAACAAAAAATACACCATAATTAGAGTACGCAGCCGTTATTTGCTTTTAAAAAAATGCACTGCGCGCCGTGAGGAGAAAAAATAGTGTTTGGGCTTTTTAAATCGAATCCGTCAAAGAAAATGCGAAAAGAGTACGACCAGCTTCTAGAGCGAGCCATGCTTGCGCAAAGGAAAGGCGATATAAAAACGTATTCTATGCTCACTGCAGAATCTGAAGAGCTGTGGAAGAAAATAGAAGCAGCGGAAAAACAGCAGTAATCTTTCTATTCTGCGTTTATGATGTGAATTCAGGGCTTCGTTTCGCATTGTAGTTTAGATAACCGTATACTAGCGCCTTCGTTAAGACCACCTAAACAAGGGCGCTGAGTATCATGGCATTTCGTTTCTTCATAACGATGTTATACGGCATCGTTTTTACATCATCGTTTTTTCATAAAAGCGCGCAGGCCATCGAAGCCGGTCAATATTATTATTTCATTTCAGAAAAGTGTGCCCCCCGAGGCCCACAATCCCCAGAAGAAAGAGGCGCAGTGACTCCCGACCTCATGCTGTTTGAAGTAGTCCCAGCGGGTATTAGTGACTATTTTGTTCGTATGAATACAGATGCCCTTATTCACTACACCGAAATAGGGCAACGCTATTTATCGGATTTAGAAGAAGAGCAAGTTTACACGGCGGGAGAAGAGAGCAGCGAAGGAAAAAAAGTCATTCATCACGACTTTATGCTACAGCGCGAAGCGATAGACTTAAAAACCCTTATTGCCACCCTCAATGGTTTTTCACAACAGCAGACTGAAAAAGGGTATTACTTTCGCACTATTCTGGCTCTGCCCAACGAAAACGCGCGTTTTAAAGCCGTCACGCGGGTGCGATTAACAGAAAGCGAAGCCGCTAATCGCATGCTGCTTACTGACTATTCCACCAGCTATTATCTTTTAGATAACGCTGGAAAAGCAGAGAGCACGCCATTTATTAGTGTCGACCACTACGCAGCCATGCGAGAGAACATACACGAATTTAATAGCCCCTATCATGCCTTTACAAAAGAGCGGGTATGCGGAGAAAAGTGGGAGTCGGGAATTTAAGGGCGTTAACGTAAGAAGTATTAATTATTGCGATACAGGGTTTTGATAATATGGAAACCAAAACGGGTTTTTACTGGCCCGTGCACTTTTAACACTTCTTTTTTAAACACAACATCATCGAACGCTTTTACCATTTGCCCGCGACGGAACTCCCCCAAATCGCCACCGCGTTTTCCCGATGGGCATGTTGAATGCTTTTTTGCTAGCGTACTGAAATTTTTACCTTTTTTCAGCTGTTCTAAAATAGAAAGAGCCTCTTTTTCGGTTTTTACCAGAATATGTACCGCTGCTGCTGTTGCCATGACAATGCCCATTAGCGTTGAATATTTACGCCTCAGAGTATAACCCAGAGCAACGCTTAGCGTAAGCATACGAATAACCGCTAGGCAGTATTTCAATTTTGCTGAATAGGTTTACTTTTTAGCGCAAATTCCGCTAACGTAGGTCGAGAACAAAATTTGGACAATAAAAATAATGAAACAATTTTTTAAATGGATTGGCGTTGGCTTAGTAGCCATAATCGCTTTAGGCGGCAGCTTTGCTGCTCACGAATGGTATGCAGATAAACCTTTTTACTTTAACAACTTTCTTAACCGAGAAATGGTAAAAGTAGCGTTTGAAAGCCCGGAAACACTTACCTCTTTGGGGTTTTTAGAGTCGGTAGGCATTAAGGGGCACAACGCTAAGCTAGATGATGCTAGCCCCGAAAAAAGTGAGGAGCTTTATAACAAGGCTCGTAATATTAAAAGCGTCATCGAGAATTACGATGATGATGACTTAAGCAAAGATGAGTTACTTTCCAAGAAGATTACCCTTTACCTTCTTGATTACCTTCTCACTAATGAGCCCTTTCAATATCACACCTACCCTGTAAACCAACTTTTTGGGGTGCAAAATGGTTACCCCAGCTTTATGCAGGGGCAGCATCAAATTAAAGATGAGACCGACGTTGAGAACTATCTCAGCCGCTTAGAAGCAGTTGACGAAAAGTTTGCACAGGTATTGGAAGGCCTGAAACTACGTGAAGATAAAGGCATTATTCCGCCTCGCTTTGTTATCGAACGCGTGCTTGATGAAATGAACGGATTTATTTCATCACCGCTTAACGAGAACGTTCTTTACAGCTCGCTAAGAGAAAAAATGGCAGATATAGAGTCACTGTCCCAAGAGCAGCAAGACGACTTTTTAGCCAAAGCAGAAGCGCGAATTAATGATGATGTAAATCGTGCTTATCAGCTATTCATCGACTATTTCACAACACTTAAAACCAAAGCGGGCACAGATGACGGATACTGGCACTTACCCGATGGCGATAAAGTATACGCCAACGCCCTTCGCTTTTTCACTACCACCGATATGACCGCAGACGAAATTCATAATATTGGCTTAAAAGAGGTAGCTAGAATTCAAGGTGAAATGCTCAAAATTCTTGCAGACGAAGGTTACGACACCTCTCAAGGCTTCACTACTGCCATGGACGCATTAGCCTCTGATCCTTCTCACTATTATGAAGACAGCGATGCGGGCCGTGAGCAAATACTAAAAGACTATCAAATCATTCTTGATGAAATTGAAGAAGGTATGAGCGAGGTTTTTCGCATTCGTCCTAAGGCAGGCATGGAAGTAGTTCGTATTCCTGAGTTTAAAGAAAAAACCGCACCTGGCGCGTATTATCAGCAGCCAGCCATAGACGGCTCTAGGCCGGGTCGCTTTTTCGCAAACCTTTACGACATAAAGGCAACACCCAAATACAGCATGCGAACGCTGGCCTATCACGAAGGCATTCCAGGCCATCACTTTCAAATAGCGCTAGCAATGGAAATTGAGGGCATGCCCTTTATTCGTAAAATGTCGCCATTCACTGCTTACACAGAAGGATGGGCGTTGTACTCAGAATATTTAGCGTGGGAAATGGGCTTTCAAGACAATCCATTGGATAATCTTGGTCGACTTCAAGCGGAATTATTTAGGGCGGTACGCTTGGTGGTAGATACTGGAATTCACCAAAAACGCTGGACCCGAGAAGAAGCTATCGACTACATGGTAAATAATACGGGTATGGCGCTAAGTGACGTTACCTCAGAAATTGAGCGTTATATTGTGATGCCTGGCCAGGCTACTTCATACAAAGTAGGCATGCTTAAGATTTTGGAGCTAAGAGAGAAGGCGAAAAATGCCTTAGGCGATAAGTTCGACTTACGCGATTTTCACGATGTCGTGCTGAAAAATGGGGCTGTTCCTCTTTCTATTTTAGAGGAATTAATCGACGCCTACATTGAAGACACTAAAAGCACATAACTGCAGTTTAGTAAGCATTTAAAGATAAGCCTGCATTGCAGGCTTAAAATATACACACATAAAAAAGGCGCTAACTTCAAAAAGTAGCGCCTTTTCTTTAAGCGTTAAGCTTAGGGGATGATTACATCATGCCGCCCATTCCGCCCATGCCGCCCATATCAGGCATTGCAGGAGCTGCTTCGTCTTTAGGTAGTTCAGCCACCATTGCTTCGGTAGTAATCATTAGTGAAGCAATTGACGATGCAAACTGAAGTGCAGAGCGCGTTACTTTTGTTGGGTCAAGAATACCCATCTCTAGCATGTCGCCGTACGTGTCGTTTGCAGCATTGTAGCCGTAGTTTCCTTCGCCGCCTTTTACCGCGTTGATAACAACAGACGCTTCTGCACCTGCGTTAGACGCGATTTGACGTAGAGGAGCTTCCATTGCACGTAGCGCAAGTTTGATACCTACAGTTTGGTCTTCGTTGTCGCCAGTTAGTTCGTCAAGCTTAGAAGCCGCGCGAACTAGTGCAACACCACCACCAGGTACTACGCCTTCTTCAACCGCAGCGCGAGTTGCGTGTAGCGCATCTTCAACGCGGTCTTTCTTCTCTTTCATCTCTACTTCAGTAGCTGCACCAACTTTAATTACTGCAACACCGCCAGAAAGCTTAGCTAAACGCTCTTGAAGCTTTTCTTTGTCGTAGTCTGAAGACGACTCTTCAATTTGACCTTTAATTTGAGCACAACGGCCTTCAATCGCTTCTTCGTCGCCGTTACCGTCAACAACAGTAGTATTGTCTTTGTTGATAACTACACGTTTAGCAGTACCTAGGTCTTCAAGCTGAACTTTTTCAAGGTCTAGACCAATCTCTTCAGAGATAACTGTACCGCCAGTTAATACCGCGATGTCTTGAAGCATTGCTTTGCGACGGTCGCCGAAACCAGGTGCTTTAACTGCAGCTACTTTCACAATGCCGCGCATGTTGTTTACAACCAATGTTGCTAGCGCTTCGCCTTCAACATCTTCAGCCATGATAAGTAGCGGCTTGCCGCCCTTCGCTACTGCTTCTAGAGTAGGAAGTAGTTCACGGATGTTAGAGATTTTCTTATCAACCAATAGAATGTACGGGCTGTCTAGTTCAACAGTACCGTTTTCTTGATTGTTGATGAAGTATGGAGAAAGGTAACCACGGTCGAACTGCATACCTTCAACAACGTCTAGTTCGTTTTGAAGTGCTTGACCTTCTTCTACAGTGATAACGCCTTCTTTACCTACTTTTTCCATTGCTTGAGCAATGATGTCGCCTACTTCTGCGTCTGAGTTAGCAGAAATAGTACCTACTTGGGCAATAGACTTGCTGTCTGCACAATCTGTAGAAAGTGCTTTTAGCTCAGCAACAGCTGCAATTACTGCTTTATCGATACCGCGCTTAAGATCCATTGGGTTCATACCCGCTGCAACAGACTTAAGGCCTTCAGTTACGATTGATTGCGCTAGTACAGTAGCGGTAGTTGTACCGTCACCCGCTTCGTCGTTCGCTTTAGAGGCTACTTCTTTCACCATCTGAGCGCCCATGTTCTCAAACTTGTCTTCAAGCTCGATCTCTTTGGCTACAGATACACCATCTTTAGTGATAGTAGGTGCACCGAAAGACTTGTCTAAAACAACGTTACGGCCTTTAGGACCTAGAGTTACTTTTACTGCATTTGCTAGCGTGTTTACGCCTTTAAGCATTTTTGTGCGAGCGTCGTCACCAAAACGTACTTCTTTAGCTGCCATGATTCAATTCCTCTCTTATTCGGTTAGTCGTTAATCGTTATTACTCAACAATTGCTAGGATGTCGCTTTCGCTAAGGATAAGCACTTCTTCACCGTCTAGCTTTTCTGTTTTAACGCCGTAACCGTCACTAAAAATAACAGTGTCGCCAACTTTAACGTCTAGCGCTTTAATTTCGCCATTTTCTAGTATGCGACCGTTACCCACAGCGATTACTTCACCGCGAGTTGATTTTTCTGCTGCAGAACCAGTCAGAACGATACCGCCTGCAGATTTGCTTTCTTGCTCTGCGCGTTTAATGATTACGCGGTCGTGTAAAGGACGAATTGCCATTTTCAAGTCTCCTGAAAATTCCACTATTCAAAGTTAATTATCAACATTCAACCTTTTGAATGTTGAGTGCCTGGATGCCCATTGCTGAGCAGTTAAACTGTTGTCTGCACCGATAGATGGGGTAGTACCTATTCAAGTTCAAGTGTTTTTCAGCAAAAAAATGTAAAAAAATTGATTTTTTTAATAAATAGCGGTGTTTTCAAAGGTGGGACGGTTCATCACTTATCCACAAAGTGAGTGAACCGGTAAATTGAAGCAGCAAAAACATGGCAAATTATGATTGAACAGAAGCCGGTGAATAGCCTCCAACGCTCTTGTCTGTATTTATTTAAGGCTACTTAAGGCGCTTATCTTCATCGTTTTGTGTGTTGTCGGTATATTCACCCTCGATAACGCCGTCTGAATCTTTCTTATCTGAGTGAAAAGGCGAGTTGCCCTGGCCATCGCCAAACGGGCTACCGGAGAAAGGGTTTTGCTGCTGATGGGAGTGAAACCCACCTGCGCTAGCTCCGCCCGGCATAACCACGCGCATTTTCATATGCTTACTAACTTGAGAGGCCAACAGATGTCGTGATCCTGGCATTACGAATAAAAAACCTAAGATATCTGTTACAAACCCTGGTGTTACTAACAAAACGCCAGCGATCACCAACATTAAGCCTTCAACCAACTCTTTGCCTGGCACCTCGTTACGCTGCATTTTTGCCTGTGCAGTTTGAAGTGTCGCAATTCCTTCGCGTTTAACAAAATAAGCACCAATAAAGGCCGTTAAAATAACAATACCTATGGTATTCCAGCCACCGATAATACTGCCTACATTCACTAGAATGGCGATTTCTAGAATAGGGAGAAGGGCAAATAATATAAATAAAACCCGCAAAATGCGTCCTCTTTTGTCACTATAAACAATGGAACTCGGGTACTATTTAATTGGCCGCTATTAAAGGGTGAATTTAATAGGTAACGTTTTCTCAGTACCGCGAAGTAAGTGATAGTTGTATGGCTTTAGAAACCGATCACAAGAAAAGGTTCGGTTTCTTTCGGTTAAACGGCTACACAGCGCGACCGACAACCACGGTTTTATACTTTCACCGTGAAACAATACTGTTACTGTATCGGTCTTAGTACGCACAAAGCAAATTTTGCCCAATTTTTTGCGGGTAAAGTGTGTTTGTGACAGAGCACATTAGTGCAAGAACATTAAGCGCAGATTATTTTCACGCCTTGCACTCTTTTTATACGAATAAACAGTATCAAGTAACGTTATAACTAAAGCGAGCAAGCGCGGATAGCAGTGAGTAAGTCAAAGTAAGTGTTCGTTAGAATGCGCTCGCGCGCCAAATGCGCGATACATCTAGTATGTTAAAGCAACAGAATTAAACCAATAAAATTCAGCAATACAAATGAATAAAAGAAGTTGTCATCATGAATAATGTTTTACCCTTTTGTAAGCCTTCTTATCAGTCTGCATTTGATTCAATACGCCGTATGTTTATGGTTTTTACCTTGGCATTGTGCTCGATTATGTTGGCTACAAATACAGTGGCACAAACTAAATTCCCCGACAGTTTAGATGCGTCATTTTCTCAAGAACCTGAATTTTTAGATGTAGAACAAGCTTTTGTTTTCGACTTCAACCAAAAAAATAAAACGCTCTCCTTAACCTTTTCCATTGCAGACGGCTATTACCTGTATAAAAAGCAGTTTAAATACGTAGCGAAAGATGCCGAAATAGGGACAGCCTCCTATCCCAAAGGAGTTATGATTGAGGATGAGTTTTTCGGCGAGTCTGAGGTATTTTATAACAGTGTTGTGATTACACTGCCTATCGAGAACGCCTCATCTGACGGTATCGTTAAGGTTCGCTATCAAGGGTGTGCCGACGCAGGGCTTTGCTACCCGCCAACGATAAAAGTGGTTTACCTTAATGAGGTCATGGCCGAGGGGCAAGGCGCAAACGAGAGCAACGGATCCTCAGTGGAAAGTGAACAATTTTCGCTAGCAAATCAACTTATCAACAAAGAAAACTTGCCTCTTACTCTTTTATTATTTTTTGCCTTAGGCATTGGGCTTGCATTTACGCCCTGTGTTTTCCCTATGTACCCTATTGTGTCTGGTATTGTTATTGGGCAAGGAAAAACAAAAACACTATCGCACTCTTTCTGGCTTACATTTGTTTATGTACAGGGCATGGCAATCACTTACTCTTTGCTTGGTCTTGTGGTAGCGGTGGCCGGCGCTCAATTTCAAGCAGCGCTGCAACACCCTGTAGTACTTGGTGTTTTCATTGCTTTATTTATCTCCTTGGCCGTTGCTTTGTTCGGCGGTTTTGAAATACAACTTCCCGCTAAATGGCAGGAAAAGCTGACATCGGCGAGCAATAACCAAACCCCGGGAAGCTTTGTGGGTGTTTTCATCATGGGCGTACTGTCTGGGCTTATTGCCTCGCCGTGTACCACCGCTCCGCTTACCGGAATTTTACTGTTCATTGCTCAAACAGGCGATATGACCTTAGGCTTTATCTCGCTCTACTTGCTCAGCATAGGGATGGGAATACCGCTTATTCTCTTTGGCGTAACGGGCGGAAAACTGCTGCCAAAAGCAGGCAACTGGATGAATGTTGTCAAGGTAACATTCGGGTTCATGATGCTCGCTGTCGCCATTGTATTTATAGAGCGTCTTTGGAATAGCGCCTTCTCCGATTTTTTATGGGCAGCTCTGGGCTTTGGCTTATTTGGCTATTACTGGTGGCTAAATCGCGCTACAGCAAACTCAATGATGAAGCTTGGGCGCGCTATATTAGTGGCAATAGGCATTATGGGCAGTGCAGGCATTGCTTATCAAACAGGCGAGAATGTGGGTCTTTGGGGAGAGAAAAAGGAACATCCTGAGTTTGTAAAAGCCAGAAACCTTAACGACCTTCAACAAAAAATTGCGGCGGCCAACGCTCAAGACAAAACCGTGATGGTAGACCTTTATGCCGATTGGTGCGTGGCGTGTAAAGAGTTTGAAAAGTACACTTTCCCCGACCAGGGTGTGGTAACTGCACTAAACAATACAGTGTGGATGCAAATGGATCTCACTGATAACACGCCCGAACGCCAGGAAATTTTTGATAAATTTGAAGTGCTTGGTTTGCCAACTATCTTATTTTTCGATACGAGTGGAAAGGAAATTCGTCAATCACGGGTTACTGGCTTTATGGATGCAGAAGAGTTTGCTGAACATGTCAATAATGCACTTATTAAGTGAATGAGATTACCAACAAACTCTCTAACCCCCAGGCGTTTAACAAGTATATAAAAGGTAGTTGATTGCTCGCTTATATATTAAATGTCAGTTGTTGGATTTCAGGTTTTGATTAACACACTAAGCAGAACCACGATCATTTCGCTGATCTTAGCCTTTGCGTGCGCAATAGCAGCATTGCCGCTAAAGCTTGCAGCTCAGCAAATGAAGCCTTTGCAGCTTGAGGGCTGTTTTGACGAACGGCGCTTTTGCATTGTGCTTAGTGAAAGCAATAGAGGAACCGGTCAGCAGAACCGCACCTATCGCATAGGTATAAAAAGACATCTAAACCTGCCAGTTGCCGTTACGCTTTATTCTTCTGAACTAGGGCGTATGGCCCATGCAAACGCATTTTTGTCCGATGACAGTACTATTGAACTAGGTGAAACTTCATCACCCTCACGTTTTTGGTCAAACATGCGGGTTAAATGGACGGTGGGAGACATTAATGCGTCTCATAACAATAATTACTCATATGCACCGCCCCTGCAGCCGCTAGAAAATTATCCTGTTGTTCAGGGCGTGAACGGCAGCTTTAGTCACTTTGGTGCATCAAAATATGCTCTCGACTTCGGGGCAAAAAAAGGCACCCCCATTCTCGCAGCTCGTGGGGGAATTGTTATTGATACAAAGAGCAGTGGCAGAAAAGGCGGACCTACACCAGAGTTTGCAAAGTATGCCAACTATATTGCTATCTTGCACAGCGATGGCACTACCGGTGAATACTATCACCTGATGCATAACGGTGTTGCGGTAGCACGAGGCCAGCGCATCCAGGTAGGACAACTCATCGGATACACAGGAAATACTGGGTTTTCATCTGTACCCCATTTACATTTCGGTGTTTACGTTGCGAAATATCACGGTCGCTATGAAAGCGTTCCTTTTAAAATGAAAACGGTAAACGTAGACATAGAATAAAAGCAATATAACGCTCTATGCCAGGCATGGCACACCATCCACTCGTTTCCACACAACATTTCATTAACAAAAAGCAACGCTGCGAATGACAGCCTGTAGCAAAAACTTTGCGCCTAAAACACCTGATTAGACCAGTATTTTGCTGCTAAATCTTTCTCTATCTCTATAATCACACTATAAATCACGAAACGGATCGAACTATTGGCTTTTTTTCGTGCAACTGAAACGGAAATTTGTTGAAATGACAAATACCGTGTCAATTACCCGAAGATAGCAGCAAATTAGATGAATATTTTGTTATTGAATGGCCCTAACTTAAATATGTTAGGTCAACGAGAGCCCGACAATTATGGTACGCAGACGCTGCAGAACATCGTAGATGATTTGCAGGCTCAGGCTGCGTCTAGCGACGTTACGCTAACGCATTTTCAGTCTAACGCTGAACATGCGCTTATTGAGCGTATTCACAGCGCTATGGGCAACACAGATGCCATCATTATTAATCCTGCTGCTTTTACACACACAAGCATTGCCATTCGCGACGCGTTACTCAGTGTAAGTATTCCGTTTATTGAAGTTCATTTGTCGAATGTTCACGCCCGTGAACCTTTTCGTCACCACTCCTATTTTTCTGATGTTGCAGCTGGCGTCATTGTCGGTCTTGGCCCTATGGGTTATTCGCTTGCGCTAACTGCAGCAGTCAATTTACCGAAATCGCAAAAATAACGCAGAGAAAGAACATGGATATTAGAAAGATAAAGAAACTCATCGAGCTAGTTGAAGAATCTGGTGTAGCTGAGCTAGAAATTACTGAAGGTGAAGAGTCGGTACGAATTCACCGTGGTCCAACTGGTGTTCAAGCGCCGGTAAACTATAGCTTTGCAGCTCCCGCTGCACCACAGCAAGCTCCAGCCCAAGCGCCTGCGGCACCTGAAGTCGCTGCACCTTCTGAACCAGCTGCACCTGAAGGCCATGTAGTTAAATCGCCTATGGTTGGTACTTTCTATCGTGCTTCATCACCTACTTCTAAAGCATTTGCTGAAGTGGGACAGCAGGTTAAAGTAGGCGATACTTTATGTATTGTTGAAGCTATGAAAATGATGAACCAAATTGAGTCTGACAAAGCCGGCGTTGTAAAAGCAATTTTAGTAGAGAACCAAGATCCGGTTGAATTTGACCAGCCAATGTTCATCATCGAATAAGTGAGCAATTCACAATGCTAGATAAAGTACTTATTGCCAACCGTGGTGAAATTGCCCTGCGAATTTTAAGAGCCTGTAAAGAATTGGGCATTAAAACCGTAGCTGTGCATTCCACTGCGGACAGAAATTTAAAGCACGTGTTGCTTGCCGACGAATCTATTTGTATCGGTAAAGCATCTGCGACCGAGAGCTATCTTAATATTCCGCGTATTATTGCAGCAGCAGAAGTTACAAACTCTATAGCAATCCACCCTGGCTATGGTTTTTTAGCAGAAAATGCAGACTTTGCTGAAGCGGTAGAAAAAAGCGGTTTTATCTTTATTGGACCTACAGCGGAAACCATTAACCTGATGGGTGATAAAGTATCTGCTATTAACGCTATGAAGAAAGCCGGCGTTCCTTGCGTACCAGGTTCAGATGGCCCGTTAACTGACGACGAAGAGCGCAACAAAGCCATAGCAAAGCGCATTGGATATCCAATTATTGTTAAAGCTGCTGGTGGCGGCGGTGGTCGTGGTATGCGTGTTGTGCGCAGCGAAGGCGAACTGGTAAAAGCAATTCAAACCACACAGGCAGAGGCTGGTTCAGCGTTTGGTAACCCAACGGTTTACATGGAAAAGTTCCTAGAAAACCCTCGTCACGTTGAAATTCAAGTGCTTGCTGACGGACAGGGCAATGCTATTCACTTAGGTGAGCGCGACTGTTCTATGCAGCGCCGCCATCAGAAAGTGGTAGAAGAAGCACCTGCACCAGGTATTTCAGAGCAAATGCGTGCAAAAATAGGCGACCGTTGTCGCAGAGCCTGTATTGAAATCAATTATCGAGGCGCTGGTACATTCGAATTCCTATATGAAAACGGCGAATTCTATTTTATTGAAATGAACACCCGTATTCAGGTAGAGCACCCTGTGTCAGAAATGATTACTGGCGTTGATTTGATAAAAGAGCAGCTTCGCATAGCAGCAGGTCAGCCGCTGTCTATCGACCAGTCTCAAATACAAATTCGCGGGCATGCAATCGAGTGTCGTATTAATGCTGAAGATCCAGAAACCTTCATCCCAAGCCCTGGACTCATTAATATGTTTCATGCGCCAGGTGGTTTAGGGATCCGCTGGGAGTCGCATATTTATGCTGGCTATACAGTTCCTCCTTTTTACGACTCTATGATTGGTAAGCTAATTGCCTACGGCGAAAGCCGTGACGAGGCCATCGCGCGTATGCGCCATGCTTTGGAAGAGATTGTGGTTGACGGTATTAAAACTAATATTCCACTACAAAGACGGATTATGGCCGATGAAAACTTCTTCGCGGGTGGTACTAATATTCACTACCTCGAAAAGAAACTGGGCTTAAACTAATCCCCCCCTTTGGGCTGTATCGCAATGTTGGTGCAGCCCAATTTTACCTTTTCCCCTCTTTTCTATAATTGCTTAAAACTGTAATCTAAATCTAAAGTGACCCGCTTATACCGGCTTTCTTAAAGTCTCTGAAACTACACTTCTGCTCAATATAGGATAAAGAAAGACAGTATCACTGCAGTGATTCGCATTTTGCGATTATAACAATCAATTTTTACTGATTTTATGTTTGATTAACATGAGTACACTTACTTGCATTGAAAGACGTCTCCCACGTCATTGTTTTTTTCATGTGTGAATTACCTTATGGAGTTAATCTCCGCTTATGCCGATGCTATGCATCGGCTTTTTTATGTCCGCATTTTGTCAGCAACCTCTGGGCTATGTAATTCCGCTCCACAAACGCCACCCAAAAAAAAGGCCCACCAAACGGTGGGCCAAACAGCAAGAACGCGTACACACTTTAACAGTGCATTAGTGAATACGCCCCGTATTTTATTGAAGTTCATATATATTAAATTACTTATTTTTAACCTCACAACCTTTAATAAGTGAAGTGAGTTCTTTAGACTCGAGCCAATGCAAGGAAAAGAAATTTCATAAAGGAACAAATTTAAAAACAGTCAATAACCTCTAAGGCAGTCTATGCAAAGTCGTTATACACAGCTCAAAGAAAAGCTTCCTATTTCAAGATTATCTGACGATGTCCTTCTCGCGCTTCGCGTTTTATATGATGACCCCCTCGACATCGTAGACCTTAAGCAGGATATCGACGACCTCACTGTTTATCCTGAGAGGCTTCATGATAGCTACCGCAAAGAGTGGGAAACTTACGTGCTTAAATCGCTAGCAGCAGAGCTTAAGAGTAATTGCGATTTATCTGCTTCTGAATATATTGAAAGCGTCATGCAACGCGTGGAGGACGTAGAGCAAAACAATGCGTCTTACGCAGCCTTTTTAGAAAAGGTTACTCAAGCCAAACAAATTAATGAATCTGGCAATACCCTTGTTTTTCCTAGCCCTTTTCGCCAGCAACTTATGGCGTTTTTACTCCCCGTTAGCACGGTAGACAAGTAGCGCTAATAGCGCATTATTTGTTGGCGCTTTTCACTTTGTACTGAGACGGACAATATCCTCGGTCCACGCCTTCTGGGCGCAAACTAGCATGCTTAGTTTTGCGGCCAGACACCCTTGCGCGCCAGTTCTTAAACGTTTTTTGTTTTAAGTTTTTACGCATAAGCTTAATGACTTCTTTTTCAGGCAGGCCGTATAAACGTTCGATAGCCTCAAACGGCGTTCTATCTTCCCACGCCATCTCTATAACTCTCGACTGCTGTTCTTCATCTAACATAGCTATTCTCTCGTTGCAGACTGTTTATCGCTGTTGATACGAAAATTTACCGTCTTCGTTCAAATTTTATAGGGCGTTTTCTCTATCATCTTTTTCAAAAGCTAATTTAAGTAATTCGGCCGCAGCTTTTGCATCAGAAAGGGCACGGTGATGACGCTCCATAGAGATATAAAAATGCTTGGTTAGATTGGCAAGTGAGTAAGAAGGCAACCCTGGATAAGTGCGCCGCATTTCTCTTACCGTACACATTTTAGGGCGACGAAAGGGCTGTTCTAAACGCGCAAACTCTTGCTTTATAAAGCCATAGTCAAAATTCACATTGTGAGCTACAAATACAGAGTCTTCAGTAAACGCAGCTATTTCACTGGCAACGTCTGCAAAAATAGGCGCACCTTCCACCATATCATCTGAAATACCGGTCAGCCGCGTAATATTTGCAGGAATTCGGCGCTGTGGGTTTATTAAGGTTTGATAACGGTCTACTTCCTCGCCGGCAATAAGCTTCACCATTCCAATTTCGGTAATGCGATTGTAGCTGTTGTTTCCCCCTGTGGTTTCTATATCCACAACGACATAGGGCTGCTCAGGGTCGCGTACCCAGTTTACTGTTGTTACAGCCACATCAAACCCGGCCTGTTGCAAACGCTGAATAGACACCAGCTGGTTTCGTCGCAATTGATCTCCAGGGGCTTTTATTTCCTCAAACCGCAAGCCGTTGTCGTAAACCATAATATCGGGAAAACCATCTCTCAGGTTTTCAAAATCTCGACTCATCATTCTAAGCACGTTCTGAATACTTTGTAATTCACCGTACTGCAGCAGTGCTTCAATGGGCTCTAGTAATCGACTAGACCATATAAACAAACTGTTCACTTTCCCATAATGGGTTGTGGCCATTTTTTGGATATGAAAAAGCAGCTTTTCCTTTGAATCTAATGAAGAAAGTAGCCCTTCAATGCTGGTTTTAAACTTTGCATAAAAGTTGTTTTGCTTTAACGACAGTGGTCTTCGGTCAAATTCCGTTACCAACGTATCTTCTTCGTACAGTTGAGACCAAAACGTTAGGCCGAAGATACTGCGCCACAATCGGTTTTCTGTGCGCCAACCTTTTATGCCATGCCGTGCGTAATGCGCTAGCACTCCTCTTTCAACCTGCTGATTTTGACTCACATCTATTGCCAGCTCTCTACTGGCACTGCGCAACATATCGGTGACTGAACTCGTGCGTTTTTTATTGAATTTTCTCGCATAGAAATCTTCTGCGAAAGCCAGCAATGTATCTGATTGCGGGTTGTCGATAATGCTTTCCAGTATCACTTTAACATCATCTATGTTTCCAACTTTATAACTCTCTCTTATCCACTTTTCTTTTGCTTTGTCACTCTCAGCTAAGCCAAGTATATGCAGGCCTTTCTGCTTGTCTTCATCAAGTAACTTAAGCCCCAACGCATAAAGTAACTGGTCGCGGTAAAAGCCAGCAGATACGCCTTCTGTTGTTGGGAAATCCTCGTTTGCTAAGGCAAACAGTGCCTCGCGGTCGTAATAACCTAACTGCGTATAATGATTTGCGTAAAACCATGCTGCTTCGGTATCTGCTTTAGTTTCAAACCGCGCGACATCGGTTACTGAGTCTGAACGCGTGCGCATGACACCTAAATCTCGCATAGAAAATTGGTTTAACCGGCTTTTTGTATTGCCGAAATAAAGAAACAATAAAAAGCGTAAGGAGTCATCAAAAAGGCACACTAAGTAGTTTTCAATTGAGTTGCTATCAATTGAAAAGCGGCTTGGCCATCCGTTAGCGCGTATCTCATTATCAAGAAGCGTAACCAGTTTGGGCTTGGTCAACGACGCCAACCCTTGTGTACTGCCATACTCTGCCAATAACGTTATAATGGCATCTTTAGTAAGAACTCCTGAGATATCGTTCAGCGATGCATGAGTTATGTCACCAAACCAGCCGTCTTCTGTAAGCGCGTCGATATACGCTTGAGGCGAATTAATTTCAGCATAATTAAATTGCGTTCTATCAATAATGGCATACTTGCGATTTGCGGCACGCACTATAATGCACTGCTCATCTTCGTTTAACGCTTTAAAGCGATGAATAAATTTTGCAGCACTATCTGAAAGCAATGTTGCACTCGCCCCCTCGAAAAAGCGAAGGAACTCGTGAAAGTGAGTAAGATAATAGCGTGGGGGAAGATCTTTTCGCATACGGCCAGTTGTTCAGTCATTCTCGCGATAGTGTATATTTATACAGCACCATTAATCAACCTTTACTCGCTGTTTCGCAACCCAATTGAAAAATGTGGTGAGCTGCTCGTCAGCTAGCAGCAACTGCAATGTTGAAAGCCGTTTCGCCAGCATCATTTCATCATAGAAGCGATGAATACCACTGTGGCACTGTCGACAGATATACACGCCCTCTTGCAGCTGCGCCTTGGTATAGTTTTTTTTGAAAAACGGACGTCGATGCATTTTCTTCGGGATAAGATGATGAAAGGTGAGCCGTGTTTTTCGCTTACAACACGGACAGATGCCAACGGTATTTGCCACAAAAAGCACCTATATAAATATACTAGTCCTATATGTATTCTTCAGACAATTCGTCTTAATTTATACCGATAAAATGACGTTGTGATCACAAGCGTGCATATTGAGAAGTAAAATCAATCCAGCAAAAGAAAATACCCGTAACTATGGGTACAAATTTTAAATAGTGAAGATAATTATGAGTTTGACACGCGCGATGGGGTTTTCCTGCCCATACTGCATGGCACCGAACGATGTTGAAATTGACGAAATGAACGATGTGGGGCAAATTCAGGTTCTTGATTGTCAAGTCTGCTGCCAGCCCATTGAGCTTAGAGTTTTTCAGCATGGTGACGAACTTTCTATAGAGGCAGAAAGAGAAAATGACTGATCGCATGACCCGCGACGATTTAGATGAATTAGAGCAGCGCTATAGAGCCAACCTTATCAATAGCTTATCTGGCTTTAAGTCTGCTGCTCTGCTTGGTAGCTCAGATGGTAAAACCAATAATTTGGCCATCATTAGCTCGGTAGTACACGTCGGTGCAAATCCGCCTCTGCTAGGCATGATAATGCGCCCACACACTGTACAACGCGATTCATTAGACAATATAAAACAGCAGGGTTATTACACGCTTAACCATGTTCATACCGATTGGATTGATAAGGCCCATCAAACGTCAGCGCGTTATGAACAAAACGAAAGTGAATTTGACGCTGTAGGGCTTACACCATTTTTCAGTGATGGACTTCCCGCGCCTTACGTGAAGGAAAGTGAGGTAAAAATTGGTTTGAAGGTAGCGCAGCATTTTACGCTTCTAAACAAAACCGAAATGGTAATTGGTGAAATACAAGAAGTTATTTTTGATAAACATGCACTGCATAAAGACGGTTATTTAGATATAGAAGCACTGAGCACTGCTTCAATTTCTGGGTTAGATAGTTATCATAAAAGCCAAAGACTGGCGCAGTTCGCTTATGCGAAACCGCATGTAAAACTTGATAGGAAGAAAACTTCTTAACAAGTTTGCGGTCTTATATTTAATAGCAGCTCCACACTTTATGAATATTTATTAATCGGTAAATAATGCAATTCACATAAATTTTGTCGATCTTTACTCAAAAAGAGTTAGTATTAAGTATGAAGTCGAAAAACCTGCTCTCTTTGGGCAGGTTTTTTGCGTTTAAGGCACTGAATAAAAAAGAATCATTATCGTTTCTATCTCATTGGGAGAATGTTATGAAATCTGTTAATCGCCGTGACTTTATGAAGCTTACGGGCTCTACACTGATAGGGTTAACGTTAGGTGGCGTGGCACTGCGCGCTCAAGCGCAAGAGCAGCTAAGCGCAGACGACGCTACCGCTAAAGCGCTAAATTACACGCCGTCTTCAACAGTTGAAGGCGCAAAGTGCAGCAATTGTATGTATGTTCAAGGCGCAGATGGTGAGCAGTATCGCCCTTGTAACATTTTCCCAGGAAAACTGGTTAATGCTGACGGCTGGTGTAGTGCATGGGTTAAAAAACCTGGCTAATTGTCAACGCTTTGGTAGAACGTTAGCCTAGTTGATTGCTTATACAAACAACAGCAATGCTAAAGCGCGCTAACGTGAACATATAAGGCTACGATAAAAGCTGAAAACACAAGCTATAGGTCAAAATAAAAGGGCCCAAACAATGATTTGTTTGAGCCCTTTTTTTATTACCTTGACCCGTTCTAAATAGCGTTGTTAAGTTCTAACGCTCACTGAAAAGCGTCATTCAAATGCTTCGTTTAAGCATCTTACTTAGATACACACCTTATTTAGACACGATGCCATCAGTAAGAGGTTTTAACTCTGGCGCATCTAGTCTTGATGGTAAGAGGCCCGGCGTAATAGTAAACCCGTGTTTAGCCTCAAACACGCTGCCAATCCTCAGCACTTTCTCATCCATCCATTTACCTGCAATAAAACTTAATCCCACAGGGAGATGCTTCACCTCACCAGCCGGCACGGTTAAATGAGGGTATCCAGCTACAGCAGCGAGATATCCAATACCGATAAACCCTCCTGGTGAATGATCGCCGTAAACACCATCAATTAAAAAGGAAGGGCTGTTAGAGGGAGACACCAACACATCTACGTTGTGCTGTTTCATGAGCGTGTCGATACCATTCGCTCCCGCAGTTTGTTGAATAAGGGCTAGCGCCGACTTGTACTCTTCACTTTCTATAGAGGCTGCTTCTAATGATTTTTCAAAAATATCTTGATTGAACAAAACCAACTCACGGTCATCGCCCTTATTAAACTCAATAAGAGAGGCCAAGTCTCGTGCAGGGATATCTGCCGGCGAATCAGCGAGGTACTCATTTATTGATGCATGAAACTCTGCCAGTAATACATTGTAAGAATCGGCCCAAAAGCTATCTGGCTGCTCAAAGTCTTCGATGTCTACCAAGGTAGCACCGGCGTTCTTCAAACTGTTCAGTGCGTTTTCATAGGCTTCTAGCACGTGTGGGTTGTCACCCTGGCGGTAACGAACTACCCCCACACGAATCCCCTTCAAATCTGTGGAAATTAGCGATGCCTTCGGCGTTTTGATCACATGTTCATCGGCGGCTTTTGTTGCGCTGTCTTTGCCATCCGAGCCGGCCATGATAGAAGCCATTAACCATGCATCTTGCACATTATTGGTCATCGGCCCTGCAGTATCTTGGCTAAACGAGATAGGAACAATGTGAGTACGCGAGAGCATTCCCACCGTTGGCTTGAAACCAACCACGCCGTTCATAGATGACGGGCAGATAATTGAACCATTGGTTTCTGTTCCCACCGCTAAAGAAGCTAGGCGAAGAGCCATAGCGGCACCCGAACCTGATGAAGAACCACAGGCGCTTCTTGATAATAAATGTGGATTACGAGTTAACCCACCTACGGCACTCCACCCACTAATGGATGACTCGGATCGAAAGTTCGCCCACTCTGACAAATTGGTTTTACCTAGAATGATGGCATCTGATGCTTTTAGCTTGGCAACAATAGGCGCGTCGCGCTCCGTCATATTATTTAGTAGTGCCATTGAGCCCGCGGTAGTTGCCATCTCGCTCGTTTCAATGTTGTCTTTTAATAACACTGGAATACCAGCCAGCGCGCCAACGTTTTCGCCATTTTCAATCTTTGCATCTATGCGCTTAGCCTGCTCAAGAGCTTGGCTATTTACAGCAAGAATACTGTTTGCATCAGTATCTAGGCGCTCGATGCGAGCTAAGTAGCCTGATACCAAGTCGTACGACGTTAGTTCGCCAGATTGAATAGCAGCGGCTTGGACGTGAGCCGGTTTATCCAGCCACTCCAACGCCATGTTTTGCTGTTTACTTGTTGTTGTACAAGCGCCGCATAGCGCGACAAAAATGAGTAGATACCACTTCTTTATCATTATTTTTCCCTTTTATGGCACATGGCCGCTGAGGCTCACTAAGGCGACAGGCCCTGCAAGCAATCAGCGGTGTATTTTTTTAAAGCATCAGGTACTTTTTATACTATGCAGCAAAAATAGTTCATATGTAATGAAAATAACAAGAGCAGGCGGGCTGTTAACTGAGGATAAGTTGGAAAATAGACTTGCCGCTTTGATTTTGTAATAAAAGCATCTAAAGCAACAGAAACTAGTCTTACTTATCGGCCGCTTCGTGGCTAATTGAGCGGTTCACAGTCTTTAGTGGACGCTACTTCGAGTAAGAAATATCCGCAGTTTCGTTTGAGACATAGGCGAACAAACCGTTTAAGCCGCTCCATTCGAGCCCGTATTTTTCTAACAATGCTTGGTAGCGACCGCTTTTGATAAACAAAGACAAGCTGTGATTAAACGATTCACGCAGTGACTTGTCTGGAATTCCCGCTCGATAAGTGGAAACTGGAAACAGTTCGTGAAAAACAACATCGTCGTTTTTATATCTATCGTCTTGATTCTTAAAATGAGAAAAGATATTTCTGTCCATTACAGCAACATCAACGCTTCCTAGCATTAGCATGTCTACTTGGCGTTCTTGTTTCGCCATTTCAAGATATGTGGGGTGGGCTGCAAAAATGTGGTGGAACTCTTCACCTAATACCGATGTTGCCGTTTGAAAAGCCACAACGCTTCTCGTTTTTAATGCGTCAACACTGTCGAGATTAAGTTTTCTATCTGCACGGGTAATTGCAACGTTTTGATACACAATGTAAGGGCTAGAGAGTATGTCTTGGGAGACATCATGAGAGTCAGTCATTGTTAGGCCAATATCTACTGCGCCTTGGTTGAGCACTTTAGCAGTTCTACCAAAAGGCAAATACAACGGCTTAAACTCATAACCCATGTCATTCACAATCGCACGAATTAACTCCACCTCAAAACCACTATCATTAGCAGCCACTACATACGGAGGTTTGTCCCACCCAATTGCCACCTCTAACTCGCGAGAATGCGCATCAAAACACATCAATAAGAGGTTTAAAGCTAAAAGGAGTGCTCGCATATGTTAGTGATTCTCATTTACAAAGAGGGTTAGTTGGTGATGATACAACCTTTATGAATTGTTGGTAGTCGACAAAAGGTTAATTTTTGAGCATGACATTTGAGCGAAAACAACAAAACGATAAGGTTTGCTTCGCGAAGAGGCTTTTTACCTAATTAACGATGCACGACAGGTATTTTTATTACCCGGTCGATTTCGTTTAATTGAGGTGAGAGGTACAATAGTGGTAAACACGTTAATGAACAATCACTATGGCTTGGTTACAACTACGAATTAATACTACCTCAGAGTATGCAGATGCAATTGGCGATATGCTAAGTGCAAATGGCTCACAAGCGGTTACCTATGTAGATGCGAAAGATACGCCTATGTACGAACCCAAGCCCGGCGAAGTACTGCTTTGGCCAGACACCCAAGTGGTGGGTTTGTTTAAAGCCGACGCCGACATGAAACGTATTATAGCTCGACTAGCCAAAGCAAAAATATTAGGCCCAGACTTCAAATACAAGCTTGAACCACTAGAAGACAAAGACTGGGAGCGTGAGTGGATGGACAACTTCCATCCTATGCAATTCGGTGAGCGACTATGGATTTGCCCAAGCTGGCGTGACGTTCCTGACCCGAATGCCGTTAATGTGATGCTAGACCCAGGCCTTGCCTTTGGTACGGGCACCCACCCCACGACTGCCTTATGTTTACGCTGGTTAGATGGTATCGACATGACTGACAAAACCGTGGTGGACTTCGGCTGTGGCTCCGGCATTTTGGCGTTAGCCGCCTTAAAACTAGGGGCCAAACGTGTAATCGGAATTGATATCGATCCACAGGCCTTACAAGCCACGCAAGAAAATGCCCGTCGAAACGGTGTTGAAGATCGTTTGGACGTTTTTTTGCCAGAAAATCAACCAACACTAGAAGCTGACGTAGTCGTTGCCAATATACTCTCCGGCCCCCTTCTCGAATTAAGAGAAGTCATTACAGGGTATTGCAAATCTGACGGCCTGCTTGTGCTGTCGGGTATTTTAGCTGAACAAGTGGAAACTATTGAAAGTGCCTATGCCAAGGATATTTCACTGGACCCCAGTGCAATAGACGGTGAATGGGCAAGAGTATCAGGGCGTAAGCATTAGTGCCGCGCGCTCAATAAGACACCATCCGTGATCTTTATTGTTCACTGAACCCGCATACTTTTTCAGCTATAAGTTGTTTTTTCCAGTGTTGCACAACCGTTCAAACAATAAAAAATGGGGGTAATTGTTAAATTTTTTCACATTACATCCCTTTTAAATCGTGGCTTTCAAGTCTTAAGCACAAAATTTCACCAACATTTTCGCGTTAGATTACTAACAATACAGATTTTTTTTGCTGTCAATACCGTTTAGTGAAATTTTGTGTGATTTTTAGCCTTTTCAAGCATTGCGAAAACACGTACACTTAGCGCCCCGTTTTAGCCGGGTGTATAATTTCTGTGCAATTATAGATGGTGAGCTTCGCGTTAACTTATGCAAAAACCTATGCGACATACTTTGCAACAACCTTTGCAAATTGGACCATACAAGTTAGATAACAATTTGATGTTAGCTCCCATGGCTGGCGTAACTGACCGACCGTTTCGGCAATTGTGCAAGCGTTTAGGCGCAGGTCTTGTTGTGTCAGAGATGTTGTCGAGTAATCCGAAAGTTTGGAATACCGCAAAATCACAAGCGCGAATGAACCATGAGGGTGAAGAAGGAGTTCGCTCTGTACAGATAGCGGGTGCCGACCCTGAGCTTATGGCACAGGCAGCGCAGTTCAATGTTGATAATGGTGCGCAAATCATCGACATCAATATGGGTTGCCCTGCAAAGAAGGTGAACAAGAAGCTTGCAGGTTCAGCATTGCTTCAGTACCCAGACACAGTGGAAAGTATCATTAAAGCGGTAGTAAACGCTGTTGATGTTCCTGTAACACTTAAAATACGCACCGGCTGGAATCCAGAAAATCGCAATGGGGTAGAGATTGCCCGCATTGCAGAGCAAAACGGCATACAATCGCTCGCCGTTCACGGTAGAACAAGAGCATGTATGTATAAAGGAGAGGCAGAGTACGACACCATACGCCGAATTAAGGCGGCAATTTCAATACCGGTCATTGCAAATGGTGACATTACTTCTGCACAAAAGGCACAAGAGGTACTGAATTACACAGGTGCAGATGGCGTTATGATTGGTCGCGGCGCGCAGGGTAAACCTTGGATTTTTAATCAAATTCAACATTATCTTGAAACGGGCGAAACCATAGCACCACCACCGCTGTCTCAACAATATGAAATTTTGCACGAGCACGTCGCTAACGTACAAGATTTTTATGGGGAGGCAGCAGGCGTGAGAATAGCCCGGAAGCACGTGGGCTGGTATCTCTCGGAACATGATACGGATCGTCAGTTTCGTAAATCGTTTAACGCTATCGAAGATGCGAATAAGCAACTCGATGCACTAAATGCATATTTTCAAGCGCTGCAGACTCGAGAAAACCGACAGATTTCTCCGGCAGCATAGTGATGACTAACTAAAGAGCAACACAGTATTATGTTCGATCAAAACGTGACTTCACCTTTTACTACTACCGTAACTACGCCTTCACAAACGCAGGCTCAAAAGCCTTTGCGCGATTCTGTTAAGCAAGCGGTAAATAAGTACCTTAAGCAACTAGACAACGCAAACATCGATAACTTGTACGAAATGGTACTCGCTGAAGTGGAAGCTCCACTGCTAGAGGAAGTCATGACTTATACCCGCGGCAACCAAACTCGCGCGGCTATCATGATGGGCATCAACCGTGGCACACTTCGCAAAAAGCTAAAGCAATACGGCATGAACTAAGATTTTAAGGGCTTTGCCCAGTAAAGAGCACCATACGGTGCTCTTTTTGTTTCAACACTACAACTTTGAAGCTACTACATTTATGCAAACACCAAAACCAATCAAACGTGCTCTTTTAAGTGTCTCTGATAAAACAGGTATTGTCGATTTCGCAAAAGCGCTGCATAACGCTGGCGTTGAGCTTTTGTCGACTGGCGGTACCGCTAAACTTCTCGCTGAAGCAGGCCTTCCTGTAAAGGAAGTGTCTGATCACACAGGTCACCCTGAAATTATGGCTGGCCGAGTAAAAACCCTTCACCCGAAAGTACACGGCGGCATACTGGCTCGCCGCGGCGTTGATGAAGCAGTAATGGAAGAAAACAACATTGCGCCTATCGACTTAGTGGTAGTTAACCTCTACCCGTTCGCAGCTACTGTGGCCAATGAAGATTGCACTTTAGAAGATGCCATCGAGAACATCGATATTGGCGGCCCTACAATGGTGCGTGCGGCAGCAAAAAACCACAAAGACGTGACTATTGTGGTTAATGCAGCAGATTACGACAATGTTTTAGCAGAAATGAACGCCAATGATGGTTCATTAAAGTATCAGACTCGTTTTGACCTTGCTATAAAGGCTTTCGAGCATACTGCTGAATACGACGGCATGATTGCTAACTACTTTGGTGCTCGCTTAGATAGTACAGAGTGCGAAGAAGACTGCGACCACCAGCACAGTGAATTCCCACGCACTTTCAACGTTCAAATGAGCAAAAAGCAAGACTTGCGCTATGGTGAAAACAGCCACCAAAATGCCGCATTTTACGTTGAAAACACAATTCAAGAAGCTTCTGTTGCCACTGCTGAACAGCTGCAGGGTAAAGAGCTATCGTTTAATAATATTGCCGATACCGACTCAGCACTAGAGTGCGTAAAAGAATTCGACGAACCGGCGTGCGTTATTGTAAAACACGCTAATCCTTGCGGTGTTGCCATTGGCGACGACATTTTGAGTGCCTACGATCGCGCGTTTAAAACCGACCCCACCTCAGCGTTCGGCGGTATCATTGCTTTTAACCGCGAACTCGATGCTAAAACAGCGCAGGCTATTGTAGATCGTCAGTTCGTTGAAGTGATTATTGCTCCAACCGTTAGCGACGAAGCGAAAGAGGTAGTCAGTGCGAAGAAGAACGTACGCCTTCTAGCATGTGGCGACTGGACTGGTCAGTTGACCGAAGGTTACGACTTTAAACGCGTTAATGGCGGCCTGCTAGTTCAAGAGCGCGACTTCGGTATGGTTGAGAGAGAAGATTTAACAGTAGTCACCAAGGTTAAGCCTTCTGAAGAGCAGCTTCGCGACCTTATGTTCTGCTGGAAAGTAGCCAAATACGTTAAGTCTAATGCCATTGTGTATTGCAAAGATGGCATGACTATAGGCGTTGGCGCAGGGCAAATGAGCCGCGTGTACTCTGCGAAAATTGCGGGTATTAAAGCTGCCGACGAAAACCTAGAAGTAGCCGGCTCAGTAATGGCCTCTGACGCATTCTTCCCATTCCGTGATGGTATTGATGCAGCTGCAGAAGCGGGCATTAAGGCTGTTATCCAGCCTGGTGGCTCAATGCGTGACCAAGAGGTGATTGACGCAGCTGACGAACACGGCATTGCGATGGTGTTCACAGGCATGCGCCACTTCCGCCATTAAGCGGCTATTGGTCAACAGACCAAAAAAGAAAGTATCCCATCCAAGGGGGCACCTCTGCGGCGGTTTTGTCGCAGAGGCTTTAAGTTTATTATTTACCCTTTTTAGCTTTTGCCTTATGGCCTTTGCATCTATAAGGCAGCGCTAGTTTGTATATCTCAGGTTCATTTACTGGAGGTATAAGGCCGTAGCAAAGCTCAAAGTGAAAACGATAAAGGACCGAATTATTCTGCTAGGTATCAAAAGCATGTTACGGTTAACTGATAGGCTTGATCTTACTTATGGTAGTTTGTAGTAATACTGTTAACCCTGTGGTTGTAGTATTTAGCTATCAGTTGTTTAGCTATTCAGCTGTGTAGTAAAAAGCATAGGCTGAAATACACCATAATTTGGGTGATGCGATGCTTTAGGCTAAGCTGCACCGAATAAATACCCTAGACAGAAAAGGAAATAATAATGAAAAAGTTAGCCCAACTAATGTTAGCCGCAACGCTTGGCATGTCTGCGTGCTATGCGTCTGCCGATGCCATTTCAGACGCCGTAAAAAGCGAACTGCGTACCTCAGACGCCAAAGCCAGAGATGAATACCGTAAACCACAGCAAACCCTCCGTTTCTTTGGCCTGAAGCCTGAGATGACGGTAGTTGAAATTTCGCCAGGTGGTGGTTGGTATACGGATATTTTATACCCCGTTGTAAAAGACAGCGGAAAATATGTTGCCGCACACTTCTACGTTGATGAATCGACCAACGATTACTACAAAAAAGCCCTAGCCGCTTTCAAAGAAAAAACCCAAGCAGGTGGAAAATATGAAGGTGCAGCAGTAACCGCATTCCACCCAACCAAAGCCCTTGATATTATTGACGCTGGAAGTGCTGACATGGTGCTGACTTTCCGCAATGTACATAACTGGTATATGCGAGAGGGTGATACAGGTATCGACAATGCTTTTGGTGCCTTCTTTAAAGCACTGAAGCCTGGTGGTGTTTTAGGTGTGGTTGAACACGAATTACCAGAAAGTGCCGACGATGCGGTAATGACATCTAGCGGCTACATGAAGCGCTCATATGTTGTTGCGGCTGCTGAAAAAGCGGGCTTCATGCTAGAAGCAAGCAGCGATATTAATGCCAACGCTATGGATAATGCCGACCACCCGAAAGGCGTGTGGACACTTCCTCCAAGATTGGCATTAGAAGATCAAGACCGCGATAAATACCTTGCCATTGGCGAGAGTAATCGCATGACGCTTAAATTTAAAAAGCCTAATTAATTTACAACTTAAAGCATAAACGGAATAGTGAATGAACGTACTTGTCATTGGCGGCGGTGGTCGCGAACACGCGCTAGCATTTAAAGCAGCGCAGTCTTCTGAAGTTTCAACAGTTTTTGTCGCGCCTGGAAATGCAGGCACGGCAACAGAGCCTAAGCTGGAGAATGTACCTATTGATGTAAGCGACATCGCAGGTCTCGTTTCTTTTGCGAAAGGTAACGACGTTGAACTTACCATTGTTGGTCCGGAAGCGCCGCTAGTGGCAGGTGTCGTTGATACGTTTACTAATGAAGGCTTAACTATTTTCGGCCCTACACAAGCTGCAGCACAGCTTGAAGGGTCAAAAGCGTTTACCAAAGATTTTCTTGCTCGTCACAACATACCCACTGCGGAATATCAGAATTTCACTGAAATTGACCCAGCAATTGCCTACGTACGCGAAAAAGGCGCGCCTATCGTGGTAAAAGCCGACGGTTTAGCGGCAGGGAAAGGCGTTATTGTTGCCATGACTCTTGAAGACGCTGAAGCTGCCATTCGTGATATGTTAGCAGGTAACGCTTTTGGCGAAGCAGGTAGCCGCGTGGTAATTGAAGAGTTCTTAGATGGTGAAGAAGCGTCGTTTATCGTTATGGTAGATGGAAAAAATGTGCTGCCGTTTGCGACCAGTCAAGATCACAAACGTGCTGCTGACGGCGACAAAGGTCCAAACACGGGCGGGATGGGCGCATATTCTCCTGCACCAGTTGTCACTCAAGCTATTCACGACCGTGTTATGAACGAAGTTATTATGCCAACAGTTAATGGCATGGCGGCTGAAGGAAATGACTACGTGGGCTTTCTATATGCTGGCCTGATGATTATGGCTGACGGCACGCCAAAAGTGATTGAATATAACTGTCGATTTGGCGACCCAGAAACCCAGCCCATTATGCTGCGTTTGCAGTCAGATCTTGTTCCTCTTTGCCTAGCAGCCTGTAAAGGAGAGCTAGACACGCAAACTATCGAGTTTGACCCTCGTGCGTCAGTAGGTGTTGTGCTTGCTGCAGGCGGTTACCCAGGTAGCTATGAGAAAGGTGACGAGATTACCGGCTTTGACGAAGCAGACAAGCTAGACGGCAAAGTGTTTCATGCTGGTACGGCACTTAGCGACGGCAAAGTAGTAACCGCTGGTGGTCGTGTGCTTTGTGCAACAGCACTTGGCAACAGTGTGACCGAAGCACAGCAAAAAGCCTACGAGTTGCTAAATACTATTCAATTCAAAGACGTTTACTATCGTACTGATATAGCTCATCGAGCGATAGCAAGAGAAGCGAAAGCTTAATTTAGCCTTTGAACTCAATGAGGCCGCCAAATAAGGTTGTGCCTTGAAAGTAAGTCAATAAAGCGAATTAGTAAAAGCTAATTCGCTTTTTCTTTATCTATTTAAATCATCTGGTTTCTAGCTACAATGAATGATGATTTAGCATTCACTAAGTTAACTAATAATGACATTGCAACAAGCCTGCTATCACATACTCGCGCCAGCCTCTGAAGCCGCTCATTTTAAAAAGGCTAGTCGTCTTTTCGATTTCTTTTTAGTTGTCATTATTACTGTCAATATTGCTGCGATGATGATCGAAACACTTCCCAACATATCTCAGGCTTGGCTAGCAAAACTGCACACTATTGAAATTGTTTCGGTTATTTTGTTCAGCGCAGAGTACGTGCTGCGTGTTTATAGCAGTGCCGCCAACCCTAATTTGAGTGACAAGACCACTCACCACATTGGCTCTGCAAAAAGCTGGGCGCCTTGGCAAAAGCGCTGGCACTACATAAAAAGCCCAATGGCGATTATCGACCTGATGGCTATTCTGCCGTTTTTCCTCAGTATGTTCTTTATGCTCGACCTACGCATTTTACGGGTTTTCAGAGTGTTAAGAATATTGAAGATAGGACGCTACTCTCGCTCCATCCAAACTTTGGTAGACGTAGTGCGCAGCGAAGCCCATTCGCTTGTCGCTGCGCTAAGTGTGCTAATGCTATTTACCGTAATTGCTGCCACCTGCATTTACTACATTGAACACAACGCTCAGCCGGAGATATTTAGCAGCATTCCCGCCTCGCTTTGGTGGGCTTTGGTGACTTTAACCACGGTGGGTTATGGTGATGCGGTTCCCATCACTTCGCTAGGCAAAATATTCGGTGGTTTTATTACCATAATGGGTATTTGCTTTTATGCCTTACCTGCGGGCATTTTATCTTCAAGCTATACAGGAAAAATGCAGCTTAAACGAGACCAGTTCAAAGACACCGTTCGAAGTGCACTAGATGATGGTGTGCTCAGTGAACATGACATACATCACATTGAACGAGTACGAGGTTTACTTGATTTAGACGAAGAAGAAGCACGCCTTATCATTCGCTTACTGCAACACCATCACAATGGTAAGTCGAAAGATGAATGAAAGGCGCTGGGCTGTTCATTGATTGACTCATTCATTGATTGGACAGCTATAGATGGCTTTAGACGCATTGGCTCATATCTGATTTGACACTTTCATTTGTTGGTTTGGGTAGCACCTGAAAGGCCGCTTGAGACCTTCAGGCTTAGGTTTTACACTTCGGTCTGGTGCCACTAACTGTCAATCCCGGCTAGGATTGGGAACCTATACTTTGTTCGTAAATCAGATAGTGGTGGCTACTCACACCCTAACGCAAGCTTTATAAGCTAAACTATTGTGTTCCGCCGACGAATAATTCCAGAAATTTTAGAGCCAAAGGGTTTTTCTCAATATGCGCGCCGGTAAGGCTATTTACCTCGTGCCGCAAACCGTCGGTGTTACCCAACGCCACTAGGGTTAGCCCTTCCTCAGGCGCTTTTAATAACAAACCGGCATACGCGTCTGGCCACCAACCGCCATGCCAGACAAGCTTGTGTCCCTGCCACTGTTGTACAAACCATCCATAGGCATAAGGCATGGGCTGTCCATTAGTGTCCGTGCTAGGGCTCCACATTTTTTCACGAAGAGGCTCAGAAATGATTCTTCCCTCATCCAGTGCGATGGAATAGCGGGCTAGCGCTTTGGCACTAGCAATGATGCCCGAGCTTGCGTTCAGCTCAGTGTTAGGCATTATAGCGTTATCCAGTCCGTCAGACTTTTCAGGCGCATGACGAAAAGGGGGAGCGAGGTGCGTCAGCACTGAGCTTGCCTTTTCATCGCGCCAACCCGTGGCTATGTCATACAGCTTACCGGGTTGGATCACGTACTTATTAACCCAGTAGCGCCAATTATGACCGGTATTTTCCTCCACCCAATTGGAAAGACGACCAAAAACGATAGGGTTATAGAAAAAACTGCTACCTGGTTCACCTTGTACTTGATGTTGAAGCACGTGGCGCAGAGTAATTACCTGACCGCACTGTACTTCAGCTACTTGGACGCCGTTATCTAGGATACCACCACCGAAGATTGAATCACTGGTGGTTAACCACTGACAGCGACGGTCCCAGTCACTTAAGGTAGTAAAGTCCGCATCGAGATCAATATGTCCGTCAGCATCCATTGCTAATAATGTTATGCCCGTGAATGTTTTGGTAATTGAGGCAACAAGGTAACTGGTGTCCTCGGTGGTGGACTCTTCAGCATCATGATCCTGAAAGCCGATGCTTTCCAACATGATGACATCACCGTTTTTAACAATTGCCACGGACAGACTCGGGATCAGATTCTGTCGACGAAAATCCTTAATATAAGTTTGAAATTTTTCGATTTTGTCATCGATGGTTTCGGGGTTAACCTCCGCGACTGACTGTGGATTAAACGCAAGTGTCGTCAGTAGCAGATAATATATTATTGCTCTCATAATATTGTTCCTAAATTTTGGCTTAAGTGGTTTTGCCGCTACCTGTGATTGATGCCTAAAAATGGAAAGGCAGGGTAATAGCATTTTCGGTGTCGAATGACGGCGAAAATGTTGACAAGCATGATAGCCGCATTAAAGGGCAGAACCGCGATAAAGAATAAAAAGCCGAACCCCTGAATAGTTAGCAGAGCTGCAAATGCCAGCACATATAACAGTGTCATAGTAATCTGAAAATTTATCACTGCTCGTCCATGGCTATCATATACTGGGCTGTCTTCGCGTTTGTGCACCCACACAAACAATGGGCACAGAATATTCAAAAACGGCAACACTAATCCAACAAATGGTGAGACGTGCATTAGTAATAGCCATTTTGTCTCTATACTCTCCTCACGGGGATCATTCAGCTGCATCAAATCGTCCACTTCTATGTCAAGCGCCGCAGCTAATAGCTTAACGGTTCGCAGATGCGGAGAGACGGATCCTTTTTCGATTCGCTGGATGGTGCGAACGGTAACTTTTGTTTTTTCCGCTAATTGCTCCTGCGACAAACCTTTCAACTTGCGCTGATAGGTTAACTGCTCAGCAAACTGGACATTTTTCATAGTTACTTGTTACTCCGTATCACGATAATTCAAGTGAAATAGTACCCAAAATCAGCCGACATTGTTACGACATTTACGTGTCGTGCTCACGTCATTTCTTTAAATTACATACGCTTATGTCATTACAATGACTCATTAAAGGGGGAAGTGGACAAGTTCTCTTAACGGCTTCTAAGGTATTACCAACATGCGATTAAATTCATTGCGGGGCAGTACGATGAGCTCAAATCACTGCTAATAATTGGGATAATCGTTATGCTGAACGGCCGTGCATTTTTGCAATGAGATAAATCAAATATATTTTTATTACCGTTTAGAATGTGACTATAAAAAGCAAAAATAAAGCTTTCGATATTCCAAATGACTGAAAATCAAGGGGGTTAGAAGTTTGTAGTTTTACCTGAAGTAGATTACCACTTTCCCTGTGATGACGTTCAAGTTATTGCTCAAAAATGAAGCTGGAAAACACATTCTTGAATAACCATATCACGCACTTAACTGCCCAACTGAGAGCATTGACGGGCATCAAAAGACAAGGAGCTGTCGTTGTCAAAACACCAATTTATGGCTCAATTAGCACTTACCGACGTACTCAAGAAGAATATTGACTATGAAGATTTTAATACAGTACAACGAGTATAATTCGGTCCGAACGTAGATGTTGATACTCATTATGGCTATCGCCACGACTTTATACGTATCAATAGATATCATAACTTAAAGCGCTAGGTAAAACAGCACAGGGCTTGCTAGAATCGGCGCTATGCAGCTTATTCCTTGTCAATTAAACCAGTCAAATAGTCAAACATGCGGGCGCGAGATTTCGAGCTTTCGCGATGCGAAGCCGACTCCCAGTTTGCGTTGACAGCAATTACTAACGAACGGTTCGGGTCAATATAGATGGCTTGACCAAAGATCCCTTTGCCTTGATAAATATCATTTGCCGATATCCACCATTGATAGCCGTAGCCAGAACCTTCTTCGTCTAATTTGACTTGCGCTGTAACCGCCTTTTCAAACCAACCGTCTGGAACAATAGATTCTCCGTTAACTACAGCGCCATTTCGGATAAAGTCACCAAATAATGCAAAATCTCTTGTCGTCGCTTGTATACAGCAACCACTAATTTCGTGGCCTGTAGGGCCCAATAGCCAAGACGCGTCTTGGTGGGCATCAATGTGCTGCCATATCTTTTCAGAAAGATATTCCGCCAGAGGTTTACCCGTTGCCTCAGACACTAATAAACCAATCAGATTTGTTTCACCCGTACTGTATAAAAACTGCGTTCCTGGCGCATGAGCGCGCTCTAGCGCGCGCATATAGCTTGCCGTAACGTCTATACCGTCTTCTGCAACGTGAAAATTGAATTTTGAAACATCTGAGTTTGGGTCGCTATAGTCTTCATTCCACTTCACACCTGAGGTCATGGTTAAAAGCTGTTCAATAGTGACATCGTCGTATGCACTGCCTTTCATGTCGGTAAAGATGCAAACGCTTCTGAAGAAGTTCTTTTGCTTACCGCCAAGGTCTTATTCAAACTGAGTAACGATTTGTCTATTTGAGGAATATTTTCAGTCAGAACATAGTTGTCTGCGATAACTGCTTGTAACGACTTTATTACATCGTTTTTTTCATGAAGCTCAAGGGACATTGTGCTAGCGCACCAAAACGTCATTACAAAGTACAATAAATATTTCAAAATTTTCACCATTGGTTATTCAGGTTTTTCAACGTGCTAGTCATGCTTTTCCAGATAAATACACGTGATTATTGATTTCAAAGTTTATGTTGTATGAGCAAGCCGGACTAGTGGAGCATTTCAATAACGTTATCCAGCACATTATCCTTGCCAATTGCGAAGTCAGCCCAATTCTGTTCTAAATATAAATCAGGCAGCAAACCGTTTGTTGCTGTTTCTTGGAGTCGGAACAAACGTTTTGAATAGGTAATTCGCAAGTTTGAGTTTGGCAGAATAAAATCTCCCATATCCTGATAACCGGTTGGATTTGAACCCGTTGGTGTACCCACTATTTTAGCGTTAAGTAACTGTCTGAACAATGCTGCATTACTCGCACCAGCAGAGAAAGTAACCGCACTCGTCAGTACGTACACCCCATCTTTCCAATCAACATTGTCTATAAGGTTTAGCGCATTTGCCAAAACCAAGCCAACATACAAATCACCACCACCATTATTTCTCAGATCAATGACGAGTTGCCGTGTTTGATTTTCGTCTACAAAAACGAGTAACTGCTCAGCGAATGAGACCATTTCCTCAAAAGGCGGATAGCTGTCAAATCGAATATAAGTCGCATTCTTCCCTGCGATGATCGAATACCACAGGTAATCAAATTTATTATCAAGAGGCTTTTTGATAGCTGCAGTTTTAACGGTTAAATGATTGTATTTATCTTGCACTGACGCCTCTTTAGACAACGTAGTGAGTGCTAATCTTGCTGTCTTGCCTTCATCTGTCCGCAACCCAAATACGGCTCTATCAGGTGACTCGGTAATTTGTAGCGCATAAAGCAGTTCGCCAATCGGCAAATAGTTTCCAATACGCACTGTTTCTGAATGGGTATTTTCAACGTACTGAGCGACAGTTGAAAGCTTACGCTCAATCTCAGCTATGTTCATTCCATCGATAGTTTCTAGGCTAGCGCCCAACATGTCACTATGAGCTTTTGGCGCCTTTACAAGGCGCCACTTATCGCCAAACTTGTTGACGGTAATGGGAAAGGAATGTGATTCCCAATTTGTCAGGGAAACTGCCGTATGACCATCACCGATTTTTCGTGTGAGACGCATCAGGCTTACGGCAATTTCCCAGTCTGACAATTGCTCAATTGAGTCGCGAAGGGTATTTAACTCATTGGCGAATGCCGTTTTATCCATCTGATGGAATAGATCAATATGTCTCTTTTCCAACTCTTGCTGATACGTTATTAAATCTGCTTGCCATTGTTCCGTTCGAGCGTCTTGTGCAAAGACAACATTAGATACACAAAGCAAAGCGATAAAAATTTTAATCTTCATTTTTTGTTGCCTTTTCTAGGTAATTTAAAATTTCGAACGGTATCTCTATAGACTTTTTGACCTTATTGATTTGATTAAATGTGCCCGATAGATAGATATCTAAATCAGGGCAGAAGAACATAAATGAAGAGGTACTGCCCGTGTGACCAATAAGACGGTAATCATTCGCCGAGGAAAAGCGTTCACCAACGTCCACTTTTCTCAGGCCGAACCCATAGTACAGTCCTTTGCTCTCAGGGACCCACTGCTTCATCTTAGACAAGGTTTCAGGTGTAAGGAGTTGATGGCCGTGAAGCGCAGTTTGAAATTTATTGAGATCTCTCGCCGTTGAAGCTAAACCACCACCCGCCCAATCCAAACTTAAACTCTGGAACCCTGATAGCTCCATGTTGTCTGCAAATAGCTCTGCCATTTTCTTGGTGGCTAAGCCAGGTTGTTGGCGTAAATGCATATAGGTGTTTTTCATTTTGAGCGGAACAAAAATATGCTGCGCAAAAAACTCATGTAAATGCAGCCCGCTGACGTGCTCAACAATTAAGCCTAGCAGAACATAGCCAGTATCACTGTAACGATAGGCTGTTCCTGGCTTGAAGTGCGGTTTCATACTCGTTTTAGACAGCGCGATTAACGCTTCGGGAGCCCAGTGTTTTTCAGTATCAGCAAACAACAAGGCCATTCCATTTAGACTATCGTCGGTCGTTTCATCCTCAAAGTAATCTGGCAGTCCTGACGTGTGTTGCAATAGATGCTCTATGGTGATTTCGTTTGAGTAATCTTTACCTTCATAAAGGTGTAAACCGCGCAAAGTCTCTTGTGGAAGATGTTCAGCAATTATGTCATCGAGTTTTAAATGACCTTGTTCATAAAGCATTGCGATAGCGGTGGCGGTGAAAGTTTTGCCTATGCTCGCGATGTAAAATGGATTAGCGTCAGAAACCTTTTCTCCCGAACTAAACTGTCCTGCGGCAAAAGACCAATCAATTTTTTTGGAAGGGGAAAAAATAGCCCAAGAAGCGTTGTGCACATTATCGTCGGATAACACTTTATTGAAGAGTGCCTCAACCCTGCTGTGCGCAACTTCAAGCTCATCTGCTTGAACCTGAAAGATAACCAACAGGGCAAAAATAAAGTTCGCATATAGTTTTTTCATTAGGTCAATCGTGTTTTTCTGCGTTTAACTTGCTAATTAAAAGTGTTTTTTATTTCCTGTAAACGACACTTTCATCTGGCAAACGTGAGGTTATTGGTCATTTTGATGATATATACCGCAACATAAACCATGTAGGGTAAATAATAGGTAAAGGAATCTGTTTATGACACGAATTCAAGCAAAAAGCAGAAACATCGCATAAAGCGCGCCTTTGCTCTTGAATAAACCCAGCGGCTCTAGGAGTTAGGCGATAAGGGTGTAGGAAAGAGCAAATATGGGGCTCTTACGTCAGCACGTAAGGTACAACGACTAAATATTTTACTTAAATTTTACCCTCAATGTCTTACGCTATAATTTCATATAACATTCGCGAGGCGATGGATGATGTACTCTATGCTGATTTCAAGGTGAGTTATAAAGCAAAGCATAAGAAGTGGGTCACGACCATGTCTTAAACTGGGCGTTGTTGAATGCCGGTGAAACGTTCTCTTGGAGAAATAATGGCAAGGTTAAAAAATAAAGTCGCGCTGGTAACGGGTGCCGCGCAAGGTATTGGAAAAGCGATAGCTGAAATTTTCGCAAAGGAAGGCGCGTACGTAATTCTATCAGACATTGAACGTGAGAAGGGGCAGCAAGCCGCTGAGGCTATCGGCACCAATACGTCGTTTAAACGTTTAGATGTTACCTCTGAGCAGGATTGGAAAGATACAATGCACGCTATCTCAAAGGAGTATGGCCACCTCGATATTCTTGTGAATAATGCGGGCATTACAGGTTTTTTGGAAACATCTGGGCCTTTTGATCCAGAGCATGTCAGTATGGAAAGCTGGCGTGAGGTACATAGAACGAACCTAGATGGCGTTATGCTGGGATGCAAACATGCAATAAGTCTTATGAAGTCTTCCGAAAAAGCAAGCATCGTTAACATTTCGTCTCGTTCAGGATTAGTAGGTATTCCAGGGGCCGCCGCGTATGCGTCGAGTAAAGCGGCGGTACGAAATCATACCAAGTCAGTTGCACTATATTGTGCGCAGCAAGCTTATCCAATTCGATGTAATTCAATACACCCCGGTGCAATATTGACCCCCATGTGGGACGCAATGCTTGGAGAGGGGAAAAGTCGTTGTAAGGCCATTGAATGTATCACAGCAGAAATACCCATTGGAAAGATGGGAGAACCAGAAGATGTGGCTTATGCTGCAGTATATTTGGCCAGTGATGAGTCTCAGTATGTTACTGGTATTGAGTTGAACGTAGATGGTGGCATTTTGGCCGGCAGTGCAGCAGCGCCGAGTAAGCGTTAGGTTATGATAACGTCGAACGATATTGCTATTAGAACAGTACGCAGAGAAGACTTATTTTCTGAAAATAATTTGACTCTGATTTCACCTCTTCGTTGCTAATGTTGGTGCTAGTTTGCTTCAACATAATCAGGAACTTTCAATGCAAATGATAAAAGCAGCGATATTCGCTCTGTGTATTTCTCAGTCAGCCACGTCAATCGCTGATGATATTACCGTTATTTTTGAGGCTGGATTTGGCACGAAAAGTGACATCTGGAGCCCAGTGATCGCCCACTTGCCGAAAACCATAAGGGTACTTAACGAAACCCGGAGAAGCGTGAATGCGCGTGATGCTAAGCCAACGACGTTGGCTCAAGATGTGGCGACAATGCGAAAAAAAGTAAAAGAAGCCAGTCTTGACGGCAGCGTAATTGTGGTAGGCCACTCATACGGCGGCTTAGTAGCTACTGAAACGTTAAAAACCAGCTTGTCAGCTATTGACGGTATGGTGCTTGTTGAACCGACCACATCGGTGCATAGATTGCGTTTCAAAGCGCTAGACAAGGAGCGAGTGATTGCTGATGATCAGGCTGTCGCGAAGTATATACCATCGCATCTTCGGCTCCAGTATCAGGTGCTAGTTGATACACTTGACAATGCAAACCCAGAACTAACGCCATTACCCTCAGCGCTCCCGACAATTATTTTTACTTCCACAAAAGTATATTCAGAACCAATGTTCATTGAAGAAACCGCACGCGGTAAAACACTTTGGTTATCGCTTCACAACAAGCTGTTTGAGCAAGTAATAAAGGGACAACATATCCGCTCAGATGAATGGGGCCACTCGGTTCACACTGAGGCGCCCGATGTAATAGCAAAGGCGATTATGGATGTTGCTGGTATGGTGACTGCAAAAAGCAAACACGCTATGGACGATAATTAAGCTGTCGAGGCATGAGAGAATTGAGTGTTAACGCTGATTATATTTTTGTGGCTATGTCTTGTTTCACCCTCTTTTTTGCCCGTTTTAGTTAAGAATGTATTACGTTAACAATAAGCAAAGGGGGGAAGATGACTCGTAAAATATTGTCTATTTTGCTTATAGAAGATAATTTCGCGTTAGCAAAGCAGATCTGTCGATTTCTAGAAGGCGTGGGATGGAGTATTGATTATGCTGACAGAGGGCAGCAGGGTATCGCTCTGGCCGAATCGAATCAATACGATGTTATCATTTTAGATTTAAATCTACCTGACTGTGACGGGTTGCACGTTTGCCAAAGGATCAAACAAAAGCAAAAGAAAATTACGCCCATTTTGATGCTAACCGCAAGAGATGCTTTTGAAGATAAAGCAAAAGGCTTTCAGCAGGGTACCGATGATTATCTCACCAAACCCTGTGATCTTAGAGAGCTTGCAATGCGATGCGAGGCACTGTCGAGGCGGCCGCAGCTGCACAGTGCTGTAACGCTTAAAAAGGGCAATGTCGAGCTTGATCTGCGTGCGATGAGTGTTTTATTCAGCGGTAAGCCCGTAAAAACGACAAAAATTGGGTTTAAGATACTGCATACGTTAGTTGCCGCTTATCCTTATCCTGTGGCTAGGAGTGACTTAATAAGTGCCGTTTGGGAGGGCGAACCGCCTGAGAGTAATGCACTTAAAGCTCATATGTATAATGTGAGAAAGTCGCTAGAGCAGGTTTGTAATAAACCATTATTAACCACAATCAGCAACGTAGGTTACAAACTCGAAGGTTTAGAAGACAATGTTTAAAGGCATACGAGGGCAGCTTTTCTTCGGTTTTGGCGCACTTGTAATCGTTATAAACCTTTTTTACTCACGTCTTACATTTCTTTTCGTAGACGTAACAGAAGATCTTGTAGCGGGTTACGTTTTAGATTTGGAACGCAGTAAACTCGTAAGCAATAGCTTAGATATACAAAGCATGGGTGAACTGATTACGCCACCATTCAGTGTTGAACCCAGCAATAACGAAGGTGAAAAAAAATTCAACATATCAGCGATAGACGAAACGCTATTTAGATATACCCAAAACGGCGAAAGTGGATACGCCGTGCCATTCAAACATAACGGGCAAGCGTACTGGTTATCGATAGCGTCTACCGCAGTGTCGCCGCTAGCAATAACCTCGGAAGTCTTTAGTGTTTTTCTTTCCAGTATTTCAGTCGGTGTCATTATCTTGGCGATACTTGCTACCTGGTTCCTCGCGTCAACATTATCATTGCCACTGAGACGGCTGGCAATATCCGTTTCTTCGCATACACCTGAGAATCCGATTAGCATCAATGAGTCAACGAGAAAAGATGAAATTGGTGAGCTGGCAAAAGCATTTGAACATACGTATGGTGACTTACAAGTAGCGTGGCGCAGAGAGCATGACTTTGCGAGTGATATCAGCCACGAACTACGCACCCCTATAGCAATTATCAAGAACATATTGTCACTGACCTCGCAAGACAAAGCGTTACCCAAAGAGGATCGTCTTTTGCTCGAACAATCGACAACCACATTGCAAAATACGATAGAAGTTCTGTTGGCGCTTGCTCGAAGAGAAAACCTGGTATTTTCTGCTGTTAAAGCGATACCAATTTTCGAAAGAGTGTTGCTTGCGTTTCATCATGAGCATCACGAAAGTCAGTTTACTATTACGCTGAATGTATCGGACAATTTAACTGTTATCGGTAATTCAAATTTGATGACGCTCTTGTTTCAAAACCTTGTAAACAATGGCTTTTATCATGGCGGTGGAGAAGGGATGTCGATATACCAAGAGCAGAACCAAATAGTATTTGAAAACGCAGTTTCAACACGTATGAATGAAAACTATCAAGGGCTGGGTCACGGTCAGTATTTGGTGTCGCGGATGGCAGACGTCATGGGTTGGAAATTAGCCATGCAATTAGACGGGGCCATCTATCGAGTGACTGTGAGCCCAAAACTTCTATCGTGAAGTGATGATAATAGCAACAGATGTTTGGCAATAAGGATAAACCAAACAAGCTGGCTAAGACCGAATATTACGCCTGCAAAGGCGAAACCTGGTATTAGGGTAAAACAGCCTGAAAAGCCACTTATTAACCCCAAAATACTTATTATTTTCGGCCCTTTACCAATACTCAACAAGTGCCAGCTGATCGTAGTTAACCAAATACCGCCCACCCATTCAGCGCCATCGCCAAGCCCACTTTGCATCAAGAAAATAATCATCCACACACCGCGTTGTTGGTCAGGAGAAAGAGATAGAACGTATTGAATGGTAAGAATGGAAATAAGCCCGCAAACAAATATATAGCTACTCCAAATAAAGCCAAACATGTTCGTGAGGTAATAGCCCAGTGACTCATCAGGCCCAATCCATTGCTTAATGGCTCGAAGTAGCAGTAAAAAGAAAAGGCTAAAGCCTAAAAAGACAAAAAAATACCATGTCTGAAAAACAAGACCATTTTGCAAAACATAATTGAGTTTCTTTTCCGCGTGCAGCTGCACACCCGGCTCAATCCAAAAAATCATGATAAAGCCGACGAGGTAGCACAATGCGCAGCCCAGTGCGCCGCATGCCCCGAGTACGAAATGAAATGAATTTTTTTGCGGTTTAAACGCGTACAATTTTGATAACCGTTCCGTCTTTTGTGTTCGTGCAAGTTTATTTCAAATGTGTAGCGTGATTATTGAAAAAGCTTCAAACAAAAATATAAACATAAGTTAATCATTTATATTGATTAATGTATCGAGCAATTGCAATCGCACTAGGAATAGTAATTACAGTCCAAACTATGCCCGCAATTGCTGGAAATACTGTCTTTAGGCCGCCAGTAAAAACGAAGTAAACGATAAATAGCATAAGCAGCGATACACTGAGCCAATACATGTACAAAAAAATACGCCACGCTAGGCCACATTTAAGCGGTTTCCGCCTGATATATAAATAATGACCAACTATCAATATTAGCCCTACTGAAAGTGGGAGATAACGGCTAGCTGGACCGCCAGCATCATTGGATACCTTTTCGAGCAGATGATAAGCAGGGGCGCATAGAAGTAGCAAACCATACGCAAAGAAGCCTCTGGGACGCGAAGTCTTTAAAAAAATGCTGTTTAATAGTTGTTTCATGATGCAGTTCAGACGTTGATGCCTTGTATGAATTTTGTCGTTAGTGCATAGAATAAAAGCCAGATGCTGGTGAGGCAAAGCACCAGCATCTGAATAAGAAAAGCAATCACGACCTGATCGTTTATGTTTTCGTTTAGCACTACAGCAGAGATTTAAAACGCATAACGGGCGAAAATGCTGCAAGCCTCAAAATCAGAGTATTTAATATAGTCAGCACCCAATGAGAAGTTGTTATAGTGGTAAATAGCGCCAAGTCGGTATGCCTTTTGTTCAAGACTGCCTTCCCAAAATTGCCACTCCAGACCGCCTGAGAATTCAATATTGTCAGTTAGCATGTATCGAATATTTGATGCAAAACTGTGATGGTTACTGTCTCCACGTTGACGCTCTACACCATTATTCAAGTCAATGGCAAAGCGCCCCACATTCACAGACGCATCAATTTTCGTATTTTGGTTTACTTCAAATATATAACCAACGCCATACTGCCAGTTGCTCTCATCAAGCGTATGTTCAAGACCGTTATCTCCTGTGATTGAATCATCTAATTCACGATAACGCCCCTTGACAAAGAAGCTGTCAAAGAAAGTGATACTGGCTTGTATTTCGGGGCCAATTTGCTCAAACGCTTCTAAACCAGCCATTTGGTTTTCAACAAACCCTACCTGAACAAAATCGTACGATAATGACTCAGCAAAAGTTAATTGAGACAAAAGTAATAACGGAACAATCGCAGTCACTCGTTTCATATTTAATACCTTAGTAGTTATTAGGGTGATATAAAATTACAGGGCAAGAGGTAAAGCGCAGGTAAAAGAACGCTCCGTTAAACGTTTTAATACCTTGATAGATATACCGAAAAGAGATGTGTCATCGCCTAAAATAATCAGGTTGACAATATTTTTTATTTACATATACTTCACCACTCAAGTATATATTGAGTATTATGAAATGAAAAATGAAGAGAAATATGGCGCTATTTCGAAAAGTCTTTGGCTGAACTCAGCCATAATCTCTAAACATCTGGATAACAGTTTATCTGCAGTTCATGGCGTTGGGTTAACGGAATACATGGTATTGCATAGCCTTATGGCCGCTTCAAACCATGCACTGCGACGAATAGATATTGCTGAGTCCTTAGCCAGAACGGCATCGGGAATAACCCGGATACTTTTGCCGATGGAAAAGATTGGTCTTGTTGCCAAAGATGTGAACGAAAGAGATGCGCGTGTGAGCTTGGTAAAAATTACGCCTGCAGGCGAGGTACTTTTTAATAACGCTACCACAACGTTGAACGCAAGGTCTGAAGTGTTATTAAAGAACTTAGACCATAAAGGTGCGGATAAATTTCTGGCTTTATTGCAATCCATTTAAGGAAATAATAATGACTACTTTGGTAGGCTCTTGCGTTTGTGGCGAAATAACCTTTGGTGTTGAAGATCGGTTTGTTTATGCTGGTTACTGCCATTGCTCGCTATGCAGAAAATCCTCTGGTGCAACGGGTACTGCAGTTGGTGGTGTACCTCGCGAGTATTTTACGATCATAAAAGGTGACCAACACGTAAAACGCTTTCACAGAAGTAAAGATACTATCTCTTGCTTTTGCGGGGCGTGTGGTTCTACGCTATTCGGAGAAAAGCCTTCGTTGAATATGGTTCATGTCAGATATGGCGCTTTAAACACAAGTCCGTCGCTTCTGCCCCAGGCGCACATGCATGTAGCGTCAAAAGCGGCTTGGTATGAAATAACAGATTCATTGCCGCAGTTTGACGCGTTTCCATCACAATAGTGAGCGTTAAGCTAGTGAAAATGACGAGGCATGTGCCTAGCTATAATTCATTGCTCAATACGGTGTCGACAAGCTCGCTCTGTCTTTGAATACAACCCTGTGCTACACCACAGTTAATAAATAGTGAAATACTGGTATCGTTATGAGGGATGTAGATATTAGTACTGCTGTAACCCGGCTCGTCACCCCCGTGGTGATATATTGGCATACCTGTCAACGTGTCTTTCATCATCCCCATACCGTAAAACGCTCCATCGCCAAGACTGGTTAAGTTATCGTCGCCTATCATAAGGCTACGAATCGATTCCGATATCGGTGAGTTATTAGATGCAATTGCCCGAATTAACAGGGTAAGATCTTCGACGGTGGATACCAGTGGTGCATCCGCGACGCCAATGTTTTGATAGGCAATTTTTGTGTTTATGACATCGCCGTCAAGGTAGGTACTGTTTCGCCAGCCGCGTAACCGGAAAGCCATGTACTGTAGTACTAATAATCTGCGTAATGAAACAACGTCTTGCCCCGTCCGCTCGTGTTCAGGCAATTTCCATCTGGTGAGTAAGGTATTAAAATCTGCACCTAGATCTAACGAGTTATCTTCGCGATATTTCATCAATAACGCTGCAAATGCGGGTTTAGCGATACTATCCGCTTGGAACACCGTGATTTCATTAACAACCAATTTAGTAGTTAAATCTTTAACGCCACTTTGCATGGTCCCGGCTAGTCTCCCATTTCTCATAAATGCTACAGACACACTAGGTATACTGCAATGAGTTGGAAGCAATGGGTGAAAGCTATAAATAAGACGCTGAGAAAATAGCGACGAAAACATCAATATAAACACGTTAATAACAAAATCGCTCGGTGATTAAACCGACATAACCCCTTGGTAATCACACAAATCCACTTAATAGTGTTAACACCAAGCGACTTTAGAGCAGCGCTAAAATCGTTGTACTGGCTCCACCACCAACCACAAGACCACAGATAAAAATGAATAAGTACGCTTTTACTGGGTTTTGTCGTGCTGGCTCTACTTCTGCTATTTCCGGCACTTTAAATAAAACTTGACGCTTAACATCAAAGGCTACACATAAGGCCATGATGGTCTCCAGCGATGCATTCCCTTTGTTTTCCACTCGCTGAATGGTGCGTAAATTTACGTCACATAACTCTGCAAGCTGCGCTTGGGTCCACGCTCGCTCTATGCGCATCTCTTTTACAATATCGCCTCTAACTTCCATTTGTTATTTCACCCTGCAAATAGCATAACTGCAAAATAACCAAACACCGCCCCCAAAGCGGCTATACCGGCAATGACCGCGATGTTTTTAAATAGCGAATTGTTGCGAGACAGCATAGAGGTAGACTCTCGCTTTACAGTGCGTGCACCTTTTTTAAGGCGCACCTCTGTACGGTAAGTGAAAGGGTTCTCCACTTCCACTTCGAGAGTATAATCTTGATCGTTTAGCCTAAGCGCGTGTCGACCTGTAAATCGAAACAAGTTGCGATGTTCTGATACAGGGTGATCGTCCACATACACAACCTCTTTCCCCGACCATAAACTGCAGTGTACCGCTATATCGTGGCCTTCGTGTTGCAAGTGACACCAGAGCCCCTGCCTCATTGTTATTTGCGTCATAATACTATCCGGAGAAACTCATAAAGCCTAAATAACCGCAAAGAAAGCCCACAATTAACCCTACGAATAAAAGCTTATCCATACTGAAAAAGGATTTTAGTAAATTTCCTTTTTCCAATTGCGATAATGTTTCGCTGGCCACTTCTTTCCCGTCACAAAACAGAGTGACCTTTAATTCACCACGTAAAACATGAGTCATGTGTGTTTTTACGAGGTACTCATGACCATTTTTAGTAAACGCATGCTCACTTTTCGTGCTGCTTAAATTTCTAAACGACGATACCACTTCGTTATTGAAAGACACTTTTTCCTTACCGCTAAACACCGAGCCCCACATAGAGATATCATTACCCTCGTGGTCGAAATAAAACCAATACCCATTGTTTAGCGATACTTGACTCATATGTTCTCTTCTTGATACTTGCGATTGTTTTATAACTTCATTTGATTGCATGATTGTTCTCCTTTGCTTCAATGCCAGCGCATTTCATCGGAAATAGCGAGTAAGTGAAACGGCACTAATGCGACAGGACAGTAAATCATCTGTTTTTGTCATACGACACCCCTGTGTCGCATTGCTAAACCACTAAAATATAATAAGAAAATAAAAACTCATGCGCCAGACAATTCAGCGTCGCCACGCAGCTTTTGGAACAGCCAACCAATGCCAACCAAGCTTAAACCTAGTCCGATAAAGGAAAGCGCACGATATAACCCTTCGAGATTTGCCATATCAATAACAAACGCTTTTAAGATCACCACAGCTAATAAACCGAAGCCAAGCTTTACTGCTAAAACACGCTGCTTTATTTGCCCTATAAATATGGTGGTGGTTGCGATAACAAGCCAACAGATAGAGTAGGTGTAAAGCTCAGGTTGAGTGAATCCAGTATCTAAAATAATGCTGGCCTGATGAAAAGCGCCGCGAATTACACTGTTTACATAGAGAAATGCAAAACCACCTGCAATGGCACCTAAGCCAATACGAAGCTGTTGACTCATTAATGAAGATAGTGCATTTAACGAACCTAAAACTCTACGCTGCAGCACGCTAGAAAGTATGCAACCTATTAGTGCGGCAGGCAGTAACCACTGAAGCAGCAACCAGTTAAAAACGGCACCATCTCCGGTAGGCTGCGCGTATATAAAAGGGTTGTGCTTGATACTTATATCTGTGTGGATAATACCTGCACCGATAAGCAGAACGAGGGCGGCATTGCGGTATAACACTGTCATGGTACTGGCAATATATGCTCGGTAATAATATGCACCAGAAAGCGCGACCCAACCAAGTGCCAACAGTACACTCTCTTGATAGGTAGCTGAAAAAACACTGGGGTAAGTGCCTGTTAAGTAATAGCCTGGTTCTGTAGTGATAAACAGTGCAATTAGATGAAGTAATGCCCCTTCCAACCATATCTTTAGGCTATCTGAAGGGTTGTACTTCCTAGCAATAAGTAATGATAAGAAAATGAAAGGATAGATAACGGCAGTCCAGTGCACGCCTAATATAGACTCGTAAGCGTAGTCTGCAAGCCAAGGAGCCACTGTAATACGCACCATAACAATGGCTAGCAGCACTTTATAAAGCCAATCTGGCAAGCTGACTTTATAGCGAAGACTCAATACGCTGATGCTAGCCACTTGCAATGCTAGCGCGAACGACAGCACTGCGGCATCTAACAACATAGTTAAACACAACGTAAGACAGGCATTGGCGAGCACTGCGTAAGTAAGCTGCGCTAGTTTTTGCGACTTGAATATCACCCATGTACTCAAAATGGCTAAAAGCGCCAGCTCAAAGGCCCAAACACTGTACACAAGTTGCTGGGCGAATGTGGCTGTGAGGGCATAGCTCACACCGAATAAGGTGATAGGAAAAGCGACAATGTAAATCCAAAACGCTGGACGCTGCGTTTTGTGCGCCATAAGCGCGACATAAGATGTTATAGCAAGTGCTGCAATTTGCACATACAGATAAACACCTGAAAATACTGTGTTGATATCAGTAATGCGTCCCGCGTTTCCAGAGGCGCGCCCTGTAATAGCCTCGATGATAAACATATCTTCTAGCATCACCACATGACCCACCGTAGCAATAAGCAAAAGAAACGGCCAGCTATCAAATATGCTGTGTCGATAAGATGGCAGCAGCAATAATGCTCCTAAAACGGCAGCGCTCAACCAAATGTGCATATCTTCTGCATAAAACACTAAATAGGCATGCAATAAAATAAAAGATAACAACACCCCCACCATTTCCCGTGAAGGTTTTACTAGTTCTTTAAGAGATAAGGACTCATTAAATTTATCCCTCAGCGACCAACCTAGTGTGTGCGTGAAACAGAATAAATAAATAGAAAAAACGGTAAACCCAAGCCAAATCAAAATATCGGCCTTATCGGAATAGGTCAGCGCCATAAACGCCCAAGCAAAATGGCCCAAAACGCTGAGACGCCATAGCCACATCTGCGACACTTTCTGAGAAATCCATACGCCCGAGAGCGACACAAGAGAAATAAACACTAGTAAGGTGACAATGCTGTCAGCGTCTGTTTTTATTAAAGCAGGAATTGCATATGCTCCCACAATGCCAATCGACGCCAACAGAGGACCGTATCTTAGTGCTAGTGAGATAGCGCCGAAAGCAACTACCGCCATCAACAAAAAAGCGACTACAGGTGCTATAAACTGATAGAAATCATAGGCGACAAGAATTATTGCGTAACAAGTTATTACACCTCCACTGGCCAAAGCTGCACAAATAGTGGGAGAGTAAATACTGAATTTTTCTCGGTGCCTGGCGAGATATTCGGCGCCAGCCACCAAGGCAATACCAAACGCCGCACCTATTAGCACACGTATTTCAGCCGATAACAATCCAGCCTCAACCGAATAAACAGCAAGGAATACGCCTCCCACAGCAAGAACTACACCGCCAAGCCACAATAAACCGTGACGCTTTATAGACGTCATCAGACTTGATTCATCTGAAAGGAAACGCTGAAGAAGCGGCACTCTGCTCCTTTTTTCGCTCTCAACGTCTTCTGTATCTAACGCTACTTGCTGTTCAGAGCCATTTGGCTGTTCAAAGGAGGGATGCTTATTTTCGCTACTGTGCTTATCGCCAGCATTATCGATGCGAGCTTGAGAGTTAGAGTGTTTTAACCCACTAGAATCCTGGGTTGCCAGTTGCTTCTTAAGTGCCTTGATGTCATTTGAAAGGGCTGTAATTTGACTTTGCTGTGAATACGACAAAAGCGCGCCAATGCATATCAATAAAGCGAAAAGCACACCTAATAATAGCAACATAACCAAGGTCCCTGTAGAAATGTGTCGTCAAATGACAGCGCATTAAGGTGCGGTATACTCACGAAAAAGTCAAATAGCTGCCTTGCAGTACCCTTGATTCTTATCGCACATCGGCTTATAACTAGTCACTGTCATTTCCAACAAGAAATCCTATGTCTGTCAAACACCCTATTATTGCTATAACAGGTTCATCTGGTGCGGGAACAACAACCACGACCAACGCCATACGCCACATTTTTAGAAATTTAAATGTGAACGCTGCGGTGGTAGGCGGCGATAGCTTTCACCGCTTCACTCGACCTGAAATGGAAGTAGAAATTCGTAAGGCACAGGAACAAGGTCGACATATCAGCTATTTTGGGCCCAAAGCGAATGACTTTGAACTGTTGGAGTCTGTGTTCAGAGAATACGGAAGTTCGGGCACCGGACAATTTAGACAATACCTGCACACCTTCGATGAAGCCGTACCATTTAATCAAATGCCTGGGACGTTTACTCCATGGCAAGATTTACCAGCAAATACTGACTTGCTGTTTTACGAAGGCCTTCACGGTGGCGTGAAAACTGACGAAAATGATGTGGCGAAACATGTCGACTTGCTGGTAGGCATGGTACCTATTGTAAATTTAGAGTGGATCCAAAAAATTGTTCGCGACACCACAGACCGAGGACACTCACGAGAAGCCGTAATGAGCAGCATAGTGCGCGGGCTAGACGATTACTTTCATTATATTACCCCTCAGTTTTCTCGCACTCATGTGAATTTTCAGCGGGTGCCTACGGTAGATACATCAAACCCATTTAGCGCCAGGGAAATACCCACTCAAGACGAAAGTTTTGTAGTAGTGCGGTTTAGACGGGAAATGAAAAACGTAGACTATCCTTACCTGCTTAAAATGATAGACGGTGCCTTTATGTCCCGTATTAATACCCTTGTTGTTCCAGGTGGTAAAATGGGCCTTGCCATGGAACTTATTCTGTCTCCATTGCTTGAAGATATTTTAAACAAAAAGCGCCGCGCAGGGCATCAAATGGATTGGTTGAATTCAGACGAGGAATAGATCTCTTCGTCCGGCTATAAGGCTACAGCAGTTATTCACAGGTATTAATAGCGACGGCCATTTTCCCTTCATTCATTTTGAATAATTCCTACTGTTATTTTAAAGATTGATGCACACCAAAGCGTGCATATACATTTTCTATAACAATATATTAACAATGACAAGTAGCAATACAATTTCAACTGCGTCATGGTATTACCTAAATCGGGTCTTTAGGATAATTTTCATGACATCAGCACATTCAAACCCTATCGTTTCTTCTGTCATATCTTCTACTCAAATATGGCTAAACCAAGACCACCTCAACGAAACCAAAGTGGTTGAGGTGTCGCTTAATGCCGAAGAACTTGGCGATGATGAGCTAATTCTGGAAACAGACAATTTTGGGTTTTCAGCAAACAACATTACCTATGCTGCGCTGGGTTTTAAAATGGGCTACTGGGGCTTTTTTCCTGCTGAAGAAGGTTATGGCATCGTCCCGGTGTGGGGTTTTGCAACGGTAAAAGTGTCTCGCCACCCTGATATTCAAGAAGGTGAAAAGGTATTTGGCTATTTACCTATGGCCAGTCACTGGGTTATTAAGGCAGGCAAAGTAGCAGCTCATGGCTTCTCTGATGTGCACGAGAACCGCAAAAGTATTAGCCCAGTATACGACCAATATCTTCGCTGCAGCGCCGACCCTGGTTACGATGCAAACCGTGAAGCGTGGCAGCTTAACTTTCGCCCCCTGTATATGACGTCTTTCGTGCTAGACGATTACGTGGCAGAGCTCTCTGAAGGCGAGTCGTTACTACTTTCAAGTGCATCGAGCAAAACAGCGCTGGGCACTGCACAACTGCTAAAAGATCAAAAAGAACAACGAAGCGCAACCTATAAAGTGATCGGGCTTACCTCGCCATCTAATGTAGAAATGGTGAAAGCCACCGGCTGCTATGATGATGTTGTTAGCTACAACGAACTGGAAAAACTCGATAAAACCGATACTTTTTGGCTTCTAGACTTTGCAGCTAACGGCACCTTGATTAACAACATTACTCACGCTATTGGCGATAAGTTGAGTAAGATTTCACTCATTGGCGCAACCGACTGGGAAGCCCAAGAAAAACCCAACCCTAAATTACTTGATGCAGAAATTTTCTTTGCACCTTCCAGAGTAAAGCTGCGCCAAAAAGAATGGGGACACGATGTGTTTCTCAAGAAATACGCCTCGGCGTGGCAGAGGTTTGCGCAAAAGGTCGACAACACTTTTTTCGAGCAAACCCATGTAGGGACTGACAACATTATCGCGCTATACAAAGAAACACTAAACGGCAACGCCGACACAAAAGCATTAAACGTGGTGTCGTTTAAATAACGCTAACTACTAAGAGCAGTTCTTTAGGTGCCTAGATCTTTAGGAGCGCGGGCCTTTAGTAGCTTGGATCTCTAGGAGCACGGACTTTTAGGAGCACGGGCCTTTAGGATCTGAGCTCCTTAAATGCTTAGACCCTTTTTATCGGTTAGACACTATTTGTAACAAACCCCCTCCTCATTTTACATTTTCTTGCTTTTGTATTTATCGCCTTGTGGTTATAGTGAAACAAAAGTATTACCAAGAGTATGATCATGGGTCAGGAAACCTCAAAGATTCTCGTTGTCGATGACGATATGCGCCTTAGAAGCCTATTAGAGCGCTATTTACTAGAGCAAGACTATCAAGTCCGAAGTGCCGCAAATGCCGAGCAAATGGACAGATTATTAGAACGCGAAAACTTTCATCTGATGGTGCTAGATCTTATGTTACCTGGCGAAGACGGCCTTTCTATTTGTCGTCGTTTACGTCAAACAGGTAATGACATACCTATTATCATGCTTACCGCCAAAGGTGATGAAGTAGACCGTATTATTGGTTTAGAAATGGGTGCCGACGATTACCTTCCGAAGCCTTTCAACCCTAGAGAGTTGCTTGCACGAGCCAAGGCAGTTTTACGAAGACGCAGCAGTGAAGCACCGGGTGCACCGTCAAAAGATGTGCAGATTGTTGAGTTTGGTAATTACACATTAAATTTAGCGACTCGAGAAATGACATCTGGCAGTACGCCTTTAACGCTAACTAGCGGCGAATTTGCGGTGCTTAAATCGTTAGTTACTCACCCGCGAGAGCCGCTTTCTCGAGATAAACTTATGAACCTCGCTAGGGGTCGAGACTATAGCGCGCTTGAGCGTAGCATTGATGTGCAGGTATCTCGCTTGCGCAGAATGCTAGAAGAAGATCCAGCCAACCCTCGCTATATTCAAACCGTGTGGGGTTTAGGTTACGTATTTGTGCCCGATGGCGAGCAAGTATAGTGTTAATGTGAGACGTTAATGTGAGACAAGCATGCGTATAACGCCAAAAAGTGCTTTTGGACAAACTGTCTTATTGATTGGTGTTTTGCTGCTAATTAATCAAATAGTGTCGTACATTTCCGTTACTTACTATTTTATACAGCCAAGCTATCAACAAATTAATAGTTTATTAGCGACACAAGTAAAGTCGGTATTAGCTAACGACTTATTGGTAAGCAATCAAGACACTCGCACAGCCTATTACAAAGACACGCAAGTTAATGTATTCGATGAAAGCGTAGCGCGAAAAAATGGGTTAGACACAGCTGTTTACTATGGCTTCATGTCTTCTCAAATTAGTGAAAGCATTAATCAACTTGCCGACGTTCGCATAAGCACCGAGTCGCAAGCCAGTGATGAAAGCGCTCCCTATACCGTGTGGATTTCTCTTAATCGCTACCCTGACACTTGGATATCCATTCCCATTTCAGGGTTAAATGAAGCCAACATTTCTCCTCTTACGATGTATTTAATGGTGATAGGTATTTTGAGCGTTGCCGGTGGATGGTTATTTGTAGGACGAATGACACGGCCGCTATCAGCATTACAAAAAGCGGCTATTGCGGTAGGTAAAGGCGAACATCCTTCTCCTTTGCCTGAACAAGGCAGCACTGAAATGATTCAGGTTACCCGGGCGTTTAATCGCATGAATCAGGGTATCAAGCAGCTCGAAACTGATAGAAATGTGATGACAGCCGGAATCTCCCACGACCTAAGAACGCCGCTAACCCGTATCAGGCTTGCCTCGGAGATGCTGCCAGAAGATCAGGACTGGATTAAAGACGGCATTGTGAACGACATTGAAGATATGAATGCCATTATCGATCAATTTATCGATTATGCCCGTTATGACACTGAAGAAGTTACCCAAGAAACCGATTTAAACTCTATTATTGCCGACCTTGTTCAGGCAAGACAGCTTGACGAGAAGCATCATATAGAGCTTCAGCTAAACTCGCTCCCAATGCTCCCTTTAAGAAGAGTCGCGATGAAAAGGGTTATCGATAACCTGATTGAAAATGCATTCAAATACGGTTCTGACGACATCGCCATTAGCAGCTTTTACAACCGCCATGAGAAGCGCGTGTATTGCAAAGTAAGAGACTTTGGTCAAGGTATTCCACATGCCGATTTAGACAATGTATTTTTACCCTTTGCTCAAGGTGATAAGGCGCGGAACTCATCAGGCTCCGGCCTTGGGCTGGCTATTATTAGGCGAATCATTGAAGCCCACCACGGCGAGGTTTCCCTGCGCAATCATCCACAGCAAGGCCTAGTCGCCGAATTTTTCATTCCCTTTTCACCAGTAAAAGGTTAACCCAGTACATCAATGCTGGCTTAGACTTAGTTTATCGTAATATCAACAGCTTGCTGGTAGGTATATGGCACTGTGAACGTGAGCGTTTGCTTTTTCTCGTTCCAGTTAAAATTGGTGTTTCTACCATTGACACGCAAGGTTTTAGGCGCGTCTTCAAAACCGTGAACTACCCACAAAAATTCGCGCTGCTGTGGCATACCAATGTAGCTACCATCACTGTTTATCGACACCATTACGCTACTATTTCCTCTGCGCAAGGCTTTAAACTCGATAGTAGCAAAGGTGTTTTTGTCGACTGAATAGGGGCTTTTACCGTTATCCTCGTAAAGCGTATAGCCTGAAGACGCAACTGAATTGTCAAACCAGTAATGCATGGTTAAGCGTGAAGGGTCGTAATCTTCGGTGCGGCTCAATCCTTCTGACATAGGGATAAAGCTGCCCGCTTTTACCCATACGGGAAAGTTGTCGTCCAGCAGAGGATACGTCACCTCTTGGTCGCCAACGAAGCGCTCGCCTGAGAAAAAGTCGAACCATACGCCCTCTGGTAATAATGCATTCCACTGAGACTGCTTGGGCTGCGTGACTGGCGACACCAACAGTGCATCGCCCCACATATAGCTGTCGGCATGATTAAACCATTTATCATCAGAGTAAACGTACGAGAGAGGACGCATTAACGGCGAACCGCTTAATGCATTTTCAAACGCTAACCCATAATTGTACGGCAACATGGCGTAACGTAACTTTATAAACTCTCTTACAATAGACTTTACCGGATCGGGGTGGAAAATAGGCTCAGGCGCAATACTGTCTTGAGCATGCGGCCTGAAAACAGGGGTGAAGGCACCAAACTGTAACCAACGCGTGTAAAGTTCTGGGTCGAAGGCATCGCCTCCTGCAAAGCCACCTAGGTCAGAATGTGTGTACGCCAGACCAAAAATACTCATTTGTAGTGCCAACTCTACCTGAGGCGCGAGTCCTCCCCAACTTCTGCTTACATCACCAGTCCATGGCACCATTCCGTATCGCTGACTACCAATAAACCCAGAGCGCATGAGCACAAACGGACGGGTTTCTGGCTGTAGCTTTCGCAAATTGCTATAAACCAACTTTGCCCATTGGTGCCCATAACCGTTATGTAATGCTTTCGCTCGTACCGGTTTAGAATCCCATAGGTGAATGCTGTCATCTGGGTGTACTTCTGGTTCGCCTAAATCTCCCCACCAGCCTGCTACGCCCTGAGCAGCAAGCTTTTCGTAGAACTGCCAAAACCAGTCTTGGCCTGCCTCGCTAAATACATCTACAAGCCCGGTATTACCAAAATAGAAATCGAACGTGTAAGGCGCTCCATCCGCTTTTTTTACCAAGGCGTCGTTTAATACCGCACTTTCCCATTGTGCTGAAGAAGTGAGGATAAAAGGCTCTGTTATAAGCACAGTTTTTACATCTTGCTGTTTTAGCTGCGCTATCATTTGCTCAGGTTCTGGAAACGCAGCATTATCCCACTGTAAATTTCCCATATGGCCTTTAACGTCTTTACCAAACCAGTAAAGGTCCAGCACCACAGCGTCGACAGGAATATCTTGCTGATTAAACGCGCCAACTACATCTATTACCTCTTGCTGACTTTTATAGCCAAACCGAGAGGCAAAATTTCCCAACAGCCATCTTGGCGGCAACGGCTGCTTGCCCGTTAGCGAAACCGTTTTTTGCACCGTATCGGCCACACTTTCACCAAGCACTATTACATAGCTAGCCCTACCGCCGTCAGCTTGAAACAACAACTCATTGGTATTGCTTGCACCAATGTCTAGGGTTCCCGACGCGGTATTATCAAAAAGAACGGCATAGTGCTTAGAAGACATCACAGCAGACAAACCAAAATACATCTGACTTGACGATGTGGTGTAGCCGTAATGTGCTTTGTTATAAAGCGGCATCTGCTGGCCACGACGATCCATACCTAAAACGCGCTGCCCCCCGCCATAAATTTTTTCTGAATCATCTAAGGAAAACGACGCTGAAATTCTTTCGCCTTGCACTGACAGGCCTTTTTGCTCTTTCACCACTTGCTTCCCGTTCATAAGATAAGTCATGCGATGGGAGGCTTTATCAATATTGACGGTAGCATTTTGCCAGTTCAACGAAATAGTTGTAGGGGTGTCCTCTACAGTAGGGTTGATATCTTCGCCTATAGTAGAGTGAACTAACGCCATACTTGGCAAATTAGCATATGCTTTGCCACTATCGTCGGTTTTAAGGGTAACCACAAAGCTGTTTGTTGCCGTAACAGACACGGTAAAGTCGCTTGTGTCGGTATTCACATGCAGCGTATTTCCCTTTAACACATAGCCAACTATTTCAGCGTGTATTAACGAGCTAAAAAAGGCTGATAACGAAGCTAAAAGCAAAAACGGCTTGGTGGATCTCAACATTTTCAAACCTTAAAAAGTGTAAGTGCATGGTACAAGCTCGGTGCAGGGTAAAAGACCGTTTGCCTACGCACTAAAAAGTCAGTGGAATATTGATGATACCGAGGCCGAATACCAAACAAAATAAACATACGTATTCATAATGTAAAAATTGTTAAAAAAAAGCCCACGGCTATGCGTGGGCTTGGCGTTTCTGTTTGCTACTGCTCTAAGCTAGTTCTGTTAACTAACTTTTTTCACATGAGAAATCTTAACCGTATCAGTTTCCTGGACCGGCCTTAACGATTGCATCACTCACATCGTATTTTTCAAAGTTTTGCTGGAAGTCATTTACTAAATTAGCCGCAAATTCTTCGTAGCGTGCTTTATCTTCCCACGTATTCTTAGGGACAAGTAGGTTTGTATCAACACCAGGAACTGCAACAGGAACATCCAGATTCAGTCCATCAATGTGCTGAGTTTCAACATTTTCAAGTTCACCCGAGACAATGGCGTCGATAATGGCGCGAGTAGTGGGTATATCGAAACGGCTTCCTGTTCCGTATGGCCCGCCAGTCCAGCCCGTATTCACCAAGAACACTTTTGCACCAAACGATTTCACGCGCTTTATTAGCAGTTCTGCATAAACGCTTGCAGGACGGGGGAAGAAGGGCGCGCCGAAACACGTAGAAAATGTAGATTCGATATCGCTTGTAGAACCGATTTCCGTAGAGCCCACTTTCGCAGTGTAACCACTGAGGAAATGATAGGCAGCAGCCTCTTCACTCAACACAGATACTGGAGGTAATACGCCGCTAACATCACAGGTAAGAAAAACTACAGAGCGTGGCTCACCACCTCTATTTTGTTCAACGCGCTTTTCAATGTGCTCTAGCGGGTAAGCGGCACGCGAGTTTTGAGTAAGCGATGTATCTGTATAAACCGGTGTGCGTGTTTCATCAAGCACAACGTTTTCTAAAATGGTACCAAATTTGATTGCATCCCAAATTACCGGCTCATTTTTTTGCGACAGATCGATGCATTTTGCATAGCATCCACCCTCAATGTTAAATACGCTGCCCGGAGCCCAGCCGTGCTCGTCATCGCCAATAAGGAAGCGCTTTGGATCGGCAGACAATGTGGTTTTTCCCGTGCCTGACAAACCGAAGAATAAAGTAACATCGCCTTCTTCACCCACGTTTGCCGAACAGTGCATAGGCAGAACATCTTTTGCAGGTAGCAGGAAGTTTTGTACCGAGAACATCGCTTTTTTCATTTCGCCGGCATAACGCATGCCCGCGATCAACACGCGTTTTTTCGCAAAGTTGATAATTACGGTGCCATCGCTGTTCGTACCATCACGCTCTGGCACGCACTCAAACCCAGGTACATTGAGTATTTGCCAAGGCTGCTCGTCTCTTGTGTTCCACTGCTCTGGAATAATGAATAAGTTGCGGGCAAATACATGCTGCCATGCAGTCTGCGTACGAACCTCTAGAGGTATCGCGTGCTCTGGATCTGAACCTACCTGCAAATGCGATAAAAAGTGCTCTTGTGATGATAGAAATGCGTCAACGCGGTCCCATAATGCATCGAACTTATCTACGTCGAAGGGCTTGTTCACTTTACCCCAATCGATTTCATTCTCGCTTGAAGGCTCTTTAACAATAAATCTGTCGTTAGGAGAACGCCCTGTTCGCTTACCCGTTTCAACAACAAGCGCGCCATTCTTATCGAGAACGCCTTCGCCACGTTCAAGGGCTCGCTGAATAAGCTCGGCAGAGGTCAGGTTAGTGAGAGGTGTAACTTTCAGATCCGTTTGAATTGATGCAGCAGCAGTCATAGTGGTTACCTTTTATGTAATATTTCAAAACGCCTTACAAAAAAGTACCACCATGACAAACCCAAAGTAAACAAGGCCTATTGAGACAAAAACCAGAACGAAACCGAATTAAAATGAGTTAACTTTCAAAAATATTGTTATTTAATTACAAAAAAACGTTTTCCCCGCAAATATAACAATTAAATTGGTATTACCTTCGTTATTTATATTCACTTTTCGCCACTTAACCGTTGGAAAAATTTTGAAAAAAGTTGAGATTTACATGCAGAGAAAAAAGCGAGGAAGCAAGTGACTACCAACATATTGACCAGTGGTCACTTTTTAACCACTGGTCAATTGCAGTACAATTTAAGAGACTTCTAAACCGTTTACTGATTCGTAGAGGGGCTATCAAAATTGCCATTGTGGATAGCTTCCACATCAATCCTGTCGAATCGGTACTCAACATGGCAATATTGACAGTTCATTTTTACCGCCCCTTCTTCCTCGATAATAGAAATAAGCTCTGCTTTTTCTACATGTCGAAGTGCTTCTGCGCTGCGTTCTTTTGAACAGGTGCACGCAAATGATACTGGTTTCGGCTGATACACTTCTACCTCTTCCTGGTGATACAGGCGGTAGAGTATTTCTTCAACTGACAGCGTGAACATTTCCTCTTCTTTTAACGTTTCCGTTAATTTACTGATGTGCTCAAAGTCGTTGGCAGCTGACACATCTGTTGCACCGGCCTCGGCTGGCAATACTTGCAGCAAAACACCGGCTGCTTTTGCATTTTGCGCATCTTGAAGGTCTGTCATTAGCTGAACTTTTGTAGCAAGCTGTTCAGATTGCTGAAAGTAGCCTTCTATACATTCTGCCAAACTGGGTTTATCAAGTGCTACCACGCCTTGGTATCGCTCACCTTCATCTGGTGTAATGGTAATCACTAATACCGCTTGAGTGAGTAATTCAGAAAAGCTAGTTGGCAACGTAGCTAGAGTCTCATCCCAGCGCGCAACACCACGAAGGGTTTGATTGTGTGTCGCATTCACTACCGCGTAACTTACTGGCCCTTTGCTTTGTACCTGTAGCGCAATTTCACCTTCAAACTTTAATGTTGCGGTGAGTAATGAGGTTGCCGCCGCCATTTCACAAAGCAATTGTTGAATCTGAACGGGGTACTCGTAGCTATGTACAATATTTTTTAAGCTGTCGTTAAGACGAACTAGCTCGCCACGCACGTTAGCTTGAGTAAAAAGAAAGCGGTGTAATTGGTCGAAGTCGCTCATAATAATCCTGTTTACAGCGTGTTACTGCTGTTTAAATTTAATAATCTGTCGTCGCTGCTTTTTATCAGGCCTGTGATCGGGTTTCGGGCTATGAAAGGCATTGAGCTTTCGCGCCGCCTGGTTTTCTTCACGTTTTGTTACACTTTCAGGTGTTTCTTCGTAAAGTTGCTGTGCCAGCGGTGCACTCAACCGTTTATCGCTTACACCCAGCACTTCAATATCGCGATTATCAAAGCCCGAGGGAACTAAAAGCCGTGCACCAACCTCTACGTTTCGGCTTGGTTTAGCCCGCTGTCCGTTGTAGTGAACTTTACCCGACTGCACCATGTCTCGTGCTATCGCGCGAGTTTTAAAGAACCTTGCAGCCCACAGCCACTTGTCCAGCCTGACATTTTGTGTTGTATTGTTGCTATTCGATTGGTTCATATAATAATTTCGTAACGGTGTTGCTTTAGAGTTGTGACCCTAACCTTTACTAGGCTATTATGGGTCGCCAAAGCGCGGTTAACCAAAAATTTAACTTAATTTTAAAAAGCAGTACCATCAGTGGCAGCATGACATTCAATAAACCCAATCCACAAACCCTGGTTGTTTTTGTTAACCAGCATCAAAAACAACTACACACCCTTGTAGTGGTTCTGCTAAGTCTGTATTTAATTGCATTCGCAGCCAAACTTATGTGGCAGATTATACCTGAACCACAATTATCTGCGACACCTACCACAGCGCGTATCGCCCCTGTGAGTACGTCGAACGGAAGAAGTGGGGTCAACCTAAGTAAAATACAACAGCTTAATCTATTTGGAGATGCCGCAGCCGCCCCCAAAGTAGAAACCATCGAAAAAGTAACAGACGCTCCAGAAACTCGCTTGAATTTAACGCTTACTGGGGTAGTTGCAAGTACGGAAAAAAACTCGGGCACCGCGATTATTGAAAACAGAGGCAGCCAAGCCGTTTATGGTTTAGGTGAAAAAATTGAAGGTACTAATGCAACGCTTCAGACTGTATATAACGACCGCGTTATAATTAGAAACGGAGTAAGAAATGAAACTCTGATGCTAGACGGTATAGATTATGAAGAAGCTAACCGCAGGCGAGAACAACTAGCTCGCCAACAGCCTTCACCGGCGCGCAACAACAGTGATGATGAAGAACAAAGACTTAGTGACGAAGCGCTAGAGGCTACCGCTGCGTTGCGAGACAGCCCCGCTAATTTCACCGACTATATTTCGATATCTCCTAAAATGGAAGACGGCCAATTAATAGGTTATCAAGTAAGTCCCGGCAAAGAACCTGCGCTGTTTGCGTCGGCGGGTCTTCAATCAGGAGATGTGATTTCACAAATTAACGGTTTAGATCTTACTGATTTACAACAATCGCAGGCGGCGCTATCTGAGCTTCGCAATTCGCAATCAATAGAATTAACCATTATTCGCGATGGAAGTTATACCACGCTGTATCTCGACTTGCCTGAGTCATAAAACTCTTATAACAAACTGACATTATTTGCAGTTAGGCAAGAAGCGTGGCGACAACGGCCATAGGCAGATTAAGAAATAAAGGAAGTTAGAATGAAAAGGCGCACAAGCCAAAAACTATTATCTCGCTTAATCACTTCGGTGTGTTCAGCGCTTCTGTGTGTCTCGGTGACCGCCGCCGAATACATGCCTAATTTTAAAGATACCGATATTAATGAGTTCATCAATATCGTGGGCAAGAACTTAGAGCGAACGATTATTGTCGACCCTAATGTACGCGGCAAAATTAGCGTGCGTAGTTACGATATGCTCAGCGAAGATCAGTATTACCAGTTTTTCCTCAACGTATTGCAAGTTTATGATTTTGCTGTTGTTGAAATGCCAAGCGGCATTTTAAAGGTGGTGCGTTCTAAAGATGCAAAAACATCAAATATCCCGGTGGTTGAAGGGGCACAGCAAGACGGTGACGAATTCATCACTCGCGTTGTGCCTGTTTACAACGTTCCGGTTAGAGAACTAGCCCCCATCCTTCGCCAACTTAATGACCAAGCCGGCGGCGGAAATGTAGTGAGCCACGACCCGTCAAACGTTATGATGCTGACCGGTAGAGCTGCTGTTGTTAACCGTTTGGTTGAAATAATTGAACGTGTAGACCGCGCCGGTGACGAAGAAGTTGAAATCGTGAAGTTACGCTATGCATCAGCGTCTGAAATGGTGCGTATCATCGAAAGCATTAATAAATCGCAGGGTAAAGCAAATACCGGTGCTAAATCCGACCCACGTGTAGTAGCAGACGACAGAACGAACTCCGTCATTGTGAGCGGCGACGTTAAAGCGCGCCAGCGACTCATCACCCTTATCCAACGCATGGACCAAGAGCTTGAGTCTAACGGCAATACCCGAGTGCTTTTCCTAAACTACGCAAAAGCAGAAGACATGGTAAAAGTACTTCAGGGAGTATCAGCAAGTATCCAAGCCGAAGTGCAGGGCAGCACGAACACTTCTTCGCGCCGCTCTTCGTCAAATCGCGATATCAGTATAGACGCCCATGAAGACTCAAATGCCATCGTAATTACCGCAGAACCGGACATGATGCGCTCACTTGAAGAAGTGGTTCGTCAACTCGACATTCGCCGCGCTCAGGTGCAAGTTGAAGCCATTATTGTTGAAGTATTTGAAGGTGACGGCACAACGCTTGGAGTGCAGTGGGTGTCAGAGCAGGGCGGCGGTACACAGTTTAACAACGGCGTTGTTCCAGTTGGCGCATTAGGCGTTGCATTACGTCAAGCTGAAGACCGTCAGGTGCCGCGCTCTCAAACATCAGCGAATGGTGAAGTTGTTGAAACAACCGATACTATAGAAGGGAATTTTCAGCCTCTCGCACAGTTACTTGGCGGCGCAAACGGTATGATTGCCGGCATTATTGAAGATGGCTGGGGTGCGGTTGTTCAAGCAGTGAGTACAGATACTAACTCTAATATTCTTGCTACTCCTCACCTAACCACAATGGATAACGAAGAAGCCTTCTTTATTGTCGGTCAGGAAGTTCCAATTATTACGGGTACAACAACAGGTGCCAATAATTCAAATCCATTCCAAACCGTAGATCGTCAAGAAGTGGGTATAAAGCTTAAAGTCACTCCACAAATAAACGAAGGTGATGCAGTTCAACTGCTAATTGAACAAGAAGTTTCAAGCGTCAGCGGCGCAACATCGGTAGATATCTCTATCAACAAGCGTGAAATCAAAACTACGGTTATTGTTGATGATGGTGGCACTATTGTACTTGGTGGGTTGATAGATGAAGACATTCAAGAAAGTGTGTCAAAAGTACCGCTTCTAGGTGACATTCCTATTCTTGGTAACCTGTTCAAAACCACCTCTACTAGCAAGCGTAAGCGCAACCTAATGGTATTTTTAAAGCCTACGATCGTTCGCGACGGCGCCACAATGAACTCTATCAGCCATAGAAAGTACAATTACATTCGTGCGCTTCAGCTGAAACGCCAGCAGGACGGTGTGTCGTTAATGCCAAACTCAGATACACCGACAATGCCTAATTGGGATGATGAACTGTCGCTTCCCCCTTCTTTTGAAGAGTATCTAACTGAGAAAGAAAATAAAGAAGGTAATGAGTAGTATGTCAGGGCAAGACGAACAACTTACTCAGGCACTCGAAGCACAAGAAGAAGTACTAGAGGCCATGGGCGAAGATGATCTTCCAGAACAAGAAGGTGGGCCCAAACAGCTTTCTTTTAGTTTTGCAAAGCGAAACCAAGTGCTGCTGGAAGTAAACGAAACTCCTGCTGTTTTGTATTTTACCGAGAACACACCGTTTGACGTATTTGCTGAAGTGCGCCGCTTTTACGGCGAGCCTTTCGTGCCTAAATCGATACCCGCCGATGAGTTTGAAAGCTTTCTTACCACCGCTTTCCAGCGGGATAGTTCGGCTGCTAAACAGCTAATGGAAGATTTAGGCAATGAAAGCGACCTGTTTGCCCTTGCCGAAGATTTGCCTGATACAGAAGACTTACTTGATAGTGAAGACGACGCGCCAATTATCAAGCTGATTAACGCTATGCTTGGTGAGGCAATAAAAGAAGGTGCGTCCGATATTCATATTGAAACTTTCGAAAATCAATTGGTCGTACGCTTTCGTGTAGACGGTGTATTACGTGAAATACTGCGCCCTAATCGCAAGCTATCTTCCATGCTGGTGTCGCGAATTAAAGTTATGGCTAAGTTAGATATTGCCGAAAAGCGAGTACCTCAAGATGGGCGTATTACGCTGAGAATTGCGGGACGAGCAGTAGACGTTCGTGTATCTACCATGCCTTCTAGCCACGGTGAGCGAGTAGTACTACGTCTTCTAGATAAAAATAATGCGCGCCTAAACCTTGAAGATTTAGGCATGACATTAGAAAACCGCAATCACTTTTCTTCGTTAATTAGAAAGCCCCACGGCATTATTTTGGTTACAGGCCCTACCGGTTCAGGTAAAAGTACCACGCTTTATGCTGGTCTTAGCGAGATTAACTCTCGAGATAGAAATATCCTTACCGTTGAAGATCCTATCGAATTCGATTTACCCGGCATTGGGCAAACTCAGGTTAACCCTCGTGTAGATATGACCTTTGCAAGAGGTTTACGCGCCATATTACGTCAAGATCCAGACGTGGTAATGGTGGGTGAAATTCGAGACATTGAAACCGCCCAAATTGCTGTGCAAGCCAGTTTAACCGGTCACTTGGTACTATCCACGCTGCATACCAATACCGCTGCTGGCGCCATTACGCGATTAGAAGATATGGGCATCGAGCCTTTCTTACTCTCGTCGAGTTTGCTGGCTGTGCTGTCGCAGCGCTTGGTTAGAACCTTGTGCAAAGAGTGCAAACAGCCTCACACGCCAGATGCATCACAGCTGGAAGTATTAGGCTCTGCTGCTAATGCCGACACGGTTATTTATACGCCCCGCGGATGTGCTGCTTGTAATCAAACCGGCTATCGCGGTCGAACCGGTATTCATGAACTACTGCTTGTTGACGAACGAGTACGGGAAATGATGCACGAAGGGGTGGGTGAACAAGCTATCGAACGTCACATAAGAGCCACCACACCTAGCATACGAGAAGACGGCTGTAGAAAAGTGCTGTCTGGAGTAACCTCCCTTGAAGAAGTATTACGAGTAACGAGGGAAGACTAATATGGCAGCGTTCGCTTATAAAGCGGTCAATGCCCGCGGTAAAAATGAAAATGGTGTGCTTGAAGGTGACAATGCTCGCCAGGTTCGCCAGCAGCTGCGCGAGAAAGGCTTAATCCCTCTTGACGTAGAGCAGGTTGCCGAACGCGCCCAAAATAATAGCGCTGGGTTTAACTTTACGTTGTTTAAACCGCGTATCTCAGCCTCTGACCTCGCGCTTCTCACTCGCCAAATGGCCACTCTTGTAGAATCTGCACTTCCTGTAGAAGAAGCACTGCTGGCTGTTGCTGAGCAATGTGAGAAGCCTCGTCAGAAAAATATGATGATGGCGGTTCGCAGTAAAGTAGTTGAAGGCCATGGCTTAGCCGACGCTCTTGCGGAATTTCCGAGCGTATTCGACGACCTATATCGCTCTATGGTAGCGGCAGGCGAAAAATCGGGACACTTAGACACAGTATTAAATCGCTTGGCTGATTACACTGAGCGGCGCCAGCAAACGCGTAGTCAAATTACTCAGGCACTGGTGTATCCGTCGCTAATGCTGTTCTTTGCAATGGGCATTGTTCTGCTATTGCTTACCGTAGTAGTACCCAAAATTGTGGGGCAATTCGACCACATGGGTCAGGACCTTCCCGGCATAACGCAGTTTCTTATATCACTCAGTACTTGGCTGCAAAACTACGGCCTGTTGATGCTTATCGCCATTGCGGTGCTCATTGTTATCTTGCAGCGGGTTTTACAACAAAAGTTAATGAAACTGCGCTATCACAAAGCGCTTTTAAAAGTACCGCTCATTGGAAAGGTTACTAGAGGCCTTAATACAGCTAGGTTTGCACGTACGCTAAGTATTCTTAGCGCCAGTGCAGTGCCGCTTTTAGAAGCCATGCGAATTTCAGGCGATGTACTTGAAAACCAGTACATAAAAAATCAAGTAGCCGATGCTGCCATTAACGTTAAAGAAGGCAGTAGCTTGCGTGCTGCACTAGATAACACAAAAATATTTCCACCCATGATGATGCATATGATTGCGTCGGGTGAGAAGTCGGGTGAATTGCAACAAATGCTTGCCCGAGCCGCAGATAACCAAGATAGGGAATTCGAGTCGCTTATTGGTGTCTCACTGAAGGTATTTGAGCCCTTACTGATAGTCACAATGGCAGGAATAGTTTTGTTTATCGTAATGGCAATTCTGCAGCCAATTTTAGCATTGAACAACATGGTGAATATGTAATGAAATCTTTAAAACGTAGTTCTGGATTCAGTTTAATTGAAGTAATGGTAGTGCTGTTGATTATCGGCATTATGGCATCAATGGTTGCGCCTCAAATATTGGGCAACCAAGAAGAGGCACAGCTTAAGAAAGCGGCCGTAGATATTCAGCAAATGGAGAGTGCGCTGGAAATGTATAAGCTTCGCAATAACCGTTTTCCTACAACTGAACAAGGTCTTGATGCCTTAGTAACAGCACCGACGGTGGATCCGATTCCTCGTAATTATCCAGAAGGCGGGTTTATAAAACGCTTACCTGAAGATCCTTGGGGCAACCCCTATGCGCTAATAAGCCCAGGAGAACTTGGTGTGGTGGACATATTCTCTAACGGCCCAGATGGTGAACCAGGTACCGACGACGACATCGGCAACTGGAATATCAACGAATATCTTAACTAAGTACGTTATGTATCATAGTGGCAATACTCATTTAAGAACGAAGGGCTTCACTCTATTAGAAGTCATGTTGGTATTGCTACTTATGGGTCTTGCTGCTGGCTACGTTATGTTTAACGCTTTCGGTGCCAGCAAGTCAGACTTACTAAAGAGCCAAGCACAACGGCTACAAGTTATCGTAGATATGGCAAGCGACTTTGCCGTGCTTAATCAGCAGCAACTTGGTGTGCGTGTTGAGCAGGACGACAGCGAATATTACTTCGTTTATCTAGACGATAACGATGAATGGCAGCGTATTGAAGATGAGAAGGTATATGGTGAGCACACCCTACCCGAGCCTTTCACGCTCACTCTCAATTTAGATGATTTACCTTGGGTGGTTGAAGACAGACTATTCGACAGAGAATTGTTCGACGAAACCTTAAGCGTGTCTGAAGACGGCGTAGAAATTGGTAGCGAAGAAGATAAAAAGCTACCTCCACCGCAAATATTAATTATGTCGAGCGGCGAAATAACGCCCTTTACGCTGTCGTTCAATTACGACGGTGACGAAGGTGATGACCCGGTTTATTTTAGTCTTCAAAATAAAGACTTACCGCCGCTCTTTCTTGAGGGACCATTGGAGCGACCACTATGACTTTGTCGCTACATTCTTTACGCCGCAAGCAACAAGGCCTTACGCTTCTTGAGGTTATGGTTGCCCTGCTAATTTTTGCACTCACCGGCACTGCTATATTAAAAGCCGCTGGCGATCACTTATCTAGCGTAGGTCAAATTGAATCGGTTACCTTTGCGAACTGGGTTGCTAGCAATCGTTTAAATCAGCTACAACTTGAAACTACATGGCCGCCTAAAAACAATTTAAAAGGCTCTATGGAAATGGCCGACAGAACTTGGTTTTGGCAACAAAAAGTAACCAAGACTAACGATGCCGACCTTCGCTCGGTAACAATCTCTGTGGGCGAAGACCAAAATTACGCAAGTAGTGTGACCTCTGTCACTACCTTCGTCGCCAAACCAACGAAGAGTTAATACGATGCAGCGCGGTTTCACACTCATTGAAATACTTGTCGCTATGGCGATTTTTACGCTTATTGGCTTGGCCTCTACCGGCTTACTGACCACCGTTATAGATAGCAATACGCTGTCACAAGAACGTTTTGAAAAGCTTCAGCTACTGCAGCGCGCTATGGTGACCATTGAGCGAGATATTCAGCAAGCGGTATCTCGTTCGGTTCGGGTAGAAGGAGAGAAGCGTGAAATTGTTATGGCGGGGGGAGAAGTCGAGGGAAGTGACGATGATGGCATAGGCTTTGTGCGCGGAGGCTGGCATAACCCTCAACTTATGTTACCAAGAAGCACACTCCAATATGTAGCTTACAGACTTCGCGACAACCAGCTTGAGCGTCTGTACAGTAACTATGTTGATAACGTTATTGGTTACGAGCCCAAAGTGCGTGTGCTGCTAGATGAAATAGAAAGCTTTAAGGTTGAGTTCTTAGCTGGCAACAATAGTTCATCCACGGTTGAAGAAGATGACGACATAAAATGGAGCGAAAGTTATCAGGGCAAGGTACTGCCTCGTGCTGTGGCCATTGAGTTTGTGAGTAAAGACTTTGGCTTGTTACGCCGCGAGTTTACCTTGATATCGGGTAACTCGTAATGAGACGTTCTGTGCCTCAATCACCCGCCAATCAGAAGGGCGTTGCCCTGATGATTGTACTGATGATAGTAGCCCTTGTTGCGGTACTTGCCACTGAGATGGGCACTAGGCTGCAACTTCAGGTGCAGCGAACCATGAATCTAAAAGATAACAATCAGGCTTACTGGTATGCCATGGGGGCTGAGGCGTTTGCGAGAAAATCAATTAAAACGCTGATTGAAGAAACGCCAGAAAAAATATCTCTAGATCAGCCTTGGGCACAAGAATTCGCTTACCCTTTAGATGGTGGTGGACTAACCGCTAACTTAAAAGACTTACGGGCGTGCTTTAATCTTAATGCTATTGCTTCTGGCGCAACTAGTGCTGGCTCAAATAATTCAGGCAACACAACAGAAGCGATGGATGCCTTTAGCAATATGCTACTGGCCTTGGGTATCGACGGTTTAGATTCCTATACCGCAGAGACGCTTAGAGACAGTCTTGCCGACTGGGTAGACGAGGACGATAACCAGCGGCCCTATGGCGCTGAAGACAGTGAATACGAATCTCGGGAGTATCCTTATTTAGCGGCAAACGGACCTATTGCGTCTATCAGCGAATTGCGCATTATTAACGGCGCATCGCCTCAGTGGCTAAACAACGTTCTTTCGCTGGTGTGTGTCATACCGGATAACGTAGAGCTAAAAGTGAACGTTAATACCCTTGATGATGACAAAGCTCCTTTGCTAGCGGGATTAACCGGGCTAGATTTACAACAAGCTACCAGCTTATTGTCTAGCAGACCGCAAGACGGCTGGGACGAAGTGGAAGACTTCTTAAACGAACCATCTATTCAGGCACTAAGCCTATCAAATACCCGAAGGGACTGGTTTACGGTTAAATCAGAATACTTTATTTTGCATACAAAAACTCAATACAATAAAGCAACATTTAAGCTTTCCACCGTGTTTCAAGCAAGCACAGATAGTGGCGTTACTATATTGAAGCGCGAGTTCGGAGGAACACAATAATGGAACAACTACTGGTACGGTTGGGCGCAAACAAAAGCGACCCGGTAAGCTGGCTGGTTTACTCAACCACAGATGACGACATCATTGCATCTGGCGAGTTAGAGAATGCTGATGCACTGTCGACGCTTAATGAGCGTACGGGACAGCGAACAGTAATTGCGCTAGCCCCTAGCAGCGAGATCTTGCTGAAGTGGGTAACCTTGCCTCCGCGCGCTGGAAGAAAGGTGATTGCAGCACTTCCTTTTATGTTAGAAGAAGAGCTAGCCACGGATATCAGTCAGCAGTTCTTTGCCTTGGGCCCTAAAATAGGCAATGAACAGGCAGTGGCGGTTGTAAGTCACGAAAAACTCCAGCAGTGGCAGCAGTGGCTTGGAGAAGCTGAGCTGTTTTGTGACACCATTATTCCAGATGTGCTTGCCGTTCCCCATACCGAAGACGGTTGGTCAGTACTTACTTTAAGCGAACAACTGCTAGTAAGACAAGATAACTTTAAAGGTATTCAAGGAGAACAAGAGTGGCTGTTGCCTACCCTTGCTCACTTTACCTCGCAGCATGAAACACCGGTAAAGGTGACTAATTTTGCGGGTATCGATCTTTCAAACCTGCCTAATATTGAAGAAACAGAAACGCCGCTAGAGCTTCCTATGCAGGTACTTGCTAAGGAGGCTATGACGACAAGCTTTAATTTGTGTCAGGGTGAATACAGAATTAAACGCAAGCGCAGCAGCGCTTTATCTCAATGGCGAGTTGCTGCAGTGCTTGCTGTGCTTGTGCTGTGTACCAGCCTAATTGATAAAACAGTTTCGCTGTATCAGTTAAAATCTCAAAACGAGGCCTTGCGAACTCAAATTAGCGACACTGTAAAACGCGGCTTCCCTAATATTGGCGCTTATCGCGACGTTCGCCGCAAACTGCAAAGCGAAATGGCTAAGCTAGAACAAAGCGGCGGCAATGCCTCTATGTTAGTGATGCTCGACCAACTCTCTCCAGCTTTTTCAGCAACGGGCGTTAAACCTCAAACTCTTAGGTTTGACGCTAGCCGCACAGAAATTCGTATTCAGGCAGAGGGTAAAAGTTTTGAGGCACTCGAAAAATTCAAAAAATCTGTAGAACAAGCTGGCTTTTTGGTTGAGCAAGGTGCAATTAATAATCGCGATAGCGGTGTAATAGGCACAGTTTCTATTAGGAGTACATCATGAACGCGTTATTAGAAAGATACAAAGCGCTCACAGAACGCGAGCAAAAACTGGTTATCTTGTCTGGTGTTTTCATTGTTATCGCTCTGTTTTATTTTGCTATCTGGTCTCCGCTTAATAATGCGCTGGCCCAGCAGCAAAAGTTGCTCGACAACCAACAATCGCTGCTTGTGTGGGTAAAAGACAGTGCAGCGCGTGCCCAACAGCTTCGCAGAGTTTCTGGTTCAGAAAAGAACTTTTCAGGCTCATTGCCGCAAGCAGTAAATCGCACTACTGCCAAGCACGACATTGCCATTTCCCGAATGCAGCCGCAAAATGACGAGCTTCAAATTTGGGTTGATCAAGCCCCCTTTAATGATGTGCTGGAATGGCTAAAGTCTATGGAAAACATGGGGGTAGTGATTTTACAAGCTGATATCACAACGGCCGATGCCGAAGGGTTTATCAAAATTCGCCGATTACGATTAGGTAAAGCATGAAGTCAAAAATAAGCTGGGTATTAGGTGGAATAGTTGCATTTTTATTGTTCGCTATTGCTTATATGCCCGCAGTTCACGTTATTGGACGCGTTACATTACCGCAAAATGTTTCTATTGAAGGGGTTAGTGGAACCTTATTTTCAGGTAAAGCACAAACAGTGGTGGTTAATGGTCTACCCATTAACAGCTTTAGATGGGACCTTAACCCGCTCTATATGCTAATTGGGCAAGTTAATCTGGATGTGAAAGCTGGCAACGTTCGCGATAAAAACGAGATAGCGTTTACAGGCCCCATCACCACTGGCTTGTTTAGCCAAAAAACCGTGAGCACCGAGGCGTTTACGCTTTATTTGCCCGTTGACAGAGTGCTGGCGCAAGTTCAACTTCCTTTACCTGTAAATGCTGGAGGACGCTTTAAAGTTGAGCTTGACGAACTCCATTACGGGCCAAGCTGTCGCTCTTTGTCTGGCACAGGAGATTGGCTTAACGCCACAGTAGCGGGAACCAAAGGCCCTATCGACTTTGGTACATACTCAGCTAAGCTGCGCTGTGAAGGCGAAGATATCGGCATTACCGTGAGTGAACCAAACATGCTGGGATTGTCTATCAACGCTACCGTTGCGGCAAACATGAAGCAATTTCAGGTATCAGGCAAATTTAAGCCCGACGACAGCTTACCAAACGAAGTGCACCAGGCTGCCCGTCTTTTTGGACAGCCCGACGCAGATGGCTATACCCGTATAAAGCTGTAATTTTTTGACTGTAAATAATAAGGACAAGGGACTGTAATATGAATAAAGCGTTTATTGTTGGAGCCGGTGTAACTCTCGCGGGGTTATTAATAGCACCCACATTTGTGGGCAATAGCGTAGAATCGCAAACTCGTTCCGCGATAGAAAAAATAGACGACCATCCGCTCTATTCAGCGAGTGTACTTTCCTATGACAAGGGCTGGTTTTCTAGCACTGCTACCATTGAACTCTCTCTAGAAATCGACACTTTGCTAGCCGCACAGCAGATAGACCCTGCGGAACAAGACACTCCAGATAAGCCTGTTGTTATTGCTAAAGTAAACGCATTTCACGGCCCCGTTTATTTTGGCGACGGCGTGGGCATTGCAAAAGTAAAATACAATGCGAGTGTTGATGGAAACATACTTCGCGGATATGTTACTTGGCAAGAAAATCAGCCGTTTTATTATAATGAAGGGAAAGTAGGCCTGTTTAACGGCCTGAGTTATACCGATACTATTCCCGCGTTAAAAGCGCTTGAAAATGACGGCGACATAGAATTCGTATTTTCTGGTTTTAACGGAGAAGCAAGCGACGAAGGTGGCGCAACTCGCTACATTGGCAGTAGTAAATCTGTTGAGATTAGTGGAGCGGGTTTCTCATTAGGCATGTTAAATACTGCTGTTGATATGACCTATCACGGTGACTTTATGGCAGCGATAAGTGGAAAGCTTTTCGAATCAGATGCCGCCCTGACCGCAGAGCAAATAGAGTTCTCAGACAGTACAGACACGAATGTCATTATTGATGCTTTGCGTATGATCACTACTACCGACATAGATGAACAAGCTAACACTGCAGATATTTATCTTGAATATGCCGTTGATGACATCAAAGGCGCGGCCCAAGAGGCTTCTGACATTGCAATTGTATTGCAGTAAACAATCTCGATATAGATTTCATTGAAGCTTATCAAGAATTTAGCAATGCATCGTTGATGGTTCCAAGCGAAGATTTGCCTGAAAAGCTTCAGGTGTTTATCAAAGATAATTTATTGCAGCAGCTGCAAACAGAGCCCGAGATTAATATTAAAAAGCTAGCTATGACGCTTCCAGAAGGGAGTATTAAGGGTACAGCAAACTCGAAGTTGACCGGCATAACCTCACTGCCTGAAACCATGGAAGATGTTGCTTATTGGGTATCTCATCTATTAATGGATGCACAAATTAGCGCCGACAAAGCGTTCGTTGAAAGCATGGCTTCAGGGTACATGGTAGCTGAGCTTGCTGCAAACCCGCAAACCCAAGGTATGACTGCCGATGAGCTTAAGAGTGCAGCGGATCAGCAGGTACCAATGGTGCTTGATTCATTCGTTCAACAGGGCCTTTTAAAGGAAACCGAACAGGGCTTTGAAACATCATTTGCATTGAAAGACGGAACAGCAACCATAAATGGCACCGAGGTACCTCTCCCATTTGCCCAATAGTGGCCAGTAAAATTAAATAATAGGGGCACATCTCGATCTGTGCCCCAGTAAATCGTCAGCATCAAACGCCCTATGATAGAACAATGCGCTTCACGGTGACTTAATCAAATATCCGTTGATGGAAGTTTATCAATCGCCGTTTTTAATATTTCAGACTCGGTAGAATACGTCGCGCTTAATTCGGTAGAGCTCTCATTTGGCCTCCCCTCTGCGAACGCACCTGACTCTGCTACAAGTTCGTTATTGATATCATCGCCAGGCGTTGTAGGCTCGGTCTCTGGTAGTATTAATTCTTCTGGCGGTAGCTCAATGCCTACTAACTCTATATTAATTTCAGTTACAGGCCCGCCCGATATAATATCTTCTTCAGGAAGTGTTATCGTATCCTCAGGTTCATTCACTATTGGCGAAGAAACTTCAGGGATCAAAGTAATAACCCCCTCCTCCGGGGCTATCGGAGGCTGACCATCGATGTCGATAGGCTCCAAGTTAATTCGTGATAGGTCAATTGTTTGAGCGCCGTCAAAATCATCGCCCAAGGTGGAATCTACGCTGCTGGTTTCGCCTTCCGACAATTCTGTGAGGCTTGATGCATTTTCTACGAATACTGTTTCCTTGCCAAACATCGCAGGCAAAATTAACTCGCCTGGCGGCAGCTCAATATTTACCGGCTCTCCTTTAACCACCGATTCAAACCCGTAGGATAAAATATCGCTTTTAGGAAGGGTTATGGAATAATCGAGGTCACGTAAATCCTGGGATGGGATTTCAGGAGTGAGAGAAATCGTATTTTCACCAAGGTTAATTGGAAGTCTAACGCTTGTGTCGATACGATTTACGTTCACATTTGATAAACCGAATGCTCTGACACCAGCAAAATAGTTACCCAAGGTAATATCTATGCTGCTACTAAGCCCGTGTTCCGATAACATCATGAGATCAGAGTTGAACTCTTGACGCAATTCTTCTGCTATAGAAACATAAGATTCATTTGATGTATCTTCTTTCGTCGTTAGACTATGAGCGTCTGTTTCTTCAGATGCTTCACTGCTGAGGCCATCTGAACTGCTCACAGTCTCTGATGAGCTAGTAACTGCCCCCTCTGAAACTCCCTCGCCCGATGCCGTTACAAACACGCTCAATTCAGCTTCTTCTACGGTACCATCGGGGTACTCAATACGATAAGTGAAGGTATCAGTAAGCGTGCCATCAAATACTACTAGTGAATTATCGGGAGTGTAGGTGTACGCACCACTCTCGTCAATTTGCAGCGTGCCATACTCACCGATTAACGTTATGCCCCCTGTGGCGTCTTGGAAGTTGATACCATCAGTTGATACGGTTACATCGTATGTTGTACCAAACAGAACATCGTTTTCGAACAGATTACCTGTGGCGGTTTGTACGCCGCTAACTTCAAACTGATCGAGGTAATTGACGGTAGAAGATAGGTCTACACTAATGCTGCCTGTTACGCCAAGGCCAGTCGTACCGCTCATCGACAAACGGTATAAACCTTCAGCTAATCCGTTGACGGTAAGCACAGTATCGCCATCAATGCCTAATAAGCTAACTAGCTCGCCGTTTGGAAACACTCTAAAAGGTTCCCATGCTCCGTTTATAAACTTCTCTACGGTAACAGTAAGGGATGAAACCAGTGACAACAAGCTGCCATTGTCAACGTTTAATGTGATATCTTGAGTGGTATTTGCTGCTACCGCAAAAGTACTGCTGGTATCACTAAAGCTACCTCCAAGCCCTAGCAAATAGCTATGTGAGAGCGCATCTATGTCACTTGGACCAGCTTCAGATACAAAGTCATACGTCAATTCAGCACGGGCCGAGTCAGCGGAAATTCCTTGTCCAGACAGATTAAAGTTCAAGTTTGCAGTAGACGTATTGGTTCCGTCTGAGATGGTGTAGCTAAAACTATCTGTGCTGCCTAAGCCGTCGCGCACGCCGTTAGCTACATAGGTGTAGCTACCGTCTTCAAAGATAGTGAGGTCGCCATAGTCACCTGAAATAGTAATGCCCGACAAGCCTGTACCTAATACGGTAACCGATTCCCCATTGGTATGGGTAACTTGCGTCACTACGCCGCCTTCAGCAATGCTATCTGCAACATCACCTGTATTAGCAGCGTCAATGACATTTCCTGACGTTGTGGTGCTGCCTTCAAAGGCGTATTCAGTAAGTGTTGAAGTTATGTCGGTAGATTGTAGTAAAGTAAGTGTATTACTCAGCAATGCCGCTGCAACAGCGTCTAATGCAGCATCTACCAATGTACCCAACCCTAGTAGATTAAGCCCGTTCGTAATAGTACTTACTAAGTCGCCGGCGCCTATGGTATCAGCAGTACTTAAGGCTGGCTCGAGAATAAGATTTCGTACAACTGTACCCAAACCCAGACCATTGAGAACACTCGCGTTAGTACCGTTTAGTGCGTCTTCAACAGCAGTAAGTACGACTTCTTGGTTTTCTTCTCCAAGAACGACACCGCCATTTCCTAACTCAGTTAAGGTAATCGAGCCGTCACCATCTTGATCAAGCAGAGACTCGAGTACACTATCATCGTTGCGAACTACAACGGTATATTCACCAGCTGGAAGCCCTGAAAACTTAGCAACAAGTATATCGTCACCTGTCAACCCGATAAGGTTTACGCCTGCTACATCACCTATTAAAGGGTTATCTGGTGTCATGGCCGTGGCGACCACGTTGCCATCTGCATCAATAATATCAACACGATACGCATCAGCGACTGCGACTAACGCTGTTTGGCTAACTTCTACAACCACTTCGCCAAAGAAACCAGCATCAACGGTAAGCGTTGTGCTAGCCTCTGGCGACCCTCCTGCTGGTGAGCCTTCGGCTAAGCCAATGACTTGGAAGTCACTATCGGTAACTGGGGCGTTCACAATGGCGGTTTGTGCGCCTAGCTCCATATCATTGTTATCGGTTTGGGCTACTACTGGTGGGAAGTCGCTGCCAGAAATGGTAATAGTAAGTGCCGCAATATCAGAAGTTTCACCATCTGATAAGGTGTAGTTAAACACTTCGTCCTGGCCAATTGCGCTACGGTCACCATCGGCGGTGTAGGTGTACGTACCGTCTGCAGCTATTTCTAATACGCCATAGTTACCTTGAATAGTAACCGTACCTGAAGCAGGAACCACAACACTGTCACCAGACGCGTTAGTAACAAGCGTCACTTGAGCACCGTCTAGAATGGTATCAGCACCCACGCCACCTAAATCGCCGTCGATTAGGTTACCTTGGGCAACCGTTTCGCCGGTGTAAGTGTACTCTGTCAATGTGGTGGTAATGTCAGTGTCTTGCAATAGGGTAAGCGTATTGCTGAGCAATGCATCGGCAAGTACTGTTAGTATATCGTCCAATGAACTAGTTAATCCGAGGTCGTCAAGAGGACCTGTCAAAGCTCCTGCAAGATCTCCCGCGCCAATTACGGTCGTTGTGTCCAGAAGCGTTTCTAATACGCCCCTGACTTGTGTGCCAACCGTTCCTGGTAAGATACCTAGAATACCGCCGTTTAATGTCGTCTCAACAGTATCTAGAACAGATGTTTGATTATCTGGCCCCAGAACTACACCAGCCGTGCCTAATTCATCTAAATTAACGTCGCCATTGCCATCGCTGTCCAATAACTCTTCTAGGGTATTTTCATCGTTGCGTACCACCACGCTGTAGTTACCTGCAGCTAAACCTGTCAGTGAGAATGAGATGGTTTCGTCACCCGTGACGTTGAAGATGTCCAAACCACCAACGTCTGCAAGCTGTGAATTAGCGCTCACTCCTTGGTAAACAAGCTGGCCGTTTTCATCGTATACCTCAACGATATAAGCGTCGGCAACGGCGACAAGCGCAATCTGTTCTACTTCTACGAACACTTCGCCGACATTATTAGGCGAAACAGTAAAGATGGCACTTGCATCGACGCCCCCAGTTGACTCAGCTAAGCCAATAACCTGAACGTTGCTTGTGGTTTCTGGTGGATTGACCGTGACCACCGGTTCACCCATATCAATGGTGTTACCGTCGTTTATAGCATCGAGGGCTTGAACGACGACATTTTGGCTCGCTGTGCTTGCCGAGTTACCTGCTTCGTCTGTGACTGTTGCCACCACCGCGTAGGTACCTGCTGGTAGCGTTGTGCCTGTTAAATCAAGGCTCCAATTACCGCTGCCATCAATGGTAAGTTCAGGGTCAGTGCCAAAGGTATAGGATGTGCCATCAACGGTAACGGTTAGGGTAGTATTGTCACCAAGGTCAACCGTTCCATTAAAGATTAGCGTGCTATCGCTAGTAATAAAGTCTCCAGCCACCCCAGAGTCGTTTGAGATACTGTCGAACGTTACTGTCTGGCCGTTATTGTTTTCATCAATACTGGTATCGATAACAACTGTACCTGTGTCAGTTGCAACATTGCCTACCGCATCTGTGGCGGTTACCGTTGCCGTGTAATTGCCTTCCGCAAGCAGGGCGACGATATTATCAGCCAGCGTCCACGTGCCATCTCCATTATTGGTGGCGGTGTAGTCATTACCGTCAATGGTTACTACCACAACTGCGTTCGGATCGTTTACTGTACCAGTGAGTTCAGGCGTGGTGTCGTTGGTGGTTAGATCGTTTATTCCAACGGTAGGCGCGGTGGTATCAATCACCACTGTACCAGTATTTGTGACAGTGTTGCCTGCGGCGTCTGTTGCCGTCACTGACGTTGGATAGCTGCCTTCTGCAAGGGCCGCAACTACATCATCCGCCAATGTCCAAGTGCCGTCACCGTTGTTGGTAGCGGTGTAATCATTGCCGTCAATCGTTACCACCACAACCGCATTCGGATCGTTCACCGTACCGGTAAGTTCTGGTGTGGTGTCGTTGGTGGTTAAATCGTTTATCGCAACGGTAGGTGCAGTGGTATCGATGACGACCGTACCTGTGTTGGTGACCGTGTTGCCTGCGGCGTCTGTTGCCGTCACTGACGTTGGATAGCTGCCTTCAGCGAGCGTGGCGACTACATCATCGGCTAGCGTCCATGTGCCGTCACCGTTGTTAGTAGCGGTGTAATCATTGCCGTCAATGGTTACTACCACAACTGCGTTCGGATCGTTCACTGTACCAGTGAGTTCAGGCGTGGTGTCGTTGGTGGTTAGATCATTTATTGCAACCGTAGGCGCGGTGGTATCAATCACCACTGTACCCGTGTTGGTTACCGTGTTGCCTGCGGCGTCGGTCGCAGCAACTGTTACGGTATAAGTGCCCTCAGCTAGGGTTGCAACCGCATCATCGACAAGCGTCCATGTGCCGTCACCGTTATTGGTAGCGGTATAGTCGTTGCCGTCAATGGTCACCACCACAACCGCATTGGGGTCGTTCACCGTACCGGTAAGCTCAGGCGTAGTGTCGTTGGTCGTTACATCATTGATGGTTACGACAGGTGCTACTGCGTCTACCGTGTCAGATGCAGGCCCACTTGTGTTGCCCGCTTCATCGGTTGCTGTTGCCGTTACTACAACTCCATCTGCTAATGGTGTATCTGGCGTTACGCTCCAATTGCCGTCACTATCAGCGATGACGGTGAAATCTGGCGTTCCGTCTCCGTCTACATCCACATTTACCTTAGAGCCCGCTTCGGCTGTGCCGGTAATTTCAGTGCCGTTGCCCGCTTCAACGGTAGGCGCTGCTGGTGCTGTGGTATCAATAACCACTGTACCAGTATTCGTACCCACATTACCTTCTGGGTCGGTTGCAGTAACCGTTGCGGTATAGCTACCTTCAGCAAGTGCCGCCACCGCATCGTCAGCCAGTGTCCACGTGCCATCACCGTTATTGGTGGCGGTATAGTCGGCACCGTTGATGGTAACAACCACCGTGGCTGTTGGGTCGTCAACGGAACCAGTAAGCGCCGGTGTTGTATCATTAGTCGTTAAATCGTTGAAGGTAACGACTGGCGCAGCCGCGTCAACCGTGTCTGAGGCTGGGTTGCTAATGTTACCCGCTGCGTCAGTTGCCGTTACGGTCACAATTACGCCATCGGCAAGCGGTGTATCAGGCGTAATGCTCCAATTACCGTCGCCATCAGCAATGACGGTGAAATCGGGCGTGCCGTCACCATCCACGTCCACATTTACGGTGGCGCCTGCTTCAGCGGTACCGGTAATTTCGGTGCCGTTACCCGCATCCACAGTAGGTAACGCAGGTGGTGTAGTATCAATCACTACCGTTCCTGAATTTGAACCCACATTACCATCGGCATCTGTGGCAGTAACGGTAGCGGTATAGCTACCATCTGCAAGTGCCGCCACGGCATCGTCAGCCAGCGTCCAACTTCCATCGCCATTGTTAGTTGCGGTGTAGTTCACGCCATCGATTGTTACTACTACGATAGCGCTTGGATCGTCAACCGTACCGGTTAGCTCTGGTGTAGCGTCATTAGTGGTTAAGTCATTGATTGCAACGACTGGTGCAACAGCATCTACTGTATCTGACGCTGGTGCACTGCCATTGCCAGCTTCATCAACCGCCGTTGCCGTAACAACCACGCCATCGGCCAGTGGAGTAGTGGGTGTTACTGACCAATTTCCATCGCCATCAGCGATGACGGTGAAGTCTGGCGTGCCGTCGCCATCCACGTCCACATTTACAGTTGCCCCTGCTTCCGCAGTACCCGTAATTTCAGTGCCGTTACCTGCATCGACGGTAGGCGCTGCTGGAGCAGTGGTGTCAATCACCACAGTGCCAGAGTTAGTTACGGTGTTACCGTCGGCATCAGTAGCAGTAACCGTAGCGGTATAGCTACCTTCAGCCAGCGCGGCAACGATATCGTCAGCCAGTGTCCAGCTGCCATCACCATTATTGGTGGCGGTGTAGTCAGCACCATTGATGGAGACAACCACCGTGGCGGTTGGGTCGTCCACCGAACCGGTAAGTGCAGGCGTGGTGTCGTTAGTCGTTAGGTCGTTAAAGGCAACGATTGGCGCAACAGCGTCTACCGTATCAGACGCCGGGCTACTCGTATTGCCAGCTTCATCGGTTGCTGTTGCTGTTACAACCACGCCATCCGCTAGCGGTGTAGTGGGTGTTACTGACCAGTTACCATCACCATCAGCAATTACTGTGGAATCAGGTGTGCCATCACCGTCAACGTCTACGTTTACGACAGCACCTGCTTCGGCTGTGCCGGTAATTTCGGTACCGTTGCCTGCATCAACAGTAGGCGCAGCTGGCCCGGTAGTATCGATAATGCCGCCATTTTCGTTGGCGGTTGCCGTATTGCCCGCGCCATCTGTTGCACTTGCGGTGACCGAATAATTACCTTCAGATAAGGCTGCTGGCACATCTACAGAGAAGGTGCCATTAGCTTGAACAATGGCGTCAAAGGTTTGCGTATTACCTGCACTATCGGTAACGCTGATGGATACAGTGCTGCCTTGCGCAATATTTGTAGTACCAGAAATGGTTGGTGTTGTGTCGTTTCCTGTACCAAGCGAGTCCAGGGTTAGGTTTGGTACGGCGGTATTGATATTGCCGCTGGTAGTATCAGACGCCGAGTTTCCAGCAGCATCAGTGGCGGTAGCAGTAACATCGAAGTTTCCGTCTGCCATTGCATTGGGCACGTCGGCGCTGAAATTACCGTTGCTGTCGACAATAGCCGTAAATGTCTGTTCTGCTCCCGCGCTGTCGATGACGGTTATGGTCACTGAACTGCCAGGGCTTAAATCGGTGCTGCCGGAGATCGTTGGCGTGGTATCGTTACCTGTGCCTTGTGCATCTAAATTGATTGTCGGCGCGGTAGTGTCTACGCTACCGTTTGTTTCAGTGGCAGTAGTCTCATTACCTGCTGGGTCTTGGGCAACGGCGGTAACGGTATACCCTCCTTCAGCCATGGCGTTTGGCACATCGGCCGAGAAACTGCCGTCTCCCTGAACGGTTGCATCGAAGGTTTGGCTTACACCTGCGTTATCCGTAACCGTAATCGTTACCGTAGCACCTGCAGGCAGGTCAGTATTCCCTGATATTGTAGGTGTAGTGTCACTGTCTGGGGCTAGTGTATCTAACGATAGAGTAGGGGCTGTTGTATCAATAATACCTGTGTTGTCTACGACGGTAGTGCTATTACCCGCTTCGTCACTCGCCGTGGCTTCAACACTGTATGCACCTTCAGTTAAAGGCGCAGGCACATCCACTGTAAAGTTTCCATTTACATCAACTGTAGCTGTGATGGTTTGAACATTTCCTGCGCTGTCAGTTACCACAAGCGTAACTTCACTACCCTGCGCTAGGTTTGTACTACCAGATAGGGTAGGCGTTGTGTCATTGCCTTCCTCAAGTGGCGTTAAGGTTAGTGATGGTGCTGTGGTGTCTATGCTTCCTGTATCACTCGCTGTCGCTGTATTACCTGCTTCATCACTGATAGTAGCGCTTACCGTGAAGTCGCCTTCAGCTAAATCCGTACCTGGGGAGATAGAGAAAGACCCATCGGCCTGCACCACTGCACTTAAGGTCTGGGTCGCACCATCGCTATCCGTTACCAAAATAGTGACCACAGCGCCCGCAGGTTCATCGGTTGTACCGGTAATGAGTGGCGTCGCGTCGTTAGTGGTATCGGCAACATCTATAGTAAGTGTAGGTACTAGAGTATCAACTACGCCTGCTTCGTTATCGGTTGTACTGTTGTTTGCTTCATCGGTGGCGGTTGCTGAAACAGTGAAGTTTCCTTCAGCCATCGCCGCTGGTACATCGGCAGAGAATACGCCGCCCGCGCCAACCAATGCAGAGAACACCTGGGTATTACCCGCACTATCAACAACAGTTATTTGCACTGTAGAACCTTGCGGTAAATCTACAGTACCGCTTATGGTTGGGGTTGAGTCACTAACTGTACCTGGCTCGTCCAGCGTAAGAACAGGTGAAATTGTGTCGATTACGCCGGTTTCAGCGTCGGACGCTGTATTGCAAGCTTCATCAACAACGGTAGCCTGAATTGTATAGGTACCCTCAGCCAAGGTGGCGGGTACGTCTACGCTGAAGGAGCCATCACCTTGTACGGTTGCTGTTAAGGTTTGTATATTACCAGCGTTATCGGTGATGGTAATTGAAACCGTGCTTCCAGCTGGCTGGTCTGTCGTGCCGCTAATGGTTGGTGTTGCATCATTGCCAACACCCGGATCAGCCACATCAATAGCCGGCGATGTGGTATCTACCACACCGCCAGTTTCAGAGTCAGAGCCCGTATTTCCGGCTCCGTCAGTCACCTCTGCTTCAACGGTATAACTACCTTCGGCCAAATTTGACGGTACGCTTGCGCTGAAGGTGCCATCTCCTTGTACTGTTGAAGTAAAGGTTTGAACTGCTCCAGCACTATCTGTCACTGTTAAGGTGACAATGGCACCAACTGACGCGTTAGTTGTGCCTGAAATAAGAGGCGTAGCGTCGTTTGTCTGGCCAAGGGCATCTAGGGTAATGTCCGGGGCGCTTGCATTAATATTGCCGTTATCCGTTACTGTCGTGCTATTGCCAGCAGCATCGCTCGCACTTGCTGTTACATCGTAATCGCCATCAACCAGCGCGCTGGGTACTTCAACTGAGAAAGTGCCATCCGCGTTTACCGTAGCGGTAAGGTTCTGTACATTACCGCCTGCATCGGTGACTACCAGTGTAATAGTTGCTCCCTCTGGCAAGTCGGTAGTACCGCTCAAAATTGGTGTTGCGTCATTGCCGCTGGCCACTGGATCTAAGTTGATAACAGGTGGGGTGGTGTCAACTGTGCCGTTGTTATCAACCGCTGTGTTTTGATTACCTGCATCATCAGTCGCCGTCACTTCTACTGTGTAATCGCCTTCAGCAAGGTCAACCGGCACATCAGCGCTAAAGCTACCATTCGCTTGAACGGTAGCAGTGAAAGTTTGCGTATTGCCCTGGTTGTCAGTCACGCTAATGCTTACAGTGTTGCCCGCAGCCAAGTCGGTGGTTCCCGATATAGTCGGTGTAGCGTCGTTGGTCAGGCCTTGTGCGTCTAAGGTTATGGTGGGGGCTGCTGTGTCTATGACACCGTTATTATCTATTGCCGTTACTGAATTACCCGCATCGTCAGTCGCAGTGACAGTCACACTGAAACTGCCCTCAGCTAAATCGGCAGGAACATCAGCACTGTAAGTGCCATCGTTTTGAACGGTTGCTGTGAATGTTTGGGTATTTCCAGCGTTGTCTGTCACGCTTATGCTAACCGTGTCGCCAGCATTGAGGTCTGTGGTGCCAGAGATAGACGGCGTTGCATCATTGCCAAGCCCTTGTGTATCGATGGTTATCGATGGGGCTGTGGTATCGATGTTACCGCCATTTTCGGTTACCGATGCACTGTTGCCAGCGCCGTCTGTGGCGGTCGCAGTAACAGAATAGTCACCTTCAGGTAAGCTCGCAGGAACATCAGCCGTAAAGCTTCCATCGCCTTGCACTATGGCACTGAATGTTTGTGTGTTTCCAGCACTGTCAGTCACAGTTAGCGTTACAGTGCTACCTGGCGCTAAGTCGGTATTACCTGAAATGGTCGGCGTCGTGTCGTTGCCCGACCCTAGAGGATCAAGGGATAGGGTAGGCGCGGCAGAGTTTATGTCGCCGCTCACTGTATCTGTAGCAGTATTGCCTGCAGCATCAGTGGCCGTTGCAGTAACGTCGAAGTTTCCGTCAGCCAAAGGATTAGGCACATCTGCACTGAAGTCGCCGTTAGCATCGACAGTTGCAGTAAACGACTGCACAGTGCCAGCGCTATCAGTTACTGTAATCGTTACTGTGCTTCCTGCGGCTAGGTCAGTATTTCCGCTAATGGTAGGCGTGTTATCGTTACCTATACCAAGCGGATCCAGAGTGATAACAGGCGCTGTGGTATCGACGCTACCACCCGTTTCTGAATCAGAACCTTGATTGCCTGCCGCGTCTTGCGCCGTTGCGGTAACCGTATAGTCACCTTCGGCCAGTGCAGTTGGCACATCCACACTGAAGTTGCCGTTTGCATCAACCGTTGCGGTAACAGTTTGGGTATTGCCTGCATTGTCGGTAATCAAAAGCGTAACGCTCTCACCTGCTGCTAAGTCGGTAGTGCCCGAAATGGTAGGCGTAGTGTTGTTATTTGAACCAAGCGCATCTAGTGAAATAACGGGGGCGACGGTATCGACGATACCGTTATTGTCGGTGACAGTAGCACTATTGCCGTTACTGTCAGTCGCGGCAGCGGTTACCGAGTAATCGCCCTCGGCAAGAGGTGCGGGCACATCGGCACTGAAATTACCGCTTGCGTCAACTAGTGCAGTAAAGGTTTGCGTTTTGCCGGCACTATCTGTGACTGAAAGCGTCACGGTTGAACCCGCGGGTAGGTCAGTCGTACCCGATATAGTTGGTGTAGTATCGCTAACCGTGACTTGCGCATCTAGCGTTAGCGCAGGGGCGCTAGTATCTAGGATTCCAGTATCGGAAGAGGTTGTTGTATTTCCTGCTTCATCTGTAGCGCTTGCGATTACGGTATAGCTGCCATAAGGCATAGCATTTGGTACGTCCGCGCTGAAGTCACCATTCGCGTCCACAATGGCGTCAAAGGTTTGCGTATTGCCTGCGCTATCTGTGACGGTTAACGTTACTGTGCTTCCCGGCGCTAAATCAGTGCTGCCCGATATGTTAGGCGTTTCATCGTTACCTGTACCTTGCGGATTTAGGGTCAGAACAGGGGCGCTGGTGTCAATATTGCCACCGTCTTCAGTTACGGTTGTTGAATTACCTGCATCATCTGTTGCAGTAACTTCGACGCTGTAGTCGCCTTCAGGCAGTGGAGATAATACTTCTGTAGCAAAGTTGCCATCTGCATCAACCAATGCGTTAATGGTTTGCGTGTCGCCATTGCTGTCAGTCACGGTGATCACAACAACAGCGCCTTCAGATAAATCTGTATTACCCGAAATAACCGGCGTAATGTCATTACCTGAATCTAACGGATTAACGGTAACAATTGGCGCTTGTGTATCAATACTTCCATTTGTTTCGTTCGCCGTCGCGGTGTTGCCTTGCGCATCGCTTACTGTTGCCGAAACGGTAAAGTCGCCTTCAGCCAGGGCGCTAGGCACATCGGCACTGAATGTGCCGTCTGCTTGCACGGCTGCTTGGAAACTTTGCGAGTTACCATTGGCATCTACCACAGTAATGGTAACCAGTGTGCCAGGTGCCACGTCGGTAGTACCTGTGATAGTAGGGGTAACATCGCTAGTAGCGCCTTGTGTATCAAGGGTTAATAGCGGCGCTTCGCTATCTACACTACCTGTTGTATTGGCATTCGCGGTATTGCCTGCACTGTCGGTTGCAGTGGCAGTAACAGTAAAGTCGCCGTCAGCTAGTGCATTTGGCACATCTACACTGAAGCTACCATTTGCATCGACCAAGGCATTGATAGTTTGCGTGTTTCCAGCGCTATCTGTAACGACAAGCGTAACCGTGCTTCCTTCAGGAAGGTCTGTTGTGCCTGAAAGTGTGGGTGTGGTGTCGCCCGTGCTGCCAGGATTTTCAAGGGTAAGCGTTGGTGCTGTGGTATCAATTTCACCTGTGGTATCGACAGTAGCCGTATTGCCTGCTTCATCGGTCACACTGGCATTAACCGTAAACTCGCCCTCGGCCAGTTCTGCTGGTACATCCACACTGTAAGTACCATCGGCCTGCACAACGGCGGTCACAGTTTGCGTGTTGCCCGCGCTGTCAGTAATGGTAAGGGTAACCGTGCTGCCAGGGGCAGCATCGGTGGTACCTGAAAGAGTAGGCGTGGTGTCGTTGTCGGTTGCTATGGTGTCGATAGTGATCGACGGCGCAGTAGTATCAATTTCACCTGTGATATCGGCGGTGGCGGTATTGCCTGCTTCATCAGTCACACTCGCGTTAACGGTGAACTCGCCTTCGGCCAGTTCTGCTGGTAAATCCACACTGTAAGTACCGTCAGTCTGCACAATGGCGGTCACGGTTTGCGTGTTGCCTGCACTATCGGTAATAGTTAACGTAACCGTACTGCCGGGGGCTGCGTCAGTAGTCCCTGACAGCGTTGGCGTGGTGTCATTACTGGTTGCCACTGGGTCGATAGTGATCGACGGTGCTGTGGTATCAATTTCACCTGTGGTATCGGCGGTGGCGGTATTGCCAGCCTCGTCAGTCACACTGGCATTAACCGTAAACTCCCCTTCAGCTAATTCAGCTGGTACGTCTGCGCTGTAAGTTCCGTCAGCCTGCACAATGGCGGTCACAGTTTGCGTGTTGCCCGCGCTGTCAGTAATGGTAAGGGTAACGGTACTGCCCGGTGTGGCATCGGTGGTACCTGAAAGGGTCGGCGTGGTGTCGTCGTCAGTAGCTATCGCGTTGATGGTGATTGTGGGTGCAGTGGTATCAATAATACCCGTGGTATCGGCGGTAGCCGTATTACCAGCCTCGTCAGTCACACTAGCGTTAACGGTGAATTCGCCTTCAGCTAATTCAGCTGGTACGTCTGCGCTGTAAGTTCCGTCAGCCTGCACAATGGCGGTCACCGTTTGCGTGTTACCTGCGCTATCGGTAATGGTCAACGTTACTGTACTGCCAGGGGCGGCATCTGTGGTACCTGAAAGAGTAGGCGTGGTGTCGTTGTCAGTAGCTATCGCGTTGATGGTGATTGTGGGTGCGGTAGTATCAATTTCACCTGTGGTATCGGCGGTTGCGGTATTGCCAGCCTCGTCAGTCACACTAGCGTTAACGGTAAACTCGCCTTCAGCTAATTCAGCTGGTACGTCTGCGCTGTAAGTTCCGTCTGCCTGCACAATGGCGGTCACGGTTTGCGTGTTGCCCGCGCTATCGGTAATAGTTAACGTAACCGTGCTGCCAGGGGCGGCATCGGTAGTACCTGAAAGGGTCGGCGTGGTGTCATTGTCGGTAGCTATGGCGTCGATAGTGATCGACGGCGCAGTAGTATCAATTTCACCTGTGGTATCGGCGGTGGCGGTATTACCAGCCTCGTCAGTCACACTGGCATTAACCGTAAATTCGCCCTCGGCTAATTCAGCCGGTACGTCCGCACTATAGGTACCGTCTGCTTGCACAATGGCAGTTACAGTTTGCGTGTTGCCCCCACTATCGGTAATAGTTAGCGTAACTGTGCTACCCGGTGTGGCATCAGTGGTACCTGAAAGGGTTGGCGTGGTGTCATTATCAGTCGCTATGGTGTCGATAGTGATCGATGGCGCCGTAGTATCAATCACGCCTGTGGTATCAGCGGTTGCTGTATTGCCAGCCTCATCAGTCACACTAGCGTTAACGGTAAACTCGCCTTCGGCCAGTTCTTCGGGCACATCTACACTATAGGTTCCATCGGCATGCACAATGGCGGTCACAGTTTGCGTGTTGCCCGCGCTGTCGGTGATAGTTAGCGTAACCGTACTGCCAGGGGCGGCATCTGTTGTCCCTGACAAAGTTGGCGTGGTGTCGTTATCCAAAGCTGGCGCATTAATAGTGATTGTTGGTGCGGTGGTATCAATAATACCCGTGGTATCGGCGGTAGCTGTATTACCCGCTTCATCGGTCACACTGGCGTTAACGGTAAACTCGCCTTCGACCAGTTCTTCGGGCACATCTACACTATAGGTTCCATCGGCCTGCACAATGGCGGTAACGGTTTGTGTGTTGCCCGCACTATCGGTAATAGTAAGGGTAACGGTACTTCCCGGAGTTGCGTCAGTGGTACCGGTAAGGGTTGGCGTGGTGTCGTTATCCAAAGCTGGCGAATTGATCGTAATTGAGGGTGCAGTAGCATCAATTCTTCCAGAGGTTGACCCATCAGCATTATTTCCGGTGGGCTCAAGTACTCTACCGTCTACCGTGAAATCGCCATCGGACAGTGCGTTTGGCACTTCTACAGTAAAAGTTCCATCACCTTGAACGATCGCGGTAACGATTTGTACGCTCCCTTCGCTATCTGCAATAACTAAGGTTACCGTACTGCCGGGAATGGCAGATGTTACACCTGAAATTATGGGTGTTGTATCGTTTGTAAGCCCGATAAAATCCAATGTTAATGAAACATCTTGCGCTTGCGCTCCTAAACCGGAAAATTCCCTAGGAACTATGCTCTCACCGTTATTAGCATTTTTATCAAATTGAAACCCAATAGGCTCTACTTCTTCAATGATGCGGTCAACGCGCACAAAGTTATTACCACCACCATTTGTGACGCCGCCATCGAGTCCTGCTGCTGTATCCTCTAACGACTCTAAAATATCCCCATCACCTTCAAGAACACTCAAAAAATCGGTATTGTTGGCTGGATTTTCTTCTACAGAGCCTGTGTCGTTGAGCAGTTCAGCTACCACGCTGACGCTTTCATCAAAGATTGCAAACTCATCGTCAGAATTAGAATCCTCAAAATCAAGTTGCAAAGGAAAAGCAAATGTCTGCCCTGCCGGAAGAGTTCGTAATTCACCATCAACACTAACGGTGACCAGGGAATCAGGCGATATAGTAAGCGTGTCTCCTTCTGCTATAACTATACCCGGTTTTGCTGCTATTTTGTCACCAGTTTCACTACGAACTAACTCTGCTTCACCAACTACCTTTGCAATGCTCACTTTAGCCATACGACTCTCTCGATAACTATTTTTTCGCTTTCATAAGAGCGTAGCAGGGCTTTTTTATCTCGTTACTGGACTGTGGTACGGGTAGCGCCTAGACATTGGTATACCTAGACATTGGTATAATTAATTGCAGCCAAATGCAGCAAAATCGTCTTTAAAACTCATCAATTAGGCTAAATTTCGCTTAATAAACTGGCGGAAAAGCAAATATGAATTAGGGTTAGAAGCATCATAGTGCACAAATGTCACCAAACTAAGAGTCGTAGTTTATGAAAAAACAATTTTCCTTAAAAACATCTCTCATACTTGGAATTCTTGGTGTTTCTTTGACTATGTTGGCAGCTGCGCAAAACAACAGCGTTAAGAACTCGCCTGTTAGCTTGGAAAACTACGTTCGCAAAGTTGTCAATGAAAACCCTGAAGTACAAGCTAGCTGGCGACAACTTCAGGTAGCCATGTCAGATGTAGATATCGCACGAGGAGGGTTTCGTCCGCGCGTCGATGTTTTAGCAACAAGTGCCTACAACGATAGAAACTATGGCTTAGATCGTGAATTTATGGGGCACACTGGCGAAATAACACTAACTCAAATGCTTTACGACGGATTCTTTACAAGCAGCGAAGTAAAACGCTTTAAGCAAGCGCAGGTAGTACGTTTTTTCGAATTGTTGAGTGAAATAGAGCAAAAGTCGTTAGACACCGCTCTCGCTTTTATGGACGTACAGCTATTTAGAGAACTCCTTACGCTGGCTGAAGAAAACCTTATTACTCACGTATCAGTTTTTAAGCAAATTGAGGAAAGTGTTGAAGCTGGTGTCGGACGTCGTGCTGACTTAGAACAGATAAGCGGTCGACTTTCCTTAGCTGAGTCTAATGTTTTGACAGAGCTATCTAATTTACACGATGTTACTGCACGATTTTTAAGACTTGTTGGAGAGAAACCAGCGGATAATTTAAATCGAGTCACTCTAAATACCGCTTATGTCGACGCAAGTGTTACCGACATAAATACATTGCTTACCAGTGCCTATGCCACCAACCCACAATTTAACGCTGCCATATACAACATTGACGCCCAACGTTATGCCGTAGACAGTGCAAAAAGCCTTTACCACCCGCAGGTAAATTTAACTGCTAGTTACGGAGCGCAAACACGCGACCTAGCCGCACTAAACAACACCATTACTGAAGCAAGTGTGGGCATTAATTTTTCTTACAATCTGTACAACGGCGGGTCTGACAGAGCCGCGATTCGCCAAGCCCTATCCCAGGTGGACCTCGCCAAAGATTTGCGCGACAAAGCCTGTATTGATATGAGACAAACTGTCCAAATAGCCTACAATGATATTATCAATATCACTGAGCAACTACCGTCTTTAAATGCTCATCGTATTTCGTCAGACAGAGTAAAGACAGCGTATATGGATCAATTCACCATAGGTGAACGCTCTCTACTGGACCTGCTAGACTCTGAAAATGAATATTACGAGTCGAGCAGAGCATATTTAGAGGCGCAATACACACTCGAAAAAGCGCGTGTAAGGCTTCTTGCTGCTTCAGGTAGCTTGGCGAAAACGCTTGGTATAACGAAAGAACGAGTACCAGATATGCTAAGTAGAGCGGAAGAAAAAATAAGTTACGACCCTAACTTTGTGTGCCCTGCGGTACGCACCAATTTTGCAGATGAGTTTAATATTCTTAAGCGCGACACCGATAATGATGGTGTTGTCGATTTATGGGATGACTGTGTGAACTCTGCACCAGGTGAGGCGGTGGATAATATGGGGTGTGGAGTGAAGGAGCCTGAGCCTAACGCTGCAGATTTCACCCTAGACAATGCAGAAATTGTTGATTCATTCAAAATAAACATTGAGTTTGCCACTAATTCGACTGAGGTACTACCCAAGTATGAAGGTGCTTTTCAGCAGGTCATCGATACATTGAATAGTATGCCCAATACAGGGGTTATCATTCATGGTCACGCCTCACTTGATGGCGACGCCGCCTACAATCAAAGACTGTCTGAACGCAGAGCAAATGCCGTCGCATCTCTTCTTATGTCAAAAGCCAACATTGAAGCACGGCGAATTACTTCTGTTGGATACGGAGAGAGCCGCCCGCTTGTTGATGAGGAATCTAAAGCTGCCAATGCGCGCAACCGCAGAATTGAGGCGGCTATTATCCAGCTTCCTTCTAGTGAGTAGACGAGGGAAAAGGCCGGTATGAAGAAAAAAAAGGTCGTAGACGATATTTCATACTTGGAACAAAAAGGCGGTGTATTAATGGACTGTCTAATAACAGTCTGCCGTGTGCATAAAGTAGAGGTGTCTCGAGTAGGCCTGCTGAGTGGGTTACCATTAAACAATGGTGAACTATCGCCCACAGGCTTTGAACGCGCAGCCAAGCGAGCAGGGCTTGCTAGTCGAACCGTTAAACGCGAACTGAAGCAAATCAATCCAGCGTTGCTGCCGGTCGTTCTTATTCTCCATGACAAACAAGCCTGTGTATTACACGGTTTAAACGAAACTCATGTCAAAGTATCTTATCCCGAACTTGACGATGCCGTTGTTGAAGTACCCCGTACTGAACTTGCCGACCAATACACAGGCTATGCTATTTTTGCCCGCCCTGAAATGCATGCGCAGAAAGCCAGCTCCAATATTGATAAATCATCGGTAGGGCATTGGCTGTGGTCGTCAATTAGCACAGCCAAAGATTTGTACCGCGACGTCATCTTAGCTTCAGTATTTATAAGTTTACTATCTCTTGCACTACCACTGTTCGTGATGAACGTGTATGACAGAGTTGTACCTAACGCAGCGCTGGAGACGTTGTGGGCTCTGGCCGTTGGCGTATTGCTGGTACTAACTGCAGACTTTCTTTTGCGAATGCTGCGTCAGTATTTTGTCGAGTTAGCAGCAAGTCGATTAGATGTGACACTTTCAGCTAAAATAATGGAAAAAGTACTTTCAATAAACCTAGCAAGTAGGCCCCCAAAGAGCGGGTCCTTTATCAATAGCTTGCAGTCTTTTGAAAGTATCAGACAATTTTTTAGCTCTGTTACTTTAGTCGCTTTGGTCGACTTACCGTTTGGTTTGTTGTTTATCGTAATTATCGCGATGATCGATGTCTATCTTATAATTCCTATTCTGTTTGGCTGCACTTTTATCTTTCTTTATGCCATCAAGGCGCAGCGAGTTATGCGTTCTTTATCCGAAGAATCGATGGAAATAAGCTCGCGAAAGAGTTCATTAGTTACCGAGAGTGTTACGTCCCTAGAAGATATCAAAGCTTTTGGTTATGAAAGCCGAAACCAAAGTGAGTGGGAAAAGCAGACTATCTTTTTGGCCAAAGTGAACGCCAAGTTACGCTTAGTTTCAATGTCGGTGAATAACGCAGCACTTTGGGTGCAGCAGTCCGTAGGTGCCGTTATCATTTTAACCGGTGTTTATCTCATTATAGAGGGGCTTATTACGCAAGGCGGACTAATTGCTGCTTACCTATTATCAAGCCGAGCTATGGGGCCAGTTTCACAAGCCGCTGCACTGTTAGCGCAGTATCACCATGCTGAAACAGCAAAAAACACCCTTGATGAGATTATGGCGCTGCCTAGTGAATCAGGAAAAAATCAGCAAATCAAAAGTAACCTTTCCCTGAACGGTAATATAGATTCCAAGCAACTATGCTTTAAGTATCCAGACGAAAGTGTCATGGCGCTCAAAGATGTTAACTTTTCTATAAAGCGAGGTGAGCATGTCGCTATTTTAGGAAAAAATGGTTGTGGCAAGTCAACTCTCAATAAGCTTTTAATGGGGTTTTACCAGTGTGAATCTGGACAGCTTCTTTTAGACGGCATAGACCTTCAGCAGTACGACCCTACTCTTTTGCGCAAACAAATTGGGTACGTACCCCAAGATGTTAGTCTTTTTCATGGGTCGCTTAAAGACAACATTTTAACCGATGATTTACGTACTAATGAAAGTGGCTTTTGGGATGTTCTTACCAACTGTGGTTTAGCGCCACTGGTGAACGGCAATGCCAGCGGTGTAGAGCAAAACGTGGGAGAAAGAGGATGCTTATTATCTGGCGGTCAACGCCAAGCCGTGGCGATTGCTCGAGCCATCGTTCGCGATCCTGCTATATTTATTATGGACGAACCCACTTCAGCCATGGATTCAACAAATGAGGCGCTTATAAAAAACACCATAAAATCAGCTTCAGAAGGTAAAACATTAATCATAAACACACACCGAACCACATTACTGGATCTCGTAGATCGTGTAATCGTTGTTGAAAATGGAAAAGTCATTGCAGATGGCAAGAAAGAAGATGTACTTATTCAATTTAAGCAGCCCAATCAAGCAATTAAGAAGGCGACATAATGTCAAATTCTGACGGCAATAAGAAAGACTGGCTGCAAAGACTAATGCGGGGATGGCTCGCGCCACCTCCAGGCCAAGACTGGGTGTTGGAGGCAGAGTGGTCGCGAATTATGCAAACGCCAGTGAAAGCACGGGGACTACTCTATCTTGTTTCTATCACTCTCTTTTTACTGATTGGATGGGCTTACTTTGCTGAAATTGACGAGGTCGCTAAGGGCGATGGCAAAGTTATCCCTTCTCAACAACTGCAAGTACTGCAGTCTTACGATGGCGGGATTGTTCAAAATATTTTAGTAGAGGAAGGACAAACCGTTGAAGCTGGGCAGGTATTGTTGAGAGTAGATCCTACTCGATTTCTATCTAGCCTTGAGGAAAACACGACACAATTTGCAGCGCTAGCTGCAAAAGTACAGCGATTATCGGCTCTCACGCAAGGGAGCCCTCTACGTTTTAACCGAGAGCTTTTTAAAAAGGAACCAAAAATTGTTGAAAACGAGCGCAAATTGTACAACTCAAACTTAGCTGAACTTCATGAAGTGGCAGCGGGCTCAGATTCGCGAATTACGCAACGTCGACAAGATGTGGAAGAGGAGCGCGCTAGCTTATCTCAATATGAAAACATGCTGGTACTATCTAAGAAAGAGTTGGCCGTCACAAAACCATTGTTAGCCTCTGGGGCGGTATCAGAGATAGAGATACTCAGATTAGAGCGACAAATTGTTGAGCTAGAGGGGAACATTACCAAGTCGAATGTAGCTATTGAGCGTGGCCTTAATGCAATAGAAGAGGTCATCATTGCAAAAGAAGAAAGTCGCTTAAAACTTATTAACCGCTGGAATCAGGAATTGACAGATGCAACCGCTGAAATGGCTCGGCTGCAACAGTCAAAAACGAGCTTGCAAGATGTGGTATCTCAAGCTGATATCAAATCACCTATCAATGGAACGGTGCAACGCTTACTTATCAATACCGTAGGAGGGGTTATTACTCCGGGCAGTGAAGTGGTTGAGCTTATCCCTCAAGACGACAAGTTGATTGTCGAGGCAAAAATATCACCTAAAGACATCGCATTTATTAGAAAGGGGCAGCCTGCCATTCTTAAATTCAGCGCATACGATTTTTCTATCTATGGTGGAATGTCGGCTGAAGTTCAGCACATCAGTGCTGATGCAATTACAAATGATAAGGATGAAACTTATTACCTAATAAGGCTTGCAACACAGAAAAATGTCACTGATGAGTCTTGGACAATTTTGCCGGGAATGATTGTTCAAGTAGATATACTGACGGGTAAAAAGACCGTGCTCAATTACATACTATCCCCCCTGTTTAACGTTACATCATCAGCTCTGCGAGAACGTTAGATGAAACACTTCATTGCTGAAAAACACTTACAGGGCACGCTCACTCAGTTTTCGTGGCAGGGCTATCATGACATTTCACAACTTGAGTTCACCAAAAACGACTTTATTTGGATTTTAACGGCAGATGAAAACTGGCCTAAGAAACTGGTGGAAGCAAAACAAAAAGTAGCATCAGTGATATTGCTTACCTACAAATACGATCGCGCAGAAATGCAAACAGCATTAATGCTCGGTGCCAGAGCTTACTGTCATGTTCTTGGTACACAGTCGCTTCTTTCTTCAGTGGTACGAGTGGTCGACGCTGGTGGGATTTGGCTGCCAAACGAATTGTTATTAGCGCTTACTTTTGACATTGCCAACAGTACAAAGGCAAAGCATAACCTTCCAACGCTAAATGGAATTACTAAAAGGGAAAAAGATGTTTTGAGCGGAATTTTAGATGGCCTTGGTAATAAAGAAATAGCGAAAGAATACGGAATTACCGAGCGAACCGTCAAAGAGCATGTTGGCTCGCTTCTCAACAAGTTTGGTGCTAAAGACAGAATAAACTTACTACTTCGCTTAGGTGAATTTAGTCATCTAAAAGATGCTCTATAACTTCTATGTGAGACACGACTCCATCGATACCCAGCTCTGAAAACAGTTCTTGATGATCTGAGCGGTTTACTCCATCAGCATAAACTTTAATACCAAACGTGTGTGCCAACGAGCAAAACCCTTGTAAGAAAGAATGATTGGCACGGTTGCTATCTATGTCAGCCATAAAGCCAGAATCAATTTTTACGTAGTCTAAACCTAATTCTTGAATGTTAATAAGCTGAGAGAAAGATTCACCAACACGCTTCAGCCCCACTTCACATCCTTTTACTTTTAAAGTACTACAAAACTGTTTGAACGCTTCGGGGAAACGAGTAGCAGTAGACTCCCTTACTTCAAAACACAGTCGTTTAGCTGCGTTTGGATTAGCGTTTAATTGATAGTGCAGCTGCGCCAAAATTTCGTTATCTAGTAAAAACTGTTCTGAACACAAAAAAGCGAATTTTGATTGGGCTTTGTTAGAATTTATATACTTGATCAAAAAAGTAATCGTCGTCAGCTCGAGCTGCGGTAGTAAGTCAAGGTAGCGAGCCCAATGCGTGTAGTACCCACTTTGGCGCAGCTGTCCATTTATATCGACTCCAGCCCAAGCTTGGTAGTGAATCACCTGCCTTTTAGCATTCAAGACTGGATAATTAAATGTTTCAACCTTTGCATGAGTTATCGCCGAGGTCAGCACCTCTGTCCATGCTCTTTCCTCTTCAATCGGCTCGTTATGCATAAGTTCGCTTTCGATGGAAGGGTATGCCAATTCCGAAGATTGAGCTTCGTTTAGCATAGTGTCGGCTCGCATCAACACACTTGAAACACTATCGTCAGCGCGAAGCTTTACTACAGACTGAAATATTTCAGGGTCATTTGGATTACAAAATATTTCTGTACAAATATTATGAAAAGCGTAGGCAATAACGCTTGCATCATGAGTTTCAGTCAACAAAACGGCAAATTCATTTTTTTGCAGTCTTGCAATACGGCTATCGGTAAAACTATGGTGGTTGTCCTGAAGGACACCATTAATAGCACTGGCCAGTTCCCTCAGTCTTGTTTGCTTCTCATTGGCAGGTATACGCAGAAAACCTTGCTCAACTGTAAATCGAATTAGAAAAACACAATTTATGCCTTGAGTGTCTCTAAACGCTAGTTGGCCTTTGAGCATTAAAATGAAGTAGTCTCTATTCGCCAGGCCACTCTCATCGTCAAACTGAGTTTTATGGCGCATTAAATCTAGCCGGGTATTTTCTTTTTCCATCACCATTTTAGACTTTTGTGCCAAAAAGTTCATCGCGTTTACAACGCGTTTGAGTTCAAGAGTTCTCGGAACCTTCGACTTTATAAATCGCATATTTTGAAACGCCTCCGCTTGATACACAACATCATCAAGAGGACGTAAAATCTTGCGAAGAAACCAGGCGCCAATGATACCGGCAAGAAAAGCAATAAATAGAAGTCCGATAACTAAACGATAGGCTGCACGCCACATTGAGGCTACGATAAAACCAGTATCCGCTTCGACATAAATAGTTCCATACTGACTCCAGCCATCACTTACTTGCGCAACACCGGGCTCTAAATTAGGGGAAAAATAATTTGCGAACCAGCGAGGTGAGTTTTGGTTAAACTGAAAAGACTGATGATGGTCAGATATGATAGCGCCGTTGGCATCTTTTAATATAATCGCTGAATAGTGACCAATATCAAACTGCGACATAATGAATAAATCGAGAGTTACAGGGTCTTTCTCTAACTTACTCAATGTCAACGCAAGCATGGTCGCATTGTCGATGTTTTTAGCGTAAAGCTGCTCTTCAACATAATGTTTGGTTGTTACACCATAGATACTGACACTACCAATGATTGCTACAACCAAAACCACAACGATTGCTAGCCACAACTCTTTGATAATCGACATACACTTTAAGACCTTCTACTGATGCCTTCTTGCTTCATTCGCTCGATAACATTTCGCCACTTCGATAGACGACTGATCGAGTTTGACGTTTGGTTTACCTGCCCAGGCTGCCAAATTCCAGAATCATTAAAGCTAAAAACAGGAATAAGGTCTGTCCGTTGAGATCCCGGTAATACATTTGAGACGAGACTGTCTAACACTAAGGGGTCGGAAGATGGCATATCGTAGTAACCCAAAACCATATGTGCTTGAGTCATTCGGCTTCGTCCGATCCTAGCCTTCACATAAATAAGTCGCAGCTTTTCACTCGCTACGCCTAAGTGTAGCAGAGCAACGTATTTAGCAATTGCGAAATCCTCACAATCGCCTTTTGAATGCCCTAAAAGCTCGGAAGGAGTAGCCCAGTAGTCTTTTTCGTTAAATACGTCGGGATCGTTCGCATACTCTACATGCTCATCGAAAAATGAATTTACGCCAATTAGCTTCGCTTCAATACTTTCATTCTTTAGCGCCAAGAGGGTGTCTGCCAAAGCGTTTACGACACTCGCTTTATCGGCGCCATAGTTAGTGCTAACACTACGTTCAAGTATATCAAATTCAATATTTAAGGAAGACTCAGTGCGCTGTCCGGAGACGAACAGGGCTACAAGTAGCAGGCAAAATAGCGCAAATTTGTAAAATGTCATATTGTGAAAGCTTTTTAAAAAAAGGCGCCATTGTGGGCACGAGCGCTGTCGCTTAAGGAGAGTATTTCACAGTTCTTCATACATATAACACGAGTCAATCTATAAGCCAATAAACATCCTAGCACGGATTCATTGCGCTAATTGAAAACGGAAATAGATTTAATTACACGACTTCATTTAATCCTGAGATTTGATTTTCGCCAGTTGAATGTCGCTAAAACGACAGACGAAGTCTTTAAAAGTAGGGTAGTTTGAATAACAGCGAACAACCAACACTCAGAGTGTTTAAACATGCAGCTTGAAAGATGGCATAGCGGCGGTGACTTTTTTACCGTTAACGGGCAAAAGATATTTTTCCGCACTGACGGTGAAGGGCCAGCCTTACTGCTTATCCACGGCTATCCCACAGCCAGTTATGACTGGGTAAAACTATGGCCCACATTAACAAAGTACTTTCGCTGCATTACGCTTGATATGCTGGGGTTCGGATTTAGCTTCAAAGCGCCAGTAAAATATCAAATTACTCAACAGGCCGGTATTATCTGTGCACTTATGAAGCATCTAAACGTGCCTGAAACACATGTAGTTTCTCACGACTATGGTGACACAGTTGCCCAAGAACTTATGGCCCAGCAGGCCGATGGTACGCTGCCATTTCATATCAGTACGCTTAATCTTTTAAATGGCGGCCTCTTTCCAGAAACCCATTTAGCCTTACCTATTCAAAAGCTTTTACTTTCTCCCGTTGGAGGAATACTTATTCGCTTTCTCAATAAAAACGCTATTAGAAAAAGTATGCGGGGTATTTTTGGCGAAACTACACCGCCAACTGAACAAGACATTGATGATTTTTGGACGTTGATCAGTACCAACAGCGGTCATAAATATATGCATCTACTGCTGGATTACATGAATCAGCGCAAAAAGCACAGAGAACGATGGGTGACAGCACTTCAAAATGCCAAAACTCCAATTCGGTTAACGGTCGGTATGTCAGATCCTATTTCAGGAGCTCATATGGCCAGTCGATACAAGGAACTCATTCCCAACCCACACGTGGTAGAACTGAATAACATTGGTCATTACCCACAAATAGAGAGCCCGAAAGAAGTGTTAGCATCAGTGCTTGAACATATTGAGAGAAGCGCAGAGGACAAAGGCTAAATAAACCATAAAAGCATTCACAGGCATAGAAAAAGGGGCAGAGTAATCACTCTGCCCCTTTTACTTAGCATGCATCAGCGAGATTTGAATTTCAGTTCAACCCTCTAAAGCTCGCTTAAGTTATTTAACAAGGTCAATTTTTACGCCTCCTTACTCGCTACCATAATCGTTTTAATATTCACAAATTCGCGAATACCATAGCCACCGTGCTCTCTACCATAGCCGCTGTCCTTCACACCACCAAAGGGCAGGTTAGGCTGGGCTAATGAATAGCCATTAATATTCACCATACCTGTATCAAATTCGTTTTTAGCAAGCTCAATGGCTTTATCAGTATCGGTACTGAAAATACCGCCGCCAAGTCCATAACGAGAATCGTTAGCAATTTCCATCGCTTGTTTGTCGTCACGAGCTCGAATAAGTGATGCTACGGGGCCAAATAGTTCATCATCGTAGGCTGGCATGCCCGGTGTAACATTTTCAAGCACAGTCACTGGATAGAAGTAGCCAGCTTCATCAGGTACTTCGCCACCTAATGATATGGTTGCTCCCGAATTTACCGATTTCTCTACTTGCTCGTGCAGTTCATCGCGCAAGTCTTCGCGAGCCATAGGACCTAAATCAGTATCCTCTTTTGAGGGGTCGCCCACTTTAAGCTTTTTGCATTGAGCAACAAATCTGTCTCTAAACTCGTCGTATATGCTGTCGACAACAACAAAACGCTTCGCTGCGACACAGGTTTCACCATTGTTAATAACCCGGCCCTTAATACACATTTCTACTGCGTTATCGATATCTGCATCTGCAAGCACTACAAAAGCATCGTTACTTCCCAGCTCCATCACTGTCTTTTTAGACATGCTGGCAGCTTCCTCGGCCACTTGTTTACCCACGCCGTCACTACCTGTAAACGTTACGCCTCTCACATATTCATGCTTAATAAGCTCACTGGCCGTACTGCCGTCGATCATCAGTGATTGATATACATTTTTAGGGAACCCTGCATCTTCGTAAAGTTGCTGAATTGCCTGCGCCATACCAAATACGTTTTGAGCGTGCTTAAGCACGGTGGTGTTGCCGGCCATAATATTTGATGCGCTATAACGAATAACTTGGTAAAGCGGAAAGTTCCATGGCTGAATGCCAAGAATAACGCCTGTGGGCTGATAAGTTATAATAGCCTTGCCACCCTCGTATACACGGGCTTCATCTTCTAAAAACGATTCACCGTGCTTTGCGGTATATCGACAAATTTCAGCACATAGCTGCACTTCCTGTTTGCCTTGCGCGGTCACTTTACCCATTTCCAAGGTCATCAGATTAGCTAGGTCATCTATGCGCTCTTCCATCAAATCGGCAAGATTATTGAAAATATCGGCACGTGTGCCAAAAGAGGTCTTTTTCCAATTTAAATAGGCCTCGTGAGAACGGGTAACCGCGCGCTCTGCATCCTCTGCTGACATTAGTTGATAATGATCAATCTGCTCACCGGTTGCCGGGTTGTACGTATTAATTGTATCGCTCATTGTTAAACTCCTTGTTCCAATAATGAAACAAGTAGTGCAACTACAGCGCCAACCCGCAACAAGCCTAAATAGCCCAATAAAATCAGAACTTTAGCAATAAAACCCCGTTAAAAAGGAGCTTTTGAACAGCAGTGATTTTTGGGAAAAGATTACGGGAAGCAGTAAAGATTTCAGAGAAAAATTAAGCCATGCCCTACCTAATCGGTAAACAAATCAGGAAAATGAAACTTTGCCATCGCAAGCGTAAGAGCAACTTCGTAAACACTTTGGCGGGTTGCATGGTTTAGGGTTAATAGACCAATGGCCCCCCCTTTTTGTTTTACATTAACGGTGTCGAATAATGCGTCCATCACAGAGCCAAGCTCTTCACCTCTTTGTAAGGCCTGAAAGACTGCAACGGGAAGCGGCAAGCTTGCACTTCGCGTAACAGACCAATGCCCTTCGTGATAAATGGCAACATAAGCAAAAGTGGCAGGGCCATCTTCAAAAACGTCAACTCCGCCTTCTATCGCCACATACCAAGAGTCTGGAAAGCCGCCTTCATGTGCAGCGAGCATCGCTTTTATGCGGTTAATTGCCCCCTCTCGAGTTTCGGCTTCAGACATAGGTTGGTCGGAAACGCCACTCTCTACTGACATACCTTCGGCATCGAAGTCATGCTCTAAGGTATCTGACAAGGTATTAAGTGCAGCATTTACCTTAACTGGATTTTTCGATCCAACATAAATGGTGTCGAGAACCATGATCACTGTCCCTCGCTAGGGTTGTTGATAATATCATCGAGCATTAAACGGTAATCTCTTACTGCCGGGAACTCGGTAATATTTCTATTTGGAAGTGTTCTGTCAGGATTGTCTACCGCTAATAAATGTTTAATTCCGAAGGTTTTAGCCGCATTTAAAATGGGCAGAGAGTCGTCAACAAATAGTGTGCGATCGTTTGCAAAGTTAATGCGCTCCTGCAAACGCTGCCACAGTAGCTGCGACTCTTTCGTTACACCGAACTCATGAGTAGAAATAAGGTTATCTATATGGGCATCTAACTGCGTGTGCTCGAGCTTTAATGCCAGACTGTTTGGGTGAGCATTGGTAACCAGCACAACTTGTCTACCCGATTTATGCAAGGCATCTAAGAACGGAATTGTATCGTCTCGCAGTGATAGCAAGTGAGATAACTCGCGCTTTAGCGGCATAAATTCTGTATCTAAATCTAATGACAAGGATTCGGCCCAGTAATCTAGGCAATACCATTGAATTTGACCAAACACGCTTTCGTAGCGCTTCTTCATTTCTGCTTGACTCTGTTCCTCCGAGATACCGCGAATTTCAGCTAATCGCTTTGGAAGGTGATACAACCAGAACTGATTATCGTAATGTAAGTCTAATAAGGTGCCGTCCATGTCGAGCAGCACAGTGTCTATTTCATTCCAGGGCAGAAAGGGCAAGCGATTTTCCTTATAATGAAGTAAGCTAGAATATGAGTAATTCAGTGAACATGATAACAAAGATGTAGCGAGAGACATGCCAAAAATTGACCCCAACAAAGCGTTACCACAAATTCATTCTCGTAAGATTGTGGCACAGAGCAATCTTTTCAGGGTAGAAAGTTTAGATTTAGAATTTTCTAACGGTGCAACACGTCAATTTGAACGAATGGCCGGCGGCAATCGCGGTGCCGTAATGATTGTTCCGATGTTAGATGAACAAACCATGGTGCTTATTCGAGAGTATGCCGCGGGTACGCATTCCTATCAATTAGGCTTTCCTAAGGGGTTAATCGATCCAGGTGAAACTGCTATTGAGGCGGCCAATAGAGAGTTACAGGAAGAAGCCGGTTTTGCCGCCAAAGAACTCATTGAATTACACAAAGTCAGCATGGCCCCTACTTTTTTCAATGCCAGTATGACCATCGTTTTAGCTCGAGATCTCTATCCTAAGACCTTAGAAGGCGACGAACCTGAACCCTTGGAAGTAATAAATTGGCCTATTGACGAAGCAGATGCTTTACTTGCAAGAGAGGATTTTGTTGAAGCGCGCTGTATTGCTGCACTGTTTTTAGCGCAAAAGTGGTTAAAGGAACAATAAACAATGCCCGACGATGCCCACCCCGACCTACTAAAATTGGCAAAAGAAGTTGCAATAGAAGCCGGCAAAGCAGTCTTAGAAGTTTATGAAAATCGTGATTTTGACGCCTATCAAAAAGACGATGACTCTCCGGTTACAAGTGCCGACTATCTCGCTAATGACATCATCAATAAGCGGTTATCGGAAGCTACGCCCGACATTCCAATTTTATCAGAAGAAAATAAGCACGCCAGTTTAGAGGAACGCAAGCATTGGAGTCGCTATTGGCTTATCGATCCTATCGACGGTACGCAGGAATTTATTGCTCGAAGCGGCGACTTTGCCGTTAACATTGCCCTGATTGAAAACAACGAACCTACTATTGGTGTTATTTTTTGGCCACCAGGTCAATCTATTTATTATGCGCAAAAGGGCAAGGGAGCGTTTAAGTCTTCGCCCGAAGGTGACAGACCCATTTCCGTTCGCAAATTGAGCGATCCTAACAGCAGTGTAGTAATGATTGCCATTAGTCGACGCCAATCTCGCGAAAAAGTGCTTAATCGGATGTGTGCTAAACGCATCTACAACATGTTGCCGCTTGGCAGTTGCTCACTCAAATCCTGTTTTATCGCTGAAGGTAAAGCAGATGTATTCATGCGTATTGGCATTACAGGCGAGTGGGATACGGGCGCATCTCAGTGTATTGTTTCAGAAGCAGGTGGCAGCATTACCACAGCAAATTTCGAACCTCTCACTTATAACAAGCGTCATTCGCTAGAGAACCCAGATTTTGTGGTAATGGGCGATCAACGCGTTCCATGGCAAGACATTGTGCAGTATGATGACTACGAAAACCCATACACCAAATAAAACGTATGCGTTGTTAGACATTGCGTAATTGTCGGTGTGGCTTACGCATTATTTCGCTGTAATTCAACCATATTGTTACCGAATACATTTCCTTTGGCCTGACACACGAAAGTACCGTGCCAAATGAAGTTAACGTATTAATAGGAGTAATAAAACGATGACCAAGTACATTCGTACATTATCGACAGCTTTACTTACTTGTGGCCTTGCATTCCCGGCCGCCGCAGATTGGACGATTGACGGTGACACAAGTGCATTACATTTTCTGTCTACAAAAAATTCGCAAGTCACCGAAGTTCACAAGTTCGACAGCTTCAAGGGCAATTTATCAGACAGCGGAAAGCTCAATGTTGAAGTTGACTTGTCGTCAGTCAATACAGCAATTGATATTCGCAACAAACGCATGCAAGAAATGCTGTTTAACGTTAGTAAGTATGCCACCGCTAATTTTGAAGCAACGCTCACCGACACTATGATGAAGCTTAACGCTGGCGACGTTGTTAATGGTAAGGTAGACGGGATTTTAACGCTGCATGGTCAAGCCGTCCCAACAACGTTCGCAGTAACTGTTAGTCAGGTTGATGAAGATACGTTGACGGTGTCCACAAGCGCCCCTACGCTTATCAAAGCAGAATCATTTGGGCTGGCAAAAGGTGTAGCTGCACTGCAAGAAATAGCGGGGCTCAAAAGCATTACCACCACAGTACCAGTCACATTTTCTGTTACCCTGAAGCGGTAGAAAATATATCTCTTCAATGCTGCTTAAGTGAGTGCAAAATTCAAGCGTGAACAGCTTGGAGCATTATGAGCTTAGAGCCTGAGAAGATTGAGCTACAGTGGGCTTACACCCGCCACAAGAGACGAAAAAGCCGCTTAAATCAGCGGCTTTTCTATGTTCAAAATATAAAAGTATTACATCTGCTCGGCCAGCACCGGCTTTCTCACCTCAGGTTTTTGGTTGAGCGCTTGCTCTGGCATAGTTAACCACAGGCTATCCGGTAATGCAGGCGCATCAACCTCGTGTTTAGAAGCTGCAAAGTGAGATATGGCAAAATGCTTCATAGCCACTTTCAGTCGCTTCAGTGCCCTACATTCATTCACCTCCTCACCGATAACAAACACACCCCACTTACGCATAGTGATACCCAGTGCATCACTGCTGGTTAGTCGGATAACTGGCGCTGCTAACACCATGCCTACGAGTACAGGCAGCAACCACATAAACAACGATGGCGTGAAGTAGAACGTTGTAACTCCCCATGCCACGGCCAACGAACTCATGATTTGAGTATGCTTAATTGCAACAGACCACGGCACTTTTCGGCCTTCTCGCTCTTGAGCTTCCCACTTCACTGAGAACCCAAAAAACACGCTTATAACGAAGTAACTATGATAAAACATCATAAGAGGCGCAATCAGCACTGCCATTATAAGCTCTACTGTAGCGCCTTTGACTAGCGACCATGCGCCACCGAATTCGCTTCTGCGTTTAATTAACGCCAGAGTAATACCCAATAATTTAGGCAGGAATAACAGGGCTGCAGTCCCCCACATTGTCACCATCATCATATCCTGTCTAGCAACCTGCCAACTTGGAAATAGCTGATATTCAGACATGAAGAATTGAGGAACGGTAGTAGCACGAATTAACGCATCGACTGTGCCCAGTGCCAACATACAGAACAGAACAAGTGATGATATATAAGCGAACGCACCGAATAGGAAGTGCAAACGGTTAGCCATTTTTAGGCCTTTTACATTCAAAAGCCCGAGGTGCTGAATATTCCCCTGTACCCACCTGCGATCGCGAATAGCATAATCAACAATGTTACTCGGTACTTCTTCATAGCTTCCCGTAGTATCTGTAAGTAAATAGGCTTCCCATCCAGCTCGAGCCAAAAGGGCCGCCTCAACAAAATCATGGCTTAATACTTCCCCGCCAAACGGAGCGCGTCCTTTAAGAGTAGGTAAGCCGCAGTGCTGCATAAACGGCGCTATACGTATAATAGCGTTATGCCCCCAATAGTTCGCACTGTCGGTTTGCCAGAACGACAACCCTGTGGCCAGCATTGGACTATATAAATGCGCAGCAAACTGCACAAAACGACCAAAAAATGTATTTTGGCGAACTGGCATAGGAATAGTTTGAATAAGCGCTGTATTTGGAGCTTGCTCAATTCTTCTCGCTAAATCCTCCATACGCTCACCGGTCATTACGCTGTCAGCGTCTAACACAATCATAGCTTCATAATTGCCGCCCCAACGTTCACAAAACTCTTTGAGATTACCCACCTTTCTATGCGTGTTGTTTTCACGGCGACGATAAAAAACGTGCTGCGCATAATCACCAAGGCGCCTTTGAAGGCGAGCAAATGCGCGCAGCTCGGCATCGGCCTTCTCAGCGTCACGCGTATCGCTAAGCATGAAAAAGTCAAAGTTGTTACCACTTTCACGTTCCATGAGCTCGCGGATACATGCTTCAAAGCCAACCATAATTCGCTTTGTATCTTCATTGTACACTGGCATTACAACAGCGTGACGCTGGTTAAGAGAAACGCTAAAGTCGGGCTGACTGGGTTTCTTCTTCAAACTAAGAGGGTCGATGTTAAACAGCTGTAAAACAAATCCAATAATACCTGTCCAAAACGCCATGCACAGCCACGCAAATAGGGTTAAACCAAGTCCTAACTGAGCAATCTCTAAATTGGTTAATCCGTTGGGTAAGAAAATTTCATACAAGCTCCAGCCGGCTAGGCCCGTGCTTGGTATTACGAGCATTGCCATTATAAATAAACGCATACTTGCTCCTTTGACGATCTGATTTCGTTGTGACTGTGCTGGTTGCAACCCTGATCGCAAACCGCTATCCAATTGTTTCTTATCGCGAACGGACGAGCGTGTATCTTGCTTGCCGTTATCAAACTTATTTAGGTTGATAGACATAATTCCACACCTCGCTTACTCGTTCGCCGTTCTGCTCTACATACACACGCATATCAACAGTTTGCTTTTCGTTTGGCTTCATGAAGAAAGTAGCTCTCCATTCTGCGCCGTCTGCAACGGGGTATAGGCGTTGGTCCGATACTGTACCGTTAACAATTTGCACAACGAGTTTGGTTGTCTCTGCATCGAAAACTTGATCTTCTGGCACTGAAAAATCAATGTTGAACTGACGTGTAGTCGCTAACACCTCATCTTTGAATTCGTCACCAGGCAGCACTGCTTGGCCTTGCCTGGTGCGCTCAACTGTAGCCAACTCGCTGTCAAAAGCATGCTGCTCAACAGTTTTAAGCTCGTAGGAGAAATACATCGACTCGCCTTCGTTTAGCGCCTGCTCTGGCGTCCAAAACGCAACAATGTTGTCATGAATTTCAGAAGTGGTTGGAATTTCAACTATTTCTAAATGGCCTTTGTCGAAACCTTCTTTAGGAGTTACCCACAAACCTGGGCGTATGTGATAGTTAGCTTCGGCATCGAGATAGTTGCTCCATTCGCCATCACGCTGCAACATGCCAAACCCTTGAGGCTTATTATCGCTCAGTGATGTGATTTGCAGACGCGAAGGATTGGTAAGCGGTCTCCAAATTTCTTCCCCAGCATGCGTTACCATTAGTACGCCATCGCTATCGTGAACTTCAGGGCGATAATCATCAAAAGATTGCTGAGTATTTTCGCCATACAAAAACATGCTGGTAAAAGGTGCGATACCCAACTTACCAACATCTTCTCGAGCGAATAGCCAACTTTCTACATCTACTGATGTGTCTTTACCTGGCTCAATAACAAACTTATATGCACCAGCCACCGAAGGGCTCTCTAACCTTGCATAAATAGTGATCGGATCCCCGTCCTTAGGTTCAACTACCCAAAATTCTGTGAAGTGGGGAAACTCCTCACCTTTTGTAAGCGCAGTGTCTATCGCTAGGCCTCTGGCTGAAATGCCATAAACTTGATTTTTGCCTACTAGGCGAAAGTAAGAAGCCCCCAAGAAAACCGCAAATTCATCTTTATACTCTTCACTTTTAATGGGGTAGTGAACTCTAAAACCAGCAAAACCAGATTCATTATCTGTTAATCCAGCAAGCTCAGAGGACTTTCCGTCGTAACGAAACATATTGCTGTTAAAAGGAAGCCGTTTTGGCGAGTTACTACTGTCGATGGTATGAACAGTGACTGGGTATTCATAAAGAAACCCAGGGTGGAAAAACTGAAGTTCGTAGTCATTTTCCTGATGCCAAAGACTCTGCTTAGGCTCGAAACGAATTGAACGATAGGTTTGATAATCTATCTCTTTCAACTTGCTGTCTAGGTTATGATCATCTTGCTCATAACTTTCATTAGCAGAAGCTCGAGCTGCATCAATGATAGATTGTAAAACCGGTGATGCTTGCTGCGGCTCGTTGGCTTTGCTTACCGGTGCTGCATTAACAGGCAAGGCCCATGCTGTTGTTAAGAAAATATACGTCATTACACTTGCAGCGCTGATCATTGCGCGCGGCAGCGAAGAACTTTTAGGTAAAAGACTTTTAGATAAATTACAAATAGTGTTCGAAAAACGTGGTAATGCCATTTTTCCTCTCCTTTGGGTAAACGGGCTATCACATAGGCTTTGCTTACTTAAGCAGCAGAAAGGCGCTCTATTCCTTTCATCTAGATTTCGCAGCAAATAAAACTAAAAAAAGAAAATTGAAATATGAAAACTTCGCTGCGACTTCACAACATTGCGATAGCACTCGATGATAGGTGAGCAAAAGACGTTCCAACGCGTTCAAAAAAGAAGCCAAATAAAATAATCTCGTTAACTATCAATAAATTACCAATAAAATAAAAAGGGTTTTCTTTAAAATACTCGCAAATATCTAGCGTAAAACTGTACATACATTATCAACCCCCTTAAAAACTGTTGTTTTTTAGAGACACTTTTAATCTCTGTATTCATTTAGCCTCTCTATTTTTTCGAAATACTCCCCCGCCTGCAGATTTTCTTCCAGCACACTAAAAATATATTTATCAATATTTTCATAAACTTAAAGAAATCACAGCGATTGATATCAATTAAATGAGCGAGTTGGCAGAGGCTTTGCAAAAACAGTAGTAGTTCGAGTAATAGGACGAGGATGACAGGGCAGAACGCAGGAATTCAGGTTCGCTAGTTATCATCATTTTTTATTAAGGAGTTAACACATGAACAAAGCAATCACACTATTAACAGCGCTTACAGCTCCAATTGCCGCAGTTGTCGCTACAGTTGCACCAACTGCAGCTTTGGCCGATAAGCCAGATTGGCGTTATGTTGAAGGCGGCTATACAAAGCTAGATTTCGATAACAATGAATCTTTTGAGCCTGACGGCCTGACGATTAATGGAAAGTACTTACTTAACGCCAACTGGTATTTAAATGGCGAGTACAGCTTTTTTGAAGAAGGTAACTTCGACTTCGACATGCTCACTTTAGGTGGTGGGTACAGACTGCCAGTCAATGCTACGACCGACGCGTACTTTGGCGCAAACCTAGAGCGTGTTGATGGAGATTTTGACGACGAAACTGGCTACAGTATAAATGCTGGCCTTCGCTCAATGATTACAGAGCAAGTGGAACTAGCTGGTGAAGTGGGTTACTACGACGTTGACGACGGTGAACCCACTTTTAAAGTAGGCGCTAACTACTACATCACGCCCCAGTGGGCAGTAGGAGCAAGCTATAAGCTCATCGACGAGTTAGATATTATGCAAGTGACAGCTCGTTACGCGTTTTAAACCTCCCTCTCCTCAGGAAGGTGGCCGGGTTGCTCGACCCGGCTTTTTTTATCCGTTCAAATAATTTCACTGTACCTACTTCTGGCGCATCAACCCTGGCTGTCGTCTTCAGGTAAAATGTCTTCTTTTCTTTTTATGTCTACACTTTCGTGTAATTCAGAGTACACCAATACGGCTTCGCCAGTTTTTAAGCTATCAAGAACTTGCTGAACTTTTGTTTTAAAGTCAGTTTCTTGCTCACCGTAATCTGTACCCTCACGCAATACAAACGACTCTGCCAAACTGTAAACAGTATCAGGCTCTAACGCTTCAATAGGAATTAACATAACAGCTCCAAGGTGGCTATTTTCATCATAAAAATACTAACATCCGCTATTTGTATAACGGCAGTAGCTATTTATTGGAAGCACGTCGCTAACAAATTGCTTCACTCTCTCATGAAGCCAAACGCGGGGGTTAAAAATAGACCCCTGCATGAATCCCACATGGCCGCCGCGCTCACTCAGTTCAACCGTTACGCTTCTAGCGAGATCTTCTTCTTTTGGCACAACTAAGTGGTTCATAAAAGGGTCGTCTATGCTGTGTAAAACCAGCGTAGGGCAGTGAATAGCACTTAAAAAATGATAGGCGCTACATTTTTCATAGTAATCCTTCGCATCCTCAAAACCATGTAAAGGAGCAGTCACCTTTTCATCGAACTCGTTGAAGCTAGTCATGCTATCCACATCGTCTTTAGTAAGCTGAATGAGCTTCCGATAATCAATATATTCCATTTTTTTACGCAGTGTGCTTTTCATGCTGTTTAACAAATATTTTTGGTAAACCCGAGAAAAGCCGTGATTAATCGACTTTGCACACTCAGAAAGCTTAAGCGGCGAAGATATAGCAACCGCCGCTTGCAGCCATTTTTGCGCGGGGTTTTCCCCAAGCAGCTTCAATAGCATGTTGCCGCCTAAAGAAAAGCCAATGCCCACTTTGGGAACCCGTGGAAACTTATCGCTTAACCATTCGAGAAAAAAACTAGGATCGCCTGTTTCGCCGCTGTGGTAGGCACGAGGGTTGAGATTGGGTACACCGCTACAGCCGCGGTAATGCATCATGACAACTTGCCAGCCATTTACTGACAGATTTGCCATCATATCGTTAGCATAGTGAGACTTAATACTGCCTTCTAAACCATGAAAAAGAACGACAATACCTGATACCTCTTCAGGCTTTGGACCCCATGCAACATCGACAAAATCGTTATCGGGTAACGTGAGCCTTTCCATTTGATAAGAAAGAGGCATTCGCTTTTGAATAAACCGAGGCCATATAGTTTGCACATGGCGATTCTTCGCCCATTTAGGCACTGTAAAACTGCTCTTAATGATTTTTCCGTGTGCTTTCGCTAACTTACTCATTGCGGTTTCTTTTTATGTAATAGGTATAGTGTTGGATATTGAGAATACTCATTATTTACGGTAGCTGTGCGATTAACTGACTAACCAGACTGCGAGCTTCTTGATTCTCTCTCAACCCATAGGCATTGATGAGGGCAGCAACAGAGGCATTCAATACCTTCGATTTATCGCCAGACGGTGGTGCAGATATTCGGTGAACATCTAATTGACAAAAAGCTTTAACAATCGCCTCCTGTTGCTTTTTCTCAAGCTCTAATTCTTGCTCTTTTAGTGCCTCATAGTTTGCGGTACTTTTACCGGTACTTTTACCAGCACCATCTTCAGAATTGTGTTCGCCACCGCTTTGAGAAGTATCGGTTGAGGTTTGCGACAAATTTGAGCCTTTAGAAACCGGGCGAGCGGCTTTGCGCTTTTCTCTGTGTAACTTAAGTTGCACATCGCTATTTGCCGCGGCATCAATTACAGACTTTAACTGCATTAGGTTTATAACAGCGTTATTTTCCAAACACCAGCACACTAGTAATAGCACATTAACGTTAACCCCATGCTGGTCTTGCAGCAATAATGTTAGCGGCGCTACATCTCCTTTTGCATAGCGAGTAACGCTGTACTGCCAAAACTTTTCTTTATCAAGATTAACCATTTGCGATGTCATATGCCTCTCGCTGCTGCTCTATTTGCTCTTGCGCATCTAACCACGCCATTTCCTCTTCTTCTAAACGCTGTTTCAGCAGGGTCTGTTTGTCGAGCAACTGCATCAAATCAGATTTTCTGTCCTCACCATAAAGCGTGGTATCAGCAAGCGCCTCTTCAACATCAGCAAGTGACGCTGAATGAGACTCCATATTTTTTTCATGTTTTTCTACGGCACGCTTTAAGGGAGCGATCTGTTTTCTAAATTCAGCTTCTCTGCGCTTTTCTTCTTTGCGGTCAATTTTGCGTTCAGGTTTATCGCCATGCTCTCCCTGAATTTCATCTTTGGCATCTTGATTAGATTTTGCTTTTTCAGCAGCTTGCTGTTTTAAAATCCAGTCACGATAATCATCTAAGTCGCCAGTAAATGGCTCAACATAGCCTCTATCGACAAGATAAAAATCTTCACATACTGAAGATAATAGGAAACGGTCGTGAGAAACCAATACCATTGCACCTTCAAAACCTTGTAGCGCAATGTTTAGCGCATGGCGCATTTCTAAATCTAGGTGGTTAGTTGGTTCATCTAACAGCAGCAAGTTTGGCTTTTGATACACGATTAACGCTAATACAAGGCGCGCTTTTTCACCGCCCGACATAGGGGCAACAGGTGCGAGCGCTTCATCACCGTTAAAACCAAAGCCACCTAAGTAGTCCCGCAACTGCTGCTCAGTGGCCTTTTGATCTATTCGCTGCAAGTGCAAAATGGGAGTGGCATTGGCGTCGAGGGTCTCTAATTGATGCTGCGCGAAATAGCCAATTTTTAGCCCTTTAGCGGTATTGAAAATGCCGTTTTTAGGAGCGTGAACCCCTGCAAGCAGTTTTATCAGCGTCGATTTACCCTGCCCATTGCGCCCTAGTAAACCAATACGACTACCCGGAACTAGGTTGAGTTTAACCTGCTGTAATACCGTATGCTCGCCGTATCCTAGCTGCACTTTCTCCATTTGCACTAACGGGTTGGGTAAAGCAGACGGGGGAGCAAACGAAAAGCTAAATGGGCTAGCCATATGTGCAGGCAACAACGTTTCCATCTTTTCAAGCTGCTTAATTCGACTTTGGGCCTGCTTGGCTTTACTGGCTTTTGCTTTAAACCGCGTGATAAAGGAGTTCAGGTGAGCCACTTTCTGTTGCTGTTTATCATATTCAAGATTTTGAAGACGAATACGTTCAGCCCGCTGGGTTTCAAAGGCTGAATAATTACCCGTATAGGTGACTAGCTTCTGCTGCTCTACGCTAATAATTTGCGCAACTGTATTATCGATAAAGGCTTTGTCGTGTGAAATAAGAAGCAATGTTCCTGAGAAACGCTGAAGCCACTTTTCAAGCCAAATAACCGCGTCTAAATCTAAGTGGTTAGTTGGCTCATCGAGCAACAATAGATCTGATGGGCAAAGCAGTGCCTGCGCCAAGTTTAAACGCATACGCCAGCCACCAGAAAAGTCGGTGACAGGCGCGGTTAATTGAGAATTGGTAAAGCCTAAGCCCGATAGAATAGTGGCGGCTCTCGATTCAACATCATAGGCTCCAGCCTGTTCTAGTTGACCGTGAACTTGCCCAATTTGCACGCCGTCTTCTTCTTGTTCGGCAACACGTAACTTTTCTTGCAGCATGCGCAGATGCTTGTCGCCATCAATTACATAATCGATAGCTCTGCGATCGGTAGCAGGTGTTTCCTGAGCAACGCTAACAATTCGCCAATCGCTTGGTACGCTGCAATCGCCAGCATCCACTGTAAGTTCACTTCTCAACAAGGCAAATAAGGTCGACTTACCACAGCCATTGCCTCCTATTAACGCAACTTTATGACCAGGAAAAACCTGTGCAGATGCGTCTTCTAACAGCATTTTTCTGCCGCGCAATAGCGATACATTCGAGAGCTTTATCATGACTTACCTTCGCTGGGAAACTTCGGGCGCGTATAATAGCAAAAACTTAAAGTAAAAGCTGATCAACGCATGGTCTTTGGCGGTATAATAAGGGCAATGCATTAAAAGGTATAGATATGTCAAAATCATCAAGACGCCGTTTTGTCGCAGGCGCAACGTGCCCAAAGTGCCAAGAACTGGACACGATTTCATTGTACTATGAGAACAATGTGGAAAAATTAGAGTGTGTAGCCTGTGGTTACAACGAAGCGCAAACTGATGAGAAAGTCAGTGCAGTGACGCGCGAAAGCGAAAACGTTATCGGGATTTTCAAGCCTCACTAGTTTACGTTTACGCTTTCTGAAGTATGGATATTATTGGCGGTGGGGCGCACCAAGCTCATTAGTTGATCTGTCTGATTATATTTTTGTCCGGTGCTGTTATCCGTTGGTTTTATCCGGTGGTGTTATATGGTACAGCTGTCGCCGCAATCATTCGCTCCATCACGCATTCCCTCTACCGCTTGCTTTTCTTGCTGGTCTTTTTTGGCCTGGTTTTCAGCCACTGACTTTTCAACTGAATCAAAGTCGATGTTATCGAGTGAATCTATATCAAATGAATCTGTATCTAAATCGCTCATTGATTAGCTCTCTTAAATAGTAATTTCAAAAAATGCCTTACATTAAAAATGAGGCGGCGGCGTTTCTTCAGACTCTTTAGCCATGTTAGATGGCTCTATAGACTTCACCCTATCCACTACATGACGCAATTTAAATGATATATCGTCCATCTGTTTTTGTTGAGAAGACAACGCATCATTTAGCGAATCAATAGTGTATTCCTGAAACGCCACTTTGGTCTGCAGCTCTTCTATACTCTCTAGAGCATCTTTAAGCTGCTCTTGTAGCTCTAATACTTGGCTATCTTTTTTAGTCTCTTCGGCGCTGCGATTCTTAGACATTTATTATATTAATCCCACTGCTAATTTTCTCTAGCCCATACTTCCGCCAGGCCACTACTGCTTTCAGTCACTATATTACCATTGGGCAAGAACCCAACGCCATAAACAACTGCTGTTGGTGGTGATATTGTCTCGCGAGAGGCCACTTGAATAGATTGCAATTGGTCACCTGTGCCAATGTCCCAAAGGTACACCTTTCTAGACGGCGATCCGGTAAGTAAATACTTACCGTCTTTGGAAAACTCAACATCGGTGAATATTCTCTGCCGCGAAATGAATTTTAAACTGCTAACAGGCTCACCTGACTGAACATTCCAAATTTGGGATTTGCTTTGGCTATCCGCTGTAAATGCAAACCTTCCTTGATCGTCTAGTGCGACTTTGGTGACTCGCGAGGGGTGGGTAAAGGTGTGAATAATTTGGCCCGTCTCTGTACTCCAAAGATAAGCGATATAGTCATTTCCCCCCGACAGCGCAAACTTACCGTTGGGGGAAATATCAATTGAATTTACTTTTTCTTGGTGACCGAGAAACTCAAGGCGCCGCTGGGTAACGGGCTCGAAAAACATGATAGTGCCGCTAGAGCGAGCAACCAGTACCCCTCTACCGTTATTTGCCACAGCAACATCTCTAATATTTGATTCATCTATCCGCCAAAAGCCTTCCGGATCACCCGTTTGCATGTTCCATAAGGCGAATGCTTCTCTGTCGGCCGTTACCACGTATTGTTTGTCTGCACTTATATGAACAGAAACCACCAGATTATTACCTTCTCCCTGATGGCCCCACCGATACAAAGGCTCATTCTCTCCAATACGCCAGACATTTATGCCATTATTAATTCCCGACACCACGGCGATGGTCCCATCTGAAGAAATGTCTGCCGCATAAGCACCTTCTTCAACATGACGCCACTGCTTTATTGGCGTAGTATCAGGGACTGAACACCCTATGGATCCGCAAAAAAGTGGAACGAGTAACAATAATCTCGGGAACATTTTGAACCTAAACATAATCAAATGGGTTTCGCTTTGTAAACGCTACGTTTAACATAGCACGGATTACGCATCTTAAACTATTGTGCAAACTGCCTTAGATGCAGCAGTATAGATACAGAAGCATGATGATAAAAATTAATGGAGACGTTTTTTATGCAGAAGTCGCTCGTTGCCCTATCAACAATAGCTGCGCTTGGTTTATTCGCTTGCCAGCCAAATACTTCAGATGAGGCTACTACTACCAGCGCAGAGAGCGCAGACACATCGACTGTTGCGGCAGAAGAAATGACCGATACGCAAAAGCAAGCTTATGCGATGGGGGCAAGTATGGGCTTATTTGTTACCAATCGAGCTCAACAACAAGAGCAACTTGGCTTGGCATTAGATCAAGAAGCGCTTAAACAAGGCTTTACTGACGGCTTGAACGACACGTTGAAATTCACCCCAGAGCAGATTCAACAAATTGCTCAACAAGGCGAAGAAATGCTGCGTGCAAAGCAACAAGAAATGGCAGCGCAAGCAGCTGAGAAGAACATTGAAGCGGGCGAAGCATATCTTGCAGAAAACGCAGAGCGTGAAGGCGTCACAACAACTGAGTCAGGCCTTCAGTATGAAGTACTTGAAGAAGGCGAAGGCGCAAGCCCAGCCGCTACTGACATGGTTAAAGTACACTATCGCGGTACGTTACTAGACGGCACTGTGTTCGACTCTTCATACGATAGAGGCGAGCCTGCAGAGTTTCCATTGAACCGTGTTATTCCTGGCTGGACTGAAGGCGTTCAGTTAATGAAGGAAGGCGCAAAGTATCGCTTCCACATTCCGTCTGACCTTGCTTATGGTGAGCGTGCAACAGGTGCAATTACACCAAATTCTACGCTAATTTTTGACGTGGAGTTGCTTGAAGTCACCACCCCGGCAACAGAAGCTCCTACTGAGTAGTAACTCGATAAGCAAAATACTGCGGTAACACATGGGCTAACTTACCCTTAGTAAAGCGGTATTTCTGAAGCTACAAAGAGAAAGCCGGCGCACCACGCGCCGGCTTTTTGTTTTTGTGAATTTGGCTATCTCCGTGCCTACCTTTTCCAATGAGCAAGTGGTGTTCAACCACGTTGTTATCCAAATAGTAAAATGGATATTTCAATGTGCTAGGTGCCTCGAATCACTCTTTAACTATAGTACAAAACGGTGATTTGTCATGGTTTACCAGGTGTCCGCTTGTAACGTTTTCGCCTAAAACAAAGCCGTTTAGACCTTTTTGTTTTAACGCTTAGGTCCCCGTCTACGCTCAGTAACAACGTTAAATGTAGCGAAGTGCCTTAATACCGACTGGCCAATTTTATAAAAAGCTGCACCTACAATGAGATAACAGACGGTTTGTAGACTTTGCAGGCGCACCACCATGTCCAGAAGTGCATAAAAGAGTAAAAGGCCGCCGGTTAACAGCACCACAAACCCAATGATTGTGCCGCTTACATTAACAGGGTCGTGTACTGCTTTTTGACGATACAACATGGACAGTTTATTTTGCATAACACAGCCTTGCGGTTTAACCGCGCTTGAATTGTTCACTTTTTATACTGCGACAACAATAAAAAAGATTAGGTTCAGTAAAAGGACGAGGTTTATTTCCCTAATAAGCTCTCAAAAAACGGTAATACGCAGGAGTCTCTACATTTGTGATTGGGTTTTCTATAATTACCCACATACACTACAAGAGTAATGCGCGTTAACCTTTTCTGTACACTTTTACGGTAAAGCTGAAAACGCGATAGTGACAACTTCATCTTTTTACTTACTAACGGAATATTGTGAAAACACCACTTATCACTCGAAAAGGCTATACCAAACTTAGAAAAGAACTGGATTTTTTGTGGCGTGAGGAAAGGCCTGAAATAACTCGAAAAGTGACATGGGCAGCAAGCCTCGGCGATCGCAGCGAAAATGCTGACTACCAATATAATAAGAAAAAGCTTAGGGAAATAGACCGCCGAGTACGTTACTTAAGAAAGTGCCTAGAAAACCTCAAGGTGGTTGACTACGATCCTCAGCAAGAGGGAAAAGTATTTTTTGGAGCTTGGGTAGAAATAGAGAATGAGGCCGGCGAAGTCATGGAGCTTCGACTCACAGGCTACGACGAAATATTCGGTCGCAAAGATTACATTTCTATTGATTCCCCAATGGCTAGAGCATTATTAGGCAAAGAAGAAGACGACGAATTTGTAGTGAAAACTGAAACCGATATTAAAGAATGGTGGATAAATAAAATTTGGTATGACCCGACCGATAAAATTTAACAGGGTAAATGCAAAATATCTCCACAAAGAGGGGGTTGAGACGACTTTCAGCAAGGTGCGGTGCTATACTCGCCAACAGAATATTCGTCATACTTATTTTCACTAAAGACCTGACGTATAAAACGACATAGGTTATTTCGCTTTTGCCAAAAGCGCTTCATTAGAAATTTAGGCCACATATGATAATCAACAAAATTGCTGAAGAACTCTCAGTAAAAGCTTCTCAGGTAAATGCTGCAGTAAAACTTCTCGACGAGGGCGCAACGGTGCCTTTCATCGCACGGTATAGAAAAGAGGCTACTGAAGGGCTTGATGACACACAGCTTAGAAATTTAGAGCAGCGTCTTACCTACCTTCGCGAGTTAGAAGAACGCCGAGACGTCATTCTCCGCTCGATAGACGAGCAAGGTAAACTGACTAGCGAACTTAAGTCCAGTATCAATCAAGCAGATAGCAAAACAACGTTAGAAGACTTGTACCTTCCGTTCAAACCCAGACGCCGAACCAAAGGTCAAATTGCTATAGAGGCGGGATTAGAACCATTAGCTGATACTTTGTTCAACCAACCAAATACAGCCGTTGAAGAAGCCGCTGGTGAATTTGTAAACGCAGAAAAAGGTATTGCTGACACCAAAGCTGCTTTAGAAGGGGCACGCTTTATCCTGATGGAGCGCTTTGCAGAAGATGCTTCGCTGTTGGGTAAAATTCGCGACTACTTAATCAATAACGCACATATAAAAAGCGTTGTAGCCCCAGGTAAAGAGCAAGAAGCGAGCAAATATAAAGACTATTTTTCTCACAGTGAAAAATACAAGAACACGCCTTCTCACCGAGCGCTTGCCATGTTTAGAGGCCGTAACGAAGGTTTGCTGCACATCCAAATTGACGCCGACCCGCAACAGGAAGAGAAAGGACCATCTCACTGCGAGCACATTATTGCTTCGCATTACTCCATTGCGCACCAAGGGCGCCCAGCAGACGATTTCTTAGCACAAGTAGTTCAGTGGACATGGAAGATTAAAATTGGTCTTCACATGGAAACAGAATTGTTCAGCGCACTGCGAGAAAGAGCAGAAAAAGAGGCAATTGAAGTATTTGCTAAAAACCTCAACGACCTGTTGATGGCTGCTCCTGCTGGCGCAAAAACCACCATGGGACTGGATCCCGGTTTACGTACGGGTGTAAAAGTAGCCATTGTAGACAGCACTGGCAAAGTTGTGGCAACAAATACAATATTTCCTCATGCCCCACAAAACCAATGGGATAAATCTAGTCGTACCCTAGCCACTTTGTGTAAACAATATAAAGTTGATCTCATCAGCATTGGCAATGGAACCGGCTCGCGAGAAACCGATAAGCTTGTTGGTGAAGTACTGAAAAATAACAGTGATATTAACGCACAAAAGATAATGGTAAGTGAGGCTGGGGCATCAGTGTACTCTGCGTCTGAACTTGCCTCTAAAGAACTTCCCACGCTAGATGTTTCTATTCGCGGAGCAGTTTCTATTGCCCGTCGTCTTCAAGACCCTCTTGCTGAACTTGTTAAAATTGAGCCAAAAGCCATTGGCGTAGGCCAATATCAACACGATGTAAGCCAAAGCCAACTTGGCAAATCGTTAGACAGAGTTATTGAAGACTGCGTAAACGCCGTAGGTGTAGATGTAAACACTGCATCTCCTGCACTACTTAGCTATGTATCGGGCTTAAATAAAACCTTAGCCCACAACATTGTTAAACTGCGCGATAGCAAGGGAGCATTTTCAAACCGCAAGGCATTGTTAGATGTAGAGCGTTTAGGCCCTAAAGCATTTGAGCAAGCGGCTGGTTTTTTGAGAATTGTAAATGGTACAAATCCACTTGATGCTTCGTCTGTACACCCTGAAGCTTATCCTGTGGTAGATAAAATAGTAGACACCACTGCTGTTGCCGTTAACGATATTATTGGGAACACCGAGCTATTAAAAAGTCTATCTCCAGACACCTTTACTAGCGACGACTTTGGTATTCCAACAGTTAAGGACATATTTAAGGAACTGGAAAAGCCCGGCCGAGATCCTCGCCCAGAGTTCAAAACAGCATCTTTCAAAGAAGGCGTAGAAACTATCAATGACCTAAAATTAGGAATGATTTTAGAAGGGGTGGTAAGTAACGTCGCCAATTTTGGTGCCTTTGTCGATGTGGGCGTTCATCAAGACGGTTTGGTGCATATCTCGGCACTGACAGACAAGTTTATTTCCGACCCCCGTGAAGTGGTAAAAGCGGGCGATATCGTTAAAGTTAAAGTGATGGACGTAGATGTTGCCCGTAAACGTATTTCGTTCACCATGCGCCTAGATGACACACCGCAATCTGCAAGCGCAGGCACTCAATCTTCACCTAGGTCTGACAGAGACGGTAGGGGCAAGCAAAATAAAACGCCGCGTTCACACCAGGGTGCAGGTAGAGGCAATCAAAGAAATAGCCAAAATCACAGTGCAAAGCAACCGCAAAATAGCGCAATGGGAAATGCATTTGCCGATGCTCTAGCAAAAGCGAAAAAATAAGGCGAAAAGGTGAGGGGACAGGCAATAGGCAGCGCGCTCAGCAACTGCTGAAGCTAGGCTTGTAGCGACAAGCCTTCTCTTGCTGGGGTATAAGATTGCGTGTAGAGGCTCTGAATTCTGCCAATGCGCGCATTCATTCCCGCATTGTCTACTGCCCGTTCACTTTCAATATTTAACTCTCGTGACGTCGCTGCGGCACTCGTCATTGACATAGCTTCATCTAAACTGCGTGTAGGCCTTTCTACGCCAGCGCTACCGGTAATATCATCAATACTTGGAACAGCAATATCAACGCTGGGAATCTCTATTCCACTAACTTCATCAGCACCGCCACCTTGCGTGCCTTGAACTCCAGAAATAGGGTTACTCGCACCGCTAGACGGCTGCACAGTTTCTCTGTTTTCTTTGGCAATATCGTTACGCGCTTCAAACGCTTTTTGAGCCGCTTCAGCCGCTACTTTTAAATCTTGCGAAGACGGCTGTGCTGGTGCTAGCGCTGCCGCTCTAACTTGCTGCATTTTGCGCAAGGTTTGTTCAGGCGACTGCGCCTCTGAAATATCTATGGATACTTGGCCGTTGGTGACGTAACGTTTGTTGTCAGGACCAGTAGTGTACTCATACTGCGGAGAACCAGCATATTGACCGCCAGTAGCGGCATGAGCTTGCTCATGCGTACGAACCTCTTGGTCTCGAGCTTTAAGCTCTTCAATTTCTTGCCGCTCTTCATCGGTAACCTCTGAAACTGATGACTGCTGCTGATTTCGTTGCTCTTGCTCGGCACCTTCTTTACCCGCGCTCTCATCTTGTGCGTTGTCTTTTTCTTGGCCAAAGACATTTTGAAATGCAGCTTGTAACTCAGTCTGAATTTGAGGTCGTTCGTAAGTCACGGGAGATGGAGGTAGACCCGGGCTTCTCGCTTTATCCGCTTCAGATCCTAACCCCTTCTGCGAAGCGCCCTGTTCGGCATCGCTAGGCTTAGGAATGGTCTCGCGCTGCACGTTGTCTCTACGAGCAGACTCGGTATTTGTGTTTGCTGTGGGATAAGCAACAGCGGTAAGGATAGGTGCGACAAAGTTCACATCTTGCTCCCTACGCTAGCGTATCTATGATGGTCCCAAGTGTATCGTTTGCAACATCGATAACTTTTGCCGACGCTTGGGCGTTTAAACTATTGACGTTTAGCGATATTAGATCGGAGGTAAGGTTTGAGTTAGGCTGGCTTTTAGCAGCCCCATCAGCAGAAGCAGCTTGTATATCTGCTTGTGCACTGTTATCTCTATTATTTCTATCTGCAATATTTGCTGCTGCCTGTGTCACACCATCGCTGGCACGCTGCAAGCCCATCTGTCCTGCCGCAAACGCAGAATTTAACGAAAAACCACTTACTTCAGACATAAAATTCCCCTAACCTCTCATGCACAATTATTAACCAACAAGAGGGAAATATAAAGCCCGTTCGCAAAGGTACAAACTAAGTCGCTGTACCTACAATGAATTTTATTTCAATAAAGAGCACTTAAGATGCTCTTTGGTGCTGTAAGCTAGTGGAAAAGCGGTAAATGATATCTGCTGTTTGCTGAGGGTGAGAGATAAACGGCGCATGAGAAGCGTGAGGCATTACTACGGTATCGGCTTGAGGATGAAGCTCACAAACCCTATCTATTCCCGCTGTAGGTACAAGGCTGTCTAAACGGCCATATAATCTAAGTGTCGGTGTCATAATTCTGCCGATCTGCGCTCGCAAATCTTCGTTTGCAAGAATACTGAGGCCTCGCTTCAAGGCCTCCTCGGCTGGGTCTGGGTAGTCAGTTATTTGCTGCCTTATGGTCTTTATATCGTTTTTTGCAGTTGCACTGCCCATAGCTTGAATAGCAAGAAAGCGCTCTAACGTCTTTTTATAGTCCTTTTCTAACTGCGCCTCAAACATGTTTAATAGATCTTCTGCTATCCCAGGCCAGCAAGGGCCGGCACTGAAGCGAGGCGTTGACGCAATAGTGATTAAACCGGACAGTTTTTCTGGCGCATTAATCGCTATTTTCTGAGCCACCAGCCCACCTAACGACCAGCCTATTAATACGCAATCTTTAGGAAGCTGTGCGGCGCACAGTTTTGCTAACGCATCCACCGTGTAAGGAGATGGAAGCGTAGCTACGTTTTCCCCAAAACCAGGCAAATCTATGGTAGTTACGCGAAAGTTGTCTTGAAGATAGGGAATAAAAGAAGAAAAAGCACCGCTATTCATGCCCCAGCCATGGAGAAGAACTATATCTATTCCTGTGTTGCTCACATCAGCAGCGTTTGTGTCTATTGCATTTTTGCTCTTATCTTTGATTTCAGTACCATAAGTACGGGTGACAAGTGCCTCATTTTTAATCAAACTTTCCATTTAGCACCTCAAATAAGTGTTTCGGTCTAAAACCGGACTGCTTTAAAAATCAGAGCCCGTTTTGAAATGAACCTCTCATGCCTATTATGTTATCAGGCAAGTCCTGCGCCAGTGTGTCAATGGTGTGAATCTGACATGTTTTTTTTCAACGATGAGGTTCACGGAAATAACTTGTTGCGATTTGGGCCTGTTGGCAGTCATGTCGCCCATAAGCATTACCATTCCTTATCTATTCTTGGGCTTCATACGTGGCCAATGTCTTCGCTTATTCATCATTTTAAATTCTCACACTCACTCTCTGCGGGCAAGATCTTGTGCCGTTGGTTTGTCGATAAAAAGCAACACTGCACACTTGCTGTGCCTCATTTACTCCTTCCTGTACCAATAAGTGCATGGCGACTCGCTACACGCCATTATAATCAGGCGGGAGTCATTGCTGAGTATTTAAGTAAGCAGCTGGGAATTCCTTGTCTTCACCAATGGGCTAAAAGAACAGGCGCAAGCACTCAACATCAGCTCACAAAGGCACAAAGAAAAGATAATGCAAAACAGGCTTTTTCTCTAGTTCATCATGCTGCTGAACTAATTGCGTGTAATAGCGGTGAGAAATTGAATGTGGCTATTGTAGATGACGTGATAACAACGGGGGTTACTGTGAATATGCTGAGTTATTTATTAAGGAAGCGATACCCAAACATCACTATTCAGGTTTGGGCGATGACGTTTACACCACCGCCCAAAAGTAGTTTATTGAAAATATAACGGGGCTAGAGACATCCTTATCCAAGTTCTAGCCGCTCCACTAGCAATAAAGACTCAGCGGAATAGTTAATTATTAAAGCGACAATTAGCGAATGAAATGAGACTGATATATCGCGTTAGCTAACATCTTGTTTGTCCCGTACCAATAGCCTCTAAACTGAGTATTATCGGTAAACCCAATTACTACGCCTCGGCCTTGCTTTTCAGCTATCACCGCCGGAGTTTCGGCCACTAACGCCACCATCGCAGTATCACTAAAGCCGGCCATTAACGGACTTTTGGTATAGCGTGCAGGCGTTGTAAACGGAGAGTATTCATTTTTCACAATCATGTTGCTGGTTTTGAACAACGGCAATGTATCTTTTGTATAACCGTAAAAAAGCGGATGAGTAGTATCTACATCGGCTTCGTAAATAGCACCAGCAACCAGTTTTTTGGCATACAGTGCTGATCCATCGCCGTAAGACAAGGTGCTTTCATCAAAAGCGTTGTCGATAGCATCACGACCAACAATATCGATATCTAACCAGTCGTTTTCAGCAAAGTAACGAAGCGCCGACTTTTGACCTATTGCCACACCACCTGCTTCTACCCAGCGTTTAAGCTCAAGGTTCTCTTTCTCTGAGAATGAGTAACGGCCATTTGGAAAAATAATATGGGTATAGTGCGTACTGTCATCACGTAGAGCTCTCATCAATTTTTGTTGCTCTACAATGCTTGCTGAGAGCCCTAGTTTAGTATCGAAATAGTGCCAAATTTCGCCAACATCGTACTCTCGTGTACCTTCTCCGCCAACAATAATCACACTTGGCGCTTTTATAGGTGACATGCTGCGACTGCCCAAATCGTTGCCCGACGGCGTTAACCCACTTTTCAAACTATACACCGGCACCTGAACTTGCTCAGAAACTTGTCTGATAATAGTGGCAATATTACTGGGTTGCGACAGCCCTGTAGGAACGACAACACTGCCAGCAGGGAAATTAATAACACTGTTATCCATACTTACAGCAGCAAAACTTTTTTCAGAACTTCTCACTTGAACACCTTTTTCTAACAAGGTTTGAAGAAGTGCTGGCGAGTAGTAGGGCTGCCAGGAAAACGCGTAGGCATAGGCGTCTTCGTCTACATCAGGCAAATCGACATTGGCTAATGTGCCATCGAATGATTCAATATTAGTGCGCTTCACACCGCGCATATCTCCCTTTTCAGCCGCGGTATAATTGAGGTTAAAGGCAAGCGCTAAATTCCACGTTGAGACATCGTAAAATGTATTATTTTCAAAAGACGTTTGCGTTGAAAAGATTGATTTAACTAAGCGATATTGCGGTTGTTCAGCTGGAACAAAAATAGCGTTATTTGCTTTTACTTTTACGTCATTTACCGACGTATCTTTAGTAATTACTTCAAACGCGATGTCGTGCTGCTTAAGTAGATTGGTGAACGCAAGAAAACGCCCGCTATCGTTCGAAGCACTTACCACAAAGCCATGTGTGTCATCATCTTTCGCCATAGACATGGTGCTGTTAACGAACTCTGCCTGATAGTCGAGAATTGCAGCTTTATTAGCAATAGCACCTTTAAACGTGCTTAGCGACGTGGTTACTTGATTAGCGATAGTGTCGCTAAAAGCCAAATCTCCGTTAATTGACGATTGAAGATGTCCGCGAGAGCTTGCCTGCTCAAAAAGAATGCCTATGCTGCCGTGTAAATCGGGATAGGTAGAGCCTTTCCCTGCATAAAAATCATCAAATGCTTCTTCGGTAAAATAAAGCTGACCTTTCGCGTCAAACGCTGCAGCATGATAGTTCGCAATCGCTTCAGTTAGCGTAACGTTCTCATCAGGCGTAAGCGGATTTTTGCGAGAGCGCACACCGGGTTGGAAAAAGTAGGTGCTGTCTGTGCCCATCTCATGAAAGTCGGTTAAAACGTGCGGACGCCATTTATGAAACTGCTTAATACGCGCTTGGGATTCTGGGTGAGCCAGTAATAACCAGTCTCGGTTTAAGTCGAACCAATAATGATTAGTTCTACCTGAAGGCCACCCTTCGTCATGCTCTCGGTTATTACTGTCTGCTACTAGCTGTTTACCCTTATGCATATTTGCCCACTGTGCAAAGCGCGACAGCCCGTCAGGGTTGAAAGAAGGGTCTAGTAGTACAATGTTATTGTTTAACAGTGTGTCAATTTCTTTACCCTGACCGGCAGCCAAGTAGTAGGCTAATGCGAGCGACGCGTTTGCTCCCGAAGGTTCGTTGCCGTGGATGCTATACCCCATGTAGAAAACCAAAGGTGCGTCGCTTGCGGGCGTATTTCCTTTTTCCAACACATTGAGATGTGCTTTGCGCATGTCTTCAAGGTTATCTCGATTAGCAGGGGATGTAATAGTGAGAAGCAGCAGCGGACGATTTTCATGAGTACGCCCTGTCTCTTCTATGGTGATACGGTCGGACTTTTGAGCAAGAAGGTACATGTAATTCACAAGCTGATCGTGACGTACATGCCACTGCCCAAGATTTGCTCCTAGCACCGACTCAGGCGTGGGAATGGCTGGGTCGTAGGTAACAGTGTCTGGAAGATAATCTTGAACAGGCATGCCGCCTTTATCAGGCTCGATGGTAATAGTCGAGGCGCTTGCTGACATACCGATGGCAGATGTACACACAGCGGTGCTTAAAAGCAGCGTTTTTATCCATGTAAGGCGTGTTTTTTTGGCGGTGTTATAAAGATTCGCTAGCATAGCGCTTCCCCGTCTTGTTGTTTCATGATGGCATGTTGATAGTAACGGTCTAAATAAGATTTAGTCATCAACATGTTCTAAATTTTTAATTAATACTTGACTGTTTTAGTCAGGTAAATTTGGTACAATACTGCAAATTTTGAATAATATAGGACTTGCCGATGATAACTATATCAGAAGAAGCCCAGGCTCACTTTGTAAAACTGCTGAGTAAACAAGAGTCTGGCACGAATATTCGTGTATTCGTCGTAAACCCAGGCACCTCGTCGGCGGAATGTGGCGTGTCTTATTGCCCACCCGACGCGGTTGAAGATACTGACACTCGCTTAACGTTCAATGGTTTTGACGCGGTTGTAGATGAAGAAAGTGCACCTTATCTTGAAGAAGCTGAAATTGATTACATCACTGACCAGATGGGGTCTCAACTTACATTGAAGGCACCGAACGCTAAAGCAAGAAAGGTAGCAGACGACGCTCCCCTTATAGAGCGAATTAATTACATGATTGAGTCTGAGATAAACCCTCAGCTTGCCAATCATGGCGGACAAGTTGTGCTTACAGAAGTCACCGACGATGGCTTCGCCATTTTGCAATTTGGCGGCGGCTGTAACGGTTGCTCTATGGTAGACGTAACGCTGAAAGACGGCATTGAAAAACAAATGCTAGAGCAGTTTGCAGGCGAGCTGAATGGCGTACGAGATGCTACCGAGCACGAGGCTGGTGAGCACTCTTACTATTAAGCCTTAAACTGGAATAACCTTGATCCCCATTCCAGATATTCACACAAGCTGGCAGCGATTTAAAATAGGACTTACTATTTTTGCTGTCGGCGTTGTGCTGTTATTTTTTATCAGCCACTTGTATGCAGTTCTGCATTATTTCTCTGTAGCTGTACTCCTTTGTGGTTTTGCTTACGCCATGTGGGGCTATTTTGGCATTTTTATGCAAAGATTCTCATCGTTGAAAAATATAAAACCTCCACCACCTCAATAACGCCCAAATAAGCAAGAGCCGCCACTACCCGCCTTTCAACACCATACTCTAAGACATAGGTTTTACACACAGCCTTTCACAATGTAGCCCATATTTTGCAACAGTGACTTTTCTCATGTCACTTGCAATGGCTAGCGCAACATTGCAATGTAGGTAAAAGAAAGCGCGTCTTTTTAAATTAAAAACAGAGTAAAACACAATGAAAACGCTTGGCCTGATTGGCGGAATGAGTTGGGAATCTACGGTAAGCTACTACCAAATGATTAATCGCGGTGTAAACGCAAAGCTCGGCGGTTTTCACAGCGCAAAATTGCTATTAAGTAGCGTTGATTTTGCCGTGATAGAGCAGCTTCAACGAGCCGGCGATTGGAATCAAATGGCCGAACTTCTTAACAATGAGGCGCAAGTGCTTTCTCAAGCAGGTGCCGATGCCATTGTTATTTGCACAAATACCATGCATAAAGTAGCTGACGACGTTGTTAAAGATCTCTCTATTCCATTGCTTCATATAGCCGACGCCACAGGTACATCTCTAGCCGCTAACAAGGTGAAAAAAGTGGGATTGCTTGGTACCCAATTCACTATGGAGCAAACCTTTTACACCGAGCGGTTAAAATCGCGTTTTGGTATAGAGGTTGTGGTTCCTTCCAAGCACGAGCGGGAAATTGTCCATAGGATCATTTATGAGCAATTATGCAAAGGCGTGATTTGCACACAATCTCGCAGCGCGTATATTGAAATCATCGATAATCTTGCATCTGTAGGAGCAGAGGGCGTTATTCTTGGCTGCACTGAAATTGCTTTACTAGTTCAGCAACTACATACTAACGTTCAACTGTATGACACCACAGCACTGCATGCCGCAGCTGCAGTGGATTTCGCCACGGGGTAGATTTAAATACGCCGTATAAAATAGTCCCATTTGGGAATGATAAGAAGAAGGATACAACATGTTTAGCCATGTCATGTTAGGTGCGAATGACCTAGAAGCATCTAAAAAATTCTACGATGCCATTCTGGGCGTGCTTGGATTTGACGCCGGTGTTTATGACGAGCACGGTCGGATATTTTATTTCACCCCCAAAGGCATACTCGCACTGACAAAGCCCATCAATGGCGAGGAAGCCACCCACGGTAACGGTTTCACTCTGGGCTTGGCTGCGCGCTCACCAGAAGTGGTGGATGAATGGTTTAAAGTAGGTAGCGAAAATGGTGGCGTTGTGTGCGAGGATCCACCCGGCATTAGAGGCACCGAAGAGCGCCAGTTATACCTTGCTTATTTACGCGATCCTGCGGGGAATAAACTCTGCGCAACACATATAATCCAAAAATAAGCTCAAGACCTTTTGATGTGGCAGAGAAGCCTGTTTTTCTGCCACCATCATTTTATGCACAGAAACTTTCTCAGCACCGCCAACCTTTTCATAACTCTAGCAGTATCAGCACATTAACTTTCGCTGACTGACAACGCATTTTTAATGCCTAACTGGTAAAAGCTCACGCCCAGAGTCACTCCTCTGGCAAATAAGAATGCAATAAGCGCATACCACAGGCTCTTATTACCTGCATTTTGAGTAATAAACCAAATAGGAAAATAAACGAATAATGCGCTCACCAGCATAGTGTTTCTCATTGACGAAGCCCTTGTTAACCCCACAAACACACCGTCGAACAAGAAGCACCAATGGGCTAAAACAGGCAGCAGCACCATAAGAGGTAAATAGGGCAGTGCCGCTTCAACAATATCCCCATGCTCGGTGAGCAAACGAATAATGGACTCGCCAAATAGCCAAAAGCCAATGCTATAACCAACAGCAAAGAGCGTAGACCAAAATAACCCTTGGTAGGTTCTTCGTTTGATCTCTTGGTTGTCGCGGGCGCCTTTAGCTTCGCCCACCAAAGCTTCTACACCATAGGCGATACCATCTAATCCCAAGGCAATTAAAACAAAGAACTGCATTAATATCGCATTTACAGCCGCAGATGTTTCTCCATACCGAGCACCTTGTATGGTAAGAAACGCTAAACAGCCCTGTAATGCTAAATTGCGAATAAGCATATCGCCATTTAGCTTCATTAATACGCGGCGAGCCGCGCGGTTAAACCAATCGCCTGCAATGCGTACGCCTTTTACCCGACCCAAGGCAATATACAACGCCATTGCCATCATACTGTATTCAGCGATAACACTAGCAAGGGCGACACCAGCGACGGAAAAACCAAGGCCATAAACAAATGCAACGTCGAGCCCAGCATTTAATAGATTTCCCACAATTTGAATGATCATGACCTGCTTAGTTTTTTGCTGTCCTACCAGCCAACCTATAAGCACCAAATTCAGCATCGCTGCAGGCGCTCCCCACACTCGGGCTGCGAAATAATCGTTTAAGTAACTTGCTACGCTCTCATTTGGCTGCGTAAGCGTTAACCCAACATGTAAAATAGGCTGTTGAAGCAGCAAAATGAGAATACCTAAAACACAAGAAAATGCCATGGCTTGCCAAAGTACTTTTGCCGATTCTACGGTCGGGTTTTCACTCCCTTTTGCCTGTGCACTTAGGCCCGTCGCAGACATCCTTAGAAACCCACAAACCCAATATATTTGCGTAAGAATAAGCGCAGCAACAGACGCTCCGGCAAGCATAGCTGGCACCTGCATATGCCCAAGCACTGCGGTATCTACCAAGCCAAGCAGTGGTGTAGTGATATTGGCTAATATCATAGGCAGCGCAAGGGCAAGTAAACGTGTATGATCAAACCATAGTGGTTTATGCTGTTCGGTGGCAGTCGACATCAAGGCTCTCAAACATGAAGGGTTAGGTAGAATAACTAGGGAGAAGTGTAACATGCTAATAACGATGAATAGAGAGAGTAAGTTCGTAAACAAACTCCTTGCTCATTTAACTGCTTGTGTGGCATTTATGTTGGTTTCGCTACACAGCGTTGCTGCGTCAAAAGACACCACAAATGCAGCCATTTTGCTTTATCACCATGTTTCAAATGACACACCGCCAAGCACAAGTGTGAGCCCAGATACTTTTCGTTCTCATATGCAGTATATTGCAAAAAACCATACCGTTGTTCCGCTTTCAGATGTGGTTAAAGCAATCTCTGAAAACCTTCCACTTCCCGACAATGCCGTTGCCATTACCTTTGACGACGGGTACGCCAATATTTTGCACAATGCGCACCCAATTCTTTCTGAGTATGGGTTTTCCTACACAATATTTATCAACCCCAATGAAATTGGCGTAGGGCCTAAACAACTCTCATGGGAGCAGGTAAGCACGATGCACGAAGACGGTGTGCTGTTTGCCAACCACACTTTAGACCACCTGCACATGCTTAATAACGAATTCACCGACGACGAATGGCTTGAAAAAGTATGGCGAAATGTAGAAGCCGCTGAACAGAAAATAGAAGAGCAACTTGGCGTAAGTCTTAAATACCTTGCCTACCCTTTCGGTGAATTTAATTTAGCTCTGGCATCTAAATTAGAAGAGCACGGATATGTTGGTTTTGGACAGCATTCTGGCGCTGTAGGCCCAACCAGTAATTTGTTCGCATTACCGCGTTTCCCCGCTGCAGGGCCTTATGCAAAACTCGACACACTAAAGACAAAGCTCAACAGTTTAGCAATGCCCGTCACCCACACCTCTATGCCTGAGCCCCGCTTGAAAGACAACGTGCTTAACGCGCCAATTACACTAACAGTATCAAAAGGTGATGTGCGCCTATCACAGGTAAATTGCTTTTATGCAGGAAGCAGTATTAATACTGAGGTTAACAATCAAAAAATAAGCTTCTCTATTGAGGGTGAATTGCCCGTTGGCCGTTCTAGGGTTAACTGTACTGCTCCATCTGAATCTATGGCAGGACGCTTTTATTGGTATTCTGTGCCATTTTTCCTCGCCAATAGTGAGGGTAAATATCCCGATTAAATGTTAATGACCTTTTCTCAACGAAAAGGTTTGCTATTGGGGCAATGGAAATGAAATAAGAATATTGGATAACAGTAAGCAGAAAGATGTAATGGCCTTAATATAAGGCCATTAATCAAAGGTAATACGTTTACAGCGCTTCGCGAGAGAAACGAATAAAACCTTTATTTACAGAGTCCTCAATAAAACCCTGAGATTGATAAAAACGAATGGCAGCAATATTAGAAACTTCAACGTCTAATACTAAATGTCGTTTTTTAAGGACTTTGGCCTGCTCAAACATTGTCTGAACAAGCTTACGACCAACACCTTGTCGCTGTCCCTCTGTTGCAACGGCCAAATGACCAATCATTAACTCGGTGTTACCAGGCGGTGTTAAATTAACAGCTACCGTTTGATTTCGCATTACCACCTGAATGGCTTCATCAAGAGTGAAGTAAGACGTTATACTGTCCAACGTAGCCCTATCAAATGCCGCGCCCAATTTGCTGTGCCAAGCGGTGACTAAGCCTAGCACTGTGTTATCTTTTTCAGCCACCCAATGATTTTTGAAACCGTATTGACCTCCACCCAGCTCCCATGAGTGAGTCAGGTAGCCCATGGCCGTCTTATTTTTGTCATGCCCAAAAATAGCAGTGAGTAATGATTCGGCAGCGCTTAAAATGAGCGGCGCTGCGAAAGCGGCGTCAGATGCCACGCCCGGCCTGATATTTATTTCCATATAACTACTTCGCAATAATAATTGGCATGTCTGCCAGAATCTGCTGAGGATCGCTTATCGACAGTTTTCCTGGTTGTCTCGTTGGTTTGAATCTTCCCACTACTCGCCCTTCAGGGTCGATAAGCACTACTGATGCGCTGTGGTCTACGAGGTAATTCGGATTGTCTGTGCTGTCAGCGATGGCGTACATCATGCCAAGGTTTCTGACAAACGGAAAAAGCGATTTATGCTCACCTGTGACCGCAATGAACTCTTTATTAAAATAGCTCACATATTCAGAAAGTCTATTTAAAGTGTCTCTTTTAGGGTCGATTGACACAAACACGACGCGTATAGGATAAACACTGTCGATTTGCTGCAGCTGTGGATAAATACCATTTAATTCGGCCATGGTGGTTGGGCATATATCGGGGCAGAAGGTATAACCTACAAACACCAAGCTCCATTGTTCTTTAAGCGATGCCTCAGTGAACTCTTTGCCGCTGTGGTGTGAAAGTGTAAAAGGGGCAATAGCTCGAGGTTGCGGGTACTCTTGGAAATAGGCTGGAGTGTTGCTACTGTCTGTGCTCGGTGGCGCTATGTAAAGCGCACCGATAACACCACCAATTAGAGCAACAAACGCAACAACTCCTACAAAAAACTTCTGATTCATAAACTCACTGGTATGTAATGATCGAGTAGCAATACCACAAACAATACCATGAGATGAATAATAGAGAACCTAAAAGTTTTCATCGCCGTTTGCTCGTCTGCTGCGAACTTTAATTTTAAAGCGTACAGCAAAAAGCCAATGTTTAACGCGCTCGAACCGACTAAATAGATCATGTCGCTCATGCCAGTTAAATAGGGTAACAAGCAAACTAGGCCGAGCAATACCGTGTAAGCCAGCACCGATGTTTTAGTGAATGATACGCCGTGAGTAACAGGCAGCATGGGAACTTTCGCTTTTGCGTAGTCTTTCTCTCGGTGAATGGCCAGCGCCCAAAAATGAGGCGGTGTCCACGTAAAGATAATAAGAACGAGTAGCAGCGCATGGGCGTGTATTTCACCTGTTACCGCTGTCCACCCTAGTAACGGAGGCGCTGCCCCAGCAAGGCCACCAATGACAATATTCTGCGGCGTTGCTCGCTTTAGATACATGGTATAGACAAACGCATAACCTACAAGACTGGCGAATGTTAGCCATGCAGTAAGCATATTGACAAAAACTGCCAACACGGCGAAGCCAACTACGCCTAATATACCGGCAAACCACAGGGCGTTATTTATACTTACTTTGCCCTTTGCCACGGGCCGGTTAAAAGTGCGGGCCATAACGCTATCTATTTTATGGTCGACAACATGATTAATTACCGCCGCTGAAGCCGACAGCATGCCAATACCTATAAGGCCGCTAATAAGCGTCATAGCATTTACCCAATTAGGCGTTGCTAAACACATGCCCACCAATGCGGTTAAAAGAAGCAACATAACCACATTCGGCTTTGTCATTTCATAATAATCTTTCCATGAAACAGTGTTATGCGAGCGCGCCGCGCGAGATTGAAGAGAGGCTGATTTAGCCATGAAGACCTCCTGTAGCCTTAGATAAGGCCTGTGGCAATGGGTGAGACGACGAAGCTGCATTATCTGATGCAGCATAAACAGATGCAGAGCGAGAAAATAACTCAGTGCGCGGGCTGTAAAGAGAAAACACGATGCCCAATAGCGAAAGAAGTAAAATGGCAGCGACTGCGTTGTGGAGCACAGCCACAGCAAGAGGTAGCGCGAACACCACGTTACTAATGCCCAACGCTACCTGAGCAAAAAGGCAACCAATCATTATCTTGCTTAATCTTTTTTGAGAGGGCGAAATGCTAGCTAAGCTGCTGCCTTTCGAGGAGCGACTAAATAACATGGCAACTCCCAAAGCCATGAGATATACGAAGGTAATGAGCGCTCCAGCGCGATGAACAATATGCATGGTGGCTCGCTCGCCATAGTCATGAGCACCAAACTCGTAGTTATCTGCATCGGGAACACTAAATGCACCTGCGAAATCGAGTCGGCTTTGCCATCCCTCTTCGCAAATTGGCATATCTGTGCAGGCAAGTGCCGCGTAGTTGGCAGAAGTCCATCCGCCCAACGCTATTTGTATTACAAGAACGCCAACACCAATAGAAGCAAATACCTTAAAACCACTGGCAGATTTACCATCACTACTTGTTTGATGGACAGCGCTGGCTTGATGGTTAGTATTCGGATGTTGAGTGAATTCAGCCTCACGTAACCTCAGGTACAAAATAAATAGGCAAGAAAGCACACTGAAACCACCAAGCAGATGCCCCATCACCACCACAGGTAATAAATTCAGCGTCACGGTCCACATGCCTAACGCAGCTTGAAAGGTGACTAGCCCCAATAACATAAGCGGTAGTTTTAGCGGTGTGCCCTGTTTACGCTGTCTGATGGCAATGAACGCGATGGCTGCTATGCATAATCCTAATGTACCTGCGAAATAACGGTGAATCATTTCGTTCCATGCTTTGAACGCTTCAACTGGGCGTTCTGGGTAGGCCGCATTTGCCGCACTCACTTTTTCATCGCCAAGCGGCACGGTTAAATTGCCATAACAGCCGGGCCAGTCTGGGCAGCCAAGCCCAGCATCTGTAAGGCGTGTATAGGCCCCAAGGACAATAACAAAGGCAGCTAAAAAAAGACTAAACAGCGTGAGTTTTTTCATGGCTATCACCCTATACGCGATAATTTAAGCAATTTTTTGATATCAGCGAGCATGTTACGACTCTCCATCACCGCCTCTTCTTTATCTTCACTGATCTGATAAAAAAGCATGGCGTTATTTAGCGTGTCGACAACATAAACGCTTTGAAAAGCTAACGGCCCCGTGTCATCTACCGACAACGTAGCGACATTAGGGTAATCGGCTAATGACGCGAGTGCAGTTTTGTCGCTATTTGGCGTGGTTAATACCAGCGCTTGAGCGCGATCAGACTCTTTCCCTAACGCCAGCCACACCTGATTAATACTAAACAGAGCGTTTGCACAACGCAGGTCGCACTGTTCAGGCAAAATATAAAGAAGACGCCAAGTTGGTGAGCTTTCTTTTAGCATGGTGCTTAAATCAAGGGTTGGCTGAAGCAATGCGCCTTTATTTGTAGACGCTTTGTTGAACCAATCGTTTTCTAGCGCAATTTTCGCTAACACCACCGGAAGAACAAAAACGGCGACCATAATAATTAGTGTTTTTTTGGAAGTAGTATTACTCATGAATACGTCCTTTTTTACTGATTGCGAAGCCACCTATGGCTGCCGCAGCGATGGCTAAACCAAACCATTGCACTGCGTAACCAAGGTGTTTTTCTGGCGGCATAACAACCGGCTTATAATCGCGAACAAAAGCCGGGTCTTTTGAGGTGAGCTCAACAACATAAGGTAAAAGTGCAACATTTAAACTTTCACTTAACGATTTGAACGCTATCTGTTGGACAAGGGCAGGAAAACTGGGAAGGCTGACATTAGTCTCAGTAACAAGGGGGTTGTCTCCAGGAACGGTCACAATGCCGTCAAATTGGCGTGTCGCACTTGATAGGTTAACCTGGGGTATTGTTCGCGTTAAGTCTGGCGCCGGTATCCAGCCATAGTTAACTAAAATCCAGCCTGCATTAGTCAACACAGGCGCAAATACATCAAAGCCAACTTTTTGTTCATGGATTTGATTATCAAGCAATAAAGCGCGCTCGCCATCCGGTGTACCCACAAAGCTGATTGCAATATCTCTGGGATCTTCTTCCATCAGCGCATCGGTTAAGCTAAGGCTTTCATTGCTTTGCTTTTGCGCTATGCTTGCTAAACGCTGCTGTTTTTCGACCATACGCTCCAGTTGCCAAAAACCCAGGCCACACATCGCCGCCACACTCACTGCGGTGACTAGCCAAGGAAATAAAAACTGAAAACGTTGTGACATACTTAACAGCTCCAACCAAAACAAATAAAAAAAGAAGAGATGGTTATGTTAATAAAAGTAATCCTTGTCGCCCTGGTGTTATTTATGATTGTTAATCTTTTTATGGCCATGCGTGTGATGATGAAAAACGATCCTAAAGATGGGCCTATGAGCAAATATATCGGCCGAAGGGTACTTACCTCTGTCATCATCGTTGTACTTATATTGATAGCCATTGGAACTGGGTTAATTTCGCCAAACCCTAGGCCTTATTAGGGCTTAGCGACTAGCTGCGCTACAACACGTAGACGAAAATAAACAACATTACCCACACCACATCAACGAAGTGCCAGTACCAGCTTCCTGCCTGGAAGGCAAAGTGCTCTTTTGGCGTGAAGTGGCCTTTCAACACCCTGAAAAACATCACAATTAGAATGATAGTGCCCAAGGTAACGTGCATGCCGTGAAACCCTGTCAGCATAAAGAAAGTATTACCGTAAATGCCCGATTGCAGAGTTAAGCCCAAATCGCGGTATGCATGGATGTACTCTTCAACCTGCAAAAACAAGAATCCACAGCCAAGTAAGATAGTCGCACCTAACATAAGAGTGAGCTGTTTGCGCTTATTTTGCTCCAGACCAACATGTGCGAAATGCAGCGTCACTGAGGAGACAAGTAAAATAATTGTATTAATAGTGGGCAATCCACCTGGACTCATTTCTTGTGTGGTAATACCGCCTGGGGTGTTCACCAGTGGCCACATGGCCTCGAACCCTGGCCAAAGCACTTCGTTTGTCATCGCATTATTTGAATCTCCGCCCAACCATGGAACAGCGATAAATCTCGCGTAGTAGAGTGCGCCAAAGAAGGCTCCGAAAAACATCACTTCAGAAAAGATAAACCAACTCATGCCCTGTCTGTAAGAGCGTCCTAACTGGTCGCTGTACAGTCCAGACATAGACTCATCTATTTGGTTTTTAAACCATCCTATTAGCATGACTAATAAAACAACGATCCCTGCTAGCAGCACATAGCTGCCATAACCACTTTCGCCCTTCGTTGCCTCAACCACAAAATTGCCGGCACCTACTGCGATTAAAAACAGAGCGACCGCCCCCACAATGGGCCACGGACTTTGCGCGGGTACATAATATTTTTGATATTCTTGCTGCATCATTTTCTCCTTATCCCAAACAGACTATTCGCCGCTTTGTAACGACGGATCCATAAAAGGATTCGGTTTAGTTGTTAGATCACTCGCTCTCGCGGTGACGTCATAGAGTGTGTACTGCAATGTAAAAAACGTAATATCTTCAGGTAGCTGTGGGTCTACATAAAACTGCATAGGCATGTAGGCTTCTGCCCCCGCCTGCAACGGCTGTTGATTAAAGCAGAAACATTCGGTTTTATTGAGGTATATGGCTGCAGTGCCCGGCGAAACCGACGGTATAGCTTGTGCGATAATATTGCTCGATGCCGGATTTCGAACATAAAACGACACTGTGTTCAACTCACCAGGGTGTACTTTTATGCGTTTGGTTTCTGCTCGAAACTCCCACGGCATTCCGGTATTAGTGCGAGTAATAAATTCAACGGTAACCTCTCTGCTTTCATCAATATCGATAGATTGATAAACCGCTGCAGTCCCCTCTGTCTTGCCATTTATGCCAGCAATGTCGCAAAAGACATCGTAAAGCGGCACTAACGCAAAACCGAATCCAAACATACCAATAACAATGGCCACTAATTTGACCACCATCTTATTGTTTGCACTTGCTTGTGTCATACACTGTGCCTCCGCTTGGAATTCTATTTCTTAGTCTGCAGGGGGCCAGTACTAATAGCCCCGTCTCAGTCTAAGTTCGAAACATTATTTAACTACTGGTGGCGTCTCGAATGTGTGATAAGGCGCAGGAGAAGGAATTTCCCACTCTAGCCCTTCAGCTCCATCCCATACCTTTGCCGATACTGGCTCGCCTTGTTTTTTGCACGCTTTAATTAATAGCGCTAAGAAAATAAGTTGAGACAACCCAAAGGCGAAGCCACCTAGACTTATCCATTTATTGAAGTCTGCAAATTGAAGTGCGTAGTCTGGAATACGACGAGGCATCCCCGCCAAACCAACAAAGTGCATAGGGAAGAACAGTACATTTACTGAAACAAGAGAGCACCAGTAGTGCCACTTCGCCAGTGTGGTATCGTACATTTTGCCCGTCCATTTAGGCAGCCAGTAGTAAACAGCCGCCATAATGGAGAAGACAGCACCAGTAACCAGTACATAGTGGAAATGAGCCACCACGAAGTAGGTATCATGATATTGGAAATCAACCGGTGTTATTGCCAGCATGAGTCCCGATAGCCCGCCAATAGTGAATAGCACGATAAACGCAATAGCGAACATCATTGGCATTTCAAAGGTAAGCGACCCTCGCCACATGGTGGCTACCCAGTTAAATACCTTCACCCCGGTGGGAACGGAAATGAGCATGGTGGCAAACATAAAGAACATCTCCATGTAAACCGGCATACCTGTGGTAAACATATGGTGAGCCCAAACAACAAATGACAGCAATGCTATAGACGCTGTTGCATACACCATTGAGGCATAACCAAATAGCGGCTTGCGGGAGAACGTAGGGACTATTTGAGAGATAATACCAAACGCTGGCAATATCATAATGTAAACCTCAGGGTGTCCGAAGAACCAGAAGATATGCTGGAACATAACGGGGTCGCCACCACCAGCTGCATCAAAGAAGCTTGTGCCAAAGAATTTGTCGGTCAGTACCATAGTGACTGCACCTGCTAACACAGGCATAACTGCAATAAGCAAGAACGCGGTAATTAGCCAAGTCCATACAAACAGCGGCATTTTCATCCATGTCATACCAGGCGCACGCATGTTAAAGATAGTTACGATAACGTTTATCGCCCCCATGATTGAGGAAATACCCATAATATGAACAGAGAAGACGAACAGTGCTGTAGAGTCGCCGCTATACGTTGTTGATAGCGGGGCGTAGAAAGTCCAACCAAACGCCGGACCGCCACCTTCCATAAACAAGGAACTAAGTAGAATTAAAAAGGCGCCTGGTAAAATCCAAAAGCTCCAGTTGTTCATTCTGGGAAGCGCCATATCTGGTGCCCCAATCATCATTGGAATTAACCAGTTTGCCAGCCCGGTAAACGCAGGCATTACGGCACCAAACACCATAATCAACCCGTGAACCGTTGTCATCTGGTTAAAAAAGTTTGGCTCGACAATTTGTAACCCTGGCTGAAACAGCTCAGCTCGAATAACCATTGCCATAGCACCGCCCACCAAAAACATGATGAAAGCGAACCATAAATACAATGTACCTATATCTTTGTGATTCGTAGTGAACAGCCAGCGCGTAATTCCCTTCGGTATATGGTCATGATGATCGTGGTCATCGTGATGCACAGAGGTATCTGGCGAAATTACTTCAGTTGCTTTACTCATCATTCGCTCCTAGTTTCCAGTTGCTAAAGCGTTGACATCTTTAGCCTGAACCATGTCACCGGTGTTATTGCCCCACGCATTTCGCTCGTAGGTAACAACCGCTGCAATTTCTTTAAGGCTCAACATCTTGCTAAACGACTGCATCGCCGTTCCGGCCTTGCCGTGAAGCACAATTTCAATGTGCCCAGTTTGATCTTCCAGTGCCATTTTGCTGCCTTTAAGCGCTGGGAAAACGCCCGGCAGACCTTCACCATTTGGCATATGACACGCTGCGCATGTGGCGTTGTAAACTCGCTCACCTTCTGTCATGAGTTCATCCATTGTCATATTCATCGATAGTAAGCGCTGTTCTTCTTCTTTCGCTTTGCGTGCACGATCTTCCTGCTCACCCATCCACGCGTCGAACTCCGCTGGTTCCTTTGCGATAACCACTACCGGCATATAACCGTGGTCTTTACCGCACAATTCCGCACATTGGCCTCTGTAAACGCCTGGCTCGTTAACTTTTGCCCATGCTTCATTAATAAAGCCTGGATTAGCATCTTTCTTCACCGCAAAGTCGGGTACCCACCAAGAGTGAATAACGTCGTCCGATGTGATCAAAAATCGCACCTTTTGCCCGGTGGGAATTACTAAAGGACGATCTACCTCTAATAAGTAATTGTCGGTCTTCGTAAATTTGTTTTGAATTTGCTCACGCTGAGTAGCAAGCAAAGAATAGTATTCAACGTCACTGTCCATGTACTTGTAATGCCACTTCCATTGAGATCCTGTCACTAGAACGGTCATGTCAGCTTCAGAGGTATCTTCCATGGCAATAAGCGTATTGGCAGCGGGTACGGCCATAAAAATAAGGATGAGGAATGGAACCACCGTCCATGCAATTTCTACTTTTACATTTTCATGGAAGTTTGCTGGCTTGGCGCCTCGTGACTTTCTATGTAAATACATAGAGGCAAACATAACTCCAAACACCACCACGGCAATAGCTACACATATAAAGAACATGAGCATATGCAGGTCGTATACTTGGCCACTTATGTCAGTAGCACCGCGGCGAAGATTAAGCGAAGATAATTCTTCTGCGGCCTCTTGCGCGAAAAGGAATTGAGAAAAGAACAAAAATGGAACGCTTACACACCATTTTGACATTGCGATCTTTAGTGATTTCACTCAGCACCTCCGTAATGGCAGAGCCATTAACGCCAAATGTTATTTTGCGCAGTCTCTACCAAGTGGTTTGTGAACGATTAACTCAATACATCAATTTGTAAATTGAATTCAAAGTCATTGTTATTATTTTGTTAAAGCTTGTATAAGAATTGCGCAATAATAGCGTTCCGTCTAGTCTTTTCTGTTAAAATTTTAATGAAGAGGTCAAAATTTAATCTAAGCAGAATTTCGTGGTCGTTACTCAAATAGTAAGCAAAGTGCCACAGATGGGGGATAACAGAGTTATAGGGAGTAGAATTTTGGGGTGATTGGTTGTGCAGGTTATTGCCATTTAATTTCTTAAAATCAAACGCTAAGCGGCAAATATTGAATAAATTTTGAGCAGAACTCGTTTAGCAACACTCTCGAAATCACCGCAAAACCATCTTAAATGGCGCTTAAAGATTTACGCCTAAAATGGTATATCAATGATATTTATAAGTACTGAAAGTTGTAGCTTATACAGGAGAAATAGGGGAGATTATTAGACTTAAGTGCTAAAAAAAGCGGCTATCATGCCGCTTTTAATACAGTAAGGTAAAAGGCTACATCCAGTCAGCGTTTCTAATAACGCCTACAGCAATACCTTCAATCGCGAAAGGTTCGTTTGCTAAATCAACTTTAATGGGCGAAAACTCTTCATTTTCAGCGTGAAGTAGCACTTCTCGGCCACGCTTTTCCAAACGTTTTACCGTTACATCTTCATCGACTCTGGCCACAACAACCTGACCATTGTGCACGTCGGTGGTGCGATGGACGGCTAGTAAATCGCCGTCCAGTATGCCGATATTTTTCATACTCATGCCGTTTACACGCAATAGAAAGTCAGCGTGAGGCTGGAACAGAGCAGGATCAACTTTGTAATGAGACTCTACATGCTCTTGAGCAAGAATTGGTTCACCGGCAGCAACTCGCCCAATAAGCGGTAAACCTTCTTCTTCGGCTATTTCATCTTCTAGCGGAATGGTTAACTTGATACCACGAGATGTACCGGGAAGAATTTCAATCACGCCTTTACGCGCAAGGGCCTTTAAATGTTCTTCAGCGGCATTTGCCGATTTAAAACCTAAGTGACGGGCTATTTCTGCACGCGTGGGTGGCATTCCCGTTGCTTGCATATTAGATTTAATAAGTTCTAAAACTTCTGTTTGTCGAGCTGTGAGTGGGCGCATAAAAGACCTGTCTGTCCATACAGTTCCTGTAAGTATATACACCTAAATTCAAATAACAAGCGCTGACGGGCGCTACAGACAAAAAATCGGATTTAATACCGACTATTTAACGTATTCCAGGTTGCCAGCATACCCGATTACGCCCAATGGACTTAGCTTCATAAAGTGCCTGATCTGCAACAGATAGGTAAGCACTAAAATCAACCTCGAAAGAATCCATCGTGTAACTCACACCAATACTAATAGTTAGACTTATACGATCCGTTTTATAGTTAAACTGCGTTGAATTAATTGTCTCCCGCAGGCTTTCAAAAATCTGGTCTGCCTCGTTTGGGGTTTTGTCTACCAGTACAATAGCGAACTCTTCACCGCCTAACCTTGCCACAACACCATGCTCGTTGCAGATGGATTGATTAATGTTTGCGATCTCTTTTAAGGCGTAATCGCCGGCATCATGTCCGTAGGTATCGTTAATACTTTTGAAGTAATCTATATCCACTATCGCCACAGCAGTCTGCTTGTGTGTTTGAGCAATTCTATTGCACTCATCTAAAAAAGAGCGCCTGTTGAGAAGCCCCGTAAGGGGGTCTGTCATTGCCAGCTTGCGCAGTCTTTCTTCAGCATCAGCTCTCGCTCGCTCTAAATCAACGGCATAGAAAAGGCCAGCTAAGGCATCTACAAATGGCTGGAAAAATTCGGCATCAGAGGGTTTGTAACTCTCAAACTTATTCGCTAAACCTATCATACCGACAACTCTATCTTTTATCTTAATCGGTAGCCCTAGAAATCGGTTTATTCGAGGATGACCTTTTGGCGTTCCTCTTGATGCAGGGTGGTTTTTGGGCGAATTAGCAATAATCACCTCACCTGAAACAATAACTTTCCCAAATAAGTTGTCGAAACTAGTGAAATATAGATTTCTGTTTTTATACTCCGAATATTGAGAAAAACTTTCGCTGTCCCAAACAATTTCAGAAATAGCGTGTATAAAAAGCTTAGGCTCAGTATCGTGGTCTTGCATTTGTGCAATAAAAGCAAACTGACTATCAGATAAATCTATAAGCTCGGGCAGGACTGTCTGACACGCTAATGTTAAATCATTGCTTTCCAAGTATGACGCGCGAGTTTTGTTGATAAACTGCAGCAGCTGAGTTTTTTTCCGCTCAAAAATCTCACTTTCCATTCTTCGTGTAATGTCGCGGTGGATACCCGCTATGCGGATGGGCTTTCCATTTGTGTCGCGCTCTACTATTTTTCCGTAAGACTCAACCCAAACCCAACTGCCATTGGCATGTTGCATTCGAAATGAAGTATTAAAAACCTGGCTTTTTCCGGCTATGTGGTCTTCAAGATGCTGTTCGAATTGCATCAGGTCGGCGGGGTGGATGAGCTGTCTTGTGTACCTGTAGCTACTGTCGTAATACTCATAATCAATGCCAACAATTTCGCACCAACGCTTGTTTACCTGATTAACATTCGCTTTCAGGTTCCAATCCCATGTGCCTAACTCCGAGGCTTCTAGCAGCAAGCGCATACGCTGGTTGGTTTCGTTTAGCTTGTCCTCTACATATTTCTGATCGCTAGTGTCGAATAAAAATGCCTGTACTGAAACCAAACTACCATCGTCGTTAAAGCTGGCGGTAGAAATCATACTCACCCATATGGTGCGGGTGGGAGCAGACACCTTCAGCCTGCACACATGGCTTTCTACCCCTTCCATGTGTGCCTGCATCGCAAACGTGAAATCAGCATCAGACTGATCGCACATTAAATCAATTAGCTCGATATTCCCGTTTAACAGGTCGGCCGCCTCTGCACCTAACACGGCGCGGGCATTTTTAGAGATATATACAAGCTTTAAAGAATTATCAAAATTCCATGTAGCCAGCACAATAGGCGACTTTTCAATAAGCCCATGCTCGCGTTTAAGCATCTCATGCTCTCGGGACAAAGCAATGTGTTTACTAACTAAAGCGCCTATCCTTTTTAATAAAGTAAGGTTCTCGTTCTCAATCTTTCTGGGTTGGTTGTCAATTAAACACACCGCACCAATTGTCTCACCATCAACATCAATAGGAGTACCCGCATAGAAGACGACTTTATTGTCGTTAATTAGAATGGGATTGCGGGCAAAGCGCTCATCCTCATTAGCATCAGATACGACTAATGCTTCGCCTGAGTCGACTACCCGATTACAAAACGCATGCTCCCTTGGAATAGTTTTAATATCTGTACCGTGGCATGCCTTAATCACTTCTTCATGCCTACCTACAATTCCAAGTAACACGATAGGTACATTGTATGCTTCAGCCAGCAGCGTCATTAAATCATCAAGATCTAAATTAAGTTCGCTATTTAGCATGAATGCATCAATGGTTTTCAGTCGTTTGCTGTCGTCCAAGTTTAACGTCTCTTAGGCGGATTCTATTATAAAAGTAGTTAGTTATTGGCTAAATACCAATTTATAAGCCCAGCAATTAGTCTTAACCAAACCGCTGTTGTCGTTAGCTAAAAGTTTGATATGAATTTTGGGTAATAAAGGTGCGCTTTTCGCTATTCATTGCCACTATTTTTCACTAGCATAGCGTTATTGTAAAACAAGCTGTTTGTCATTCATGGAACATTCAACACCGCTCGAATTTTTGCCTTTTAGCGAACAATTGTCGCCCTATTTTAATTCTATAAATAGAGAATGGATCACATCGATGTTTGTTCTTGAACCTGTTGACGAAGATGTTATTTCTCGTCCTAAAGAATTTATTATCGACAAAGGCGGGTACATTTGGTTTGCTAAACACCCTACCTTAGGCATAGTTGGCACATGTGCCCTGGCGAAAAAGTCTGATGGCGTATTTGAACTCACCAAAATGGGGGTTGCGTCCAACGTTCGCGGCTTAAAGGTAGGAGAGCGGTTATTGCAGCATGTGCTGACTGAGGCACCTTCTATTGCTTTCAATACATTATTTTTATTGACCAATAAAGACTGCGAAGCCGCCATCCATTTATACGAAAAAAACGGATTTACGCATTGCGCCGACATTATGGATAAATACGGAAGCGCCTACGAAAGATGTAATGTTGCTATGCGCTATATTCGTTAAATTTGCGCCCATATTCGATACGTAAACCGAATGCTTAGGCTGCCTTTCAGCAGCCTAAGTAAAGGAACGTAAACTCGTTGTACCACACTCCGTTTACGCGTTTAAAACAAGACGCCACTGGTTTTGTGATACACTATTACCGTTTTTATTTCATAGGATGACAGAATTCATGTCGTGGATGCGCAAAGCCTTTTTATCGGTATTTCATTATCCTGTTAAGTTGCTCGTCAAAGCACACAGTATTCCGGTGAATGTCGATTCAGAGCTTGGTATTGATAAAGAAAAGCCGATGGTATATTTGCTGCCAACTAATTCGGTGACCGACCAGCTTGCACTAAAGATGTCGACAGAAGCACTAGGGCTTCCCGATCCTACAGCAACACTTTCCCTAGCAGGTAGAGAGTACCCATCAACACTTTTCTTGAGAAAGACGCAGCCGCTATTCCGCTCAAGTGCAGATAACACTGGTATTGCCGATGTGTTCACCGACTTATTTCATCTGCATAGAGATCATCAAAACCTAGACCTTCAGGTGGTTCCTGTATTTGTAACCTGGGGACGAACACCAGGTAAAGGTAAACCGGGTTTAGGCGATCTAATTACTTATAAAGCGGCACCCAGCTGGCTTCGAAAATTGTTTATTGTACTGTTTTTAGGCCGCGACAATTTTATCAATTATTCAAAAGCGGTTTCTGCACGCACCATGGCTAATCAGCACGGCAGCGATCAAAGCATAGCGCAAAAACTTGTAAGGGTAGCAAGCACCCACTTTCAGCGTAAGCGCCAAAGTATGACGGGCCCCACGCTTTTAGAACGTCAGGAGCTCAACAATAGTGTGTTAGGTTCTGATGCAGTTCGCAGGGCGATGGCGGAAGAGTCTCGCGGCAAAAAAATCTCTCACGAAAAAGCCAAGGAACGCGCCCAAACATATATCACTGAAATTGCTGCAGACTATCGCGAAGGGCTGATTAGATTTGGTGACAGAATTCTTACCCGTATTTGGAATAAAATTTATAACGGTATCAGCGTGGGTCACGCAGAACGAATTCGAGAGCTGGCTGCTAACGGTCATGAAATTATTTATGTTCCATGCCACCGCAGCCACATGGACTACTTACTTTTAACCTACGTCATCTATCACGAAGGCATGGTCACGCCACATATCGCTGCGGGGATAAACTTAAATTTTTGGCCTGTAGGCAAGATATTCAGAAGAAGCGGGGCATTTTTCTTAAGGCGAAGCTTTGCAGGAAACAAACTATACACGGCAGTATTCAGAGAGTACTTGGAATTACTGTTTAACAAAGGTTATTCCGTTAAATACTACCCTGAAGGCGGACGCAGCCGCACAGGCAGACTAATACCGCCCAAAACGGGTATGCTTGCAATGACCATTCAGGCCATGCTGAAAGGTGTAAATCGCCCAGTAAGTTTGGTACCCGTTTATATTGGTTATGAAAACGTGATGGAAGTGAAGAGCTACTTGAACGAGCTGAAGGGGTCGAAGAAGAAAAAGGAATCTAACCTTCAAGTTTTTACGGCTATCAGAAAGCTTAAAAACTATGGTCACGGCTACGTGAATTTTGGTGAGCCTATTCAGCTAAATCAGTTTTTAGAGTCTCACGTGCCTAATTGGCGAGAATGCCGAGATGCAGAGCCTGAAAAGAAACCAGCTTGGTTAACTCCAGCGGTTAACGAGCTTGCTAATAATGTAATGACCCGCATCAACCGCGCAGCGGCCTTGAACGGAATGGCCCTCGTGTCATTATGCTTACTGTCTTCAAAAACCCAGACTATGAGTGAGTCTGAACTTAAGCAAGCAATGAGCGATTTTATAGACCTATTTAAACGTGCGCCGTTCAGCGCAGATGCAACCATCCCAGACGCCTCTGCTGAAACCTTGCTAAGCGATACTCTACAGCTTGGCCGATTCGATATTACCGAAGACGACTATGGAAAACTCATCAGTCCACAGCCAAAATCTGCGGTTTATCTCACTTATTACCGCAATAATATTTTGCATTTATTTGCTATTCCGGGGCTGATCATGGCTTCTGTTTTTGCCAAAAAAGGCATCAGCAAAAACAAGGTCTTTGAACTTATCGCATCGCTGTATCCTCTGTTGCAGAAAGAGCTGTTTCTCCACCTTACTCAAGATGAAGCCCTTGCACACACAGACGCGTTAATAACAACGCTGTTAGACAATGGCTTACTGCGAGAAGTTGATGGAGAATTGCTTCCTCCTGATGCTCACTGTAAGCAGTTTCATTCTGCCTGGCTTCTTAGCCGCTGCATGCAGGAAACATTACAGCGTTATGCTGTCGTATTGACTATTTTAGACAAAGAGAAGTCGATTAGCCGCGGCGCTCTTGAGCGAGCTAGCAAAAAGGTGGCAGAGCGCCTCTCTGCGCTCTACGGTTTGAGTTCGCCTGAGTTCTATGACAAAAATGTATTGTCTAGTTTCATTAGTGCTCTTAAAGATAATCACTGGTTAGACTCAGAAGATGACGGCAGCTTGAAGTACTCTGAAGAATGCGAAGCGCTTCGCGAAGACGTTATGGCATTGATTTGGCCTGAAATGATGCAGCATTTAGAGAACGTTGCATTACATTCAGATAAAGACTAAGTTTTTGTCGAAAAGAGGAGGCTCTTATACTGCTCCAGAGTAAGCAAATGCTTTGCCTGAAGCAGTATAAGAAGTAACCGTTGCGCTAAAAGCGGGTTTTCTTACTATCAGTTTTGCTAAATATCATTCAGGTTGTGATAAGAAGAAACGATAAGCTGGGTTATCTGTCACTTCCTCAACTTTGTAGCCTAATTCCACTACGTGCTGGTTGAAGGCCTCTCGGCTATCGGGTGCAATATCAAAACCCACCAGCACCAAACCTTCAGCTGCACCATGATTGCGATAGTGGAACAAAGTGATATTCCATTGCTCGCCCAAGGTGTTTAAGAAATTCAACAATGCCCCTGGACGCTCAGGAAATTCGAAGCTAAACACCTGTTCGTTCAAAATGCTTGGCGGTCTTCCGCCAACCATATGGCGAACATGTAGCTTTGCTAATTCATTGTTTGACAGATTAAAGCAGTCGTAACCTTTGTTCTCTAGGTCGCCCTGAAGTTCGGCAAACTCCTTCTGCCCACCCTTTAGCTTTACACCTACAAATATATGGGCTTCACTGTCGCTAGCGTAACGATAATTGAACTCGGTGATCGCTTTAGCGCCAACACATTCACAGAACTGCTTGAAGGCGCCTTTGCTCTCTGGAATTTTAACGGCAAATACCGCTTCTTTTTGCTCACCTAACTCACAGCGCTCTGAAACATAACGCAAAGTATGAAAATTGATATTGGCTCCGCATAAAATACCGCCTAAAACCTTGCCTTTTAAATCGTGTTCTTTGGCATATTTTCTAATGGCTGCAACCGATAAAGCGCCAGCAGGTTCAGCAATAACGCGGGTGTCATCAAAGATATCTTTAATAGCGCCACAAATTTCATCATTGGTAACCGTAATAGTTTCATCTACAAGGCGGTTACACAGTCTGAAGGTTTCTTGCCCCATCACTTTTACCGCCACGCCATCGGCAAAAATGCCGACGCTGTCTAATTCCGTTGGCGTACCAGCTTCCCGCGCTTTAATAAAGCAGGCAGATTCTTCTGACTCAACCGTCACAATTTTTATGCTGGGCTTTAGCTGCTTCAAATACACTGCGATACCGGCCGCCAAACCACCGCCGCCAACAGCAACGAATAAGATGTCGATATTGGGGTTTTGCTCTAACAGCTCTCGCGCTACTGTACCTTGCCCGGCAATAACATCAGGATCGTCAAAGGGTGGAACGAAGGTGTATCCAAACTCTTCACACAATGCCTTTGCATGGCCACTTGCCTGGTCGAAACTTGTGCCATGCAATACCACATCCACACTGTCTCCGCCAAAGCGGCGTACTGCGTCAATCTTGATGTCCGGCGTCGTTTCAGGCATCACTATCGTTGCCTTAATTCCCTTCATCTTGGCGCTGTAGGCCAGACCTTGTGCGTGGTTACCAGCACTAGCCCCAATAACACCCGCATTAAGCTGCGCATCCGACAGAGAGTTAATTCGATTATAGGCACCGCGAAGCTTAAAACTCTTTACTGGCTGCTGATCTTCGCGCTTTAAAAATATGTCGTTACCAAGTTCAGCAGATAGCAAAGACATATAAGAAAGTTCGCTGGCCACTGCAACATCATAAACAGGGGCCAGTAATATCTTCTTTAAATACTCGTGGTCGCTTACACTCATAACCCTTCCAATTTTTTCACATCGCGCACTGCACCTTTATCGGCACTGGTTGCAAGAGCAGCGAACGTCTTCAAAGATGTAGACACTTCGCGAACGCGATCTTTTGGACGCCATGGGGTATCGCTAGCTTCCATTTTTGCACGGCGCTCAGCGAGTTCTTCGTCGCTGATGACAATATTAATGGAGCGATTAGGGATATCGATTTTGATCTTATCGCCATGTTCAACCAAGCCAATACCGCCGCCACTTGCCGCCTCTGGCGAGCAGTGTCCAATAGATAGCCCGCTGGTACCACCACTAAAGCGTCCGTCTGTTACCAAAGCACAGTGCTTACCTAATCCCTTAGACTTTAAGTAAGACGTTGGGTAAAGCATCTCCTGCATACCTGGGCCACCGCGTGGGCCTTCATAGCGAATGAACACAACATCACCTGCTTTTACTTCATCGCTTAAAATACCGGCTACCGCATCATCTTGGCTTTCATAAATTCGCGCCGTACCTTCGAAAGTCAGTATCGACTCGTCAACGCCTGCGGTTTTAACAATACAGCCATCTTCAGCCACATTGCCGTAAAGGACTGCTAGCCCACCTTCTTGGCTAAATGCATTTTCTATTGAGCGAATACAGCCTTGCTCTCGGTCGGTATCTGCGTCGTCCCAGCGGCAACTTTGACTGAACGCCTTGGTCGTGCGAATACCAGCAGGGCCTGCGCGGAAAAACTCAATGGCTTTGTCATTTTCCGGATTAGTAATATCCCAATCGCTGATGACTTCAGTAAGTGGCTTGCCCAGCACGTGATTAACATCGGTGTTTAACAAACCCGCTTTATTCAGCTCGTTAAGTATGCCAATAACACCACCTGCGCGGTGTACATCTTCCATATGATACTGAGGTGTAGCTGGCGCGACCTTACATAGGTGAGGCACTTTTCTCGACAGGCGATCGATATCGTCCATGGTAAAAGGTACTTCACCTTCCATGGCCGCTGCGAGAAGATGCAATATGGTATTGGTCGACCCGCCCATGGCAATATCTAAGCTCATAGCATTTTCAAAAGCGCTGAAATTGGCAATATTGCGTGGTAGCACGCTTTCATCATCATCGCCATAGTAACGTTTGCACAACTCAACAATTTGCTCGCCGGCTTTCTTAAACAAACCTTCTCGGTCTGCGTGGGTTGCCAACATTGAGCCATTACCCGGTAGCGATAAACCAAGCGCCTCAGTTAAGCAGTTCATTGAATTGGCTGTGAACATTCCCGAGCACGAGCCACATGTTGGGCATGCTGAGCGCTCTATCTCATCGGAGTCGGCGTCACTTACCTTATCGTCGGCGGCGGCAACCATGGCATCAACCAAATCTAGTTTGATCAGTTGGTCGGACAGTTTCGTTTTACCTGCCTCCATCGGGCCACCGGACACAAACACTACTGGAACGTTCAGGCGCATAGAGGCCATTAACATTCCTGGAGTTATTTTGTCGCAGTTAGAAATACATACAATGGCGTCTGCGCAATGGGCATTAACCATGTACTCAACTGCATCGGCAATAATTTCACGAGACGGCAAGCTATAAAGCATTCCGCTGTGGCCCATGGCAATACCGTCGTCTACCGCGATAGTATTAAATTCCTTGGCTACGCCACCCGCGGCTTCAACGCTACGAGCGACTAATTGCCCCATATCTTTCAGATGCACATGCCCAGGCACAAACTGCGTGAATGAATTGGCAATAGCAATAATAGGCTTTCCGAAATCAGAATCCTTCATGCCTGTGGCGCGCCATAGAGCGCGAGCACCAGCCATATTTCTACCTTGAGTGGTGGTTGCAGAACGTAACTTGGGCATAAATCCCTCCCGTTGATATGGTCAAACGAAAAATAAGTGTCAGCAAGATTAACTTACCGATTTACTATGCTGTATTTTATTGCTGTAAGAGGCGGCTTGCGTTTTGCTAGGGCCTGCATAATTAAAATATTCTTACTGGCAACTCTAAAAAATGTATCTGGCAAGCCTTTGTAATCTGATGCCGAAAGCTGGCAGACGAGTTGAGTTTCTTAAAAAACTGCTGCACTGGCTTTTATAATAGACGACTCACAAAGTAGGCGTTGCTAATATCGATAGAAAAGGTCGCAAAAAAGTTACCGTTACGGCGCTCTTTTTAGTGATAAACTTGACGTGCTACTTGCCCTTTACAGACAGTAGCAATGAATGAGATGTTATTCAGCGAGGGTTATGGCGGCCCTCTTAACGCTTTACGCATGTATAGTGTTTTTTATCGCAGTGGCCGCTGCGACAATCACGGGCAAAGAAATATCATAAAACCCGACACTGAATCAAGTATTTTGCGGGTTAGCGAGCGATTTAACGCTACTTTTTTATATTTTTAGATTTTTAATTCGCAGAGAAAAGGCTGGCATACATGTTTGATTGGTTTCATTGGCTCAACCTCGCCGGGGTAGCTGTATGCGCAATCTCTGGCACTTTGATGGCTTACCAAAAGCGTATGGACGGTTTTGGGGTCATTGTGCTGGCTAGTGCTACTGCTATTGGTGGCGGCACGCTTCGCGATGTTATGTTAGACGTTCCCGTGTTTTGGATTGCCGATACAGACTACTTATACACCACACTAGTTGCAGCATTTATTCCTATTCTGTGGCTTCGTATTAGCCCACGGTTTCCCTTTCATTACCTGCTCATCGCCGATGCTTTTGGGCTCGCACTATTTAATGTGGTAGGCATTGAAAAGGCGCTGGCAAATGAGACGGGCATGGCCGTTGCTGTGGCTATGGGTACCATTACGGGTGTTTTTGGTGGCTTATTACGAGATGTCATTTGCAGAGAAGTGCCGCTTGTTTTGAATGGAGAACTTTACGCGATGACCTGTATTGCTGGTGGTGTTGCTTACGGAATAGCACACTTCTTCGGCCTTGCTACACAGTGGTGTGGCATTAGCGCGCTTATTATTACCGTATTATTGCGCTTGGGCAGCATGCGCTGGCATTGGCAGCTCCCTGTATTTTATAAAGAGCACCATTAACGCTTTACCACACGAGCACTACAAACTAGTTAGTGCTCTTGCAGCAGTAATAATATCTTACCTTATCAATTACATATTCTCCCCTTAAGTACAGTTTTCAAGATAACCAACCCCGCTTACACTAATGATAAGTTTAATCGCAAGGAGCGAATAGCTGTGTGCTCTCAACCTTGTAAACATTGTTGGAGCGTGTGGATGAGTATGGCAGTGGTGAAAACATTTGCGGGGCAGGGGTTATCTGCGCCAGAAATTTCGGTGGAAATTCACCTAGCTAACGGTTTGCCTGCATTTCAGCTAGTGGGTATGGCAGAAACGAGTGTTAAAGAAGCCCGCGAGCGGGTGCGAAGCGCATTAATTAACAGCGGCTTCGACTTTCCCGCCAAACGGATAACGGTTAATTTAGCTCCTGCAGATATTCCTAAGTTCGGAGGCCGATTTGATTTACCCATTGCGGTGGGTATTTTAGTGGCTTCTGGTTACCTCTCAGACACCAGTTTGCTAAATATCGCTTTTGTTGGAGAACTTGCACTAAACGGCGAAATAAAGCCCGTAGGGGGTCTTATCCCCGTTGTTATCGCAGCGGCAAATGAAGATATCCCACTTATTTACCCGGGAGATAACGATGTAGAAGCTGCGTTAGTATCGCACGCAGCTCGACTGCCCGCTTTTGATTTGCTCTCTGTTTACGAGCATTTAAGTGGCAATAAAAAGCTGCCAGTTGGACAACCATTTACGCCTACCTCCTCGACAACCAATAACCTTGGGTGGGACGACATCATTGGCCAAGAACAAGCTAAGCGAGCGCTTATCATTGCAGCTAGCGGAGCACATAATTTGTTAATGGTAGGCCCTCCTGGTACAGGAAAAAGCTTACTGGCAAGCCGTATGCTGGCTTTACTACCACCTCTCACCGAAGAAGAGGCTCTTGAAGTTGCTTCTGTTTACTCGGTAAAAGGCGAAAAACTTAACCCCGAAAAGTTTATGCATAGGCATTTGCGTTCCCCGCATCATACTAGCTCTGCTGTTGCATTGACTGGAGGTGGCTCTCAGCCCGTTCCAGGCGAAATATCCTTAGCCCACAACGGGATACTTTTTCTAGATGAATTGCCTGAATTTGGCCGTAAAGCATTAGACGTGTTGCGCGAACCTCTAGAGACCGGTGATGTACATATCTCTCGAGCATCTGGCAGCGCGACTTACCCTGCAAACTTTCAGCTTGTGGCGGCAATGAACCCAAGTCCAACCGGCGATATAGACGATAACCGCCTATCTCCTCAGCAACAACTTAACTACCTCAATAGACTCTCGGGGCCGCTGTTAGACAGAATAGATATTCAAGTGGAAGTGCCTCGATTACCAGAATACGACCTACCTTCAGCCAAAAAAAGTACCGATGACTCTATTCACGCTGTAAAAAAGGACGTTGCAGAAACCCGTCATATACAGCTTATGAGGCAGGGCAAACCTAATGCTGTGCTCAATGCTGCAGAGCTTGCTTCTGCGTGTAAGGTAAGCGATAGCGACCTTAATTTTTTAAAGGCTGCAGCCAAACAGCTAAACTTATCTATGCGCGTTTTTCATCGTACCTTGAAAGTAGCCAGAACCATTGCCGATCTCAACCGCGAAGATAATGTAACCCGTGCTCACATTAGTGAAGCGTTAGGGTACAGAGCCTTAGACAACCTTATAAAACAATTGAGTAGCTGTTAGCTAACGCACATCGAGTTTTAGAAAAGCATCAATTAATGGCTCGTGCTGCTTACTTTGCAGACAGCATAAACCGAGCGCATAAGGCTCTATGTCATCTACCTGAATTTGCGTAACAGCACTGGCCATGCTTGAGTGATCTAACACTACTTTAGGCACAAACCCCACGCCGCACTCTAAGGCCACCATACTCACAATTGCCTCGTTACCACCGACATAAGCATATACGTTAGGGCGAATACCGTGCTCTGCAAACCAATGATAAGCAGTGCGCCGAGTCGGCCCTGTTTCCGGCATAATGACTTTATGGCGTATCCAATCGAGCTGATTCAACTGAGTCAAACGCCATTCTCGGGGAGCTATTAACACCAACGGAACATCGTCAAGCGCGGAAAAATGCAGATCAGTAGGCATATCCGGAGTGTAAATAGCGATAGAAAGGTCGCATTGTTTGCTTTTTACTTTTTCTATCGCTAGCGCGGGGTCACCCGTAATTAGGCGAATATCTACGCCGGGATGTTGCTCCCTGAATTGACGAAGCATATTGGGCAAATGGCTTTGACTGGCCGTTACCGAGCAAAAAACACTTATCTCGCCTTGTAACGCTTCACTGTCTTCTCGTAAATCTATTTTGAGCTGCTGCCAATCTTTTAAAGCTTGTTTAGAAAAAGCCAACAGCTTGTGTCCACTGTGAGTAAGTGCCACCTTTCTGTTATCGCGCTTAAACAAAGTGCAGTTCAAATCGTCTTCAAGCCTTTGAATAACGCGACTTAGCGTAGACGGAGAAACATACATGGCTTCAGCAGTATCACCAAAATGTAAGCTAGTGGCCAAATGATTGAAGAGTTGAAGACTACGAAAATCCATAACGTTTCACTATTTGCAATATTATCTTGCAAATATATCATTTTCCAAAACAAAAGAAATCTTTTAATCTTCTCAGCAAGTCGTCATAGACGAGGTCTATCGACACCATGACGGTGTTTGATATTGACAAAAATGAATGTTGTTCGGAAATTTTTATGGCTAATTATTTCAATACCCTATCACTACGCCAGCAGTTAGACCAGCTTGGCCGCTGTCGCTTCATGGCACGCGATGAATTTGCTGACGGTTGTCAGTTTTTAAAAGATAAAAAGATCGTCATCGTAGGGTGCGGCGCACAAGGTCTTAACCAAGGCCTGAACATGCGCGATTCTGGGTTAAACGTTGCTTATGCTCTGCGTCAAGCAGCTATCGATGAACAACGCGATTCTTATAAGCGCGCATCGGGCAATGGTTTTACCGTTGGTACATACCAAGAGTTAATTCCTGATGCTGACCTAGTGTATAACCTTACACCAGACAAGCAACATGCTAGCGTTGTCGAAGCGGTTATGCCGCTTATGAAAAAAGGTGCAACACTTAGCTACTCTCACGGTTTCAATATTGTTGAAGAGGGTCAGCAGATCCGCAGCGATATTACTGTAGTTATGTGTGCTCCAAAGAGCCCTGGCTCTGAAGTACGTGAAGAATATAAGCGTGGCTTTGGTGTACCGACACTAATCGCGGTTCACCCAGAAAACGACCCTGAAGGTAAAGGTTGGGACACGGCTAAAGCACTTGCGAGTGCAACTGGCGGTGACAGAGCGGGCGTACTCGAGTCTTCATTCGTTGCCGAAGTTAAGTCTGACCTTATGGGTGAGCAGACAATTTTGTGCGGTATGCAACAAGTTGCAGCTGTGCTGGCCTTTGAAAAAATGGTGGAAGACGGTATTGATGCAGGTTACGCCGGTGCACTTATTCAGTACGGCCTAGAAGCTATTACTGAAGCACTTAAGATTGGCGGCGTTACCAACATGATGGACCGTTTATCTAATCCAGCGAAACTGAAAGCCGCTGAGCTTTCCGACCAGCTTACAGATTTACTTCGTCCGCTATTTGAAAAGCATCAGGATGATATCATTAGCGGTGAATTCTCTCGCACTATGATGGAAGACTGGGCAAACGGCGACGCTAACCTTCTGAAATGGCGTGAAGAAACTGGCGAGACTGCCTTTGAAAATGCGCCAACTTACGAGGGTGAAATTAGCGAACAAGAATTCTTTGACCACGGCATTCTTTTAGTTGCCATGATCAAATGCGGCGTAGAGGTTGCCTTCGACGTTATGGTTGAGGCAGGCATTCTTCCTGAATCAGCTTATTACGAGTCGCTACACGAAACCCCCCTTATTTCAAATACCATCGCACGTAAGCGTTTGTATGAAATGAACGTGGTTATCTCAGATACTGCAGAATATGGAAATTACTTGTTTGCGAATGCAGCAATTCCAATTTTGCGTGAAAGCTTTATGCCTACTATCGATACTTCAGTGATAGGTAAAGGTTTGCCAGCTACCTCTAACCAGGTAGAGAACAAACGCCTTGTTGAAGTAAACGATGCCATCCGCTCACACGGTGTGGAATCAGTAGGAAAAATCTTGCGTGGCTACATGACTGACATGAAAGCTATAGTAGTGTAAGACAGTAGTTAGGACAGTTTCTGTCGTTAGGTGCTTAAACTAAGCCCTTTTGCCCGACCATTTTGGTCGGGCTTTTTTATTTTTACACGCCGTATTTTCTCACTTTTTCAGCAAACCGAACCGCAACATACGCCAAAGCAAAAAATACAGAAAAACCGATACCAATAGGCATGAGGTTTCCTACTAAAAAGCTATCAATAAACAGTGCAACAGGTACTGAGAAAAGACTGGAAAACGACCCAATAATTGCGGCACCTAAGCCCGCCATTTCGCCAAGTGGCTGCATAGCCATGGCGTTTAAGTTGCCAAACAGAATACCGACGAAGAAAAAGCCGACAAACATTACAGATACGGTGAGTACTAAAGGCGGTAAGCCATCAAACGCTAATAATATAGCTAAATAAACAATAGCAAACCCGTTTACCCCTTTGAGTGCAAATCGGCAAAGCTTTCTCATGCCAAATCGCATTACCATTTTACCATTAAAATACGACGCTAAACCTATGGAGAAAGCAAGCGTTGCAAAGATATAAGGGAACATATCGCCTACATTGTAGTACACCTGAAATATGGTTTGAGAGGCACTCAAATACGCCAAAAACGAACCAAAAATGCATCCCATCGCGAATGTGTAGCCCATCACTGCAGGATGAGTAAGAACATACTTAGAAGAGATAAAAAGCTGCGCCCAAGAGAATACTTTGCGCTTATTTCTAGGTAGCGTTTCTCCTTGACGAGAAAAGAACCAAATACCCGCCATGGTGGCAACAATAAGAAAGAGTGTAAAAATATGAAACCAAGAAAACAAGTCCATAACCGTTTGCCCGATAATAGGCGCGAGCATTGGCACTAAAATAAATACCATCATGATGAACGACATGACCCGCGCCATCGAGTCTCCCACATACAGGTCGCGAATAATTGCCATTGAAGCAATGCGAGGCCCAGATACCCCAAATGCTTGAATGACTCTTCCCACCAGCATGGTTTCCAATGAATTCGCCGACATACAGACAAAAGTGCCAATTGCAAAAATACATAGCCCTACAAGAATAGTTAGCCTGCGGCCGCGACTGTCTGAGAAAGGGCCGAAAAATAATTGCCCAAAGGCCATACCAACAAAGAAGACTGTAACAATAAGGTGGGTATGGTGAGGTTGCTCTACATTTAAAGATTCACCAATTTGCAAAAGCGCTGGCAGCATAGCGTCGATACTGAGAGCCACCAGCGATGTCATGGTGGCCATCAGTGCAACAAATTCAACAATACCTAAAACCGGCTTTTGAACAACTGCCGTATCTTGCGATACGCCATTATTTTCTTGGGGCATAATCTCTCTAATATGAATACAGTATCTGACAGTCTTTACTGCTATTACTTCTTAGCTTTGCTCTTGCGCTTAACATTGAAAAAGCGAAAGCTCGTCTAACAGTTAAAATAAACAGACACTAAGGGGAATGAAAAAGCACGACTGGTTCGCGCCTGAAAGCCTGAATCTACGTGAGATAGTATACCGCAATATTGATTAAAAAGCCGCCAGCATTGCTTACACCTATCGCAGTTACTGGCAACTTAGTCGGTTAGTTATGCTCAAACATTAATATAAACTGAGCTGCTACTAAATACTTTTACTTCGTGAGGTAAGTGTTCAAGAATTCATCCATTTCCTGAAAGAATTGATGTCTGTTGCGCTGAATTGCATTACATTCCTTTGTTATTAATATGCGATACGTATAGGTCTTTACAACCTAATGTTAACTTCAACAGCCTCAGAGTAAATACTTATCGCTCTATTCACACTCACTATACGTATTAAATGTGTTACACAGTGCTCGAAAGGCAAAAGGTGACAAAGCGCACCCGTCTTTTTAGTTTAAGTAACGCAAATTTTTAATGGCTCATCGCGCAATTCAGATGAGAAATATGAATATGGTATGCTGCCACTGGATATGATTTGCAGCGTATTCGTAACACAAACGAAGGGAAATCAGGAGCGTCAGCCGTTATAATACTTCGGCAAGTATTCGTAAACTTCCATTTAACGGTAAGTAGGTTTGAATACTTTTATCGAGCGAGCCCGTATACCCAACCAATGCTTTAAGGATCTTGCATTTACATGCCCTCTATTACTGTAGAAATTAACCTTCTACTGCGATGTTTTTTTATCTGGTCGACATGCTGCCGCGTGCACATACGAAACAGTTTTGCCCTCGTGCGTGCTTTTTTTAACGCTATGCCTAAATTTGCAGCAGCTCTCTCTCTCGCACTGGCGCTAGGGCATGCTTCAGTAAACGCCCAGAGCGAAATTTCATATTCAATATCTGGCGTTGAAGACAGCAAGGTGAAAGAAAATATTCGAGTTCATCTGAATAACTTAGATGTAGAAAAGTCTTTGCTAAGCGACCCTTACTGGCAAGAAGAAGTATCTGAGACCGTAGCCAAAGCGGTACAGCCCTTCGGTTACTACAATAGTGAAACGGCGATTGCACTTAACGGTGAAAATAGTGTCAAGGTAACGGTATCTCTCAATAAGCCGCTCATCGTCAACAAAGTTACCCGAGAGATTATCGGCGAAGGGCGCACAGACAATAACTTTCGTTCACGCTTTAACGCCTTTAAGCTTAAACAGGGAGATGTTCTAAATCAGCCCGTTTATGAGGCATTTAAATCATCAATGTTTAACTACGCGCTATCTCATGGCTATTTTGACTTTTTCTGGCAGGCCACGCGCCTCGATTTAGTAAGAGAAGAAAAACAGGCGAACATTCTGCTAATTGCACAAAGCGGCCCACAGTACCACTTTGGCGATGTAAAAATAGTGGGGGACGACAAAGCGAAGGCCATTATAAAACGCCTGATGCCATTTAAACCTGGCGAACCATACTCATCATCAACTCTTAGTGATTTCAATCGCAGTTTGAACCAGTCAGGGTATTTTAGCCGTGTTATTGCGCGGCCTGTTGTAAGCGATGCAGATGGCCTACGAGTTCCAATTGAAGTGTCTCTTCTGCATCGTCCGTCAGACTCATTCAATGTGGCACTAGGCGCCGCTACAGATACAGGACCAAGAATTAGTCTTGGCTGGGAGCGCCCTTGGGTTAATAGACTTGGCCACTCAATGAACGCTGATATTTTTGTCTCAAAGCCCGAACAATCAGTATCTGCAGATTACCGCATACCGATGAAGAATATCACTCGCGACTATGTGAGTTTTGAGACCGGTTATCAATTTATAGAATTCAGCAATACGTCATTCGAAAGTGAAACCCTTTCTTTATCTGCACATCGCTATTGGCAAGACGATGGCTCTCCTTGGCAGCAAGATGGATCGATTACTTATTTGCGAGAAACGTACGACCAGGGCTCGCTGAATACCAATACTACATCCCTTGTTCTGCCAGGATACTCTGTAACCTATCGCAACAAAGACGGTGAACTCGACTTTAACAATGGCGTCTATTTTCAAGTACTTGGGCAAGTAGGTAGAGAAAATGCAGGATCAGACATAAATTTTGCCAAAGCCGTAGTTGAGGGCATGTTGATTACTACATTCAACAATGTTCACCGATTTACTTTTCGCGGAGAATTGGGCGCCATCAGAGCCAATAGATTTGCAGATGTGCCCACGTCACTTAGATTTTATGCTGGTGGCGATCAAAGCGTAAGAGGCTTTGACTTTAGGGACATTTCACCGAAGGCCGAGGTAATCAACCCAGAAACGGGCGAACTTAAAACTGAATCTATTGGCGGTAAATATTTATTCACCTCGAGTGTTGAATATGCTTACCGTATTGCTGATAAATGGCGTATAGCTGCATTTGTCGACGCTGGAACCGCCTCAAATACTACTGATGCTCAGCTTACTTATAGTGTAGGTCCGGGTGTGCATTGGCTTTCGCCCATTGGCCCAGTAAGAGTGTATATTGCCCGCGGTTTTGCACCAGATGAAAACCAGTGGGGCTTCCATCTTTTAATAGGGCCTGAAATATGAAGATGAAAAAGCGCACGCTATCAGCAATTCTGCTTTCTCCCGTTTTCTTTGTGGTCATCGTATATGCACTGCTAATCAGTCCTTTAGGCGGGCATGTAGTTAAGTTAATAGCAAACACCTTTGTAGCAAATTTATCGATAAAACAAATTGAAGGCGGGTTCGCTGGGCCGCTAACCATTACTCAAGTAAACTGGGAAAACCCTCAGTGGCGTGTTGAAGTAGGCAGAGTCTATGCCGACGTAACATGGCGATGTGCCTTTGAGCCTAGAGTGTGCATAAACAACTTAGAGGTAGAAAATGCGACGGTAACGCAACTCAAAGCCGCCGCTGATGAAGGTACAGAAGAACAAAGCGAAACCTTTGCACTTCCCATCCCCGTGGATGTTGCTCAGCTTTCATTACAAAACATTGAAGTTGAAACACTTAGCGCCCAAGTATCGGTAGACACCTTGCTGTTAGAGGATTTTTCTGGCGCCACTCGCATAAAATTTGACACTTTAGAGGTAAATGGCGTTGCTATAGCGCTCAATGAAGCTAAAGACACTAGCGAAGCTACGGGCACAACCGCTAAAAATAGAAGTGATAATGATTCAAAAACCGTAGAGCAAAATAGCTCGACATTAGATGCTCAAATTCCCACCTCATATTCACTCAATTATACAGTGCCTGAACTACCGATAATCGTCACCCCCATACCTGTAGAATTTGGCGCAGTGCGTATTAATGCGCTGCGCTTTAGCCAAGGCGATATTGAGCAACGTTTACTCGCGCTATCCCTTACTGATACCACGTTTCAGCATTCAGCGCTACGCATTGAGTCTTTAGATGTTAAGCATGAAAAAGGGCAGGTCTCGGGCTTTATTGATGCAGATTTAAAAGGCAATTACCCACTCGATATCGATTTAACCGGCTACGCATTGATAGACAGCCAGCGCCAAAATATAGAGCTGAACGCTACAGGGGCTTTGGATAATATTGATCTCTCTATTAATGCCAGTGGAATAATCACCGCCAGCACACGCTTAACGACAAACTTACTGTCTGAGTCTCTACCTATTAATTTTGACGCCAATTGGCAAAAACAGTCAATTCCCACCCTAGAGGGCGCAACACTGGACGCAGGCCAAATTTCCGTAAATGGAACCATGGGCGATTACAAAGTGCTGGGCAGCGGCTCTGCGAACTTACCCGACATTGGGGAGATTCCGGTCGCTTTAGATGTAGTGTTAAAAAAGAACAACATCTACGTCAACGAGGCGGATATTTCTGCGTTAGAGGGCAGCATAAAAAATACAGGTACGCTGTATTTGAACGACACCGTTGCCTGGCAGGGTAAAACCACCTTAACAAACGTTTCTGCTCAGCAGTTTAACGAATATGCGCCAACCGAGCTGCGAGGGAGTATCGAGAGTATCTTACAATATTCTGAGCGCGGAGGCTTACACGTTAGTTTGCGCGATATTGACATTGCCGGAAAGCTTCAAGATGAGCCGTTGCGCTTAGTTGGTGAAGCAGTATATGCGGGACCAAGTGACTTGCTCGTTACCAATGTGAATATCGAACAAAGCGAAAACCGAATAAAAGCGGTTGCTCAAGTGCTTAATAAACGGCATTTAAATGCAAATATCGATATAGACATAGCGTCGATTAACGCTTTGTATACTGAGGCATCTGGCGCCATAAAGGGCAATATTCAAGCCAGTGGTCCTTGGCAAAATCCATCTACAACCAGCACACTTAACCTCTCAAATGTAAGCGTATCTCCAAACTTAAACAAGCAGGCCGCAGAACAAGGCCCGTTAAACGGCGACGTGTCGATAACCGGCACCTATGAAAGCCATAACGCTGATATAGACCTCACTCTTCCAGAGCATGCCGTTAAGGTTGCCCTGTCGGGAGCATGGAAAAACAATTTATGGAAAGGCAGTATCTCTGAGACACAGCTAAGTATTGCAAATATGCGCTGGCTACTTTCATCGCCATTCAACCTTGAAGTGGGCACTGCGCCGCTCACGGCTAAGATAAGCAGTCACTGTTGGTCGTCAAGAGCCGAGGGTGAACTATGTATAGACAACGTGAATTATCAGGAAAATAAAGCAACCTGGGATATTAAAGCCTCGTCACTGCCTGTTGGCTTATGGGCAAACGAGCTTGCCCCTAGTGTAGTGTCAAAAGCATCAAGCGCGTCGCTCACTGTTAAGTCGAAAGGAAGTTACTCAAAGGCTGACCCTATAGACGCTACATTTACTGCTTCACTAAGCTCTGCACAGTGGCAATTAGGCGAAACACGTCCAATAGCGCTAACGATTAATTCTGTTGAAACCTCAGGGAATATTAAGCAAGGCAAATTAACGTCTACCTCTTTAATAGTGAGCGAAGATATCGGAGACGCTACGCTGAAACTTGATACTCGCCCTTTCGACGATAGAAAGCCCCTCGAAGGCACGTTGAGCATGGAAGGAATTGACGTATCGCCATTTAAACCAATATCGCCAGCCATTCGCACCTTAACGGGGTTATTAAACGGAGAGATAGCGCTAAAAGGTTATCTTGACGACCCACAGCTTAACGGTGAGTTAAATATTAAAAACGGAGCCATTGACATTCAAGACACTCCGGTTTCTCTTTCAGACTGGAGCCAATCTATTGTGTTAAACGGTCAGGTTGCCAAATTAGACGGTACTTTCACACTAGGCGGAGGTGACGGAGCATTAACCGGCGAACTGGATTGGTCTGCCAATCCTAGTGCAAAGTTTAGTCTCAAGGGAGATGGCTTTGAGATTCGCCAGCCGAATACGCGTTTAAAAGTGTCACCGAATTTAGACGTTGTTGCTACAAAAGAAAAAATAGATATCTCCGGCGACGTAAATATTCCATGGGCAAGAATTGAAATAGCGTCGCTGCCAGACAGCGCCGTATCGCCATCAAAAGATGTGCACTTACGCGGCGAGCCTCGCAAAGAAGAGCCCCTGGACATCGTCCATGCATCAGTAATGGTGCATATAGACCAAGCCAAAACCGAAGAGGTGAAAGTTGAGGCCTTTGGGCTAACGGCTAGTCTGTATGGTGGGATCCGTATTAATACGCAACCCGCACTCGTGGGCTATGGTGATTTGCAGATTTTAAACGGTCGTTATGTAGCATACGGGCAAAACTTGATTATTCAAACGGGTGAAATACAGTTTAACGGCCCTATTGGTCAACCTTCATTACTGGTAGAGGCAATACGTAATCCTGCGAAGACCGATGATGATGTAATAGCCGGTATACGTATAGACGGTTCAGCAGACTCACCAAGTATTAATCTCTTTTCCGAGCCCGCGATGGATCAGCAAGGCGTGCTTTCCTATTTATTGACCGGGTCTGGGCCAAACTCAGGGGCATCCGATCCGAATTATGCCTCGCTACTACTAGGTTTTGGCCTTTCTAATACTAAAACCCTTACCGGCCAAGTGGGGAGTGCTCTGGGCATCGACGACTTCAGTCTAAGTACTAATGAAGATATGCTGTCACTCACAGGCCAAATAAACGACCGCTTGTCTGTGGAATACAACGTGGATGTGGGTCTAGGGAATAATGACGTGAATAGCACATTACGCCGCCGACAGCTGCCGCCAGACCTAGCGTTAAAGTACCAACTGTTACCTAACCTTTATTTGGAAGCAATTCAAACTACGTTAGAGGACCAGTCTGAATTTGCGCTCGACCTCTACTATGAGTTTTTCTTAGGCGAAAACCGCAGGCGCTCTGAGAGCGATGACGAACAAAGCGATAAAGAAAATAACGACTAAAGAAACAAGAGTGCGCCCTAAACTGTGCGCTGCTCTGCCATCTCTTCTAGCGCTTTGAGTTGTTTTTCAAAGCGCTGTTGACGCTTGTGTGCCCAAATACCCCATACAATAAGAATGAGTGTTGCGATGGGAAAACTGATGGCGATTTTTTCCCATTTTTCGGGGCTTAATTCTCCAAAAAAGTATCGCTCTAATGCAAACGCAGGCAGCACAAAAAGCGCGGGCCATGCAGAGTGCTTGGTGATGAACGCAATGCGTATATTATTTTTTATCTGGCGCGTGTATTGATGTAAATGATCAAGAGTTTGTGAGTCTTTGGCAAAAGCCGCCACTCGTCGCAGCCACAATTGATAAATTAAAAACGGAATGGCCGTTGCCACCATAAAAATACATAACCCTTTTGCGGTAAAAGATAGCTCTCCCCAGTAAATAGATAAAAAATAGAGAGAAGGCAGAAGCGCTAAAGAATCTATAACCATATAAATACGCTGTTTTATTCGCTCGCTGTTAAAGCTTTTTTTTACTTCAGATAGGTCGATATCGTTAACTGGCTGATTCTGCCATAGCATAGTCAAATCAGTGTCACCACCTTTTACTCGATTAGCTTTTACTCGATCTTTATTATCATCGTTATGCATTGGGTTCCTCCTGCAGCACTTTTTGCTTTGCCCGTTTCAAAATAACACCCACATGATTTTTTGATATACCGCATACCTCGGCAATTTCGTCATAGCTTAATCCTTCTAACGACAGGGTAAGCACTTGTCTTGGCTGCAGGGGAAGTGCACGAACGGCTTGCAGCAAACGTGCTAGCGATTGCTGCTGGCTAGAAACGACTTCTGGAGAATACTGTGGACTTTGGTAACCATCAGAGCCCAACGTATCACTTTCATATCGGTGAGTATCAACACGTTTTACTTGGCTTGCTACGTGGGTTACCGCGCGATTGTGCGCAATTTTCAGAATATAGGTTTTTATACTACTATCGCCCTTGAACCGAGACAGTCCCTGCCACACAGCAATAGCAATCTCTTGCAAAAGCTCTTGCTGCATAGCGTCGTTAGCTTCGTAGCTATTTGCAACGCGGCTTAACAATGCTCCGTATTGTGTAAAAACGTCTTCAAATCCTTGGCCCAAGCGGGTTGCCCTTTCTAAAAGTTTTTATGTTTAGCAGGTACGTAAGTACCCTAATCATTACTGTAGCGAGTTGACCACTACAAAAATGCAGCAAAAAGCTCAACACACCCAGTTACAGTCTGCACCCATTTATTTTTATTACACGTTTTTAAATCTTTTTTGTAATTTATTCTGAAAAGCCGTGACTAGTAACAACGAATGCCTTGAACCAACACATAAATTACCCTAGTGAAGGAGAGTTCTATGTCTACATTAAGCCTTGTATTGTTACTTGGAAGTATCACCTCTATTGCGCTATTAGCGTGTTATTTAGACGCTAAATTTCAGTGGCGCTTGAACGACTGGATGAACGGAACGTGCAGTAACCCGTTTATAGCGAGCAAAGCAGCGCTACAGCAGCAGCGAATACAAGAAAAAGACGCTCAAATAGAAGCGCTTATGGCGCGAATAGAAACACTAGAAGCTATAGTGACTGAGCCAGCTTATGAACTAAACAAAAAAATAAATGCGCTTTAAGCCGTTTACTTAGTTAGGCCTTATTTTAGTAGGCCTTATTTTAGTAGGCTTTAGTTTGTTAAATTTGGTTTAGTGAGATAAAAAAGGGCGACGCATAAAGCGCGGTATTTTTCCCATGGCAATTGCGTTGCCCATTAGTACTACAGCAACACCGACGAAAGAAAGCGCTGTCCACTGATAGCCCTCAAAGAAGGTTGAAATTACCAGCGCAACCATGGGGTATACCAATACCACGTAAGCCGCTTTATCTGCCCCCATTTGTTGAAGTAATTTCATATAAGCCCCAAAGGCAAAAACAGAGCCAAACAAAGCTAGATAAAGCAGCGATAAATAAAACTCTGTACTGGTGGGAATAATGAGCTTACCCGGCAACAATAACGACGTTATAAATAGCAAAATCATGGCGTAAGACATGGCATAAAAGTTCATCTGAATCACCGGAGTGCCAGAAGTTAAAATCCGCTCAGAAATAACGTTGCCCACTGAAGCACAAAAAAAGCTGACAAAGGCAATGCTTAATCCTAAAGCCAGCGCTGCGTCCATGGCAACTTTCGAGAACTCGGGTACGAACAAACACACAATACCGCTTAGTCCAAACGTCGCCCCAATCACTACCTCTTTGCGAATAGGCTCTTTTAACCACCAGCGACGTAGCACCACGTTAATATAAATAATACAGGAGCTCATCAACGCTAAAAGCGCACTGATAATATGCGCCTGTGCCATGTAAAGCAGAGTGTAATTTAAGCTATAGAGAAATAAGCCCACCGCAGCCATCTTCACGTGTATGTGCAAGGGAAGGGCAAACGGCAGCCTTTTTACTAAACAATAAATTCCCAAGCATACGGCGGCAAGTAAGTAGCGCAGCGCTATAGCAAATGTCTCAGATGTATGGCCAATTTGATAGGTAATCGCAATCCAAGTTGAGCCCCAAATTAGACAGCACAATGAGAATAAGGTTGGGTTGTTCATTCGCCCATTAATCCTCAATTATCATTGCGCTAAAAATTGCGTTAAGTGGTTAACCGCTGAATCGAGCAAGGTTTGTCGCGCGCGTTTCCCCACCCATGCATTGTGTGGTGTTATTAACAAGTTGGGTAAATTGGCCTGCATTAAAATATGATCAGAGGGTGGAGGTTCAACAGACAATACATCGAGCCCAGCGCCACCAATTTGTTTATTTTTAAGTGCTCCAAGCAAGGCGGGCTCATCAACCAGTCCACCTCGCGCGGTATTGATTAAAAAACAATTTGGCTTCATTAACGATAGGGTTTCTGCGTTTATCAACTTGTCTGTCTCTTGCGTCAACGGACAATGAAGGCTTACCACATCAGCACTAGGTAATAGCGATGAAAGCGACGGGCGCGGATCGTCGGCTCTTCCTGGGCGCCCAGCGATAGTCACCTGCATGCCCATAGCTTTAAATAAACCTTCTACCCGCTTGCCAAGCTCGCCATGACCTACAATGACAGCGTGCATTCCCTCTAATTCAACAACAGGGTGAGACAGTAAACAAAAATGGGAAGATTCAGACCAAGCCCCCGCTTTTACATCATGCTGATAGTGCACAAACTGGGTGGCCAAATTAAGCAGTAGCGTTAACGCATGCTGCGCCACACTGCTGGTCCCGTATGCCTGAACATTTTGCACTTTAATATTATTTGTTTTGCAATACTCTAGGTCGATATTATTCATGCCGGTAGCTGTAACACCAATGTATTTTAACTTGGGCGCTTGGCGCAGCGCTTCTGCGCTTAGTACAACTTTGTTCACCAATACAGCAGCGGCACTTTCAATTCGCGTAACAACATCGTTTGGAAGGGTATTTTGATGCAACGTAAGGCATGCATCTACATCACTGAGTTGTTGAGTATCCAGCGACTCTAAATCTAATGTCTCTGCATCAAGAAACACCACATTAGGTAAACTCATACGGCATCGCTTATCGACTCAAGGGCCGCTTTTATCTTTACAGGAATAGGAATAGATTTATCTGAAGCCCTATCGACAAACACATGCACAAACTGCCCATGAGCAACTCTTCGCTGACTTTCTCCGGCGTAAACCGACAGTCCATAAGTGACTGAGCTCCTCCCTACCTTTTTTACACTCATACCAACATAGATATTTTCAGGGTAGGCTGCCGGAGCAACGTACTGACATTGACTACTAACCACGTACGCCACGGTCTTACCGTTGTGAATATCTAACCCACCCTGCTCAATTAAAAAGCGATTTACCGCCGTATCGAAAAAGCTGTAATACATCACATTATTGATGTGACCGTAGGCATCATTGTCCTGCCAGCGAGTAGCAATAGTAATTGAAAACGGATAGTCGGCGAGTGTTGGCGTTATTTCTGTCATAGGCATCCTGTATAAAAGGGCTTTCTCTGCTACAAAAGCACCATATCGTCTCTGTGCACAGCTACATTTGTCGTTTCATAACCTAGCACACTGGCAATATCTTTCGACTTTTTCCCTTTTATAAGTATTAAGTCTTTTGCGTTATATAAGCTTAATCCCTTTGCCACTGCTTGGTTTTCACACACTATTTCAACTGCTTCGCCTTGCGCAAAGTTTCCTTCTATTCCCGCAATACCCGAGGGGAGTAGCGAGGCTCCCTGCTCAATCAAAGCAACCTTGGCGCCTTTGTCGATAATAATACGACCAGCAGTTTTTAATGTGTGCGTTAACCATAAGCGCCTGGCATTAGAAGGGGTTCGCATAGCTTTAAAAAGCGTACCGGGCACCTTGCCAGCCAGCAGGGCGTCAAAAGTTTCACCGTGTCGACCATTGACGATAAGCGTTTGAATGCCGCTGTTTATGCATTTATCTGCTGCCTCTATCTTTGTGCGCATACCGCCAGTTCCAACAGACGTTCCGGCCCCTCCGGCTAACCCATAAATGGTGCTATCAATGCTTTCAACCACAGGAATTAACGTAGCATCTTTGTTTTTACGAGGATCGCTTGTGTAGAGCCCGTCAATATCTGAGCAAATAATCAAGGTGTCGGCTTGTGCGACTAATGCAGTGTAAGCACCAAGGTTGTCATTGTCGCCCACTTTAAGTTCATTCACTGCTACCGTGTCATTTTCATTCACGATAGGAAGTGCATGGTGATTGATAATCTCTCGAAGTGTATTTTTTATATTCACGTAACGCGTACGGTCACGAAGATCGTCGGCAGTAAGCAGTACCTGGGCACAAGGAAAATCAAAAAATCGCTGCCAGTTGGCCATCATGATGTTTTGGCCGATTGCGGCCATGGCTTGCTTTTCAGCAATAGACGGGTTTTGTCGTACCTTCACTTTATATTGACCAGAAGAGACTTTTCCGCGACCCGCGGCAACACTACCTGAGGAAACGAGAATAACTTCTTTTCCCTGCTCGCGACTTGCCGTGATAAAACGAGCTAATGCTAATAAATAACGACCGCTACATTCATTACCTTCTGGCGCAATCAATGCACTACCTACTTTTACGACAGCGCGCTGCCAAGAGAAACTATTCATATGGGAGAAAACAAGAAAAAACGGACAATAAGAATACGACAGTAATGGCGCAGAACAAAATGTTCTGTTACACAAACTTTGCGTTAAACCGGGGGTAGATTACGGTCAAAAACTAGGATTCAATTACTGAGGCTTATATACTAACTGTGATAATTTATAACAATTCCAACTAATCACGTTGCAAGGAAACACAATGAGTACCGCAAAACGACATTTTTTCTGGCTAGCGCCAGTACTGTCTATGCTGATTTCTCTTCCAAGTGCAAACGCCGCCATAAAACAAACAAAAGGCGACTTTGAAGATAAATTCCGTCAGCTAGATGAAGTTCTACCTACTCCAAACGTATACCGAAATGCCGCTGGCGAACCGGGCCATCAATATTGGCAGCAACAAGTAGATTACGATATCGACGTAAAACTGCTTGAAGGCGAGCGTCGTATTGAAGCAAAAGAAACGATTACTTATCACAACAATTCACCAGATACGCTGAAATATCTGTGGATTCAATTAGACCAAAACAAATTCCGCGATGATTCTATGTCAGCGCTTACTACCACATTTGGTGGTATTGGAAATCGTGGGCCAGCTACTCAAGCCGCCAACGGCGATACACCTGCTAAGTTGAGCATGGGCGCACTTCGTCGCCAGCAGTTCGTTGAAGATAACGAACTAGGCTACACCATCTCTCGCGTTGAAGATAAATCTGGCAAAGATCTTCGTCATACCATCGTGGGTACGTTAATGCGCGTAGATTTAGCTACGCCATTAAAACCAGGTAAAAAAGTGACTTTCGACATCGACTTCGCATTTAACATTGTAGAAGAAGATGCGGTATCTGCTCGTGCAGGTTACGAGCACTTCCCTGATGATGAACGTGAAGGCGGCAATGACATTTTCTTGCTTGCACAGTGGTTCCCGCGTTTAGCGGCGTACACCGATTATGAAGCATGGACTAATAAAGAGTTTATTGGCCGCGGCGAGTTCACATTAGAATTCGGTAATTACGAAGTAGACATTACCGTTCCTGCCGACCACATTGTGTCATCGACAGGTGAGCTTCAAAATCCTAAAGACGTACTTACAAAAACTCAGCGCGAACGTTTAAAAGAAGCAGAGAAAGCAGATCGCATTGTTTTTATCGTAACGCCTGAAGAAGCTATTGAGAACGAAAAAGAAGGTACATCAAAGCTAAAAACGTGGACGTTTAAAGCAGAAAATGTACGTGATTTTGCGTGGGCTTCATCACGTAAGTTTGCCTGGGATGCCCGCGGTTACCAACAAGGCGGCGACATACAGCCTCTTGTAATGGCGATGTCGTTCTACCCTAAAGAAGGTGGCGAGCTATGGCAGAAGTATTCTACTGAATCCATCATCCATACTATGGATGTGTATAGCCGCTTTAGTTTCGACTATCCTTACCCGGTAGCTCAGTCGGTTAACGGTCCTGTGGGTGGCATGGAATATCCAATGATTACGTTTAACGGCCCGCGTACCGAATTACAAGACGACGGCTCTCGCACGTACTCACTCGCTGAAAAACGCTTTCTTATCGGCGTTGTTATTCACGAAGTAGGGCATATCTATTTCCCTATGACAGTTAACTCTGACGAGCGTCAGTGGACATGGATGGACGAAGGTCTTAACAGCTTCTTAGACGGTGTAGCAGGTCGCGAATGGGACCCTACTATTCCATGGGGTGTTGAGCCACGTGATATTACAGGCTACATGAAGTCTCAAACTCAAGTGCCAATTATGACCCAGTCAGACTCGGTACTTCGCTTAGGTCCTAACGCTTATACTAAGCCTGCTGCAGCGCTGAATATTCTGCGCGAAACTATTCTTGGTAGAGAACTTTTCGACTTTGCATTTAAAGAATATGCTCAACGCTGGATGTTTAAACGCCCTACACCTTCAGACTTTTTCCGCACTATGGAAGAAGCATCAGGTGTTGATTTAGATTGGTTCTGGCGCGGTTGGTTCTACTCAACAGATCACGTAGATATCAGCCTTGACAGTGTTTACAAGCTTCGTTTGAACACAGAAGACCCAGATATCGACTTTGGCCGAGAACGCCAAGCAGAAATGGAAAAACCTCAGTCACTTACCGTCATTCGCAACAAAGAAGAAGGTAAAGAACTTTGGGTTGACCGCTTTGATGACATTAGCGATTTCTACGACGAAAACGATCGTTACACCGTGACAAATAAAGAGCGTAATAGCTATCAAAAATTCTTGAAAGGTTTAGAGCCGTGGGAGCGCACCGCGTTCGAACGTGCAGTAAGAGAAGATAAAAACTATTACGTGCTTAATTTTAGTAACCTTGGTGGCTTGGTAATGCCTATCATTCTAGAGTTGTCTTATGAAGACGGTACTAAAGAAGAGATGCGTATTCCTGCTGAAATTTGGCGCAGAACGCCAAAAGCAGTTAGCAAACTTATCGTAACTGAAAAAGACAAAGAGCTAGTGAGCGTTACCGTAGACCCGCATTGGGAAACGGCAGACGTGAATGTTGAAAACAATCACTATCCTCGTCGTATTATTCCTTCGCGCATCGAAGCATATAAAGGCAAATCTCGTAACAGCTACGAGTATCGCGACCTTATGCAAGACTCAAAAACTGAGTTAAAGACAGATGACGACGAAGAGGAAGGCGAAGAGGAAAAAGATGACTAATAAGTTGTCTATTGTTAAGCAGGGCGGTTTCGCCCTGCTTGCTATACTTTTGGTTGCAGGTAGCATGACTTACAGCAACGCGGCACAGGCACATCAAATTAAAGCTGCAATTACGACAGTGTTGTTTAATCCAAGAACGGAAAATATTGAAGTAATGCATCGTTTTAACATGCATGATGCTGAGCACGCGGTGAAGGTATTGTTTGAAAAGAACGCAGATATCATCGACGATAAAGGAACGCAGCAAGCATTTGCCGACTATGTAGGTAAACACTTTGCGTTGTTAAACATTGAAGATGAATCACTTCCGCTCACCCAAGTGGGTTTTGAAGTTGAAGGTAAGCACTTTTGGGTTTACCAAGAAACAGATCAGCCACCTGCGTTAGAGGGCCTTAAAATTCGTCATGATGCGCTAAGAGACCTGTGGCCTAGTCAAGTAAATACCATTAATGTTGAAGGCAATGGGCCGCTTAAAACCCTTACCTTTACAGATAATGTTACTCTCTTAGAAGTAGGCTTTAACGCCAGCCATCACTAAGGTTTTACTTTTCAATACATAAATACGTTTCAATTTATAATTACAAGGCCCGCAGTATTTACAGCTAAATATTGCGGGCTTTTTTGTATCCGTTTCTCTCGAATCTTGTCGTTTGTCTACCACCGAAGTCTTATGGCATTCCAATTAACAATATATTAACGTATTGGAGTATTCACGGGTTAGATATTCATTATAGGTATCATTATGAGTCATAGTGCTTCTAGTGCACTTTCGCACAACGCTCGAAAAGACAGAAAGAAAAAGGCAACTAACAACAGTGATAGTGTAGACACTAGCGCAATTGTTGAACCAGCTGATGCCAACAAAAGCAATAACGCTTTTGCTGACAAGAAAAATATCATGTGGGTATTGCTCAGTGGGGCAATGGCTGTCACTTTTATTGTTATGCTGTTTTTGCCCAATACTGGTATGGGCGATGGCATGATGGCGACGTATTCTTCAATGCTTTGGTGTGGCTTTTTTGGCGCTGCTCTTTGGCGTTACTACAGCGCCAATGGCTGGACGGGCTTTGCCATTGGCAGCGTCGTTGGATTTATTTTGCAAGTGATATCCCAAATAATCTAAGGCGTGCCCTAATTATTGACAACAAGCGATTACGCTTATTTGTAATCGCTTCCCACCTCTTCCACGTAACTATTCATATTGTTATCTAAACCAAGCGCGAAAATACTTTTCGGTGCTATTTAAGTGTCTTTCGCTACTAAATTAACAAAATTAATAATCAGCGCGTTGCGCACCAAGTTCTGCTTACACGGTGGTGTACTTTAAGCGCATAAGGCTTAAGCGTATAAAAACAAAGCGTACAAAAATTACGCACATCACTATTTAGCACGGCAAGCTTAACCCCATAAAAAGAGAGCTTACATGTCCAACGATACCCCTTCACGAAAGTCAAAAGCGATCCCCACTTCTCGGTTTTCTAGAGTAAGTAGGCTAGGTGCTCTGGCCGGTAAAATTGCAGGCAATGTCGTGACACAAGGAGCCGGGCAGCTTTTAAGGGGTGAAAAACCCGCCTTATCGTCATTGCTGCTTACCCCAAAAAACATGACTAACGTTGCGAATCAACTGGCCAGTATGCGCGGTGCAGCCATGAAGCTAGGTCAGCTTATATCCATGGACGCCGGCGACTTCTTACCTCCTGAACTAGCCACGATAATGTCGCGATTGAGGGAAGACGCCGACCCGATGCCAAAATCGCAGTTAATCGACACATTAAACCAAGCTTGGGGCGAGAATTGGCAAGATGATCTGTTGTACTTTTCCTTTGCTCCTGTGGCAGCAGCGTCTATTGGTCAGGTGCACAAAGCTATTACTATGGAAGGAAAAATGCTTGCTATTAAAGTGCAGTACCCCGGGGTTAGAAAGAGCATTGATAGCGACGTAGACAATGTTGCCACACTTATAAATTTAACCGGGCTCATTCCAAAATCACTGAATATTAAGCCACTGCTTAATGAAGCTAAAACCCAACTGCACCAGGAAGCGGATTACAACAGAGAAGCAACCATGCTTACCCGCTATGGTAGTCATTTAGCGGATATGGAGCGCTTTTTAATTCCATCTACTTACCAGCCTCTTACCAGTGAAACCGTTCTTGCTATGGACTTTATTGAAGCCTCGAACTTAGACGCTTTACTCGATGAGCCCCAAAATGTACGTAACGCTGTTATGAGTGACTTAATGTCACTTTTTTTCAACGAAGTGTTTAACTTTAAGTTATTACAAAGCGATCCAAACCTTGCCAATTATAAATTTAATGTAGAGACCAAGCAGATAGTATTGCTTGATTTTGGTGCCACCAGAGACATTCCTGACGACATTTCTTTGGGATATAAAGAGCTTCTCAATAGCGCCGCTTTGCAAGACACGCAACGTATGAAAGCAGCAGCGTTAGATATTGGCTTAATTGACAGCACTCACGAGGCAGCACAGGTCGATGCAGTCATAGGTATTGGTATGGAAGCCTGTGAATCGCTGATACATGACGAACCTTACGACTTCGGTACAAGTACCTTGGTACAGCGCCTTCACGATAAGGGCATGACACTCACTGCCGAGCACGACTTTTGGCACACGCCACCGGCTGACGCACTGTTTATCCATCGAAAGCTTGGTGGTTTATTTCTTCTCGCAAGACGCTTGGGCGCCCAAGTAAACATGAGAGAACTGGCTGCGCCTTGGCTAGAATAACGCAGCCTTTCCTTTATTTTTGCTTTTTGATCTAGATTATCAATCTAGATGATGGGGAAGCGCTTAGTAGGGTAAATCCATACTAAAAGGCAGTGCCATCTGCTCAGCGCTTTTTGGTGGGTTACCTATCATTTCATCGTAAGGCGTATCGTGCTTCATCACAGATTTAGCAACACTACAGTGTGCAAAAGCCTCACGAATATGGCCTGTACTAAAGAATCGCATGGGCTTACCTTTTTTGTCGTAAACCATGCCACTTCTGTCCTTCACAGTTAGATACACTAAATATACGTTCATCTCGTAAGACTGAACTTCTAAGTAGTCTATTACTGTTGGCGTATCTTCTAACTCACTAAATAGAAACTTATGCATGCTACCCTCTAAAAACAAGCCATTGGTATCGGAGTGCTCTATTCTCACTTATGTGCATATCTGATTGCCGAGCCCAAACAAAAGAGGACTCTGCAAAGTAAGCCTTCGCTGTAACTATATGCGGAATAGGTTAACGCTTTTGCGCAAAACGACCTTATTACGTAATGGCGAGTTCTCAGGTTCAATCTGCCGTTTCAGCAGACAAGGTGACATCGTCAAGTGGACGTCGATAATTGCTGTGGCGCACAGCGTAAAGCAGGGCAATTAAGCTAACAACACACGATAAAGCAAACCACAACGCTGCTATGCCAACCCCTGCGGCAATCCACAGTAAAGGAAGCATTAGCAGCCGAGGCCCCTCAATAGCTAACGCTAACGTTGACTGAGACAGTATAAAACCGTTTTGAATACTCATAATCACAACCGTTGTCACAATAGTGACTTGTTGAATACCCGAGAGAGCGCTTAAATTCAAAAGAAAATACAGCGAAATGACAAGCATAATGACATGTTGCAGTAAGCTGTAGCGCATAACCGATTTATGAATATGTGGGTGGTACTTTTTAAATTGTTGCAAGGGCAATTTTTCCTTTGGAAACCGCTTTGAAACATCTGCTGGTCGCCATCCAGTACGACCAAACCAGACGCGAAATTTGTCACTCCATCGACGAGTGTAATAACTGTCTTTGGCTAGCTGACTATAGACTTGCAAATTAGCCATTATCGGATTGAAACTGTTGAGTGCTCCGCGGATACCAAAAACAACTGGTTCCTCTTTTAATTCAGGTATGTAAGTACCGAACAATCGGTCCCACAGAATGAACACACCGCCATAGTTTTTATCAATATAGACAGGGTTCTGTGCATGATGCACCCTGTGATTAGACGGGGTAACGAAAATGCGCTCCATCCACCCTAGAGTATTAATATGCTGAGTATGCACCCAAAATTGATAGACCAGATTAAGTGCCCCTACGGTGATGATCATTTCAGGGGTAAACCCAACAAATGCTAACGGTAAATAAAACACCCAACTAAAAATTGCACCGCTCGTTTGCCGCAACGCAGTGGTAAGATTGTAATCTTCACTAGAGTGATGCACGACATGGGCGGCCCACAAAATACTTATTTCGTGTCCCATTCGGTGATTCCAGTAATAAAAGAAATCATAGGCAACAAAGGCAACTAACCACACCCACCACGCTTGCGGAAGTTCAAACATCGCAACGGCGTCGAACACAAGCACATAAATGGTGAACGGAATAAGTTGATGGCCTATTGCCATCATGCGAGAAAGTACACCAGCACTTAAGCTGGTAATGGCATCATTGGTACGGTAGTGCCCTGTTTTACGCTTGCTATCAACGTAAAGCTCTAAGCCAATAAGCAGAAAAAATAGCGGAATCGCAAATAAAATAACGGTCATAAACTGCAACCTAATAAACACAGCCCTTATGTTAAACAAATGTTTAAAAAAACCCAAGCTATTTACATTTGCCGCATGGCTCGTTTTTGAGCTTTGGCAAGAAAACGGTTCATTTTTGATATAAGCAATCGAAAACCCGGTTTGAAACGTTAAAGAGTAGTACAGTTAATATATTAAGCTGAAAGGAACAATTCTCTTGTTTGATTTTCTAACATTGAGTGTTATGTCTGGTAGTATTACCAAAAAGGAAATCTCAGCAGCGGAGTCATTATGAGCGAAACAACAGAGAAAAAGTCGTTAGGCCCACACTTTCTGATAGCGGGAATTATCCTTGTCGTTATTCTGGCCATTGTTTTTTGGCCCAGTGATGAAAAGCCTGATCCGGTAGAAACACCAAAGCCACAAATAGATGAGCCTGTTATTACAGAATCTGACGAGCCAGAGGTTTTTGAAACCAAGCCTGCGCCACCTACTGTTGAACTTGAAGAAAAAGATGAAGTAGAACCACTACCAGAGCTTGAAGAACCCGAGCCTGAACCTCTCGATGTGAGCGACCCTGCAATTAAAGAGTCGTTGATTAATAGTGCTTCTGCCGATGAAAGCACCGTGAATAGGCTGCTCGTCAATGAGGGGTTACTACAACGCTTTGTCGTGTCGGTAACAAACTTAGCCAATAATAAAATGGCGCCTAACCATCAGCTTTTAACGCCACCTGAGCAGAATTTTAGAGTTTACTCACAGGCCGGAAAACAGTGGATAGATGCCGCAAGCTATAAGCGCTATACACCATACGTCAACGTGCTGGAATCATTTGATAACGAGGCACTGGTCAATGTTTTTCAGACTTACAAAGACGACATTCAGGCTAAGTACGCAGAGATTGGCGATCCAGACAAAGACTTTAACGTCGTTTTGTTAAACGCCATCGATGAACTGCTAGATACACCTGAAGTGCCTGTACCGGTAGAAGTTTACTCAGACTCTGTTATGTACAAGTACAAAGATGAACGGCTTGAAAACCTTGACGGGCCTCAAAAGCAGCTTTTAAGAACAGGGCCTGACAATATGCGTCGTATAAAAGCGAAGCTACGTGAAATTAAAGCCTTGATTGAGCAAAATGGACTTAACTAAATTTCAAAAACAGATAGAGGGTTCGTCTGACAAGGCGCGCCCTCTGCCTCCGGTAGAAAATTGGAACCCAGACTTCTGTGGCGACATTAATATGGTCATAGCGATGGACGGCCGCTGGTTCTATGAGGGAACGCCGGTAGGCCGTGCTAGCCTAGTGAAATTGTTTTCATCGGTGCTTAAAAAAGAAGAGGACAATTACTTTCTTGTTACTCCAGTGGAAAAAGTGGGTATCACTGTTGAGGACACCCCGTTTCTAATCACTCAATGGAAAGTACTAGAAGAAAAAGACAACAGTAAGACACTGGTACTTGTTACTCAAACTGGCGACGAAGTCCGTTTGAATAATGAGGAGCAAATTGAATTACGCGTTCCTCCCGAAGAGATTAGAGATAAAGACGCCACTGCAATTCCCTACGTGTGTGTACGCCGAAATCTATGGGCCCGCCTCCATCAAAATGTGTATTATCAGTTACTTGAAAAGGCCGAAGAAAAAAGCAACGGTGATACAACACGCTTTTTAATACACTCTGCAAACCGCAACTTTGTGATTGGTGAAGTTAATCAATCAAAATAGGCTTGACCAGTTCTATCAGTAGTGTCAGCCCTATCGCTAAAGCCAGCTTTATCAACAAGTTTAGTGTTTTCAACAAAAGCGGTAGTGCATTTGAATATATCTTCCGAATATCGTTACATCTTTCTTTTGATTTAAACTTATAAAACAACCCACTAATGGCGTAATACTTTGCGTTAGTTAGGTGAGTGCTTTACATTTAATTACTGTGTAATTATCCATCAAAAGAAGAACTATATTATGAAAAAGACACTCACCGCTTTAGCTGTATCTTGCACTCTCTTGCCTTTAACTATCGCTGCTCAAGCAGCTACCCTCATCCACGCAGGAAAAGCCTTTACTGGTACTTCTGACGAGTTAAAAAACAAAGTCACTATTGTTATTGAAGGCAATAAAATTGAGAGCGTTAAAAATGGTTTTGTAGAAGGTGGCAAGGGCGATAGCGTTATTGACTTAAAAGACAGCACTGTTATGCCAGGTCTAATGGACATGCACGTTCACCTATCTTCACAACAAGGTGGACCTAAGAGCTACTTAGAGCGATTTACTCTTAACGAGGCAGACTATGCACTGCGCGCAGCCAGCTATGCAAAAACAACGTTAGACGCTGGGTTCACAACAGTAAGAAACTTAGGTGACTCACATAATGAAACGATAGCCTTAAGAACTGCAATAGATAAAGGCTATGCCGTTGGTCCTCGCATTTATACTGTGGGCAAATCTATTGCCACCACAGGCGGACATGCAGACCCATCTAACGGCATGTCGCATTTGCTTCGTCCCGATGTAGGTCCAGAACAAGGTGTAGTTAATGGCGAAGCTGAAGCTAGGGAAGCCGTAAGAACACGTTACCAAGACGGCGCAAACTTAATTAAAATAACGGCAACGGGCGGTGTATTGAGCGTGGCAAAGAACGGTCAAAACCCTCAATTTATGACGGACGAACTAGAAGCCATTGTCGATACTGCAAAAGACTACGAAATGACAGTAGCCGTTCACGCACATGGTAAAGAGGGTATGAAGCGCGCCATCAAAGCGGGGGTCGATTCGATTGAACACGGCACTTACATGGATGAAGAGATCCATAGTCTTATGAAGGAAAATGGAACTTACTATGTGCCCACCATCCTTGCTGGTAAATTTGTTGCTGAAAAAGCCAAAATCGACGGTTTCTTTCCTGAGCTTGTACGCCCTAAAGCTGCAGCCATTGGGCCGTTAATTCAACAGACCTTTGCTACAGCACACAAAGCAGGTGTAAAAATTGCATTTGGAACAGACAGTGGCGTATCGGCTCATGGTGATAACGCTCAAGAGTTTGCTCTTATGGTTGAAGCGGGAATGACGCCTGCAGATGCATTGACCAGCGCAACAGTAAATGGCGCGGATTTACTTGGTGTCAGCGATATTTTGGGTACCTTGGAAGCGGGTAAACTCGCAGATATCGTGGCTGTAAAAGGTAATCCTCTCGAAGATATTACCCTTATGGAACGCGTTTCATTTGTTATGAAGGACGGCGTGGTATACAAAAACTAATATGAAAGGATTACATGACCCCGGTTCAAAAGGTAAGTAAAAAGGTTACACGGAAAACCAAACAGCTGGTCGATTCTAAGCATATGCTGAAAGGGATTACTATTTCATCCTTTTTAGAGTCGACCATAGTGCCTATTCCTCTGGAAGCGGTAATGTTGCCCTTAATGCAGGCGCGGCGTGAGTCACTGTGGCAAATAGCGGCAATGGCAACGCTAGGTTGTGTTATTGGTGCCGTGTTTGGTTATGCCTTGGGGTACTATCTTTTCGATATAATTGGAGAGTGGGTGATTGAAACCTTTTTCAGTCAAGACCAATTCGACAACGTAAAAAATAAGATGGAACAACAAGGGTTTTGGTTTGTAATGACCTTAGGCATTGCCCCAATTCCCTTTCAAGTCGCCATGCTTGCTGCAGGAGCAACAAAATTCTCTCTTCCTCTGTTTTTACTTGCCACAGTAATTGCACGCTCTCTTCGTTATTTCGGTTTAGCCGCAGTGGTATATTATGCTGGCGACAAAGCAGAGCAGCTTATAAGGCGTTACAAGATGAAAGCCGTAATAGCGGCAACACTTGTTGTTCTTTTGCTTTGGTGGGCTACAAATGCACTGTAAACGCAAAAACTAGTAGGCTTTTTTTAATAGGCGTTTCCAACGTTCGATTTTAGTCTTTCATTTTAAGAGGAGTTAAAAATACCGGAGCATTGTTGATAATGATTCCTATTTGCATTATTGTGATTAGCAGGAGGTGCAAATATGAACTCACAACATCTATGTCCGGTTTACAGAAAATGGCTGCAGTTGAATCCAACAGATGCACGAAAACATCGCCTTATGCTGCAAGACAGGGTTCAACAGGCACACCTTTTAGGGCAGCACGAAAAGGCCTGTGTATTGGGATACCAAAGCTTAGAAACAGCGAAGGTTGTCATTACATCATTACAAAATGTCACATCTCATCGTGATAGCGCGGTGCAAGACGATATTATTGCTTATGCAACAATGGCTATGTACTTGTCCGCAATTTTGCATCATCAGCATCGCCAAAAGGATGCACAGCAAGTTCTGCAAGACTGTCAGCAGCAGTTACTCGCTATTTTACCGTTACATGCCACCAATACCCATATTCTAGGCGTGTTGAAAACCGTTCTTAGCACATTAGAGCAGGGGAGTGTTATATCGCCTCTCACTCGCGAAGTTTCTCGTTATATTCACTAGGGCTTAAGTAAAAGAGCAGGTCAGTGTTAGCAGAGGGCTTATTCGCCCCCTTTCCTAATTACAAACTGATACGGCATGGTTTCTGTTTGAGATGCCACCAGCGTGTGCCCCATAAATCGACAAAAACTGGGAATGTCTCTGGCCGTTGATGGGTCGTCTGCCGAAACAGACAATGTTTCGCCATCCGGCAGTTTTCGAATGTTCAAGCGCACCATCATTACGGGCTCTGGGCAACGAAGACCTAAAGCGTCTAAGTGCTGGCTGGCGCTATTAAACTCACTGTCAAAATCAGATGCCATAGTTTTCACGGTAGGTGTTAATTGCGTCTATTTCAGCGCTGTGACCACCTTTTTCCTGCAGGTATGCAACCACATCAGCAAGAGTGACAATAGAAATCACAGTAGTATTGAAGTCTCGCTCTACCTCTTGAATAGCGGATAGCTCACCTTTACCGCGCTCCTGCCTATCAAGGGCAATAAGCACACCAGACAAACTAGCCTGCTGTTGCTCAATCAGCGTCATAGATTCACGGATAGCGGTTCCCGCAGTGATCACATCATCAACCAGCATTACGCGACCTTGCAAGGGACTACCCACTAAATTGCCCCCTTCGCCGTGTGCTTTTGCTTCTTTGCGATTAAAGCAATAAGGCACATCACGTTGATGACTGTCTGCTAACGCTACCGCTGTAGTAGTGGCAATAGGGATCCCTTTATAGGCAGGCCCGAATAACACATCGAACTCTACACCTGCATCAACCAACGCATCGGCGTAAAAACGGCCTAGCTTGGCTAGGTCGCCACCGCGATTAAACAAGCCTGCATTAAAAAAGTAAGGACTTATGCGGCCTGACTTTAACGTAAATTCACCAAACTTTAGTACGCCACGGTTGATGGCGAACTCAATAAAATCACGTTGGAACCCTTTCATATAGACCTCTTACGCTAGTGCTGCTTTCTGAATATCAAACAATTCGCGAAGACCGTGCTTGGCTATCTTCAGCATTTCCTCTAACTCTTCAAACGAGAACGGTTCACCTTCTGCGGTACCCTGAACCTCAATTAGCTTGCCCGTTTCTGTCATAACAATGTTCATGTCAGTCTCGGCCTCAGAATCTTCTGTATATTCAAGGTCGGCAATAGGTGTACCTTCAAAGATACCTACCGATAGCGCTGCAATCATATGCTTAAGTGGATTAGCTTTTAAAATACCTTTTGCGCGCATATAAGTGAGTGCGTCTACTAATGCCACACATGCACCTGTGATTGATGCGGTACGAGTACCGCCATCTGCTTGAATTACATCGCAATCTAGCGTGATAGTATTTTCACCAAGTAGTTTTAAATCTACCGCAGCGCGCAATGAACGAGCTATAAGGCGCTGAATTTCTAACGTACGGCCACCTTGTTTACCACGAGCCGCTTCCCGGCCACTGCGTGTATGCGTTGCACGAGGTAACATACTGTATTCAGCGGTTATCCACCCTTTTCCTTGCCCCTTCATAAAGCGAGGCACGCCTTCTTCTACCGTCGCGTTACATAACACCTTAGTGTTTCCGAACTCTACCAATACAGAGCCCTCTGCATGGCAAGTGTATTGACGAGTAATTGTAACAGGGCGAATTTGACTGGCGGTTCTGCCGCTTGGACGCATAGGGTTCTCCACAACGTAAATGCTAAAAATAGAATCTTCGGTAGATAATAAAAAGTGATTACACCTAGAGTGCAAAAACTAAATTTACCGAAAATAAGAATAAGCATAAGTATAGCGCAATGAGCCTGTCTGATGAAAACGAACTTTGCTCGTATTCCTTACAGAAACAAGCAAATGTACGCTAATATAGTAAGAACAAGAAAGACTGCCTCCATATTCACAGATACAACACGGCGTTCGCGTTGTTTTTGCAGGCTTTCAGTTTAACTCGAAGGATAACTATGATTTATAGCATGACAGCATTCGCTCGCGTAGAGACAAAAAAGGAGTGGGGTTCTGCGGTATGGGAAATACGCTCGGTTAACCAGCGTTTTTTAGAGACCTATTTTCGCTTGCCTGAACAATTTCGTTCTCTGGAACCTATGCTACGAGAGCGCTTTCGCAAAAAGCTAGCCCGCGGCAAAGTAGAGTGCGCGTTGCGCTTTACGGCAAATGATGCAGCTATTACAACGCTTAGTTTAAATGAAGATTTAGCAAAGCAAGTTATGCAGGCTGCTGATTGGGTTCAATCTCATGGTCAGTCATCGGGCGTAAACCCATTAGACGTATTGCGCTGGCCTGGCGTAATAGCAGCAGAAGAGGCCGACATGGATACCATACATGCAGATGTTATGGCTGCATTCGACCAGGGTTTAAAAGATTTCATTGATGCTCGTGCTTCAGAAGGCGAGGCGCTAAAAGATATGATTACACAGCGTTTAGACGCTATTGAAACCGAAGTAGAAAAAGTTGCCTCTCGCATGCCAGAAATTATGGTTTGGCAAAGAGAGAAAGTGCAGGCGCGCTTTGAAGAAGCGAAAGTAGAACTAGACGCAGGACGCTTCGAACAAGAAATGATCATGCTTGCACAAAAGGTAGATGTTGCTGAAGAATTAGACCGCTTAAACACTCATGTTAACGAGACCCGCAATATTCTGAAAAAAGGTGGGGCAATTGGTCGCAGACTCGACTTTATGATGCAAGAGTTTAATCGTGAATCAAACACCTTAGGCTCTAAATCTATAAGCACCGACATTACGCAGTCGGCCGTAGAGCTTAAAGTGCTGATTGAGCAAATGCGCGAGCAGATCCAGAATATTGAGTGATTAATAATCTGAAATACCAATCAGCAATGGTAAGTTGTAAACAGCCTTACACTAAAAGTGAGGCTGATACTTATATATTCAACTTCATATACAATGATGCAGCAATCAGTAAAAGTAAGTACACACTCACAGTTAAGTGTTTTACATGACTACAATCTATGAAGTGGCCACCCGCGCCGGCGTATCGTTATCTACGGTATCTCGCGTTCTTAATGGCAATAAGTCTGTTAACCCTGCTTTGGCTGAAAAGGTTAAACAAGCCGCAAGCGAACTGCACTTCACACCAAGTCAGAAAGCGCGTTCTTTAGCATCTAAACACAGTCATGCTATTGGTATTGTGCTGCCTAACAAACACATGCTTTTTGCATCTCACTTACTGTTTTCTTTCGAGCACATTTTGCGGCAGCATAAGAAGCATTGTGTTATCGCTTTTTCCCACGACACAATTGAGTCTGAAGTGGAGGCCATCGAATTTTTATTGTCTCAAGGTTGTGACGGAGTATTTGTCACTACTATTTCTTCGACGACAAAACATTTGCATAGCTTGAAAGATAAGATTGTTACGTTGAGTACAGGAGAGGCAAAAGCTACTGTGACTGACTTGTCGGCATCTGTCGCTCACTGTGTTTCAAAAGCACATCACTTGCTAAGTGAACAAGGACACACAGACATAGCGTTAGTAAATGACCGCAAAACCGTGTCTCAAAACGAAACGTTTCTCTCTTTATTCAAGAAACAATTAATCGTAAATGTAGAAGTTGATGCTTTATCCGATCCATTTCTCGACCCGCTACTCGAACTAATGGCCAAGGGAGAAGTATTTTCAGCTATTATTTGCACCAACGACGTTTTGGTTGAGCGTGTAGTTAATAGCGCCAAAGAGCTAGGAATGGTGCTGCCCAGCGACTTATCTATTATATCGTCACGACCGCCCAATGCACACGCAGAAATAAGTAGTTCGCTGACTTATAATGTATCAAGCGTAGCCTACTCAACGCTTGATATGGCAAGAGCTGCGGCGAAGAAGTGCTTTGCTGCTTTCTATGACGATGGGTTAGATGAAGATAGTGCGAATCCGCTGTCTCCCATATTTCTTGACTATGGTAGCACAGCGCCTTTTTCTTAGCCGCTCTACTTAAAACGCAATAGTTATCTTCAAGTAAAACAAGGCTACATATACTTAAGCCACCAGTAGTTATGCTGCGCTTTGAAATGGCTAAACCATCGCACGGGATAATAGAGAGTGATGGCAAGCACACCTGTAATCAGCCAGATTTGCCACATCTCATTTACGCCAAAGTAGACACCTTTATTCGTTCCCCAAGTACTCACGGCTACTGTGTATAGCACGAGTAATATATAGAGGTGAAGGACGTAAAAAAACATAGGAACTGAGCCAAAAGTATCCAGGATGGTCATTCCTCTAGCATTTACTCTTTCAAAAACAAAAAGAAGCAGGAACATTCCTGACAGTGTAAAGAGCAAAAACGCGAGTGACGGAGGGTATTTAGTCATATTGAATAAAGACATTGCTGACAAAATAGCGGTGTCTTGCATCGACCAAGGCAGGGTCTCTCCGTAAATATTGAATCCTCTTAGAAAGACGAATAAAAATGCGGTGACACCGGCTAGACCGAGCAGCCAACTGCCCCGTAAAGCCTTATTTTTATTTACACCATATAATGGCCCGCATGCAAAGCCGCATAAAATCACACCAATCCAAGGCAGTACGGGGTAGCTCACTTTCACACTCAAAAGGTCACTCTGTACAATGTACCCCCTGTCATGAAGCATACTCCAAAGGGTATAACCTGTTTCATGTGAAACATAATTGATAGGCGTGAGCGCATTGTGCCCAAATACTATGATTAAACCAATAGCGAGAAGGGCATTACGCGGAAGGCCACTTAGCAACGCGAGAGCAAGCATACTCACGCCAATCGCCCACATAACTTGAAGGTAAATTACATCAAAGCTTCCCAACCAGCTGTAAGTAATAAAGGTGACTTCTAAAAATAGAATAAAAAGTCCCCGCTTAAAAAGAAATAACCTTACATCTCTTTTAGGTTTGTTTACCGGGTTGGCATAAAGCCATGCAGAAAGGCCGGTAAGAAACACAAATACAGGCGCGCAATAATGAGCTAGCAAACGGCTAAAAAATAGCGCCGGCGACGTAGTCTCAATGTCCATAGGATCGGACACCTGCATGTGTAAAAAGAATCGCTCCCGCACGTGGTCAATCAACATGATAATCATAACTAAACCGCGCATCATATCTATGCTGCGAATGCGTTCGCGTTTCACATTAGAATGCATAATCGACCCGCATATTTATTGTTCTAGGCGCGCCAGGGTAAGACCACAAACGGTGATAACTACTTTCGATATAAGTTTCATCAAACAAGTTGTCTACGTTAAGTTGTAAATTCAACGAGTCGGTGAAAGCTAAAGTCGCAAATAGCCCTGCAAGCTGATAAGAGGGAAGTTGAAAAGATAAATCTGCAGCATCTCCAAGCTGTTCATGTACATATTGATAAGAGCTTCCAATTTGCGAGTCCATGCCTGCTATTTTAGTAAAGTAGGTTAGCACAGTAGACAGTGTGTATTCGGGCACATTAACCAATGGGCTGCCCTGCGGTATTTCTACGCCCCAGTCAGCATTAACAACTGTGTTTTCGGTCTCAGCTTGCGTCTTCGCGGCGGAAACGAAGAGCGACATATTATCGCTGATTTGAGCATTGAATTCTATTTCAACGCCCTTGCTCACGGCTTCTCCTAAGGGAGCAGAAAACCCAACATTTACAGGGTCTGCAACCAATATATTAGACTTTCTTCCCCGAAAAGCGGCAACAGAACCCACGATATTATTAAACGAGAATTTTGAGCCTATTTCCACTGAACTGCTTTCTTCAAATCCAAACGGTTCACCGTTCGCATCTGTGCCACTAAGCGACAAAAAGCCTTCGGAATAACTGGTATATACATTTATATTGTCGCTAACCTTATAGATAAGTCCTAAGCGGGGGCTAAGGCGAGTTTCAGTATTACGATTAGTTGTTTGTTGATTTACCTCGAAAATATCCTGGTCTATATAATCTGCGCGGGCACCAAGTAAAATATCGATATTATTGGCAATTGCGATCGTATCTTGAACGTACAGTCCAACGCCTCGCTGCTCTTCAATATTTTGGTAAAGAAGTGCTACGTCAGGTTGTTGCTGCCCATATACAGGATTATTGATATTAAGCGTATAGGTGCCTTTTCCACCGCGGTAGCGGAATAACGCAGTACTTAGGTCATATTCATAGGCATCAATGCCAACAAGTAAGTTATGTGATAAACCAGCGAATTGGGTATCTCCACTCAACTCAACACGTAAAGCACTATCAGAAGAGTCATAATCTCGCTTTCTGCGCTGCCTTGTCAGCGTTTCACCATCGACGTAAACAGACTGTCTCGCCCCTGACAGTTCAGCGTCTGAGGAAAAGCCATCCATTCGCGTATCTCGATAGCTTAGCCCAGCAAGTAATGCCCATTGGCTGTTAAGTTGTTTGTCATAAGTGAGCTGGTGGCTGAGCGCATAAATTGTTGTTGGCCCATCGTTGAGTTCACCTAAGTAAAGACTGGTATCTATATCATCGAAATTATCGTTAAGTATCGCAATGCCACGATCAAATCGTTGAGCCTGTTTAAAAAACTGCATTTCGTAAAGCAGTGACTCTGCGTCACCTAAATCAATATTAAAGGAAGGGGATAACACCGTTTTTCGACGAGTAACCGTATCGCGATAGCTGTTGTTGTCTTCGAAAGCACCGTTTATTCGAACAGCCAGAATATCGTTTATACCCTGAGTATAGTCTGCCTCTATTCGCTGATTAGCATAGCTACCGTAAATCGCAGAAATGCTACCCGATTCATAATATTGAGGCTTTTTAGTAATTATATTTACGACACCACCTGGATCAGAGCGTCCGTAAAGCGCCGAACCTGGCCCCTTGATGACTTCTATGGACTCAACGTTAGACATATCAAAGGTCCCGCTGAAGCCTCTTCCTCCACTAAACCCATTCACCATGAAGCCAGCCGGCATATTTTCATTGCCTGCAAATCCGCGAATGGCAAAGCTATCCCAAAATCCACCGCTGTTGTTTTGCTTTGTAAGGCTTGCGTCTAGTGTCAGTGCATCCTGTAATCGCGTCATCCCTAGCTTTTTAGCGTCATCACCGGTAATTGTTGTTATGGCTTGCGGAAGCTCGAAAGGCTTTACATTGCCCCTAAAAAGCTGTCGATAGGTAATATCAATTTTTTCAACATTGTCGGAATCTTTCCCATTAGTATATGAAATATCATCGTCGTTTTTAGCGTCGGCTTGGGCATTTGAGCTTATAAGAGAGAGCGACAATACAGATACTAATATGAATAGCGACACGCGGAATGTAGATTGTTTTTTCACGGAAAAACCTTAAAGCACAATATTGAATCAAACCAAATTTACAAAATGTTATAACATAACAAAATAAAGATAAAGCAATATTGTTTGAATGGTTCAGGTTATGTGTTTATAGCGCTATGCTGTGACAACGGTAATCTAATGCGGTGGTAATATGTCCAAAGATAAGCTTCAATTGAAAATGAAAACTTTGCTGCAAGTTCTTCTTGCAACGGCTCTGTTGACCTTCTTAACAACAAGTCGTGCTGAGAGCGATATCGAGCAGGTGTCGGGTGTGTTAGACAAATTGCATTCGCAAGCATCTCAAGCAAACTTCACTGAATATTTTAATTTATATGCGCCAGATGCTGTTTTTATTGGTACAGACGCCGACGAAGTATGGAGCATTAGCGAATTTAAAGCCTACGCGAAACCGCATTTTGACAAAGGTACCGGCTGGACATATTTACCTAGAGACAGACACATCTATTTTTCTCCAGATCACCAAGTGGCCTGGTTTGATGAGCTATTAGATAATAAAAAACTAGGTGAAACGAGAGGGACGGGAGTACTCATCAAAACAGACAATCAGTGGAAAATTAGTCAGTACCACCTTACGATTCCAATCCCAAATAATTTAGCCACAGATATCGCTGAGCAGATTAAAAAACATCACACAAAAAAATAGAGCCGCCGTAGCGACTCTATTTTAGGGCTCAATTAAAGAGTTCTTTTTAACAACTAGCGCTCTTCTTTAGGTGTTAGACGACGTTAATGGTTGAATTTCCATCTCCACTCGACGATTCATAGAACGGTTAGCGGCGCTATTATTAGGTACCTTTGGTGAATACTCGCCCATGCCTACGGTAGTAATGCGAGTTGAATTCACAGAAAAGTTAATAAGCTGATTTTTCACCGCACTGGCTCTTCGTTCAGACAGTGTTTGGTTATACTGCTCTGCCCCAACATCGTCGGTATGGCCTTTAATCATAAGGACGGTTTTTTCGTAGTTATTAATTACTTTAGCAACATCTTGCAAAACTGGATTAAAGTTTGGACTAATACTCGCACTATCTGTAGCAAATGTGATGTCGCCAGGCATGATAAGACGAAGGTTATCGCCTTCTCGAACCACTTGCACGCCGGTATCAGATAACTCGCTGCGAAGCGCTTCTTCTTGCTTATCCATGTAGCCACCAATCGCGCCACCAGCAATTGCACCTACCGCTGCACCCCAAGCGTAGCGACTTTTGTCATGATCGCCAGTTGCTTTACCTAGTACTGCTCCTAAAACAGCGCCTATTGCAGCACCCTTTTGCGTATTGTTTGGGTTATTCGCACAGCCTGCCACAGTAAGTGATGCAGCGATTAAACTTACAGCTAGTGTTTTTTTCATAGCGTCCTCTTCTTTGCTTTAAACACCTGCATTTACCTTTATGAGGTACAAACAACAAGTGCCAATAAATTACCTATATTCTAGGATAAATTTCTTTTGATAAAATAGTGATGATTCAACTTAAAACTCAATCACGTCATTTTTTATCTAATCAGTAATAAACATATCAACTGTAGTCGAGCAATAAATGTTCCATAACGCTTAGTTTAATGAATATTCAGTTTAGCCTTCCGCTGAACCTCTCTTCAATTTTCTTTTCAACGTATTGGTTTAAAGGGTTAGGCACAGAATAATTGGTTTAAGCTGAACGCAGTATTAATCAAAGAAATGACGCTGCTATGTTTTGGAAATAGCGCTTTTCCTATAGAGAGATTTGTAATCTCTACACGCTCTTTTTATACAGATTTGCTACCGACTGTCTTCAATAAGTGACAAGGCTATTTGCTAAGGTTATTTGCCAAGATCCTTTGCTCAAAGGCTCTCAAATAAAAAGAACTAGGTATTTAGGCGTAAATGTAAAACGTAAATTAAAAGGACAGTTTAAGAGAATAAAGAGGTTTTAGCCTATTGAAACAGAACGCTCAAAAAAGGCGTTAACATCTATACCGTAATCTGAAGCAATAACCGCCTTATCAATTTTAAGAGCTTTATCGCCCGATAAGTCGATGTCTTTTGGCGTTAAGTAGTGATTACCTTTCACTGAGTAGAATACTTTTACTATGGGTGAAAATGGTGAATCGTTTTGTTTAAGCACCATTGCCAATCTCTCGTTTGACAGCAACACTAAGCTACCAACAGGATAAACACCTAAACATTTTATAAATTGCTGAACCAAAACGACATCTAGACGGGTAGGCGCTTCGTTCATCAATATAGAAAACGCTTTCTGGCTAGACATGCCTGCTTTATACACACGATCTGCAGTTAGTGCGTCATACATATCCGCAATAGCAAGCATACGACCTTCTGTGCTTATCTCATCGCCTTTTTTCCCTGCTGGATACCCCAAGCCGTCTAAGCGCTCGTGGTGTTCGCTAATAGCCTGAATAAGCGGCATTGCAACATCAGTATTTAGCAGATAATCAACGCCATGCTTTACGTGGCTCTTCATAATTTCCATTTCTGGATCTGTAAGTCGTCCGGGCTTATGAAGAATTTCATCAGGAATATTAATCTTGCCTAAATCATGAAGAAAGCCAGTGTACGATAGCTCCTGAACTTTCTCCTCAGATAGGCCTAAAAACGTGGCAAAGTTAGCTAATAATATAGCCACGTTGAGGGAGTGTTCTAGCAAGTAATCGTCTTTCTCTCTAATTTTAGTTAGGCACAACAAAGCGTCGGGGTTGCGGTCAACAGATGCAACAAGCTTGTTGGAAAACTCTTTGGGAATACTGGCATCAAAAGGCGTCTCTTTTTTTACACTATCGAGAAGTAGCTTTTGTATTTCTTTGCCCTGAGCGTGCAGCTTAGTCGCTTTTGTTAACTCACTCTCAAGGGATACCTTCACCGTTTTCGGCTTCTTTTTAGCCGTTACTTTTTCAGACCTATCGGATTCGCTTAGTATTTTTCCATCGCTAGCACCTGCAGGTTCAAATGCTTTATCAGTATCAATAGCAAGGACTTTTACGCCCTGTTTTTTCAACAGGTCTATCACTTTTTGTGACGTCACTTTACCTTGGTTTTTTATCTCCAATGCACCTTTTTGCTCGAGTATTTTATGAACAAACATACCTGGTTTCAGTGCATCGATACTAATTCGTTTTAACATTCGTTATGTACTACTCTTATGCTATTGGTAATGTTGTATAAAGCTCTAGTGTCACTAATATTTTAATTCGCGAAGTATGATATACAAGTCAGGCTGCCAGCCTACATCTTTAATTCGTACGCGTTCACTTTTTATAGCCACACCCTCGTTTCGAAGACGTGCTATTTGCTCTATGCCTTGCTCCGATGTTTTTGGAAATGCTATTTTACCGTCAGCTCTTACTACTCGATGCCAGTTGTGCGTGTCCCCAAGTATTTTGAGGCACTTTCCAACCATCCTGGCTCGGCCTGGAAAGCCGCATAAGTCTGCCAGTTGACCATAGCTAACAACATTACCCTCTGGAACTAACGCCAGCGTTTTTGCTAGCCTATATTTTACAGTATTTATATCTGCCATAATATTATAAGTGAGTCTCAACCGCGCTTATTTCAGTGTAGTCTGTTGGCGTGAAATATCTTTTTTAAAACATCTAAAGTTTATGCCCATACACAATACCCGGCCATACTGTGCTATCTGCCATTATCCAACATCAACATGCCTTTGTAGTGCAATAGATCAAGTTTTAGTGCCCGTAGATATTGTGATATTGCAACATCCAAAAGAAAAAGATCATGCAAAGAACACGGCCCGCCTTGTTGCATTGTGTATACCAAATGCCACTATCATTAGCACCACTGATGAAAAGGCCGTTAACACCCTGCGTGAAAACTGCCTTCCAACGAATTCAGCTCTCATTTATCCAAATGATTTCAGCGAACCTTTAGAGGGAGGGTTAGCAACTCCCATTCAGAGTTTACACAACCTCGTGTTCATTGATGGTAGCTGGAAACAGGCATATGGTGTTATTCAACAGAATAACTGGCTTAAAACCCTTCCCAGTTATCATTTTAAGCATGCACCTCAGTCGAACTATGCTATCCGTCACACTACAATCAATAATGCGCTTTCAACCTTAGAAGCGGTAGCATGTACACTGTCGAATGTATTCGGGACAGACGTTAGCGCTCTGTATAACGCTCAAAATGCTTTGCAGCAGCAATGGCAAGGGCCTTTATCTCATCGTCGGAAATATTGAACCCTCTGACACTGATCCTATAGAGCATGCATATACGAGAATGAACGCGGGAAAAGGCAACTTAGCGTTTGAACGGCTTTAAGAGCTTAGCGATTTATAAGCTCAATCATCCACTCGGTGACAAATAAAACCAACCAAGATACTGGGATAATAGCGATACAGGCAGCAACTCTCACTTTATCTTTTGAAGAGAGCGTATAGGTTAATTTAAGTATTTCTTCTCTTTCACTTTCTAGCGCTTCAATAGACGCTCCCGTTACTTGTTTGTCATTTTTAGCATAACGCCTTATATCCGAGTTTATTTCAGACTCAATATCTTCCAAGGTTTTACACTTTTCTTCTTTCAACTTTTTATTGAGCTTTATAACTGGGAAGAACAAATACAAAGAAATGAAACCTGTAAAGAAGGTGACGCCCAATACATCTAAGCTTGGTATCTCTTTCTTGAGCCAAAACACAGGAAATATTGCTAACGCTCCCATAGCGAAAATGCTATTGCTTATACTATGCCGCAGGATAGTGACTATGGAACGTAATCTGTCGTAACCAAAGTCTGTTTTTGTCAGCACCTGGTTAGTAAGATAAGCAGTTGTAGAATATATTTGAAAGATAAACAAAAAAGCAATAAACCAAAATGGAACTGCGGTCGCAGTCAGCAGCAGCACATGTACTTCCTGTTGTGTAGAGATCAGTCCTTCCGAGATACAATAGGTAATGGTAATGATGATCGAAATAATCATCGCATTAAATATTTGTCGATTAAATTGTAATGCTAAGTTTTTGCGATGCGCGCCAAATTCATTGAGCTGATTAGTCTTCAGCAAAACATAAGTTAGTGTGTTTGCCACATTCTGATGCATCAAGCGCATAGCAAACCAAAAATAGCCTGTTATTACCGACATTCCTATCGCGGAATTAAAGTCTCTTTGCGCTCGAATATCTCCCTTTTCAGGCCAATCCAAAGCCCCCGTAGAAAAATGTATTAATAGCAGAAGGACTGTAGTTAAAAACGGCGTTAATCCTACGTAGGAATTGTTTTCGTTTTTAAAGGGTAAATTGAATTTCATTTTAAGACATTATCTGAAATGTTAAGCTTTAGGCTAAAAATATGAACGCATGGTACAGCCTACAAAATAACGACAGTGTAAGGGAATAGGCAACAAAAAACCCGCCAAACGGCGGGTTTTTTAATAATAACTGCTCGCTTATTTGCGTAACTTCTGAATAAGACGAAGTTGCGCGATTGCTTCAGCTAGCTGGTGAGCTGCCTCTGCATAATCGAAGTCAGCGCCTGGGTTGGCGATGTGCTCTTCTGCACGTCGTTTGGCTTCTTCTGCTGCCTGCTCGTCAAGATCTTCAGCTCGAACCGCGGTATCAGCCAGTACGGTGACATTGCCAGGCTGTACTTCTAGTACACCACCAGCAACATAGATTACTTCTTCTTCACCGAACTGTTTAACCAAACGCACCATACCAGGTTTAATAGCAGAGATAAGCGGCGCATGTCCTGGGTGGATACCCAATTCACCTTCGCTACCTGTCACTTGAATCGTTTCTACAAGACCAGAAAATATTTCTTTTTCTGCACTTACTACGTCCAAATGTACTGTCATTGCCATGTGAACCTCCTGATTAGGTACGTTAACATTACTAAGGGCCAGCGTTTGCCGGCCGCTTAATTATGCTTTATTGGCTTTCTCTCGCGCTTCTTCGATAGAGCCAACCATATAGAATGCTTGCTCTGGAAGGTCGTCATACTCACCATCCAAGATACCTTTAAATCCACTGATAGTGTCTTTAAGAGATACATACTTACCTGGAGAACCTGTAAATACTTCAGCTACGAAGAACGGCTGAGATAGGAAACGCTGAATCTTACGAGCTCGTGATACCACTAGCTTGTCTTCCTCAGATAGTTCGTCCATACCCAGAATAGCAATAATGTCTTTCAACTCTTTGTAGCGCTGAAGTACAGTCTGTACACCACGTGCAACATCATAGTGCTCTTGACCAATAACAAGTGGATCAAGCTGGCGAGATGTTGAATCTAGTGGGTCTACCGCAGGGTAGATACCAAGAGACGCGATATCACGAGAAAGTACAACGGTTGCATCCAAGTGAGCAAAGGTTGTTGCAGGAGAGGGGTCAGTCAAGTCATCCGCAGGTACATATACCGCTTGGATTGAAGTGATTGAACCTGTCTTCGTTGATGTAATACGCTCTTGAAGAACACCCATCTCTTCCGCTAGTGTAGGCTGATAACCTACCGCAGAAGGCATACGACCTAGAAGTGCTGATACCTCAGTACCTGCTAGTGTGTAACGATAGATGTTATCTACGAAGAACAGTACGTCACGACCTTCATCACGGAACTTCTCGGCCATAGTTAGACCAGTAAGAGCTACGCGAAGACGGTTACCTGGAGGCTCGTTCATCTGACCGTAAACCAACGATACTTTATCAAGTACGTTAGAGTCGTTCATTTCATGATAGAAATCGTTACCTTCACGAGTACGCTCACCAACACCGGCGAATACAGAGAAACCACTGTGCTCGATTGCGATGTTACGGATAAGCTCCATCATGTTAACGGTTTTACCAACACCGGCACCACCGAACAAACCAACTTTACCACCCTTAGCGAATGGGCAAACTAAGTCGATTACTTTGATACCAGTCTCAAGTATTTCTACTGAGCTAGATTGATCTTCGTAGCTAGGTGCTTCACGGTGAATAGACATACGCTCTTCTTCACCAATAGGGCCCGCTTCGTCGATTGGGTTACCCAACACGTCCATGATACGACCTAGTGTAGCCGTACCCACTGGAACCATAATTGGGCCACCTGTGTTTTCTACTGAAAGACCACGACGTAGTCCATCAGTTGTACCAAGTGCGATGCCACGAACAACACCGCCACCTAACTGCTGTTGCACTTCCAGGGTTAACCCTGATAAGTCACCTTCGGTAACTCGTAGTGCGTCATAAACTCTTGGAACCGCGTCTTGTGGAAATTCAATATCCACGACGGCACCAATGATTTGGACGACCTTACCTTGACTCATAATTTGTCCTCGTTATCTCTTTTAAACCTTTGCCTACACCGCTGCGGCACCGCTCACAATCTCACTAATTTCTTGTGTGATTGCAGCCTGACGCGCTTTGTTATATACCAGTTGCAGATCATCAATAAGATCGCCGGCATTGTCGGTTGCTGCCTTCATGGCAACCATTCGCGCAGCTTGTTCTGACGCTGCGTTTTCTACAACACCCTGGTACACCTGAGACTCAATGTAACGAACCATCAATGATTCCAAAATTTCTTTTGGATCCGGCTCGTAGATGTAGTCCCAACGATGTTGATATTCTTCGTCTTGTGACTTTGGCAAAGGCAATAACTGATTGCTCACAGGTTTCTGTGTCATGGTGTTAACGAAGTCGTTATAAACCAAGAAAACTCGGTCTAATTTACCTTCGTCGTATGCTTTTAACATAACGCGAACAACACCCACTACATCACTTACAGAAGGCTTATCACCCAATCCTGATTCAGCAGCAAGTAAACTGCCACCAAAACGGTTGAAGAAACTACAAGCCTTAGCACCTAATGCAGCGAAATCTACTTCAACACCCTGATCACGCCATTGTTTAACGTTCTGAGCGACAAGCTTAAATTCGTTGGTGTTTAAACCACCACATAAGCCTCGGTCAGTGGAAACCACAATATAACCAACACGCTTGATTTCACGCTCTTCCAAATAAGGATGGCGATATTCAAGATTACCGTTAGCAATGTGACCAATCACTTTTAGCATGTTTTGTGCGTATGGACGGCCGGTAGCCATACGTTCCTGCGCCTTTTTCATTTTAGACGCAGCAACCATTTCCATCGCACTGGTAATTTTTTGAGTATTCTTAATACTCCCAATCTTACCTTTTATCTCTTTACCGCTGGCCATGACTATCTCTCCGATTACTCAACGTGTTGCCGGTATTGTCGCTAAACGCTACCGGCTGCATTGATTACCAAGTTTGCGTCGCTTTAAAACTTGTTAAAGCGTCATTCAACTTAGAAGCAATCTCGTCGTTGTAGTTACCTGTTTCGTTGATAGTCTTCATAAGGTCAGCGTGTTCGCTGTTCAAATATGAGTGAAGAGATGCTTCAAAATCCAAGATTTTGTCTAGCTCAACACCTTTTAAAAACCCTTTTTCTACCGCGAACAGAGATGCACCCATATCAGCAATTGAAAGTGGAGCATACTGCTTTTGCTTCATCAGTTCTGTTACGCGCTCACCGTGCTCAAGTTGCTCACGAGTCGCGTCATCAAGATCAGATGCAAACTGCGAGAACGCCGCAAGTTCACGATACTGAGCTAGTGCTAGACGAATACCACCGCCTAGTTTCTTGATGATTTTAGTCTGTGCAGCACCACCAACACGTGATACCGATACACCCGCGTTAACGGCTGGACGGATACCCGAGTTAAATAAGTCAGTTTCTAGGAAGATCTGACCATCAGTAATCGAGATTACGTTAGTAGGTACGAATGCAGATACGTCACCAGCTTGCGTTTCAATAATTGGAAGCGCAGTAAGTGAACCAGTTTTACCTTTCACTTCACCTTTGGTGAAACGCTCTACGTACTGATCGTTAACACGTGCAGCACGCTCTAGTAAGCGCGAGTGAAGGTAGAAAACATCACCTGGATAGGCTTCACGACCTGGTGGACGCTTAAGTAGCAACGAGATTTGACGATACGCAACAGCTTGCTTAGACAAATCATCGTATACGATTAATGCATCTTCACCGTGGTCACGGAAAAACTCACCCATTGTACAACCAGAGTACGGCGCTAGGTATTGAAGCGCAGCAGATTCAGAGGCAGAAGCAGCAACAATAATTGTGTGCTCTAACGCTCCGTGTTCTTCTAGTTTGCGTACAACGTTTGCAATCGTAGATGCTTTTTGACCAATCGCTACGTACACACATTTAACGCCTGTACCTTTTTGATTGATGATTGCATCGATTGCCATTGCAGTTTTACCGCACTGACGGTCACCGATGATCAACTCACGCTGACCACGACCTACTGGTACCATTGCATCAACAGATTTGTAACCTGTTTGAATTGGCTGGTCTACTGGTTGACGCTCGATTACGCCTGGTGCAATCTTTTCAACTGGTTCAAAACCAGCAGCGTCAATAGCACCTTTTCCATCAATTGGCTCACCAAGCGTGTTAACAACACGACCTAGTAATGAATAACCAACTGGTACTTCAAGAATACGACCCGAAGATTGTACTTTATCGCCTTCTTTAAGGTCCGCATAAGGACCCATAACAACTGCACCTACTGAGTCGCGCTCAAGGTTAAGTGCCATTGCGTAGCGGCTTCCAGGAAGCTCGATCATCTCACCTTGCATTACATCAGCAAGGCCATGAATACGAATAATACCGTCGGTTACTGCGACGATAGTACCTTCATTGCGTGCTTCACTGCTTACATTGAACTGTTCAATTCTTTTCTTGATCAGTTCAGCAATTTCAGTGGAATTAAGTTGCATGCTCTTATCCCCGTTATGCTTGCAACGCGTCTGCTAGACGGTTCAATTTCGACTTTACGGAACCATCAATAACTGTATCACCGGCATTTATTACCATTCCAGCGATCAGGGCAGGGTCCACGTTACAATTAAGCTTCACTTTACGTGCCAAACGTTTTTCCAACGACGCAATCAGATCAGATTGTTGTGCGTCGGTCAGCGCCGAGGCTGACGTTACGTCAACTTCTATCTCTTTGTCATAGTCCGCTTTAAAAGCATCAAACAACGTAGATATTTCAGGCAACGCGGCTAAACGTTTATTCTCAGCCAACACTTTTACTAAGTTTTGGCCGTGTTCATCGAGTTGCTCACCGCAGACATTGACAAAAATGTCCGACAATGTGTCTGCTGCAACGGCACCAGTTAATAACTCATGCATTTCTTCGTTGTCAGCAACTGCACCTGCGAAGGTGAGCATTTCCTGCCATTTTGCAACAGCGTTTTTCTCGACGGCAAAATCGAAAGCGGCTTTAGCGTAAGGACGAGCGACGGTTGTCAATTCAGACATGGCTCATCTTCTCCTTAAAGCTCAGCGACAAGTTTTTCAACAATGTCGTTTTGTGCGTTAGCATCGATTTCACGTTGTAAGATTTGCTGTGCGCCAGCCACTGCTAGGGCAGCAACTTGCTTGCGCAAATCTTCTTTGGCACGATTGCGTTCAGCTTCAACTTCGGCATAACCAGACGCGATAATTTTCTCGCGTTCTGCATGGCCTTTCTGCGTTTCTTCGTCAACCAGTTGGTTGGCGCGCTTCTTGGCCTGCTCGATAATTTCAGCTGCTTGCGCTTTCGCGTCTTTCATTTGCTCAGTAGCTTTCGCTTGAGCAAGCTCTAAGTCTTTCTCTGCGCGCTCAGAAGCTTCAAGCCCATCGGCTATTTTCTTCTGACGCTCTTCAATCGCTGCAATCAGCGGTGGCCACACGTATTTCATGCAGAACACCACGAACACAGCGAAGGCGATTAATTGACCTATAAAAGTGGCGTTAAAATTCACAATCGCCCCTCCTCTTAAAGTTCGCTAAAAAAGTGGTTAAAAGAATTAGGCACCAACAGCGAACAATAGGTATAGAGCGATACCAACACCGATCATTGCGATGGCATCGATAAGACCCGCTACGATGAACATCTTAACTTGTAGTTGAGGTGCTAGTTCAGGTTGACGAGCAGCAGATTCTAGGAATTTGCCACCAAGTAGACCGAAACCAATAGCGGTACCTAGGGCACCAAGACCAATCAGTAGTGCAGCAGCGATGTATAACATTTACGTCTCCGATTTTAAGTTAAATTTAAAGTTAAAAGTAAAACTCTGTAAAAACGGCGCCAATTTTCCAGGTTTAATCAGCGCGCGTTAATGCTTAATGTTCTTCACACGCCAAGCTTAAGTACACGATGGTCAACATCATGAAAATAAACGCTTGTAGTGGAAGTACCAAAATATGGAACACAGCCCACATGAAATGTAGTGGAAGCTGGAAGTAACCGATAGTGGCTATCAAAATAAAGATAAGCTCACTGGCATAAAGGTTACCGAACAAACGAAGCGCAAGTGATAACGGACGCGCTAAGAGTGTCACTGTCTCAAGAATAAAGTTAATAGGGATAAATGCAGGGTGTCCGAAAGGCTGCATAGTAAGCTCTTTCATAAAACCGCCGATTCCCTTCATCTTGATTGAATAGAACAAGATTAGGATGAATACACCTGTTGCTAAAGCAAAGGTAAGGTTCAAATCAGTGGTTGGCACTGCTTTGTTATAAACGTCGTGAGGATCCATACCAAACGCCGCTTGCCCGATTAAACCAGATACCCAAGGGATAAGGTCAACAGGGACTAAATCCATTAGGTTCATCAATAAAACCCAAACGAAAATAGTGAGCGCAAGAGGTGCAATAAGTGCACTACGTCCATGAAAGGTGCTTTTCACATTGTCATCAACAAACTCGACAACCAGCTCAACGAAAGCCTGCATTTTGCCAGGTACGCCAGTGGTTGCTTTTGACGCAACGCTTCTAAAGATAATTAGAAAAAGTAAACCAAGTCCGATTGACCATGCCAGTGTATCGACATGCCATGCCCAAAAACCAGCATCAGAACACGCTTTATTAAAAGCGATTCCATTGTCAGTAGAGCACATGGTGGCATTGGTCAAGTGGTGCTTGATGTATTCTGAGGTAGTGTATTCAGATGCCATTGTTTAACCCAAGTTGTAAAGTGTAAAAATTTAGTAATTGGTTTAATGCTTCAGTCGGTCGATATTATTCTTCGTCGTTATTCTTTCGTACCGTAATGAAACATCGCCAGCGCATGGCTGACGGTAGTAATCACAAATGCCATAAATAAAACAAGTGGCATAACGTGTATAAATCTAAACGCAATGACAAACAAAACGATTGTCAGTGCCAATTTCATTTTTGAACCTTGGCTAAAACTTCGCGCAACAAGTTCATTTTTACTCGCTCCGGCATACCTAAATGCAAATGCGGTAAAAACAATTTTCGGCAAGATACTGATTAAGGCACCCGTCGCGGCCGATAAAGCCGATGTAACTCCGCCGATTAGCGCGGCAACAGCAACAATTATCGCGGCGGTGACAATCTGTAAAAGTAGCCCTTTTTTGGCGAGGGTCAACCCTCGTTTCGCTAACTTGTTTGTCACGCCATCTCGCTGCTTGTTCACGTCTTACAAAAAGCGTCAGAAGTATACTGTTTTACCGACAATTTTCAACAGTACAACGCTTTTTGAAAGTTATTCTGAAAATTTCCTATTGCTATAACCGGAAAGGAGAGTGTCCGATGTTACTAAGAAACCCTGCTTATCGAACGGATATGTTCTTTTACGCAACCCAATTTAAAACGTTAACCTATTGAATTTTAGATATTATTCCATCTAACTGTTCTAAGTCACTAAAGCTTATTGTCAATTTTCCTTTGCCTTTCGCATTATGACTAATATCTACCTGCGCACCTAAATTTTCTGAAAGTCGCGTCATAAGGTTTTGAACATCGGGATCAATTTTCTTCTCTGGCTTAGGTTCTGCGGGCTCAAGTAGCTTCTTCACCAGCTTTTCAGTATCGCGAACGGTCAATCCTTTTCCTGAAACAATTTGAGCAGTTTCAGACTGAGTCTCTCCCTCTAATGCAAGAAGTGCTCTTGCATGACCCATTTCAATGTCGCCATGCTCAACTAAGGTTTTTACATCGTCGTTAAGATTATTCAAGCGTAGTAGGTTAGTCACCGTAGTACGCGATTTACCTACCGCTTCAGCAACTTCTTGATGGGTTAACGAAAACTCACTCATTAGGCGGTCTAGCGCTTGCGCTTCTTCCATTGCGTTTAAATCTTCACGCTGAATATTCTCAATCAGTGCAATGGCAACGGCAGCTTCATCGGGTACGTTTTTAATTAAACACGGAACTTCATCAAGCTGAGCTAATTGAGATGCTCGCCAGCGTCGCTCTCCGGCAATAATTTCGAAGCGATTCTCGTCGACTTTGCGAACCACTATCGGTTGAATAATACCCTGTGCGCGAATAGAAGATGCTAGCTCCTCTAATGCATCAGGAGACATGTCTTTACGAGGCTGATATTTTCCCGGAACCAAAAACTCGATGGGAAGTTTACTTAACTCCCCATTCGTTGATACTACTTCTGCGGCATCTTGTTCTCTTTGAGACGATGATTGGCTAGTAGCAAGAAGCGCGTCTAACCCTCGGCCAAGGCCTCTTTTACGTGCTGACATAGTGTCCTCTATGGCATGTGCTGATAGGTAGCAGCTTATTTTTGTTTAACTCGCTTTTGCCTGAGAAGGCGAAGTTTTATCCCTGCGTCGCAGAATTTCACCGGCTAGGGCTAAATAGGCTTTAGCGCCGGTGGACGACTTATCGTAATACATTGCTGGCGTTCCAAAACTTGGAGCTTCAGCAAGGCGAACATTCCTTGGTATCACTGTGCGATACACCTGCTCACCAAAATGACGCTTTAACTGCTCTGAAACATCGTTAGCAAGGCGATTTCGAGGGTCGTACATAGTACGCAAAACGCCTTCAATCTTCAATTCAGGATTAACGACAGACGCAAGTTTTTGAATGGTATCCATCAGTGCCGTTAACCCCTCAAGGGCGTAATATTCGCATTGCATGGGAACCATCACTGAATCTGACGCTGCTAATGCGTTAACAGTAAGTTGGTTAAGTGATGGCGGGCAGTCGATAAAAATAAAATCGTAATAATCGATAACAGGTTTCAGTGAGTTACGAAGGCGTACTTCTCTGGCAAACATTTCCATCAGCTTAATTTCAGCCGCTGTTACGTCGCCATTTGCCGCAATGAGATCGTATTTACCCGATGTATTTTTAACGATGACCTCATCGATGGGCTTTTCTTCGATAAGCAACTCAAAGGCTGTAGCATCGACTTCATACTTGTCGACACCACTACCCATAGTTGCATTTCCTTGAGGGTCAAGATCGATAAGCAATACTTTTCGCTTTGTGGCGGCCATTGATGCCGCAACATTTACCGCTGTGGTCGTCTTCCCCACACCGCCTTTTTGATTCGCGATTGCGATTACCTTTGCCACACTAAATCCTGTTTTAACGTTGCTGTGTTTTGCTTAGCCAAACTAAATGTCTTTCCCCATCTAAATTGGGAACAGTGATGTTTTTTGTATCACTAACAAGAAAGTGATCACTTACTTCATCAATTTCTTTTTGAGGGAACTGACCTTTAAGTGCTAAAAACTGCCCATCTGAATCTACCAGATGCTCACACCAGTGCAACATATCTTTTAATGACGCAAATGCACGACTAAGCACAATATCGTATGGCTTTTCGCCGACATGGTTTTCTACACGACTGTTGACAGGTGTTACATTGGTAAGCTTGAGCGTATGCACGCATTGTGTCATAAAGCGCACGCGTTTGCCCAAACTATCTAGCAACGTAAATGTTTTATCGGGGAAAGCAATCGCCAGCGGCATTCCTGGTAGCCCCGGACCTGTGCCAACATCAATGATATTACCACCCGTTAAATGCGGAACGATGGCCAGCGAATCTAGTATATGCTTAACCATCATTTGCTTAGGGCATCTTATGGAGGTTAGGTTGTAGGCTTTATTCCATTTATCGATGAGAAGAACAAATTCAACAAGCTGTTGTTTTTGGTCATTCGTTAAATCAAGTGATAAGGCCTCTAATCCCGAGGCCAGTATTGAATGCAGTTCTTGCTGTGTTGTCATCAAAAAAATTCTGTATTGAAAATAATGGAAGCTACGCGCTGATTTTTTCGTGTTTTCTAAGCATGCCATGCTTTTTGAGGTAGACCAAAAGCAGGGAAATAGCGGCAGGCGTGATACCAGATATCCGAGACGCTTTACCAATTGTTTCGGGTCGAGCTTCGGTTAACTTCATCACAACTTCATTGCTAAGCCCGGAAATTTTACTGAAGTCCAAATCCTTAGGTAGCAATGTGCTTTCATGACGCTGTGATTTTGCAATTTCATCCATCTGCCTTGCAATATAGCCCGCATACTTTATTTGTATTTCCACCTGCTCAGCCGCAATGGGATCACTAAGACCTGGACCGATACCATCGATTTCCATCAGTGCAGAGTAAGTCATTTCAGGTCGACGAATAATTTCTTCTAGCGAATGCTCGCGACTCACAGGCGTTTTTAATTTCGTATTCAGCTGTGGAGTTGCAGCATGATCTTTGTGGATCCAATGCGAACGCATGCGTTGCGTTTCCATTTCAACCGCTTCCATTTTCTCGTTGAATTTTGCCCAACGAGCATCGTCAACTAGTCCAATTTCTCGTCCTCTAGCAGTTAGCCTGCTATCGGCATTGTCCTCTCGTAGCAACAAGCGGTATTCAGCACGACTTGTAAACATGCGGTAGGGCTCTTTCGTGCCCATTGTCGCTAAGTCGTCAATTAGCACGCCCATGTAAGCTTGGTCTCGACGCAAAATGAGCGGATCTTTTTGTTGGACCTGTAATGAAGCATTAGCACCTGCAACAAGACCTTGGGCACCAGCCTCTTCGTAGCCTGTGGTTCCATTTATCTGACCTGCGAAAAATAAGCCGTCGATAAATTTGGTTTCTAACGTTTGCTTAAGATCCCTAGGATCGAAAAAGTCATATTCGATGGCATAGCCCGGACGAACTATGTGAGCATTTTCAAACCCTTTGATCGAGCGAACCAGCGCCATTTGAATATCAAAAGGCAAGCTTGTAGAAATGCCGTTAGGGTACACCTCAATACTGTTAAGTCCCTCGGGTTCAACAAAGATTTGGTGCGCATTTTTGTCTGCAAAACGAGTAATCTTATCTTCAATACTCGGACAATAACGCGGACCAATACCCTCAATTACACCAGTGAACATTGGCGAACGATCTAACCCGCTGCGAATAATATCGTGGGTTTCCTCATTGGTATGCGTAATGTAACAAGGTATTTGCGTGGGATGCATTTCACGGCTTCCCATAAACGATACGACAGGTGTTGGATTATCGCCGGGTTGTGCCTGCATTACAGAAAAATCTAGAGAACGAGCGTCTAGTCTTGCAGGTGTACCTGTTTTCAAACGATCGACGCGAAAAGGTAGTGCACGTAGTCGGTCTGCCAATGCAATAGACGGAGGATCGCCTGCGCGACCACCACGATAGTTTTCCAATCCAATGTGTATGGTGCCGCCTAAAAACGTACCAACAGTTAGCACAACGCTTTGTGCTTTGAATTTGAGCCCCATTTGGGTAACGACACCGGTGACACGGTCGTTTTCTACAATCAGATCATCTACGCTTTGTTGAAACAAAGTGAGGTTTGGTTGGTTTTCAACGATGTTTCGGATCGCATTTTTGTACAAGGTTCGATCCGCTTGTGCACGAGTTGCGCGTACAGCGGGTCCCTTACTCGAATTTAAGGTTCTAAATTGAATTCCACCCTGGTCTGTAGCAAGTGCCATCGCACCACCTAAGGCATCAATTTCTTTCACCAAATGTCCTTTGCCAATTCCACCAATCGCGGGATTGCATGACATCTGACCAATAGTTTCAATATTGTGAGTCAACAACAACGTGCTTGATCCCATGCGAGCAGCAGCAAGAGCAGCTTCGGTGCCTGCATGACCACCACCAACTACGATGACATCAAATGCTTGAGCATAAAACATGGATTAAACCTCACTAAAAAACTATCGAAAAACCAAAATCTTTGTTTCAGCATTTGCCGAAAAAAGGGCGCGTATTTTAGCTGACTTATTGGCTAAAGAAAATGATTAAATTTTCCTCAAAAGCTGTGTCTAAAAAAGCTTGATCGGCTTTAATGATCTTAAGATCTCTTTTAGATCTGTTTTATATTTACTTTTATTAGGATCGGCAAGATCTGTGGGTAACCGATCAAAGTGCATTGAGATCATCGTCTTACGCGATCAATAACTTTGGGAAACACAGCTATACAACCCCCTATTGATCTTGTGTATAAACACCCTAGTTATCCACATCGGCAATTTTTGAAAAAGTTATTCTTTTTGTGATCAGAGCTTATGCACAGGGCTTTGTAGGATCCTATCCACAGGGCTGCTCAAGGTGTGATCCAGTTGGGGATAAAATGTTTGTTATTTCAATTTTTAGATCGCATGATCTAGGTATATCAGGGATTACAAGCAGATCTGCCTGTGGAGGAGATCTTTCCACAATATCAAAGTTGATCGCCTGATCAATCGATCGTGACTGGCACTAAAAAAATGAAAGTTTAAAATTATTTGGTTTTTTTCTGACTGCAATTTGTCCAAAATATAAAAAAAGGCAATAAAGAACTGTCTTTATTGCCTTGTATCCGTCGTTTGTGTCACAAACTTTTTTGTGTTTTTAGGTACCGTTTGATTACCTACTGATTACGTTTTTAGCTATCTCACTTGGTTTGGTTGATACCTTGGTGGTGCAGAAGAGCTTTCTTCTTCTTGATCTGCAGATAGCACACCGCGCCTGCTGGGGCCTTGGAAACGAACCTTGTAGGTGTCGTATTCCCTTATAGATTCATAACAGTAGCGTCCAAGTGCATTCTCCAACTCGGCAAGATTGTGGTTGGTGATAAGAATACAATTCTTTTTGTTGACCAAACGTTGTCGTAAAAGATTACCAAACCAGCTTTGGGCGTTCTTTTTCAAGATACTTTCGTTTACACAAACCTCATCGAGGATTAATAGATCTACGGTGAGCAACTCATGATTAATCTCTCTAAACCGCTGTCCCGCATTATCTGAGGCAGAAAAATCGAACGAGAAATTACGCATTTCTAAGATAGTTGAAAGCTGTCGATAGAGTACGGATATTTCGTACTGTTCTATGAGTTGATGCGCAATAGCACCTGCGATATGTGACTTACCGCGCCCGTAATCGCCGTAAAAAATCATCATGTGAGAGCCGCTTTGGCGCCACGCTGGATCATCATGGGCTGCAATAAAGGATTGTGCTATCGAGACGGCTTCAATCACATCGTCACTGTCTTCAACCAAGTTAGAGAACGTCCACTTAGGATTGAGATCGGAACGTCCATGTATGGCTTCTACACGGGCTTTTTTACTTCGTTGCTGTAATTGCGAGATCTCTGTGTTAGCTTGAGCCTCGTATTGCTTGCGTAGGGTTTTATAGTCGATATATTCGTTGTTAGGATCGACGGGCTTATTCAACGCTTTGGCTAAATTTGCAATTTTATCTGTAATGCGATCCATAGTAATTTAACTCTTCTTTGATGAGGCGTATTTTGCTACTAGCTTCTTAGCATTATCATCTGCTTCTATGCCCGCTGCAACTTTCACTTGTTGAGTGCCTATAACTTTACTGGAACTGTACCCTGAAGCGAGGCGTTTACGCTTAATATTATTGGCGAATTTTTGCGTCCACTGAAACTCACTGAATACAGAGCTCGGTCGTCCTAGCCAGTAGGCTACGAATTCTCCAATATCGTTGTCGTCAAAGGTCTTGTCAATAATGCCAAGTAAGTTGGCTATTTCTTTGAAAAGCGGAGCATTTGGTTTCCAGTCTGCCGTCATGGCGGTGTGTTGCTTATGGAGGACGTCAAAATCCGACACCGGCTCACTTAATAAAGGTAATAATAGGGTTTTGCCATTAATGCTTCTATCAAGATCGATATCAAGGGGGAGGGTTACCAACCCTACTTGTTCAAGCTGCTTAATCAAGCTGTTTATTTGTCTGCCTCTTAAGTAGTGAGGCTCTTTGCTATCGGCATTAAGCAACGCTAACAGGGCTTTGTAATCCACGGGCGCAGAAGACGTTGTCGCTGTATTCGCGTTTATACGTAGGCCCAGCAAATAGAGTACGCGGCAGTCATTCGATATAGGCGACTGCAATACGGTTTGCTCTGCTTGCGTAAGTGCTTTGCTCATATTTTTTCTAGCGCGTCTTCAAACCATTCACCGGCAATATCTTCTGGGATAGGGTGCTCTAGCACATCTACATGAAGTGCGGGAACAGTCAGTGAACCGCCGTTTTGTGTAATAAGAGTTTCCATAGTTTTGGCACCAAAGCAAAAGGTATCGTAACTGGTGTCACCTAATCCTATGACGAACGCTTTGGTTGATGACAAATCTGCATTCTTTATCTGTTCGGCAAAAGGTTGAATATTATCAGGTAAGTCTCCAGCACCATGGGTTGATGTGCATACCACCCAGTTTGTCGATGCTGCTATACTCTGAAAATCAGGTTCCAGGTGGATAGTGTAAGTGTATCCCTTGGCTTGTAACTTTTCAGCTAATACGTCGGCCACATACTCTGATGCACCTAACATTGTGCCGACAATTATTTCAAAATGTTTGTTCATCAATTATTTACCAATACAAAAAGAAGAGAATATTTTCCCGAGAAGATCGTCGGAGGTAAATTCTCCTGTAATCTCACAAAGCGCCTGGTGAGCCAATCGCAATTCCTCTGCTAGCAGTTCTCCTGCCATGGCATCATGAAGCTGCTGCTCGCCGGTAGTGACATGAAAATTTGCTTGGTCGAGGGCCTCAATATGTCTGCGCCGGGCAATAAATTGTCCTTCTGTGGTAGTGTCAAAGCCCATCGTTTTTGCTAAATGTGTCTTTAACGTGTCTACACCATCACCGTGTTTAGCAGACAAATTGATAACAGAGATATCACCTTGTTTCGTAGTGACATGACTCTGTCCAACATCGAGCGTACTTAAATCGGCTTTATTTCTCACTACTGTCACCGGAATTCCTTCAGGCAGACGCTGCATAAATTCTGGCCAAATATCGAAGGGGTCTATAACAGATGTTTCTGTTGAGTCGACAACAAATAACACATGGTCGGCGTCGCCTATTGCTTGCCAAGCTCGCTCAATTCCAATTTGCTCTACTTTGTCTGGGCTCTCTCTAAGACCTGCTGTATCGATAATATGAACAGGCATACCGTCTATATGGATGTGCTCTTTCAATACATCCCTTGTCGTGCCAGCAATATCTGTCACTATGGCACTTTCTCTGCCTGCAAGGGCGTTAAGTAAGCTCGATTTGCCTGCGTTAGGCCTACCGGCAATAACCACCTGCATTCCTTCACGCAACAAGCTGCCTTGCTTTGCTTGTTCGCGCACCTGCTCAAGGTGCCTTACGATTTCGCTTAGGTCGCCAGACACTTTTCCATCAGACAAAAAGTCTATCTCTTCCTCGGGAAAGTCGATAGCGGCCTCAACATACATGCGAAGATGAATTATTTTGTCAGATAGAGTTTGAATCTGGGTTGAAAACTCACCCTGTAAAGAACGTAACGCACTGCGTGCAGCTTGCTGGGAACTTGCATCAATTAGATCTGCAATAGCTTCGGCTTGCGCTAGGTCAAGTTTGTCATTGAGAAATGCCTGTTCGCTAAATTCTCCGGGGTTGGCCAACCGCGCGTGTCCTGTGGCTAATACAGCGTTAATTAGCATATCCATGACAACCTGACCGCCATGTCCTTGAAGCTCAAGTACGTCTTCGCCAGTAAACGAGTTAGGGCCTTTAAAAAACAGTGCGATACCCTGGTCAATAATCTGCTTCTGATCATTAACAAAAGAGGTATAAGTAGCTTGCCTAGGAGATAACTCACAGGGCACTAAGGCTTCTGCAATAACCTTTGCTTTTGGACCCGATACTCTAACAATGCCTACACCGCCTCTTCCTGGCGCTGTTGCTTGGGCAATAATTGTATCTGTGGCTAGGGTGAGTGATTCCATAATTAATCGCGGAAGTTTTTAAATTGGAAAGGTTGACCGAGATCAGCACCTTTAACCAATGCCATCGCCTGTTGAAGGTCATCGCGTTTCTTGCCTGTTACTCGCAACTCTTCGCCTTGGATAGCAGTTTGAACTTTCAGTTTCGCATCTTTGATAAGCTTAACGATTTTCTTTGCCATCGGTTGCTCGATACCTTCTTTAAACGCAATTGTCTGGCGATACGTTTTGCCGTGTGCATCAAAGGGTTTTACGTCGATAGAAGAAGTGTCGACGTTGCGTTTTGAACATGCGGTTCTAAACATACTTTCCATTTGTTGAAGCTGAAATTCTGCCTCGGCTTTCATAACAACCGTCTTTTCTTTGTACTCAAAGCTAGCTTCAATGCCGCGAAAATCAAATCGCGTAGACAACTCTCTGCTGGCATTTTCAGTCGCGTTGCGAACTTCTTCCATATTTATTTCTGAAACAATATCGAATGATGGCACAGTAAATTCCTCTCTAGACAAAACAGCCCGCTTAGGCGGGCTGTGTAATTAAACAAACAATAGTTTACTTATTGCTTATGCCCCGCTTCTCCATGGAAGCATAGATCATTTTGGCTTGAACAAGTGTGATTACGTTACTTATCAGCCAGTATAATACCAAACCTGCAGGGAACCATAAGAAGAACACACTCATCATTACCGGCATCCATTGCATAATTTTTTGTTGCATAGGGTCGGTAATGGTTGTGGGTTGCAGCTTTTGCAGTAAATACATACTTGCGCCTGTTAATATTGGCAGTACGAAGTATGGGTCTTTTGTTGATAAATCGGTAATCCACAGTACAAAGTCTGCGTGGCGTAGTTCAACACTTTCCATTAGTACCCAGTAAAGCGCTAAGAAAATAGGCATTTGCAGTAGCAAAGGTAAGCAGCCGCCCATAGGGTTCACTTTCTCTTTGCGATATAACTCCATCATGGCTTGAGACATCTTTTGTCTATCATCACCAAAGCGGTCTTTAAGTTGCTGCATTTTAGGCGCAAGGTTACGCATGCGAGCCATAGACTCGTATTGTTTCTTCGTTAGCCAATACATTGCGCCCTTAACCACTATAGTGATCAAAATAATGGCGACACCCCAGTTATTAACCAGACTATGCAAGAAGGTTAGCAAGGCAAATAACGGCTGAGATATCCAAAACAGAATGCCGTAATCCACAGTAAGGTCTAAACCTCGAGCAATCTTCGCAAGTCGCTCCTGATCTTTAGGACCCATATAAAGGGTAGAGGAGATTGTTTTGGTTTCACCGGCATTCACGGTTTCTGCAGGTGATAACACACCAATTACAGCGTATTGATTCTTAATGTTGCGAGAATACAGTGTATTCGTTTGTTCTTGTGAAGGAACCCACGCTGAAACAAAGTAATGCTCCAACATGCCAACCCAGCCTGCTTTGGTGGTTTTGCGAAGATTTTCATCTTCTATTTCATCGAACGAGTATTTGTCATATCTGTCATCTTCAGTAGAAAACGCCGCGCCGCGGTAGGTGGGCATAAACATATTACCGTCGTCTTCAAAGTCCATTACCTGCTTCAATTGTGCGTAAGGTTGAACGTTGGCAACAGAACCTGTGGCATTCTCAACTCGATAACTCACGTCTACATCATACCGGTCTTTAGTAAACGTAAAGGTTTTGGTAATCGTCAGTCCCTTGTCATTTTTCCACGTTAATGGAACAACAAGCGTATCGTCACTTAATTGATATTCTGATTGCTGAGCTTTGTAAACAGGGCGTCCGGTAGCGCTTGCGTCTGGGCCCTGTTTTCCTATCAATCCACTTTGCGCTACGTACAGCCCCATACCAGAACGCAATAAACTGTAAGGCTCATCAGAACCCTGAGTTACAGGAAACTTGATAAGGTCTGCAGAGATAACATCACCGCCAAGTAAATCAATACGTACATCAAGCGTATCTGTTTTGACTTCAATGGTACGGCTGGTATTTTGCGTTACAGCAGCAGTTTGAGCTGCAGGTACACTATCACTGCTAGGTACATCTTCACTTTGGGTATCATCAAATGATGGTACACCTTGATTAGCCTGCTGTGTCTGCTCTTGTTGAGCGGGCTGTACAGGCTGTGGCCCATAATCTTTCTGCCATTGTTGCCAAAGCAAAAAGCTAACTAGCGCTAAGCCAATTATCAGAAAACTGCGTTGCGATTCCATATAGGTCTCTTTATTTTGAGTGTTTATTTTGTTGTTTTTCTGGCACCGGATCGTAACCACCGGCATGCAAAGGATGACATTTTAATATGCGTTTAATAGATAACCAACCGCCTTTTACTAATCCGTGTGTTTTTAATGCATCGATAGCATACCAAGAACAAGACGGATGAAAACGACATCGTTGGCCTAAAACAGGCGAAATAAACCATTGATAAAATTTTATCAATGCTAGTGGAACTGCAATTAAGAGTTTCCGCAACGCTTGTTCAATTTTTTCCATAGCTTCTCTAAAGTCGAAAATACTTCTTCGTTGCTAAGATTGTCGGCACCCGATTTACCAATAACTATAATATCAACGTTTGGCAAATGATGTTGTTTAAGTCGAAAGCTTTCTCTCACTAAACGCTTGAGCCTATTTCTGTCATGGGCTTTGCGGACGCGTTTTTTGGCAATAGTAATGCCTAGTCGCGGATTATCGTGAGAATTCTTTCTAGCTAGGATTGTAAAAGAGGGGGATACAGCAGGAGTTGCGTTATCAAACACATAAGTAAAGTGGGAGGGAGTCAACAGACGCAACTCCCTTGAAAAATTATTTTCGCCCACTTTTGGCGTCTTTCTAATTAAGCTGAAAGACGTGCGCGGCCTTTTGCACGGCGAGCTGCTAGTACTTTACGACCATTTTTAGTCGCCATACGAGCACGGAAACCGTGAGAACGCTTACGCTTAAGATTGCTCGGTTGAAATGTTCTTTTCATGACCAAAGTCTCACTTATATTTAGTTACAAACATAGGCGTTTTTTGGTAACACACTATTTTATTGCTAAAACAATGTGGTGTAATCACCAGAAAAGCCCATCGAAAAAGGACGCTGAATTCTAGAGATCTCGGGGCCTTGTGTCAATGTCTAATATGGGTTTTGGGAAGAATAAATGAACAGTTTTTAGTATTTATTATCGAAATAGCTAATTTTGTTTTATCAAATTTGTGAATAACAGGGAAGGAAGACAAATGTTATCCACAAAACAGTAAAGTTGAGCCAAGTAAATAACGAAAGATCAAGCAATTTTTGCGCTTTTTTTAGAGTAAGAAATGTGAGTAATAGTGTATTTTGATCTAAAACAAAAACCTTTAAAATACATCTGGTTATATTTTTGATCTCAGGGATCTTGAGAGATCGGGATTTACTTTTTGTTGATAAAATAAGATAATCCACAGACTATAATTACAACTTACACTCTCGCGAATATTTTATTTTACCTTACCTAATCCTGTCGATGTTAAGTTCAACCATTCTTCAACGACGTGCTTTTGGTTTTTCGCGAACAAAGGGAGCTAACTACGTACCATGTCCTTATGGAATCAATGTCTTGAGCGCTTGCGTCAAGAGCTACCGACGCAACAATTCAGTATGTGGATTAGACCGCTTGTTTGTGATGAGCAAGAAGGTTACGTGGCGCTTTATGCCCCGAACCGTTTTGTACTTGATTGGGTGAGAGATAAGTATTTAGATAATATTACTGGTTTGCTAAGAGAATTTGCCGGTGCCGATGCTCCACAACTTCATCTCGAAGTAATGACGCGTCAGCGCACTAATGTAAATACAAATTCAGCGCCAAGTAGCAATCATCAAAATTCGATGCAGCGGAACGCGCCTGTACAAAGTTCTACACCACAGAATACATCGCAAGGCCAATCGTTTTCCGCTTCTTCAAATAGTGCTCAACAGTCAACTCAGAATCAAAGCGCAAATTACGAACCTAATAATGAATACGCGAATTCTAATTCGGGTAATCAAAGTAGTCGCAGCTACCATGAGCAGAATAGAGCGGCCAATCAGGCTGCAGCTCCTCGCAGTCAGCCTTCGCCAAAGGTTGTTCCTATTCCAGAGGCCATGAAACACAAGAGCAATATCAATCCAACCTACCAGTTTGATAATTTCGTAGAAGGTAAATCTAACCAATTAGCGCGCGCAGCGGCTACTCAGGTTGCTAATAATCCAGGTGGTTCTTACAACCCGCTATTTATTTATGGTGGAACTGGTTTAGGTAAAACCCACTTGCTGCATGCTGTTGGTAACGGGATTGTAGCGAATAACGGTGATGCAAAAATCGTGTACATGCATTCTGAGCGTTTCGTTCAAGATATGGTAAAAGCACTGCAAAATAACGCTATTGAAGATTTTAAGCGCTTTTACCGTTCTGTAGATGCTCTGCTAATTGATGATATCCAGTTTTTTGCTAATAAAGAGCGTTCTCAAGAAGAGTTTTTCCATACCTTTAATGCTTTGTTAGAAGGTAACCAGCAGATCATATTAACCTCAGATCGATACCCCAAAGAGATCGATGGTGTAGAGGATCGCTTAAAATCGCGATTCGGTTGGGGTCTTACTATTGCGATCGAGCCGCCAGAGCTTGAGACTCGAGTAGCGATCTTAATGCGCAAGGCGGCAGAAAACCGTATTCATCTTCCTAACGAAGTGGCGTTTTTCATTGCCAAGCGGTTACGCTCAAATGTACGTGAGTTAGAAGGGGCGTTAAACCGTGTTATTGCTAATGCCAATTTCACTGGCCGACCAATTACTATCGACTTTGTGCGTGAAGCATTGCGTGACCTTTTAGCTTTACAAGAAAAGCTCGTCACTGTTGATAATATTCAGAAAACCGTGGCAGATTATTATAAGATAAAGGTAGCTGATATTTTATCAAAGCGAAGAAGCAGAAGTGTGGCTCGTCCAAGACAGGTTGCTATGGCATTAGCTAAGGAACTCACTAATCACAGCTTACCAGAGTTAGGTAATGCCTTTGGTGGAAGAGACCATACTACTGTACTCCATGCTTGTAGAAAAATAGAGCAGCTAAGAGAAGAAAGTCATGATATAAAAGAAGACTATAAAAACCTCATTAGGACATTGTCTTCCTAAATAATACGACCTTAGAGGCGAGATAGCACTGCAATGAAATTTACTATAAGCCGCGAACAGTTTTTACAACCCCTCCAACTGGTGTCTGGTGCTGTAGAGCGTAGACACACGTTGCCTATTTTATCTAACGTTCTGATAAAAGTTAGCGAAGGTGCTTTATGGCTAACCGGCACCGATTTAGAGGTTGAGCTCATTTCTAGTATTAAGCTTGAATCTGAATTTACCGAAGGGGAAATAACAGTACCTGCCAAGAAGCTCTTTGATATCATTCGTGGCATTTCTGAAGGTACAGACATCCACTTCTCTATTGATGGCAGTAAAGCACTTATTAGAGCAGGGCGCGGTCGTTACACGTTATCAACGTTGTCTGCCAATGACTATCCAAATCTAGAGGACTGGGAAGGTGAGGTTGAGTTTGAGCTATCTTGCAGCGACCTTAAACGTCTTATCGATTCCACTAGTTTCTCAATGGCTCAGCAAGACGTGCGTTATTACCTAAATGGTATGTCATTAGAGACTGAGGAAAATGTCATTCGAACTGTCGCTACTGATGGTCACAGGCTTGCTCTTTGTCGTCTTAACTATGAAACTGCCTTACCCGCTCGCCAGGTTATAATCCCTCGTAAAGGGGTGCTAGAAATATCTCGATTAATAAGTGATGACGATAAGTCATTAAAGGTACAGATTGGTGCAAATCATCTTCGTATTTTTTCAAATGACTTTATCTTTACGTCAAAACTAGTAGACGGACGTTTTCCTGATTATCGCAGAGTACTTCCTCAAAATGGCGATAAAGAAATTATTGCCAGCAAAGCGGTGTTAAAAGAAGCTTTTTCACGTGCAGCAATTTTATCGAATGAAAAGTTTAGAGGCGTGCGTTTAAATCTTGCAACTGGCGAACTTAAAATTACTGCCAATAACCCAGAGCAAGAAGAGGCTGAGGAAAACGTAGACGTTCAATACGAAGGGGACGACCTTGAAATTGGCTTTAACGTTGCTTACCTCATTGATGTATTGAATTCACTAAGTTCTGACATGGTTAAAGTGAGTCTGTCTGATTCAAATGCAAGTGCGTTAATTGAAGACAATGCCGATGATGCAGCGCTGTATGTCATTATGCCGATGCGTCTGTAGTTGAGATTATAGAGCATCTCGCATAGACATCATTTTAAGGTCCACTGCATCATTAATTCTGCTATTGATAAAGCGGTACATTATTCAACAATGTATCGCTTTTGTTCCCTTTAGAGTTCTACTATGAAATTAGACCAGGTTCAAATTGCGAATTTTCGTAATTTGACGTCTATTAGTTTTGCACCGTCTCCCGCTCTCACCATTATACGAGGTGTTAACGGCAGCGGAAAATCATCTCTTATTGAAGCGCTCTATTATCTTGGTTTTGGTAGGTCCTTTCGCACAAATAAACACAGCGCTGTCATTCAGCATGAAAAGAATGAATTTAGCGTGTTTGCAGCTTGTCACAATGAGAGTGGTGAAAAACAAAAAATTGGCTTTCAGCGAACGCGTGGAGACCAATTCACTTGTAGTATCAATGGTGAACATTCTAAAAAATTGTCAGATTTAGTGAGCTTGGTGCCTATTCAATTGTTTACACCTCAGAGTACCGATTTAATTATTGGTTCTCCTTCTGAGAGACGTCGATTTTGTGATTGGGGATTGTTTCACGTGAAACATGAGTTTTCATCGGTTGCGAATCAGTACGCTAAGTTCCTGAAGCATAGAAATGCGTTGTTGAAGCAACAGGCTAATTTATCCGCACCTGAAAATCAGTATTGGGAGAGCCAGTTTGCACTACTTGGTGAGCAACTCACCGAGATAAGGGAAGAATACCTACAATCGTTAACTCCAATCTTTGAGAAATACGCCAAAGAATTCTTGCCAACCTTTGAAGTAAAACTGAGTTACTATAAAGGATGGGAAAAAGATGCTTCTTTATCTGAAAGCCTAGTTAAAAAGAAAGAGTATGATGGTAAAATAGGACATACTTCTTCTGGGCCACACAAAGCTGATGTTAAGCTTAAAGTGAACGGTGTTAATGCCCAAGAGCTGTTATCCCGAGGTCAGCTTAGAATGGCTGTCGCGGCGTTACAAATGTCACAAACAGAATTATTTAATACCTCTACAAATAGAAAAAGCATTTTTCTGTTAGATGACGTCGGTGCTGAATTAGATGCCGACAAAAGAGAACAATTTATTGACGGGTTATTACGAATGGACACGCAGGTTTTCGTTACTGCAATTGAGTCCACTCAACTCGAATTTATACAAAAATATAACGAAAAGAAAATGTTTCACGTGGAACATGGAAACGTGAAAGAGGAGTAAAAGCTAGTATGTCAGAAGAGAACAACTACGACTCGTCCAGTATTAAGGTACTTAAAGGATTAGACGCTGTAAGAAAACGTCCGGGTATGTACATTGGTGATACCGATGACGGCACCGGTTTGCATCACATGGTTTTCGAGGTGGTCGATAACTCAATCGACGAAGCCCTTGCTGGACACTGTTCTGAAATCGTCGTACTCATACACAGCGACGGATCTGTTTCTGTATCTGATGATGGCCGAGGAATACCAACAGAGCTTCATGAAGAAGAGGGTGTTTCTGCCGCAGAAGTAATAATGACCGTTCTGCATGCTGGCGGTAAGTTTGACGATAATTCGTATAAAGTTTCTGGTGGACTCCACGGTGTTGGTGTTTCTGTTGTAAATGCACTTTCAAGCCGGCTCAAGTTACGCATCCGTCGCGGCGGTAAAGCACATGAGCAAGAATATAAGCATGGTGTTCCACAAGAACCACTAGCCGTAACTGGCGATACAGATAAAAGTGGAACAATGATCCGCTTCTGGCCAAGCGAAGAAACATTTACTAATACACTTTACCACTACGAAATTCTAGCCAAACGATTACGCGAACTTTCATTCTTGAATTCTGGCGTATCAATTAAGCTGAAAGATGAAAGAGATGGTAAAGAGGACCACTTCAAATACGAAGGCGGTATAAAAGCGTTTGTTGAATATCTCAATGATAAAAAGACGGCTATTCATCAAAAAGTATTTCATTTCAGTGCCGAGCGTGAAGATGGTATTAGCGTTGAAGTGGCTATGCAATGGAACGATAGTTTCCAAGAAAACGTATTTTGTTTTACCAATAATATTCCCCAGCGCGATGGCGGAAGTCACTTAGCTGGTTTCCGTGGTGCCTTAACGCGTACGTTAAATAACTACATGGAGAAGGAAGGGTTAAACAAAAAAGCAAAAACCAATGCCAGTGGCGACGATGCCAGAGAAGGATTGACCGCAGTAATCTCGGTTAAAGTACCCGATCCTAAATTCAGCTCACAAACAAAAGATAAGCTAGTATCTTCAGAAGTTCGCCCTGTCGTAGAATCAGCGATGAACGAAAAGCTTGCTGAGTTTTTATTAGAAAACCCGTCTGAAAGTAAAATTATTGCGAACAAAATTATTGACGCAGCACGTGCCCGTGAAGCAGCACGTAAAGCGCGTGATATGACGAGAAGAAAAGGCGCTTTAGATTTAGCGGGACTTCCAGGGAAACTGGCGGATTGCCAAGAAAAAGATCCAGCACTGAGCGAACTTTACATAGTGGAGGGTGACTCGGCTGGCGGTTCTGCCAAACAGGGTCGAAACAGAAAAAATCAGGCTATTCTTCCTCTTAAAGGTAAAATCCTAAACGTAGAAAAGGCACGCTTTGATAAGATGCTTTCTTCACAAGAAGTAGCAACGCTTATCACCGCGCTTGGTTGTGGCATAGGAAGGGATGAATATAACCCTGAGAAGCTACGCTATCACAGCATCATAATCATGACCGACGCGGACGTGGACGGCTCTCACATCAGAACGCTTCTACTCACGTTCTTCTATCGTCAAATGCCTGAGATTATTGAAAGAGGTTATGTGTATATTGCGCAACCACCTCTTTATAAAGTGAAGAAAGGTAAGCAAGAGCAGTATCTTAAAGACGACGATTCACTGACAAATTATTTAACGTCAATCGCTATAGACGGCGCTTCGTTACATACTAGCTCTGATGACCCAGGTATTACTGGCGTTGGGCTTGAGAATCTTGTTAAGCAGTACCAGCAAGTTGAAAAAATGATTACTCGAATGAAGCGAATCATGCCTCAATCTATGCTTTATAGAATGCTCTATACGCCGACTCTTGATGTACAAGATTTGAAAAACGAAGATGCGCTGGAGAATGTTGCTAAGCATTTTGTTGCACAATTAACTGAACGCGAAAATGACGGCGCAACATACCGTTATGAAATCAGACGCGATCAGGAGTTAAGTGAATACTACATTACAATTATCATGCGTATGCATGGTATCGACTACGAGTATATTATTGATAGAGAGTTTATCGATTCTAATGAATATGCACGCCTACGTGACTTAAATCTTGCGATTAACGATATGATGGGGCCGGAAGCTTTTATTCAACGCGGTGAGCGTAAGCAACCTGTTGACTCATTCAAAGCTGCGTTAGATTGGTTAATGAATGAAGCGAAGCGTGGTCAGTACATTCAACGCTATAAAGGTCTAGGTGAAATGAATCCTAGTCAGCTTTGGGAGACAACCATGGACCCAGAAAGTCGCCGAATGCTTCAAGTTACGATTGAAGATGCGATTGGCTGTGACCAGTTGTTTACTACTCTAATGGGTGACCAGGTCGAGCCAAGAAGAGAGTTTATCGAAGCCAACGCGTTGAAAGTGGCAAACTTAGACGTGTAGTGAATAATTTGCAAAGTAAGCGTTAAGAATAGAAAGGCGATTTATTGAAAATCGCCTTTTTTGTGTCTATTAAACCCCGATTGCTTTGGCTAAAAGAGCCTTATGGACAGCGTGTTTAGAAATAAACAGGTGCTCGAAATAGTTTCACTCGTGCGTGACCGCCACTAAAGAAAAATATCTAATGCTGACAATCTTAATGTACCTACAACTTACTCACTGTAAGTGCTACTTCTTTTTCTCCTGCTTCACGAACAGTGAATCGATAGGTGCCTGTAGAAGAAGGAGTAAACTGAAGGTTTTGTGAACTTTGCTCACAAACTAAATATACTGTTGTAGATAGCATGACAGGCTGGCCCTTATACTTGCCACCACAGCTCTGTGAAGGCGACCATTTTTCATCTGATAGTCTGAAGTCATAGGGCTGGCCATCGGCAATTAATTCAACATCAACGACCCAGCCACTGCTATTTTTCATAAAACGATAATTAGGATCTGCTTCCCACCAATTAAATACACCTCTTAGGTAAAGGTTTTTAAACTGAATTACCGGGGCAGAGGGGATAATTTCGGGAATATTAAAACCACTTTTACTTGAGCATGCAGTTAAGGTTAAACAACAAAATAATACAGAAATTAGCTTTTTCACTTTTACTCCAAAAAAAAGCCCAACGGTGTCGTTGGGCTTTTGTTTAATGAGATTTTAACTCACTAACTTTGCCTAAGACTTCGCAAGTATTGAAATATCTGCGGTAGTAAGGAAAAGTTGCCTTAAAAGTGTCAATAACGCAAGTCTGTTTTGCTTTACCGCTTCATCTTCTGCCATCACCATTACATTATCAAAGAAGCTATCAATGGCTTCTCTCAGCGTGGCTAAGGTAGTTAAAATCAGCGTATAGTCTTGCTGTGCTAACGCACTAGTTACTTTTTGCTCCGACGCAACCAATGCCTCGTAGAGTGCTTTTTCAGACTCTTCAGTTAACAAAGCTGTCTCAATATTTACTGAGGTACCAGTATCAACCTTTTGCTTTGAAAGAATATTGGCAACTCGCTTATTTGCTGCTGCCAATGCCTCTGACTCTTCAAGGGCTTTGAACTGCGCTACAGCATTAACTCGAGCTAGGTAATCTGAGGGCTTGGTAGGACGTTTAGCGGCAACCGACTGAATAACATCAATTGCAACCTGCTGATCTTGCAGTAGCGCATTAAAACGGCCTAATACAAAGTCTACTACCTGCGTTTTAGTGTCTTTATTAGATAACTTATCTCCGTATACATCTATTGCCTTTTCAACAAGATCGTTTAGGTCGAGTGGCAGTGATAGTTCGGTGATAATACGTAGCACACCTATGGCCGCGCGACGAAGCGCAAACGGGTCTTTATCGCCCTTTGGTAATTGGCCTATACCAAATATGCCCGCAAGGGTGTCTAACTTGTCTGCCAGCGCTACAGCGGCGCTAACACCGTTGCTTGGAAGCGTATCACCGGCAAAGCGAGGTAGGTACTGCTCATAGAGTGCCTGCGCAACATCAGTGTCTTCTCCATCATTTAACGCGTAGTATTTACCCATCACGCCTTGTACGTCAGGGAATTCCATTACCATATTTGACATAAGGTCAGTTTTTGCTAGGAGGCCAGCACGACTCGCGTTTTCTTCGTTCGCATTAATTTTCTTAGCAATAAATCCAGACAGTAGAGAGATACGCTCTGACTTTTCTTTAAGTGTTCCAAGCTGCTTTTGAAACAGAACTGAGGCCAAACTGTCTAGACGGCTTTCTAAAGAAACCTTTCTATCGCTGTTGTAGAAAAACTCAGCATCGGCAAGGCGAGGGCGGATAACCTTTTCATTCCCAGAAACAACTTGGGTCGGATCCTTACTTTCTATATTACTTATGAACAAAAAGGTATTTACCAAGTCGCCATTTGCGTCAAGAAGCGGTACATATTTCTGATCGTCTTTCATTGTATAAATCAGAGCTTCTTTTGGCACAGACAAAAAGCCTTCATCGAAACCAGCCTTGAGCACTACTGGCCACTCAACGAGCGACGCGATTTCCTCTAGAAGTTCTTCATCATAATCTGGCGTAAGAGATAATTCAGCCGCGGCATCTTCTAATATTTGACGGGTTTTATCTTTACGAGCATTGAAGTCCGCAATAACATACTGTGCTTCAAGAGCCTTTGCATAGTTATCCGCGTGGTCTAGTTCAAATCGTGCTTCACCATGGAAACGATGTCCTTGAACTGTTCTTCCGCTTGAAAGGCCGAGCGCTGTGATATTGATAACTTCACTGCCATAAAGTGCGCAAAGAGTGTGTACAGGGCGAATGAATTGCGTTGAATAACTTCCCCACCGCATAGGCTTTGGTATTGGCAATTTGCTTATAGTTTGATTTACCAGCCCCTCTAATAATGCGCTAATGCTTTGTCCTGCGACATGAGCCTTGTGGAGCAGCCATTCACCTTTGTCAGTTACCAGACGTTCCGCATCCGCAATATCAATACCGTTGCCGCGAGCCCAACCTTGTGCAGCTTTTGTTGGGTTTCCATCTGCATCAAATGCTGCAGATACTGCAGGGCCACGCTTCTCAACCGTCTTATCCTCTTGACTCTCTGCCAAGTCTGAAACGTATACAGCTAAACGTCTTGGTGCCGCAAACCAATTTACGGAACCAAAGGGAAGGTTAGCGCTGCTCAGTGCCAACTCGAACTGCTGTGCGAAAGCTTCTCCTAGAGACTTTAACGCTTTTGGCGGAAGTTCCTCGGTTCCTAATTCAATTAAACAATTTTCCGTGCGCACGTCTATGCCTCCTTACTGCAAAGTGGAAAGCCTAATGCTTCTCTAGCTTGGTAATAACTTTCTGCACAGGCTTTTGCCAACGTGCGTACTCGTAAAATATAACGTTGACGTTCAGTAACAGATATTGCGTGTCGCGCGTCTAACAAGTTAAATGCATGAGATGCTTTCATTACCTGTTCATAAGCAGGAAGTGGCAGGTTGTTTTCAATTAAAACGTTACTTTGCGCTTCACATTCATTGAATGTTCTAAACAATGCATCGACATTGGCATGTTCAAAGTTAAAGGTAGACTGTTCTACTTCGTTTTGATGGAAAACATCACCATAGGTAACTTTACCTAGCGGACCGTCAGTCCATATTAAATCGTAAATACTATCAACGCCTTGAACGTACATAGCTAGGCGCTCAAGACCATAGGTGATTTCACCAGTAACCGGTTTACACTCAAGCCCACCGACTTGCTGAAAATAAGTAAACTGTGTGACTTCCATACCATTAAGCCATACTTCCCAGCCTATACCCCAAGCACCAAGGGTAGGTGACTCCCAGTTGTCTTCTACAAAGCGAATGTCATGAACTAGCGGATCGAAGCCTAGCTCTTTTAAAGAGCCAAGGTACAGTTCTTGAATATTGTCTGGTGAGGGTTTCAGCATGACTTGGAACTGATAATAGTGCTGAAGGCGATTCGGGTTCTCACCGTAACGGCCGTCTGTGGGCCGACGACACGGCTGAACATAGGCGCTGCTCATCGGCTCTGGCCCTAGCGAGCGCAAGAAGGTCATAGGGTGGAAGGTACCTGCACCCACTTCCATATCTAAAGGCTGAATTATTACGCAGCCTTGTCGCGCCCAGTAATCTTGAAGCGCTAGAATTAACCCTTGAAAGGTTTTAATGTCGTATTTCTGCATACATCCGCTGCTTATTGGTTAACTGACTTAAATAAAGATGGGATAGTATACAATTTGTGACGCAGAGTATGTAGGTGTAACGTGTGAAAAAAAGCAGTGAAGACATCTATGCGGTCTGGTATTACAGCAAGGATTTATTTTCATGACGACAAAATCAATACAGCGATGTGCATGGGTTAGCGATGACCCAATTTATCAGGCTTATCACGACACACAGTGGGGCGTGCCTGAAACTGATAGCCAATCCTTGTTTGCAAAACTCTGTCTTGATGGACAGCAAGCCGGGCTATCATGGCTGACCATTTTAAAAAAACAGCGGAATTATGAGGAAGCGTTTTGTCATTTCAACCCTCAAGACATCGTTAAAATGGATAATGCAGATGTAGAAAGGCTGATGCAAAACAGCGGGATTGTTAGGAATAAACTTAAGATACAGTCCATTATTAAAAATGCACGCGGCTTTTTAGAGATAGAAAAAACCCAGCCATTTAATACATTTATCTGGCAATTTACCGGTGGTAACACATTAGTGAACGAATGGGAAAAATTCGATGACATTCCAACATCAACAAAAGAGTCAAAAGCCATGTCGGTGGCATTGAAGAAAATGGGCTTTAGTTTTGTTGGTGAAACAATTTGTTATGCGTTTATGCAAGCGGTTGGCATGGTGAACGATCATGAAAAACATTGCCATTGCTATGAGCGGACAAAAGCCATGGCAATTAGTAAAGGCATTTAAAATTGGTGTGCTGGCTCAGAGGGTGTTTAATAAAAAAAGCAGTATGGAAACCACACTGCTTTATATTACTTTTGAACGGATTGTAGAAGTTGTCTCAAACAAGTGCTTCGCAGAAGGTCTTAACGCCGGGTAACTCATCGAGTACCTTAGATTCGTACTCAGATTCTATTTGCTCTCGCGCTTTGTCTTGCTTTCTTCTTTCTTGTTTGGATAGCTGTTGTCTAGCCTCTAACACTGCAAAGCCGCTAATCTCGACAAAAAGCGCATAAGTATGCGGAAATTTAGCTTTGAAGTCAGGCGGGTTGTTTAGCGGAAGCGCATTTAATAAATTCACAATTCTAATAACGCCTTCAGATAAATCGCACTGCTGCTGCTCCATGGCTTTGGAAATCAGAATGATGCTTTCAGTGATATTAGCTATACGCGCGTTCGTCGCGTCGTTTTTGCGTTTTTTCTGTTGTTTGAGTAGAAATAGCAGTCTGCCTGCATAAAACCCAAGCCCTAAAATAACAACTAGCGCGACACCAGTTAGTACAACCCACAGCATTTAGTTATCCCGTTCTAGTTCTTGAAATCGTCTATCTTAATAGCGTCTAATTCATCAAACGGATCGATTTCTTCTTCATCGTCTTCGTCAACGATACCAAGTAGGTCACACAGAATACGATGGCGTGCCATTTTTTCGTCAACATAACGCTGCTGCTCTTTAGAAAGAGACTTGTCTGCATCTAGCTTGTCAAGCAAGTCCGAGAGCCGCTGATCGGCTTCTAAGGCTGCTAATTCTTGGGCTGGAGTGGCATACTTTTTCTTTTCTACTGGCGTTGGCGCCACACCTTTAGCTTTCACCAGTTGAATTGGTTTCTTACTGCCTAGGCGCGGATCTTTCTTTTCATTGTTCTTGCCGCCGCCAGATTTGCCCTGTTCAACATTATGACGGCTACCAGCAGGCTTACCCTTATGTTTTTTAGGGCGAGGAGTATCAGATTTACTGTTTTCACTAGGCTTAAAGTCTGGATCTTTGCGAACACCAATAAGACCAACTTTGCGAGATTTCTTTGAACGTGACATATATTCCAAATACGAAATAGAGTAAAAGACTTGCTTATTATAGCGCGAATTCGTTAAAGCTTCTTCATCAAAACGACATCACTAGTGGGGAATTCAACGCTAAATGTGTCTCTCTGCGCAAGATAATTGAACGTAGCTTCACTGAAAAAGCTTACGTGGGTGGGATCGTTTTTATAATGCCATTGTTTAAATCGTTCTTTGCTCAGCACTCTTTTTGTCATGATGGCAAGAATGCCGTTTGGCTTAAGCATAGAATTGAACAAAGACCATTCTTTTGCGGGCTGATGAAAATGCTCTATGGCTTCAGTACAGGTTATGACATCAAAAGATTGTTCTAATACTTCAATATTATTCGCATAAAAAGGATCATAAATACTAACCTCTAGCCCCTTTTCCTTGAGCAATTCTGCTAATACTGGAGCGGGCCCGCAGCCGAAGTCTAAAGCCGAAGAGCTTGGTTTAATATAAATTGATAGAGGTGTTAGAAGTTTACTTAAAAATGTTCTATAGCCATCGTCTTCAAAGCTATTCTCATGCTTGTCGTACTCACTCTTCTCGGCACCGGTACTAGGTAAACACTCAGGAGAGACAAACACTAATTTACAGCATTTGCATTGAAAGTATGTGCGTTTGTTATCTTGGTGATAAAAGATAGTGTTGGAGTCGAAGCAAAGTGGACATTGCATATTGAGAAAAATAATTAGTTAGCGCTAAAAAGAAAAAAAGGTGATGGTTTGCACCATCACCTTATTTTGAATGAGTGTCAGATGACACCTCTCCCGTTATTTACACATCGCTGCGCTTTATGCTTCCCTAGCCGTGCTCCCCTTATTTTTTTTATTAGCAGAGCGCTATTTTTGTTTTTGGCCTTCTTGGCGCTTTATCCAATCTTCCGTGGGGTATTTTATTATTATTCTTGTTATTTAGTCTGAAAGCCTACAAAGGCTGCAACAAACTATGCCGTTAGATTACACTAATAATTCTAAAATACAACTTTTGGAGTAACAAAAATTTAACAACGACAAAGATTTTTTAAAAACTTAATGTAAACCAGCGACATAGTTAGATAAGATTTCGATGTCTTCGTCTGTCAACTTCATCGCAATATCGCGCATCATGCCATTCATGCTGTTGTGACGCTGGCCAGAGCGAAATGATTTTAGCTGCGACGCAGTATAGGTTGCGTGTTGGCCACTGATATCGGGGAAGCCTGAAAGTGATGATCCATTACCTTGTGGTCCGTGACACGCAATACATGCAGTAATGCCACGCTCTTCGTCACCGCCTTGATAAAGCGCTTTACCCGCCTCAATATACTGCTCAGGGGTTTCACCTGGTGTAGCTTCCTGACTTGAGAAGTAGGCCGCTAAATCTTCCATATCCTGTGTGGACAATGGCGCTGCCATTCCATTCATTACCGCATTGTTACGGCCTTCTTCGCCACCAGTTTGTGACGCAAGCTTAAACTCAGTAAGTTGTTTAACAAGGTATTTTTCATGTTGCCCAGCTAATTTGGGGTTCATGTCAATCATACTATTGCCATCAGGGCCATGGCAGGCTGCACACACAGCAGACTTTGCTTTGCCTGCTTCTGCATCACCTTTTGCTACTGCAGAGGCACTTAAACCTAGCGACAAACAAACCAACAAACACAGTTTTTTCATAAATAATCTCTTAAATGGTTCCAACGGCTCGCGTTATATACGTGATATACGTGATATCATACGTATTTTACACATTTAACGCGTCAGAAAAACCTATTCCATGATAAATCTAAGGGTTTTAGTCTGTTTTAATATTAAAAAGTTGTAAACCAGACGGTATGACGCATGTGGAGGTTAGTCTAGATGTCGTATTACACCAAAGCAACATTCTTTACCAGTGCACCTGATATCCGTCATTTGAAAGATGATACGGGTATTGAAGTTGCGTTTGCTGGTCGCTCTAATGCGGGCAAATCAAGTGCACTAAATACATTAACTCGCCAAAAGAACTTGGCAAGAACCAGTAAAACCCCAGGAAGAACACAGTTAATCAATGTGTTTGAGTTAGAAGACAACCTGCGACTTGTGGACTTACCAGGTTATGGGTTTGCCAAAGTACCCTTGGCAACGAAAATAAAATGGCAGAAGTCGCTGGGTGAGTATTTGCAGAAACGAAAGTCACTTAAAGGCCTTGTGGTTTTAATGGATATTCGCCATCCGTTTAAAGATTTAGACCAAGATCTTATCCATTGGGCTGTTGATGCAGGTATTCCGGTGCTTGCGTTACTTACCAAGGCAGACAAATTAAAATCTGGGAAGCGCAAAGCACAGCTTATGATGGCGCAGGAAGCAGCATTGGCCTTTATGGGTGATGTTACTGTAAACACGTTTTCTTCTCTTAATCGTCATGGTTTGCCGGAATTGGAGCGTATGCTAGACCTTTGGTTTGGTAGGATTCAGCCAGAAAGCGATGAAGAGGCCGAAGCATAGTTTTTAATAGGCAAAAAAAAATGCCCCACAAAAAGTGAGGCATTGAATGAGAGAAAACACATAAAAACCGTAGATATAGAGTAGGGCTGATACAGAAAGTTCAATTAACTCAGAAAATAATAAAAAAGTTCCTCTAGGCCGCCTAGTTTTTGCTGTGCCAGCCACTTTTCTTCAGGCATAAAAAAACCCCGGCAAATGACCGGGGTTAAAGCAAAGGTTTGAAAACAGCTTTCTCACCTCTGTACCCTACATGTGCAATTTTACAATAAAGGCACAAAAAGGCAAGACTGATTTGTAATTTAATTACTAAAAATGCGTAATTTACATCCATCTTAATTAATTAAGTTGTAATCAAATTACTTAAATTGATGATTTATGACGCTAAACTAAGTTTGGCGCCATAAGAAATGAAGTTGCAATTAGTGAGCTTCATCCCAGTTTTCACCAATGCCTACCTCCACATTAAGAGGTACATTAAGCGTTGCAGCACTTTCCATAAGTGCTTTAATCGTATCGACATAGTTATCAATTTTGTCTTCTTTTATTTCAAAGACTAATTCATCGTGTACTTGCATCATCATTGTCACATCGTCGCTGGCATTCTTTGCAATCCAGTCATCCACTTTAATCATCGCCATTTTAATGATGTCTGCTGCAGTTCCTTGCATTGGCGCATTGATAGCCGCTCGCTCGGCTCCCTTTCGTCGCGCTCCGTTGCTTGCTTTAATGTCAGGTAGGTATAAACGGCGTCCGAATACAGTTTCAACGTAACCCTTATCTTTTGCACTTTCTCGAGTACTATCCATATAGTCGAGAACACCGGGATAGCGCTCGAAGTACAAATCCATGTATTTCTGCGCTTCGTTACGCGGAATATTGAGTTGTTTTGCCAAGCCAAAAGCACTCATACCATAAATAAGACCAAAGTTAATGGCTTTCGCGCTTCTACGCTGGTCAGTGGTAACATCATCAAGTGCAATACCGAAAACTTCAGCTGCTGTTGCTTTATGAATATCTTTTCCCTGGGCAAAAGCGTCTAGTAAACCTTTGTCTCCCGATAGGTGCGCCATAATGCGAAGCTCAATTTGAGAATAATCCGCAGCTACAATTTTGTTTCCTTTTCGAGGAACAAAAGCTTGCCTTACACGGCGACCTGCTTCATTTCGAATTGGAATATTCTGCAAGTTAGGATCTGTAGACGATAATCTACCCGTTGCAGTAACAGCTTGATGATAAGACGTATGCACTCTTCCGGTACGGTGATTTATCATTTTAGGCAGTTTGTCTGTGTAGGTATTTTTCAGCTTTGTTAAGCCTCTGTACTCCATAATCTTCTGCGGTAATGAATATTCTAACGCCAACTCTTGCAGTACGTCCTCTGATGTCGATGGCGCACCTTTAGGTGTCTTTTTAACTACAGGCAGAGACATTTTCTCAAATAGAATATGCTGGAGCTGTTTTGTAGAGCCTAAATTGAAAGATTCTCCAGCTTCTTCATGAACTTCTTTTTCAAGTTCAGCAATACGCGTCGCTAAATCTTGGCTTTGCTGTCCGAGTTTCTGGCTGTCAATTAATACTCCCTGCTGTTCCATACGAGACAATACGCATGCCAATGGTACTTCAACGTTGATAAGAAGGCGCTTAAGTGAATCGATAGGCTCTAGCTTTTTCCAAATCGCATTGTGTAAACGCAGAGTAATGTCTGCATCTTCGGCGGCATATGGGCCTGCTTCATTTAAATCGATTTGATTAAACGTTAATTGCTTCGCTCCTTTACCTGCAATGTCTTCAAAATGTATAGTTTTGTGCCCTAGATAAGCGAGGGCTAGTGAATCCATATCATGACGCTGTGCAGTGCTATTCAACATGTAGCTTTCTAGCATAGTGTCGAAGCCAATTCCGTTAAGGGTAATGTCGTAATTCGCAAGTACGTTTTTATCGTACTTGATGTGCTGTCCTACCTTTATTGCGGATTCAGACTCTAAAATAGGTTTTAGTGCATCGAGAACAAGGTCTCTTGATAATTGCGCAGGAGCATCAGGGTAGTCATGTGCTACAGGAACGTATGCTGCCTTACCTGGCTCTATGCAGAATGAAACGCCGACAATTTCCGCCTCCATATAATTGAGGCTTGTAGTTTCTGTATCAAATGCAAATAAGTCAGCTTTTTTTAGTTTTTCTATCCATGCAGAAAATTGCTCTTCATCAAAAATGACTTCATATTGCGATTTGTCGATCGACTCAACGTCTGAGAAAGCGCTTTCTGAGGTTTTATCCTCGCTGCTAGAAGCTTTACTATCCGAGGCCTGTGCTTCAGAAGATCCAGATTCACCAGCATTGAGGAGCGCACTCACTTCCGAATGCCAACGTTTAAATTCGTACTCTGCAAATAGATCGCGTAATGCTTCATTATCGGCGCTTGTCGGCATTAAGGCTTCTATATCGTAATCCAGTTCTAGGTCTACGCTAATAGTAGCTAGGGTATAAGATAGGCGAGCCTGCTCTTCGTACTCTGCCATTTTCGCTGCCATCGACTTACTACCTCGAAACGACAGATCGGCAATTCTATCGAGATTTTGATATATATCGTCTATGCCGCCAATACCATTAAGAAGGGCTTGGGCACTTTTATCACCTACGCCTGGAACGCCCGGAATGTTATCAACCTTATCGCCTTTCAATGCCAAAAAGTCGATCACTAGTTCTGGCGGGATCCCGAACTTGGTTTTTACTCCTTCAACATCCATAACCTGATTAGTCATAGTATTGATAAGCGTGATGTGTTGGTTAACTAGCTGCGCCATATCTTTATCGCCGGTACTAATAACAGTATCAATACCTTTTTCGGTGGCATGTTTTGCAAAGGTGCCAATAACATCGTCGGCTTCTACACCTGGCTCAACAATTACCGGTAAGCCCATTGCTTTGATAATAGTATGAAGAGGTTCAATCTGGCTTCTCAACTCATCTGGCATGGCTGGACGGTTGGCTTTGTACTCGGGATAAATATCATCTCGAAAGGTCTTGCCTTTGGCATCAAATATCACTGCCATATGTGTTGGGTTATATTGCTTAATAAGACTTTTAAGCATGTTAACCACACCATAAATGGCCCCAGTATCCTGACCTTTTGAATTTGTTAGTGGTGGTAAACCGTGAAACGCACGAAACAGATAGGAAGAACCATCAACAAGGATAAAAGGTGACTTTTTAGATTCAGGCATAGAGGGCTACTTTTCAACAGAGATAATGAGCGCAAGGATGCCACAGGAAAGGAAAGATCGCCATATAAGGGCGCGAGATTAAAAAATGCTTGGCCTGTGGATAACTTTGTGATCTAAATTTTCAGGCGAACGGATCCATTTGATCACAAAAAATTGTTTGATCAATACCAGATGCAAGAAAAATAAGGGAATGAAGCAATATTAGAATTACAGCGTACCTGCTACAGAACATTCCATTTTATGTGGATAACTTGGTTTGCGTATTTTTTCGTTTAACCAAATCAGCGAAATAATGTAGCATAAGAATTCACAAATAATATACGTTATGTTAAGAACTTTTTTAAAAGTTTTGGTTGTTTTATAGCCAACAATTGCATAAGTCATAAAGTACATAGTCTGGAGGAAAATATGAAGCAGGTTGCGGTCATTCTAAGTGGAAGTGGTGTTTATGATGGTGCAGAGTTACAAGAAGCCGTCTTGTCATTACTAGCGATCGAGTCTGAAGGAGCGTCGTACCAGTGCTTTGCGCCTGACGTCGACCAATTACATGTTATAAACCATTTAACGGGTGAAGTGGCAGAGGGTGAAACCAGAAACGTATTAGTTGAGTCTGCACGCATTACTCGTGGAGATATAAAGCCACTGTCAGAGTGCGACGTAAGTCTTTTTGATACACTCATTTTGCCGGGTGGCTTCGGTGTTGCAAAAAATCTTTGCACTTTTGCAGTAGATGGCGCCGAGTGTTCATTCAATGAAGACGTTCTCACTGTATGCCAAGCATTTGCAAAAGCTAAAAAGCCAGCGGCTTATGCGTGTATTGCTCCGGCGCTTGCTGCAAAGGTTTATGGGAATGGCGTAAAGCTTACTATTGGTAACGATGAAGCAACTGCGCAAGGACTTAACGCTTTAGGTGCAACCCATATAGATTGCGAAGTAGATGATGTGGTTGTTGATAACGAGATGAAGTTAGTTACCACCCCCGCTTATATGCTTGCCGAGAACGTATCGCAAGCCTATCGCAGTATTACTAAAATGGTAAAAACAGTACTTTCAATGAAATAGACTATATAGTGTCTGTGTGAGGAGGAAAAACAAATGTTTTCCCCCTCACAATATAGCCCTATAATCGATGTGTAAGCGCTAATTGTTTTTTCGTTACACATTCGCGACTTAACAATACGAGTCACTATAAAAAGAAAGGCCATCACACAATGCACTATCGTGCCATCATTCGTATTCTAGGGTTACTCATTGCACTTTTCAGTGTAACCATGATCCCTCCTGGTATTGTCTCATTGATATATCAAGATGGAAGTGGCCTTCCTTTTACCCTCGCATTCATATTGTGTGTATTAGGGGGGATGGCATTATGGTATCCCAATAGACAGCAAAAAAATGATTTGAGAGCGCGAGAAGGCTTTTTAATTGTGGCACTGTTTTGGTCGGTGCTCGCAAGCGTTGGGGCAATTCCGCTTATTTTGCTAGAGCAACCTAGCATGACAGTAACAGACGCGTTTTTTGAATCTTTCTCAGGGCTTACTACTACTGGTGCTACAGTAATAGAGGGGATTGATTTTTTACCTCATTCCGTTCAGTTCTATCGTCAGCAGCTTCAATGGCTAGGCGGTATGGGAATTATTGTGTTAGCCGTGGCTATTTTACCTATCTTAGGTGTTGGGGGGATGCAGCTCTATCGTGCTGAAACACCAGGCCCGGTTAAAGATAATAAGATGACGCCGCGTATTGCCGATACGGCAAAGCATCTTTGGTATATTTACCTTTCTATTACTATCGCTTGTGCCGGGGCTTATTGGCTTGCAGGTATGAATGTCTTTGACGCAATTTGTCATGCATTCTCCACCGTCGCCATTGGAGGTTTTTCAAACCATGATGCCAGTTTAGGTTATTTTTCCAGTCCTATGGTCAACGTAGTGTGTACCGTATTTTTACTAATAGCAGCGCTTAACTTTTCACTTCACTATGCTGCAGTAAGCTCTCGTTCTATGCGTGGATATTTCAAAGATCCTGAGTTCAAAGCTTTTTTCATTATTCAGGCTACGCTGATTTCAATTTGCTTTCTTGTTCTAACCCTTTCTGGTTATTACAGTTCTGCCGAAACCGCCTTAGATCAAGCAATGATTCAAGCGGTGTCTATAAGTACAACCGCAGGTTTTGCTACCACAGACTTTTCTGTCTGGCCTACCTTTTTGCCTATTATGCTTATTTTTTCCAGTTTTATCGGCGGCTGTGCAAGCTCTACCGGCGGTGGATTAAAGGTGGTGAGAGTGTGCTTGCTGTTTTTGCAGGGTAAACGTGAGGTAGACAGGCTTATTCACCCCAAAGCTGTGTATGCAGTAAAATTTGGCGATAGAGCAATGCCCGACAAAGTGGTAGAAGCGGTATGGGGCTTCTTTTCAGCCTATGCAATTGTATTCGTACTTATCATGATAGGGCTAATTGCAACGGGGCTAGATAACCTAAGTGCCTTTACTGCCACAGCTGCCATGCTAAACAACCTTGGCCCAGGCCTAGGTAGCGTTGCTGCGAATTATGCAGAGGTAACTGATGGCGGGAAATGGTTGTTGGTGTTAGCAATGGTATTTGGGCGATTAGAAGTATTTTCGTTGCTTGTGCTTTTCTCTCCAACGTTTTGGAGAAGCTAAGTTTTGTTGATAAATCGATTTCAACAAAGCACCGCTATTAACAGATAACTATTGATAAACAGCTGCCTATCTTTTTAACCGAAGAAGAAAGCGCTTGGTTGGAATAACTTCTCTACATCGCTGATATACTTTTTATCAACTAAGAATAGAATGATGTGGTCGTCGGCCTCTATCTTTGTATCACTGTGGGCAATGATCACCTGATCGTCTCTTACCACAGCGCCAATCGTTGTTCCTGGTGGTAACTTAATATCGCCGATTTGTTTGCCCACCACTTTAGAGGTATTCTCATCACCATGGGCGATTGCTTCAATTGCTTCTGCCGCGCCTCTGCGAAGTGAGTAAACGTTCACTATGTCTCCACGCCTTACATGAGTAAGCAGGGCAGATATGGTTGCCTGCTGAGGAGAGAAAGCAATATCAATTTCCCCACCCTGAACTAAGTCAACATAGGCGCCTCGTTGAATAAGCACCATTGCCTTTTTTGCGCCCATTCGCTTGGCTAGCATGGCAGACATGATGTTGGCTTCATCGTCATTAGTGACTGCGATGAACGCGTCCACCTGCTCGATATTTTCTTCGCCTAATAGTTCAGGGTCGGAGGCATCTCCGCTAAATACAATGGTTTTGTCTAAATGAGCAGCAAGGTATTTAGCGCGCTCTGCGCTAAACTCAATCAGCTTAACATTATGGTTATGCTCGAGCTTCTTCGCTAGACCTGCTCCGATTAACCCACCGCCTGCGATCATAATGCGCTTATAGCTAGACTCTAGCTTCTGTAGTTCACTCATTACCGCCCGAATATGTTTGGTTGCGGCAATAAAAAAGACTTCATCGTCTGCTTCTATCACAGTGGTGCCTAACGGGCGAATAGGGCGTCCGCGACGATAAATTGCCGCTACCCGTGTTTCTACATTCGGCATATGATCTTTCAATGCAGACAGAGCGTGACCTACGAGCAGTCCACCATAATAAGCTTTTACAGCAACAAGGCTTGCTTTGCCTTCGGCAAACTCAACAACCTGCAGTGCGCCAGGATAGTCTATTAAGCGTTTTATTGCTTTGGTTACGAGTTGTTCGGGCGCAATGATGTGGTCGACTGGAATATCTTGTTGTTTATAAAGTTGAGCTTGGTAAATGATATATTGTTCAGAGCGAACTCGGGCTATTTTAGTGGGTGTTTTAAATAGACTGTACGCTACCTGACAGGCGAGCATATTACTTTCATCACTATTGGTCACAGCAATGAGCATATCGGCATCTTCCGCCCCAGCGCTTCGTAGCACATCAGGGTGAGAGCCAACGCCGGTGACAACTTGCAAATCGAGTCTATCTTGAAGTGAGCGCAGAATATTGGGGTCTGAGTCAATAACGGTAATCTCGTTATTCTCACCCACTAAGTTTTCAGCTAGCGTTCCACCAACCTGACCTGCACCCAAAATGATGATTTTCATCGTTATTAACTAGCCCTGTTACTTAATTGCGCAAGACGACTTTACCAGTCTCGCATAATAGAAACCATCCATTTGTTGCTCACCCGGCAGAATCTGACGACCAGGATTTTCATTGGTTTCTGTCTTAATTATTGGTTGCAAATTGGCGTCTTCCGTTTCGGCAATAAAGCGAGTAACTTGTGCCTTATTTTCTTTCGGTAGAATTGAGCATGTTGCATAAAGCAGGGTGCCACCAGGCTTTAACAATTTCCACAACGCATTCAATATCTCTCGCTGTAATGCCGCTAAATTATCTATATCGCTAGACTTTCTTAGCCAGCGAATATCGGGGTGGCGGCGAATAACTCCTGTGGCAGAGCAGGGCGCGTCTAGTAAAATACGATCGAAGAGCTCTCCGTCCCACCACTGTGATGGATTGGTAGCATCACCTTGTTTGATTTCGACACTGTGTTTGAGGCGATCCATATTTTCGTGCACTCGCTGTAATCGCTTTTCATCAGCATCAAGTGCTAAGCAGTAAGCCAACTTAGGTGCTAATTCAGCAATGTGACCCGTTTTACCGCCAGGTGCTGCGCAACAATCGAGAACTCGCTCGCCATTTTGAGGGTTGAGATAATGCGCAGCAAGTTGTGCTGCGCCGTCTTGAACTGCAAAAAAACCTTTATCAAAACCAGGCAAGGCTGTGATGTCTTCTCGTGACTTTAAAACGATCCCGTTTTCATGCTCATCGCTAAATGAAAATTCAACGTTTGCTTTTGTTAATAGCGAAGCAAAGTCACCTTTGTTTATTTGGCGAGAGTTTACCCTAAGCCAGATAGGGGCCATGTCGTTGGTAGCCTGTCTCACTGCATGGGCGTCATCGTTATATGCCGAGTCTATGGCTTTAAAAAGCCACTTTGGGAGGCCGCTATTAATAATCGGATCTTCAACTGGGCGTGAGGCCAACTCTTCTCGCTGAAAGTTTCGCAATACGGCGTTTACTAAACCTTTAAGTCCAGTTCCGCCCAAATATGATGCGGCTGCAACTGTCTCGCCCACCGCTGCGTGTTTACTTACCCTTGAAAAGGCAAGTTGATAAAGCCCCAACATGATTAAGTGTTCGAGTACTTTTTTGTTCCCTTTAAGAGGGCGGTCGAGCAGTGTTCGAAGCCAGTGTTGCAATAATGGCAGCTTTCGCATGACGCCAAGAGACATTTCTTGTAGCCATGCGTTATCGCGAACGTTGTGCCTTCTCTGAACCCTTTCTAAGCAGTCTCTAGATGACTTCCCTTGCTCAAGAATTTGATAAATAACCCACGCGCAGTCTGCGCGCAGGTTCTTTTGTTTTGGTAACGGGAGTGGTTTCACAACGAATCTACTTGATGTAATGAGCAACCTGGTTCGAACCAAGCTTTACGTGCATTAATAACGTCAGCAGCAGATAAAGGCTTTTTACCAGGAATTTGTAACAATGTTATTGTTAAGGCATCTTTGCCTGTTGCTACTGTAATGCCCGATTTATTCGCGCTTATAATTGTGCCAGGGCTCACATCAACTGAACAAGGCTCTACGAACGCTGACCATACCTTAACGTTTTGTTTCTCTACTCTCATCCACGCCACGGGCCACGGGTTAAACGCTCTGATATTTCGCTCAATTTGCTCTGCGCTTTCTTCCCAATTAATCTGAGCTTCTTCTTTGGAGAGTTTTTTCGCATAACTTGCGAGTGCGTCATCTTGTTTTTGCGGTGTTATGCTTGCTAGGCGCTGCAAAACATCAACCAGCGCTATTGGACCAAGCTCAGCAAGTTTGTTGTATAAGGTTGCGCTTGTATCGTTACTCTCAATGGGAAGTGTAGCTATATGAAGCATATCACCGGTGTCTAAACCTTCGTCCATTTGCATAATAGTTACGCCAGTTTCAGCATCGCCAGCCCAGATTGAGCGCTGTATTGGCGCAGCTCCTCGCCATTTAGGTAATATAGAGCCATGTACATTAATACATCCGTATTTAGGCGCATTTAAAACAGCTTTTGGCAGTATCAAACCGTAAGCAACCACCACCATAATGTCAGCATTAAGTTCGGCTAGAATGCGCTGTGCCTCTTCTTCTTTCAAAGATTCAGGTTGGTAAACAGGTATATGGTGTGTTTCTGCGAGCTGCTTAACTGGGCTTGCGGTTAACTTCTTTCCGCGTCCAGCAGGGCGGTCGGGCTGAGTATATACAGCGATAACGTCGTGCTCACTTTCAATAAGAGCCGATAAGTGTTTAGCTGCAAAATCCGGGGTACCGGCAAAAATAATTCTAAGTGGCGCTGTCACGGTTTTCCTTAAGCTCTGGCTGCTAGTCTAGCTTCTTTTTCGAGCTTTTTGCGAATACGTTGACGCTTTAACGGCGAGAGATAATCGATAAATAGAACGCCTTTAAGGTGGTCAAGCTCATGCTGAATGCAAATCGCAAGTAGCCCCTCTGCTTCTAACTCAAAGCTGTCGCCATTAGCATCAAGTGCTTTCACTGTGATAGCTTCTGCACGCTCTACTTTTGCATAGTTGCCGGGCACAGAAAGACAACCTTCTTCGCTGATTGTTGCGCCTTCTTTTCGCGTAATTTCAGGGTTAATGAAAACGCGAGGTTCGTTTTGTTCCTCTGACACATCCATCACCACAACCTGAACGTGACGATCTACTTGGGTAGCGGCAAGACCGATACCTTTTTCGTCTTTCATTGTTTCAAACATGTCTGAAACAAGTTGCTTAATTTCGTCGTTCACGTTGTCGACCGGCTTTGCTACCGTGCGAAGACGTTCGTCGGGAAAACTTAATACATCTAATATTGCCATTTGTCGCTTACTTTGCCTTTTCGCTGTATAAATTCATATACGATCTATTTACCAACGCACTTTACAGTGCCAATTTACTTACTATTCTAACGTATAACACAGACTTTAGTGCAGTTTTTTGCCATAGTCCTTTAAGAACACGCGTAACTGTCGATATAGTGGTATTGTCTTAAAAAGCAACAATAAGCGACAGCGAAACTTTTGCGGGAATCTAATTTGAATATGCGATTAAAAAAATATGGGCAATTAATAATAGCTGCAACGTTGGCATTTCTAACTTTGCCTGTGCTCGCCCTGCAGCTCAAAGACAGTGCTCCGCAAACTTACACGGTAAAACGCGGTGATACGTTATGGGATATCGCAACTATTTTTCTCAACAAGCCGTGGCTATGGCCTGAGTTATGGAGAACGAATACACAAATCGACAACCCTCACTTAATCTATCCCGGCGATGTTATTATTGTGGGCATGATAGACGGCGAACCCGTGTTTTCAATTCAACGTGACAAACCCCTTCTTTCGCTTTCTCCCCAGGCTGAAAAGCGAGTAAAACCGTCGCCTATAGATACATTGGATTGGAGTGCTATTGCACCGTATATAAATCAACACACCATCATTGATTTAGACAGCTTCGATATGATGCCAAGGGTGTTAGGAAATAAAGACGCGAATGTGCGCTTTGCCGCTGATGATTTGGTTGTCAGTGAGCCGAATTTCAATACTACTGAACAGTTACACGTAGTGAGAAAGCAATCTATTATCAAAAACCTCGATGGAAGAGCATTAGGGGTGCAGGTTTCTCACGTAGCTGATGCTCAGGTATTTACAGAGTCGATAGATGACGACTCGATGCTACTGTCGCTTACTCAGTCTACCCAAGAGGCGAATTTGGGAGACAAGTTGTTCGAGGGGAACTTTTCCCATGAGAAAAGCTTAGTGTTAAAACCGGCTACAGTGCAGAGAGGCTTTGTTATCGGTGATGTTCACGATCACGATTTATTGGGAAAATACGATGTGATTATTCTCGATTTGGGTAACTCGGAAGTAGAACCCGGTACCGTGATGGGCATTTATGCAAAGGGCCCCTCTATCATCAACGACGATACGCCTAAATACGTTACCAACTCACAAATACAAAGCGGGCGTGAGTGGCTTATTAATGCAGTAGAGCAGCCGGCCCTTAAAGTGGGAGAGGTCATAATCTACAAAACTTTTAGCGCGGCAAGCTATGGCTTAATCACCCGAGCAAACACAGGTATAAAACGCGGCTTTATAGTCGCAAATCCATAACGCGACATATGATAATTGCCGCGCTAACTACGGAGCGGCAATGCATCATTCTTCAAGTACCCTTTCCAAAAATGCAGCAGCATGGCTTCGTCTAGCTTCCTCATACAGCACAGCGACGAAAAAGTGGTTAGCGCTGTTAGCTAGCTTATCTTGTAGGCCTGAAGATCTATTCAATGTTAACCCTGAGCGTTCTCTGCCAGAAAATGCTAAAACCTTATTGAACAAAGTTTGCGAGAAGTCGGTTGAAAAAGCATTAATATGGTTAGACGAAGCATCCGAAAATAAAATGATCACTTTCGGTTGTTGCGATTACCCAGATATGCTTGCAAGTTTAGATAATCCACCTCTCGTAATTTTCGTTAAAGGTAATGCGTCGCTGTTGCAACAGTCGCAAATAGCGATGGTAGGTAGTCGTCGAGCAAGCTTTCAAGGCAAGAAAACAGCTGAAGAGATGGCAGCAGCACTTTCTATCAAAGGCATTACAGTAACAAGCGGCATGGCGCTTGGTATAGATGCAGCATCGCATAAAGGCGCTTTACATGGATGCGGTAAAACCATTGCAGTAATGGGCACAGGACCAGATTCTATTTACCCTTTTAAACACAAATCACTACATTCTGATATTCTTGCAGCTGAAGGTGCTATTATTACAGAGTTCTTCCCCGGTATTCCTGCCAAAGCTTGGCATTTTCCAAGGAGAAATAGAATCATTGCAGCAATGTCTTTAGGTACGCTGGTGGTAGAGGCAAAAATTCAAAGCGGTACCTTGATAACAGCAAATATGGCCGCAGATCTAGGGCGAGATGTGTTTGCTATTCCCGGGAGTATTTTTAATACGCATGCCCAAGGATGTCATTGGTTAATTCAACAAGGCGCTAAATTAGTTACGAATGTTAATGACATTTTCGACGAATTAGCCATTGAGGCGTTACCTGAAAAAGAGAGTAGGTGCGTTGAAAGTGAAAAAAGTGAATTGAATAGCTTGGCAACTGATAAATTATTAGCTAGTGTGGATTACGACGTTACCGCAATAGATGTTATAGCGCAGCGCGGCTCCATGCCTGTCCAGCAGGCCATGGCATTATTACTAGAATACGAGTTGTGCGGTTTAGTAACTGCTGTCCCTGGCGGTTACATTAAATTGAGGGGCAATTAAAATGTTCGATATCCTCATGTATCTGTTTGAAAATTTCATCCATAGTGAGACTGAAATACGTGTCGATCAAGATGAACTGACCGACGAGCTCGTGCGGGCTGGTTTTCATCATGATGAGATATATAAGGCGCTCGCGTGGTTAGAAAAATTAGCTGCTTTGCAAGAAACAGACATTAAGCCTTATTTTTGTAAGGGAATTAATACAAGTTTAAGCCGCATCTACACGCATGAAGAGCAAATGCGTTTAGACGTAGAGTGCAGAGGCTTTCTTATGTTCCTTGAGCAAGTTAACGTGCTCGATGCTTCTACTCGAGAAATGGTCATCGATCGAGTAATGGAAATAGATTCTAACGAATTCTGTCTAGAAGATTTAAAGTGGGTTGTGCTTATGGTGCTGTTTAATGTACCAGGAAAAGAAAAAGCGTATGCCCAAATGGAAGATTTGCTTTTTGAAGAGCCAGACGGCGTTCTTCATTAATGCTCTCCAATGATAAGCCAGTAGCCGCCCTACAGTATTGCAGTGGTGGCTTTTATCATTACGCAGTTATCCACAATATCCCACCATGCCTAAAATAGACCACTCGTTATTTTCAGCAAATGAGCACGCACTAGAAGATAGTTTTGGTGATTGTCCTGACTGCGGTAAGCCGTTACATATAAAAAATAGCAAAAGCGGTCCGTTTATTGGTTGCACTGCTTATCCTGCCTGTAATTTCAGTAAACCCTTACACGATAACCAAACCACCCTACTCAAAACGTTAGACGGAGTAACGTGTCCTGATTGCTCATCAGAGCTGGGAATTAAGAAAGGGCGCTATGGTATGTTTATTGGCTGTACCAATTTTCCAGTTTGCCACTTCATTGCACCGCTTAAGCAACAAGAAGAAACCCACGTTCATTGTCCAAAATGTAAAGTGGGTGAATTAATTTCCCGCACCAGCAAATATGGGAAACAGTTTTTTGCCTGTAATCATTATCCCAAATGCAGATATGTGCTAAATTCTGAACCCATCAACGAAGCGTGTCCAGAATGTGGTTGGGGTGTATTAATTCACAAAAAAGGTGAATATGCATGCCCTCAGCCTTTATGTGGCTTCAAAAAATAAACATCACTTAGAGATAACAAACAATGTCTGATACCCAAAACGGGAGCGTAGATATATACAGCCCGGATGACGAAGGGGCAGCTAGCAGCGATCCTATTGTTGAAGCATTTCACGCCGGTAAGCTTTTGGTGTATCCCACAGAGGCCGTTATGGGCATTGGATGTGACCCAGATAACAAAGCCGCAGTGGATTTCCTACTGAAGACAAAGCAGCGCCCTGTAGAAAAGGGCGTTATTCTGATTGCTGCTAACTATAGTCAGTTGCTTCCCTATGTCGATGACGAGGCGGTGCCACAACACAGGCGTACTGACATATTTTCAAGTTGGCCTGGTGCCATAACCTGGTTATTACCTAAGTCGAAAACGGCTCCTGAGTGGCTAACGGGCTCTCATGATAAAATTGCAGTTCGAGTGACAAATCACGCTGTAGTCACAGGTCTGTGTAATAAACTAGGCAAACCTATTGTTTCTACCAGCGCAAACTTAGCAGGGCAGCCACCGGCCCGTTCTATCGAAGAAGCGAGAGATATATTTGGCAACTCTGTTACTTATGTTGATGGCGAAGTAGGAGGGAATGACAAACCCAGCACGATAAGAGATGGAGACACAGGAGAAATAATCAGATCATGATGTCAGCAGAATTACTTGATGGCAAAAATGCCGCCGAGGTTATTGAAGCAGTAAAGTCTTATCTACTAAACCTGCAAGATACTATTTGCCAAACTATAGAGTTGGCCGATGGTAAGGGACAATTTGCCGAAGACAGCTGGGTTCGAGAAGAAGGCGGCGGCGGTCGCTCTCGTGTCATGAAAAATGGTAACGTGGTTGAGCAGGGTGGGGTAAACTTCTCCCATGTATTTGGCAGCCAAATGCCAGCATCTGCAACGGCTAATCGCCCGGAGTTGGCTGGCAGGAATTTTCAGGCAATGGGGGTATCATTGGTTATTCATCCTCATAATCCTTATGTGCCTACGTCTCACGCCAATGTTCGCTTTTTTATTGCAGAAAAAGAGGGCGAATCACCCATTTGGTGGTTTGGTGGTGGATTTGACCTCACGCCGTTTTATCCTTTCAAAGAAGATGTTCAACATTGGCACGACACCGCTAAAAAGTTGTGCTTGCCTTTTGGAGACGATATTTACTCTAAATATAAAAAGTGGTGCGACGACTATTTTTATCTCAAGCATCGCAATGAAACCCGTGGCGTTGGAGGACTGTTTTTTGACGACCTGAATGAGTGGGGGTTTGACCAATCATTTGCCTTTATGCAGGCTGTGGGTAACGGATATATTGATGCCTATGTGCCCATTATTGAGCGACGAAAAAATACTGCGTATGGTGAGAGAGAGCGAGACTTTCAGCTTTACCGGAGAGGACGCTACGTAGAGTTTAACTTAGTGTTCGACCGCGGCACGCTATTTGGCTTACAGACCGGGGGGAGAACCGAGTCTATTCTAATGTCTATGCCGCCATTAGCGCGCTGGGAATATTGTTATTCTCCGGCCTCTGGCAGTGCAGAAGCAAAATTAACAGATTGGCTGAAGCCAACAGACTGGTAACGAAAGCTGAGTTGTTGTCATTAGTCTTAACTAATCCAATTATCATGCGAGCTTTTTACGCACAAAGTGAAGCGTAGCCGTGCTGAAAGCCCCCTCGGCTACGTGTTTTCAACCTTCTCTTTTGATCTAAATCAACATTGAATCTGAAGCGTATTCAGTAGCTAGCGAAACTTGCGCTAGATCAACACCTCTCGTACTACAGGCGTTAAAGTGGCGCCATCTTATTTAAATACACGAGAGACACACTATGCGCACACAAACTATATCAGCAATCTGTCTTGCTCTAGCGGCTGTTGCTCCGTTCGCTAATGCTCATCAACAAGGTGACTGGCTTGTTCGAGGTGGTTTAACAACTGTAGCGCCAGACGAATCTACCTCTAATATTGTTGCGGGTGGCGCCGACTTGGGCGTTGCGTTGAATATCGGTAACGATACGCAGCTTGGTCTTAACATAGCCTACTTTGTTACAGACAACATCAATATTGAATTGCTTGCAGCGACGCCGTTCAAACACGATGTTGAGTTTTCAGTGGCCGATCCATTGGGCACTGGCAATAAGCTTGGTGAGGTAACACACCTTCCGCCAACATTAACCGCTAACTACTATTTCAACGATGCCAGCTCAGCATTTCAACCTTATGTTGGCGCGGGCATTAACTACACGTTTATCTTCGACGAAGAATTTACTTCGGCAAATAGCCAAGCTGGCCTGAGCGATTTATCATTGGATAATTCTTTTGGCTTATCTGCTCAAGTGGGTATGGATTATATTGTTGATGACAAATGGCATGTAAACGCGTCGGTTCGCTTTATCGATATTGACACAGAAGCCAGCTTTAAAGTTGGTGAAGCCAGCGGTGCGGTAAACGATATAGAAATTGACCCTTGGGTTTATACTGTGTCGGTTGGTTATACTTTCTAACCAAACGTAATGCTATGCAACTGCGAAATATGCCAAAAAGAGCATAAACCGTTAAAAAGTCTGCGCGTCACTGAGTTTGCCTCTATTTGATTTTTATCTTTTAGGACAATACGGTTCAGTAACGCGCTTTTTTATTTTGAATTAGTCATATGGTTAGACAGTTGCTCTAATGCCTGAAGCAGCTTGTTCGCAAGCATAATGTCATCTGTAGTAGAAAACATTGCCTTTCTCATGCAGTACATCCATTGCTCTTTTAAAGCTGGAGTGACATTAAAAGGCAAATGGCGAGCTCTCAATCTAGGGTGGCCGAATTGCTGTTGATAGTCATCGGGACCTCCCATCCATAAACTCAGGTAAAGAAAGAATACGTGCCGTATTCTATCAAGAGGCATTGGATGCATAGCCAGTAACTCTGCGGCTAGTGGATCGGTTTCCATTACATCATAAAACCTATTTGCTAGTTCTCGAACTTTCTCCTCTCCACCTATGCGGTAATATGGTGTAGTCTCATCTGCGCGGTTTTCGCCCTTTCGTTTTATATTAAAGAAGTTACGTATTCCCATGAAAAAATTCGCCGTATTTGGAAATCCTATTGAGCAGAGTTTATCACCAACCATTCACCAAATGTTTGCTGAACAATGTGAAGAGGTCATTTCATATGAAAAAATATTAGCGCCAGTTGATGGCTTTGTTGAAAAGGCGTCATCGTTTTTGGCACAACCAGAGGTGGTTGGTTGTAACGTTACTATGCCGTTTAAACTCGATGCGTTTAATATGGCAAATATAGATGATCAGGCAGCGCAAGACGCACAGGCTGCAAACACGCTGATGAAGTGTCCGGATGGTTCGATTAAAGGTTTCAATACAGACGGCGTTGGGTTAGTTAATGATTTATTGAACAACAATGTACAGCTCGAGAATAAGCGTGTGCTGTTAATTGGCGCGGGTGGTGCTGCACGTGGCGTAATATCTCCTTTATTAGAAGCTTCAGTTGCTCAGTTAATCATTACCAACAGAACATTAGAAAAAGCGCAGCAAATTTCTGCGGCCGTGAGCAACTCAAATTTAGATGTCGTTGCGTTAGATGATATTGCCGCTATAAAGCCGCATATAATTATTAATTCAACGGCTGCGAGTTTGCATCAAGAGTTACCCTGCCATATGTCTGAAGCACTATTAGATGAATGCGAAGTTGTTTACGACATGGTTTATAAAAACTCGCCGACCGTGTTTATGCAAGAGGCGCATAAATATGGAGTCAAAAAGCGTTTAGACGGTCTGGGCATGTTAGTTGAGCAAGCTGCTGCTGCATTTTCTATATGGACTGGAAAACAGCCAAAAACTAATGCCATAGTGAACAAGGTCCGTGAGCTTATAAATAACCAGTGACATACAGAACGAGTAAACGCTATTTGTAAAAAGAGCGCAGAGAATCTTTAGAATACAAAAAACGCCTTCTACAGATAGTATTGAGTAAGAAGGCGTAAGTTCAATAGTGCTTGTATGGCTAGCAAACAGCTATTTGGTATCTTCGATATATTCGTCTTTCAAAATAACGTAGTTAATAGCAGATTGTTTAAGGAACGCCGATTCACTTTCCTTAAGGGGGCGTTTCTTTTGCATTGGATTTCCAACATAAAGGTATCCGCTTTCTAAACGCTTGTTAGGAGGCACCAGGGTACCCGCACCTATAAACACATCGTCCTCCACAATAGCGCCATCCATGATTATCGCGCCCATACCAACAAGTATTCGATTTCCCAGCTGGCAGCCGTGAAGCATGCATTTATGACCTACGGTAACATCATCGCCTATAATAAGGGGAAACCCGTCGGGATTCTGCGTAGAGCGGCGAGTAACGTGCAGTACTGTGCCGTCTTGAATATTAGTTCTATTTCCAATCTGAATTTTGTTAACGTCTCCCCGTCCGGCAACTAACGGCCAAATGCTGCTGTCGTTACCAAGGGATACGTCTCCCACTAACACAGACGACTCATCAATATAACAACGTTCACCTATATTTGGTGCTACTGATTTGTACGTGCGTAAAGCCACAATATTCTTCCTCATTTAAAATCGTAGGGTGTAGGTAAGGTTACGCCAACTGTAAATGAATAATAATAGCTGTCGACTATTTTGACCGTTTTAGTACGTTAAGAGGCTTATGTTTTAAGTTAGCGAACCAAAATAGTAATGCTAAGTTTCATACGAACAGCCAATTATCAACAAAAATAGTTTGATTATTGTTCGTTGTGTAGGATATTTGAGCGAAAAACCGAAATGTGACACTTTTTTTAAAATACTTGTTGACGTGAGCGCTCAGATCCCTAAAATGCGCATCCGCTTCGGGGGAAAAGCCAAACGGCAGACACCGCGAAGTTAGTCTCTACTACCTTTGTAAGGCAGTAAAGGCGGGAGTTTCGAAGAAGCGCTTCAGAAAATAAATTTTCGAAAAGTGTTGACAGCAAAAACTTCCAGCGTATAATGCGCACCTCACTCGAACAGGGTGAGTCACCAAGAAGCAACGGCTTACGGTGAGATAGCGACGAAGTCGCTACGTTCTTTAACAATTTAGACAAGACAATCTGTGTGGGCACTCGTTAAGAGTGTCTATACGACGATTCATAATTCGATATATTTAATTGAAGAGTTTGATCATGGCTCAGATTGAACGCTGGCGGCAGGCCTAACACATGCAAGTCGAACGGTAGCAGGAAGTGCTTGCACTTCGCTGACGAGTGGCGGACGGGTGAGTAATGCTTGGGAACTTGCCTTTGCGAGGGGGATAACAGTTGGAAACGACTGCTAATACCGCATAACGTCTACGGACCAAACGGGGCTTAGGCTCCGGCGCAGAGAGAGGCCCAAGTGAGATTAGCTAGTTGGTGAGGTAAAGGCTCACCAAGGCGACGATCTCTAGCTGTTCTGAGAGGAAGATCAGCCACACTGGGACTGAGACACGGCCCAGACTCCTACGGGAGGC
>NZ_JAAAWP010000030.1 GCF_010500915.1 Alteromonas hispanica
CGGAGCCGTAGCGAAAGCGAGTGTTAACTGCGCGTTGAGTTGCTAGGTATAGACCCGAAACCCGGTGATCTAGCCATGGGCAGGTTGAAGGTTGAGTAACATCAACTGGAGGACCGAACCGACTGACGTTGAAAAGTCAGCGGATGACTTGTGGCTGGGGGTGAAAGGCCAATCAAACCGGGAGATAGCTGGTTCTCCCCGAAATCTATTTAGGTAGAGCCTCGGACGAATTCCATTGGGGGTAGAGCACTGTTAAGGCTAGGGGGTCATCCCGACTTACCAACCCTTTGCAAACTCCGAATACCAATGAGAACTATCCGGGAGACACACGGCGGGTGCTAACGTCCGTCGTGGAGAGGGAAACAACCCAGACCGCCAGCTAAGGTCCCAAAATATTGCTAAGTGGGAAACGATGTGGGAAGGCATAGACAGCTAGGAGGTTGGCTTAGAAGCAGCCACCCTTTAAAGAAAGCGTAATAGCTCACTAGTCGAGTCGGCCTGCGCGGAAGATGTAACGGGGCTAAGCAATATACCGAAGCTGCGGCAGCA
>NZ_JAAAWP010000004.1 GCF_010500915.1 Alteromonas hispanica
CCTGCCGCCAGCGTTCAATCTGAGCCATGATCAAACTCTTCAATTAAATATATCGAATTATGAATCGTCGTATAGACACTCTTAACGAGTGCCCACACAGATTGTCTTGTCTAAATTGTTAAAGAACATAGCGACCTCGCCGCTATCTCACCGTAAGCACTTTGCTTCTTGGTGACTCACCCTGTTCGAGTGAGGTGCGCATTATACGCTGGAAGTTTTTACTGTCAACACTTTTTGAAAATTTATTTTCTGAAGCGTTTCTTCGAAACTCCCGTCTTTACTGCCTTACAAAGGTAGTAGAGACTAACTTCGCGGTGTCTGCCGTTTGGCTTTTCCCCCGAAGCGGATGCGCATTTTACTTATCTGCAGACTTTCGTCAATAGCTTTCTTAGAATAAAAAGCAAAAAAGCGACCGAGTGGTCGCTTTTTGTTCATAATGTTCAGTTATCGCTGATATCTAAGTTGAATACTCGGTTCTTCTCGCAGTATTAAACAAGACGAAATTAAGATAACAAGTCTTTACCCGTTTTTCTGTTCATCGCTGGGTTGCTCTACATCATTGCGCTTGGCACTTTTAAAATCTGCATCTTCTTCATGGTCGCCAACGACATCATCTAAAGTAACTTTATCAACTGTTCTAAATGTATTGATAGGACCAGCAAGTGCATATAACGCAAAAACAATAAATAAAACTAGCGCTGGTTCAGTTGCCACCACAATGAATATAAGTAGTACAAGTAGCAACGCGACAAATGGAACCTTTCCATGCCAGTTCACTTCTTTAAAAGAGTTATATTTAAAATTGCTTACCATAAACAAGCCAGCAAGGCCTGTTACTATAGCGACAACAATACCGTAGTCTGTACCGTTAACATCGTACTCTACGCCAACCCACACAAGGCCAGATACAACCGCCGCAGCTGCTGGGCTTGCTAACCCTTGGAAGAACCGTTTGTCTGCTATACCTACTTGCGTATTAAATCTTGCCAACCTTAACGCGGCTCCTGCTACATAAACAAACGCAGCAAGCCAGCCCAGCTTACCTAGCTCGGTTAACCCCCAGTTATATGCCACCAATGCTGGAGCCATACCAAACGACACCATATCTGCCATAGAGTCATATTCAGCACCGAAGTCACTTTGCGTATTAGTCATACGAGCAACTCGACCATCGAGCCCGTCAAAGATCATGGCGACAAAGATAGCAACAGCCGCAGCTTCGAAACGACCATTCATAGATGACACAACCGCAAAAAAGCCTGAAAACAGACCCGCAGTAGTTAACAAGTTGGGGAGCAAGTATATCCCTTTACGCTTTTGTTCAGACATATGTCCTCATAGCTCTACATATATAATGGTGTAATTATTCCATAGATATTGGTTTGCGCATAGTAAAGTAAGGAATGTTGGCTTTCGTAAGAAACATTATTAGTACCTTTTCCGCATTTTTTATGAGGTGACTAAATAAGCTCCTTGCTTTACCGCCCTCGTTTTCACACATAATAAATCTGTTTGCCTGCAGCCTATAAGCAATAACAAAGTATCAAGGTACATACCTAACTCTCTGACTCATTTATTTATCATCAGTATTCATCAATGCGCGTTTAGTACACGCCATATTTTGTGCCAAGCACTCATTTCAGAGCGCCAATCACAAGCTGGGCTTCAGGAGTCTTACTATGTACAAATCTTGCAATTCAAAATTAGGTCAAATATTTCTAGTTTTACCTATATTGTTCGCATTTATAGTGACCGCATCTCCAGCCTACGCAAAGAAAAATAAAGACTTTTATAAAAACTGTAATTCAAAAAGTGCGAAGCACGCTTGCAACTCTTCTTTAAAAGAAAATACACATAGCAACGATACAAACAAACCGTATGACCTAATGGCCGATGGTGTATCTTATGGAACTAATGCTGCAAACTCTAATGTAACCGTTAATGGAGTGAAAATTTCACTGGCAGCCTTTGCAGATACGCAAAATATTCACAACGAAGTTGTTGTTGGCGCTAGCTTAGAAAAAATATCTGACAAGTGGGCATATGGCGTTACAAATAATGATGAAGCCGGTTATTACGGATGGTCAGATCATGCGATAGACAACGTAAATCATTACAGCCCAGGCAGCGATAATGCTTATTATAGTGGCATGACAAATGTTGAACGTGATTATGATTTTGTTTTGTTGTCTTTTGATAAAGCAGTCACGCTCACGGGAGCTGGATTCTCATGGCTCGCAAATTTAGACGATAGCCAAGTTTCAGTTGCAGCACTTAATAATACGTCGCTACTAACGTCGGGCACCAGCACGTGGAGCAATATTGTGGACGATGCGCTAACTACAGGTTCATTTGACATAAAAAGCACTGGCAATTCTAATTATGCGGCCAATTTCACATTTAAAGATGCCGCAAATTACTGGCTAGTTGGTGCATACAATACTGTTTTCGGCAATATTGGTGGGCGTATTGGAAATGATGCGTTTAAATTAGCAGCTGTTGATTTTTCTGTTAAGGAAATTGCGGAGACATCAAACACGACTGAAGTGTCAGAACCTGGCACTGTGGGCTTGCTAATGGCTTGTTCTTTGTTTGTAATGTTGCGTCGTAAAACTCTGTTTAACTAAACTAGACTTTAGATCAATGATAAGTGGTACAACCTGTCAGTTTTTTACTCCAACTACCTTGCGCAAATCCAAAACCGATTAAAAACCCAAACAAATCAAACCACTAAAAAACTGGTACAAAACCTGCACTGTATAAGGCAATTTTGTGAAACTAATTCAAATTCGGTAGTAGTCCATATGAAGTATTTAGGTTTGGCCACAGTTTTTCTTTTATTTTCTGGGAACGTGTTAGGTAGCGACAGCAGTTTAGATGAGGGTACATACTCGCTGGTCAATAGTGGTGTATTGTATTCATTGGTAGGCGATTCTAAAAACGGGACCCTAGTGACTACGATTGATGGTAAAAAGATTTATGTAGGTCTTACAGCGTGGTCAGATACAGGACGCTACGATAGCACTAGGGACTCGTTCGGAGGAGGTTGGACTTACTCTAGGAAACAAGGATTTAAGTACGAACAAGGAGAAGATGACGACTTGGTCGTAGACCAAGGTCGCCTCGATAGGTGGACAAACTCGGGCAGCAATGCGGTAGGTTATGGCCTCATAAATAAGGACTCGACTAAGCAATATGATTATAGTGTCTCGAGCGATTTCGGCGATGCGCATACAATCGATAATAGAAGAACAGGTAAGGACAGAGGAAAACAAGACTTCGACATGGTTCTGTTGTCTTTCAGCGAAAAAGTCACGCTAACGTCTGGCTCTTTCTCTACCATAGAACGGTTCAACACCGACCAATCATCAAAAGAAGTATCTGTGGTTGGACTTGACGATATTGATAAGTTCCAAAGCGGTGGAAACTTTACATGGAGTGATATTGTGCCCAGTAGCGCCAAAGGTGCAACGGGCCATTTCTCAGTAGAGAGTCAAGTCGGCAGCTATCATCAATCTAAATTTATTGGTTTGAGCGCCGCTAGATATTGGTTAGTAGGTGCATACAATACCATTTTTGATGGCGGTGCTTCTCAGGAAAGCGATTTCGGCTTCAAGTTGTCTGCACTTGGGTTTTCTATCAACAACACTCCTGATACCCCTTCAACTGAAGTTAGCGAGCCAGGTGCTCTTGCTCTAATGAGCTTAGGCTTGGGTTTAGTGCTTTACAGACGCAAACGTCGCGCTTAATTGTTTTAAAACAGTTAAAAAACACGTATCTTTACAAGGTGGCTGAGGCCACCTTTTTTTATGCTATTTTTATGCTTGAGTAGGGCAAACCCAAAGGTAACTATGAACTTGTTTAATAATAAAAAGCGCTTTGTTAAACGCGCTCTCTTCTTTGTCATCGCCACCTCTTTTTTCACCGTGAACGGTTTTGCCACAACATCAGAGGATTACGAGAAGGCGTTAACGGCGTTTAATCAAAGTGAGTATGACGAAGCCTATATACACCTTAAAAACAGCCTGCAAAAAGACCCTGAAAATTTAGCCGCTAAAATTCTCATGGGAGAAATCCTACTTATCAATGGTTACCTTACCGCAGCTGAAATAGAGTTTGTTGAAGCATTAGAAATGGGGGCCGATATAAACTTAGTCGCTGAGCCTCTAGGGAATACCTGGCTATTTTTGAACAAATACCAAGATATCGTCGACTTTAGCGAACTTGACAAGCTCTCTGGTGACTCTGAGCAAGAATGGCTGCTTATCCGCGCCACTGCATGCATTCGTTTAGAAGATGAAGCCTGTGCGCTTAACGATTACAACGCACTCTTATCTCGCGCCCCCAACTTTGTGCCTGCGATAAATGGTTTAGCCTCAATTGCTCTTCAAAACGAAGATTTAACGAAGGCGTCGACGCTCATCAACAGAGCTATGGATGCAGAGCCAGAAAACGCGATAACGTGGCGATTGAAAGGGCAACTTGCTTATCGTCAGGGCGATAAAGATGCAGCAACTGCACACTTACAAAAAGCATTAACCTTTAATCGGGACGATCCCATTGCTCTGCGTAATCTCGTAGACCTCTATTTAGAAGCTAAAGACTACGACACCGCTAAACTGTTTGTAGACGAGATTATTGAAGATACACCGAATGATCCGCTTGCCATACTTCTCAACAGCTGGCTTCAAAGTAGAGACAACGAACAGGCAATAGATAATGAAAAGCTAAAAGAGCTGAATGAGTTTATGGCGCAGCTAGACCCAGAACTTATTACCTCACAACCTATGCTTTTGTACATCAGCGGGCTAACTAACTTTTTCAATAACAATATGGAAACTGCAGCGAAGGATTTCACTTCTTACTTGCAAAAAGAGCCTGACGATCTGCAAGCAGTGTTGATGCTAAGTCAGGTTTATATGGCCACACAGCAGGATAAGCAAGCGCTACTACTACTTGAACGTCATCAGGAAGCGCTTATGGAAGACCCCGATTCAGCACTTATGCTTGGCAATCTTTTTATAAGCCAAAACAAAGCGTTTAAAGCAGAACGTTTACTGCAAAACTTAGAGTATAAATATCCTAACGAAGGCAAGTTACAGCTTTTCAAAATTAAACTGATGGCCGCAAGAGGCAAGCGAGAAGAGGCACTTTCTATATTAGAAGACAATCTACCAGCGTACCGTGATAACGGAGGATTCCTATTTACTTATTCGCTAATGAACTTGCAAGCCGAAAAATTTGATAAAGCATTGAATGGCGCAGAGCTCCTTAGTGCCTTATTTCCTAATGAAGCCGAAGTGTATAACTTGAAGGCCGGAATTCTAATACGTCAGGGACTTCTTGAAGACGCAAAAACCAATATAGAAAAAGCGCTGGAACAAAACCCTACGTTATTCCCAGCGAAATTTAATTTAGCCGCCACGCACAGTAGATTAGGCAATGTTGAGCAGTCTAATCAGCTTATCGAAGAGCTATTAACGCTATCTCCTCAGCACAACGAAACATTGATGCTCAAAGCATTTAACCTTTCAAAAGAAGGTGAGTTAGATAAGGCTAAACAGATTTATCTAGATATTCTCACGCTATCACCATCAAACATGGCGGCAAGAGAACGCCTTTCATCTTTATATCAACAGCAGGGCGACACCAAAAATGCGCTGTATCACTTAGATCTACTGCTAAAAGATGATTTTGATAATGCAGACTATCTTCTACGTAAGGCTGCATTGCAAATACAAACCAACGAACGCGCTGATGCAGAGAAAACATTAGGTATTGTTCGCAACTTTATCAACAATGATGTGGGTAAGTTAATCACTTATATGGAGCAGGTTCGCGCTATTGGTAACAACGAAGCAGCAGAGGCTGCCATGGCAAGAGCCTATGAAATTTCCAACGGCAATACGTTTGTTACCTTACGCTACGCGAGCCTTTTACTAGACCTACAAAACAATGAGAAAGCGAAAACATTACTAAGCAGCCTATCGAAAGAACAGCAGCAGAGTCCGGTCTATCATTTCTTAACGGGTAGGCTTAATGCTAACCTAGACAAAAGCGAGTCCGCAGTTAACGCTTATAAACGCGCATTAGCTATTGATCCAAGTTTTGCCCAAGCTTTCATTGCTATCTATAACTATGCTCTCAACGAACAGTTTGTGGATGTTTTTCTAAGCACTGCCCGAGAGATGGTAAAAGAAAACGGAAACAACCTACTGGCCAAAAATTTATTGGCGCAGTATTTATTTTTTATCCGAGATTTTGAAGAGTCTACTACTTTATATGAAGAGTTGGTTGAAGAGCCTAATTTACTTAACCCAGCAGAAGCCTATAATCGACTGGCAATAATGAGCATAGAGAATTCACTCGTTACCGCGAGAAACTATGCGCAAAAAGCCTTTGAGCTCCAACCAAACTCAGCAAGTATTTTAAATACCTATGGCCATATAAAGGCGCTGCGAGGTGAGTATGAGCAAAGCTTAAAAATGCTTAGAGACGCTTTTGCCAGAGATGCTAAAGATCCAAATATTCGCTATCACCTTGGCTATACCCTCGCAAAACTCAACAGAATCGATGAAGCGAAGAAAGAACTTGAGTATGCGGTAAATGTAGAGCGCCCATTCTTCAAGCGCCCTCAAGCAAGGGCACTATTGGAGAGCCTATAAAAAGCGCTGCATAATTGGGCATGAGTAGTTCGTCAGCTACACACAGCACGCACAATTTCTTACATACTTATCCATCCCACCGATGCCTGGATTAAAGGTATTGGTGGGGTCTAGCTCTCGGTAGAACTTTTGAAGACCATCTTCCGCTGTATACAAATGCCCTACGTTATGCTCAGCTGGATATTTGGCTCCACGGGTGTCGAGCAATGCGAGCATATCAGCTTTAATTTGTTTGGCATCTGCGTCCTTTTTAAGCACGTAGTCTTGATGAAATACGTGGCAGAAAAAGTGTCCGTAGTAGAGAGATTTATCAATATGCTCTGAGATATGCGCAGGTAGTGTTTCCAGCCAGTCTTCGTCATTGCGCCTAAGTGCAATATCCAGCGCTAACACTTCTCCCACATCTTGTGCGTGAAGCGTTTGATAACGAACGGCTGCACCCGCTGCTGCAAACCTGAGTAAAAATGCCCTTGCCGCTTCTTCTTTATTGCAAATAATAAATTCCCCGTTCCCCTCTTCATCAAATAACCGGCTTAAATAATCTTTGGCCTCTTGAACACCTTGGTTACTCATTTTAATAATAAGATGATGCTCGTATTTATCTCTGAAATTAGTTAACGAACGAGGTAGAAACGCGGGAAATAAGCCGCCTACAAACTGCATTACTTTGTCTGTGAGGTGACTTGGAAACAAGGGCGATTTATTCAGAACGGCGTCAATACGTCCCTTCATTGCGAAAAGTTTTGGAAGTGCATCGGTACCCAAATGATGGATACTCAGGCACGTATCTTTGCCATACTTTTCTGCAATATTAAACATATCTCTGTGCAAATACTCCCCTACCTCAGGTAGCTGGGAAAACTGCTCCAAAAAATCTCGCCTTATGCGCGTCAAGACATTAGGGTCATTGGTTCCCACGTAAAAAGTTTGCTCTTCGTCAGGCACCTCAAACGTATCTACGATTACCGCAAAAACAGCGATTTTGCCCGCACATCCGCTTGCTTCATAAAGGCGTGTTGTATCAGCGTTAAATCGGCTTGGCGTATCCGCACTTGTGTCTCTTACTCTTTTCTCATAGTCACTGGCCGAGGCTTTTTTATCCCATTGCAACCCGTCTTTAGAAAAACGACCTGAAGAGAGGTTTTGAATTATATCTTCGGGTGAGCTTCCTAAATCGATACCTAAATGATTAACAAGGGTTAAATTACCCTCACTATTTACTTTGGCAAATAGCGAGAGTTCGGTATAAGCCGGCCCGCGTTTAACCAATGCACCGCCCGAATTGTTCGCAACCCCGCCGATAATTGAGGCGCCTAAGCAAGAGGAACCAATAACAGAATGCGGCGCTCGCCCCATGGGTCCTAGCATTTTCTCAAGCTTGTGAAGCGTGGCACCTGGGAAGCTTAAAGCCTGCTTTCCCTCATTAAGCAGTACTATCTCATTCATCGCTAAGGTGTTAATAATTACCACAGGCCTGTCATAGTCGTCGCCACTTGGCGTAGAACCCTCGGTCAACCCCGTATTAGCAGCCTGCATGATGATAATACAGTTTTCAGCCACACATACTTTGAGCACTTCCCAGTATTCCATTAACGTTTGAGGGAATAAGACAGCGAGCGCCTCGCCTTTCCCAGAACGCCAGCCCGTTCGATAATGCTTAGTTCTTTTGCGCGAATGCGAGACAGCACCGTCACCTAAAACGCGCTTAAACTGCTCAATAATTTTGATTGTTTCCACCTGCATTTTCTCTTGCTGCCCTACTACTATTTCAGTCACTTAGATCTTCAGCCACTTGTGTCTAGCTATTGAACGCTTATGTATATTGCTAGTTTTCTTATACCAATCATCATAATCTTTGAGGGGATTTAGCCCAACTAAAATTGCAATAAAAAAAGCGGGTGCCTCGCGACACCCGCTTAATCGTATCTATAGTTTGTTACCTAGCGCCGTGGCTATAAATGTATCTTATCGCTTGCGAACCGCACGGGGTAACACTTAAACAAATAGCAGAACATTCTCCCTTCTGTTTCCTACTCGCTTACGATAAACAGTTTTTCATTGTCTGCATCTATTCTCACTGTCGACTCTGGCAGTAAAGCACCGCTTAACAACTGCTGCGCCAGCGGATTTTCAATTTGCATTTGAATAGCTCGCTTGAGCGGTCTTGCACCAAAGACAGGATCAAAACCTGCTTCTGCAAGTTTATCCATTGCCCTGCCAGATAGCGTGAGCTTATAACCTTTATCTGCAAGCCTAGCACGTAGCGATGCGAGCTGTATCTTAGCAATTGCCTTAATTTGCTCTTTACCCAGCGGGTGAAATACTACAATGTCATCTACACGGTTTATGAACTCTGGGCGGAAGTGCTGACCAACCACATTCATTACTAGTGATTTCATTTCTTCGTACTGACTTTCATCGTGCTTGTCTTGAATAACATCAGAACCAAGGTTTGACGTCATTATCACTACGGTATTTTTGAAGTCTACAGTACGTCCCTGCCCGTCAGTCAAACGCCCATCATCAAGAACTTGCAGCAGAATATTAAATACATCTGGGTGTGCTTTTTCCACCTCATCAAGCAAAATGACTGAGTACGGCTTGCGACGAACAGCCTCAGTTAGGTATCCGCCTTCCTCGTAGCCTACATAACCTGGAGGCGCACCAACGAGTCGTGAAACTGAATGCTTTTCCATAAATTCAGACATATCGATACGGATCATCGCGTCTTCGGTATCGAACATAAAGCCAGCCAACGTTTTGCAAAGTTCGGTTTTACCAACCCCTGTTGGGCCTAAGAAAAGGAAAGACCCGATAGGCCGGTTAGGATCAGCAAGCCCGGCACGTGTACGGCGAATAGCATTTGATACCGCATTCACTGCCTCTTGCTGCCCCACAACACGTTTGTGCAACACATCTTCCATACGAAGTAATTTGTCACGCTCTCCCTCCAGCATTTTAGACACAGGGATACCTGTCCAACGAGAGAGTACATCGGCAATTTCAGCATCGGTGACTTTATTTTTCACCAACTTAGTTTCGCGAGTTTCATTCTCTGCAGCCTGCTCTAATTTAGACTCCAACTCAGGGATACGTCCATATTGAAGTTCAGACATTCTATTGAGATCTGAAGCTCGGCGAGCAATTTCTAAGTCTAACTTCGCTTGCTCTAACTCAGACTTTATGGTCTGAGTGCCCTGCATAGCGTCTTTTTCGTCTAGCCAGACCTTTTCAAAATCAGCATATTTAGTTTCTGCCTGCTCACGCTCTAGCTCAATCATTTCAAGACGCTTGTGACTCGCGTCGTCGGTCTCTTTCGCTAACGCTTGCTCCTCTAGCTTTAATTGAATAATTCGGCGTTCCAGCCTATCCATATCTTCTGGTTTTGAGTCAATTTGAAGGCGAATACTCGATGCCGCCTCATCAATTAAATCAATGGCTTTGTCAGGTAGTTGGCGATCACTTATGTATCTGTGAGACAGACTTGCTGCTGCTACAATAGCAGGATCGGTAATGTCTACTGAATGGTGAAGCTCGTAGCGCTCTTTAAGCCCCCGCAAAATAGCGATGGTATCTTCTACACTTGGCTCTTCAACAAGTACTTTCTGGAATCGGCGTTCAAGTGCTGCATCTTTTTCTATGTACTGACGATACTCATTTAATGTTGTAGCGCCAACACAATGAAGCTCGCCTCGAGCAAGTGCGGGTTTGAGCATATTCCCTGCATCCATAGCACCATCACCTTTACCTGCACCAACCATAGTATGGAGTTCGTCTATGAAAAGGATAACGCGACCTTCTTCCTTCGATAATTCATTAAGTACAGCTTTTAAACGCTCTTCAAATTCACCACGATATTTGGCCCCAGCAATGAGAGCTCCCATATCTAGAGACAATACTCGTTTGTTTTTTAAACCCTCTGGCACTTCGCCATTTATAATACGCTGAGCCAAGCCTTCTACAATAGCGGTTTTACCCACGCCAGGCTCACCAATGAGTACAGGGTTATTCTTTGTCCGTCGTTGTAGCACTTGTACTGTTCGGCGGATTTCGTCGTCTCTGCCTATCACTGGATCTAATTTACCCTGCTCTGCTCTTTCTGTTAGGTCAGTTGTAAACTTCTCTAGTGCTTGGCGTACGTCTTCTGCATTGGGGTCGGTTACCGTTTGCCCCCCACGCATATCATCAATAGCGGCTTCAACGATATCCTTAGTTACATTTAGGCTTCTAAGTATTTCACCGAGTCGCCCTTTGTCGTCTATCGCTGCAACGACAAATATCTCAGACGTGATGTAGTCATCTTTGCGTTGTTGCGCAATTTTGTCGCACAAGTTAAGTAAGACAATACTGTCCTTACCCAACTGTACTTCACCACCAATACCCTCAATTCGCGGTAGGCGCTCTATGGCCTGGCTCAATGCAGAGCGCAATGCGTTAACATTAATTTTTGCCTGATCAAGTAAAGGACGTACAGAGCCACCTTGCTGATTCAGCATGGCAGTCATTAAGTGTACTGGTTCAATATATTGATGGTCTCGACCCAATGCGAGTGATTGAGCATCGGATATAGCGAGCTGAAACTTGCTGGTAAATCTATCTAATCTCATAACCTCAACCTTTAAATGAAAATTTGTTTATATTCTATTAATGGGAGCTTATGAATGACGATTCAAGTAACTATTGCTAAAGATGATAAAAAACTTGATTCAGCGCAATGTTATCGAAAACCAATAGCGCTCACAATTCGACCTGTGGCTTTGGCATTATCATGCGTAGCTTTGCGGTGGGAGTAAAACATATGGCTTTCACAATAAGTGCACAGGCAGCTTTGTGTTACTTGGTTCACGCCAAGACTATTAAGCTGTAATTGTGCGATTAGCGGTAAATTTAAATAGTACTTATCGGAGTTTTTACTGGGTGTTACAACACCGTCATATTGCGAAAATCGAAATGCCACGCCACTGTCTACTTCGTAGCACTTGTTACAAATAGCTGGACCAATCCACGCCATAATACTGCTTGGAGAATTCGAAAAGCAGCGCAATGTCTCAGCAATGATTTTTATATCTAATCCTTTCCAACCAGCGTGCACGGCCGCCACCTCACTACCTGCTGTATCGCAAAGCAGGATGGGCACACAATCTGCGGTCATAACCGCACAAAATTGTTCAGGTTTATCTGTATATGCGGCATCAGCCGTTACCGCTGTAGTTGGAAGAGTAGCAACGGTGCATCCGTGCACTTGTTCAAGCCAGGTTATTTTTGAGCTGAGTGGCAGCTTTGAGCGGTTTTGTTTTACCACCGCTAAATCGTCACCAACATGAGCCCCAACATTGAGGCCCTCATATATACCGCGGCTTATGCCCCCATTTCGCGTAGAGGTATAAGCTACAACATTATCAGGGCATAACCACGCTGGTGTAATAAGGTCAGTTTTTGAAAGCATGCATTTAAATCATATCTTCAGGATTTTCTTTTGTATCTTGCCTTACCGCTTCCAATAAATCTTGCATATCTCTGGGCAGTGGCGCTTTCCATGTCATCCACTCTTCACTTTCTGGGTGAAACAAAGATAACTGAGCAGCATGAAGTGCCTGACGCTGAAACCCTCTAAGGGTATCTATAAAGGCGTTAGAAGCCCCTTTGGGTAATCTGGGTCTTCCACCATATGTTTGATCGCCTAGCAGTGGATGCTTGAGATGCGCCATATGGACACGTATTTGGTGAGTACGCCCAGTCTCCAGCTTCAAACGCAAATGCGTGTATGCTCGAAATTTCTCAATGACGCGAAAGTGCGTTATTGCTGGCTTGCCATCTTCTCTAACCGCCATATGCGTGCGTTTCGTTGCATGACGTCCTATTGGCTCATCAACCACTCCACCAGCAACCATTGTTCCCATAGCAATGGCCTCGTACTCTCTGCTCATTTCTCTGCGCTGAAGCTGATCCACTAAATGAGTTTGAGCGGGTACAGTTTTGGCTACGACCATTAAGCCGGTGGTATCTTTATCGAGCCGATGTACAATTCCGGCTCTTGGCACGCGGTCTATATCAGGAACGTGATTAAGCAAAGCATTGAGCACTGTACCGCTAGGATTGCCTGCTCCAGGGTGAACTACTAAGTCGGCCGGCTTATTGATTACTAGAATATGCTCATCTTCAAAAACAATATCCAGAGCGATATCTTGAGCTACGCTGTTTACCTGAACTTCCATTTCTGCGTGAACAGTGATGACTTCATCTATTTGCATTTTATGGCGTGGCACTGTAATTACTTCGCCATTCACGGAAACGTTACCGTCTTGGATCCAAGTTTTTAACTTAGAACGTGAATATTCAGGGAACAAATCGGCTAATGTCTGATCTAACCGTAGACCAAAGTGTGCGGCTTCTGTAGAAGCCTCTAATTGAATTGTGTTTGGCACTTGCGTCATAACACCTAACATTACGTGTAAAAAGGGTATTATAACAAGGAATCACCCTGTACACTGCGTTGTTTGCGAATTTGTATAGTTTTTCTCTTCGTTAGTACGTTAGAATAAGAAAATCGTGTTGTTATTTAGCACATGAGCTCAGACAGCGAAGTTGTAGAAACTGTTTAGCAGGATTATAGAATTATTATGAAATCATTTCGTCTTTTAGCACCTGTACTCATTGGTACTGTGGTAACGCTAGCGGGTTGTAGCTCTTCAGAATCTGAAGAAGAAAAAATTGTGCTTGCTAATATGGGTGCTCAGCAGCTCTATGAGAGAGCATCAGAAAGCATGGAAGTGGGTAACTTCAGTGCTGCGGCGCAAACACTCAGTGCCCTAGATTCTCGTTACCCGTTTGGACCGCTATCTCACCAGGTTCAACTCGACCTTATTTATAGCTATTACAAGTCAGGAAAGATTGACGAAACGCTTGCGACTATCGACCGTTTCATTCGCTTGAACCCTAATCACTCTGACGTGGATTATGCATACTATATGCGCGGTCTAACCAACATGGAATCAGATAGTAACCTCTTCCAAGAGCTGCTGACCATAGACCGTTCAGATAGAGACCCTTCGAAATCTCGCCAAGCGTTTGAAGACTTTAGGCGTTTAATAGAGCAGTACCCAAACAGCAAATATGCTGCTGACGCCAAAAAGCGTATGCTACATATTAAAGACCGGCTAGCTAGGTATGAGATTGCGATTGCGCGCTTTTACATGAGAAGACAGGCCTATGTAGCTGCGGCTAATCGCGGTCGCTATGTCATAGAGCATTTCCCAGATACTACACAAGTAAAGGACGCTCTTGAAATTATGGTGTCTAGTTACGAACAGCTTGGCTTGGACGACCTAAGATTACATGCGATGAAAACGCTTAAACTCAATTTCCCAGACAGTGACTTTATCAGCTAAGACGCGGGGCTTGCTTACCCTACGTTCTCAAAGCTAGGTACGCAAAGCTACGTTAGTAAAGCCATTTTCGCAAAGGCAGCCTGCCAAAAAGACAATAAAAAACGCACCTTTCGGTGCGTTTTTTGTTTATCTTCCGAATGACTCAGAAACTAAGAGTTACCTAAAAAATAAGTGACTGAATGGATTTAGCAGCCTTGCCAAACCAGAAGTAAAATGTAGCGGTTGGTCAACAATACTAAATACTAAACATCCCTCTTTAGTATCAGACCTTGGTGTGTGTGTTTTATTTCCGTCCATAAAAATAAAATCTCCAGTATCATAGTCACTCAAACCATCACTGAATTCACCATCGATGACTAACGTATATTCCGTGCCTCTGTGGGTATGCTCGGGAACGCTTCCTCCACTACCCATGAATATAAAATTAGCGACTCCTTGATTGCCTAAGTCCACAGGAGCTTGCCACAATTTACCCACTAGACTTGACCAGTTCCCTGTTTTATCGACATAACGATGCAAAGTTCTTGGCAATTTAAATGAGCGACCGTCCAATTCTATCGATACCGTTCGCTCGCCAAGATTACTGGCGTAGCTTGATGAACTACCGTCAACCTCAATTGACGAAGGTGATTGGGTAATCTGCGAAAGCATATCACCAAACTGCGCAGACTCATCAAAACTCTCTTCAATTTCAGACACCAACTCTGCTGCTAGTTCTTCAGTTTCGCTCTCAACGCGAAGCTGACATTGCTCACACATGTCACAATGAGCCGACACTAACAGAGAGACCGCGGGTGTTAAACTGCCCTCAACGAATTCTTTGAGTTGTTGAGAGCTAGGATGAAACTTAATCATTGTCGTTCAGCATACCTTTTAGACGTTGAAGCGCCAGGCGAGTCCTAGACTTCACAGTTCCCAATGGAATAGACAGTTCATTCGCAACTTCTTGCTGAGATTTACCGTCTATGTAAATTGCTTCAATAACCGCTTTTTGCTTAACCGGTAACTCTTCGAATAAATAACCGATTTGCTCCAATGTAACCTGTTCATCAAGAGGGGCTTCATTCAAATCTGCAGTCTGTTCGCACAGAACAGGCCACAAATCATCAGAGCAAACATCCTCTTTACGGTTCTGTAGCTTTCGTAGCATGTCAAATCTAATGTTTCGTGCGATTGTAAAAATCCACGTTGATGGTGACCCTTTCTCTGCATTAAAAAGGTGTGCCTTTTGCCATACATTCGACATTGTGTCTTGCACCAACTCCATAGCTAGTGCTTCATTGCCCATTTGCTTTAGGGCATAAGAGCGTAGACGTGGAGCAAAATAATTAAAAACTCGGGAAAATGATCGTTTACAGCGAGCGTCAGCAACCGCTACAAGGTGTTCAGACATTTCGGTAGCACATTCTTTAGGTTTGATTGTGCTGTTGCTTTGTTCCAATGGAATTCCAACTAACATAGTATTCGTCCGCCTTTCCGTTTTGGTGCTTTCATTCTACGGGTTTCTGACTTAAAACGTTCGGTGAAATCGCATATTTTAGGTTACGATTTTGTAATAAAGGTAGCATGGTTACGCTATCAGTGTAGACAGATACTTGAGCAAATTCGTGCATTCTCGTTGTTGTAGAAAATGCTGTTTTTGCGCTCCATCTACGGGAAGCAACTCCAACCATCTATTCAATACCCAATTGGGACAATCAAATTTTGGTTCATCATACAATGATGCTAGCTCTTCGTAATTTCCGAATATTTCTTTAAGTCGCTCGTCCATAGGCGCTAATTGCTGGGATGAAAGGTCACAATTCCAAGATTCAATTGGATTACATATACCCGTTCTTAGTTCGTCGTGTTCAACGTGTATATCTTCCACCTCAACTAGGTGAGAACCAGCAACCTTTATGCCAAGCAAGCCATCGTCAAGCATATCAAAGTCTACCACCGTGGCATATGTACCTATTCGATGTATGTGTTCGTTAGCCGATTTATCGCCATTTGCATTTAACATACACATAACAAAGCCTTTGTTTTCGGCGCACGCCTCTTTCACCATGCGAACATACCGCGGTTCAAAAATGCGCAAGGCCATGCGACCTTCTGGTAACAGATGGGCTGATAAAGGGAACAAGGGAAAACGTTTATTACTCATACACCACACTTCCAAGAATACATAAGGAGTTACGCGAGTGGGAATGAATTGGATCCATGTCGGAAAATTTTTCACACTGTGGTTTTAGAAGGTGATCTTATTGGCACGCTGTCTTGTAAAGTTGAGCTTTCTTTTATTTTCTGCAGTAAAAGAATGAAATGAATTCAAGCGGTTGTGGTTAGAACAAAAAAGCATCATTGTTACACGACGATGATTCACATTTGCAGATTCGATCAAATTGCTGAGCATAATTTCAAAAAGACAACGCAAGAAATCTATATAAGTTGTACTTTATAAGCGCAAAATAGGCTTTAAAGTCACCGTGTTAATTACCCAAAGCGCATATACACAGAGGCGTGTGAGGAAGATAGAATGGAAGTTATTCAACGTTTTTGTAAGATTTACACAGATATTTGTAAAATATCTACCGATGATCTTGCCAGTATCTATGCAACCGATGTTTTGTTCATAGACCCGATAACAACACACCAAGGCCTCACCGAAGTTAAGTCCTATTTTAATAACCTCCTGGAACAAGCTGAAAGCTGCAAGTTTGATATTGCTGACATTTTTCTATGCGCTCGTGATGACCTTTCTAATTCACGTGTGACCCACATAGCAAATTGGACAATGAAGCTTGTACTAAAAGGTAGCGAAAAGGTGATCACGCTTGATGGCACTACTCAGCTTGGGGTGAGCAACAACATGATTGTTTACCACAAGGATTATTACGATTTGGGCGAAATGGTGTATGAGCACGTACCCGTATTAGGTTTTATAATTAAGAAAATCAAAGGGAGGCTCGCCAGATGAAAACATTGCTAATCACTGGAGCAACATCAGGTATTGGAAAATCACTTGCAGAGCATGCAGCCGATAGAGGGTACAAGGTAATCGCATGTGGCAGAAATGAAGAAGCATTAACTAATCTTGCAAAACACGAAAACATTTCACCATGTCAGTTCGACGTGTCTAACCTCGAAGATACAAAAAAAGCGCTAAGTGACGTGGAGTTCGATATTGCAGTTTTAAATGCAGGTACATGTGAATACGTCGATATTGAGGAGTTTGAAGCTGATATGTTTCGTCGTGTCTTCGAACCCAATTTTTTCGGCGTAGTTAACTGTGTAGATGCCTTCGTCAATAAATTAAAAAAAGGTGATAAATTAGTTATTGTTGACAGTATGGCTAGACTCCTTCCCTTTACTCGCTCACAAGCCTACGGCGCCAGCAAAGCGGCATTACACTATTTTACCAAGAGCTTAGAAGTAGACTTACATGATAGAGGTGTAAAGGTGCAAGCTGTATCGCCGGGCTTCGTTGAAACGCCACTGACTGATAAAAATGACTTCGATATGCCAATGAAGATCACCGCAGAAGAGGCGGCTAGAAGTATGCTCGAAGGAATAGAAGGAAATAAACGTACTATCTTTTTCCCAAAAATGTTTGGCTATATATTAAGATTCATGAATCTATTACCATCAGGCCTACAAACACGTTTGTCCCTGTCGATGCGCAACGAAAAATAAGTAGTTTAAGAGAACGTTAATAATGACAAAAAAAGTAGCAATTGTGGGTACAGGTATTTCAGGTCTCACCTGTGCTCATCTTCTCAATAAGAAAAATGATATTACCGTATATGAAGCAAACGACTATATCGGTGGACACACGGCAACAAAAACCATTACTGATGAAGGTGAAACCCACGACATCGACACAGGGTTTATCGTTTTTAACGATTGGACTTACCCTAATTTCATCAAACTAATGAATTCTTTAGGCGTTGATTATCAACCAACTGAGATGAGCTTTTCGGTGACCAGCAAAAAAGCGAATCTAGAATACAATGGCAACACCATCAATAGTTTGTTTGCCCAACGCAGAAATATTTTACGCCCCAAATTTTGGCGAATAGTTCGAGATATTCTTAAATTTAATAAAGCCTGTAAGGCGATGGTTGCAGATAAAAGAGACACCTCCGCGCTGACATTACAAGATATTATCGATGAATTGGGGCTTAGCGAAGACTTTGCGCGGTATTACATTCTTCCTATGTGTGCTGCCATATGGTCGAGCAGCTTAGAGCAAACTCGGGGGTTCCCTCTCACCTTTTTCCTGCAGTTTTTCAACAATCATGGACTGCTCAATATTACAGACCGCCCCCAGTGGTACACCATCAAGGGCGGCTCTCGCCAGTATATTGCGCCTTTAATTGAAGCGTTTAAGTCGCAGATAAAATTGTCTTGCGGTGTTAAGAATGTCAGTCGTATTGGCGATAAGTGGTCTGTTACAGATGTAACCGGGAATACAGAGGAATTCGACGACGTGGTTTTTGCGTGTCACAGCGACCAAGCACTGGCTATGCTCGAGAACCCAACCGACCTGCACCGTGATATTCTTGGCAACATCCCATATGGCGATAACGACGTTGTAATGCACAAAGACGTGGGCCAGCTTCCAAAACGCAAACTTGCTTGGGCCAGCTGGAATTATCGACTTAAAGAAGATACGACCGAAGAAATGCGTCCAGCTTCGGTTACTTACAACATGAATATTCTGCAGCGTCTTTCCGCCAAGAACACTTACTCAGTCACGCTCAACAACACAAGCGAAATAGATAAAACGCAGATTTTAGGCGAATATCAATACGCCCACCCGCAATACAGTGCCACGATGGTTAAAGCACAGCACCGCAGAAGCGAAATTTGTGGTGTAGACAATTTGCATTTTTGCGGGGCGTATTGGTACAACGGGTTTCATGAAGACGGTGTTGTAAGTGCGCTTGACGTTTGCAAACGGTTTGGTGAGACATTGTGACAGCAGTTGATACTGAAAGTGCAATTTATCGCGGTACCGTTTACCACGAGCGTTTCAAACCAACGCAGCACAAGTTTTTATACGACATTTATCTGTTTTGGCTAAAACTTGATGAAGAAGAGCTTACTGCCCTGTCTGAAAACCTGAAGCACTTTTCTATTAGCAGTTGGGCCAGAGCAAGGTTTAAACGTCAAGACTATCTAGATGATGACAGCAAGCCGCTAAAAGACGCAGTGCTCGACAAAATGACGTCATTAAACGGTAATAAAGCACTCAGCGGTGAAGTTTTTATGCTGGGGCAGCTAAGAATGTGGGGGCTTTATTTCAGCCCAGTTAATTTTTATTACTTAAGGCAAAATGACGGAAGCTTCTCTCACATGCTTGCTGAAGTGAGCAATACCCCGTGGAATGAGAGGCACTATTACTTAGTTGACTTAGCGACACAGGATGACACAAAAAAAGCCTTTCACGTCTCTCCTTTTAACCCAATGGATATGACCTATAAATGGCGAATTACGCAGCCTTCAGATAGACTGTCATTGGTAATGGATTGTTTACGACAGGACAAAGAATTCTGTGCTGGAATAAATTTGAGCAAAATTACTTTAGATAATGCGAATCTAACTAAAGTGATGAAGCGTATACCTAGTATGACAATGAAAACTGTATTGGGAATTTATTGGCAAGCGCTTAAATTATTTTTAAAAAAGACGCCGCTATATACACACCCAGAAAAGAGTCAGGAAAAATAAAAAATGTCTTTTGGTGAATCTGTATTACTCTCTACGTCAGAGGTCTCGGTTGTTGACAAGGCCTGTAGAACGCTCTTCCTTAAATGTTTAAAACACCTACCCCTTGGTAGGTTAACCATTCAAGAAAACGGCGACACTATTGCAACATTTGGCAATGAGCATGACGAGCTGTCAGCTATCGTTAATATAAAAGATGTAAAAGCATATCGAAGCCTATTGCTTGGCGGCAGCGTAGGTGCTGGTGAGGCCTACATGGATGGGCACTGGGACAGCAATGATGTCACTGCAGTAGTGCAAATTTTTGCGCGTAACTTACCCACACTTGACGAGTGGGAAAATAAGTTTAAATGGTTAACTATGCCGGTGATGAAACTGCAACATTTCACCCGCAGAAACACCACAAGCCAAGCAAAGAAGAACATCGAGGCGCATTACGACTTGGGTAATAAACTTTATACTCGCTTCCTTGATGGCACTATGATGTACTCTTCTGCTATTTATCCAGACCCAAATGCATCACTTAACGAAGCGCAAAACCACAAGCTTAAAACCATATGTGACAAACTAAAACTGGATGAGAATGATCACCTGCTAGAAATTGGCACTGGCTGGGGCGGCCTAGCGGTATATGCCGCAAAACATTACGGATGCAAAGTAACCACCACGACTATCTCTGAAGAGCAATACGCTTGGGCTCAAGAATGGATAGAAAAAGAGCAAGTTGAAGACAAGGTAACCCTATTAAAGAAGGATTATCGATTACTTGAAGGTAAATACGACAAGCTTGTTTCTATTGAAATGATTGAAGCGGTAGGCCGTTCGTTCTTGGGTAACTTTTTTGAAAAATGCTCTTCATTGTTAAAAGACAATGGCTTAATGCTTTTACAGTCGATTACCATTGACGACAGACGCTATGACAGTTACTCCAAAAGCGTAGATTTTATTCAGAAATACATATTCCCTGGCGGATTTTTACCATCACAATATCAGCTGAACGCTCACCTTAAAAAGCATTCAGATATGATGATAAGAGACCTGCACGACATTGGTATCGACTATGCAAAAACGCTTAATCACTGGTATGAGGCATTCATAGCTGCAAAGGATGAACTGTTGCAGGATGGATACGATGAGCGCTTTGTACGTATGTGGACTTATTATCTGAAATATTGCGAAGGTGGTTTTTTGGAAAGAACGATAAGTACGGTGCAATTGGTTATATCTAAGCCTCAATACCGAGATTTATTGGCGCGCTAGCGCTAGCTTTTCTTACTAATAAAAAAACGACGCAGCTGCGTCGTTTTTTGTATGATAAGATTTTTAAAACACTTAGGCTTACACCTGCTCAGCTTAGCCAAGCTTAAATAATAAATCGTTGCCTCTATTTACAAGTATCTAGAGCTAATCATTAACTACGGAAATGGGTTTTGAGATCATAGGCTCACCCTGGTTAATATTAATTTCCACTCTTCGATTCTTCGCTCTGTCTTGGGGAGACGTTGCGTTTTCTACAATAGGCTTTGTGTCTGCCAACCCAACCACCGACATTCTACTCTCATCGAAACCTTGAGCCGTTCGCATTGCCTCGGCAACAGCGACAGCACGCTGGGCGGACAGGTCCCAATTTGAACGGTATAGCTCGTTAGCAATATGCTGACCATCGCTATGACCGGATATTGCTATCTCGCCAGGTACATCTGCAAGTAAAAATCCGATTTTTTGTATAATCGGCTTGAATTGAGGTTGCAGGAAAGCAGAGCCTGCCGAGAATGAACCGTTCTCTCGAATTCGAATAGTAAGCTGTTGCCCTAAAGACTCCATTTCTATTGAACCGTCTAATATTTGCTTTTGCAGTTGCTGCGCCACTTTTTTCATTAGCTCAGCCGTTTGCGATTGTTCAGAGCTTTGTGAGGCTGATGAAGAGGAATCCGTAGCAGTCTGTTGAGCCTGTCCACCGCGCTGTTCGCCACGCTGTTTCTGCCTACCCCCAGCAGAGTCTTCATCGCCCGCTTGAAACTCAAGCATTTGCTGAGTCATTTCGATAGTTTGCTGTTGAATAGTTTCTATGGGGGTGGGATCAGGCTTACCTGGCCTGAATTCCATAGCAATAACGCTTGTTCCCTTGGGAATGTCCTTTACCTCTATCTTGTTTTGAACCCCGAAAGCAAATTTCATTGAACCCGCTATTTGCTTAAATTTTAAAACGTCCATTTCTGAAAATGAGAGCAAGAGTACAAAGAAGCACATTAATAACGACATCAAATCGGCAAATGTACCCATCCACGCAGGAAGGCCTTCGGGTGGGCACTTGGGACATTCTTCTTCAGCCATTACTCTTCCTCACCTGAGCCGCGCTTACTCGCTGCTAAGTAATTCTTTAATATTCCGTCGATAACGCGAGGGTTTTGGCCATCAGCAATGCCCACAATGCCATCTAGTATCAGGCTTTGATTAAGCTGCTCTTCTGCCGCTCTGTTAGACAACTTCACAGCAATAGGCAAACAAACGATATTGGCAAAAAAGGCACCATACAAAGTTGTTAACAAGGCTACCGCCATTGCCGGACCGATAGATTTAGGGTCATCCATGTTAGACAACATAGCTACCAAACCAACTAACGTGCCAATCATGCCCATGGCTGGAGCCACATCGCCCATACCTTTAAATATAGTTGCACCGAATTCGTGACGGTCCGATGTCATCTTGATATCTTTAGACAGGGTTTCTCGAACTACCTCAATATCGTGACCATCCACCAGCATGTCCACACCCTTTTGCATAAACTCATTGCTTATTTCGGCCTCTTCCAAGGCTAGAAAACCTCCTTTGCGGGCAGCGTCAGCCATTTCAACGATCTTCTCAATCAACTCTTCAGGTGGCTCAATTTTAAACATGAAGGCTTTTCCGGCGATTTTACCGGCACCAAAGAATTGGCCTAATGTGAACTGAGATAGCACAACAAATAAGCTTCCACCGAACACGATGAGAAGCGAGGGTACGTTGATAAACATACTCATACTACCGCCCATCAACATTGCCATTACAACAAAGCCGATGGCTCCCAACATACCTATGACCGTTGCTAAATCCACTTACTCTTCCCCATTTATGCGCAGCCAATGCTATTGATATACTTTGATTCTATCGGCAAAGTATAGAAAATCTAAAACAACATAGTTGAAAAATATCACAATTATGTGAGTTCGTTTATGCAAAAATAGATTTTTAATCCGTTTATTTCTCGGTGACAATTATCAAATTGTTTTAGGTTAATTGTTCTTGATTAGTTGTAGCTCTACTTTGAACAACAATCCACCGTTAGGTTAACCATAGGCAGTAAAGTTTTAGCTGACCAGAGAGATATACTTAATATGAGGACAAACCATTTGACCCTTGTGCAACCGTCCGTTAAGGTTCGCGTTATGTTATTGACGCCTACAGCTGAGCTCTCTTATGACAACAAAAAAGGACACTGCATCGTTTGAAGAAACGCTTGCCGAATTGGAATCTATTGTCGATGAAATGGAAACTGGCGACCTTCCGCTTAACAAAGCGCTGGAAAAGTTTGAACGCGGTATAGCGCTGTCTCGCCAGGGTCAAAAATCTCTCGAAAATGCAGAACAAAAAGTTCAAATTCTTCTAAATGAACAAGGCGAAGACGTATTAAAATCGCTGCCAGAAAGTGAACAACCCTAATCTGCTCACTTGTTAGCCACAGGTATCCTAATGAATTTCTCTGCTCTGCATCAGCAAGTAAAGCAGCAAACTGATGCGTCCTTGCTACAACTAATTGAAGAGTTACCCGATTACGCTCCGTCACTCAAAGCGGCCATGCGGCACGCTCTACTAGCTGGTGGAAAGCGAATGCGTCCCCTACTCGTTCATGTGGTAGGCAACACGCTAGATGTGCCCAAAAAAGATCAAATAGCCATCAGTATGGCTATTGAGTGTGTTCATGCCTACTCGCTTGTGCATGACGACCTCCCTGCTATGGATGATGACGATTTACGTCGAGGTATGCCCACTTGCCACATTGCTTTTGATGAGGCAACTGCAATTTTAGCAGGTGATGCGCTTCAAACACTTGGTTTTAGTATATTAGCCGATTCGCCAATGAGCGAATACGGCGACGCCCATAGAGCAAAGCTTCTCAGTATTTTGGCGAAAAGTGCAGGATACCTTGGTATGTGTGGAGGCCAAGCAATAGACTTGGCAAGTACAGGGAAAACCATAGACATAGAGGCATTAAAAACCCTTCATACGCTCAAAACAGGTGCGCTGCTTCGCGCTTGCGTAGAAATGATTGCTACTGTGTGCAGCACATTGGACAAAGAGGCGGAGACAGATCTCATGCTCTTTGCCAATAATATCGGGCTCGCATTTCAAGTCCAAGACGATATTTTAGACGTAGAAGGTAGTAATGAAAGTTTAGGTAAGCCTGCAGGTTCCGATGAAGCACTCGGCAAAAATACTTTTCCTGCAAAACTCGGGCTGAGTGGCGCTAAAGATGAGTTAGCAACACTTCACGAGAATGCACTACAAGCATTAGCCCGTTTACCTTACAATACAGATAGTTTAATCGCGTTTAGCGAGCTTTTGGTAAAACGTGACCATTAGCCACGCGCCATGTTGAAAAGATAATAAAAAAATGAGTTTAGATCTCCAACATTATCCAACGCTTGCCCTTGCGCAAACGCCGGACAAACTAAGGAAGTTACCACAAGATAAGCTCCGCGATCTCGCTGATGAACTTCGCGAATACCTGCTGACTTGTGTGAGCCAAAGTAGCGGGCATTTTGCTTCTGGCCTAGGCACTGTGGAATTAACAGTTGCGCTTCACTACATATACAATACTCCTTTCGACCGTCTTCTTTGGGATGTGGGACATCAGGCATATCCGCATAAAATCCTAACCGGTCGCGCGGAGAAAATGTCTACAATAAGACAAAAAGACGGCCTGCACCCGTTTCCATGGCCGCTTGAAAGTGATTATGACACCTTTGCAGTGGGCCATTCATCCACCTCAATAAGTGCCGCGTTAGGCATGGCTGTTGCCGCTGAAAAAGAAGCTAAAGGCAGAAAAATTGTATCAGTCATCGGCGATGGTGCAATGACTGCGGGCATGGCCTTTGAAGCCATGAATCACGCGGGTGATATCAAAAAAGACATGGTTGTTATTCTCAACGACAACGAAATGTCTATTTCGGAAAATGTTGGTGCACTAAACAGTCATTTAGCACGCCTGCTTACGGGGAATCTTTTTAATTCAATCCGTGACGGTGGTAAAAAGCTGCTGAGTAACGTGCCGCCAATAAAAGAGTTTGCTAGCCGTGCCGAAGAACACTTGAAAGGCATGGTAGTGCCAGGCACTATTTTCGAAGAACTAGGGTTTAACTACATCGGTCCTATTGACGGACACGACGTGAATGCGGTTGTTGACACTCTTCGCAACATGCGTAAGTTTGAAGGCCCTCAACTACTGCATGTAGTGACCAAAAAAGGTAAAGGCTACGCGGTTGCAGAAGAAGATCCTATCAAGTTTCACGCTGTTCCCAAGTTTAACCCTGCTGACAATGCGCTTCCAAAATCTAAAGCCACAGCTCCTACCTATTCTGCTATTTTCGGGCAGTGGTTGTGCGACATGGCCGCTAAAGACTCAAAGTTAATGGCTGTTACTCCAGCCATGCGCGAAGGCTCCGGTATGGTGGCGTTTTCACAGCAATATCCAGAACAGTACTTTGATGTGGCTATAGCAGAGCAACATGCGGTCACCTTCGGAGCTGGTTTAGCAAAAGAAGGTCTCAACGCTGTCGTTGCGATTTACTCTACATTTTTACAACGGGCATACGATCAGCTTATACACGATGTAGCTATTCAAAACTTACCGGTTCTTTTTGCTATCGATAGGGCTGGCATTGTTGGCGCAGACGGGCCTACACACCAAGGTGCTTTCGACATTGCATTTTTACGCTGTATTCCCAACTTAATTGTTATGGCCCCTTCGGATGAAAATGAGTGTAGGCAAATGCTTTACACTGGCCATATAGCACAGCAACCTGCTGCGGTGAGATACCCCCGTGGTGCAGGAATGGGCGTAACACCAGATGAGACCATGACAGCGCTGGAAATAGGCAAGGCTCGAGTACTGAAAGAAAGCACCGCAGAAGCTTCCAAGCGCGTTGCGATCCTTAACTTTGGCTGCCTACTACCACATGCTCTTGAGGCCGCAGAAAAGCTCAACGCCTCGGTGATAGACATGCGTTTTGTCAAGCCCATAGATGGCGACGCCATTGCACAAGCAGCCAGTAATCACGATGTATTGCTAACGCTTGAAGATGGTTGCGTTATGGGTGGCGCCGGTAGTGCTGTTTTAGAGTACCTTCAACAACAGGGTATAATGAAAACCGTTAAGATACTGGGGCTACCTGATAGCTTCATATTACAAGGTACACAGCAAGAAATGTATAAAGAGCATGGGCTTGACGCAGAAGGAATAATACAAACCGCTGAGCAACTACTATCTTAACTCTTTTGAGTTTTGATAAATTGGCAAATTTTTTAAAGCATGAAAAAAGCCCTCGCCGAAGAAGTTACTCTTCAGCGAGGGCTTTTTACTGTAAGTAGAATACTGAAAATTAAATTATCGTTTCTAAAGAAGGGTAAGCACCGCAGGCCAAAGATTAATCGCTATGTGCAAACATCCGCAAGCCATAGCACCGGCAAGCAGATCGTCCAACATAATCCCTGTTCCGCCGTGTAATCTTTTATCAATAATGCCGATAGGCCACGGTTTTAGTATGTCGAAGACTCGAAATAACAAAAAACCAATGACAAGGGTAGATGCCGTGACTGGCAAAAATAAGAGCGTTACAAACATGCCGGCTATCTCGTCCCACACGATAGAGCCATGGTCGTGCACTTGCATATCATCAGCAGTTTTACCACATAGATAAATGCCAATCACCGACGCCATTAGCGTTATCGCAATGAAAGAGAGAGTGGATACTTGAGCGAACAGTAAAAGTAAAGGTATCGCGGCTAACGAACCAAATGTACCCGGCATAACCGGAACAAGACCGCTGCCAAACCCTAAAGCCAAAAAGTGCACCGGGTTTTTCATACTCACTCTTGCACGAAACTCAGCCTGCATAAAAAGCGCTCATTCTAAAACGTGTGTTCGTAGCCGCTAGATTGCTTCGGCTCGTATTTTTCATCATTTTTATACAACATTAACTTGTCTGAATGACCGGTTAGTTGCCCAATACAGGTGACTTTCACGTTAGAGCTGGCGATAGAAGTTTCAAGACTGCCCCGCTGCTCTTCAGACACAGTGAAAAGCAACTCATAATCATCGCCTGCAGAGAGCGCGTATTCTATCGCTTCTTCTTGTGTTACCGCGCTCGTTAATGCGCGAGATAATGGAAGGCGATCGACATGAATGTTAGCACCACAGCCAGAAGCGCTAAGAATATGCTTCAGGTCCGAAATAACACCGTCCGATACATCAATACAAGAAGATGCAATACGGCGCATAGCGGTACCTACAGCAACTCTCGGAGTCGGAAAATAATGTCGATTGATGAGAACATCTCTGGCCTCTCCAGACACATCAAGCTTACCTTGAAGAATATCCAAGCCTGCACCTGCATCTCCCAAAGTTCCGCTGACGTAAACCCAGTCTCCCGGTTTAGCACCGCTGCGGGTAAGTTCAGAGCCCGGAGGAATAAAACCTTGTGCGGTAATAGTCATCGCCATGGGGCCTTTTACAGTATCACCACCAATGAGCTGAACCGAGTAGTATTGTGTAAGCTCGTACAGACCTGAAACGAAATCACTTAACCATGTTTCTTCTACTGCAGGAAGTGACAGCGATAGGCTTATCCATGCAGGCTCAGCCCCCATCGCAGCGAGGTCGCTAAGATTAGCTGCTACGGCTTTGTAAGCTACTGACTTTGCGGGCGCGTCTCTTAAAAAATGTACATCTGCTACAAGCGTATCGGTAGTTACTGCCAACTGCTGATTTTCAGGTACCATTGTCACGGCACAATCATCACCAATACCAATAACTACGTCTCGTCTTTTGTGGCCGCCAGCAGAAAAGTAGCGGCCGATAAGGTCGAATTCTTTCACGGTATTTATTAAAACCTTAAGTAACGTCCAGTGTCACTGAAATAGGTTAATCACGCTCGTCTTTTCGCAGTGTTTTCACTGCTTTGTCGAGTGCACCATTTATGAATTTATGACTATCTTCAGCACCAAATGATTTAGCAAGCTCAATGGCTTCATTAATAATCACGCGGTATGGCACATCGATGCGTTCAGTGAGTTCCAGTGTTGCAATGCGAAGAATCGCTTTTTCAATTGCATCCAACTCTTCTGGTAATCGGCCAAGATAAGGCTTTATCGTCGCATCCAACTTACTTGCGTTATGGGCTACTCCGCGCAGTAGCGCTTGGAAATATGCCATATCGACCTTCTGCATGTCGTTACTGGTTGCTAACGCCAGTTCAACTTGCTGAATATCGTTATGACTCATTTGCCATGAATAAATGCCTTGTAAGGCTAACTCACGGGCTTTACGACGAGCTGAAACTTTCACTAAATAATTACCTTAAAGCTTTTCAACGGCATCGATAACGTTAACCATTTCAAGCGCGCCTAGTGCAGCTTCTGCACCTTTGTTGCCCGCTTTAGTGCCTGAACGCTCGATAGCTTGTTCTATTGAATCTGTTGTGATGACACCAAATGACAAAGGCACGCCGTATTCTAATGATACTTGCGCTAACCCCTTATTACATTCACCAGCTACAAAGTCGAAGTGTGGTGTTCCGCCGCGGATAACCGCGCCTAGTGCAATGATGCCGTCAAATGATTTTTTCTCGGCAAGTTTCTTAGCAACGATAGGTAGTTCGTACGCACCCGGTACTCTTACAACCGTAATGTCATCACTGTTCACTTCGCCGTGACGCTCTAGGGTATCAAGTGCACCTTCTAATAAGCTTTCAACAACAAAACTGTTAAAGCGTGATACAACAATGGCGAATTTTTTGCCCGTCGCACGGATGTTACCTTCAATAACTTGCATGTTTTCATTCCTCGAGAAAAAGCGGCGCGAAGTATACCATAACTGCGCCTAAACTAAATCGATTGTTTCTTTACCCAACAATTTTATTGTGCAGACCGCGCAATCGTTGAAAAGAAGGTTGATATTAATTAAAAGCAAATTTGTTCGCCGCCGAAGTAATTATGACGGCGATGCCTTTTAGAAATAAGGCCTATTCAATGCGCTACAGGGCTAATCGTGAACGTATTCCACAACCTCTAAGCCGTAACCTGATAGTGCATGATACTTTATGGGTTTACTTAACAGCCGCATTTTGTGAACACCCATCGATGCCAAAATTTGACTGCCCACACCTATTGTGCGTGAAGAACCTTGCCAGTCTGCACCAGCGGGGCGCTCTCCCCTATCTTCTGCAGCAAAGCGACGCACTTGATTTTCAATTTGTTCGTCTTTGCCAAGTAACACAAGAACTCCACCCTCATCGGCTATCTTTTGCATACCCTGAGACAATGTCATCGAGCGGTTGATACCACGGGTAGACCCGAGCAGATCACTGAATGTATTGTGCAAGTGAACGCGAACAAGCGTAGGCGTATTTTCTGAAACCTCACCCTTTTTCAACGCAAAGTGTAGCTGATTATCGATGCTGTCTTTGAATGTGTGCAGTTCGAAGTCACCGTACTCTGTAGGCATATTACACTGAGCAACTTTCTCTATCGTTGTCTCATTGAGATTTCTATATTCAATAAGGTCGGCTATTGTTCCAATCTTCAAATCATGCTTTTTGGCAAACGTTTCAAGCTCTGGCCTACGAGCCATAGTGCCGTCTTCATTTAAAATTTCAACAATCACACCAGCGGGTTCAAGACCTGCTAAACGCGGTAAGTCCACGCCGGCTTCAGTATGACCCGCTCGATTTAATACACCTCCCTCTTTTGCAATAAGAGGAAAAATGTGGCCGGGCTGCACAATATCGGTGGCTTTAGCGTCTTTGGCTACAGCGGCCTTTATTGTTGTGGCGCGGTCGGCAGCGGATATACCCGTTGTAACCCCGGTAGCCGCTTCAATAGAAACGGTAAAGTTGGTGGAGAACTGAGCTTCGTTTTTATCAACCATCAATGGCAGATTGAGCCTACGGCAACGTTCTTGTGTCATTGGAAGGCACACTAAACCTCTAGCATGGGTTACCATGAAGTTAATGGCTTCTGGCGTAACGTGTTCTGCCGCCATTATAAGATCGCCCTCGTTTTCACGATCTTCATCATCCATCAAGATAACCATCTTGCCTTGACGGATATCTTCAATAATTTCTTCTGATGTATTAAATGCCATATTCTTTCTTCTTGTAGGGTTATTTTTTTAAAAATCCATTCTCTGCTAGAAAGGCCATATCAATGCCTTTCGCGGCTGGCTCAGCCGCCTTGTCACCTAACATTAGGCGCTCTAAATACCGAGCAATGACGTCAACTTCCAAATTCACAGCAGTACCTATCTTATAGGTACCTAGTACTGTCTCTTTTAGCGTGTGTGGAATAATCCATAACATAAATTCGGCACCATTAACTTCATTAACGGTTAAACTCACGCCGTCTACGGTTATGCTTCCTTTATGTGCAATATACTTTGCAATGGCCTCTGGAGCCTTTACCCAAATTTCAACATAGTCAGTGTGTTTAATAATTTGGCTGACTTCTCCAACACCATCTACGTGGCCAGATACAATATGACCGCCGAAACGGTCTGTAGGCCGCATCGCTTTTTCTAAGTTAACAGTAGACCCAACGCTGTAATTCTTAAAGCCAGTCAACTTGATAGTCTCAGTAGAAACGTCAGCGCAATAATAATCATCACCTGCATCGGTTACCGTCAAGCAGACGCCATTAGTTGCAATGCTATCGCCAAGGGCTACATCAGTCATATCTAAATGCTGAGAAGATACAGTTAGCCGAATATCTTTGCCTCGGTTATCTAACTTTTGAATTGTACCCAGAGCTTGAATAATACCAGTAAACATAGCTTTCCTCTTTGCCGCGTTTAATCTCGCGAGCTATCTGTGTCCGGTCGATATACAAGCTTAATGTCGTTACCAACCTGACGATTTTCAATAAGCGTGAGTGAAATAGATTGCTCAATAGAAGTATAGGATGGCAGATTCACCATACTCATGCCTTTATTTCCCAATAACATAGGCGCTTGATAACAAATAAATTCATCAACTAATCCAGCGTCTAATAGTGCGCCTGCCAAACCAGGACCTGCTTCTACCCAAACCTCGTTATATTGCTTGTCACCAAGTGATTGCATAAGAGCCTCTAAATCAACTCTTCCCTGCTTTGGTGTGATGGTTAAATAGTGGCGAGCGGCCGTGTCAGGGTGAGGGTTAATGGTGGCTATGAGCGTTGTATTTCCGTCCTTCAAACACTGATAATCTGAGTTAACTACCTCTTTACTATCCACCACCACGCGAGTAGGTTGACGAATTCTTTCAAGTGGATAGTGGCTAAACTGCGCTTCGTTTGCCCGTACCAATAAGCTAGGATCGTCAGCTATCACCGTGCCAGAGCCAGTAAGCACGCAACAACTACTGGCGCGATAGCGCTGCACATCTCTTCGGGCCTCAGGGCCTGTTATCCATTGGCTTACACCATTTTCTAACGCTATTTTGCCGTCTAAACTTATGCCGAGCTTAACTCTGACAAAAGGTTTTCCTGTAAGCATGCGTTTAATAAAGCCAGGGTTAATTGCCGCAGCCTCTGCAGCCATAATACCGCTTACCACTTCAATTCCTGCTTCCTGCAATTTTCGTATCCCATTGCCGCTCACATTTGGGTTAGGATCTGTCATTGCAATGACTACCTTGCCAATGTTGGCCTTTATAAGTGCTTCAGCACAAGGAGGAGTACGACCATAGTGGCTGCAAGGTTCAAGTGTGACATAAGCTGTAGCATTGCTAAGCGTGTTTCGACCAGCTTTACTGGCTTGCTTTAACGCGTGTACTTCAGCGTGAGGTGTTCCGGCCTGTATATGAAAACCTTCGCCAATACATTGATTGTTTCCATTAACAATAACACAGCCTACTCTGGGATTGGGCGACGTGGTGTAAAGCCCTTTTTTGGCAAGTTGAATGGCTTTCGCCATCCAATAATAATCAGATTTTATGCTTTTATGCTGCACGTGCTGTCCTGTAGTCAGTCTCCGAGTCTCGCGATTTCTTCACCGAATTCTCGTATGTCTTCAAACGAGCGATAGACCGACGCAAACCGCACATAAGCTACTTTATCTAGCTCTTTTAACGCTTTCATGATGAGTGTACCAAGAAGCTCACTTTCAACTTCTCGTTCACCAGTTGCTCTGAGTTCTGATTTAAGGGATAAGATGCACTGCTCTACTTTTTCAGTACTGACGGGGCGTTTTTCGAGCGCTCGTTGTAAACCCGCCCGCAGTTTATCCTCATTAAAAGGCTCCCGCGAACCATCGCGTTTTATCACGCGGGGCATAACTAGTTCGGCACTTTCGAAGGTAGTAAAACGCTCATGGCACTGGGCGCATTCGCGTCTTCTGCGTACTTGATGCCCTTCTGCAACTAGCCGAGAATCGATGACTTTTGTCTCTTGCGCTGAGCAAAAAGGGCAAAACATAGAATATCCTTTATTATTGCGTACTTAGCCTAAAACATCTCTGCATTAGTACCAAAGTACGCAATAAAAGACAATCTTATTTACTTAAGCGTAAACAGGATATTTTGAGCACAACGCAACCACTTCACTTTGAACGCGTTTGATAACAGACTCATCGCCCATGTTATCAAGAACATCGCAAATCCACGTTGCTACTTGCTCTGCCTGCTCTTCTTTAAAACCTCTGCGAGTAATAGCTGGGCTACCAATGCGAAGTCCGCTTGTTACAAACGGAGAGCGAGGGTCGTTTGGCACTGAGTTTTTATTAACAGTTATATTTGCTGCACCAAGGGCCGCGTCAGCATCTTTACCAGTGATATCTTTATCAATAAGGTCTAATAAGAATAGGTGGTTGTCAGTACCGCCAGAAACAATTTTGTACCCGCGGTCTTGCATTACTTTGACCATCGCTTTCGCATTTGCAACAACCTGCTGCTGGTAAACTTTAAACTCAGGTTCAAGTGCTTCTTTAAATGCCACGGCTTTAGCAGCAATAACGTGGCAAAGTGGGCCACCTTGGTTGCCAGGAAATACCGAGCTGTTAAACTTTTTGTAAAGCGTTTCGTCGCCGCACGATGAAAGAATCAGACCGCTACGAGGACCCGCAAGGGTTTTGTGTGTCGTTGTGGTAACAACGTGTGCATGCGGTAATGGGTTAGGATATACACCCGCGGCAACCAAGCCCGCAACGTGAGCCATATCGACAAGTAAGTATGCGCCTACGCTATCAGCGATCTCTCTGAACTTAGCCCAGTCAACAACGCCTGAGTATGCCGAAAAACCACCTATGATCATTTTAGGCTTATGCTCTTTCGCCAAAGCTTCTACTTGCGCGTAATCAATTTCGCCCGTTTCATTGTTTAGTCCGTACTGAACAGCGTTGTACGTCTTGCCCGAGAAATTAACATGAGAACCGTGGGTAAGGTGTCCGCCCTCAGAAAGGCTCATACCTAATACAGTATCACCAGCATCTAGTAACGCCATAAATACGGCAGTGTTTGCCTGAGAACCTGCATGGGGCTGTACGTTCGCGTATTCAGCACCAAACAGCTGTTTAGCTCTATCAATGGCTAGTTGCTCAACTACGTCAACATGCTCACAACCGCCATAGTAACGCTTACCCGGGTAACCTTCGGCATACTTGTTAGTAAGCTGAGAGCCCTGAGCTTCCATCACACGTGGGCTACAATAGTTCTCAGAGGCAATAAGCTCGATGTGATGTTCTTGACGCTCAACTTCATTTGCCATTGCTTTGGCTAATTCTGGATCAAAGTCAGCTATGTTCATTTCGCGAGAAAACATGGGGGCTCCTTAACTGCGATTATTTTTTGGCATGATGCGTCGGATATGGACTGCATAATTTTGCAGCCATATTCTAGTCATTTTCGGATGCTTGTATACCGCTTTATGGCTAAATTAATTTAAATGGCGTAGGTTTAACGTAAATCGCAGGCTACAGGCACATCAGACCTGTTTTTCTAGCGCTTTTACACGGTCAAAAAGGCTACCAATCTTTTGTAAGCGCACCGCATTTTTACGCCATTCTCTGTTTGTTTGTGCTGGTTGTCCTGATGAATAGACACCGGGTTGTGTAATGTCTTGTACCACCATGGTGTAACCTGTTACCTGCACATTGTCGCAAATGCTGATATGGCCATTGATTCCTACCCCACCAGCAATGATCACATGCCGGCCGATGTTGCAGCTTCCCGCAATACCAGTAGCACCGCAAATACAGGAATGGTCACCAATAACGCAATTGTGACCAATTTGAACTTGGTTATCTATGATAACGTTAACACCTATAACCGTATCGTCTAGCGCGCCTCGATCGATACTAGTATTGGCGCCAATCTGACTGTCATCACCAATGCGCACACCACCGAGTTGGGGAATAGGCAACCAAACGCCCTTATCGTTTGCATAACCAAAACCCGACGAACCGATAACGGTTTGGCTGTGAATAGTTACCCGCTTTCCTATTACAACACCGTGATACACAGTAACGTTTGGATAGAGTGTACTTCCCTCTCCAATATGAGCGCCTTTTCCAACGACGGTATTGGCACCTATGCTCACGCCATCACCAAGCACAACGTTATCCTCAATAATAACGTTGTGGCCTAACACTACATTGCTACCTATCCGCGCCGAAGACGCTACTTTTGCAGTATCTGCAATACCGGTTGCTACCACGGGTGTCGTGTCGAATAACTGCGCAATGCGAGCAAATGCAACGTGTGGATTGTCTACGATAAGCGCCGCCCCGGTTACGCTCTCTTTTACATTTTCGTGAACAATCACCGCTCCAGCATTTGTGCTTTTCAACTGCGACTTGTACTTAGGATTAGTTAAGAAAGAGATTTGGTGACTTTGCGCACCAGACAGTGTGGCAACTGAAGATATAGTAATGCCGCTATCTCCCTGAACAACCCCACCTACGTGGTTGGCAAGTTCTTCTAAACTATAATGACCTTTATCAATGGTTGTCATACGCTTCATTACCTATTTAATTTCTGACCGTTTGTATACTTTATGTTGCCGTAACTCGTTCAACTCGTTCAACTCGTATCGACTTTCGAAATAACAAAAACCGTTTTGCTAGTTCAGAGGTACGTTTTTTCGCTAAGTTTAACTGATTTCTTTTCATGCTTTGATGCAATATTGGAATTTGATGCATTAAGCGAACAAAAAAAATGCAACTGCCGCATACAATGGCTTTACGCACTGGCGCGAGCTATAGTGTTGCGATTACAATGTCATTTTATTTTCACCGCGTTTTTAGCGAGGTTAGAGCATGGCTCAGTACGTTTATAGTATGCACCGCGTTGGCAAAATTGTGCCACCGAATCGACAAATTTTAAAAAATATCTCTCTTAGTTTTTTTCCAGGAGCAAAGATCGGAGTTCTAGGCTTGAATGGCGCAGGTAAATCGACATTGCTGCGCATAATGGCAGGCATTGATACCGAGATCGAGGGCGAAGCCCGTCCACAGCCGGGTTTGAAAATTGGTTACCTCTCTCAGGAACCAAAGTTAGACGAGACTAAAGATGTGCGTGGCAACATCGAAGAAGCCGTAGCCGATGTTAAACATGCTCTCACCCGTCTAGACGAAGTTTATGCAGCTTATGCAGACCCAGATGCTGACTTTGACGCCTTAGCAAAAGAACAAGGTGAATTAGAAGCAATCATTCAGACAAAAGACGGCCATAATCTTGATAATGTACTTGAGCGAGCCGCTGATGCGCTGAGACTTCCTGCATGGGATGCCGATGTAAGCAAACTTTCGGGTGGTGAGAGAAGACGGGTTGCACTATGCCGTTTGTTGCTGGAAAAACCTGAAATGCTATTACTTGATGAACCGACGAACCACTTGGATGCTGAATCGGTAGCCTGGCTTGAGCGCTTCTTACACGATTACGAAGGAACCGTTGTAGCGATTACCCATGATAGGTATTTCCTGGACAATGTTGCTGGATGGATTCTGGAGCTTGACCGCGGTGAAGGTATTCCATGGGAAGGTAACTACTCATCTTGGCTTGAGCAAAAAGAAAGTCGTCTTGAGCAAGAGGAGCGCGTTGAATCGGCCCGCAAGAAGAGTATTAAACAAGAATTAGAATGGGTTCGCTCTAACCCTAAAGGCCGCCATGCAAAAAGTAAGGCTCGTATGGCTCGCTTTGAGGAACTGTCCACTAGTGACTACCAAAAACGCAACGAAACCAATGAGCTCTTTATTCCACCTGGAGAGCGACTGGGCGATAAAGTCATTGAAGTGTCGAACTTGAAAAAATCATATGGCGACCGTGTTCTCATTGATGACCTTTCGTTTAGCGTACCTAAAGGTGCCATTGTGGGTATTGTGGGGCCAAACGGGGCTGGTAAATCTACCTTATTTAGAATGTTAACGGGGGCAGAACAGCCTGACTCGGGAACGATTGATTTAGGTGACACCGTAAACATTGCCGCTGTCGAACAGTTCCGAGACCACATGAATGAAAAAAATACTGTGTGGAAGGAAATTTCAGACGATCAAGATATTATTCGTATTGGCAACTTCGAGATAAACAGTCGCGCCTATTGCAGCCGCTTTAACTTCAAAGGCAACGACCAGCAGAAGTTTATCAAAGACTTGTCGGGTGGAGAGCGAAACCGTGTGCATTTAGCTAAGCTTTTAAAAGCCGGCGGCAACGTGCTTTTACTCGATGAGCCCACCAATGACCTCGATGTGGAAACACTCCGAGCATTAGAAAATGCTCTGCTTGAGTTTCCGGGTTGTGCCATGGTTATCTCGCACGATAGATGGTTCTTAGATAGGGTTGCAACTCACATTATGGACTATCGTGATGAGGGGAATATTAACTTCTTTGAAGGGAACTATGCCGATTATGAAACCTGGCTCAAACAAGAGTTTGGTAAAGACGTCGTAGAGCCTCACCGTCTTAAATACAAACGTATGGCGAAATAAAAATAGCTTTCAAAGAGGCCTTCTTAACTGGAGGCCTCTTTTTTCCCCTTCCACTTTTTCTATACACCATTTCGACACTACGTAAACTCCGATGCACATGAATACAAAAATATTTATTCTTACGTGACATTGCGAACCTGTCATTATTCACCAATACTGAGAGTATCAAGGTATTTTTTAAGATTTTATGTATGACAGATAAGCGCCAGTTCCAGAGGGTTGAATTAGACGTTCCCGGAACACTCGCCCACGAAGGTAAAGAAATACACGTCATTGTTCATGATGTATCGTTGCAAGGGATAAAGCTGCTTGCTAGCGAAAGCGCTTTATCAATACTCCCTTTTGATAGTCACGACCCTTACGTAGCGACATTTCAAGCTAATGAAGACAGCCCTGAAATTACACTTTACATAGAACAGCTTTATCGACATGCAGATACCCGACAGTCGCTGGTTTCTCTGGGCTGTAAAGTCGCCCGAATGGACATTAACTGTGTAAGTGCACTCAGGCGGCTAATTGCGTTAAATAGCGAAGATGAAGGCATTGAAGAGAGGGATTTAAACGCCCTAGTCAACGCTGTTTATCAGCAAGAATCTAAGGCGGGTTAAAAACATTGGAGGGTGAAGTAACGCTATTCAGTATCTAACGATCACTCCATAAAGATCACTCGATAACGATCACTCCAAAGCGTTCAGTGCTTCGCTAAGCCGAGCAACAGGTATAACTTTCATCCCCTGCATAGTCTGCTTCGGCATATTTGCTTTTGGTACTATAGCGCGTTTGAAGCCATGCTTTGTAGCCTCAATGATCCGCTCTGTACCGTTGGGAACAGGTCTTATTTCTCCTGCCAACCCCACTTCACCAAAAACAATGAGATCGTTGGGAAGCGAACGGTTTCTAAAACTGGAAATCATTGCGAGTAAAAGAGCTAAATCTGCACTGGTTTCCGTTACTCTTACCCCACCAACTACGTTCACAAATACATCTTGGTCGTTCATTTGAACATTACCATGACGATGTAGAACAGCGAGCAGCATCGACAAACGATTTTGATCGAGTCCTACGGCAATTCGTCTTGGGTTCGACATTTGCGAGTAATCAACCAAAGCTTGAATCTCTACGAGAAGAGGCCGAGTTCCCTCCCAAATGACCATCACACTAGAGCCCGGCGTTTCATTCTCATCACGACTTAAAAAGATTGCCGAAGGATTTTTTACCTCCTTGAGCCCCTTTTCTGTCATTGCAAAAACACCGAGTTCATTAACAGCACCAAAACGGTTTTTGTGGCTTCTTAGGGTGCGGTAACGACCGTCACTTTCCCCTTCCAGCATCATTGAGCTATCAATACAGTGCTCTAGCACTTTCGGCCCCGCCAAATTACCGTCTTTAGTAACGTGACCGACAATAAACATAGCAATATGGTTTTGTTTGGCAAAACGCGTTAAATAGGCCGCACTTTCTCTCACTTGAGACACGCTGCCCGGCGCAGACTGAACATCGGCAACATGCATAACCTGAATAGAGTCGATGACCATAATTTTTGGACTTTCAGCCAAGGCCAGCTCGCAGATAGTTTCTACGTTGGTTTCTGCCAGCATCATTAAGTTGTCATCAGGCAAAGCAAGGCGCTTTGCCCTCATTGCAACCTGTTGCAGAGATTCCTCTCCCGTAACGTAAAGGGCTTTCTCTGTTTTAGCCATCTGACACATCACTTGTAGCAGCAGCGTACTTTTTCCGGCTCCAGGAGACCCGCCGATCAACATAGCAGCTCCTGGAACAATACCGCCACCTAATACTCTATCTAACTCTTTAAAACTGGATGAGAATCGGGGAAGTGCCTCTAGATCGATGGCGTTTAGCTTTTCAACTTTTGCTGCCGTTTGCCCAGCGTAACCTGAATTTACCTGTCTAGTTGCGGTTTTAGCACTTGCCACCACAAATTCGCTTATCGTATTCCACGCTTTGCACTCTGTGCATTGTCCCTGCCACCGAGGAAATTCTGCGCCGCAATCGGAACACACGTAGGCAGTTTTACGTTTTGCCATTTTCCAGTTTTATCCACAAGTTAAAAAGAGTATTCTATCATTAAATGGCGTTAGTTTAAGTACAAGGCTTTCTTGAACTTAACCGAGAAAAAGACGGATGCCGGCCAAGGGTGCGAGGTTAAGGACTTTTCACACATAGCCGATAAAAACTAAAATGAAAAAGTAAACAGTGAAGTTGCGCATAGATGAGTCAAGACTTAGCACAGTATAAAGACATAATCGAACAGTTGAAGCCTGTGGTGAATGAGCCTGAGTTCAATCAGGTATTGCAGCAAGTTGCAGCTGATGTTCCCAAAGAAAAGCGCTTTCTTATAAAAATGGAAGTAAAGCGTCTGGCTAAGCCGTGTCTTCGCACAATCGACCTTCGTGGCAATGTTGATGGCAAGTGTAAAAAATATACCCATGAAGGTCGAAATCACTTCATGGACGACATCGCTGTTGATAAATTCGAAGAACAACTTCGAATATTTGGCCGTTACACCTATGGTGTATACGAAGCAGTGCAAAGCACAGAAAATAACTTCCGCCTTATGCAAGAGCGAGAAATTGCGCAAGAGAGAGCAGAAAGAGCACAGCCCGATGCTAGGAAACGTTCTGCGGTGCTCGAGCAGTTCAAAGTAGATACGGTAAACCTGCTAGATTATCAGCAGCGCAATACCGAACGCATGAATTTTGCTGTGGCGGTGGAGATATTCAACCAGTACAATGAGTCTATGCGGGGCCTCAGTGTTGATATATCACTTGAAGGATTACAAGTTAAACTCCCCAAAGATATTATCTTCGAGAAAGGTGAACTACTTTTCGTTTATTTCAGAGGGCTTGAAAACGAATTCACTTTAGATAAAAAGCACGGTATTGCTTATCGATTAGTGAAGATTTCCGAAAAAAACGATGTAAAATATCTAGCCTTCCAAAGAGCGGTAGACCACCCAAATAAAAGCTTCGATAACTTTTTAGAAAGTTTTATACACGGCAATAAACGCCGTTATAAAGTGAATATGAATAACACCATTGAGGCTATCACCAGTAAAATATCTGAACAGTACTTTTCACCCAGAAGCCCTACTTTGCCAGTTTACATTGACGTGGTAAACGAAACGCTCGTTCCCCGGTTTGCCATGATGAATGAAGTAAACCGGGAAACTATTCAGTACTGGCAAGATGAAGAAAATACCTGCCGCTTGAGCTTTCTACTGACTCAAGAACGTTTGCATCACCTGCTCAGAAAGTCAGACGAGGTGAGAGAATGTTTTATTTTTAGCTTCACCCATCTGCAAAATAGCAAGGTCTATTTTTACTCGGCATCTTATGAAGAGCTGCAACAAAAAGAATTACTAAAACAGGTATTTTTAGGCTTTGGGTCGAAAAAAGCGAGTTGGCGAGTATTTAAGGTAACGCTTACGGACATGACTCCAGAGCAGGCCCATATTCCACTTTCTATTCCTGATTCTGTGGGTAGTAAAGTAAAAAAACTAAATACCCCTCCCTCTGCACGTTTAATGGGGAGACTCAAAAATCTGCGTTATTTAGCCCATGTGACAGACGTGACCTCGTTGACGGGACAAGAAACTTACAGCGATTTTAAATTTAACCGTGAAAACCTTACTTATTTAAAGAACTTTGGACACCCACGCAATCGAGCCCCTTCAAATATAGAAATAGTTCGATTTAAGAATGAAGAACAACGCATAGAAAGCCGCTATCGACTGCGTACGCATATTGAGGTGCGCTTTAACGGCGAAGATACGGTTCACAAAGGCGTTAGCGAAGATATTTCTGTAAGGGGCTTAGGGCTTCGGGTGGAATTAACCAAAGAATATGGAGGCAGCCTGGAAGATCGTGTAGAGGTGGCTTTTCCGCGCCTTCAATCGATTACAACTGCTTTTGATGTTATGAACCTTCAATACGACATTGTTTATCATAATATCGAAAAGAACATCTTACACCTGAAAGCTGCACCAGGAGAGGAAGGTAAAACCGCCCGAAACTTCTTTGAAGAGTTAATAAAGAAAAACAAAGCCAACCTTCAAGCTGAGTCTGATGAAGAAGAAATTCCGGGTATGGGGCAAGCGCTACGCTGCATAAATGCGAGAAATGCGACCTCTTTATCATTCCTGATGAGCAAGGAAGGAGTACGGTATACGCCTCAAGCAGGTATTATCGGGAAACAGGATGAACGGATTACTTTGCTAACCACGCAGTATGCAGAAAGAGGAAAAGTGAATCTTGAATTCTTATTCCGCGATCGAAAGCAAGACTCGCCGTTCGTACAAAGCGGTATAAAAACTGTCAAGCTGGAAAATATGCCGTTGCGCCAAGAGCTTTTTGTTTCTTTCGACAATTCTCAAAAAGATTCTCGAATGGCTATAATTCCTCGCTATTCCCATAAGTTCGACAACAATCAGCAAAGAAAGAGCTTCATAAGAGAAGCCATGAATAGAGGGCAGTTCATTGCTATCCATGTGATGTTAACAACAACGGGCAAACCCGATCTCTCTATGCTGCAAACAGAAATTAACTACGTCACCATGTACGCGATGCACAGAGCAAGAGAGCTTGAGAAGAAAATGTGGAGCATTGCCGCTTGCTCTCATCTTATTGATGTTACTGATGAAGTCTTAATTCGCTACGGCTTTAGCAGTGAGGAGATTACTCAGAATAGAACGCCCTTAGGCACTTCTCAGCATCAAAGCGCCTGACTTTAAGAGAAGCCGATTTCAGCATACAAAGCTAGGTGGCTGAAATCGGCTCGCTACTATTCGCTTAAAAAGTAGAGTAAAGAATGAAGACTACCGGTTCGAATTGCCACGTCGGCTTTTTCGTTGACCACAGGCTTGCCATGACACGCCACACCCAGCGCAGCCTCTTTCATCATAACGAGATCATTTGCTCCATCTCCCATTGCTACGGTTTGCTCACTATCGATGTTCCATTTTGCAGCAAGTTGTTTTACGGTCTCTGCTTTCACATCTGCATTGACTATTTCTCCAACTACCTTCCCAGTAAGTTGACCGTTGTCGACTTCCAGCGTGTTTGAGGTAGCAAAGTCCAGCTCTAGTCGTTGTTTTAAATGATCAGCAAAGTAGGTAAAACCACCCGACGCGATGGCCAGTTTCCATCCATGCTTTTTGAGTTCGCTCAGTAAGGCTTGGATCCCCGGCATTATCGGCAAGCTGTCGCGAATTTTGCGAAGATGCTCTACAGGTACACCTTCTAAGCAGGCTACACGATGGTTAAGGCTTTCGTTAAACGCAATCTCTCCCCTCATGGCTTTTTCTGTAACTTCAGCCACTTCTCTACCAACATCAGCTAGCTTTGCAATTTCGTCAATACATTCAATGCCAATAACTGTACTGTCCATGTCCATGACCAACAAGCCACCTTTTGACAAAGATGGCTGTGAAAGCTGCAAACCAATGTCTATGTTGAAAGTTGCAGATAACGCAGTCAGCATTGCTTTTAATTCGGACTTGTTGTCTTTTATCAGGTTACCTCTTGCCACTACCACATCATCACCTAGCTGCTGGTGTAAATGATGGAACGCAAGCGTCCCCGTGTCGAAATGTGACTGAATGTCAGATAACACATTGCCAACAATATAAGGCGTTAATGCTTGACCTATAATGGTTAAAGACGCGTGAAAGTCTACGTCGGTACTCTGTCCGTTTATTAAACCGGCTAACGCTGATGATGAATGGATACTATCGCTTTCCTTGTCGCCTAAACGAGATTTAAAAGTGTCGAGCACGGCTGGGAGTTCCTTAAACATTGAAGTGGGCTAATGCTACCCAATTGGGCGCCGTAATAAAATATGGTCTTTCAAATTAGTAAGATTTATCCTACTGTTATCGATACGTTTATCCCTTTACGGAATTTTATATTGGCAAAGGCCGAAACACCATTAACAACTGCATCAGTAAACCATTCCCACTCTCTTTACACCGTTATAAAAAGAGTGATGCATACGCTATTGGCTAGTCTTGTTATTGCTCTATTAGTTGCGTTATTGCTTATGCTGCAACGTTACCAACAAGAGTGGCTGCATGCTCAAACCGCCTATGCGGGAAACAGTGCCGCCCGTCAATACGCCAAACTATTACAACCGCTAATGAGCAAGCCTGACGCCAATGACGATAAGAGTGCCAATGCATCTGTTGCCCCTCAACTCGGCAACCTCAAGTCAGTAATAAAGGTTTTAGCTGACGAGCCCCATGTCCTTGGTATCTCAGTATTTGATGAAAAAGGTCGATACCTCGCACCTTTACCTAAAACTGAAAGTGTAGTCAGTCTTAATCGATCGCACGACGTGCTGCCTATCACGTTTGTTGAATCGATTGTTAGCGAGCAAGGACGAGTTGTTGGCTACCTCCACATACATATGGACACAGAGAAAGTGTTAGAGGCGCCGTTGTCGCTTCGCTCTCAGCTGTTTGTGATTGCGGTAATAGTTTTATTTATTGCGTTGGTAGTAGGCATTTACGTGACAAGAGGCTTTTACAAATTCCGGCCTTGGCTATTGGATGCCATCACTCAAATATTAAAAAGGCGATTGTAATTTGTTGTCGTTATATTAATAAGCTCAGATGGCTCGATGTCGCTAAGCGCTGTCATTGCGTCTATCACATCGGTAATAAAGCGTGGCATATTGGCCTTACCTTGTCTCCCCGACATCGGCATATCCGGTGAATCCGTTTCTAGTAATATTCTGTCAGAATAGTAGCGGATAAGATGAGCTACTGTATCTCGCGTTTTCTTCGCACGTTCATAGGTAATTGTTCCGCCAACACCAAGATAGAACCCTTTGTCGATATAGCGTTCTGCCACATCGATACTGCCCGAAAACGCATGTATCACGCCAGAGCCTGAAAATACCGATGACTTAAGTGCTTCAAGTAGCAGGTGGTGAGACTTACGATGGTGGAGAATAACTGGCAGGCCTTGCGCTTCTGCAAGATTGAGATGGGCGTGAAGGCTTTGCTTCTGCATTTTCATACATACAGAGACATGACCGTCTAACCCTGTCTCACCAATAGCGCGAACGTTACTATCAATGGTCTTTTCTAACATAGCCAGTGATTCGGACAATGACTGCTCATTCTGCAAAAGAAAATAAGGATGTAGACCTATCGCGATATCAATCGGCAAAATATCAGAATACGTATTTTGGTAGTATCGTAATGTACTCCAAGACTCGGGAGTGATCCCCGGTACCATGAGCCTCTTCAAACCATTTTGTTTTGCAGTCGCTAATACGTGTGGGATGTCGTCGCATAAGGGGGGCAGGTTAAGATGGCAATGACTGTCTATCATGTTCCCCCCTAATCACGCGTATTCCAATTAAGGCATAAGCCGTTGGGTATTCCACTGGCCTTGCTCGTCTACATTGTATTCAATTCGGTCGTGGAGCCTATCTTCACCACCTTGCCAGAATTCGATTTGATGCGGCACTATTCTAAATCCGCCCCAAAAATCGGGCACTGGCAGTTCTTTGTTAGCAAATTTATCTTTTAGCTGCTGGAACTGAGTAAGTAGTAACTCTTTACTTCCAATGGGCTTACTTTGTTTGGACGCATAGGCTGCCAGCTGACTGTCTTTTGGACGAGAAAAAAAGTAGGACGCATTTTCAGCCGTTGACAATTTCTCTACTACCCCGCAAACCCGCACCTGACGCTCCATAAAAAACCATGGAAAATGGCAAGAAACCTTAGGGTTTGACGCTAGCTCCTGAGCTTTGCGACTTCCCAAATTGGTGAAGAAAACAAACCCGTTTTTATTTACATCTTTAAGTAATACTATGCGCTGAGAGGGTTGACCAGTTGAATCAACGGTAGCCACAGTCATAGCAGTTGGATCAGGTATGTTCGCGTCAATAGCGTCTTTAAGCCACTTATCGAACAGTTGAAAAGGAGTGTCGGTTAAGTCAGACTCACTCAAGGTTCCCTTTGAGTATTGCCTACGCATATCAGATATAGCCATCAGTCTCTCCCGCGCAACCTAGCTAAAACTACTTTTAAAAAGCGTTAATAGGTTGCGCATATACGAAAATCTACAAGACCTTAAAAACGGAAAAGGGCTAGGAAGGGATCACATACTACAGGTTGCTGTCATCGCCATAACCCAGTGAGCGCAAAGCGCGCTCGTCATCAGCCCAACCTTGCTTCACTTTCACCCAGAGTTCTAGAAACACTTTATTATCGAAAAGGTTTTCCATATCTTTGCGTGCATGCTCGCCAATGGTTTTTAGATGCTTTCCGCCCTTACCTATGATCATCCGTTTTTGTGTTTCACGCTCAACTAGAATAAGACCGCTTATTCGATAGACGCCGTTTTCGGCCATTTTGAACTGCTCTATTTCCACCGTAGTAGAATAAGGTAATTCGTCACCGGTAAAGCGCATTAGTTTTTCGCGGATAATTTCTGCGGCCATAAACCGACTTGAGCGGTCGGTAATATAGTCCTCAGGGAAAAAGAATTCACTTGGGGGTAAAGATTTAGCCACGAGCTCGCGAATATCATCAACCATTTTGCCCTGCTTCGCACTAATGGGGACAATATGTTCGAAACTGTGTTTTTCACCAAGCATGCGCAAGTGAGTAACAAAGCCTTCTCTGTTCTCAACCTTGTCCATTTTATTAACGATGAGATAGCACGGTAGGTTAGACTGTTTGACCTTGGAGAGCACCATTTCATCTTCGGCATTCCAGCGATCGCCTTCAATCACAAACAGTACTAAGCCCACCTCGGCAAGTGAACTTGACGCAGCGCGGTTCATGTAGCGGTTAATGGCGCGCTTTTCGTCTTGGTGAAGCCCTGGCGTGTCAACATAAATAGCTTGGTACTCACCGTCAGTATCGATACCCAGTATGCGGTGTCTCGTGGTTTGTGGCTTTCTTGAAGTAATACTGACTTTTTGACCAAGCAGACGATTAAGCAAAGTGGATTTACCAACATTCGGACGGCCTACAATGGCAACTAGACCACAGCGTGTCTGCGGTTCACCTTGATCAATATTAGTCATCGAGCTTCTCCAGCGTTAGACGGGCTGCTTCTTGTTCGGCCTTACGGCGGCTATTGCCAGATGCTTTTACTGGCTCAGCCAAGCTTTCCACTTTGCAGCTAACTTGGAAGACTTGCGCATGGTCCTTACCTGAAATGGACAGCACTTCGTAGGTAGGAAGAGGAAGTTTACGACCTTGTAAAAATTCTTGCAGTCGCGTTTTATTGTCTTTTGGATGGGCATTGGGGTCGAGTTTGCTGATCCTGGTTTCCCAGAGTCTGTCGATAACACCACGAACTTCGTCCATGCCAGAGTCTAGGTATATGGCGCCAAGCAGTGCTTCAACGGCATCAGCTAATATAGAGCTTCGGCGATTGCCACCGCTTTTTAATTCACCGGGCCCCAAGTTCAATAGCTCACCCATACTCGCCTCTCTAGCCAACTCGGCAAGCGTATCGCCTTTGACCAAAGTAGAACGCATTCGGGTTAACTTTCCTTCAGGCACATCGGGAAACCGCTTATAAAGGGTTTCGCCAATAATCATGCCTAATATGGCATCTCCCAAAAACTCCAGACGCTCGTTGTGCAGCTTAGCTGCGCTTCTGTGAGTAAAAGCTTGGTCCAGCAAAGCCACATCGTTAAATGTATAGTCTATCGCCTTATAAAGACGATGATATTTATCGATTCCTTGCATCAATGAATGCCGCCTACGCGTTCAAAGCGAATGCCTGTTGGTATCCACGAAGGCAACACATCTTCTTGCTTACGTTCAAACTCAAATGAGACCCAGATAGCGACGGCTTTACCCACTAGATTTTCATCAGGTACGAAGCCCCAAAAGCGGCTATCTCGACTGTTGTCTCTATTATCACCCAACACGAAGTAATGGCCTTCAGGCACTATCCACTCGTTGCGGCGTGTTCCTGGCTGGGTGTAAAAATTCACCGGAGAGATATCGCGCATTGGGTGGCGTAAAATATCATGCTCGATATCACCAAGGGATTCTGTGTAGCGCATCAGCTGTGCCATATCTTGCACAAATTCACCTCGTTCTTGAAACGAAAGTGGAACAGCCTCTAATTTAGGACAATTGTTTTTATCTGTGCATTTAGGTTTTATAAATACCTGCTTATTTTGATAAACCACGGTATCACCCGGCATGCCGACTACGCGTTTTATATAGTCAATTCCAGTGTCTTCAGGATATTTAAACACAACCACATCACCGCGCTCTGGAGCACCAGTTTCAATAAGCTTGCTACGAAAAACAGGGTCTTTCACGCCATAAGCAAACTTTTCAACTAGAATAAAATCCCCTACTAACAGCGTTGGCATCATTGAGCCTGAAGGTATTTGAAACGGTTCATACAAAAAAGACCGCAATACCAATACAAACGCAATAACCGGAAAAATTTGCTGGGCGGTATCGACCATATATGGCAACTGAGGATCTTCACCATACCCCGCGTTCTCTGCTGTTGATGCCGCCTGCAATCGAGCTTTGCGCTTTGGCGCAAACACTAGGCTATCGACTAGCCAAATAAGCCCTGTAATTAGCGTTAGCGCCACTAAAATCAGGGAAAAGTAGTTCGCCATTATTTACCTACCTTCAATACTGCAAGGAACGCATCCTGTGGCAGTTCAACGTTACCCACTTGCTTCATGCGCTTCTTACCTTCCTTTTGCTTTTGAAGTAGCTTTTTCTTACGACTAACGTCACCGCCGTAACACTTAGCAATAACGTTTTTACGTAATTGCTTAACCGTGCTACGCGCAACAATATGGTTTCCAATAGCTGCCTGAATGGCAATATCAAACATTTGTCTTGGTATTAATTCACGTAATTTTTCAACCAGTTCTCGACCGCGGCCCTGAGAATTTTCTCTGTGCGTAATAACCGCTAACGCATCCACTCGTTCCCCATTTATTAGAATATCCACACGCACCATGTCAGAGGTTTGGAAGCGTTTAAAGTTATAATCTAACGAGGCAAAACCACGGCTAGTCGACTTTAAGCGGTCGAAGAAATCTAGTACAACCTCAGCCATAGGAAGCTCGTATGTCACTGCAACTTGTTTGCCGTGATAGGTCATGTTTGTTTGCATGCCGCGCTTTTCTACACAAAGCGTAATAACATTGCCAAGATATTCTTGCGGAACCAAAATATTCGCTTCGACTAGAGGCTCTCGAATTTCTGCAATATCATTCACCGGCGGCAGTTTCGCTGGACTGTCCACCGTCAGGGTTTCACCCTTTGTGGTTTCAACTTCGTAGATTACTGTTGGCGCTGTGGTGATAAGACCTAAATCGTATTCACGCTCTAGACGCTCTTGAATGATTTCCATATGCAGCATGCCAAGGAAACCAATTCTGAATCCAAATCCAAGCGCTGCTGAACTTTCTGGCTCATAAAACAAAGACGCATCGTTCAGGCTTAGCTTTGCAAGCGCATCGCGGAAATCTTCATAGTCGTCAGAGCTAATTGGGAATATACCGGCATAAACCTGAGGTTTGATCTTCTTAAACCCTGGCAGCATTTCGGTAGCAGGCGCTTTGGCTAATGTGATGGTATCGCCTACCGGCGCACCTTGAATATCTTTAATGCCGGCAATGATGAAACCAACTTCGCCAGCTCTAAGAATACCTGTATCCAGAGGCTTTGGCGTAAATACACCAATTTTATCAACTTGATGAATTTGTCCGTTCGACATGATTTGTATCTTGTCTTTTTTGTTGAGTTGCCCCTCAACAATACGAACTAGCGACACAACCCCTTGATAGTTATCGAACCAGGAGTCTATGATCAGCGCTTTAAGCGGCTTTTCTCTATCTCCCTCTGGCGGCGGGATTTTGTTAACAATAACTTCAAGTACATCTTCAATACCAATGCCTGTTTTCGCAGAGCAGCGAACGGCCTCTAGTGCGTCAATGCCCACTATATCTTCGATTTCTTCTGCTACGCGGTCAGGATCGGCTTGAGGTAAGTCGATTTTATTCAAAATCGGAACCACTTCCATATCCATTTCAATTGCAGTGTAACAATTTGCTAGTGTTTGAGCTTCTACGCCCTGACCTGCATCAACAACCAGCAGTGCTCCTTCACAGGCAGCCAAAGAGCGCGACACCTCATAAGTGAAGTCGACGTGTCCCGGAGTATCAATGAAGTTCAACTGATAAGTTTCACCATCTTTGGCGTTGTATTCCAGCGTTACGCTTTGTGCTTTAATTGTAATTCCGCGCTCTTTTTCCAAATCCATGGAGTCAAGAACCTGTTCAGCCATTTCACGGGTGGAAAGTCCACCACAATGCTGAATAAGACGGTCAGACAAGGTCGATTTACCATGGTCAATATGGGCGATAATACTGAAGTTACGAATGTGCGATTGTTGCATAATGCTGGAAATTACCTGCAGAAAAATTCATTAAACGAAAAATACCACTCGCTTTACGCTAAAACGTAAACGCGGCGCGTGCGGATTTTACCCATTTATCCGCTGAAAAGCGAATTAGCAACAGCATATTTTGCTAAAAGGCGTATGCGATGAGATGAACTGTTAGTGAAGGAAGGTGGAAAGAGATTGTTGTGATGATTTACTAAGGATGCAAATGCGATGAGGTTGAGCGGGCTAAGGATTGTTAGAAAGCAGGTTGATACAAGGTGGACGGTAAGTGAGCTTTAGAATAGTTGAAAGCAATAAAAGCTTACGTTAAGGGCATTATTACTCATTATCGGCAAAATGAGTGTTGAGTAACACGGGTTGATACTTTGATGATTCAACACGACGCAGCTTTTTCGCAATGTATTTATACACAATAACTGTCGCAACTACGCTAGGTAAAACACCCCACAATTCCTGCGTAAGATTCATTTGCTGTAGAAAATAAGACGCAAGTGAGAAGCAAATAATAAAAAAGATTAGGGGCAGTAAATAAAGCCATGCCGATGCACTAAGCACACCCGCTTCAGGTATACCAATAGTGACATTTTGCCCCACTTTCACCGTCATAGGGGTAGATAATGTTAGCCGCTGCGTCTTAGGCGCTAGGGCACGAGATATTGCGCCGGTGCCGCAGTCGCTCTGCGCCTGGCAACTGCTGCATGTTGACTTTATCGCAGCTTCAACTGTCACTTTGTCGCCCTCTACAGCAACGACTCTTGCTGACTCTTTAATCATTGTTTTTACTAACTGAACTGATTGATGTCGCTATGGCTTTCGCAGTTTGTAACGGTATTTCGCCAAGTATCGTCACCTGCGCTTTACCCGCTTTCAACGTAAGAAATGTACTCACTTCATTACGTAAGGCTATATCGCCACCTATCGCCTCTTCAGCAGGCTGGACATAAACTGAAACGTCTACTAATCCATCACTGAACATTTTGTATTCCACTACTTGTCCAGTTAACGCTAAACGTCGAGTATCTCTTTTCACTTCGCTCATACCAACAGGTAAATAGTTAACCTCCCACCCGTGCGCTCGCGACTGTGTACTTGGCATTGTTATAGGGTCTGGTAATGACGATTGATTGATGCGAGAAAAATAAACAGAAGGCGTTTCCGTGATAGTGAACGCACTCACTTGAATTTGTTCTAGCACGCCCCCCTGCAAATCGAGCATGTTGAGTTTTAATAGCATGCCAGACTCTTCATCTAGCCAAAGTTGGTAGCCAAAACGTGTGTTATCTCGACTCACCACTCGTATTTGCTGCGCCGGACGCCCAGCTACCCTCGCCCTGCCAACAAGCACAAACTCATAGCTTTGCAGCAGTGTCTCTGGGTTGTGCAATAGAAGGCTTGGAATGGGCCCATTGATAAAACGCGAACGGATGCTGTATGGCTGGGTATCAGGTTCGAAAACACTCACGATGCTGTCAACACGAATAAGCTCTCTGCCTGGCCCATTTTGCAGATTTAACTGCTCTACCTTGGTCCCATCATCAAGAACCGCATGTCTCCACAGATAGGGAACCGTTTCCTTACCCACCGTCGTTTGCACGAAAGAAACTTGGTAATTTGCCGAAGTAATGAGTGACTGGAGTCGCTTGAGCCACTCTACCGACGTTGTAGGCGAAGCGCTGTCATCACTTTCTTGGTTCGTAGGTTGCAAGTTTGATTGGGCATTTGACGAAAATGGCGTAACAAAAGAGAGTGTGAGTAAGAAAAAGAAAACAGATTGATTACAGCGCATTTTTCCTTGCCTTTAAAACAGACATACCAGCACGACTAAATGCTGGTATGTGAAGAAACTAATTGAACACTTTTTACACAATTAATTACGTGACCTCGTAGGATAATTGATCGTGCTCATTGGACTGATAGTGGTTAAGGACGATCTGGTTCCTCAGATACCTTTTCCTCTTCATCTATCTGTACCTGTTTCAATTTTACTTGCTGCTCGTGGTCTGCGATAAGCGCATTAATTTTGCGTTTTTTTGCCAGCACTTCGTTCATATCGTTACGCGGTAACGTTCGTGTTTGTTCTAGGCTAACTGGCGCAAGACCACCCTGAGGACCAGCAGTTGGGGCCGTAGTGAAAGGTTCAGACGGCGCCGGTTGATTCAAATGCTGAACCCCTAAAATAACTGCTAACGCTACTGAAGCTGCCACGGCGAACTGTCCAGATTGTGCAGCAAATGGAATAACATTGCCAAGCACAGGGATAGAACGCCATCGAGATGTTTTTGGTGCAACAATCGCTGGCTCATTATCTAGCGCAGCAGCGATACTCGCAGTAAGGTCCATTTCTGGCGCTACGCTCGCTTCTTTTCGCATTGTACTTCGGATGACGTGGTATCTCTGCCACTTAGCTTGAAGCTCCTCATCTTGCTTTATAGCATCGATGATTTTATCGTCTTCTACTTCACCATCCATGAATGCGGACAATTTTTCTTGCTGTTGCGTCATATATTCATATCCAGATCGACTTGATCGTTAACTACCCTAACACAGCTGTTAGTCATCTCAGAAAAAAGAAAGTTCATCTTTTTTAGAATTTATTTAAATTTAATTTTCTAACAGCGGTTGAATCACTTTGTCTATTGCTTCTCTTGCCCTGAATATGCGAGATCTTACTGTGCCAACAGGACAAGACATAACACTTGCTATCTCTTCATAGCTAAGACCTTCAATTTCACGCAGCGTAATTGCCATTCGCAAATCGTCGGGAAGCTTTTCGACCACTTTAAACAGGGTTTCCTCTAATTCATCAGAGAGTAAACTGCGCTCTGGTGTAGATTGCTCTTTAAGCGCATCACTTCCCTCATAATAGTCAGCCTCTTCTGCGTCCACATCACTAGCAGGTGGCTTTCTCCCCTGGGAAACGAGATAGTTTTTCGCGCTATTAACCGCTATACGGTAAAGCCACGTGTAAAAAGCACTATCTCCACGAAAATTAGGTAACGCCCGATACGCTTTAATAAAGGCTTCTTGTGTAACATCTGCTACGTCGCCAGTATTTTTCACGTACCTAGAAACTAAATGCATAACTTTGTGCTGATAACGTGTTACCAACAAATTAAATGCGTTCTTATCTCCACGTTGTACTCTTTCGACCAGCTGCTGGTCGGTTATCTGCTCGCTCATTCGAGCCATTACTCCCTACTTCACATACACAATAGCTCTATTAAGCCTGTGTGTAGACGTGTTCTTCTAAAAAAAGTTCTAATAAAGCATTAAATATTTTAAAAATACTTTACTCACGCCCTAAGAATTATTGTGTTTTGCCACTCATCCATTAGACTTGCCGAACCTTTGCTCGTTTGAAATGATATGAAAATACATGAAATCTGGATCGTCTTCACTAACTTCCACACCAAATGGCATAGAACATCGGTGTGATGTGTTAATAATCGGGAGCGGCGCGGCTGGTTTAAGTTTAGCATTAAAGCTCGCAGATCACTGCCAAGTCATTGTGTTGAGTAAAAGCGACAGAAACGAAGGCTCTACTCGCTACGCACAAGGCGGTATTGCCGCGGTATTCGATGAGCAAGATTCTATCGACGCCCATGTTAACGATACATTGAACGCAGGCGGAGGCTTGTGTGAGGAGCCGGCGGTTCGCTTTACTACAGAACGAGCCAAAGAGGCACTAGAATGGTTAATAAGCTATGGCGTGCCCTTCGACAGAGAAAAAACCGAATCTGGCGAAGACAAATTTCACCTTACTCGTGAAGGGGGTCACAGCCATCGCCGTATTCTTCACGCTGCAGACGCGACCGGCGAAGCGTTACAAATAACGCTAAACGACGCTGTATCTACGCACCCTAACATTCATTTTTTTGAACGTTATAATGCAATCGACCTCATTCCTTCACAAACAGAAGAGAATACCTGTGTTGGCGCCTATGTGTGGAACCGTCAACAAGAACATGTAGAAGTTATTCGCGCCCCCTTTATCGCTCTAGCAACTGGGGGTGGAAGCAAGGTTTACCAGTACACCTCTAATCCTGATGTTTCGAGTGGCGATGGCATTGCCATGGCGTGGCGCGCAGGATGTAGAGTGTCTAACATGGAATTTAACCAGTTTCACCCTACTTGTTTATTCCACCCGCAAGCACGCAATTTTCTTATTACTGAGGCATTACGAGGCGAAGGCGCCAACCTCTGCCATGCTGACGGCACTCGGTTTATGCATAAATTTGATGAGCGCGGTGACCTTGCCCCACGAGATGTGGTAGCGCGCGCCATTGACTATGAGATGAAGCGACTTGGCGCAGATTGTATGTATTTAGATATCAGTCACAAACCTGCTGACTTTATCGTTAAGCATTTTCCGAATATTTATCGAAAATGTCGCTCTCTGGGTATCGATATTACGCGAGAGCCTATTCCTGTGGTACCGGCAGCACATTACAGCTGCGGCGGAGTTGTTACAGACTTCAACGCAAAAACTGACTTAAATAACGTTTACGCCATTGGTGAAGTAGCCTATACCGGCCTTCATGGCGCGAACCGAATGGCGTCGAACTCGTTACTTGAATGCGTTGTTTTTGCTAGCGCCGCTGCAGACCATATTATCAGTAGTCTTCCGACACAAGATTGTGATGAAGTGATTGCGCCATGGGACGAGAGTCAGGTGTCGAACTCAGATGAAGAAGTCATTATTCAACATAACTGGCACGAACTCAGACTGTTCATGTGGGACTACGTTGGTATCGTTCGCACTGATAAACGCCTAGAGCGCGCTATGCGCCGTATCAAATTGCTCGAACAAGAAATCACTGAATATTATTCTCACTTTAGAGTAAGTAATAATTTACTTGAATTGAGAAATCTCGTGACGGTTGCCGAACTTATTGTTCGTTGCGCTATGGCTAGAAAAGAAAGCCGTGGACTGCATTTTAACCTAGACCACCCTGGTCAACTGAGTAACCCTAAACCCACTGTTTTAGTGCCGCGGAAACAGTTGTCGGGTGAAGATGTAGGTGCGTTAATTACTGAAGGCAGCTTTAGCGGAATGTCATAACGGCGTTTCTCATTGCCTCTGATAACCCCGATAGCCCGCTTGAAGCAACAGTCTGGTTAGGGCGCGTCAGAGGCAGTAATTAATAATCAATTTGGGCAGATAAATGCGTGATGGTATCGTCGATACTACTCACTTCTAACTGAACACTCTCTTTTGCGGCCGATGGACAATGCGATGGAAGTCGATAAATTGTCAGCACTTCTGGCAATAGCACTGGCTTTTTAAACGTACACACTATTCGTTTAATCTTTTGCGTATGCGACTCATCGCCATCGCCTAATCGAGAGGCTACACAGGCCAACGTCCACATTCCATGAGCGATTGCGCGCTTAAATCCAAACACCTTTGCAGAGAGCATCGATAGATGAATGGGGTTGTAATCTCCCGAAATAGAAGCGTAGCGCCTACCTGTGTCTGATGTTGCGTCAATTTTTGCGATAAGTTCTCGCTGCTGGTTTTCCAAAACCTGAGAAGTTGTATCTCTGCCCTGCTCGCCGAATTTGCGATGTGTATGAGTCGGCTTAGGAGCAACATGTACGGCTTTCACTTTTACCAAATAGCTACTTACTGCACGATAAACAGATTGGCCGTTTTGCAATGCATCAAGCACTATGTCTACTTCCCAGCCTTTAGTATGTGCTCGTACGTCATTGAACCTCACGCGACACTCAAAAGGCTCGCTGAAATCACAGTCTTCAATCACATGTACATCATTGGCACAGTGAATTAAACCTAATAGAGGAAAAGGGCTTTGTTTGTCGAGCAAGCAGCGCATTTGAAGCGGTAGCGACAGCATTTGTAAATAAAGTGGATGCATTTTGTCGCTGTTGGGCCACGCAACTTCCTCACAATATTTACTGTAGTGTTTGTTATCAATACGCAGAGTTTTTGTATGAATTCGTTGCGGCAGCCTAGGCGGCTTGAATTGCATTAGTTGACGCTTGTCTACACGTTTAAATAGCGCTTTTGAATATTCACTTAGCATACATTTCGTCCCTCGGGCATGTTGACCTAAGCCTTTTTTCTAACATAATTTACTGCTCTACAGAGCCTGCGATAATCCCGCTCGGAACATTCACCTTTTAAAATCCAACCAAAGTGCGTGTGGCTACGACTAAAACACTTTGTTTTCACACGAGCCGTCTCAAGACAAATTCCCCATGGATATAATTGAGATGAGCAGTGAATTTGAAAGGCACTGTTTTGCTCTGTGTCGCTGGAGATGTAAGTCACGAGATGCTGTTTAATGACTTTGTTAACGCTGCGATGGCCCCCATTATCGTCATAGCTAACGTATATGCCCCCCTCATCCGTCAACGTAAAATCGAAACTTTCTTGGTGGTGTCTATACCTAGTATCATGTCTAAGCGACGAACATACCCATAAGACTAAGGCGACAGACGCAAAAATAGTTACCGTCGCCATATCAATCCATGTTGAAAAGGCATCGGGCAACGACATCAAGCATACAAGACAAATTAAGCTTAAGGCGGCCCGATTAAGCGCAGTTCTATAACACGTAAAAGTTACGTGTATTCTATACTTTGACACGGTTTACGACAGTGGACACCATCGCAGCTAATTCAGGGTCTTCGCATTTTTGATGTCCCATGAACCATGCGTACAAATCAGGATCGTCACTGGTTAGCAAGCGTTCAAATGTTTCTTGATCTTTATAAGTCAGCTCGTCGAACGCTTGCTCTACAAAGGGAAGCAATAATACATCTAATTCCAACATACCTCTTCGGCATGCCCACTTTAGTCTCGCAAGTCTTTTGGGTTCAAACATAAATTTTTTCAACCTTATTTGTTATCCCTAAATAGTACCACGGGCGTCGTGCCAGGATCACTGCTCTTTTGGTCTGATAACAAAACTAACAGTAACTTAACGCTTAGAATTTTAATCTTATTTAGCTCGCCCCTTGATAAAATCGAGTTTTGCCATACCTTGACATAACGAACAGCAATAAAAGAGTTTGACCATGTCTCATTCCAATACCTTACTTACCTTAGATTCACTGCCAACCGATTACACGGTAGAGCTAAACGGCAGTATGATCATTTCACTAGAGGGTGAGCAGGCAGATAGCTACTTACAGGGCCAATTAACCGTTAATATAAATACGTTAGATGAAAAAACGGTTCGCCACTACGCGCATTGCGACAATAAAGGTAAAACATGGTCTTCAGGGCTTATTGCCCGTTATGGAACCAAAATCCTTTTACTGACAAATAAGGATGCAGGCGCTCGCACTCTTGCTGAGCTTAATAAGTATGGCGTTTTTTCTAAAGTCGACATTGTCGATAACAGTGAAGAAATGCATGCATATTTTGTATCTCGTTCAGCGGCAAAGAATTTATTAGGCCCGCTATTTTCTAACTCCCCTTTCGTAAACGATGAGTCTCCTGAGCCTCTTATCAGTCATCAAGCCAAAGAAGGCCTGTGTTTTGAAACTGACACCAAACAACCTGGCTATGTTGTAATACTGAATGCCAGCGCAAGTGAAAAACTCAGAGAAAACATAGCTGAGCACGCCATTGCCTCATATTCACACACCGTGTACGACGCAATAAAAATATCCAATGCGCACGCTCAAATTAGTGGTGATACTGTGGGCGAATACGTCCCGCAAATGCTCAATTTGCACGCACTCAATGCGATAGATTTCGACAAAGGCTGTTACATGGGTCAAGAAGTTGTTGCAAGAACTCGCTTCTTGGGTAAAAACAAACGCGCAGCATACGCTTTTCACGTTGCAGAAAGCGTTGAGTTATCAGCGGGCGATACGGTTGAAAAACAGCTTGGCGATAACTGGAGAAGGGCTGGTCAAATTATCAGTGTTGCTAAGCTGGAAGGTGAGACATGGTTTATGGCGGTGCTATCAAATGAAACAACCGAAGAAGATTTACACCGTTTGGCTGATCATAGCGCTATAACCTGTTACCCTTGCCCCTTGCCGTATAGCATAGAGCAACAAGCCAGCAATATCGTCAAGAAACGTCGATAGGCGCAGCGGCAACCGATTTACATTCATTTACCCTCACGGGACAACTTAGGATTTTTTATGACTATTACCTCTGACAGCGTTGTTACACTTCACTACACTGTTTCAACCGAAGATGGAACCACTCTGGACTCATCTGAAGGAAAGGAACCGCTAGTTGTGTTACTCGGTCAACGCTTCCTTATTGAGGGACTAGAAGACGCACTAATTGGCAAAGAAAAAGACGAAAGCTTCAATGTTTCTGTTGCACCGGAAAAAGCATACGGCGAGCGAATCGACGAGCTAGTACAAACAGTTCCACGCTCTATGTTCGAAGGCACAGAAGTGGAAGTAGGCATGTCATTTCGTGCAACAACACCTCAGGGCGAGCAATCGGTCATTATCATAGAAACCACCGATGACGAAGTTGTTGTTGACGGAAATCATCCTCTTGCAGGTATTCCGCTAACGTTTGACGTTAATGTTGTTGATATTCGTGAACCTACCGCAGAAGAGCGCGAACACGGTCATGTGCACGGACCAGCAGGTTGTGGACACGACCACTAAAGTGGGCGAATCTGAATATCAAAAAAGGGAGCTATTTCGCTCCCTTTTTTAGTGCATTTTGACAAGTTTCAAAACTTATATAGCGTCTTCGTTTTGCTCACCGGTACGAATTCGCACAGCGCTTTCTACGTTATAAACAAATATTTTGCCGTCGCCAATTTTACCCGTTTTAGCTGCTGATTGAATGGCATCTAAGGCTTGCTCAACGCGTTCGTCGTCGAGCACTAGCTCAACCTTGATTTTAGGTAGGAAATCAACTTGGTATTCAGCTCCGCGGTAGAGCTCCGTATGGCCTTTTTGCCTACCGAAACCTTTTACCTCGGTTACTGTCATCCCTGCAATACCGACTTCAGCTAAGGCTTCCCTGACATCGTCCATTTTAAATGGCTTAATGATAGCTTCGATTTTTTTCATGATTACAACTCATCGTAAATTGTTGGAATGGGTACACGCTTGTGTTGTGTACGTTCATAAATATAAAGCAATTTCTCTTCCACTTCAGCAGGCACTGGCTTACCTTCGAGAAAATCATCAATCTGATCATAGGTCATACCCAGCGCCAACTCATCGGCTTTCTGCGGCGCAAGACTCTCTAAATCGGCGGTTGGCGCTTTAGTAATAATATTATGTGGCGCTCCCAAATGAGCAGCTACAGCGCGAACTTGTCGTTTGCTCAGCCCAAACAAGGGTGCAAGGTCACATGCGCCATCACCATATTTTGTGTAAAACCCTGTAATATTTTCAGCTGAGTGGTCTGTACCCAACACAAGTCCGTCTACCATGCCGGCAATTTCATACTGAGTGACCATGCGGGTACGCGCTTTCACGTTCCCTTTTACAAAATCTTGTTTGGCAATACTGTCGGGCAACAACCCTGCAGCTTCCAATGCTTGGCTTGTCGAAGCGTGTATTGCATCTACTCCCGGCTGAACGTTTACCGAAACTGAATGCGTGGGCTCAATAAAGTCTATAGACTGCTGAGCATCGTCTTCATCTGCCTGAGTGTCGTAAGGCAGTCTTACCGCTATGAACTGGTAGCTTTCGTGATTTTCATGGTTTAGTTCATTAACAGCGAGTTGTGCCAACCGACCTAACGTGCACGAATCTATGCCACCGCTAATTCCTAATACTAAGGCATTTAACCCTGAGGTAAGCAACTGCTTTTTAATAAATGAAACTCGTCTCGCAACCTCAAATTCAACATCGATTTCAGGAAGCACTTGCATCTCTTTAATAACTGCTTGTTTTTGCATCATAATATCCACGTATATTTTAAGCGTCTTAGTAGGAGAGTTTACGATAATATGAATGTAGATGTTAGTGGCAACGTAAAAGGCCACGTGTCATAGTATTGAGCGTCATTAGGTTATCGTAAAGACGTATAGCGAACCATGCGCAATAGGAGCAACATATACCCTATTGCGCAGAGTTTTAGTGTACGCTAAAACATACGCCATTTGTGCATCAAATTTAATGCTTCGGATTAAAAAAGTGTCAGACTTTCAACATAAGCTTTGAGTAGTAATGATAAAACAACAAAATCAACATAGTCGAACTCAACCTGATTTAGCGTTAGGCCCTCGGCAAGCGGGTCTCACGCTGCTTGAACTCTTAATTGCCGTCGCTATCGTTGCTATTATGTTAACGACAGTGGCACCTGCCATTCAAAGCATACTCATCAAAAGCAGAATTACGTCTGATTTAAATAGCTTAAGCGCTGTGGCTCAACGCGCCCGGTTTACCGCAGTCGACGAGCAATCGAGGGTTGTTATGTGCCCTACAGCGAACTATACAAGCTGTGTAACCGACTGGAAAAATGCGACTATGATCTTCGTTGATGCTAACCTCAATGGCTCAAGAGACGCCTCTGAAGAACTCATTACCACCAGCGATCCACTTAACAGTGCAAACTCTATATACGGTATATCCGGTGCTATCACCTTTGATGAGCAGGGCGGTATTAGTCAAGCTGCCACCATTACTTTATGCCCGAAAGATAACAACACCGAATATGCCTCTGCGCTTCTGTTATCTCTTTACGGGCGAATATCAGTAGCAGTGGACAGCGACGGTGACGGAAAAAAGGAAAACCTTTCTGGTGCTGCGCTGAGTTGTTCATAAGACAAGAAATAGTATAAAGATAAAAATCTAAAACCTGCTCCAGCAAGCTTTAGGGAGTAACTCGCTGGCATTAACAATTAGCGTACTGCAAGGTGACTTTTTGTCAAAGTATGTGAGTATAGCTTTAAATTCATAATGGCTTGCAGTACTCGCCACCTCTTTAATAAGTACGCCACTAGCATCGATATCAGGTAAGTGAGATAAAGAAACGTATGCACCAGTGCTAAGCCAATGACGGGACTGAATAGACTGAAGCTTTATCATGTGACTTTTGGCCAAAAACCTAGACGTTAGCCTTTGACTTTCTTTAAACGTCTGCATTGTCAGCAAGCTTAGTATCGCCACAATAGATATCGTTATTAACAGCTCCACTAAAGTAAAGCCCCTAGAATCACATTTTGAATTCCCTTCCATAGTACAGATTACCTTCTACGCCATTCACCGATACATTAAGCCTATCAAGTCATTTAGAAAGGGATAACCGATCTTGAGCACGGTTTTAGACGTGAGAGCTCCTCACAACACACTACACAGAGGCATGTCGCTAATAGAATTGATGGTGGCATTAGCAATTTTAAGCATTGTACTGACTCTTTCACTGCCATCCTTCGCTAAATGGCAAGAAGCTAACGAATTCAAACAGGCGCTTAGACATATGACACAGCTCGCCGAATCGGCAAAAGTGGCTGCCATATCATCACAGTCTGATATATCGGTGATAGTAGATATTAACTCGGGACAATGCGCTGGAGTCAGTGATTTGTCCTTATGCGACTGCACCGTTAAAAATGCCTGCAGGGTAAATGGCGTGGAACATATTTTTACCGCTGAAAGCCTTAAAACTAAGCTGACGACCTCTGACAACAAAAACCGTCTTATTACCTTTGATAAATTTGGTGCAGTGGATTTTGGGCACAACACCACTGTAAATGTGCATAGCGCCTCTTATTCTGGAAAAGTAGTGATCAGCGCATTAGGGCGAGTAAAGCAATGCTCTTACGGACACCTTGCCGGAGTAGCGAAATGCTAGCAAGCATAATTAAGTATAAAGGCAAGAGTAAACAAAATGGGCAGATCTCGGGTCGACAGATCTCGGATCGACAGATCTCGGGTCGACAGGCCGCGGGTCGACAACACCCGGGACAGATTAAAGTGAAAAGGAAGCAAACAAAGCGAGCAGAATACCGCACTTTAAAAAAGGGGCCATATAACGGATTTAGTCTCGTAGAATTACTCATCGCTATCAGTATAGCGGGTATTTTAATGGTATTTGCGACCCAGCATACTGCCTACTTCTACTCTAACTTATTAAAAGTGCAATTCGCGATTGCCATTGAAGAAGAGCTTGACGCCCTTGAACACGTGATATCAACACATCTAGAGAAAGCCGGATATCTGCAGCAGACAAAAGTCGTTCAACTTGCACTACCTTCAACATCGCTGGCTTCAGTAGCTATTTCACAATTTGGCAAAGAGGCTGCGAATAGTTGTATCACTTTTTCCTATGACCAAAATAGTGACGGTAAAGTAAGCACCTCACCCAACGAATTTTTTGGATTTCGACTTCGAGACAAAGCCATAGAGTATCGCGTAGCCAAACGAACCTGTAAGCAAGCCTACTGGCAAGATGCTACCGATAGTAAAGACATTCAAATAGACGACTTTTCAGTTGCTACTTCCGCCCTCACGTCATGGGGAGCCAGCTATACAGTAACCATAAAAGCATCCAGTCGAATAATGTCGAGTGTGAAGGCTACTAAAGTTTTTATCGTAGAGGTGGCGAATGTTAGACAAAAATAGAAAAGTACTCACCGCACTTACCATTAAGCTTAAGCATACAACCGATAAAAAACAACGTGGCGTGTTTATTATGGCATCTGTTTTAATGCTGCTCGGTATTTCTGCGTTCACTTTGGCCAGTATTAGTGCGGCCGTAAATCGCCATAAGATAATGAAAAGTACCACATCGACGGCGAAAGATAGCTATACCGCAACAAAAAATGAACTTCGCCGTATAGGTTCGCAGTTGCGTGTTGTGCCAATGAGCTCGATAAAATCGACCAACACAAATATGTCCCATACTATCTTAACAAGTAACTATGAGGGAGCAAACTCTCAGCCACTTAAAGTATTCGACGTTACTGTTACCCATCATGATAGTCACTTTGACACTGAGGTGAGCCAGCGCTTCCTTAACTACCCTGCCATACTTAATATTCCAAGCATTTTTCAGTCAACGTCCTCCGATACAAACATTACGCAATGGTTGTTTAATAGGAGTGTTAGCACGCTGACAGCAAAATATTTTCCACTTAGTAATACCACAAACGAGTGTGTAGACCTTAAAGAGGCGACTATGCACTGGGTAACAGGAGACTGCGAATTAAACTATAACGATGTCGACCACAGTAGCGCGTCGACCCCAATGCTGCTTATTGTTGAAGATGGAGATGTTCTTGTTACCGCAGGTACGCCTTTCTACGGCATGATAATAATGCTGTCAGGCAATACCACTAAACACAGCGTTACCATAGAACACGGAGCAAGTATACAAGGTGCACTATGCTCAAATACCCCAATATCGCTTCAACAATTTGGTTCAAACAGTTACGCCAAGCAAGTTCTACTCAACCTTCAAAAAGCCCCTAAACTTGCAAAAATAATGTCTATTCCCGGAAGCTGGTCTAATAATCTGAAAAAGGAATTGTAAAATATGAACGAAATCAACAAGCAATCGAAAGCAGGTGATAGTGTTAGCAGTCAAGGAGGTGGTGCTTTGATAGAAGTGCTGATCGCAAATGCTTTGTTTCTCACAGTTACGGCGGGGCTGATGAGCGCCTTTGGCCATACTGAGTCTTTGTGGAGCGCATTAAAAAGTGCAGAAACGTCTCACCAGATGATAATTAACAAACAGCGGGAAAACATTATTTCTGAGCCATACGAGCAGACTTGGGATGATATACAAAGGCTCACCCCGATTAACTCTGCTACTTAACTGTATTGCCACATAAAGACAGTACTTTTAGCAAGACCAGCAATACTCTCCCGAATCTAGAGAGCCGTTATTATTTTTGTCCCACCCTTTGCGTCCATCGCTAAAATAGAATAATGCGCCATCGCTAGCCTGACCTGAGCCACTCACCGGCGTTGCTTTGAGTTCGTAACTGGTTGCGTTGGCAGCGACAATAGTTAAATTATAACGCTTGTTCGCCGCATTTTCAGATGACGGTGAGTAAGTAGCAAAAATAGCGGGCGCCCCAGTATTACTGCCGCCGCTTCCTGCGCCTTCGTAGCTGAATGAACCACTTTGATGCCGCTCCATAGCAGCAGCAAATGCAAGCAAATCTGCCTGTCCAGTCCCTCTATAGCCATCTGCAATAACGCCCTGGTAAGACGGATACGCAATACCAGCAATAATGCCAATAATGGTGACCACAATCATCAATTCTATTAATGAAAAACCTTTTTGGCTTTGTTTACTCACAATCACTGCTCTCGCTCTGTTTCAGAATGCCAACTGCCCCGCTGAATGCGCTCAAACCTGCCATAAATATTTTGACCCAAGCATTCAAACTCAGAAGCACACGCTTTATCATTACCGTCTTCATCAACCTCAATTACCGCAGAAACACATTCTGTTCCCAAGCAAACCACTGGGCTAATGATATTTTCAATCAAAATTTTAGTGTCTGGCGCAATACCTGTTTGCTTCAGATCGGCGGAGCGATCGTCGTTATCAAGAATGCCGTTGATGTTTAAGTCGGTCAGTGCATTACCATTAAACATACTTACTAGATACGCCCTACTATTCCCAGTAGGAGGTGCACATGCGCTTGTACTGCTAGAAGATGGAACATAGGTTGTAAAGAAAACCTTATAATCAATGATGAGCGGTGAGGAAAGAACTTTTTCTCCCCCGGTTGTCAAATTCAGATACCACCCTGATTTATTGGCAAAATCTTGAGCGGCAATTTTTCTTTCCGATTCGACACTGCTGGTTAACGCATGACTCGTCGCATTGTACATGTCACTCTCATACACGGTCGGCATAAAGGTGTAGTCTCCATCGGTATCCCGATTGAAAACTCCATCGTCTTTTAGCATATAAAAATTATCTTCAACCACTGTATCAAGTGGAGAAGCGCGCCAACCACTGCCTATGGCAACACCATAGTAAAGTTCATCACGCAACGCTATTTCTGTGACATCTGGTCCGTAGTAAAAGCGTCGATTCGACTCTGCTGTATCGCCACCAAAGTCAGCCAGTCTAGCCCCTTTAATAAACTCTGCTCCAGTCTCACCGTTATAGATATCTAATCGGAAAAGTTGGCCACCCGTATCACTCACATACATATGGTCGGCTAAACCATCGTTATCTCTATCGATAACTGAGATTCGCCCTGGAATACTGTATTGCATTGAAGGGATAGTTAAATCGGCCCCTTCATTACTGGCATGCCATAGAAGTGCTCCAGTATCGGCATCAAATATAAATACAGCGTTTCCGAAGCCGTCACTCGCTCTTACCATTCTGTCATCTTGAGCGTTATCATAACCGCCTCCGACAATCATAACGTTTTTAACCGAACCACCCATTTTTACTTTTGTTATGGTAGGTCTTGACCACGTTTCACCTAACTTAGCCAATGCGCCAGCGCCACCTTCAATCTTGTATTTTAGTACTGGTGACGTTTTCTGAGTAACGTCGAAAACATAGTAATTTCTGCCACCTCTTCTCATGCCGACATAGAGATAAGTGCTGCTTCCCACCGTTCTCAGAACCATATCTCCGTCTATTCCATATTTATGATTAAACGACGAGAGATCTTTATAGAAATGATCAAGATTTGGTAACAGCTCTTTGGGCATAATGGCAAAATTCTCAGCGCCGGTCTCAGTATCAAAGGAGTGAATCATACCGTGATTGGTCGCCACAAATATTGCAGAGTCATTTTCACCGTAGTTGACAATAATAGGCTGAGAATGAATAGGGTCGCCCATTCTAGGCACAAAGTCGCTTGTGCTGCCATCACCATCAGAGTCTTTTACATCAACTCCTCTTGCCCACTTTAAAAGTACATCTCTAAGGGCCTCTGCATCATCTTCATCTGCAATCCCTAAATCCGACTCTGTGATTGATTCATTGCGCTCGTGCAGTTCATTGGCACTTCGAACTATGGCGCCTGTACTATCAAAAACATACAAGTTTCTCTCTGACGAGAGTTTGCTCGCGGCTCCCCCTTCACGCACATCTTTGCCGTCGGCTAATACTGACCAATAGCTGTGAGAATTTTCGGAAAAGAATCCTGTCACGCTATCAACAGCACTGTTGCCATTTTGATCTAGTACCTTGTCCCCGCTAAGTTGATAGCGCTTTAGGTTTCCTGGCCATATTGCCCCCTCGCTGGGCTTAAACAGTGCAAAATACAGCTCGTCGCGATGAGTTAAACGGTTTAGCTGGTTCACCGCCACACCGGGTGAGACGAATGTGGCATTAATATCCTTAACAGAGCGTAAAATCGTATTGAATGCCTCTAACAAATCTGCACTATTATCAGCTTGATAAAAACCACCACCACTTTGAACAGCAAGTTGATTCAAAAAGTTATTTGCCGTACTGTTCGCGGCAAAACCAATGGTATGAGTAATAACGCGGGGACCAATGACAGAGGTCTCTGCTTCACTAATATTACGCACTAAATCAAGTCCACATTTTTCACCGCCGCTACCGGTACAGCTTTCACCTAGTAGAGCCTGTATTTTATTTACACTGTGATTGTTATTTGCCTCACCGTCAGAAAGCAACACAATATGGTTATTAGTTTGGCATTGAAGGTCTGATACTGGCGATATATAGCTGGCGCCTACCGGTATACGCTCATTGATACAGTTACTGTCAGACAAGTTATCTTCCAAGCAACCAGAGGGTCGAATGGGATCTGCACCGATATAAGAGGAACGGTGGCTGACTCGTGTGCTCCTTCTGACAGTGCTACTTACATCACTTTTCCCTCTCTCCAGCCCGTAATCCACCGCATTGCCGCCATAATAGTTGGCTGCTTCATAGAGTGTATCAACTATCGGGGTAAGACCATTTGCACTTAATTCGTCCACTTTACTCATCAAGTGTTCACGCACAGTGAAAGAGGCCCCGGGCGTTGCTGCACCGTTGTATTTGATGACTAATCGAGGCGCAAGTGACGCCTCGCCAGAATAAGTGAATGCTCCTCGATATCCTTGGAAATCATCAAAAACAAACGCCATATCGTTTCCAGGTCGCCAACCAGAACGATCGACTATTTCCTTTAATATACTGCTAATATTAGGGGTTCGGTAATCACTGTAGCTGTAAAAGCTGGGCATTGACCAAACCAAGCCCGATGTTTTCGGGAGATCTCTCAATGTATATTGAGCTCTGTTCCTGTTTCTTCTGCCATTTGTATTAGGGAAAGATGCTGCGTCATCTTGAGCGACGCCGCGAATTTGCATACTTGCATTTGAAGTTGTGGTCGTATCGTAAGCACTGAACTCTATGAATGCCTCTTCTATTTCTGCACCTTGAGGCAAATTTATGTTATTAAAGCGTACCGCAATATAACTGTTATATAGATTGCTAAACGACAATACATCCCCAGTATTAGGGTAACCGTTCGTGTCCTCCTCGTAATTCTCTCCTTGAGATGCTACTTGGTAAACACTTTCACCCTGCGTACACCCTGTAGCGGTAGTATCGTCATAAGATACAACAAGTTGAGGAGAGCCGCTCAACCCCTCGTCAATCGCTCGTGCTTTTCTATCACTGAGGGGGTTAATACTTGAACCTTCAATCAGTATGTTGATACTTTTTCCACCACACCAATCTGAAAGATTAATCACCTCTTGCAAAACATTGCTTATATCCGGCGTGGTAACCACTTCACCTGATGTTGGAAAACTGTTGTTTGTTGTCCATTCTACATTGGCCGCGGTTTTAACACGGGATGAAAGGTTATTTGAAGAAGCAGAGAATTCAGACCCGCTTGCAGATGCCTCTGCAGATATTACTAAAGAAGTATCAGCTATATCAAAACCTTCTGAAGTAAAACGGATATTAGCGCTTACTATGCTTGCTCCCTGGGGAATTTTTAGACCATCAAAGCGCAAGCCTGATGTAACTGTGTTAGTACCTTTACTTAAGATCAGTTCATTTGACTCTGTAGTGACTGAGCCGTCAATTTCATGGGCATCATTGTTGTTTTTACCGGTAGAGAGCACAATTTCAGGTTTTACCGCATCGTCGATATCTCTTATCGGATAAAGAATGGGTCCGCCGTAATCGGAGAAGCGCATCAGTCCTGCATTGATGTTGGTAGCAGATCCTAATGCATTTTTAAGTGCATTCTGTACTCTTAACATACGAGATTGAGTTGTCCCATCGTAATTTCCCATACTTCCCGAAGAATCCATAATAAAGAGCACATTCGGATTATAAGTAACAGCACTATCAGCATTGCCGAGGTAGATATCCAGATCATCGCCTAGGGCAGAAAAACCGATACAACTAAACAGAACGCTTGATGTTAAATAACTTATTAACTTTTTCATAATGCTACCTATTGAGATGCCGGACCAAAAACCGAAGCGGCAAGCGAGTTTGCTACTACTGTAGGTTTCCCTGTCACTTTTCCACACCCTCTAATAATAAAAACATGGCAATTCACGTTACTACCGCCAATGACGTTGCTCGACCCGCGGCATGCTTGCTCTCTAATAAACGCTGTTCTCGACCAGCTTTTCGTCTTCATAGAAGATTGATAGCTTCCCGACGTTACATGCCTGCTGCCAGTAGTAAGGCCCCCTGCTGTCATGTGTCTATCGGTCCAATCACCTTCATCAAAACAACTCATATCATCAACATCGGGGTCGAATATTGTTCCCTGTCGCGCTTCCGAAAGCGGGTCTGTTAGCGTATCGTCTGCTAATAGCACTTCGTCTTCAGATTCAAAAAACACGCCGGCTATGGCTGATTCAGCTGCATCAAAAGCCAAACCGCTTTGCTGCATCGACATAGCCATTTTTGACTGAGATAAACTACTCGTTACAGCGCTCACACCCAGTACCGTAATTGAGAGAAGTACTAGGAGCGCGAATACCATTACCAAACCATGCTGTTTCATCGTGAACTCCTGACAAAGTTTTTCATATTTCGAAGCGCTAACGTTTTAGAGAAGACCTGATAATAATGTGCGGTGTCCATGGTTTTTTCTGCTTCGTTAAGTAGTGCAAACTTTTGTGCGGTAGTTTGCCTGACCTCGTTTTGATAGCTTTTAAGCATAAGTGCCCAACGCAATGAGACCACAAGTTGGTTACTCGCGCGCAGGTTGGCTAATTGATCAGCAGTAACATAAGAAATAGCCTGCCCCTGCGACGTCATTATTTCGTCCGATACACCAAATTGTATTTGAAAGCTTTCAACATTATCTAACAATGTCACCGTAATAGGAGACACAGTTTGAGACTTAAGTCCTCGCAATACGCGGCCGTCATACCCCGTGCATTTAAGCTCGCTACCCACGACAAAATAATGATTTACAACGTGGAATTCTGTATCGACAGGATAACCGTGACGATTACCAGTACAGTCACTCGTGCCAAGTAAGCTAACGACTAGCTTGTCGCTTCCTCCACTGCCCGTTTGAACGGTGCCGAGAGTAGCATTGTTGATAAAATCTCCGGCCAGAGCTACCGAATTGTTTTGCACATAGGCAGCTTCAGCGACAATATCCACCGATGTATCTATATTTGCAGTGATTAAATCGTAACGCCCCACTTCGTAAAACTCTTTCGAAAGCCGGCTCATTATAAATCGACCTGACTCCTGAACTTGAGAAACGGCCTGGTTTAATTTATTAGTTACACTGCTGCTTACTAGTACCTGAATAATTGCGCCAGAAATGATTAGCCCTAAGGTGAGAGTTATCATTAATTCCACCAATGAAAAACCTGCATGCTTCTTATTTTTAGCAACAATATTGTTACCTTGAAAACCGTTTGCAGAATGCAAATTCATAGTGTTATATCCTTCAAAACACAGGCATTGCTTGTGCCTGTTGAAGGGTTGCAACGGGTGTTTAGCGTATACTTTTGGTTGCCCGATGACGATACTGGCCACGATAGTATAATTTCAATACGAGAACCCGCGCTGCAGGTATATATATCGGCGCTGTTGTTATCATTACACCCTACCGAAATTGTTGTTTGGGGATTAGTTTGAACTGCCGAACACGACAAGGCCCAACCGTCATATTGCGCCATCTGTTGTTCAGAACATTCGTTATTTTCACAATTTGGGACAGCTGCGGGTTTAGACAAGCAAAAACACTGATAAGGCTGAGTTGAACCAGTACAGCTGAGCGAAGAAAAATTGTAGGGCGATGTGGAGAAATAGGCATTATTTACTACCATGCCGTCACCTACCGTGGCTGGGCGTGCAGCAGCTCTAAGTCTCTCAGCTACTTGCGCTGCGACTAATTCTGCCTGGGTTCTGCTGATTGCATCTTTGTTCGCAAAAGAGCCCACAAACTGCAAAGCGGCAACACCTAGCAGACCCACCGCTAAAATAAACAGCGTGATAAGGATCTCAATCAATCCTACGCCTTTTTGAGAGGTGATGTGGTTGTCCTTAACGTGCTTCATTGTTTCCTTTAGCGATTCTATATTTACTTAACCAGCTAGTCGTCGTTCACACTGTTGCCAGTTCAGCAGTTTAGACTCAAAAAATCTCAAATTAAGTATCTTTGATTATTAAAACGTATAACTTTATGAAAATAGTCTTTTAATGATTCACCTTTACTATTGTAACGACTTATATCTCGACCCAACAGCATTATAGATACTTTCCTTAAGCTGATGATGCAAAAAACGAAAGGTTTAATGTCCAGTATCGGCATATAATTTTGACCGTTATTGGTATGATTATCCATTCTTTTTAGCTTATTAACAGTAGACAAGAGCATAAAAAAACCGCAGCTTTTTGCTGCGGTTTTAAGTTTATCGTGTAGTTGCGGCTGTGGCATTGTTTGAAGGTTTGAGGGCTAGATAATAATCAGCTTACCTGCTTTACGCGCAGCTCCTTAGGAACAGCGAACTCAACATTTTCCTCTCTGCCTGAGCGCTCCGACGCTGACACCGCGCCCCATTCTTTAAGGCGATCGACGACGCCTTGAACCAAAACCTCGGGAGCTGATGCCCCGGCTGTAACGCCAATGTGATTTACATTCTCCAACCACGATTTCTGGATACAATTCGCGTCGGCAATCAAATACGCTTTCGCCCCTATCTTTTCTGCCAACTCACGCAGACGATTTGAGTTTGAACTATTTTGCGCTCCAACTACTAATAGCACATCGCAATCGGTTGCAAGGTCTCGCACTGCATCCTGACGGTTTTGCGTTGCGTAACAGATATCATCTTTACGAGGCCCTTTGATAGCAGGAAACTTTTCTCTCAAGGCATCAATAACGTCGGCGGTGTCGTCTACCGATAAAGTAGTTTGGCTGCAGTAATAAAGGTTAGACGGATCTTTAACTTCTAGCTTTTCAACGTCACTTTCTGACTCAACCAGGTAAATCCCGCCATCATCATTGCTGTACTGGCCCATGGTGCCTTCAACTTCAGGGTGACCCGCATGACCAATTAAAATACACTCAGTGCCGGTTTTACTCGCTCGCGTTACTTCCATATGTACTTTTGTTACTAGAGGGCAAGTAGCATCAAACACCTTTAAACCGCGTGATGTGGCGTCTTTGCGTACGGCCTGCGATACGCCGTGAGCAGAGAAAATAACGATACTATCATCTGGCACCTCGTGAAGTTCGTCCACAAAAAGAGCACCGCGTTCACGCAGTCCATCAACAACAAACTTGTTATGAACCACTTCGTGACGTACGTAAATGGGTGGCTCAAACATTTCAAGAGCCCGCTCTACTATGGTAATTGCACGGTCTACACCAGCACAAAAACCCCTTGGGTTTGCTAGATGAATTTGCATATTCTAATTCTCGCTTTGGGCGTGCGTGCCTGGTTTAACATCCAAAATTTCGACATCAAAAATGACAGTTTGCCCCGCCAATGGATGATTAAAATCTACAGTAACCGAGTCTCCTGCGACGCTGCGAATGATTCCGGGTATTTCAGATCCATCCGGCTGCGCAAAAGCCAGAATCATACCTTCCTCAATTTTGAGGTCTGCACCAAAACGGCTTCTGTCCATGTAGTGCATATTATTAGGATTTGGCTCACCAAAGGCGTCATTGGCCTCTAAAGTAAAGGCTTTTTTATCACCCTTTTTCAAACCCACTAAGCACGCTTCAAAGTTAGGCGTAAGACTACCGTCTCCCATCACTAATTTCGCTGGCTTGTTGTTTACGCGGGTGCTGTCTGCCGCAGAGCCATCTTCCAATTTCAAGTCGAAGTGAAGAATAACTTCACTGTCATTACCTATTACCAATGATTCTGTCATATTCAATCCGATTACTGCTGAGAGGTTTTGCTGTTATCAGCCTGTGTTTTGTCTTCGCTTTTATCGCCATTCTTAAGCATATCTACGATAAGTAAAGCCGCACCAATAAAAATTGCGCTGTCTGCAATATTAAAGGCAGGCCAATGCCAGTTGTTTACGTAGAAGTCGAGAAAATCGATGACATAGCCATGCACAAGTCGGTCATACACATTGCCTAAGGCGCCACCTAAAATAAATGAAAATGCCACCGGCAGCAGTTTTTGTGAACGCGGCGATTGCTTTAGCCACCACAAAATGACAGCGCTGATCCCTATCGCTATAGCGGTAAAAAACCACCTTTGCCACCCGCCGGCGCTGCTTAAGAAGCTGAACGCTGCGCCGTAATTATGAACATGCGTTAAATTGAAGAAAGGAAGAACTTCTATCGATTGATACAGGTTCATCGAGTCTAAAACCGCGTACTTGCTCCACTGATCAAGTGCAAAGGCGACGACACTGATCCACAGAAAACGAAGACCAGTGTCACGAAAAAGCCCAGTTTTTGACGACGTCATATTAGGCATACTGGCGGACTTCCCCTTCACCATCGATGTTCGTTACGCAGCGACCGCACAACTCCTCGTGGCCTGCGTGTGAGCCAACATCTTCAAGGTGATGCCAACAGCGAACGCATTTTTCACCTTTCGCTTTGCTCACGCTTAACCACAAACCATCAACATCGGTTTCTTGGGCACCTTCTGGCTTAGCTTCTACACGCTCAAGTGAAACGCCAGATGTGATTAGCACAAAGCGAAGTTCATCACCAAAGCTTGATAGTGTTTCGAACAGCGAATCTGTCGCAAATAAGCTAATGCTTGCTTCTAGTGAGCCGCCTAATTGCCCCTCTTTACGGGCTTTTTCCATGGCTTGGTTGGCCGCATCTTTCACTCGAATAACGTCGTCCCACAGTGAATCACTGAATGTATCACTTTGAGTAAAGTCGTTAAAACCGTTATACCAAGTCTCAGTGAACACAAACTCACTGCGTTCGCCTGGTAACTCTTCCCAAATTTCTTGAGCTGTAAAGCTTGTGATTGGAGCAATCCAACGAACAAGTGCCTCAACGATGTGATACATAGCAGTTTGACATGAACGACGGGCGATACCGTCAGATTTCGCTGTGTACTGGCGATCTTTAATCACATCAAGATAGAAAGAGCCAAGCTCAATTGAGCAAAAGTGGATTATTTTCTGGGTAACAACCAGAAGGTCGTAACTTTCATACAACTCGAACAACTCGTCTTGCAGAGCTTTCGCTCTTGCTACAATCCAGCGATCCAGTGCAACCATCTCACTCTCAGGCACTGCATCTTCCACTTTAAAGCCGTTCATATTCGCCAATAAAAAGCGCGCGGTGTTTCGTACCCTGCGATAAGAATCGGCGGCGCGTTTGAGAATTTCATCAGAGACGGCTATTTCACCGCGATAGTCGGTAGACGCTACCCATAAACGCAGAATATCGGCACCCAATTTGTTTGTGACTTCTTGAGGTGCCACAACATTGCCTAAAGACTTAGACATTTTCTTGCCGTGTGCATCAACGGTAAAGCCGTGGGTTAAAACTTCTTTATATGGCGCGTGTCCGTGCATTGCAGTAGATGAAATTAAAGACGACATAAACCAACCGCGGTGCTGATCCGACCCCTCTAAGTACAAGTCTGCACTTGCCGGTAGGTCTTCTCGGCGGTCAACCACAAAGTAATGGGTCACACCAGAATCAAACCATACGTCCAGTGTGTCTGTTACTTTGTCATAGTGGTCAACGTCACTACCCAATAGGTCGGCGTCATCGATGTCCCACCATGCTTGGATACCTTTTTTCTCTACTTCCAGTGCCACTTTTTCCATTAACGCAGAAGACTGTGGGTGTACTTCGCCCGTTAACTTATGCACGTATAAAGGAATGGGTACTCCCCAAGTACGCTGGCGAGAAATACACCAATCGGGTCGCCCTTCTACCATTTTTTCAATGCGGTTTTGACCCCACTCAGGGATCCACTTAGTTTGTTTTATTTGTTCCAAAGACTCAGCACGAAGACCTTTATTGTCCATGCTGATAAACCACTGAGGGGTAGCACGGAAAATAATAGGCGTTTTATGGCGCCAGCAGTGGGGATAGCTGTGCTCGTATTTAACATTGAGGACAAGGTTCCCCTTCTCTTCAACCGTTTCGATAATAGATTCATTTGCTTTGAAAACAAACTGACCGGCAAATAGCGGCGTGTTTTCAAGGTACACACCGTTATTACCAACAGGGTTGTAAACTTCAATGTCGTATTGCTTGCCCACGTTAAAATCGTCTACACCGTGCGCAGGGGCAGTATGAACACAGCCAGTACCCGACTCAGTAGTAACATGAACGCCCAGAATTAATGGGATTTTGATATCAAGAAACGGGTGATTGACCTGTAGCTTATCAAGAGCATCACCAGTACATGTTGCTACTTCGCGGAATTCTTCTACACCGTAACGCGTCATACAGCTCTCAAGCAGATCTTGAGCCACTACATACCAATCATTCGACGGCTGAACTTCCACAATGGTGTAAGTAAGCTCTGGATTCAAACTAATTGCACGATTTGCTGGTAACGTCCAAGGTGTTGTTGTCCAAATAACAACGCCAGCGTTGTGAGCTAACAAGTCACTTTCTTCAACGCCAAAGGCGGCCGCAATTTCCTTGCTGTCAGCAACGGGAAATTTCACATCAATGGCAGGTGAAACCTTATCTTTGTATTCAACTTCTGCTTCGGCTAGTGCCGAGCCACAGTCCGTACACCAGTGAACAGGCTTAAACCCTTTTTCAAGATGCCCTGAGTCTACAATTTTGCTGAGCGCTCGAATAATGTCGGCTTCAGAAGAAAAGTCCATAGTTTTGTAAGGGTTGTTCCACTCACCAAACACACCAAGACGTTTGAAGTCGGCCATTTGACCATCTATTTGCTTTTGTGCGTAATCGCGACATTTTTGACGAAACTCTGCAGCTGTTACTTTATTGCCTGGCTTACCCACTTTCTTTTCTACCATTAATTCAATAGGTAGACCGTGGCAGTCCCATCCAGGTACATAGGGCGAGTCAAAATCGGAAAGCGTTTTTGACTTTACAATAATGTCTTTTAGAATTTTGTTAACCGCGTGTCCAATATGAATGTTACCGTTCGCGTAAGGAGGGCCATCATGAAGTATAAAAGGCTTCTTGCCTTTTTTTGCTTCGCGGATCTTGGTATACACCCCTTTTTCCTGCCAGTCTTTAAGCATCTTCGGCTCGCGCTGAGCAAGGTTACCGCGCATGGGAAACGCAGTTTCTGGAAGGTTCAATGTGGCTTTGTAATCACTCATAAAATTGTATTATCCGGTTACCTTAAGTTTCATCCAATGTCTCTGTGACACTGCGAAGGCGTTATATGATGCGGTTGCATTTACATTTGGTTGCTTTTACATTTAAATGCGCGCTGCGACTTTATCACGATTAACTATGCTAATAACAGACGCGCCTTGGCGGCATCTGCCTGTATTTGTTCTTTTAATGCTTCAAACGAAGCGAACTTAATTTCATCTCTAATTTTGGCCATGGGCAGCACGGTTATGGGTTTGCCATACAAATCTGCCGATAGGTCAAAAATATGTACTTCCAATTGGTTACGAACGCCGTCAAGGGTTGGTCGCGTGCCGATATTCGCTACACCGTCATAGTGCTTACCGTCAATGTCCACACGCACGGCAAACACGCCATGAATCGGTGTTTTAAACCGCTTGAGCATAACATTGGCGGTGGGAAATCCGATGGTTCTGCCTTTCTTTTCACCATGTACAACACGCCCGTGAACGGCAAAAGGGCGCCCTAACATCTCTGTTGCCAAGCTAAAGTCGCTTTGCGCAAGCGCATCTCTCACCGCAGTAGAACTTATTCGATGAGCATGCATAGTAAAACTTTGCGTACTGACCACATCGAAACCATAACGACGGCCAGCTGCCTCAAGCATGGTGAAGTCGCCCTTGCGACCAAAGCCAAAACGGAAATCATCGCCAACGACTAAAAATTTAACGCCAAGTTTATCCACCAGTAAATCGTGAACAAAGGTGTCGGCGCTTTGTTTTGCAAACTCAGCGTTAAAACGAACAGCAAGCAGTCTATCAACACCCTGCTGCCTCAACAGCTCGTATTTCTCACGCAGAGGACTTATTCGAGCAGGTGCTTTTTCTGGCGTAAACACTTCTTCAGGCTGTGGTTCGAATACCATAACAGTGGCGGGTAACGACAGCGAGCTCGCTTTTTCCATCACGTTGGCAAGTACGGCCTGATGTCCTCTGTGGACGCCATCAAACTTACCAATCGTTAGAATACACCCCTTATGGTGGGGTTTTACATTATTTAGCCCGCGGATAAATTCCACTGTTTACCACTACCTTTTTAACTGCTAGAAATTTAAAGCTCGCGATTATAGCCGACCCCGCCTCTAATACCAAGCATACAAGGGCTGGCAAAACTTTCCTTGCTCAGTAAAGACATTAGAAACGTTGTAATATGATTATAAATAACAAACAACGATTGCCATTTTGAGATGTTTACTCACTACTGCTTACTCACCACCACTTCTAAAATGACGAGGCCTCATCCCTAACAGCACCATGGTAGTCAGGAAGCCACCAACGGACAGTAATATGGTGATACCTACGTCTTTCATTTGCTCTATAAGTGCAAGATCGAAAAAAGCCAAGCCGCTGTCGCGATAGTAAATTATTACGCCCATAACAGCACTTGCTAGTAAAACACGCGCAATGAAAAATAATGACGTGCGACTTAATTCAAATACTCCTTGTTTACGCAGCGTGATGTAAAGCAAAGCGGCGTTAAGCGTAGCTGACATACTGGTAGCAATAGCTAAACCGATATAGCCGAACGGAACGGCAAAGATAAGATTAAACACCATGTTCGCCACCATGCACCAAATACCAAATTTTACGGGCGTTTTCGTGTCTTGACGGGAATAAAAGCCAGGGGCCAGTATTTTAACAAGCATAAAGCTGATTAAGCCAAAGGAGTACGCTGTTAAAGAATAAGAAGCCATTATGGCGGTATCGGCGGTAAATGCACCTCTTTGAAAAATAACCGTCAAGATAGGGCGAGCCATAGTACCAAGGCCTACAGCAGCTGGAATGCCAAGTAAACACACCATTCGAAATGCCCAGTCGATATTTGCAGCGAACGCTTTAGGATTGTTTGTTACATGGTTTCTCGATAGCGTTGGCAATATCACTGTGGCAATGGCTATACCAAAAAGACCTAGCGGAAACTCTAATAACCTATCTGAATAGTAAAGCCAGCTAATAGAACCTGTAACTAAGAAGCTGGCAATGAAGGTGTCAAATAACAAGTTTATTTGCCCTACAGACACACCGAACAATGCCGGTATCATTAAGGTTCTTACCTTTACAACATTTTCGTCGTGCCAACCCCATTTGGGTTTCACCAGTAGTCCAGCTCGAAATAAGAAGGGTAGCTGGAATAAGAATTGAACGATGCCGCCAATGAATACGCCCCATGCTAAGGCAAACGCAGGCTGAGATAAGCTAGGCGACAGGTAGATTGCGCACAAAATAATGCATACGTTCAGCAACACGGGAGTGAATGCTGCAACGGCAAATTTATTCAAGGTATTTAAAATGGCCCCAGATAGCCCGGTTAACGATATAAAGGCTAAATAAGGAAAGGTGATTTTTAGCATTGCCGAGGCGAGCTCGAATTTGTCACCGGCCTCATCCCCCTGTAGCCAGGCAACAAACCACCCGGTACCAAAAAGTGCCGCGAGTACTGGCGATGCAATAACTCCCACAATAGAAACCAAAAAGACAATACCGCCTAACGTTCCGCTTACCTTTGCAACAAACTCGCGCAGTTCTTTTTTATCATCGTTGTTATGTACTTCTGTCAGCACAGGAATAAATGCCTGAGCAAACGCTCCTTCTGCAAATAGCCGACGCAAAAAATTGGGGATTTTATTGGCAAAGAAAAAAACATCAGCAGCTGCGCCGTCTCCCATAAGCCTGGCGACAACCACGTCTCTCACGAGACCTAACACCCTTGAAACTAGGGTCATTATGCTAACTATTAAGCCAGATTTGATTAACTTCCGTGACACTTCTGCTTCCGATGGACTATAAAGAGGGGGATAAGCAAATCATGATAACCAAAGGCGATAGCAGGTGAAATGATTTATTCAAAATAGTTGTGCATTTCTATCTATTTTATTGCTATAATCCGCGCCCGTTATGGGATGCAATGTTTTTGTATAGCTTTCGCGACGAATGCGCAACGTGTTGAGCACATCTACTGTTTTACAATAGGCTGTGTTTAATAGATTGTGCTTTCAAAATGACCAACGAATCACATCGTGAAATCGTTTGACAATTTAGCGATTGGTAGGCACAATCCGCACCCTCGTTTTTGACATGAATTTATTTGGGAGTTACACCTTGGCTAACATTAAGTCTGCTAAGAAACGTGCAATCCAAGCCGAAAAGCGTCGTCAGCACAACGCTAGCCGTCGTTCTATGACTCGTACAAGCATCAAAAAAGTAGTTGCTGCTATCGCTCGTGGCGATAAAGAAGGTGCACAAGCTGCATTATCTGCTGCTACTCCAGTACTTGACAGAATGGCTACTAAAGGCTTGATTCACAAAAATAAAGCTGCTCGTCATAAGAGTCGCCTAGCTGCACAAATCAAAGCACTAGGTTAATCTTTACGATTAGCAATTAAAAAGCGCCTTTCGGCGCTTTTTTTATGTCTATAGCTTTTTCAAATAAACTTGAGGCCAAAGTCGCTTTCGCGTAGCCCCACTTTCATAACGCGCTCTTAGCTCATTTTTCTAATGGCACTTGCAGGCGCAATGCGCATTATCCAATGCAATACAGCCCACGGCCACGCGGGTACAAAGGCGTTTGCTTTTTCTTTTTCAATAGCACTTACCATTGCGCGACAGCCAACATCGGTATCGACAATAAAAGGGACTTTTTCCACTTTTTCATTTATTTCGCTGCGAATAAACCCTGGATGGATACACGTCACCTTGATAGGAGTATTCATCACATCCATGCGTATTCCCTCAGACAAAGACGTCAGCCCAGCTTTGGTTGCAGCATATACTGTCATCGCTCGCCTAAAACCTCTCACTGCGCTGATAGACGAAATTGTCACTAAATGTCCGCTATTTTGTTCTCTGAATATGGTCATGGCAGCTTCACACTGCGCCAGCGCAGACACAAAGTTGGTTATCGCCGTTTGCTTATTTGCGTGAAAATAACCCGTGCCAATAGACGCCCCCTTCCCCATACCGGCATTAACAATAACTCTATCCAGAGATCCTAAGTCTTGCTTGAATGCATCGAACACCTCAAACACTGCATCGTGATCATTAACATCTAAAGAACGAATTGCCACTTTGATATTGGGGTTAAGCGCTAGCAACTCTTCTTTCAATGTTTCCAGATTTTCAAAACGCCGTGCGCACAGCGCCAAATTACGGCCTTTCTTTGCAAATTCGATGGCCATGCCTTTGCCCAGTCCAGAGCTTGCGCCGGTAATCAGAATATTTTCTCTCGTTGTCATTATTTTTTTCCTGATGCTTTTATGGCTTTATTGCAACGCCATAACAAATAGTGAATGAAGATCCAAAACCGTTTAAACGCCGGGTTGTTAGTTTGACCGTGGTGATAACGATAATAAATTTGCTGGGCAATACCGGCTAAGCGGAAGAGTCCGTAAACTTCATAAAAGGTAAAGTCGTCTATCTCTATTTCCATTTTATTGCAGTAATAAGCAACTACTTGCTGTCGCGTTAGCATCCCCTCTAAATGAGTTGGCTGACGCCGTGTTGACTGCGCTAGAAAGTCATCGTCTGCATTTACCCAATATGCAAGCGAATTACCTAAATCCATTAGCGGGTCGCCCAGTGTTGCCAGCTCCCAGTCAAGCACGCCAATGATTTCTGTATAGTTATCTGGATTTAGCACAACGTTGTCGAAGCGAAAGTCGTTATGAGTAATGCAAATGCGTTCATTGTCAGGCATATTTTTTTCAAGCCAATGCATAACCTTTTTTCCCGACGGTACGTTCCAGGTTTTAGCTTTACTGTAACGCTGACTCCACCCGCTGATTTGCCGTTCTATATAGCCACTGCCTTTGCCTAAATGAGACAAATCGGCCTGTTTATAATCCACCTTGTGAAGTTCAATTAAACTATCAAGTACATTTGTGCATAACTGAGCAGTTTGTGCCTTAGTAGTAGCTAAATTTCGGGGCAAGTTTTTGCGAGGAATAACACCGGTAAACTTCTCCATCACATAAAAGTCTGTGCCAATAACGCTTTCATCTTCACAGTAGGCATACATGTTTGGAACATATCGATAGACAGGCTTGAGTGCGTGCTGAAGTCTGAATTCTCGGCCCATATCATGAGCGCCTTTTGCTTTCGTTCCCGCAGGCGCTCTACGAAGGATCAGTGAAGTGTCTTTGTAATCTAAACAATATGTCCAATTTGATGCGCCTCCCGAATATTGAGTAACGGAAGGAAGAGACGAGCAATTATCACAGCTTGCTTTTACTTGGTCTGATAAATTTTGCTTAAGCCACGCATTCACAGCATCAACATCAAGCTCTTCACCCTGTCTTACATTTTGTGCTTTGTCTACAACACTCTTATTCATTATCTCTCCGCTTGGTTCGGAAATACTCAGACATTCGCTTTATGCTGCTCTACACGCTACTACAAGAAAGCGCGCTGTGCCCGAAAAACCCGTTATGCAAAAAAATCCATTACGCGCTTTGTTTAGCCATCGCCTTTTTCATTGCTTTTGTTTTCGATAGCATCATATTTATGTAACGCTTCGACGGGAGAAGTTTTTTCAATAGATATGCCTGTTTACCTAACTTATGGGTCAAAATTAAGAATCGTTTGGCCATAACCTGCTCATAAACGATATTAGCCACATCTTCTTTACTAAGGTCAGCTTTTGCAAAAAGCTTTTTGAGCATTGTGTGCGATGCAGGATTTGAACTGCGCATCGACTCATCAAGATTAGTTTTGAAAAAACTTGGGCATACCACACTAACATTTATATTATCAGGTGCTAGCTCAAGCTTAATTGTTTCAGAGAACGCCACTACTGCGGCTTTCATTGCGTTGTAGCTTCCCATATATGGAATGGGGGTTAATCCTGCTTGTGAGGCGATATTGACGAAATAACCATGCCCTTGAGTTTTCATCATAGGTAAAAATGCTCTACTCACGCGCACCATTCCCAGCATATTGATATCACATACCCACTGCCATTGTTCGAGTGTTTCATCAAGTAAACTTCCCCCCGTAGCAACACCGGCGTTGTTGAAAACGTAGTCGACGCCTTCCCACTTTGTACGCAGTGTACTGGCAAGCTTTCCTACATCGGTATCCGAGGTGATATCACAAGAAATAAAAAATGCGTCTGCGCCAAGGGACGTTAGCTCATGTACGGTCTCGTTACCTCGCTCACTGTTCACATCGGCAATGCAAATTTTAATTTTTTCGTTCTTCTCTGCCCATTTGATAGCAAGGGATTTTCCCAGACCTGTTGCTCCACCTGTCACCACGATACGCATATTGTTTTTCTCTTATTATATTTTTATGTGCTCTTTAAATGTTCGAAATTTTTAACAACCTTATTGCTAGGGCGTGTTGAGCATTGCTGACGAAACATTTTATTTACATCCCGCAGTTTACTTACTTTTTCAGTAAATTCAAAAATGTATGCTTACCTAACAAACTGCTGCAATGGAGGAGAATGCGTGGAGCGATGCCATAGAGGTAGAAGATTCAAGGTGAGCATGTAAACGAGAAATACACATATCAATGTTCTTCGTTATTACAATCTGTGCGTTTGCTTTTGTAAAATAACTGACAAAAAAGTATGTCAAAAACGTCACATTGCACTGTTATCGTTTGCAAAAACACGAGAGAAACTATGTTTACTGTCAACGACGTTTTAACCAAACATTACCCTCAAGTTGCGAACAAGCCATTATTGTTTAAGTCACTGTCTTTTGCCCTTAGCCATCTGCTGCACGAAAAAGACATTCAAGAGTTTGGAAAAACCTATCCGCACTACCATGACATCGATTTTGTTGAACAAGTTTTAGCCTATTTCAATATTAGTTACTCTACCAGAGATATTGAAAAAGAGCGTATTCCCCATGAAGGGCGAGTGGTTATTATTGCAAATCACCCTATTGGATCTCTCGATGCCCTAGCACTAATAAAGTTGGTAAGTGAAGTTCGCCACGATTTAAAAGTAGTTGCGAACGAAATGCTTATGGCTATTTCGCCGCTACACGACATGCTTTTACCGGTTAATAACATGGAAGGTGGCACGGCCAAGCAACATTTATCGGCAATACATTCACATCTTGCTGAAGAGGGCGCCGTATTAATTTTTCCTGCAGGCGAGGTATCTCGTCTTCGTCCTCAGGGTGTGCGTGATACCCATTGGAACTCAGGCTTTTTGCGCATCGCGCGCCAAGTAAAATCCCCTATTCTTCCGGTTTATATCGACGCCAAAAACAGCCCACTATTTTATGGCGTTTCGATGATTTATAAACCCCTCGCCACTGCTTTGCTAGTTAAAGAGATGTTCAAGCAGCGACGCAAACACCTGCCAATACGTATCGGTGAACTCATTCCGTTTGAGTCTTATCAGCGACCATCAATAAACATTAAAGAAAAAGTAAAACTGTTTAAGCGACACCTTTACCGAATTGGCAGTAATAAGAGTGGTGTTTTTGAAACGCAGGCGCCTATTGCTATGCCCGAAGATAGAAAAGTCCTTTCTCAGGCCATTCGAAACTGTGAGCATTTAGGTCAAACCTCTGATGGGAAATCGATTTATTTATACCAGCATAAACACTGCTCTCCCGTAATGAGAGAAATAGGTCGACTGCGCGAGATAGCATTTAGAGCCGTTGGAGAAGGAACCAACAAACGACGGGATATCGATCAGTACGACTCACACTATTATCACCTTGTGCTGTGGGATGCGGACGATTTGGAAATTGTTGGTGCATATCGCTTCGGCGACGCTGAAATACTCTCTAAAGCTAACCATGAAACCGGGCTTTACTCTGCAACACTGTTTGATTACGGCGATAACAATGACGCACTTTTTCAACAAGGTTTAGAGCTGGGAAGAAGCTTTGTTCAACCTCGCTATTGGGGTAAGCGTAGCTTAGATTATCTCTGGTACGGCATTGGTGTATTTTTAAGTCGCTACCCAAAATATAGGTATTTGTTTGGTGCAGTTTCACTAAGTAACGCTTACCCTGAGCCAGCAAAAAATTTGCTAGTGCAGTTTTACTCCACGTACTTCCCTCCAAAGTTCGGAAATGCTAGCTGTAAGCGCCCCTTTCAGGTAGGAAAGGACATTCCACATGTGTTTAAGGGTGACAATTACAAAGTGGAGTTCACCCAACTAAAACACTTACTGGCCAATATGGGGGTGAATGTGCCAACACTGTACAAACAGTATTCAGAAATTGCCCGTACTGGCGGTGTTGCTTTCCTCGGCTTTAACGTAGACCCAGACTTTAACGACTGTATAGATGGGTTAGTGGTAGTGGACACTATTGAAATAAAAGACAAAAAACGAAAAAGATACTTAGAACATGAAGAGTTAAAGGAAACGGCCTAGGCAAGCCTACCGCCCTTTTTGTTTGGCAACATGAAAACTTATTTATGAATGCAGCTGTAACGTTGTGATGTTGGCATTTAATGCAATAGATTGGTATAAGAGACGAAGTTTCGTTTAGACCCGTCATTTGTCTAATGCGTGCATCCCAGTAAACGGCCGTAAGAAAGATAAAGGTTTTTCATGATAAAAATAATTGTACTCGTTCCATTAATCTTATCGCTACTATGGTTTGGTTATTTACAAGCAAATAAATACACTCTGGAACAAGGCAAACAGGGCTTTCTCTATATTTTGGTTTTGTCTGGAGTTATAGCGCTGTTTTACACCCTTATGATGTTCTTAACACATTAGAAGCAGCCATTCTCCCTCCTCAATCGTTTTTACTGCGTGGCGTTTCAGTTTCGCTGCAATGTGGCTGTTTTTTATCGCTGATATTTTCCGGCGTCGTCAACGACATCAATAAGCGGTTCAGTGTCAGCTTCAATACCTGCTTTAAAGTTTCACTTCAATCCTTCCAATGCATAAGACAGCCTCAGAGCATGGCTAGCGCTTTGTTTACAAGCGCTCTTTAAATGCATATGCATTTGCTCCTAGCGTTGCGTTATGAACTTTACCTACAGGTAGGCGTACCCATGTGTAAAGAGGCGTCTTATGACGCCGTTCAATAACGATACGGCTCTACAAACGGTTTATTCAAGTATATGAGAATATTGAAATAATAAAGCGCTAAGCTTGGTCCTCGACGTTTTATTTCGGGATGCTATTTAGCAGACTACTTTTACGCTTTCAGATTGAATTGCCGCCCTTGCTTTAACATCTACCCTGTTACGAATACTCGGTATCAGTAAGCAATTAAGGCATTGCCCGAGGAGCTAAACATAAAAGGAAAATCTGCATGTCTGATAAAATGAAGTGCCCCATCGCCGGCGGTTACGAAACGATAGAAAGTAAACGTATTGGTGGTGCAATAGGCACTCCACCTATGAATGCTAATTGGTGGCCAGGTCAACTGCCCATTGAGCTGCTGCATAGCCAATCTCCCGCTGCAAACCCGCTGGGAGAAGATTTTGATTACCCTGCCGCCTTTGCATCTCTTGACCTAGACGCTGTAAAAAAAGATATCTTAGAACTGTTAACTAGCTCTCACGATTTTTGGCCCGCAGACTACGGCAACTACGGACCGCAAATGATCCGCATGGCGTGGCACTCTGCAGGCTCGTACCGTGTATTTGACGGCAGAGGTGGCTCTGCACAAGGCCTTCAGCGTTTTGCTCCACTTTATTCATGGGAAGATAACGGCAATATTGATAAATCTATCCGTTTACTCCAACCCATCAAACTGAAATACGGCGACAATATATCGTGGGCAGATTTGATCATGCTCACGGGAAATCTCGCTCTTGAGCAAATGGGCTTTAAAACCTTTGGTTTTGGTGGCGGCAGAATTGACTGCTGGGAAGCTGACGATGCGACTTATTGGGGGCCAGAGACTGAAATGGCCACTCAAGACAAACGCTGGACAGGCGAGCCCGGTACCGAAGACTACGATCTTGAAAATCCGCTTGCAGCATCACGTCAATCATTGATTTACGTTCATCCCGAGGGCCCGTTTGGGAATATGGACCCTGTATCTTCAGCCCAAGAAATACGTATCACCTTTGGCAGAATGGGAATGAACGATGAAGAAACCGTTGCTTTAATCGCGGGTGGGCACGCATTTGGAAAGAGTCACGGTGGCTCTGACAAATCTCACCTTGGGCCAGAGCCAAGCGCTGCTCCCATTGAAAGCCAAGGACTTGGTTGGTTAAACAGCAACGGCACGGGTAATGCCCAATACACCACAACGAATGGTATAGAGGGTGCGTGGACATCAAACCCCACACGCTGGGATCATGAGTACCTGAAAAACTTGTTTAAGTTTGAATGGGAACAAACGGAAAGCCCCGCCGGTGGTAAGGCTTGGCGCCCTAAAAATGGAGAGGCAGCAGATCTCATTCCAGATGCACATGTGGAAGGACTTCGCCATCCTCCTATGATGATGACAACAGATATAGCCCTGATAAAAGATCCAGCCTACAAAGAAATATGTGAAAAGTTTTTAGCTGAGCCAGCATTGTTAGACGACGCGTTTGCGAAAGCCTGGTATAAACTGATTCATAGAGACATGGGGCCTAAAAACAGACTACTAGGCCCTGATGTCCCTGATGAGACTCTTATCTGGCAAGATCCCATTCCCAAGTGCGATCACGAGCTTATCGACGAAGACGATATTGCCGCATTAAAGGCGAGCATTCTGGCCAGCGATCAAAGCATATCTGCTCTTGTTAGCGCGGCATGGGCATCGGCCTCTACGTTTAGAAAAACAGACCTTAGGGGCGGCGCAAATGGTGCAAGAGTTCGCCTTGACCCTATGATTAATTGGGAAGTCAATAATCCAAAGCAATTAAAGAGTGTTCTGCACACCCTTGAGGACATTCAAAAAACCTTCAACGATGCGCAAACAAGTAAGCGAGTCTCCTTGGCCGACCTGGTAGTATTAGCTGGTGGCACTGCGATAGAAAAAGCAGCAGAAGAAGCTGGTATCGAAATCATTGTGCCTTTCGACGCCGGTAGAATGGATGCAACGCCAGAACAAACCGATGAGCACAACATATCGTTTCTTGAACCCCACGCAGACGGTTTCAGAAATTATATAAAACCAGGCAGTTCGTTAGAAGATCGTACGGTAGATAGCGAGCGTATGTTAATCGATAGAGCTCATTTATTAGACCTGACTGCGCCAGAGTTGACAGCACTAGTTGGCGGTCTTAGGGTGCTTGATACCAATTTCGACGGCTCTCAGCACGGCGTATTTACGCAAACGCCAGGTGTATTGAGCAATGACTTTTTCGTCAACCTACTCGACATCAACACCAAATGGGCTCCTGTAGACGACAAGAACCAAGTGTTCAATGGTAAAGACGTGGCTACAGGTAAAAAGAAATGGTCGGCTACTCGCTGTGACTTAGTGTTCGGTTCAAACCTGCAATTAAGAGCGGTTTGCGATGTTTACGGAGCATCTACTGGGCATGAAAAGTTTGTGAATGCATTTGTTAAAGCCTGGTATAAAGTAATGAACTTAGATCGTTTCGACTTGCAAAATGAGCATTACCGCTCATAGCTTTTTGAGTAAAAACTGATTTACCTGAAAGCCTAGCCCAAATAGCTAGGCTTTTTATTTTACTGCAAATCAAGGATGGAACACTTTCACGCTATGACTAGCTCGGTAAATGACAACGTGCAAGTGCGCGGAACGCGCGTTCACAATTTAAAATCTCTCGACGTTGATATCCCAAGAAACTGTATTGTCGCTTTTACAGGGATATCTGGGTCTGGTAAATCTTCTCTCGCATTTGGGACTCTATTTGCCGAAGCACAGCATCGTTACCTAGACTCAGTATCACCCTATGCCCGACGACTAATAGATCAGATTGAAAAGCCTGAGGTAGACAGTATTGAGGGTTTACCACCAGCAGTTGGACTTCATCAGCATAGGGGGTCTCCTTCAGTGCGTTCTTCAGTAGGTAGTATCACTACCATATCGAACAGCCTACGCATGCTATATTCCCGCGCCGGTGAATATCCAGAGGGACAGAACATCATCTATGCAGATGCGTTTTCACCTAATACCGTCGAAGGCGCCTGCGATAAATGCCAAGGCATAGGCAAAGTTTTTGATGTTACCGAAGATAAACTGGTACCAGACCCACACCTCTCTATTCGTGAAGGAGCAATAGCGGCTTGGCCAGGTGCATGGCAGGGTAAAAATTTGGTGAGAGTACTGCTATCACTGGATATTGATGTAGACATTCCATGGAATGAACTGCCTGCAGACACGCGTCAATGGATCTTATTTACCGACGAGTCACCTCAAGTTCCTGTTTATAGAAATTATAACTTGGCGCAAACTCGTCGTGCGCTAAAAGACAACGAACCCGCTAGCTATAAGGGAAAGTTTGTCAGCGCAAAAAGCTATGTGCTTGAAACATTCAAATATTCACAGAAAGAAAAAATAAAGCGGCGTGTTGCCGAGTATTTGAACGTAGCTACCTGTTCTCAATGCAATGGTAAGAAGCTTAAACAGTCGTCGCTCTCTGTAACGCTTTGTGGCAAAGATATTATTGAGTTTTCACGTCTTTCCCTAAGTGATGTTGCTTCACGACTATCTGACTTGCTCGAAAGCGTTGCAAACCAACAAAACGAAAAAGCGAAGGTGTTGAATAATATCGCTAACGATATTCTCGCGCGACTTGCTCCAATTATTGCTCTTGGCCTTGGCTATCTCTCTTTAGAACGAAGCACAACTACAGTGTCTGCCGGTGAACTTCAGCGTTTGCGTTTAGCCACACAAATCAAATCTAAACTTTTCGGCGTTGTGTACATTATGGATGAGCCGTCTTCGGGCCTACATCCAAACGACATTGATGCGCTTTTAGCGGCTTTTGATGAACTTGTTAGTGCCGGCAATACTGTATTTCTGGTAGAGCATAACGTACGTGTAATAAAGCATGCAAATTGGGTGGTAGATGTGGGCCCTAAAGCTGGAGACGGTGGAGGCCAAGTCGTATTTAACGGCCCAGCAGAAAAGTTAAAAAACGCAACTGAGTCAGAAACATCGCAATTCTTATTTAATAACGCCCTCAGCCTTCCCCGCTTCAATCGCAAACCTACTGGCTGGCTTTCGTTAAAGAATATCTATAAAAACAACTTAAAGGGTTTGGACTGCAAGTTCCCCCTTGGCACGATAACAACGGTAACTGGGGTGTCTGGCTCGGGTAAATCGAGTTTAGTCAGTCACGCCCTAGTTGAATTAATTAAACAGGCGCTTACAAGCGCTGGCAAAGGTAAGAGCACCGATCGGAGTTTAGATAAAAACTCGCATTTAGACGTTGATGAAACAGCACTTTTAAACAGTGACAAAGACGAGCCTGCTAATGGACACATAGCAGGTGGCTTGGAACAGGTAAAACGTCTGGTCGTGGTAAACCAAGCTCCTATAGGCAGAACGCCTCGCTCTAACTTGGCAACATACACAGGTCTTTTCGACCACGTGAGAAAACTATTCGCCGCTACCGCTTCTGCAAAACAGTTGGGCTATAACGCTGGCCGCTTTTCATTTAACACCACTAAGGGTAGATGCGAGAATTGTGAAGGTGTTGGCTTTGTCTCAGTAGAGCTTCTATTTATGCCAAGCGTTTATTCCCCCTGCCCGGTTTGTCATACAAAACGATACGACGAAGATACGTTATCAGTAACATGGAATGGCCTTTCCATTGCCGATGTTTTATCACTGAGTGTGGCAGAGGCGCACGAGATATTTGCCGACGAAGCCCCTATTTGTCGGGCACTAGAGGCATTGCAGCAAGTTGGGCTAGATTATTTACGGTTAGGTCAACCTGCAACCGAGTTATCTGGTGGCGAAGTCCAGAGAATAAAATTAGCAACCGAATTAAAACGGGTTGAAAAGAAGAACGCGCTTTATGTCCTTGATGAGCCTACCACAGGACTGCATCCAGCTGACATAAGCTTGTTAATGGCACATTTGAATACCTTGGTCGATGAAGGCAGCAGCGTAGTTATGGTAGAGCATAATATGCAGGTAGCGTTTGCTAGCGACTACATTATAGATATAGGCCCGGGTGCAGGAATAGAAGGTGGTGACGTTGTGGCACAAGGAACACCTCAAGAAGTATCGGCAAACAAAAAAAGTAAAACTGCTCCCTTTTTAAACGTCCAATAAAAAGGGCACCTTTCGGTGCCCTCTTGTTTCTATTCGATGCGCTTTGTACTATTTCGCTGTTTTTACTATGACGCTCTTTTTACTATGACGCTTTGCGCAGAATAGAACAGCACGCTTATATGCTTTCAGCGACAGTAACTTCAGCCTGTGAGCGAAGCGCTTCTATATATTGCTCGTACATACGCTGACCGTTCATCTGGCCTAAACGCTCTTTTAAGCTATTGCCTAGTTCAGCTTCTAACACTGGTGCATCGTTAACGCCTTCAAGCTGAACCACAGCTACATCGCCATTTACTGTTGTTGCAACATCGATATTACCATCACCCTCTGGCGCTAGCGTAAACAATGTCTCTACAACAGCAGATGCCAAGTTATTACTATTTCTAGCTACAGCTTGTGCCGTTTCCCAAGACACCGACTTTTCAGAGAGTAAAGATGATACATCATCACCTGCACGAACCTTACTCGCTACGTCTCTTGCCCAAGCCTCTGCTGCTTCTTGCGCTTTTGTTACTTTTACAGAGGCTTCAATACTTTCTCTAACCTCATCAAGAGACTGTGTGCGTTGAGGCTCGTGTTCGATTACACGAACGGCAACAATATTTTCATCATCTATTTCAATGATGTCACTATTTACACGTTCATCTATTAGCTCTGGAGAGAAAGCAACCTCTAATACTGCCGGCGAGTTAACACTCTCTGGTGCAGAAGTGCGGCTAAACATAGTGGTTTCCTGAACAGGAAGGTTTACGGCATTGGCTGCATCTTCTAACGTATCAGGCACCTCAAACGCAATCTCAGCTAATGTGTTTTGAAGCTCGAAATACTTTTCCATTGCTTGGTCGTAAAGCAATGAATCTCGGATGTCACCAGCAACTTCTTCGAAAGACTTTGTTTGAGCTTCATTGATGTCGGTCAGCTTAATGATGTGAAAACCAAAATCGGTCTCAACAATATCAGAGATATCACCCACACTTTCTAATGAAAAAGCGGCTTCATCAAATGCTGCATCCATCATTTCAGGCGTTATAAAATCAAGATCACCACCGTTTTCTGCAGAAAAAGTATCATCTGAGTTTTCTGACGCCAAAGTGGCAAAATCAGCACCGTCATCGAGTTGTGCTTTCAGCGCTTCAATTTCTGCTCTTGCGGCATCAACATCATCACCTGACTCAATTAGGATATGTGATACACGACGCTCTTCTTCTTTTCCGTAGCTCGCTAAGTTATTCTCATAGTAAGTGCGCACTGCATCTTCATCAACAGATACTCTGCTCTTAAGGTCTTCTACGCTCAACTTCACGTAAGCTAACTTTACTTTCTCTTCTGTATCAAAAGAGGCAATATTGTTGTTGTAGAAGGCATCGATGTCTTCTTCGCTCACTTCTACGCTATCAGCAAAAGCATCAGCACTTACAACTGCATATTTTGCATCACGAGTTTGACGTTGTAATGTATTTGCTAGCTCTACTTCGCTGTCCAGAGAGAACGCAGACGTTGTTAACGCCGCGGCTAACTGATTTTGCGTCATTTGAATACGAAGATAATTGCGAAAGTCCGTGGGGCTAAACCCATTTTGACGGAGAATAGTTTGGAAGCGTTCATTATCAAATTGACCACCAAACTGAAATTCAGGCATTTGAACAATCGTTTCTCTAATTTGCTCGTCACTAACGCGTAGGCCCAGTTCCGTCGCCTGCTGCTGTATAAGCTTCTCAGCAATTAGACGATCTAAAGCGTTACGGCGGAAGTTAGCCAAGTACTCTTCACTTGAGAAAAGCTGAGCGACACTCTCGCCAAACTGCGACTCCATTTGTGCCCGCTGGTTTTGATAGGCACGGTCTAGCTCTTGGGCCGATATTTCTTCGCCATTTACTGTGGCCACCGCTGAGGTGCCTGGTGATGTAAGGTAGCTACCCACACCCGCAAATACGAAACTCAAAACGATTAGCGCAATGATTGCCATCGCCCATGGGCCTTGAGAACCTTCTCTGATTCTTTCTAGCATGATTATTCTTCAACTCCGTTGCTTACTACTGATACCCGATTAACTCTTTAAGCTAGTTATGAGAAAGATTAACCGATGGTAAATAAGCGATGATTATAACCTAATGCCGATGAAGATAAACGACCTAAAACAACTAATCTGTGTGTTCCGAAGACAGTTTTATCACGTTTACCGAAAAGCAAACCTATTCGCGGCGGGGTTATTGATTATGTTACTGACAAATAAAAAAGGCGATGGACCAGCCATCGCCTTTTTCTATATTTTTTAACTTAGTTACAAGCGTCTTTCAGAGCTTTACCGGCTTTGAAAGATGGAACTTTCGCAGCTGAAATCTGAATAGTCTCACCAGTTTGTGGGTTACGGCCACTGCGAGCTGAACGTTCGCGAACTGAGAAAGTACCAAAGCCTACTAGTGCTACTTGGTCGCCGTCTTTAAGCGCGGCTGTTACTGAGTCAGTGAATGCGTCAAGCGCGCGCCCAGCAGCTGCTTTAGAAATATCTGCACCAGCAGCGATTTGGTCGATAAGTTGAGACTTGTTCACTATTATGATCCCCTTCGATTGTTATTATACTGTTTGTCCAAAATTATGATTGGACGTTATAACAAGCTTGATTGTTAACATCAAGCATCTGTCACAATTAATTAACTTTTAAAATTAACCGCTGCAATCCCTTTTGTGGCAAGGCTTCAAGCGATAACCATTTTAAGGTAACACAACTTTTCAGTCTTGAAAGCCCTAATTTGGAAAAAATCAGCAATTCTTTAATTTTACGTACATTTTTTAATCAAAAATTAAAAATAATCGGCTGCACCCCTTTAAAATCAAGCATTGCAGCCAACTAGTTTTGCTATTTATTCACCACTTCAAAGCTTTCTACCGGCTCCTGAAGTGCAATATCTAACACATCATCAATCCACTGTACTGGGTGAATAGACAAATCTTTTTTCACGTTATCTGGAATTTCTTCTAGATCGCGCTCGTTATCTTTTGGAATAACGACGGTTTTTATTCCACCTCGGTGAGCCGCTAAAAGCTTCTCTTTTAGACCGCCTATGGCCAATACTTCGCCACGCAATGTAATCTCACCTGTCATGGCTACATCACACTTCACAGGGTTACCTGTAAGAGAAGACACTAACGCGGTGCACATGGCAATACCCGCACTTGGTCCATCTTTTGGCGTTGCCCCTTCTGGAACATGCACATGAATATCGCGTTTTTCGTAAAAGTCGCTGTTAATGCGCAGTTTATCAGCACGACTCCTCACAACTGTCATAGCCGCTTTGATAGACTCCTGCATAACATCGCCAAGGGAACCGGTGGAGGTCATTTTACCTTTACCAGGTACCGATGTTGTCTCGATTGTCAGTAAGTCACCACCTACTTGCGTCCACGCCAAACCGGTAACCTGACCAATTTGGTTGTCTTTATCCGCTTTGCCATAGTCGAAGCGCTGTACGCCAAGATAATCTTTTAAGTTATCTTGAGTAACCGATACCTTGCCTTTGCTCTTCTTGAGTAGAATATCTTTAACAGCCTTACGACAGACTTTAGAAACTTCCCTTTCAAGGCTACGAACCCCGGCTTCCCGAGTATAATAACGAATCATACCAATCACTGCCGAATCGGTAATTTCTAGTTCTTTCGCCTTTAAGCCATTGCGCTCCATTTGCTTACCTATAAGATGGTTTTTCGCAATGTTAAGCTTCTCATCTTCGGTGTAACCAGACAGACGAATAACTTCCATACGATCTAATAATGGACCGGGAATATTCATACTGTTTGATGTTGCCACGAACATGACGTCTGAAAGATCGTAGTCTACTTCTAAATAATGATCGCTAAAGCTGTTGTTCTGCTCTGGGTCGAGTACTTCTAAAAGCGCTGAGGCTGGGTCACCGCGCATATCCGACGAAATCTTATCAATTTCATCTAGCAAGAATAATGGGTTTTTCACCCCGACTTTTGCCATTTTTTGCACTAGTTTACCAGGTAACGAGCCTATGTAAGTGCGGCGGTGACCGCGAATTTCAGCTTCGTCTCTCACGCCACCTAAGGCCATGCGAACATACTTTCTGCCAGTCGCTTTCGCAACAGATTGCCCAAGGGAGGTTTTACCTACACCAGGAGGCCCAACAAGACACAAAATAGGCCCTTTCAGTTTTTTCACGCGCTGCTGAACGGCGAGATATTCAAGAATGCGCTCTTTAACTTTTTCCAACCCGTAGTGATCTTCATTAAGAACACTTTCCGCTCTCGCTAAGTCTTTCTTCACAGGCGAGCGTTTATTCCACGGCACATTGGTAAGCCACTCGATATAGCTACGCAGCACGGTAGCCTCAGCAGACATTGGAGACATCATCTTCAATTTTTGAAGCTCAGCCTTGGCCTTGTCTTCCGCCTCTTTTGGCATCTTCGCGTCGGCAATCTTTTTAGCTAGCGTCTCAAATTCGTCTGGAGCATCGTCAAGCTCGCCAAGTTCTTTTTGAATGGCTTTCATTTGCTCATTCAAATAGTACTCACGCTGGCTCTTTTCCATTTGCTTTTTAACGCGTGTGCGAATTTTCTTCTCTACCTGCAGCAGATCGATTTCGCCTTCCATCAACGCCATTAAGTATTCAAGGCGCTCGTTAACGCCCTGCATCTCTAAGACCTTTTGCTTTTCAGCAAGCTTGAGCGGCATATGCGCAGCCATGGTGTCAGCTAGCCTAGCAGCGTCTTCAATCCCGGTTAGCGAAGTAAGAACCTCTGGTGGAATTTTTTTGTTAAGCTTTACATAACCTTCAAACTGAGACACAGCAGAGCGAATAAGTACTTCTTGCTCACTTTCTTCAATGCTCTCATCATCAAGCTGATCTACATTGGCAACAAAGTACGGCTCTGATTGCTTATAGCTTTCGATTTGGCCGCGTACGCTCCCCTCAACCAGCACTTTTACTGTGCCATCAGGCAATTTCAATAGCTGCAGTATGGTCGCTATTGTACCAACGGTATAAATATCATCAGACTCGGGCTCATCTACGCCAGCGTCTTTTTGTGCTACTAAGAAAATTTGTTTGTCGTTCTCCATTGCCGCTTCTAGGCAACGGATAGATTTTTCACGCCCTACAAAAAGGGGTATGACCATATGCGGGTATACGACCACGTCCCGCAGGGCAAGCACAGGAATTTCAATGCGATTTTCACGCTCAACTGTCATACTTGTTCTCAATTAGTTTTCCGATGTCGTTTTATATGGGGATGTAAGGGCAAAGTTCAATCAAAACTTATTAAAGTGCGTTAATTCCCTACACCCTACTCTCAAATGTCTCTTTTCGGGACATTCTTACTACGTGAACTATACGAAACCGATACAAATATTATTGATATCGAAGCACTTTAAATCGCAATTTTTAGATGTTCACCTGACAACCATTATCGATTTTTGCGCTGATGGCAACCGTTTGATAGTAAATCTAGAATAAAGGATAGTTTTTTAGGGCACATTCGCTTAAATAACGACCAAAAATAGGATTTGTTTGCGTCAAAGACTTATTCACGATGCCGCACATCTATAGCAACACATACGCTTTAAAAACAAAAAAGGCCCCGAAGGACCTTTTTAAATAATCAAACCCGTAAAACACTCACTAGGTTGATGGATTCTGTTTGCGTGTTAAAGCAATTATTCAGACGCCGCTTTTTTCTCATTACTGTCGTAAATCAAAATAGGCTTAGACTCGCCGCGGATAACGGTTTCGTCAATTACCACCTTACTCACATCTTCCGTAGAAGGTAGGTCGTACATTGTCTCTAGCAACACTGCCTCAACGATTGAGCGGAGACCACGAGCTCCAGTTTTGCGCTCCATTGCTTTTTTTGCAATCGCATTAAGCGCATCTTCACGGAATTCAAGCTCAACATCTTCCATAGAGAATAGCGCACCGTACTGCTTAGTAATCGCATTTTTTGGCTCGCGAAGGATCTGTATAAGCGCTTCTTCGTTAAGCTCTTCTAAGCTGGTTACAACCGGTAGACGACCAATAAACTCTGGAATAAGGCCATATTTGACCAAATCTTCTGGCTCAACTTGCTTAAACAATTCACTAATTTGCTTACCGTTTTCTTTAGATTTGACCGTTGCGCCAAAACCAATGCCGGTGTCCTTCTGAGCACGTTGCTCGATAACTTTATCAAGCCCAGCAAATGCACCGCCACAAATAAACAGGATCTTCGACGTATCAACCTGCAAGAACTCTTGCTGAGGATGCTTGCGGCCACCTTGAGGAGGAACAGACGCTACTGTGCCTTCAATAAGTTTAAGCAAGGCCTGTTGTACACCCTCGCCCGACACATCACGAGTTATAGATGGGTTGTCTGACTTGCGTGAAATTTTGTCAATTTCATCAATGTAGACAATACCACGCTGAGCTTTCTCTACGTCGTAATCACATTTCTGAAGGAGCTTTTGAATGATGTTTTCAACATCTTCACCTACGTAGCCCGCCTCAGTTAACGTTGTAGCATCGGCCATGGTAAACGGCACATCTAATAGCCTAGCAAGCGTTTCTGCTAGAAGCGTTTTACCACTTCCTGTAGGCCCTATAAGAAGGATGTTACTTTTACCAAGCTCTACACCGTCGTGCACGTCGCCGTTGCGCAAACGCTTGTAGTGGTTGTAAACCGCAACAGAAAGCACTTTTTTAGCGTGATCTTGCCCTATGACATAATCATTTAAATGCTCGTGAATTTCTGCGGGTTTAGGTAAAGCATCCTGCTTTTGCTTAGGCGCAATTTCCTTTATTTCTTCGCGAATGATATCGTTACATAACTCAACACACTCGTCGCAAATGAATACGGACGGCCCCGCTATCAGCTTTCTCACTTCATGCTGGCTTTTGCCACAAAATGAGCAGTACAGTAGCTTGTTATCGCCGTCACCGCTTTGCTTATCACTCATTACTTTTGCCTCTGCCTTGCCTGAGCCTTAGACCAAATCACACATAATGTTGGCTCAGATTTACTATAACTATACTACTTTGTTGCAGCAACGTCAGAACGGTTTGCTAAAACTTGGTCAACAAGTCCATATTCTTTCGCATCGGACGCATTTAAGAAGTTATCGCGATCCGTATCTTTAGCTACTTTCTCGTAGTCTTGGCCGGTGTGCTCAGCCATTAGGCGATTCAATTTCTCTTTAATGTAGAGTATTTCTTTCGCATGTATTTCAAAATCTGACGCTTGGCCCTGGAAGCCGCCAAGTGGTTGGTGAATCATAACGCGAGAATTTGGTAGGCAATAACGCTTCCCTTTAGCACCTGCAGATAGCAGGAACGCGCCCATACTTGCCGCTTGCCCCATACATACAGTGCTTACGTCAGGTTTGATAAAATTCATTGTATCGTAGATTGCCATACCGGCTGACACAGATCCGCCTGGCGAGTTGATATAAAGGAAAATGTCTTTTTCTGGATTTTCCGCTTCTAAGAACAACATTTGCGCAACGATAAGGTTGGCCATGTGATCTTCAACTTGCCCCACTAAGAAAATAACGTTTTCTTTTAATAGGCGAGAATAAATGTCGTAAGAGCGTTCACCTTTAGAGGTCTGCTCTACTACCATTGGAACAAGTGCATTCATAGGGTCAAACGGAGTGTTAGTCATAACTACCTTTATTATCTAGCGTTAAAAACAAAAATGCTCGGAAGGCTCCGAGCATTTAAGCAGTTGCTGACAAGTAATGTCAATCAGACAGTAAAAAATTACGCCTGTTTGTTCATTACCTCGTCAAAAGCTTTTGTTACTTCAGTAACATTCGCTTGCTCAAGAACCCACTCGATAGCTTGCTCTTCAAGCGCAACGTTTTGCATTTGCTGCATTAGCTCTTGGTTGTTGTTGTAGTACTCTACAACTTCACTTGGATCTTCGTACGCTGAAGCCGCAGTTTCGATCATCTCTTTAACGCGTTCTTCGTCTGCTTTAAGCTCGTTTTGCTTAATAACTTCACCAAGTAAAAGACCAATAGATACACGACGCTTTGCGTTATCAGTAAATAATTCTGCCGGCAGGTCTGGCAAATTCTGACCACCGCCTTGCTGGCTAAAGCGCTGTTTTGCCTGTTCGCGAAGTGTATCAACCTCTTGGTCGATAAGTGCTTGAGGAACTTCAATTTCGTTGGCTTCAACAAGCTTAGAAATAACGTCTTCTTTCACTTTGGCTTTCAAGGTTTGGTCTAGTTCGCGCTGCATATTCTTGCGCACTTCAGCTTTAAGTGCGTCAACACCGCCTTCCTCTACACCAAACAGTGTTGCAAACTCTTCGTCTACTTTAGGAAGAGATTGACCTTCAACTTTCTTCACTGTTGCTTGGAATACCGCATCTTTACCTTTAAGGTTTTCAGCATGGTAGTCTTCAGGAAAAGTCACTTCAATAGTTACTTCTTCACCTGCTTTAGCACCAACAAGTGGCTTTTCAAAGCCAGGAATCATTCGGCCTTGGCCTAATTCTAGTGCGAAGTCTTCAGCTTTTCCGCCTTCAAACTCTTCGCCGTCAATAGTGCCAACAAAGTCGATAACAACTTTATCGTCTTTCTTCGCTTTGCGCTTAACTTCTTTCCAAGTAGCGTGCTGCTTTTGAAGCGTTTCCATCATGTTATCAAGATCTTCGTCAGTAATCTCAACTACTGGCTTTTCAATCTCAATATCACCTAAACCTTTAATTTCCACTTCAGGATAAACTTCGAAAGACGCCGTGAACTCAAGGTCCTTGCCATCTTCGTCTGTGGTCAAATCGAACTTCGGCATACCGGCAGGTTGAATCTTCTCTTGGATTACTGCTTGGTAGAAGTTTTGCTGCATAACATCGCCAGATACTTCTTGACGAACTGCTTGGCCGAAACGTTTTTTGATTACGCTTACTGGCACTTTTCCTGGGCGGAAGCCGTTGATGCGCTGTGTTTTCGCCAACTGTTGTAGGCGTGATTTAACTGCTGAATCAACCGCGTCAGCTGGAACGGTGATAGTAAGACGGCGTTCTAAACCCTGGGTCGTCTCGACTGAAACTTGCATTATATTACCTCAACTATACGCCTTTTAAGGCGTTTTGTTCTCAATCCCCTCACCCGCCATGCTTTTAGGCACATCACTCGGGGAAGAGGTCGTTAAAATTCGTTTATGGTTTCAAAGTGGTGAGAATTCAAGTGTAGAAACAGAATTCATATATAAAAACACACAATTTGAAATAAACGCATTGGTTAAAAAAAGACGCGGTAGTATACAGCCGCACACGATGAGAGTCGAGAGGGAAACACAAGTTTGTAGCGCCGATCTGTTTAGATAACCCACAGATAGTGGAATTATTGCATCAAAACAGAAAGTTTTAGCTCGTTTGCCGGATTAGCGAATACGCTGAAATTTGAAAATATAGGGAAAAAGCAGTGGTCGGTGAGACAGGATTTGAACCTGCGACCCCTTGTACCCAAAACAAGTGCGCTACCAAGCTGCGCCACTCACCGACTGTAAATGCTGAAAGAGCTTTTGAAAGAAGCTTGAAACTATGGTGCGGAAGGAGAGACTTGAACTCTCACGCCGTGAAGCACTGGAACCTAAATCCAGCGTGTCTACCAATTCCACCACTCCCGCGAAAAAGTGGGGTGGACGATGGGACTTGAACCCACGACAACCGGAATCACAATCCGGGGCTCTACCAACTGAGCTACGCCCACCACTGAGGTGTTTGCTAGTTTACATGCGAATTGATAAACATGTAAACGTAAAGATTCTGCCAATTTAGTCAGGACCTACCTGACCCGCATGGCGCGCCCGGCAGGATTCGAACCTGCGACCCACGGCTTAGAAGGCCGTTGCTCTATCCAGCTGAGCTACGGGCGCTCGACGAATCTTATTGCAAGTTTTCTCACAAAGGTTATTGCAAGAAAATGGTCGGTGAGACAGGATTTGAACCTGCGACCCCTTGTACCCAAAACAAGTGCGCTACCAAGCTGCGCCACTCACCGACTGTGTAACTGCTTTCGAAGCGTTTTGCCTCTGTGCCGTTACGGGGTGCGAATATTACTGACTTGCCCCCACCTCGTCAAACACTTTTTTAAATAAAAAAAACAACCGCTCACAAAGCACGCATTATTGTGTTTTTTTGAACAAAAAGAGTACTTTTTAGCCAGAGCGAAAGATATTTTCTCGTTTAATTGTCCAAATTAAGACTGTTCACCGAAAACTAAATTAATTCATAAAAACTAAAGGGAATTGATCTTTGCTGTAGATTTAGCCCAAAATTCTTACAACAAAGCTCAGCATGCACGTATATTAACTGAAATTTTGTTCTCCAACGTATTTCAATGTAGAAAAACATCTCACTCAGAACACTTTCCTCTGGTTTCAGTTACCCGTTTTGTGAAACAATAAAGGTCAATCATTAATGACTTTATGACTGAAAATATGACCGCTCACCTTATTGACGGCAAATTAATTGCCAAACAAGTTCGCCAACATGTAGCTTCTTACGTCACCTCCTTAACACAAGCTAAAAAACGCCAGCCGGGTCTTGCGGTGGTATTGGTAGGTAGTGACGCTGCTTCACAAGTATATGTTTCGAATAAGCGTAAAGCATGTGAAGAAGTCGGTTTCGTGTCTCGCTCTTTCGATCTCCCCTCAGATACGTCGGAAGAAACGCTGCTTAAATTGGTGGATGAACTTAACGATGATAAAGAGATAGACGGTATTTTAGTTCAGCTTCCGCTTCCTGCAGGGCTTAACGCCGAACGAGTACTAGAGCGTATTCATCCTCATAAAGACGTGGACGGGTTTCACCCATACAATATCGGTCGTTTAGCTCAACGGATACCAGCGCTTCGCCCCTGTACGCCAAAGGGCATTATGACGATGATTGAGTCCACTAAACGCCCTGTTAAAGGTTTAGACGCCGTTATTGTTGGCGCATCGAATATTGTTGGTCGCCCAATGAGCCTAGAACTATTATTAGCGGGCTGTACGGTAACAACGTGTCATAAGTTTACGCAAGATTTAAAGAGCCATGTTCAGCGTGCAGACCTTCTTGTGGTTGCGGTAGGTAAACCTAACTTTATCCCAGGTGACTGGATTAAGCCTGGTGCCATTGTTATCGATGTGGGTATTAATCGAGTAAGTGACGGTTCGTTAGTCGGCGATGTCGAATTTGATAAAGCGAAAGAGCGTGCGGGTTGGATAACGCCGGTTCCGGGTGGTGTCGGCCCTATGACAGTAGCAAGTCTTATCGAAAACACGTTAGAAGCTTACGTTAAGTACCATTCGTAAAAAATGGCAACTAATCGGTTATGAACTTGCCTTCACTCAACGCCCAAGCAGATCAAAATACCCATTTCATTGAGGCAACAATGAAATGGGTAGATGACATTGTGATTCGCCACAACTTTTGCCCGTTTGCTTCTTATGTGAGAACTCCTAACCAGATTCATTGCTGCGTAATAGCAGGCAATACAGGAGATGTGTTAGAGGCGCTTTACGATGAGTTATCTCGGCTGGAAAAAGACAACAATGTTGCGACCACATTAATGGTTCTGTCTAATAGTGTTTTTGCTGATTTTGATGAGTATTTAGACGTGCTCGCTATTGCTGAAGCCATGCTAAACGATTGGGGTTTTTCGAGTAAATATCAGCTTGCCAGTTTTCACCCTCATTATATGTTTGAAGGCAGCGATACGGACGCGCCTGAAAATTTCACTAACCGCTCACCCTACCCTATTTTGCATATCATTAGAGAGCGTGACATTTCTCGTTTTATGAAAAACGAAAATGACGCAGAAAAAATTTATACCCACAATATCGCAAAAGCAAAAGAGCTTGGATGCCCATACTTTCTTGAAGCGCTGTCAAAAATAAAAGCAGAAAACACAGTAAAAGACAGCGAAAAATGACGGCAGAAAACACGTTTACGATTCAAAAAATTGCCACTATTTCCACGCCGTTTAACCAAAAGTTTGGAATACCGCGACAGCCCAACTTAAGTGTAGCGAAAGGAATTATTACCTTTGAGGACACCTTTGATGATGCGAATATGCTGAAAGGCATTGATAGCTATAGTCACCTCTGGTTACTTTTTATCTTTCATCAAACAATAGACAGAGGCTGGAAAAGCACGGTTAAAGCGCCTCGTTTAGGCGGTAACTCAACCATGGGCGTTTTTGCCAGCCGCAGTACCCACAGACCCAATGCTACAGGCATGTCTGTCGTAAAAAATAGGGGCCTGCATCTCATAAATGGGAAAAAGAAACTCATGGTTGAGGGCGTAGACCTTGTTAATGGTACTCCCCTGGTTGATATAAAACCTTATCTTCATTACGCAGACAGTGTAGATTCCGCTACCGATAGCCTTAACCAACTTCGACCTATACCTCAACGAGAGGTGGTTTTTGAGAATAATGTAAAGCCTCAACTTACAGAGGTAAGTCGCCGCCACAGTGACTTTACACAATTAGTATGTGATGTATTGGCGCAAGACCCACGCCCAGCCTACAAACAACCTTTAGATAACGACGACAAAACCTACAAAGTCTCGCTATACAACTTCGATATTAGTTTTATCGTAAAAGGAGGCATTGTTGTGGTTACGCAAATTGTTGCGCTATGAAAATTTTCGAGAAAGTACCTGTGAATATGTCTTTTTAACTAATTGTGCAGCTGTACCTAGAAAATTCCTCCAAGAAAATTCCTCAAACGCAGAATGGGTCTAAACCGTAGACGTTTCTCAACAGTTTTTTCAAAAGCTTTCTTCACTCAACATAGATTATTTCAACATAAAGCAACGAGTGTATAGCCTAATGGCTCTCACTTAATTAGAATAGATAAGATCACATTTTAATTTACAGGAATACTGGTTTACATGCGCACTAGTCAATATTTGCTCGCCACGCAAAAAGAAACACCCGCTGATGCAGAGGTTATCAGCCACCAGCTAATGTTACGTGCTGGAATGATTAGAAAGCTAGCGTCGGGGTTATACAACTGGCTTCCTTCAGGCCTTCGCGTTCTCAATAAGGTCGCTAATATTGTTCGCGAAGAGATGAACAAAGCCGGCGCTATCGAAATACTGATGCCTGTCGTGCAGCCGGCAGATTTGTGGGAAGAATCTGGTCGTTGGGAAGAATATGGACCTGAATTGTTGCGTGTAAAAGACCGCCACCAGCGTGATTTCGTGTTAGGCCCCACTCACGAAGAAGTTATTACCGCCCTCGTTCGCAACGAAGTTAGCAGTTATAAGCAGCTACCGCTTAACCTGTACCAAATACAAACTAAGTTTCGCGATGAAGTCCGTCCTCGCTTCGGCATTATGCGTAGCCGCGAATTTACGATGAAAGATGCGTACAGCTTTCACTTAGAGGATTCTTGTTTAGAAGCCACTTATCAGAAAATGTATGACGCCTACAGCAATATATTCTCTCGATTGGGTTTAGATTTTCGTGCTGTTATCGCCGATTCTGGTTCAATTGGTGGCAATCATTCTCATGAGTTCCATGTATTAGCAGAGTCAGGGGAAGACGCCATTGCGTTTTCTAATAAGAGCAATTACGCCGCTAATATTGAAATGGCACCGGCTACGGCCCCTGAGAAAGCATCTGCCTCTGGCGCTGCACGTGAAACCAAGCCTGTATCTGGTCACACTTTAGAAGAGGCTCTTGGCAGTATTGATATTGCAACTAGCAATGCGGTAAACGTGTTTGTGGTTAAAGGGGCTGAAACTAGTGAAGACAACGCTGACGCTGCTCTAAATAGCGATGAAAAGTGGGTTGCCCTTGTACTTCGAGCAGACCATACATTAAACGATATTAAAGCCGAAAAAATTGATAGCGTTGCTACACCGCTTGTTCAAGCTTCTGCTGAAAAAGCGGCACAAGTGTTAGGTGTTTCTCCTTTATTTGCAGATGCAACCAGCCTGAACATTCCTACTTACGTTGATTCAAGTGCTGCAGCACTCGCCGACTTTACTTGCGGTGCCGGTGAGCAAAACAAATTAGCTATCAATTCAAATTGGCCTGAAGAGATAAACGCGGTTGATATTCGTAACGTAGTCGCTGGCGATATATCTCCTGACGGTGAAGGTACCCTTGAAATAAAGCGCGGCATTGAAGTAGGTCATATTTTCCAACTTGGCAGGAAGTACTCTGAAGCCATGAATTGCGGTGTTTTAAGCGAAACAGGTAAGCATCAAACGTTAACAATGGGATGTTACGGTATCGGTGTATCTCGAATTGTTGCTGCCGCGATAGAGCAAAACCACGATAAATTTGGCATAAAGTGGCCAGATGCCATAGCTCCTTTCAAAGTGGCTATCATTCCCATGAACATGCATAAATCACATCGCATTAAAGAAACAGCCGAAAAGCTGTATGAAGAGCTATTAGGCTTGGGAATAGACGTACTTTTTGATGATAGAAAGGAACGTCCAGGTGTTATGTTTAATGACATGGAATTAATTGGCATACCTCATAGTATTGTTATTGGCGAAAGAAACTTGGATAATCAACAGGTTGAATATAAAAATAGACGAACTGGCGATAAACAGTTATTAGATCTCAGTGCCGCTAAGGATTTCGTAGCCGCGCTCTAACATCTGACGTTGCCCGAACAATGAAGAACGGGGTGGGTATATGCGGTTAACATTTTACGGTGTAAGAGGGTCGATACCCACACCCGGAGCGGACTTTGTCCGCTACGGCGGCAATACAGCCTGTGTACATATAGAGCTTGAGGACGGCACGGATATCGTCCTCGACTCGGGTACAGGCATCCGCTTGCTCAGCCCCTATCTCATTCAAAAAACAACACCCATTAATATTTTACTTAGCCATAATCACTGGGACCACATTCAAGGCTTTCCCTTCTTTACGCCTATTTATCAAAAAGACCGAGAGATCAATATTTTTCCAGGACAGACCAATTTGGATGAGCCTGATCAGATCCTTAGGCAAATGGAAGGCTCTTTGTTTCCTGTGCCTAGAACTGCCCTTCATGCAAATATAACAATACAGCATCTTGATGCTCAGCAAGATGTCTTTTCTATTGGAAGTGCAACCATTAAGCGGGTTCCTATGAACCATCCGGGTAAGGGAAGCGCTTATTGTATCGAGGCAGATGGCTATAAAGTGGCGTACATCACTGACAACGAGCTTTACCCTCCCTACAAGAAAGAAACTGATTTTCAAACATTCGCTACCTTTGCCAGTAACGCAGATCTATTAATCCATGACGCTCAGTACATGGGGTCAGATATGCCCGCAAAGAATGGATGGGGACACTCTGTGGCAGAAGAAGCTGTTAAACTTGCTATGGCAAGTAACGTTAAGCGACTCGCGCTATACAGTCATGACCCCGAAAGAACAGACGATGATATAGATTTTGTGGTTTCTCATTGTAATGACTTCGTATTAGCTGCAGAATCACCACTGCATGTCTTTGCATCAGCAGAAGGCCAAGTTTTGGACTTCAACCAACCGTAACTATCACCACGGAGAATAAAAGGTGACTTTAAAGCCTTTGTTATTTATAGCACCAGTCGTTTTATCACTCGGTGTTATCACTACTTCTGTCGCGCAAGAATCTCAAAAGTCAGATAGCCCTCAAACCTCTCAATCTACAGAATCACCCAAGTCTGAAGAATCGTCGCAAGATAACGATTTGTCTTCCGCTATAGAAGAAGGCATCGAGGTTATCGATATTATTAAACGAGACACCACAACTCAAAGTGCCCTCGATAGTCGCTTAGAAGGCGACAAAGAAGCGTTAGATAATGTATTTGCTATTACTCAGCATCGCCAAAATTACCTTCTCCCTTTTACTCATATAAAAAATCCTAATTCGGCGGGTAATCAAGACCTTACGGAAGAAAACGTTGACAGCAAAGAAGCAAAATTCCAGTTAAGTATGAAGCTGCCACTTTACATGGAAGATACTGGTTTTGATGGCGTGTATTTTGGATTTACGCTTACGTCATTTTGGCAGTTATATAACAGTGAAGTATCGAAACCCTTTAGAGAAACCAACTACGAGCCTGAAGTTTTTTGGCAGAAAACCGGCGACTACTCAGTTCTAGGCTATAAGTTTAATACTTTTCAAGTAGGCTTCAACCATATGTCTAATGGGCAAAGTGGACTTCGCTCAAGAAGCTGGAACCGCATTTTTGCCTCAATTGTGTTTAGCGACGACGATGATATTTATTACTTAAAGACCTGGTACCGCGTGCCGGAAGATGAAAAAGAAGATCCTTTAGATCCAAGCGGCGACGACAATCCAGATATACAAGATTTTTACGGGCGATTCGAATTTGGTTATGGCCGTAAAATTGGCGCATTTAAAATGCTTGCTCTGTGGAGAAACAACTTAGATTTCAATGATAATCGAGGCAGCATTCAATTAGACGTGACCTATCCTATGTCAGATCGTTACGATCTTCTCATTCAGTACTTTAATGGCTATGGAGATTCATTAATCGATTATAACCGTTCTCAAGAGCGTATCGGTCTTGGTTTTCAGGTAAAGTTCCTGTAGGTGAAAGCACTTCTAAGTGAAAGCCCACTCTAGGTAAACGACTAGTCGATAACCCCTGCAGCTCGATAGAGTTGAATATGCACATCTACCAGCGCGTCAATATCGCGCTGGTAACCACCACCAATCACGGCAGCTATAGGTAACCCTTTGTGCTGCGCCAACTCAAATACCATTTTATCCCGCTCGTACACCCCTTGCGTTGTTATGTGCAGATGGCCTAAATCATCATTAACGTGTACATCAACGCCGGCATCATAAATTATGGCATCGGGCTGATACTGTCGGAAAGCCAGTGTAATAGCTTGTTCTAATGTCGATAAATACTCATCGTCTGCCGCCCCTTTTACAAAGCCAATATCAATATTAGAAACCTGCTTTCTATGTGGAAAATTCTTTTCACCGTGCAGAGACAAGGTAAAAATATCATTGTCATTTTCGGCCAGCTTGGCAGTACCATCCCCTTGATGAACATCTAAATCGATAATTAGAACATTATCAATACCCGGGTGCGTCTGCATGGCCTTGGCCGCCAGATAAAGATCGTTAAACAAACAAAAACCTGAGCCAAAATCTGCAAAAGCGTGATGATACCCACCGGTCAAGTTTAGCGCTTTGCCCGTTTCGATGGCGAGATTTGCGGTTAAGCATGTGCCTGCAACTGCCGTTCTTGTGCGCTCGATAAGCTGCTCAGACCAAGGAAAACCTATGCGTCGCATGGCTTTTTTATCAAGGTTGCCAGTTGTGAGCTGCTGAACATACTCTGGGGAATAAAAACGCATTAGAAGATCGTTTTCTATCGGGTTTGGCTTACTGAACTGAGACGCGCTAATCCCCCGCCTCATTAGCTCATCTCTAATACCCTTGTATTTCTCTATTGGAAACCGATGCCTGTCGGGAAGCGATAATTGACTGTAAATAGGATGGAACACCAGCGGGATCATAAACTATTGATTCTCTTCAGACTGTATTTAAACAAGCTTAATAACTTACGTTAAATACTGTCAAAGCCCGCTTAGCGGGTCAAACTGTTCACCACCTTTTCAACGTTGTGTGACATATTCTTCATTGAACGAGACATATCGTCGCGCTGTGCTAGTTGATGATAACGCTCAGCCGAAGACACAACATTGCTAATAATAGACTCTACCTGGCCCAATACGGCCTCTTGTTCATCCGCGGCTTCATTGAGCGCAACCACTACACTGGCGGTTTCTTGAATGTCTCTTACTACCGTGTTTAATCGCTCAAGCGCCGACTCAGCTTCGGCTGCATTGGTGTCTGAAAGCTGCTTACCTGAGGTCATGGCGGTTACAGCTGTTTTCGCTTCCGACTCAAAACTACTTAAAATATCGTTTATTTCTCTGGTAGATTGCTGCGTTTTAGCTGCAAGTGCTCTCACCTCGTCAGCAACAACCGCAAAACCCCTTCCATGCTCGCCGGCTCTCGCAGCTTCTATCGCAGCATTTAGCGCAAGCAGGTTAGTTTGATCAGCAATTTCATTAATTACATTCACCACTTTAAGGATATTAGTACTGCGTGTTTGAAGCTCAGTTACAATATCACTCGACTCTGTAACCGTTTGTGCAAGCTGCTTAAATCCGACGTTAGCCTTTTCGAATGTCTCATAGCAGCTGGCAACGTTTTGCTCAGAATTATTGGTTGCAACGGCAACTTGGTCAGTAATCGCCACAAGGTTTTGCACAATACCTTTTAACTTATCAGTACTGGTATCTAAAGAGCGAGATGTCTCTCTTTGCTCGCTGGCCCCTTCCATAATGGATTGACTAACACTGTCTAGAGTAGAAAATGCGCCACTCATTTCCCTTTCCGCATCTTGCAACTGCTCTACAGATGACTTCAGCTTACTCTGCAACGCACGGGCTGAGTTAGCTAAAACGCCTAGTTCGTGATTACTTGAATAAGTGAGTGAATAATCGTAATCACTATTTGCTAAATTTGAGATACAGGTAGCAATTTGCTTGGTTGGCTTAATCACCTGCGAACGCAATCTCGCAATAACATAGCTAAGAGACGCAATTGATAAAAGAACTGCAGCAATGAGGATAAGCCACAGCATATTACGAGTATCACTCTTGAGCGTTTTGATAGCGCCAGCTGACTGTGAGGCAATATCATCAGCAATGCTGCCTAAGAGCTTTGCAGGCTCTCTATCGATGCCGCGTACGTAACTATCCCCTACTTTTGGATCGAATCCAGAATTCACAAAAGCCTCGTAACCTTCGCGATATTTTGTAGCCATAATACCGTGAGCTTTTTGAAACTGACGTATTTCTGTCTTGGCCTTTGCGCTAATTACGTCGTTTTGCAGCATCGCAGTAAATTTTTTAGTGATTTCCTGCTCTCGAGCTTTAAATCGTTCCCAGTATTTTTCAAGGTCAGCTTGGTTATGACCGCGAAGAAGCACATTTTTCCACTCTTGAACCTGTGTTTTAAACGTACTTAGCACATCGTTGACATTACGCTCTGATTGCACAAGCGTATTTTCAAGCTCATCAAATGCGTTAAGCAGAGTAAATGACTTGAGAATTGAGGCGCCATTGAGTAAAACAAGAAGAAAAAAGCTAGCGAGAACAGGCGTTATCACTAAACGACTGATGCTTGTGTAATTGAACACGAGGAGGCCTTAACATTTGGAAGTACTCCTTTATTGAATGATATTTTTGTGACATTTACGTGACAGAAAAGGTATTAAACCAAATACTTAATTATACCTAGTTATAACCAAATAGTGTTTATAGTCTATCTGCGATCTCTGTTTGGAATTTCTATCTAGTCTTTTTTTATCGTCTTTGTACTTGGGCTTGTCGTTTGTAATTTCCAGCAGGTCTGCGCTAACAAAAAAGAGCCCGAAGGCTCTTTGCAATGTTAGTTATCAGAGATGGTTAAGCCCCTCAAGCTTATTCCCACTCAATCGTAGCGGGAGGCTTGCCTGAAATATCATAAACCACACGGGATATACCATCGATTTCATTGATAATACGGTTAGACACTTTACCTAAGAAGTCATAAGGTAAGTGAGCCCAATGCGCCGTCATAAAGTCGATGGTCTCAACAGCTCGCAAACTTACTACCCAATCGTATTTACGTGCATCGCCCATAACGCCTACAGAGCGAACCGGTAAGAATACGGTGAATGCCTGGCTCACTTTTTGGTATAAGTCTGCGGCGTATAGCTCTTCAATAAAGATGGCATCGGCACGACGCAAGAGGTCGCAGTACTCTTTCTTAATTTCACCAAGAACACGAACACCTAAACCAGGACCAGGGAACGGGTGACGGTAAAGCATGTCGTACGGCAAGCCAAGCTCTAGGCCAATCTTACGCACTTCATCTTTAAATAACTCACGCAGAGGCTCAACAAGACCTAACTCCATATCATCAGGCAAACCGCCAACGTTATGGTGAGATTTAATTACATGGGCTTTACCTGTGGCTGAGCCAGCAGATTCAATGACATCGGGATAAATAGTGCCTTGTGCTAACCATTTTGCATTGGCAAGCTTGCCGGCTTCTTCATCAAAAACACGAACAAACTCGTTACCAATTGCTTTACGTTTGAGCTCAGGATCTTCAATGCCTTCTAAACGCGCTAAGAAGCGTTCTTCTGCATCTATGCGGATAATGTTTAACCCAAAGTGGTCGCCAAACATTTCCATTACCTGGTCAGCTTCGTTCAGGCGTAATAACCCATTGTCTACAAAAACGCACGTAAGGTTTGTACCAATAGCGCGATGCAACAACATGGCAGTAACCGATGAATCTACACCACCAGATAGGCCTAAAATAACTTCATCGTCGCCTACCTTTTGCTTAATGCGCTCAATGGCATCTTCAATGATTGCACCCGCTGTCCACAGTTTTTCACACTTACACACATCCATAACAAAATGCGTTAATAACCGCATACCTTGACGAGTGTGAGTCACCTCCGGATGAAATTGAACTCCGTAGAACTGTTTTTCTTCATTGTACATTGCAGCATGAGGACAAGACGCAGTTTGCGCAATGGTCTCAAAACCTTCGGGAATAGCTGACACTTTATCACCGTGGCTCATCCATACATCAAGGCGGGCTGCACCATTGTCGCCAATCGCATCTTCAATTTTATCGAGTAACGGGCTAGGCTTGATGACTTCTACTTGCGCATAGCCAAACTCTCGTTTGTCTGAACCAAGTACTCCACCACCAAGCTGATGCGCCATGGTTTGCATGCCGTAGCAAATCCCCAACACCGGCACGCCGGCATCGAACACGTAATCAGGTGCTCGGGGAGAACCTTCTTCGGTTACCGACTCTGGCCCGCCAGACAAGATAATACCCTGTGGATTAAATGCACGAATTTGTTCTTCGGTTACATCCCAAGCCCAAAGCTCACAGTAAACGCCAATTTCGCGAACACGACGTGCTATTAGCTGTGTATATTGCGAGCCAAAATCCAAAATAAGAATGCGTTGAGCGTGTATGTTTGAACTCATAAAAAGCCTTTTTTTCTTTTCAACCACTAAGCCACATTGCTTTATCATAGCGTTATATAGCGAGGGCAAAGTGTTTGTAAACAACCTGTCCGAGGCGTGGATGCCGAGGCCAAGCTCCCAATGGGTGGGTTTACAGCGTGGTTGTGTCAGACACTATGCCCACGCTGAACGGTAACTCGCCTTAACCTAGACGGTAGTTAGGCGCTTCTTTAGTAATACTCACGTCGTGCACGTGGCTCTCACCCATACCTGCAGATGTTACACGTACAAATTGAGCTTTGGTGTTAAGCTCTTCGATGGTCGCACAGCCGGTTAACCCCATTGCTGAACGAAGTCCACCCATTTGCTGGTGAATGATGTTCGCGATAGGACCTTTATAGGCTACGCGACCTTCAATTCCCTCGGGCACCAGCTTTTCAGCATTATTTGACTCTTGGAAATAGCGATCTGACGAACCGTGGCTTTGATTCATTGCGCCTAACGAGCCCATACCGCGATATGACTTATAATAACGGCCTTGGAAAAGCTCTACTTCTCCCGGAGCTTCTTCAGTTCCGGCCAACATGCTGCCTACCATTACGCAGCTAGCACCTGCGGCTAGCGCTTTTGCAATGTCACCAGAGAAGCGAATACCGCCATCCGCGATAACAGGAATGCCGGTTCCTTCAAGCGCTTCTGCCGCGTCAGCTACTGCTGTAATTTGTGGCATACCACATCCAGTAACAATACGCGTAGTACAGATTGAACCTGGACCTATACCTACCTTAACAGCGTCTACGCCCGCATCAGCTAACGCTTTAGCCCCTTCGCGAGTGGCAACGTTTCCAGCAATAATTTGCACTTCGGGGTAGTCTTTGCGTACCTTCTTCACGCGGTCGATTACGCCTTGGGAATGACCATGAGAGGTATCAATTAACAGCACATCTACGCCAGCGTTGACCAATAGTTCAATACGCTCATCGGTACCCGGCCCTACACTAACTGCAGCACCAACGCGCAAGCGACCTAAAGAGTCTTTACACGCATTTGGCTTATTTTCTGCCTTTTGGAAATCTTTTACTGTAATAAGCCCGGTAAGCTTGAACGCGTCGTCCACAACAAGGATTTTTTCGATGCGATGTTCATGCATTAAATCGAGCACTACGTCAGAGCTAGCGCCCTCTTTAACCGTAACTAGGTCATCTTTGCCTGTCATTACATTGCTGATTGGAAGCTCTAGACGCTTTTCAAAGCGAAGATCCCGACCTGTTACAATACCAATCAGGTTGTTTTCTTCATCTGTCACTGGGAACCCCGAGTAGCCTTTGCTTTTCGATAGCGCAATGACATCGCCTATGGTGGCGTCTTTCGTTACGGTAACAGGGTCAGATACAACGCCACTTTCATACTTCTTCACCTCAAGTACGTGCTTTGCTTGCTCTTCAGGCGTCATATTTTTGTGAATAAAACCAATACCACCTTCTTGAGCCAAAGCAATGGCCAGCGGCGCTTCAGACACTGTATCCATAGCGGCTGATACCATAGGGATATTCATAGTTACACCGCGCGTAAGACGCGTTTGTAAGTTAGCTGTATGAGGGAGGACGGTTGAGTGGCCAGGAACTAGCAACACATCGTCAAAAGTAAGGGCTTCTTGGATGATACGTAGCATGCAACAACACCTATTCAGTTGAGGGTTAATTGCGGCGTGATTGTAGTGTTTTTTGGTTTTAAGGTAAACTCTATTTGTATTAAACCGAGTGATTTTTTTTATGTTTACAAATTCGCCATCAACATCTCGACAAATTTTAACAGTCACCAAGCTAAATCGATTAGCTCGAACCGTACTTGAGGGCGAAATTGGCCTAATTTGGCTGTCCGCTGAAATATCCAATTTTGTGTGTGCGGCATCCGGACATTGGTACTTCACGTTAAAAGACAATAAAGCCCAAGTGCGAGCAGCCATGTTCAAAGGTGCGAACCGCTCGGTACGTCAGCGCCCGAAAGAAGGCGATAAAATATTAGTGAGAGCGTCGGTGGGTCTTTACGAGGCTAGAGGCGACTATCAATTAGTTGTCGAACATATGGAGAGCGACGGTGAGGGTGCGTTAAAGCAAGCTTATGAAGCGCTTAAGATGAAACTTCACAGCGAAGGCTTGTTCGATGCCGCCACTAAGCGAAGCTTGCCAACGCAAATAAATCGTATAGGCGTTATTACATCATCAAGCGGCGCTGCTCTGCACGATGTACTTAGTGTATTAAAACGGCGAAGCCCACAAACCGAAGTTATTGTGTACCCTTCTATGGTACAGGGAGAAACAGCTCCTACCCAATTGATTAATGCACTAAGAAAAGCAAACGAAAGAAATGAAGTCGATGTTTTGCTTCTTACTCGTGGCGGTGGTTCATTGGAAGACTTATGGTGTTTCAACAACGAAGCATTAGCTCGCGAAGTGTCTGACAGTGCATTGCCCATTGTGAGTGCTGTTGGCCATGAGGTCGATTTTACTATTTCTGACTTTGTTGCAGATTTGCGTGCCCCTACTCCATCGGCTGCAGCTGAATTACTTAGCCAAGACTCTCTAGAGATAGACCGAAAACTAGTTCAGCAGCGAGAGCGCCTCAAAAGAGTCCTGTCGCACACTTTAGTGCACAATAAACAGAAGCTCGCTATTTTGCGCCAGCGCCTACAAAACTTACATCCGCAAAGTAAAATACAGCATCAATGGCAATCGCTAGACCGTTTGCAAATGCAGTTGCTTCATCACATGAAACAAGATGTTGCTAAAGCAGACAGAAAACTACAATCGCTCATAAATAGACTTAACACACATAACCCAGTGCAACGACTTACGCAGTCTAAAAGTGCCCTCAACTATGCTCAGACAAGATTGGTTAATGCCACCACTGCGCTATTGAGGAATAAGAAAAATCGCCTGGCATCTGGAGCGTCTCTACTTCAATCGGTAAGCCCCCTGTCTACGTTAGCGAGAGGCTATAGCATTACGTTGGCGAATAAATCTGCCATTACTAGTGTTGAAGCGGTAAATACTGGCGATACAATCACAACTCGGGTGACGGACGGTGAAATAACCAGTACAGTAACTAAAACTCGGAAAGAATAGTTCATCAACATGATAGTTAAACAGTATTGTCCATACGGCATGATTTCTAAGTTGCCAATTCAATGATGAATTGGTGTCGCAAGGAGTTAGCGATAAATGCCGGTGCTTCGCAAAAAGCATCCCGACTCACACTGCTTAAATTGGGGATGGCATTGGTTAGGCAAGCGTGTTTGGTAACGACTTGTTTGGCCTTGCTTGCTCACACCGCTAGTACTAAAGCTGTGGCTTCAGGTATAAATGCTGCCACACAAGATTTGATTAACGCGAGTTCAAGCTCTAGCGTTATAGCCGTTCCAGTATCTGCATTTTCCACTTATCCGTCGTCTCTTGTTGTAAGGCAGTGTGAAGAAAACACGTTAACAGAATCGGCTTTAGAAAATAGTGCATGCCAAGAAGACATCATTGCGCCAGATACATTTATTGATGCGCTCCGGGAATCGTCATTCTTCTCTTCTTTACATCCCTATGAAGAAAAAAGTGACTATCAGCTGCTTATTGCAAATGTAAGTAACGAAAATGCACACTTAGCGGAAATAACATTGCAGTGGCGCAGTATGGAGATAGCTTCACACGTGCTTCAAGTAAACGTGCCGAAAATTTCGCAAAACGGGAAAGCACACTATGCCGCTGAATTAGTAGCTCAATGGCGAGACCTCGCAATTAAGCAAAACTTATTTTCTGCCAGCTACCTTTACCAAGCACTTGACGCTAGCAACTACGAACGTGAACTTGTTGTGCCACAAACGGTGGGCGAATTCAAAAAACTCGATACGCAATTGTATGCAGACCCTTTTAGTGGGGCTATCACAAGATATGTTCACCCCACTTATGAAGAAGCGTTACTTGATATCATCGTATATCCCTTCACGCATAAGTTGAGCAAGGAGAATAACCTACTACTTAATGAGCAGTTGAAGGCAGATTTAGAAAAAGCAGGTGAGATAGCCAAGGCGCAGGAATTGACGTTAACTCTTGCTAATCCAGCTGCGCCCTATAAATCTAAAGGAGAGGAAAACGGCTGGAGGCTGGGTATTGCAGCACAATCAGAAAAATCCCCCACGCTCTATGCGACAACTTACGTATTCAGAAAACACGATAAAATAATCAAGATAGCGACAACTTTTCCCGCTGACTTTTCCGACCCACTTGTCGACGAACTTATGCAGAACGTCGATGTGCCAAAAGAGTCGGTACTTATGCGAAGCATAAGAGAGTTACTTTAGCGCGAAGCATAAGAGAGTTACTTTAGCGCGAAGCATAAGAGAGTTGCTTTAGCGCGCTACACAAGAAAATTGCTCAGGTGCAGCGCAAAAGTAGATAGATCTAAACAGCTATTTTTTATCTTTATAAAACGACATCATTCGACGGCGTTTTCTTTGCTGAGCAAGGGTAAGATTATTCTTCTTACCTTCAAAGGGGTTATTCCCTTCTCTAAACTCAATTTTTATCGGCGTTCCCATGATCTCCAACGCCTTTCTGAAATAATTCATCAAGAATCGCTTATAGGAGTTAGGCAAGTCGTCAACTTGGTTGCCATGAATAACAATAACAGGAGGGTTATATCCACCCGCGTGAGCATACTTCATCTTCACGCGTCTTCCTCTTACCAGAGGTGGCTGATGGTCGTCCTGCGCCATTTCCATAATTTGCGTTAGTATTGACGTATTAATTCGCTTAGTCGCGCTTTGATACGCTTCCTGCACAGATGCAAACAAATTTCCCACGCCAGAACCGTGAAGTGCCGAAATAAAGTGAATACGCGCAAAATCAACAAAGCCTAGGCGTCTGTCCATTTCCCGTTTTACATCATCTTTAACATCAGTGCTTAAACCGTCCCACTTGTTTACCGCTAAAACCAAAGAGCGACCAGAGTTTAAAACGAACCCTAGTAGGCTTAAGTCTTGATCTGTAATTCCTTCCCTTGCATCAATTACCAACAATACAACGTTAGCTTCTTCAATAGCCTGAAGGGTTTTCACAATAGAAAACTTTTCTACCGCTTCATTAATTTTCTTGCGCTTTCTCACCCCAGCCGTATCGATAAGCACGTATTCGCGCTCATCTCGCTCCATTGGAATATAAATACTGTCGCGAGTTGTACCCGGCTCGTCGTATACCACTACTCGCTCTTCGCCTAAAATGCGATTGGTGAGCGTAGACTTACCAACGTTAGGTTTTCCTACAATAGCGAGCTTAATGGGCAAGTCTTGAAGCCGTTGACGCTGTGCTTCTGCATCCTCTTCTCCTTCAGGCTCAACCTCTTCTACAATTTCCATATCTGGAAATTCAGATTCCAGAGGTGCCAAGCCATCTTGCAACAACTGGCTTACGCCTCGACCATGAGCGGCAGCAATTTGCTTCACTTCACCCAGGCCAAGTTTATAAAACTCAGCGCTTTCACTGTCGCCGTCAATGCCGTCTACTTTATTGGCAACAATGAATACTTTTTTATTGATGCGACGAAGATGGTCCGCAATACCTTGGTCTGCCGGCAACAGGCCAGCTCTGGCGTCAACCAAAAACATCACAACATCAGCCTCTTCAATGGCAAGAAGAGACTGCTGAGCCATTTCAGCATCTATGCCTTCTTCGTCTCCTGTTATGCCCCCGGTATCAACTACAATGAATTGACGTCTTTCGAATTTGGCTTGGCCATATTTTCGATCCCGCGTAAGGCCGGGAAAGTCTGCAACAAGTGCATCGCGAGTATTAGTAAGACGATTAAATAAGGTCGACTTTCCCACATTGGGACGGCCAACCAGAGCAACAACGGGTAACATTTATCAGATCCTAGAGGTCATGAAAGCTAAAAAGCACAAACCGCAAGCGTTAAACAACGAATTTATCCGTGCTAAAAATACCAGCACTTATGCTTCGTTTACTACTTGCGGTTTTTGAATGGGCGCATTATACCCTTTAAGGGGGTTAATACCAATTCAGATTAACAGGAGAAAGAAATAGCAAAGGGAAATACTTAAAAACAAAAAGCGCCGTTAAGAACGACGCTTTTAGAGTACTGTAAATGTCATGCTTTTCGAGTAAGGTTGTTTACTGTTTTTTAAGACAACTTACTCAGGGAGCGTTCAATTTAAGGGACATTCACCGACACCACCACACCATTACGTGTGACAGCAACAACAGAGTCTTCTACTACAATAGGAGCAGCGTAGATAGCGTCGTCTTCATCGTCGCCACCCACATCCAAGCGAGCTACAACTTCTCCACTCTCTTTTTCTATCCAGTGTAGATAGCCCCAATTATCACCAACAACTACATACTCACCAACCGGTGTAGCTGCTGTTAGCGAGCGTTGCTTGAGCAGCCCCTGCGACCAAAGCTCTACGCCATTTCGTCTGTCTAACGCGAAAACGTTAGAGGTATTATCAACAACGAAGATTTGGTTGCCGTCAATGTTCAAGTTACGGAATGATGAATACTCACGTTTCCAAATAACACGACCAGAGCGCAGTTCTACTGCGGCAAGCGTACCGTTGTAAGATACGGTATAGATAGTTCCGCCATACAGTACCGGCGTAGTATCAATATCTACAATCCGCTCTAGCTCTGTTGCGCCTGTTGGGGTTGAAATAACGGTTTCCCATGCCAGTACACCAGAGTCGATAAGATTCACCTGGATTTTTCCAGTAGGCGCTCCAACAATGACACCGCCATTCGACGCAATAGGACCGGAGATACCGCGTAATGTTAGTGGCGGAGTATCACCTTCATGACGCCACAGCTGCTCGCCGGTGCGAATATTAAAGCCGAATAAACTTCCAGCTCCGGTGTTTACTACCAAAATACCGTCATCGGCCGCAGGCGCTGCCAAAATTTCCCCAGGCACACTTGCATCCCACACCAAATCGCCGGTTTCGGCATCAAGGGCTGCGATATATCCGTTCTCAGTGCCAACGAAAAGGTGCTTATCAGCGACAAAGATACCGCCTATACGAGCGCTTTCACCGCTGCTCCACAAATTGCTTACCGAACTAAGCATGCCTTCTGAGCGAAATGTAGCAAAGTTTTTCTCCCACACGACTTCGCCAGAGTCTGGCTTCATTGCCACTACGTTGCCGTGACGGTCTGCTGCATAAAGTTTGTCGTACGCGTATACAGGGGTTAGACGAGAAAAGTAATGATTTACCCCGTCGCCAATGTCTCGCTCCCACTCTATGGCTGGCGAAAACTTCGCTTCAATGGGCTTTAAGCGACGAATTTCAAGCTCTTCTTCATCGGCAAACCAGTCTGAAACCGTTGAACATCCAGATAGAGTAATCGATACCGCCATCGCCATGGTAACAGCGCGAGCAAAACGACCTTTACGGCCACTGGTATTGTGAAACAAATTGCGTACCTCTTTAATTTTTATCAGCCTTTCAAAGCGCGATTACTGTGCTGCTTCAACAGCAAGATTATCGAGTTTCATCTGCAAAAGCGGATTGTTGGCATTTTCTTCTAGTGCACTTGAGTATGCTAAACGAGCTTCGTCGAACTTATCTTGCTGCTTATAGATATCACCTTTCAATTCCGATACCTGTGCAGAAAACGCTTCGTTTGCAACCGTGCCAAGCGTAGACAACGCAGCGTCAAGCTGGTTCATTTCAATTTGTACTCGCGCTAGTCGAACAGATGCTAGCTCTTTCATTTGAGCGTTGTCAGCAAATGTAATCACTTGATTCAAGTGAGATGCTGCCGCGTCTAGATCGCCATCCTCAACTGCTTTTTTCGCTGCCAAAAGACTTGCAATACTGGCATAGCCAGTATCTTTATTTTCTTCGATGAACGCCTCTAAGCCAGCGCTGTTGCCTTGCTCAGAGAAGTTCTCTACCGCTTTTTGATAGGCGACTGAAGCGGCTTCTTTGCTTTCAGTTTGCATATCTGAATATTGGCGCCAGCCAAAAAGACCGCCTAAACCAAGTGCTGCACCGACAATAATAGCCGTGCCATGCTCTTTCCAAAAACGCTTAATCGCTTCTACTTGTTGTTCTTCTGTTGCGAACTGTTCCATGATGTCCTCTTTTTATTTCTCGCCCAGCAGTTCAGATACTTTTTCGCAAAGGCTATCAAAACTCACTGTAACTTGCTCTTGACCATCGCGTAGTGGCTTTACTCCCACATTGCGTGACTGCATTTCGTCCGAGCCTAAAAGTAGCGCTAGACGAGCACCGGTTTTATCCGCGCGCTTTAATTGTTTTTTAAAGTTCCCGCCGCCACAATGCATCATGATGCGTGCGTCGGGCAATCTATTTCTTAGGTGTTCAGCCACTTCAATGGCATAAGACTGAGTATCATCGCCCATGGCAGTTACATAAACATCGGCGAAGCTATCGTCTTGTGCTTCTTCACTCAGCGTGGTGATTAGCAGCACTAAACGCTCTATACCCATAGCAAAGCCAACCGCCGGTGTAGTCTTACCACCAAGCTGCTCTACCAAACCATCGTATCGTCCACCAGCACAAATAGTTCCCTGAGCGCCTAAGCTATCGGTTACCCACTCAAAAACAGTGCGGTTGTAATAGTCTAAACCTCTAACTAATCTCGGATTAACTTCGTATGCGATACCGGCTTCGCTCAGCCTTGCACACAAGGTTTCGAAGTGTACTTTCGACTCTTCATCTAAATGGTCGATTAAAGACGGCGCATCGGCTATTGCAGCTTGAACGTCCGGGTTTTTGCTGTCGAGTACGCGAAGAGGATTAGTTTCTAAACGGCGTCTTGAGTCTTCATCAAGTTGGTCTTCTCTTGCTTTTAAAAACTCGACCAGTATATCGCGATATGCCGCTCGTGCTTCATTAGAGCCCAGCGTGTTAACTTGGAGCTTAACGTGCTTTTCAATGCCAAACGCTTTCCAAAAACGAGCGCTTAGCAAAATAACTTCTAAATCGATATCCGGACCATCAATACCGTAGGTTTCTACACCAAACTGATGGAACTGGCGATAGCGTCCTTTTTGCGGACGCTCGTGGCGAAACATAGGCCCCATGTACCAAAGGCGCTGCTGCTGATTGTACAAAAGTCCGTGCTCATTGCCGGCTCGCACGCAACTCGCTGTGCCCTCTGGACGAAGTGTTAAGCTATCGCCATTTCTGTCTTCAAAGGTATACATCTCTTTTTCAACGATATCAGTGACTTCACCGATAGACCGCTTGAAGAGATCTGTACTCTCAACAATAGGGGTACGTATTTCCTGATAACCGTAGTTCGCAACGACTTGGCGAAGTACCGATTCTACTTTCTGCCATGTACCGGATATTTCCGGAAGGCAGTCATTCATGCCTCGTATTGCCTGAATAGTCTTAGCCACGTGAAATTCTCATACTGCTAAATAGTGAAAAGCCCCGCATTATAGGGGCTTTGGGAACAAACAACAACGTTACAGGCTTAGTCTTTCACCGATACCTGAATTTTGTTTTGGTCGCTAATGCGAGAAGCCTTGGCGCGGATTTTTGCTTCTAACTTATCTACTAAGTCATCATTAGGTAGGCGCTCTTTTACGCGTTTACCATCCTCATACAATCCGCTCATGTTTCTAGCGCCAGTAAGGCCTAAATCAGAGACTTCCGCCTCGCCTGGACCGTTAACCACGCAGCCAATAATAGACACATCCATAGGTGTTAATATATCTTCAAGGCGCTCTTCCAACGCATTAACCGTTCCAATCACGTCGAACTCCTGACGAGAGCAACTTGGACATGCAATAAAGTTAATACCCCGTGAACGGATACGCAACGACTTGAGAATATCGAAACCTACCTTGATTTCCTCAACCGGATCGGCAGCAAGCGACACTCTGATGGTATCGCCTATCCCCTCGGCAAGGAGCATTCCCAGCCCTACGGCACTTTTTACTGCACCGGCACGCTGACCACCGGCTTCGGTAATACCCAGATGCAGAGGTTGATCGATTTGTTGAGCGAGAAGGCGATATGCCCCCACGGCTAAAAACACATCAGAAGCCTTAACGCTAATTTTAAACTGGTCGAAGTTAAGTCTATCGAGGATGTCAACATGACGCATGGCCGATTCGACTAACGCCTCTGGCGTAGGCTCACCGTACTTTTCTTGCAAGTCTTTTTCTAAAGACCCGCCGTTCACCCCAATACGAATGGGGATATTCTTATCTTTCGCACAATCGACTACCGAGCGCACGCGCTCCATATTGCCGATATTACCTGGGTTAATTCGCAGGCAATCCACGCCATACTCGGCAACCTTCAGCGCTATGCGATAATCGAAGTGAATATCTGCAACTAAAGGCACATTGACCTGACGCTTTATTTCTTTAAAGGCCTCGGCCGCGTCCATAGTAGGAACCGAAACACGCACAATGTCACCACCAACAGCAACAATGCGATTTATTTGCGCAACCGTAGCCTCAACGTCCGTGGTTAGCGTATTCGTCATTGACTGAACAGCAATGGGAGCGCCATCGCCTATGGGAACGTTTCCTACATTAATGCGCGTTGATTTTCTGCGTTTAATAGGGCTTTCTGCAAACATCTAAATACCTATAAAGGAAGCGTGAAGCGAGCAATTTTTCCGTTTTGGAACGACGCGATATTCGCTGGCTCGCCATTAACTGATATGCGCACATTATCAGGCGCGCCAAGTGTAACTGCAACAGGCGGGATGCCCTGAATGTCCATTACGCGTCCCTGACGCTTTACGCCAGTGGCGATAACCTCACCAGTGGCGTCTTCAATATTTACCCAGCAATCTTCACCAAAGGTGAACGTCATAGAGATTGGGGCTGCCGAAGGGCCGTCACCAAAGGCTAAGTCTTGTTCAGCTTCACCCAAATTCAGTTCAACGTTGTCGTCTTCGTTTATATTGCTAACAAGAGCAGTTAAATTATTACTGTCGTCAACTGTTGAGGGCGGAGCATTAATTGGACCATCGTCCAGCGCATTGGCCACAACGGCGCTGTTTTGCGGGTTTTGATCGGCTATTTCTTCAGATTGGGGGGCATTCTCACTTTGACTAAAGGTGCTTTGGCCTGCAGTGCCAGAAGCACTATCGAGTTCAACTCTACCATTCGTCACCGCTATCTCATCACTCGATTCAGGGGAGCGAGCCGAGGCAATAACTTCATCTTTAATCGACTGCACAAGTGAAGCGTCAGTTGGTGAATCGTCACTTGGCTGTTGATACCACCACACCACTACACCGCCAATAATCAGCAATAAAATGATATAGGTAACCATCATCCAGCGATCGTCATGTGTCTGTTTTGCAACACGCTTTGAAAAACTCTGCAGCTTTTCAGAAGACGGCACTTCACTTTGATTATGAAACTTCTCGAAGGCTTCAATTACCTCATCTGACGGTAACCCCAACTGCCTTGCATAATTTCTTACATAACCCTTGGTAAAGGTTATCGACGATTTCTCATCAATAGCATCATTCTCTAAATCATTGATTTGTGACGATTTTAAGAATAATTTTGTCGCGACATCTTGCTGTGAAAGACCCAGCGCTTCGCGACGCTCTTTTAAAAGGGCTCCTGGGCTTGGCGTACTTTTTTCTTCTTGCGAATGAACTTCTTTGCTCGCGTTTTCTTCTGACACCATTAACCTCTATTCCTCCTGCATACTCGGTGGTACTAACCAAAGTTTTTGACCAGCAATAATAGCGCCAGTATTCTCTAGGTTATTCCACTTTTGCAGCGTCGCCATTCTAATATTGTATAATAGCGAAATACGATATAAGTTTTCTGCTGGTTTTACTACATGGATTTTAGGTGATTGCGCAGTTAAATCGTCTGATTTACCGCTACTTTCACTCTTTGTTGTTTCAACGGCGGTTTTGTTTTGTATATCCTCGCCAGCTCTTAAAGCAGACGCGGTCTCTGATACCGCTTCACCCGAAGTGATTTCAGGCGCAGGTTCATCACCCTTTTGCCCGTCATCACTACTTTCGACAACCAATACCGTTTGTTCAAACGTATTATCTTTACCAACAGACTTGACCGTTTTTATCACTTTAGCATCTAACTGCGAACGCTGCGCCAAATACCGTTTTGTCAATGTGCTGTCTGGGAATAGAGAAATCAACATATCGCCATAGCCTTTCGCAGTGGCTTTGTCACCTTCTCCTTTGGCTATCTCAAAAGCGAGCCATAGCGAGTCTGGAGAAACTTTGGCAACTCTCTCATATCGTCTAAGTGTGGACTTCGCGTCTTGCCACTGCTCCGTAGCTGCATAAAGTTCAGAAAGTAAAAATAGTGTCTTTGCTCGGGTAGGTTGATGCTTCAAAGCGCTTTTAAAGTAATCGATAGCATCTGACATGTTATTTTGGCTTTGCGCGCAAAGGGCTAAATTTTCGTAAGTTTGCGCTGCGTTTGAATAAGAGCGATTGTCGATAGCCTGTAGGAAGAAGTCTTTAGCGCTTTCGTACTGCCCATTTTGGCATTTAAATGCGCCAAAGCTGTTGGCAATATCGCCGTTGTTGGGCTCCAGATCGAGCGCTGATTCGTAATAGCTTTCAGCTCGCTGGTTTTCACCAACAAGCTGATAATAATAGGCCATCGCATATTGGACATCCGCAGAGCGCGGATCGAACGCTATCGCTTTATCAAGATTGCGTTTAGCTTGAGTATAATTATTGTTTTGTAGATAGGTAAGACCCAGCGACATGCGGGTTCTCGCCGCTTCTTCCGCGTCAAAATCTGCGCTATTAATACCCGACTGGCTGCTACTTACGCAGCCTACGATCAACAGTGATGCGCCAGCAATTGTGGCGCGCACACTTTGTTTAAATCCCATTCGCAATCCAGTTGGCATAGTCTTACCCTAATATCCTAATGATTATTGGGCTATTTTTACCGAAATTGCTTCGCCCTTCACCTGTTTTTTTAACATTCTTTTCGTTCTATCAACCACATCACCTACTAATTGACCACAGGCAGCATCGATATCATCGCCACGGGTCTTTCGTACTACCGTGGTAAAGCCGTATTCCATCAGCACCTTGGCAAACCTATCAATGCGCGAGTTACTCGAGCATGTGTAGGGAGAACCCGGGTAAGGGTTGAACGGAATTAAGTTTATTTTACTCGGAGTATCTTTAAGTACTTTCGCTAGTTCGTGAGCCTGCTCGGTACTGTCGTTTATGTGGGAAAGCATAACATATTCTACTGTAACCCTACCCTGATTCGCTTTAGACTTCGCTAAATAGCGACGTACACCCGCCAAAAATGCTTCAATATTGTACTTTTTGTTCACAGGTACAATTTCATTACGCAACTCGTCGTTTGGCGCATGCAATGAAATAGCCAAGGCAACATCAATCTGATCGCCCAGCATGTCTAATGCAGGGACGACCCCTGACGTACTCAAAGTGACTCGACGTTTTGACAGTCCGAAACCGAAATCGTCTAACATAATGTCCATTGCCGGCACTACGTTTTTCAAATTAAGCAGCGGCTCGCCCATGCCCATCATCACCACATTGGTAATGGGGCGCTGGCTGGTATCTTTAGAGAGCCCTAAGAATGTTGCGACTCGCCATACCTGCCCAATAATCTCACTCACGCTCAAGTTTCTATTGAAACCTTGTTGCGCGGTACTACAGAAAGTACATTCTAAGGCGCAGCCTACTTGAGATGATACGCATAATGTAGCGCGCTCTTCCTCGGGGATCCAAACAGACTCAACTTCTTGACCGCCCTCAAGAGTAAGCGCAAACTTAATTGTGCCATCGCTTGCTTCCTGGAAGTAGGCAATTTCAGGCGCTTTTATTTCACAGTTCTCAATCAGCATGGCGCGAAGATTTTTATTGAGATTACTCATTTTTTCAAAATCGCTTTCGCCGTGCTGGTATATCCATTTCATCACCTGATCGGCGCGAAACGGTTTCTCCCCCTTTTCCTTAAAGAAGTTGCGCAAGCCTTCGCGATTTAGATTTAATAAGTTTGTTTTTGCCATGAATAAAATGACCCTTTTACCTTGCGAGGATGTGACCTCGAACTGCTTAATTTAGATTACTATTACCGCAAAAATGTAATGAAGAGAGAGGCTTATAACACTATCGTTTGTATTTAAACGCTAATTTTTATAAACCACAATACCCGTGCGCTTATAACAAAAGCCATGCAGTAAGAAGTCATATTTTTAACGCGTATAAAGCGGCGCTTACGTGTTTAAAATTTGCGCAAATACTATCATATATGGCTCTGCATAAAAAGTGATGAGTATCTTTACCCTCTTCCAGATATAAAAAAACGAGGCCGAAGCCTCGTTTTCGAGTATTAACTACTCTATGTCTGTTTTGTTTGTCTGTACTTAGCGAGTACGTGGACAAATCTCTTCTTCAGAGAAGAAGTATGCAATTTCGCGAGCTGCAGATTCAGGTGCATCAGAACCGTGAACCGCGTTTTCGTCGATTGATGCAGCGTAGTCAGAACGAAGTGTTCCAGCAGCAGCATCAGCAGGGTTTGTAGCCCCCATGATTTCACGGTTTGCAAGAACAGCGTTTTCACCTTCAAGAACCTGAACCATTACCGGACCAGACGTCATGAAATCAACCAAAGCACCAAAGAAAGGACGCTCTTTGTGTTCTGCGTAGAAACCTTCCGCTTGCTCTTTGCTCATGTGGATCATCTTAGAAGCAACAATGCGAAGACCAGCAGATTCAAAACGGTTGTAAATTGCACCGATTACGTTTTTAGCTACCGCATCAGGCTTGATAATCGAAAAAGTGCGCTCAAGAGCCATGTTTTTTCTCCAAACAAATAAAGTGTGTTTTCAATTTTGGCGGCGAATTATAGGCAATAATTATCGCGTTTACTAGTGACTATTATGAAACCTCGAAACAAAGCCTTGGATTTAGCCAAACCAGCCTGTTGCTTTATATGTATGGAGCGAAATAAAGCACTGAATTTAAAGTGAAATCAGTTTTTCATTGAAGTTTATTTATCTCTGTTAAACTTTTATGTACGCTTTATTTTTTCACTAGAGAAGCGCTATCTTTGTCTGCAATTTTTATTTTACGACAAATTAGCTCGCGCTAGGTCTTGTATTTTGCCAACAATAGCGCGCAATCCGTTACCGCGGGTTGGCGTAATGTGGCGCTCTAAATCTAGCGCTTCAAAATAACCATCGACATCAAACTGGGTTATCTCTCGGGGAGATTTATTGTTGTAAGCTGCTAGCACAAGTGCCAATAGGCCTTGAACAATAACAGCATCGCTGTCTACGTCGAATGTGATCTTACCATCTTCATAAGACTCAACTAGCCATACGCTACTTTGACAACCTTTAACCAAGCGGTTTGGCGTCTTTTCGTTGTCTGGCAAGCCCGGAATAGACTTACCCAAGTCGATAATATACTGGTAGCGTTGCTCCCAATCATCGAAGAACGCCAAGTCATCTACAATTTCTTCACTGCTTGGTAGTTGCATGTTATGTCCTGTATTTAAAAAAAGAGACCGGCTTCTAGCTGCGCTTCTTCACTCATCATGTCACGAGACCAAGGAGGATCGAATACAAGCTCCACGTTTACATCATTGACATGTGGAACCATGGCAACGCGATATTCAACATCACCAACCAGAACTGGGCCCATACCGCATCCGGGGGCTGTCAGCGTCATATCAATGTTTACGTTACCACTGTCTTGGTCTATGTCGACCTTATAAATTAAGCCAAGTGACACTAGGTTAATGGGGATCTCTGGATCGAAAATAGTCTCCAACGCATCCCACACCTGCTGCTTACTTATCTGACCATCGCTAGGCTCTTCGAAACTTAACACCATTTCTTTGCGGCCAATGGCGCCAGCGTCAGTGCCGTCTATGCGGTACATATTGCCTCGCCAGGTGATGGTAAAATTTCCACCAAGCTCTTGGGTTATGCTGACAAATTCTCCCTCAGGAATGACTGTCGGGTTTCCAGCCGGCACCAAGCGCGCTTTACATTCGCGCTCAGTTACCACCATTTTTTGCTTCATAAACTGCTAGTGCTCTTTTGTCTTTGCAAAGTTAACCAACGTTGAAGCTTTCGCCACAACCGCATTCGTCAACAACATTTGGGTTATTGTATTTAATAACACCGTTTACACCTTCTTGAACGTAGTCAATTTCAGTGTTTTTTAAGAGGTCTGTTGCATCTGCCGCAATAGCCACATTAAGCACAGGCGATATTTCAACAATCTCATCATCGTCTTTTGCACTGTCAGCAAAATCCAGCACATAAGCATAGCCTGTGCAGCCACTCACTCTTGTAGAAAGACGAATGATCTGACCTGGCTTATCTTTAAGCTTGCTCTCAAAATGCTTAACGGCACTGTCAGTAAGCGAGATGAGCTGTGTACTTGGAACAAACGTTTCAACACTCATGGTGCCTCCTTAGGCCAACATCATTTTTGCTTTCTTAAGTGCAGCAAAAAGGCTGTCCACTTCTTCAAGCGTGTTATAAATTGAAAATGAAGCACGAGCAGTACCTGGAATACCAAATCGCTTCATTAGAGGCTGAGCGCAGTTATCGCCGGTACGAATAGCAACGCCCTGCCTGTCTAGAATAAAACCAATATCCGCTGGATGAGCGCCATCTAATAAAAAGCTCAGCACACCAATTTTGTTGGGTGCTGTACCCACAATTCGCATACCATCAAGGGCTTCGGCTTGCTCAGTGGCATAGTTTAGAAGTGCAGTCTCATGCTCATGAAGAGCCTCGATATCGAGTTGTTTAAACCACTCGACAGCAGCGCCCATACCAATAGCACCGGCAATGTTAGGCGTGCCTGCTTCAAGTCTATTCGGCAGTGCTCCCCAAGTAGCTTCGTGGTAAGAGACATCTTTAATCATCTCACCACCTACTTGCCAAACGGGCCAAGACTCTAAAATTTCTTTTTTACCCCACAAGCAACCGATGCCGGTAGGACCAAAAAGTTTATGACCAGAGAACACGTAAAAGTCGCAGCCGATGTCTTGAACATCAACACCGCCATGAGCAATACCTTGCGCACCATCAACAAGTACCCAAGCTCCAACGCGTTTTGCTTTTTCAGTCAACACTTTAATAGGGTTCACTGTGCCCAATGCATTAGAAACATGTGGAAATGCAACTAGCTTTGTTTTGTCAGAAAGCAGCTTTTCAAACGCTTCAATGTCTAGCTCACCATTATCAAAAATAGGAACGATATTGAGCGTAGCGCCGGCTTTTCGACAGGCTTGTTGCCATGTTACCAAGTTCGCGTGGTGCTCGAGCTCTGTAGCCATGACTTCGTCGCCCTCAGCTAAAAGCTGAGATAACCCATTTGCCACTATATTAATAGCTTCGGTAGTACCCGCAGTCCAAATAACTTCTTCACGAGCGCCGGCGTTGATAAAACTTGCCACACTTGCTCTCGCATTTTCGTAGCGACGAGTTGCTTCGTCTGATAAATGGTGAGCCCCACGATGAACGTTAGCATTTGTGCCAGTATAAAAATCGACAATAGCGTCGATAACCGCCTGCGGCTTTTGCGTGGTCGCAGCGTTATCTAAATATACCAGAGGCTTCCCATCTACAGTTTTGGAAAGAATAGGAAACTGTGCACGAAGTGCGTTAACGTCTAAGCTCATTTAACCTCCATTTGGGAGAAGCGCTTGCTGAGTAACGGCTGTAGCCACTCACGAATTGCGCTATTTGGTACATCGTTGACCAGTTCTTGGATAAACCCAAAGTTAAGCATTACCAGTGCTTTACTACGCGGTACCCCACGAGTTAGCAAGTAATAGAGCGCTTCTTCGTCAATTTCAGCTACGGTAGCACCGTGAGCACACTTCACATCATCAGCATAAATCTCTAACTCAGGCTTGGTGTTAATCACACCACGGCGAGAAAGCAACAAGTTGCGATTATTTAGCTCTGCCAGCGTTTTTTGTGCATCGCGATGAATATGAATCCGACCGTTGAATACAGCGCGAGACTTATCACCCACGATACCGCGAGCGTTTTCTTCCGTAGTGCCGTTTGGCATTGCATGCTCAATGGTTGAGTGAAGGTCGAATAATTCACCTTCAGCCAACAAATAAATCGCATTCATTTTGGCATCAGCAAACTCACCAGCGTGGTGAATGTCTACATCCAAACGCGACAACTCACTGCCGTAGCCTACCATGGTTGAATTTAGCGTTGAGCGGTTGTGCAATTTAAAATGACTTCCACCGAGCTGCTTCGCCGCGGCTGTGAACATGGCGAAGCGATAATGCTCCAAATGCGCATCATCAGCAATATCGTATTCAGCAAAGGCGGTAGTTAAACTGTCTACGTCGCCCACGCCCTGCTCAATAACAGTGGCGCTTGCACCCTTTGCTACTTTCACAACAACACGAGTATGTGCATCGACATTTTGCGTGGCCATGTTAACAATACGAACAGGCGTGTCGATTTTAGTATTTTCATCAACACTGATAAAAATACCGTGCTCGCACAGTGCATCGTTAACTAACCCAAACATGTGTCGAGTAGGCTTAATTTGCCCGTAAATGCTTGATATTGCTTGCTGCGTTGCCTTATCGTCGTGCTTAAGCGACGTAATGGTCATGCCTTTAGGCACATCTAGCGTATTCACTTGCGTGATCAATACACCGTCAACGAAAACCAAGTCGATAGCATTTAGGTTATCGATAGCGGGTACCGGCAGAACGTCGGCCTGTGTTGTCGTTTTCGCTTCGCGCTTTTCTACAGAAGTAAGCGGCGTAAAACGCCAGCTCTCATTTCGACGAGCGGGCCAACCATCGGCTTTTAATTGGGTTAAGGCCTGTTGACGCACGGGCGCTAAATAATCGTCGAACTGCGCCCCGCCAATGACCTGATCTAGCCATTGACTCATGCCTCAGCCTCCTCGTACGCCTTCCCTAGGAATGCGTAACCTTCTTTTTCTACTTCGTGGGCGAGTGATGCGTCACCGCTTTTCACAATTTTGCCATCAGCAAGAATGTGCACGAAATCTGGCTTAATGTAATCGAGCAAACGCTGATAGTGCGTTACTACAATAAAGCTACGTTTTCCGTCGCGCTGGCTATTTACACCGTTAGCAACAACCTGAAGTGCATCTACATCAAGGCCAGAATCTGATTCATCAAGGATACATAAGGACGGCTCTAGCAAAATCATCTGCATGATTTCGTTGCGTTTCTTCTCACCACCTGAGAAACCTTCGTTAACACCGCGCTTAAGGAAATCTAATGGCAGCTGCACCTGCTTGCAGGCTTCTTTTGCTTTCTTCAGAAACTCAGCAGCAGAAAGTGCCTCCTCGCCGCGCTGTTCACGCATAGCGTTAACAGACTCTTTCATAAATTCCATGTTGCTGACACCAGGAATTTCTACCGGGTATTGAAACGCTAAGAACAAGCCTTCGCGGGCACGCTCTTCAACGTCAAGGTCTAGCAAATCTTTACCGTTTAGCGTTACGTCGCCTTCGCTCACTTCGTAGCCATCACGACCTGACAACACATAACCTAACGTACTTTTACCGGCACCATTGGGGCCCATGATAGCGTGTACTTCACCAGGCTTAACGTCTAGGTTAAGACCTTTAATGATGTTTTTCTCTTCTACGCTGGCATGTAAATTCTTTATACTAAGCATTGATTACCCCACTGAACCTTCAAGACTAATTTCGAGCAGCTTGCCGGCTTCTACGGCAAATTCCATTGGCAGCTCTTTGAATACTTCTTTACAAAAACCGTTAACAATCATAGAAACGGCTTTCTCTGTGTCTAAACCTCGTTGGCGACACAGAAACAATTGCTCGTCACTTACCTTCGATGTTGTCGCTTCGTGCTCAACTATTGCCGACGGGTTGCGACTTTCGATATACGGGAACGTGTGTGCACCGCACTTATCACCAATAAGCAGCGAGTCACATTCGGTAAAGTTACGCGCGCCGTCTGCACGAGGTCCCATCTGCACCAGACCACGATAAGCGTTGTTACTTTTACCTGCAGATATTCCTTTTGAGATGATGGTTGAGCGCGTATTTTTGCCCATGTGAATCATCTTGGTACCGGTGTCAGCCTGCTGACGACCACGGGTAAGCGCCACTGAGTAAAATTCACCTACGCTGTTGTCGCCTTTAAGAATGCAGCTTGGATACTTCCACGTTACCGCTGAACCAGTTTCAACCTGAGTCCATGAGATTTTAGCGTTGGTGTGTGCGATACCGCGCTTGGTCACAAAGTTGTAGATACCGCCTTTACCGTTCTCATCACCTGGATACCAGTTTTGAACCGTAGAGTATTTGATTGTGGCGTCGTCCATTGCAACTAACTCGACCACTGCGGCATGCAACTGATTCTCATCGCGCTGCGGCGCTGTACAACCTTCTAAGTAGCTCACGTGGCTGCCTTCATCGGCAATGATCAAGGTACGCTCAAACTGACCGGTGTTCATTTCGTTAATACGGAAGTAGGTGGAAAGCTCCATAGGGCAGCGAGTGCCTTTTGGAATGTAAACAAATGAACCGTCAGTAAATACTGCGCAGTTTAGCGCAGAAAAATAGTTATCTGTACGAGGCACTACTGAGCCAATGTATTTTTTAACAAGGTCAGGATATTTTTGAATGGCCTCAGAAATCGGGCAGAAAATGACGCCGGCTTCTTCCAGCTTAGAGCGGAACGTTGTGACCACTGATACAGAGTCAAACACGGCATCAACCGCAACGCCTGCTAACATTTCTTGTTCGTGCAGCGGAATACCTAACTTTTCGTAAGTACGCAGTAGCTCGGGGTCTACTTCATCTAACGACTTAGGCTTGTCTTCCATACTCTTTGGTGCCGAGTAGTAAGAAATTGCCTGAAAATCAATTTTTGGGTATTCCACATGGGCCCAATCAGGCTCTTCCATTTCAAGCCACGCATGATAAGCCTTTAGACGCCATTCGAGCATCCACTCAGGCTCGTTTTTCATTGCGGAAATGCGACGAATAATCGACTCATCTAGGCCGCTTTCAAACGTGTCCGATTCGATCTCTGAATAAAAACCAGCATCGTACTTTCTTTCTAACGCCTGTTCGATCTGTTCACTCATGTTTGGGTCTCGCTTGTTTGCCTGCATTTGCTGCCTAAGCCTTCCATTCACCTTGGCTTGGAAAATTACCCCACGGTCTTGGTAATTTCCCTTAATTCACCGCACAAACCTCGTGCAGTAAGCATTTTACAATGGTGGCAGCCTTAAAAATTGGTGCGGTATTATATAATACCTGAGTATTCCACTCAAATATTCAGCGACGTATTTTGCGCTACTTGCTTTAAAAAATCTTAAGCTAACGCCACTTGCCGCAATCGGTTTGTTACATCTGTTACTTTGTTTACTACGTAATCGATGTCGTCTTGGGTCGTAAATCGTCCCACACTAAATCGAATACCTGCATGGGCCAGTTCGTCACTTCGTCCCAATGCTTTGAGCACGTACGAAGGCTCTAAACTTGCCGATGTACATGCAGAGCCAGATGACACAGCAATATCATTTAGCCCCATCATCAAACTTTCGCCATCTACATCAGCAAAGCTGACATTTAAAATACCCGCGATGCGCTTTTCTTCATGGCCGTTTAGGTATACGCCCTCAATCTTGCTTAGCCCATTCCACAATGCGATACGAAGCGCTTTAATACGCTCGTTTTCAACTTCCATGTCTCGACTAGCTAATTCGAGTGCTTCGCCCATACCCACAATTTGGTGCGTCGCCAGCGTGCCCGAACGCATGCCGCGCTCATGACCGCCTCCATGAATCTGTGCCTCTAGATTAATCTTAGGACGGCGGCGCACATAAAGCGCTCCCATGCCCTTCGGCCCGTAGAACTTGTGTGCCGACATAGACAATAAATCAATAGGCAACGCAGCTAAGTCGATGGCCATCTTGCCCACGCTTTGGGCACCGTCGACATGAAAGAGAACATCTTTTTCACGACACACCTTGCCGATACTTTCAATATCCTGAATAACACCCAGTTCATTGTTCACATGCATCACAGAGACTAATATCGTGTCTTCTCTGAGCGCACTTTCCAATTCTGCTAAGTCTATTAAACCGTCTTGTTGTACCGGCAAGTAAGTAATATCAAACCCTTGCTGCTGAAGATAAGCACAGGTATCTAGCACGGCTTTATGCTCAGTATTTACCGTAATAATGTGCTTACCTTTTACCTTGTATCCTTCAGCTACGCCTTTAATCGCTAAATTATTCGACTCGGTAGCACCAGAGGTAAATACAATCTCTCTTGGGTCGCAATTCAGCGCATCGCTTAACTGGTTGCGGGCGATATCAACAGCTTCTTCAGCCATCCACCCAAAACGATAGCTTCTTGACGCAGGATTACCAAAGTTGCCATCTAACGTTAGACACTTTGCCATTGCGTCGGCTACGCGCGGGTCGACGGGGGTTGTTGCTGCGTAATCTAAATAAATAGGGGGTGATAATGCCATATTTATAAATGCCTATTTAAAGTCTAATGCTGACTTCAATGTCATTAGCTATATTGCGAAGAGAACTGTTACTGTCTTGGCGACCGGCAACCTCTCGTACATCATGCTTTTCCATTAACTCACCAAGGGTGATGGAATGTAGGAAGCTAGAAATACGATCGCTTAAATCTTGCCATAAACTGTGTGTTAAGCAGCGATCGCCGCCTTGGCAGTCTGCTTGACCTTGACATCGTGTAGCGTCAATCGATTCGTCAACCGCAGATATCACTTCACCTATGGCAATCTCATTAGCGCTGCGACCCAGTAAATAGCCGCCGCCAGGACCACGTACGCTTTCTACCAACTGCTCTTTGCGCAGTCGAGAAAACAGCTGTTCTAAGTAGGAAAGTGATATCTCTTGTCTTTCTGATATATCGGCAAGGGGAACGGGGCCACGCTTGGAATGTAATGCAACGTCTAGCATTGCGGTTACCGCATAGCGACCTTTAGAGGTAAGTTTCATTATTGTCTCCCGCCTTTATCTGTATGGCGGAATTTTCACATACCTGACTAAAATGGTCAAGTATAAGACCTAGTAAATTAGTCAGGTATTATCAATTCACAACTTAACTGCCATCGATTTGAAGAAAGCAGCTTAAGTATGAAAGAAACTGCGTTATTTTTGCTTTGTTAACCTTCCTATTATAGACCAATAAGATACTGGCATTAAGCGCTCAATAAACGACAACAGTTTTGCATCATAACCAATGAGTAAACGAGGCTTGTCACGTTCTATCGCTGTAATGATTGCTTTAGCTGCTTTTTCTGGCGGCATTCTCAGAAATGCATTCATTATCTTGCGCTGTCGCAGTACTTCGGCCTCACCCACCTCAGCGGGCGCTCTCGCGTTATTTGCAATTGACGTTGCAATTCCGCCTGGATGAACCACCAGCAAGCTTACATTCGTGTCTTTTAATTCATAGCGAAGGGCATTACTGAACCCACGAAGCGCGAATTTACTGGCGCAGTAGGCGGCTTGTCCCGGTGGCGAGATAAGCCCAAACAAGCTTGAAATATTCACAATTTTTGCTGGGCTTCCATGCCCGCGCATAGTCGGCAATGTATTTCGGATTAGGGAGACGGGTGCATCAAAGTTTATTTTCATTAGCCAATTAAAATCGTTCTCGCTAACTTGCTCAAAGTCGCCGCCTAGTGCTACACCAGCATTGTTTATTAGCACATCAATAGTATGGTGCTGCATAAGGATCTGCTCAGGTAACAATTTTACTTTATCCATAACAGACAAGTCGCAGACATGCGATGTGACCTTTTGTCCGTTATCGGGCAACAGCGATATTGTTTCTTCTAACCCCTGTGCGTCGCGGTCAACTAGTGCTAAATGACAATTCATTGCTGATAATTGAAGGGCTAATGCCCTACCAATACCGCTTGCTGCTCCGGTTAACACGACAACAGTATCGTGAAGTCTCATGCTATTGGCCCTTATTTAATTTCTCTTGTTTAAGTTCTCTTGTTTAATTGAATGTGCGCTAAGATACTATCGGCTATACGATGGCCTTGTATCGTATCTATTTGGTGACGTAAGCCACGCAAGACTTGGTGCTTTGCACCTGCAATAGCCTTCGCTGTTGCAGCACCGCCACTGGGGTGCACCATCCGGTCCACATCACCATGAATAACCAATGTGGGAGCAGCCACTTTGTTCAGTAATTGGGTACGATCGCCAGACTTCATAATCGCACCTATTTGTCGAAACATAGCTTTTGAATCGCTCTTTGAGCCGTTTCGTTGCCAAGCCAGTTTTGCATACTGCTGCCATTGACTTATTGCGCCCTCTGCCGTGCTATCGCCAATGTGTGTCATCATGGCGTGGTAATTTTTAATTGCCTCATGTTCGCTTCTGGGGGCCTTTGCTCTCGCCATTCGCCATAACGTTGAGTAAGAAGGCTGGCCTACCCTTCTGCTGCCGGTTGTCGAAAATATGGAGGTCATTGACTCAACAACGTCTGGGTACATACTTGTGAGTGTCTGTGCAATCATTCCCCCCATCGACATACCTACTATATGAGCGCTTTTAACATGTAGCCCGGCTAAAAGTTGCGCAGTATCTTCTGCCATGCGCTCTAGCCCGTATGCTCCTTTTGGCGCTTTCCCACGCAATTGTTGCAGTACACTAGGATGCGGAGTAGTGCTTCTTACAGAACGACCTGCATCGCGGTTATCAAAGCAAATTACACGAAAATCGCTTGCTACCAGCCGCTCTATCAATGCGCTGGGCCAATAAACTAATTGAAGCCCAAGCCCCGCAATAAGCAAAACGGTGCCATTTTTATCTTGCCCGTGTTCGGCATAACAAAACGTATCTCCGTTTTGCAGTGTAATAAACTGTTCTTTGTGCTGCGCTAAGCTCATTGTGCTTCTCTCACTGTACTTGTCTCACCGTACTTATCTCACTGTACTTCTCTCACCGTGCCTTCTTACTCAACGCTTTTCTCAAACTTTAACGCCGGGTCGTCTACCCTACCTTTACGAAAAATCTTTACATCTTCAGCATAATTCCACGACATAGACCAAGGGAAACGGACACCCTGGCGCGGTAGCTTATCTATTGAACGTTGGATATATCCGGCGCCAAAATTAAGCAACGGTTGTGTTTCCATATTCGGGTCTGCAATAGGTGTGCATTGCAGATAATCGTGCTGTTTCATATGATTCAATAGTCGTGTGAAGTGCTCGCACAATAGCCCTATTTTGAGGGTCCACGATGATGATGTATATCCCACGGCGATAGCAAAGTTTGGCACTCCGCTTAGCAACATTCCTTTGTAGGTAACGCATTGAGGAAGCGAAACCACCTTTCCATCTATTTTTGGAATTAGGCCACCTAAGGGAAGCAAATTTAGACCCGTTGCAGTGATAATCACATCTGCATCGATATGGTCTCCAGATTCAAGCTGAATACCTGTGTGGGTGAAACTGTTGATGTTGTCGGTGACAACCGACGCCGCTCCCTCTGATATCGCATTAAAAAGGTCGCCGCCAGGCACTGCACAAAGCCTTTGTTCCCATGGGTTATAGGGTGGATTAAAATGCTTATCAACAGGATATCCTTCTGGCAGCATTTTTACGTTCAAATTGCGTATAATTTTTCGAGCTCGATTGGGAAAGCGCTGACAAAACGCGTACACCCAACGCTGCTTTGCTATATTAAAGCGTCGAGCAGCCTTAAAAGCTAAATCATCACCGAATAGAGGCCTCAAAAACTTTGCGACAGGATCTTGAGTTGGAACGGGTAAGATATACGAAGGTGTTCTCTGTAACATAGTCACATGAGCAGCGCTTTTCGCCAGCGATGGCACTAAAGTAACAGCAGTGGCACCGCTGCCGATTACAACCACACGCTTACCTTCATAATCTAGGTCTTCAGGCCAATGCTGAGGATGTATAATGTCTCCCGAAAAATTCGCTTGCCCCTTAAATTCAGGTGCATACCCCTTGTCATATCGATAGTAACCTGACGCGTTAAATACCCATCGAGCCGCTACCTGCTCGGTATGTCCAGTCTCTTCACAACGCAGCGTTACCAGCCAATACTGCTTATTACTGTGCCAATCTAAATCCACAACGCGCGTTAAAAAACGTATGTTTTCTCTGATGCCATTTTCGTCGGCGGTTTGCTCAACGTAAGCCTTTATTGAGCTACCATCGGCAATTGCCTTTTTCTCTTTCCACGGCTTGAAGTCGTACCCAAAAGTGAACAAGTCTGAGTCAGAACGAATACCAGGGTACTTAAACAAGTCCCAGGTTCCACCAAGGTCTGCACGAGCTTCTATGATGGAATAAGTCAAATCCGGACACTTATTTTGCACGTGGTAAGCGCAACCGATACCTGAAATACCGGCTCCGACAATCAATACATCTAAAATTGGCACTGTGTTTTGCATGCTCGCCTCAAGAAGTGATAACAAACGTTATCACTTTAATGTATGTTGTTGTAACAAGGTCGTCAATGCATAATATGTCAGCTATGAAAAATACATCTATCTCTTGTGAAGCAGCCACAGAACGCACATATTCTGGCATTTCAATGTCCGAACGCATTGCGCTGCGCCGACAGCGTTTTATCGAAGCGGGGATTTCACTTTTTGGCACTGTCGGTTTTCAGTCAACCACTATGCGCATGTTGACCGCACAGACCGAGTTAACAAACCGCTACTTTTACGAGTCCTTCACTAACTTAGAAGATTTATTGGTAGCCTGTTATGAAAAGCTTATGGATGATTTCCGTCTTCGACTAGAAGAAGAGCTTGAAAGAGCAAGCAAGTACAGCGAGCCATCGCAGCGTATTCGCCCGGGCCTGAATTGTTTTTTTACATCTATGGCAGATCCAAAGTTTGCAAGAATAACTCATGCTGAAGTATTAGGGGTGAGTGAGCGCGTAGATAGACTTTATAGTCGTTGCTCCGCCGACTTTGCCGCATTAATGATGTCTTATTTAACCTCATCTGTGTCCGACAAAAAGCAGCTTTCAGACACTCAAATGCAGTTTATTGGCGCTGCGCTTACAGGCAGTTTAATCAACAGTGCAATGGTATGGGTAAACAGCCAATACGAAGCCAGCATTGACGATGTTATCGATGCATCACTGGCTATTTTTATTGGCACGGTAAACCAACTGCGGTTAGCGTAGCTTATTGAGTCGGTTTGTACGCAAGTCTAGAGCGTTGATCTTTCCTTTGAATAACGAAGGCCATGACTATTTGCGGGAGCGTGCCGATATCACTACCACCATTGTTTAGGCTAGCAGAAAGCTGACGCTTGAGTTCGCAAGAATACTCTTTTATTACACCAGTCCGCACAGATAATTCCCCTCTCAGCGAGACTATGCGAATTAATGGTATTACCCATTATCTTTTATCGATTGCATCGATACATAAGTAGATGTAGACGCCAAATGAGGTAACTGTGAAATAGACTCTGCTATCACCTTTCTATATTGATTGATGTCAGACGTTCGTATCTTTAGTAGATAATCAAAAGTACCGGCAATGAGATGGCATTGTTCAACTTCGGGGATTTTACTTACTGCAACATTAAAGTCTGCCAACGCAGACTCTCTGGTATCAGACATTTTAACCTCGGTAAATGCCACCATTTCCCGCTCCAGCTTTGCATGATCAACAATAGCGCGAAAGCCAAGAATAAAACCGCCGTCAATTAATCTCTTTAAACGATTTTGACATGGCGTTTTCGACAATCCGATACGATTGGCGAGCTCACTAATCGATAACCTACCGTCAAGCATAAGTTCCGCAATGATTTTTTTATCAAAATTGTCCATTTGAACTCACATGTTTTATTTCCCAGTTCATTTAACCGTTTAAGTACCATAAATTAAGTTCAAAAAACATACTTTGAGTATTTTTTTAGTTCAAAAAACTCACCAAATAAAAGTATGCTCTTTCTATCACTTCATCGCGTTAGAAAATTGAGCCAGTTCCTTTACTACAGGGGGAAATGCACTCAAACCCCAAATGCCTAATATCAATTCTAATATCACTCTTTTGGATAGGCATGGCAACGGGCGACGAAGTGATAAAAAAGAAAGGCAATATATGAATTATTGAGCTAGAACTTAATGCATTAACACTCAAAAATAAGTGTAACCGCAAGCGTTACACACAATAATAATTACACAAAAACAACAAGGTGAGGAAAACAGATGAGCAAGCAAGCTTTGAACAGAACGATGCTGTCAATGTCAGTATTAATGGCATTGTCAGCAACCGCAGGCTTCTCAGGCACTGTGCATGCGCAGGAGAAGCAAGTAGAGGAGGAGCTGGTTGAAAAAATTGCAGTACTGGGCTCTCGAAGAGCACAGTCAAGCTCAACAATGGAAACCGCTAGCCCTATCGACATCGTCGACTCAGACCAACTAATGCGCCAGGGTAGTACAAACGCTATAGATGCACTGACTGCAGTCATTCCCTCTCTGAACGCAAGTAGAGAGCCAATTTCAGACGCAGCGAGTATGGTTCGCCCCGTTAACTTACGCTCTCTGGCCGCTGACCAAACCCTTGTACTCGTTAACGGTAAGCGCCGCCATCGTGGTGCGGTTGTGGGCGAATTTGTCTCCGGTGTTAACCGAGGCGCGCAAGGTGTTGATGTAACTCCTTTGTTTGGCGCTGCTTTAAAACGAGTCGAAATTCTTCGTGACGGCGCTGCTGCTCAGTATGGTTCTGATGCGATAGCAGGTGTAATTAACTATGCACTTGAGGATGATCCTGAGACAAGAATGATTACCGCACAGTATGGTCAGTCATATTATAACGACGGAGAAACATTTGAGGTTTCTGGTTCTTATGGCTTTCATCTAGGAGACAAGGGTTTCGCCGTCGCTTCATTCCAAGCGAAAGATTCGGGTGCAACCAGTCGAGGGATTCAAGACGGTGAAGGAACTAACAGCGGCGCAACTGCGCTTGATGCTGCCGGCTTCCCAGTGGCCGACCCTGTTGTTATCTGGGGCGCTCCAGAAGTGACAGATGACTACAAATTCTTCCTGAATTCAGGTTACGACATCAATGACAATGCGCAAGTCTACTCATTTGCTAACTATGCAACACGCGATGTAGACGGCAGCTTTTTCTATCGCAATCCTACGTCTCGTCAAGGCGTTTTCGCCAGTGGCTCTAATGTACTATTTGCAGACTCGACTGGCGAAGGATGCCCGGTAGGACCACTACCAACAACAAGCTTTACTGATGCCCAGAATTTCGTCAACGGTGCCGGTGACAACTGTTTTGCTTTCTTCTCACAGTTTCCCGGTGGTTTTACCCCTAGGTTCGGCGGCAGTGTTGAAGATTTTAGTATAGCACTCGGTGTAAAAGGTGAACTTGATAACGGCTTAGTCTACGATTTTAGTGTTGTTAATGGTGAAAACAACTTGTCGTATGAGATTTATAATACGGTCAATGCGTCATTAGGTGCTGCGTCGCCAAACGAGTTCTACCTTGGCGCTCAAATCGAAAACGAAACCGTAGTCAACGCAGACTTTTCACAAGCTGTCGAAGTGGATGCATTTTCATCAGATTTAAACATAGCGTTTGGTCTTCAATATCACGACGAATCATTTGAGATTACGCCGGGAGACGAAGCTTCTTATACGGCAGGCGAGTTTGTATCGCAAGGTTTTTCCGTTGGCTCAAATGGTTTCCAGGGTTTCAATCCAGACATTTCTGGTAAATTTTCGCGTAACAGTACGAGTGCTTACGTCGACTTCGAGGCTGACGTCACCGATAGCCTATTATTGGGTTTAGCTGTTCGCTATGAGGACTATAGCGATTTCGGCACTACCACAAATGGTAAGGTGTCAGCGCGTTACTTCCTCACAGACGATGTCGTTTTACGTGGCGCTGTCAGTACTGGTTTCCGCGCACCTAGCGTAGGACAATCAAATCTGCAAAGAGCTGCGACCAATTTCAACAATGGCCAGCTTGAAGAACTGTTAGTTGTATCGACAACAAGTCCTTTTGCAACCTTGTTTGGTGGTGGTCAACTCGGCCCGGAAGATGCCAACAACCTCAGTTTAGGTTTTACCACTCGCTTGGGTGACCTATCGCTTACTGTTGACTATTTCAATATTGAAATTGAAAACCGTATTGCTCAAGTTACCCGCGAGTTGACGACGGAACAGCGCGATCTACTCGTCGCTGGAGGCGTCGCTGAGGCCGCCACTGTAAGTCAGGTATCATTTTTTGTGAACGACTTTGATACTGAAACATCAGGCGTGGACGTTGTTGCTGACTATCCATTAGATTGGGATAATGCGATGACCAAACTCACGCTAGCGGTTAACTATACCGATACCAAAGTGACCAACAGAGGTGAAACAGTTACCGACGCGCGAGCCCGTGAAGTAGAAGATGCACTTCCTGATTTTCGTACAACGTTTACTATTGACCATACTTTTGAACCATTTAACGCATTAATACGCGTAAACTACTATGGCGAAGTATTTGAAAACCTGTTTAACGATGAGAGTTTGCCGATTGTGACGCCAGGTCTATTTTTGGTGGATGCAGAAGTGTCTTATGATATCGATGAAAATATGTCGGTTGCCATTGGTGCGAAAAACTTATTCGATGAATTTCCTGATGAGTGGGAAACCGAAGGTTTCACTGGCCGAGATGGCGGTTTCTTAGGTGCAATTTATCCTCTTAACCATCCAGCAGGATTAGGTGGCGGAAGTTACTATATGAGATTTACAGCGAACTTCTAGAGCCCCGGTTATAGCAAATAGCCTTCTGTTTATCTCATAAGCAGAAGGCTAGTTTTTTGTGTTCAATCGTGTTTGGTAAATCGCGTGCTTTAAAAATAGAGCCTTCGCTAAATCGTTGGGTCAAAAGCGGTATGCTTGCTGCTGCTATTGGCATTGCTTTCATTTAACTCAAAACCAGTATCAACAAAATCTTCCGCGCTAATGTTATGAAGATTTTCTGTGCACACATCGCCACCTAGAGATTGGATAACCTTACACATCTCTTCTACTTTTAAGTCCATCTGATGCATATGCTCGAGCATAATACCCATAGCATTTGCAACAGGATCAGGATTGTCCTGCGCTACAGCATAGGCATCGAAACCATATTTTTGTGCAATTTTATCTCGCTGAGGATTCATTGAGGCATTGGCATCTTTTTGCTTGGAAACAATTATCCGCCCTGGAATACCCACCGCGGTAGCGCCATCGGGAATATCTTTTACTACCACAGAGTTAGAACCCACTTTGCCATTTTCGCCAATAGTTATGGGCCCAAGAACCTTAGCACCAGCCCCTACTACCGCACCGTTTTTCAGAGTTGGGTGGCGCTTCCCGGCCTTCCAGCTTGTGCCCCCAAGCGTAACTCCGTGATAAAGCGTAACATCGTCACCAATTTCTGCTGTTTCACCAATAACCACACCCATGCCATGGTCGATAAAAACGCGACGACCGAGCGTGGCGCCCGGATGTATTTCAATACCCGTAAGCCAACGACTAAATGTAGACAGCGAGCGAGCTAGCCATTTCCACTTTGCATTCCATAGTTTATGACTAATTCTATGCAGCCACACTGCATGTAAACCGGGGTAATTAGTTAATACCTCGAACGTATTGCGAGCTGCGGGGTCGCGATGAAATACGCCTTGAATGTCATCTTTTATTCGGCTGAACATGCTTTACTCTTTGCTTTTCTGACTGATTGCTATTCTGACCAATTGCTTTTCTGGCTAATTATCATCCTGACTGATCGTTTTAGCAGCAGCGTCGTCTGCTAATGCTTGCGAAGACTCATTATTAGCATCTTGTTCATTTGTTTGAACCGACTTTTCAATGGACGCTAAAATTCCGCGCAAAATGTTAAGCTCTTGAGACTCAGGACGTGAGCGATTAAACAAACGACGTAACTTGGTCATAACCACACCAGGGTGGCTTTTGCGTATGAAAGAGGTTTTCTCCAACGTAGATTCTAAATGCACGTAAAAACGCTCTAAGTCTTCGTTCAAAGGATACTCTTCTTGAAATTCCGGAAAAGTTTCTCTATTCAAATAAGCCATGCGGATTTCATAACACAGGGTTTGCACCGCTGCGGCTAAGTTCAGCGAGCTGTATTCTGGATTAGCTGGGATACACATGTGAAAATGACACTGCTGCAGCTCTTCATTGGAAAGCCCGCTGTTCTCACGGCCAAAAACTAATGCTACAGGATACTTACTCACCTCCTGAATCAACTTTTCACCACAGTCACGCGGGCCTAACATAGGCCATGAATGCGTGCGAGAGCGTGCAGAGGTACCTACAACTAAACCACAATCTTTCACAGCTTCTTCTAACGTGCCTACTATTTTCGCGTTAGCCAGCACATCACCGGCACCTGCAGCTAGCGCGCTTGCTTGGCCATCGGGTTCATTAACAGGGTCAACCAGATACAGGCTACTTAACCCCATGGTTTTCATAGCGCGAGCCGTGGAGCCTATGTTTCCTGTGTGTGAAGTGTTGACCAAAATAATGCGAATATTCTCAAGCATGCTTACGATACCTACGTACTGACTAAATGTGATTAACGCTCTTTACGCTACACTTATTTTGCTTTTGTTAGGCTTAGAAGCTTTTCATGATAAAAGACCAATTGCACACACGGTTATGCGCACAGTTGTTATTACAAAAGCAAGGAGCGTAGGAACGTCGTTATTGCCGGGAAGTGTAGCATAGCGGCGGTATAGATGGCGATATTTGGACAAAGCGAATGGTTTAAGATCAAGTCAGCTGAGGCAAATTCATTTGCATCATATGCCTATTCTGTTAAACTCCGCGCGTTTTCGAAAATGATGAGCTATTTTTTATACAGTTCTTCATTTCATTGGTCTTTTACAATTGGTGGTTTATCTATGCATCCTATGCTGAATATTGCAGTGCGTGCTGCGCGTGCGGCTGGAACAGTTATTGTTCGTGGTTTTGAGAAACATAATGAAATTGCAACTGAGTCGAAAGGTCTTAACGACTTTGTTACTCAAGTTGATAAAGACGCAGAACAAGCTGTTATCTATAAAATTCAGCAGTCATTTCCCAATCATTGCTTTTTAGGTGAAGAGTCAGGGGAAATATTGGGGTCAGATACAGATTATCAGTGGATAATCGACCCGCTAGATGGTACCGCCAATTTTGTGAAAGGCATTCCCCACTTTGCTGTATCTATCGCGCTTCTTCATAAGGGCCGTCTAGAGCAAGCGGTTGTATTCGATCCTATCCGAAGTGAATTATTTACTGCAAGCCGCGGTCAAGGTGCCCAGCTAAACGGTTACCGAATTCGTGCATCTAAGCCTCGCGACCTAAGCGAAACCATCATTGCTACTGGCCTGCCGTTTAAAAACAAATCACAGTTTGGCGAATATGCCCTTAGCCTCAATAAAATTTTCCATGAAGTGGGTGACTTGCGTCGTGCAGGCAGTGCCGCACTTGACCTTGCATACGTTGCTGCTGGCCGTCACGACGGTTATTACGAGCGCGGTGTTAAATCTTGGGATATCGCTGCGGGCGAGCTTATCGTTCGTGAAGCAGGCGGTTTGGTGACAGACTTTAAAGGCGGAAACGACCCACTGCACAAGGGCGAAATCGTTGCTGGAAGCGGAAAGGTAGTTCAAGGTCTGGTTAAGCATCTTAAGTAAACTTTACTTATTATCTGTGTCTTACTTAAGTATCACTTAAGACAAAAGCGCAACAAATAAAAAAAGGTCGCTGTGAAAACAGCGACCTTTTGTTTTTATACTTGATAAACGTAGCCAGAACAATTATTCAATCTATCAGGCAACGCTGTCTTTCTCTGGTAATTGTACCAACTTTCATTTAAGCCAAACCGTTTTACAGCGGCTCTTGGTCAGCACCTTCCTTCTCCACCTGCGGTGGCATTAAGTCTTCTTTGCTAATACCCAGTGCTAAAGCAACTGAGCTTGCAATGTAAACCGATGAGTAAGTACCTACTACCACACCAAATAATAGTGCTGTGGCAAAACCGTGAATTAATGCGCCACCTTTATAGAACAAAGCAACCAACACTAAAACTGTGGTTAGTGAGGTAATTATTGTTCGGTTTAAGGTTTGGGTGAGTGAGATATTGATAATATCAATAGGCTCGCCCTTACGAATTTTGCGGAAGTTCTCGCGAATACGGTCTGATACAACAATAGTATCGTTGAGTGAGTAACCGATAACCGCCAGCACCGCTGCCAATACTGTCAAATCGAATTCAATTTGCAGTACTGAGAATAAGCCCAAGGTTAAAATAACATCGTGGGCCAATGCAGACACTGAGCCTAGCGCGAAGCGCCATTCGAAGCGCATTGCTACGTAAACCAAAATACAGATAAGTGCTACTAGCATAGCAAGACCGCCCTGCTCTGTTAACTCTTCACCAACATTTGGGCCAACAAATTCGATACGACGCATTTCAACTGCCGTACCGTCTGCTCTCAATGCGTCTATAACTTGATTACCAATAGTGACGGCTTTCACACCTTCGCGAGGCGCAATGCGAATTAGCACGTCTTGGCTGCTACCAAAGTTTTGTACAATCGCATCTTCAAAGTCGGCGTTATTTAGCTGAACGCGAATAGATTCTAAATTCGCACTGTCTTCATAACCCACTTCAATAAGCGTACCGCCGGTGAAATCTAGGCCCCAATTTAAGCTGTTAACGCCTAATGAAACGATAGAGCCTAAAATAAGTAGGGTTGATAGCACCATCGCAGGTATGCGAAGGCGCATGAAATTAACGGTTTCGGATAGTTTTAATAATTGCATGTTACGCTCCTTAAATCGCCAATTTCTCTAGACGTTTTCCACCATATACAGCGTTAACAATAACGCGCGTAACTAAAATAGCGGTAAACATAGAAGTGGCAATACCAATCATAAGCGTAATAGAGAACCCTTTAATTGGACCTGTACCCACTGCGAACAAAATAAGCCCCGCAATGAAGGTAGTAATGTTGGCATCTAAAATAGTCGAAAATGCGCTGTCGTACCCGTGGTGTATAGCTTGCTGCGGGCTGCGACCGTCTCGCAGTTCCTCTCGGATTCGCTCGAAGATAAGCACGTTAGCATCTACCGCCATACCAACGGTAAGTACAATACCAGCCATACCAGGCAGGGTTAATGTTGCCCCTGGTATCATAGACATAATGCCCACAATCATGACCAAGTTAGTCACCAGCGCAACGTTAGCCACAATACCGAAGGCTTTGTAATACACCAGCATAAAGGCAAGTACTGCTAGCAAACCATAAACAATGGCCTGTGTGCCAAGTTCAATGTTTTCTTTACCTAAGCTTGGGCCCACTGTGCGTTCTTCAACAATTTGAATAGGCGCGATAAGTGCACCAGCACGAAGAAGTAACGCAAGGTCGCGGGCTTCTTTTGGCGAGTCTAAACCTGTAATTTGGAACTTACTGCCAAGCTGAGCGCGGATGGTGGCAACAGAGATAACTTGCTCTTCTTTTTCAAAGATAAGCTTGTCTTCTTTATTGCGCTCGCCAGTGGCTTTATATTCAATGAAAACAGTTGCCATTGGCTTACCGATGTTGCCGCGAGTAGAGCGCGACATTTTGTTTCCGCCTTCAGAATCTAGCGAGATGTTTACATTGGGTAGGCCGTATTCGTCTACACCGCTGTTTGCATCAATAATGTGGCTACCAGTAAGCATGATGCGCTTTTCTAATAGCTGCGGTACGCCCTGCTGGTCTTCAATAATTTGAGAGCCAGGAGGCACGCGACCGTTTAATGCATCGCGAACATCGTTTTTCGGATCCAACATACGAAACTCAAGCGTTGCCGTAGCGTTCAAAATCTCTTTTGCACGCGCTGTATCTTGAATACCGGGTAATTGAACCACAATACGATCGGCACCCTGCTTTTGAACAAGCGGCTCGGCCACACCTAATTGGTTTACACGGTTGCGGATAATTGTGATGTTTTGCTTCACTGCATTATCACGAATTTCTTGCAGCTTGCTTTCAGCAAACGTTGCGCGCAACGTCAATTCACCAACTTCATCAAACGTAAGGTCACGGCTTTGATTACGGAGGAAAAACTTCGCTTTATCTAACGCATCTTCATCGCGAAAGGTAATGTCGATATGGTTGCCCACTTGTTTTACACCACGGTAGCGAATCTCTTCACCACGAAGTGATGTTCTGAATCCACTTTCTGCATCTTCAAGGGATTTAGTGATTACCTCTGACATATCAACTTCCATAAGGAAGTGAACGCCACCACGAAGATCTAGACCTAACTTCATCGGCGTGCCTCCCAGACTTTCAAGCCATTCTGGCGTGTCTGGGGCGAGGTTCATTGCAACAAAATAATCGTCACCAAGGAGGCGTTCTAGCGTTTCACGAGCAATAAGCTGTGTATCTGAATCGGAAACTCGAACTAGAATTTGGTCATTTTCGAATTCGATGCGTTTTGGCGTTATCGACTTTTCAGCCAACGCAGTTTTAACTTGCTCAACCATTGATTGAGTAACAACAGCGTCGCGGCCTGCGGAAATTTGAACGGCGTGATCTTCGCCGTAAATATTGGGAAGAGCGTAAAGTGCACACATTGCAACCACAATAAGCGCACTTAACACTTTCCATATTGAATTTTTGTTTAGCACTGGATAATCCTTTCGTGCCAACGCCAAGCAGCAACTTGGCGCCGACGTTTGTTACTTACAGCGACTTCATTGTGCCTTTTGGCAATACAGCAGTCACTGAAGATTTCTGTACAACGATGTTGCTTGCTTCGTTAAGCGCTACTTCAATAAAGTCTTTATCGTCGGCTACCTTAGTAATTTTTCCTACTAGGCCACCTTGCGTAAGCACTTCGTCGCCTTTACTTAGTGAAGCTACTAAGTTTTTGTGCTCTTTTACGCGCTTAGCTTGTGGGCGATAAAGAAGAAAGTAAAAAATTAAACCGAAAACGGCCAACATAATTAGCATTTCCATGCCACCGCCTTGAGATGCACCACCAGCAGATTGCGCGTATGCGTTTGAGATAAATAGACTCATAAAATTCCCCGAGTATTGTTGTTATTTAAATATTTTCTTTGTTTTTCAACATTAAAGCGCCGGTACCGGCAACCCTTTCTGTTCATAGAAGGTGTGAACGAATTCATCCATTGTGCCTGCTTCAATAGCATCGCGCATGCCTTGCATAACACGCTGGTAATGACGCAAATTGTGAATAGTGTTTAGTCGCGCACCTAATATCTCGTTACACTTATCTAAGTGATGTAAATAAGAGCGAGAATAATTTTTACAAGTGTAACAGTCACAATTTTCGTCTAATGGTGATGTATCGTTGCGATGTTTAGCGTTGCGGATCTTAATAACGCCTTCACTCACGAACAAATGTCCGTTACGTGCATTTCGCGTTGGCATAACGCAGTCGAACATATCGATACCGCGGCGTACTGCTTCCACCAAATCTTCAGGTTTACCCACACCCATAAGGTAACGAGGCTTATCTTCAGGTATTTTTGGTGCTGTATGGTCGATAATGCGGATCATGTCTTCTTTTGGCTCACCTACTGATAAACCGCCGATGGCATATCCGTCGAAGCCGATTGCCTCAAGCCCGGCAAGCGACACATCACGAAGACCTTCATACATACCGCCTTGGATAATGCCAAATAAAGCAGCAGGGTTATCGCCGTGAGCATCTTTACTGCGCTTCGCCCAGCGCAACGACATTTCCATAGATACACGCGCTTCTTGCTCGGTTGCAGGATAAGGCGTACATTCATCAAAAATCATGACGATGTCTGAACCAAGGTCTGCCTGAACTTCCATCGACTTTTCTGGCGTAAGCAATATTTTTTCGCCGTTGATTGGCGAACGGAACGTAACGCCTTCTTCGGTAATTTTGCGCAGATCGCCTAAGCTAAATACCTGAAAACCGCCAGAGTCGGTAAGAATGGGTCTGTCCCAATTCATAAAATCATGCAGGTCGCCGTGTTGACGGATAATACCGGTACCAGGGCGTAACATCAGGTGAAAAGTATTTCCCAAACATATGTGCGCGCCGCTTTCTTCTAACTCTTCTGGCGTCATGCCTTTTACAGTACCGTAAGTACCTACTGGCATAAATGCGGGAGTTTCAACAACACCACGCTCAAATTTAAGACGACCGCGTCTGGCGCGACCGTCAGTTTTTACTAACTCAAATTGCATGTAAGAACTTTCCCGTCTTAGCTCACATTTTTTTAGTTCTTGCTATTTTTGCTTTTAGCAACAACAAAAAGTGCGCTTGGTAAAAACCTGCGCCCGATATAAAAGCTTTAATATCTACACTTACTACCGCTTAATAAGATTGAAGCTTGTTATAGCTCGACGCTTATTAAAGACCGAGCGCTGGACAATAAAAATAATTGCGCGAGATTATACCAGCAATTTGTATGAGATCATGCCTTGTATCTATATTTCTACTGAAGTGAACGAATAAGAAGGAACTTTTCGCTATTCGCCTTTTTCTATAAACATGGAATCACCGTAGCTAAAGAACCTGTATTCCTTCTCAATAGCCTCTTGATAGGCTTTCATAACATGGTCTTTGGTGGCAAAGGCACTGATAAGCATCATGAGTGTAGATTCTGGCAAGTGAAAGTTGGTAAACATGGCGTCAACCACCTTAAACTCAAAGCCAGGATATATAAAAATTTCGGTGTCGTCGTAGAAAGGCCCGATAACATTATCTTCTTTGCGCTCAGTGCTGAATTTTGCCGCAGACTCTAATGAACGTACCGACGTTGTGCCTACCGCAATAACCCTTTTACCGGCGGCTTTTGTTTGTAGCACTGCATCTACAACTTCCTGAGGCACCTCTGCATACTCTGCGTGCATTTTGTGTTCTGTTATGTCGTCCACACGCACGGGTTGGAAAGTACCTGCACCTACATGCAAAGTAACAAACACTAAATTAACGCCCTTTTCTTTCAGTGCATTCAGTATTTCGTCATCGAAGTGAAGGCCCGCTGTTGGCGCTGCAACAGCACCCGGCTTTTCGTTGTACACCGTTTGATAGCGCTCTTTATCTGAGCTTTCATCGGGCCTGTCTATGTAAGGTGGTAGCGGCATATGACCGTGAGCTTCGAGTAACTCAAGCACAGTTTCATCATGGTCGAATTGCAGAATAAACAGCGCATCATCTCGACCTGTAACCGTCACGTTTACTTTATCTTCTAGCACCAGCTTAGTACCAGGCTTAGGCGCTTTACTTGCTCTTACATGAGCAAGGGCACAATTGTTACCTGTAATGCGCTCAATCAGTACCTCTACCTGTCCACCCGTTTCTTTTTTGCCCAGCAAGCGCGCTGGAATGACACGAGTATTATTGAAAACCAACAGATCACCGGGTTCAACAAGGTCAACCATGTCAGCAAACATTGAGTGCGCCACATCTCCCGTTTTACCGTCTAGGCGCAGAAGCCTACTTGCAGCTCGTTGTTCAGTAGGATATTTTGCTATTAGTTTTTCGGGAAGTTCAAAGCTAAAATCAGAAAGTTTCATAACGTTACGGCGTACTCTATTAGAATTTAAAAATGTATAAGATTGGATAATTCATTATAAAATCACATACCTAACAACATTGCTCAAAATTAGCGCAATCAATCTTAATCGGTTAAGATACTTGTCAGATAGTGATGACGTTCTCCCTGACAATTCTTTATCTTTTTTATTCCCTTTTGATACCCAGCATTGCTGGGTATTTTTTTATCTGCTGTCTTTATCTACTGCGAAATCTGCCGCGTGATCTACCGAGAGAACCACCGAGAGAGCTACCGAGAGAGCTACTCGCGTTCTCAACAAGCATGCTCTTAAGCTTATAGTGTTAGTTCATTGCTTTGCTGCATAGTTTACCTAACTTACGCGCTAAGGTCAGTAAGCATTAAGGTCAGTCAGGATCTCTTCTAAAACCGAGGCATCTATTGGCCTAGCTTTTAACACTAAAAGTATTTGAAGCAGTAAATCTGCTCCCATTATTCCCTTATTCACTTTATTCCTTAAATTATCAGCGCTTTGCTCTATACCAATGGCAGCAAGACGCTGGCTCAAATCTTGATACTTCACACCGCGTACTGACATTTCTGATTTAACAACCCGTGCCACGGTTTGTCTCCACGCATTTTTTGCACTCAGTTCGCTCTCCAAAACCACCTCCACCACTAAACCACACCACTAGACTGCACCCATTTGTGAATCATTGTTTACAAAAACACACTTTTTTACACTTATGAAGTGTTTTTGTTATTGACGATTATGGCACAAAGGATCTACACTTCAAGTCAAGATGTTGGCGTATGTGAAAAATACTGGTTACAGTAGCAATTGCTAAAGGCGTATTAACCTAGCAACTGACATTGATTCACATACGACATTATCGCTTCAATCATTTAAGGAGAACACTATGAGTTGGGAACTGGAAAGCATCGAAACCTTATTAAAAGAGGTAGATGACTTTGTGGTAACACGAGAAGAGAACTGCTTACTCATTGCAAATCAAGACGGCATAGACGCTTGGCTAGCAATAAGCGGTGAACAAATAATAGTAGAAAGCCTATTATTTTCCGCCTCTGAAGTTAAAGACAAAGCCGCTCTTGACCATGAAATTCTGTCATCTCATATGGTGTTTCCACTCACCACGGTAGGTATTTCTACAATAGGTGGAGATGAATACTACACCGCTTTTGGCGCATTAAGTGCGCAGTCAAAAAGCGAAAGTATCATTATTGAAGTTGAAACCTTGTTTCAGAATGTCGCATCGTTTTTAGATGCTTACGAAATTCACCTTAACTAAAATTTTCTTTTAAGGAGAAGCATATGTCAGTGTGGAAAAAATTAATTACCGCTGTGAAAGGTGGCGCTACCGAAGCCGCTCAGTCTGTTGCCGATAGCCAGGCTATTCGAATTCTGGAGCAAGAAATTAGAGAAGCAAAAGAGGAATTACGCAAGTCTGATCACGCTCGCACGCAAATTCTTGCTAAGTGTAAGCTTTCGCAACAAAAGGTAGAGAGCTTCAATGCATCTATTGCTGAATACGAAGCACACGCGAGAAAAGCGGTGGATAGCGATCGTCAGTTAGCGCTAGATTGTGCACAAAAAGTATCAGAGTTGAGTGAAGAGCGAGCGCAAGAGCAATCGTACTTAGATCAGTTCAAACAGTCGGAGAAACAACTGGCGCACAATATTCAGCAAGCAAAAGCGAATCTTCGTCGCTTAGAGCAGCAGGTTGATATGGTGAAAGCGACAGAAAGCGTGCAAAAGGCTCAAGTGGCCGTGTCATCAAGACACATGGGCGCGAACAGCAAAATGAAGACAGCGACGGAATCTTTGTCTCGCATTCAGGACAAACAGAAACTGCGCAATGCCGAACTTCAGGCCGCAGAAGAGCTGGCAAGCGAAGAGTCTAGCAGCGACCTTGAAAAGCGTCTTGCCGAAGCTGGCATTAAAGGCGGCAAAACGTCTGCCGACGATGAGCTTGCTAGAATTTTAGGTAAGTAGTAATAACAAATCAAAGGGGAGCTTAGCAGCTCCCCTTTTTTTGCTAGTAAAAAACACTTAGTGGGCGTGACTCTTAACACACGCCTTGTCTAGACGGCACAAAGACCGTTGCGACTATCAAAAGCAACGTTCAACATCCCCTAGACAAATCAAAGGCTTCAGGGCACAGTAGCAGCACGCATAACAGGGGTTGTTTCGTTTATGTCTCCATGGATAAAACTGCGCAAAATCATGCTGCAATATTTTGCAGAATCTCGCTGGTACACCATATTAGGTGCTACAGCATTTTATGCCGTCAGCAGCTATTGGCTGCTGTATGCTGCAAATGAAAACGAACTCATCGGCAATGTCGATTTTCTTTACTGGCTAGCCGTTACTGCCTCAACCGTAGGTTATGGCGATCTTTCGCCCGTAACCTCAGCGGGTAAACTAATTGTCGCCATTTACGTTATTCCACTAGGCTTGAGTATTTTTGCCATGGTAATTGGCAGAATGGCTGCCTGGGTGTCTGAACAATGGAGAAAAGGATTATTGGGTATGACTAACTTAGCTGTAGAAAATCATATATTGGTCATTGGCTGGAACGAGCAGCGCACCATGCTATTGCTTAACTTACTGCTTCAAGAGCGTGAAGCCATGGTGCCGCGGCCAGACATTGTGCTGTGCGTAAAAGCTGATATTAGCAACCCTATGCCAGGCATAGTGGAGTTCGTCAAAGTTGACTCCTTCAATAAAGACGAAGACATGGACCGAGCCTGCGTTGCATCAGCCGCCACGATTTTAATTGATAACCCGCAAGATGATGTAACCATGACCACGGCCCTGTACTGCTCTAGACGTAACCCAGACGCCCATCAAGTAGCTTACTTCGAAGACGAAAGCTTAGTGGGCTTATTACAAGATCATTGTCCGAAGGTTGAGTGCACGCCAAGCGTAGCGGTAGAAATGTTAGCAAAAGCAGCTTTTGACCCTGGCTCGAGTATGCTGCATCACGACTTATTAAGTGTTGATGAGGGTCAAGCTCAGTTCTCAGTAAAAATACCGGCCTCAAGCCCAACCATTTCGGTGGCAAAGCTGTTCATTAATTTAAAGCGCAAACACGACGCAATATTTATTGGCTATGCCCCAGGTGGGCAGGTAAAAGATATGGTGGTCAACCCTCCCCTTGATGAAAAACTCAACCCGGGAGACACCTTGTTTTATATTGCAGTTAGCCGCATTAATGCCATTGACTGGTTAACATTAGACGCAGATTAAGAGGCTTGCTATGTTCGGTAAACTATTTAAAAAAACACAACCCGAAGCGCCCAAAACACCAGAAGTCATGGGCTTGTATTTAGGCGGTTCGTTTGAACTCGACAACCTGAAAATGACTCTGTTAGAACCGTCGCTAACCATTGAAAGCGCCGCGCGCTCTCACCTCATACAGGCCGTTGGAGAGGCGCCTCTTGATACTGGCGGTACCATTTTACGATTTTACACCGACGACGATGCTTTTTTGCAGGTGATCCTCGACGGTGGCATGAGTGAAAATCACATTACTGATGTGAAATTATGGCACTTTTACGACACTCAAACTATTGGTAGCGATGCGCAGTGGAACAAATGCCTATCGGATATTATTAGTCAGCCTACCTATGAAATTGACGGCACTGTTTTTACACGGGTGTGGGGAGCAATTGGCGACGAGTCGCCGCCCGTTGCCGTAACAGAGACCACCTATGAAGAAGATGGTGACATTAGTAAAACAGACCAGTTTATGATGCTTTACGAGCGCCCAATAGATAACGATCGCGTTGAGACACTGCTTGTTGTGGGTGAGGAAAAACAAGTGGGTAGTAATTTAGACAGATGCTTGGTTATCTCAACCGGCATTGACATTGAACCAGCAGATTTAACGATTAACGGATAGGAACAGAATTATGATGGATACAATCATGCAATCGCTCGCGGGCTTAGACAATTTCGCATTGTACTTTGGCCTTTCTATTGTGTTCTTGTTTATTTTTAAACTTGTTTACGCATTAGTTACTCCTCACGACGAATGGAAGTTGGTAAAAGAAGAGAAAAATACCGCAGCTGCGATAGGTTATGGCGGCGCGATTATCGGTTTTGCGATTGCGCTAGGTAGCGCTGCATCTAACTCTGTTGCGGTAGTAGATTTTGCCATTTGGGCCATAGTGGCAGTTATTGCTCAGTCGTTGGCGTTTGGTATTTTGCGCTTTAGTTTTATGCCCAAAATCGCTGAGCGCATTAACAACAACGAGGTGTCGGCAGGCATTATGCTAGCCAGTATGTCTATTGCTGTAGGCCTACTCAATGCGGCATGCATGACCTATTAAGGGGGCAGCAATGACAGACTCAATCGATAAAAAATTTACACAACGCAGTAATGTGATTAAGGCCGACAGTCAAATCACGTCGGCTCAGCCTTCTGAAAACCCTAAGCCCGTGGCCACAACAAAGCGAAGTAAACACATAAACTTAAATCGCATGCGTAAGGCGTTTAGTGTGAAGCCACTTACCCTAGGTGTGGCCAGTGTTTTACTTTCTGCATGCGGTGCCGAGCGTGAAGAAGCAAAAATTTATACTTCTATAGACGATTGTAAGCAGGATTATCCAGACGCACTTGAAAAGTGTGAAGCTGCATATCAAACAGCCGTTGATGAGGCCATGCGCACCAGCCCACGATTCAACTCAGAATACGATTGTGAGTATGAATTCGGGCCCAACCAGTGCAGAAGTGTAAATACCAATAGCGGCAGTTTTTTTATGCCATTTATGGCTGGTTATATGGTGAGTTCGCTACTTTCACCTAATCGGTATTACTCACAGCCACTTTATACCTCATCCTCCTATAACTCCCCTTTTCGCTCTCGCTGGATAACGGCAGACGGTTACGTGTTCGACGGTGATATTCGCAAACGCAACTATCGAGTAAGAAAAGAAACCCTTAAGCCTAAGCCAACAGTGAACCGCACAATGAAAAGAGGCGGCTTTGGAAGTAGCGTACGCGCTAAATCATCGTGGGGCAGTAGCAGCCGCAAAGGCGGATGGGGCGGCTAGCATGTTTAGAATGCCATGCCAGCCAAGGAAGGGCTGGCAGCAGCTTGCTTCTGAGTTTGGCTTTAATTTCCACACTATGTACGGTGAGCCCTACTGGGATGAAAGCGCCTATTATCAATTTTCTATTGAGCAAATTGAAAAAGGCATAGAAGATCCTACAGCCGAACTTCACCAAATGTGCTTGGCTGTTGTAGAGGAAGTGATAAATAGCGAAGCCCTACTCCAACGCTTTGCTATTCCTCAACAACACTGGGAGCTGGTTCGCTCTAGCTGGTTTAATGCCGATCCTAGCTTATATTCCCGCTTAGATTTAGTTTACAACGGTTCTGGCCCGGCCAAATTACTGGAAAATAACGCCGACACCCCCACCAGCTTGTATGAATCGGGCTTTTGGCAATGGCTGTGGCTTGAACAAAACGTGAATAGCGGGAAGCTGCCAAGGCATGCTGATCAGTTTAACAGCCTACAAGAGAAGCTAGTTCACCGATTCCGTGAAATTACCAAGCATTATAACATTCAGCAAATGCATATGGCTTGCTGCCAAGATACCGACGAAGATCGCGGCACTGTACAATATTTGCAAGACTGCGCCGCTGAAGCTGGGTTGCTGACAGACTTTGTTTTTATTGAAGATATTGGCATTGCTGACACCGGCGTATTTACCGACCTAAACGACTCTCCTATTACCGACTGTTTTAAACTTTATCCTTGGGAATTCATGTTGCGAGAGGAATTTGGTGACGCATTAAGCGACGCCGACGTAAATTGGTTAGAGCCACCGTGGAAATCGGTTCTCTCGAACAAAGCTCTTTTGCCCATGCTGTGGAAAATGTTCGAAGGTCATCCTAACTTACTGCCTGCCTACTTTGGCGATGAAGCCCATAAATCCACCGCTCAGGGTAAATGGATTAAAAAGCCTCTTTACTCACGAGAAGGCGCAAATGTTTCTATTATCCAAGACGGTAAAGAGAGCGAGCTTAGCAGTGGCCCTTACGGCGAAGAGGGGTTTATTATTCAAGCCTTTGAGCCCTTGCCAACTTTTGGGCAAAACTATACGTTAATTGGCAGCTGGTTGGTGGACGACATGCCCGCGGGTATTTCAGTAAGAGAAGATACATCGTCGATTACCCAAGACTTATCTCGCTATTTGCCGCACATTATTTTATAGCGTTATCACCCTTTTAGCATCATAGCTTGAGTATTGCTTACCTAGCTCTGGAACCTTTAAGCAAGCAAGACACGCTAAAAATTGTAAAAAGGTACGTGGCAACGATAAATAAAAAGGATTCACTATGGAGTCTCTGTCTATGCAGATTCGTATTATTCTCACACTAGGTGCGCTGTTAATTCTTATTGAAGTAGCAAACCTTCTTACGGGCAATTCACTCAATGCATTTGGTGTTGTTCCCCGTTCTCTTGGGCACTTGCCTTTTATTTTTACAGCGCCATTTCTGCACGGCACGCCCACACATTTAATGGCCAACCTTTTACCCCTTATGCTGTTTATGTGGCTTACTATGCAATGGGGTAAACGCACCTTTATTATTGCTACCCTTTGCGCGCTGCTTATAGGCGGGTTAGGCGTGTGGGTGTTTGGCAGAAGTGCAACTCATATAGGCGCTAGCGGCATGGTATATGGGTATTTCGGCTTTTTAGTACTGGCAGGGTTTCGCAGTAATAAAATGAGATATTTGTTAATTTCTCTTGTGGTAGCGGCGCTTTACGGTGGAATGTTGGTCGGCGTGTTGCCTACTTCAAAATTTATTTCTTTTGAATATCATTTATTTGGCTTTCTAGGCGGGTTATTTGCCGCATGGCACTGGGCACGCAAATAAGTTTCCGTATAATCAAAGCATGAAATTAGACGTTATAGATTAATATGTCAGCAGTACAACAACCTTCACAAAAAAATCAGGGGTTCTTTGGCAACCTAGCCTTCAACATTATTATCCCTGTCGTACTGATGAGCTACGCAAGCTCTGAAGATTATTTAGGACCGGCATGGAGTATTGTTGCCGCGCTGAGCTTTCCTATTGGTTATGGACTTTACGATTTAAAGCAGTCGGGTAAGGTAAACGGCTTTTCGATCTTAGGGATAATCAGTGTATTGCTTACCGGTGGTTTCAGCCTTTTAAAACTTCCAGCAGAATACATCGCCATAAAAGAAGCAGCGATACCTGCAGTAATAGGCATTGCGGTATTAGTAACGCAATACAGTGAAAAACCGCTGGTAAAGATGCTTATTCTTAACGACCAAATAATAAATTGGCCGCACTTAAACGAGGTGCTTGATGCAAAAGGTAAGCAGGTTGAATTTAATAAAAAAGTGGCAGTAAGCTCCTACATTGTTGCCAGCTCTTTCTTTTTGTCTTCGGCGCTTAACTATATTCTCGCAAAAATGATTTTGGTTAGCGAACCAGGCACTACAGCCTACACGGAAGAGCTAGGTAGAATGACTGCACTTAGTTACCCAGTTATTGTGATTCCGAGCATGGTGTTGTTAATTGCAGCCTTGTGGTATCTGTTTGCACAGATAAAAAAAGTTACCGGTGAAGAATTAGATAACTTTATTAATCAGTAACAATTAATCAGTAGGGCGGGCACCCTATCTTTAAAACAAGCCATGGCATTTCTTTTGCCGTGGCTTGAACGTTACTTCTATCCCTCATCTCAAGTCACCTCTTTAAAAGCGAATAAGCATTGCACCATAAGCACCATCTAAGCGTATAAGCTTTCGAAATGAGGCGGGCTGAAAAGCGCTGCACCAGTGCTTTGCCTCTATGCTTTTTTATTAAATATCGTTTGACCTCAAATGCACGGGCGGCGCATTCTCCATATGCTAAAAATTGAAAAATTATCTAAAACCTACGATACCGTTAGTACACCTATTCTTTCTGCGCTAGATCTGGTTGTTGAAAGTGGGCAATCTGTGAGCATTCAGGGGGCGTCTGGCTGCGGTAAATCTACGCTGCTTTCGCTTATTGCCGGCTTTGATAGTCCAACCTCGGGCAGCATCGCTATCAACGATTACTGTTTACGGCCTGTAAAAGACCCTGCCCATGAAATTGATAACAACAAAAGCGCGTCGCTACAAAGTAAATACGTAGACGAATTTCGAAAAAACGAGCTGGGAATTGTATTTCAAAGTTACAACTTATTTGATTGCTTCAATGCGTGGGACAATATTGCGTTTACCGCAAGACTAAAAGGAAACTATAACAAGCACTATCAGACTGAACTTATGCAGCAATTAAATATACTGCAGCTTGCTAAAAAGCCTATCTCGCAGCTCTCCGGCGGCGAACAGCAACGCTGCGCTATTGCAAGAGCGTTGGTGCACAAACCTTCACTGGTACTGGCAGACGAGCCTACTGGTAACTTAGATGAGGCCACCAGCCAAGCGGTTTCAGATATACTTTTCGACGTGTGCCGTAAAATGAATACCACTTTGCTGGTAGTAACCCATAGCGCTGATGTTGCTCTAAAAGCTGACAATCCACTTTGGCTGCACGCAGGCAAGCTGTTTACAGACAAAGCATTAACAACGCCATGGAGCCATAGCCCATAGTCAATAGTCCATAGCCCATAGGAATGATCTTGAAAAGAACATTAGCGCTAACTCTAAAAACCCTATTGGCGATGTCGCGGGTGCGGCCGTGGGAGCCATTGCTCATCATGTTCGCCATTATTTTAGCCAACGCTGGGCTTATCACTGTACTGCTTATTAATGAGGGCGCGTCGCAAGGTGAACTTGTAAACGGGCAAAGCTCTCTGTTTAGCGGCAGTGTTGTTACCGCAAGCGAAGGCTATACCCTCACCAAGGCCCACTATGCAAAAGCAAGAATAGGCGGAGCCACCCAGCTGATTGCCTTCGCTCAAAAAGAGTACCCTTTTTATTGTGAGCAGTCTGATGACAATATCAATAGAACGGACACCAATAGAGCCGATGCCGATAGAGCTAAAGCTTCCGCGCGCTCACTCATCTTACTCGGCATAGACACACAAGCGTTATACAGCTACCCGTTTGATAATACTAATGGCGAAAATGGTAGAGAGAGCAGAGACAGCACCAAAAATATAGCTAACTCAGGTATCGGCCTGTTTAACGGTATAGCTAATCAAACTGCCTCCACATTAAAATATGAACAGGTCGCTCCTGCGATAACAGCAGGTGTACACCCTTTAACCATGGCGAAACTGGCCTGCAACAACGTGTCGATTGCAAAAACAGACATCGCGGCGACAACATTAAACCATGCAACACCGCGCTTTCGGTTAGGTACAAGCACTGCAGTACCTAAAGACAACATATTAGTTTCTATTGCAGATTTTTATCGTCAGGATGTCACTACTGAAACCTTGCCACTTTCAGGGTTTATTTCGTTAACGCCTTTATCAAAAGAACAGATTAAAGATCTAAAAAGCATTATTCCCGTGCCCATCAATGTGCAGCAGCTGAGTAATTCACAGCAAGACACCGGCTCGTTGCCCGACAGTTTTAAGCTTAACCTTTGGGCAATGGGAGCGCTTATGGCGGTGGTGGCACTTTTTATTGTGTTAAACGCATTGAATTTAATGTATCGCACACGACTTCCCAACATAATAAGGCTTAGACAGCTTGGTATAGCAAGCCGGTACTTAACGATAGGGCTACTCATAGAGCTCTTTTTATATTGCTTAGTGAGTGTTCCCATAGGATGTGCTTTAGGTTTTTATGCAGCGTCTATGCTGTCTCCCATTATTAGCGGAACATTTTCTTCATTGTTCGACGCGGTATTTGTAACACCCAATGTTAGCTTGCTTTCAACCTTGTCTTTATCGGTGTGCATTACTTTTTTGGCGTTAGGTATTTTTGCTCTGCTGCCTGCGAAGCAGCTTTCAGGGGCGCTTTCAATTAACAATGTAAAAGCCGCACCTGCATTTACTAAACGGTTTGTGATTTGCACTACGCTAGCTGGATTAAGTCTGTTACTCGTTGCCCAATGGTTTGTGTCATCAACACTGCATGCTCTTTTATTTGTTGCATTGTTGCTGCTGGTTAGCTGTACGCTGGTGATTTTATGGCTGCCCTTGCTGGCAAACTGGGTGGTATCTATTACGCCCACCCACAAGCCTGTTTTGCATTTTATTATTGCCAGCACGGCTCAACTTTCCTCTCGCACAAAACTGGCAGTGTGCGCCTTTTTCATTGCGCTTACCGCCAATATTGGAATGAACGTTATGACCGACAGCTTTCGCTCGGCAACAGAAAGCTGGTTAACACAACGTCTTTATGCACCAGCGTATCTATACACAGACGTACCTCTTTCTGAAATTGTGTTGCCTGAAGGCGCAGTAGCCACGCCCCTTTTAAGACTTCAGGGTAAATTAGCAGGCAATAAACTTGAAAGTTCGAAGGCAAACGCATTTGCTGTATCAATAAGCAGCTACCCTACTCATAACGAGGGGAAGCTAGCATTTGTGGTAGATAGCGAAGTGCAGAACGCATGGACAAAATTTGAAAAAGGTAAAGGTGTCTATATAAATCAGCAGCTTGCATTTGCTCACGATATAGAAATTGGCGATACGCTTACAATAAACAGCATTGCCGCTGAAAACGTTGCCTCTGGTAATGTTGCTTCTGGAAATATTGCTTCTGGAAATGTTGCTTCTGGAAATACGTATTCCAAAATGACGAATAACCATTATTTCAGTAGTACGCCGTCGTTTAATGTACTGGGTATCTATCCTGACTATGGCAGCATGCGCTCACAAATCTTACTTCCACTCTCCCAGTTCAACAGGGCTACTATTGGCGATGAGGCTTTTTCTGGAGTGCTTGCAATTTCATACAATAATAAGGAAATGTCAGCTTACCTATCGAATACCGACATACTGGATGCTCAGGGAAACTTATTCACTAGAGACGAACTACTCAAGCTTTCCATGGATACCTTCGATAAGACCTTTATCTTAACTGACGGGCTTAATATTACTACGCTGCTAGTGGCCGGCATTGCGTTTGCCGTCTCTTTGAGCATATTGTCGCTAAGCAATGCTTCGTCGCTATCTGTATTGCGGGCACTTGGTGTGAGTAAAACTAGGGTAAAGTTAAGCTTGCTGGGACAATATATTTTCTTGTGCATACTAACCGCCTTACTTGCTGTGCCGTTCGGCATTTACCTGGCCTATGTATTTATTTTTCAGGTAAATAGGCTGGCTTTTAACTGGGTTTACCCCCTTTCGATTGATGCTGGCGTTATTATTACAAGTGTAGCCGTGTCTCTTGGCATTATCTGCCTAGTTATTGCGCTTCCGCTAGGCAGAATGAAACCTAAAGTCGATTTACGTCAGGATACCCCACTGTGATTTTTCAAAGTGCTAAACAAACTGCTCTAAAACAAACTGCTCTAAAACAAACTGCTTTTAAGCAATACATTGTCAAACAAGTGAAGCGGGCCTGTGTCGTCATTTTTTCTGCGATAACACTACTATGCGCTGCCTGCACAGATAACACTGGCGAACGCTCTAACACTGCTGACGGCTCTTATCTCACTAAAGGCTCTTATTCAGCTAAAAGCTCTTACTCCGCTGAAGGCTCTAACTCCGCTAAAGGCTCTGCCGAATCAGCCGACACCGGGCCCTCGCAGTTTTTTGGTGCTTTTTCACAAGAAACTGAAAATGTGTACATGCCTGTAAGTAAGGCACGCCCCATGAGACTGCCAGAAGATCACAAAAGTCACCCAGAATTCCAATTAGAATGGTGGTATCTCACCTTTGTGTTAGAAGATGAGGAGAACAACGAATATGGCCTTCAATACACTTTATTCCGCTTCAGCAATGCGGCTGATAGCATGGTAAAAACTGCATGGTCTGAGCCTCAGCAGTGGATGGGGCATGCTTCTTTTCACAGCAAAACCGAACATTACTTTGAAGAGCGATTGGCCGCAGGAGGTGTGGGCAACGCCTTTGTCAAAACCTCCCCATTTAGCGCTGTAATAGACAACTGGTCTTGGACATCTGAGGGAGCATCGCCCTTCCCCGCCGCTCTTGCTTTTTCAATTAACCAAGACGTTGATGTGGCGTTGTCGCTATCAACACACGGACCTTTCATAAAGCAGGGCGAAAGTGGCTATAGCAAAAAAACACGAAATGAGCAGCTTCGCTCTTATTACTATAGCCAGCCTTTTATTGATGCAAACGGCACGGTTACTATCAACAATCAATCATTTAACGTAAAAGGTCTGGGTTGGTACGATCATGAATGGACAAGTCATCTTGCTAACGACAGTGCCATGGGCTGGGATTGGTTTTCACTGCATTTGAATGACGGCAGTAAACTTATGGCTTTTCGCATGCACTCGCTAGACGAAAGCCAAGTTGCCAACAACACAGCCAGCGACACAAGAAGAACACAAAACGAAATTTATACAACGGGAACTTACATTACCAAAACTGGTAAAGCAGAAACCTTGCAGCAAAACGATATACACATTCGCCCGTTAAAAAGAGAGAGAATTGTTACTGAAAAAGCCTCAGACAAAAACAACACTAAGCATGAAGCTGAACATAGCGTGCCAACGTCTTGGGAGATTTCCATCCCCAGTAAAAAACTTAAGATAAACGTGTCTGCATTTAAAACTGGGCAGTGGAACCACAGTTTATTTCCCTACTATGAAGGGCGAGTATCAATCTCGGGAACTCACGACGGCAAGGGTTTCATGGAACTGACTGGATATTAATTTGCAAAAAAAAGCAGTAGCGCCTAATAAATAGACCAGTTAATCCGCTCACTTAGCGAAGTTAATGCTGCTACGCCAAGCTGCGAATTACCCACACTATTTAGCGCTGGCGAAAATACGCAGATAGTAAAACGCCCGGGAACCACAGCAACAATGCCGCCACCTACGCCACTTTTACCCGGCAGACCTACTTTAAAGGCAAAACTTCCGGCTTCATCGTACATGCCGCTTGTGGCAAGTAATGCATTAACTTGCTTGGTTTGATAAGGCGTTAATACCTGTTCGTCGGCACACGCAGACTTACCACTATTGGCGAGAAAGCTGATTGAGCGAGCTAAGTCTTCACAACTCATTTCCAAAGCGCAGTTGTGAAAGTAATTGTGAAGCACATCTTCAACTTCATTTTCAAAATTGCCGTAAGCTTTCATTAAGTAAGCCATTGCTGCATTGCGCGAGCGATGTTGAAACTCAGATTCCGCAACCACTTTATTCACCATTATCTCGCCATTGCAAGACAAGCGACGCACAAAATCGCGCATGGCAATATGCGGTGACGCAAACCGCGACTGCACCATATCGCTCACCACCAGCGCACCAGCATTAATGAATGGGTTTCTTGGCAGTCCATTTTCGTACTCAAGCTGCACCAGTGAGTTAAATGGAAGGCCCGAAGGCTCGCATCCAACTCTATCCCACATGGTTTCGCCGTAATGGTTAATGGCCAGTACCAAGTTAAATACTTTGGAAATACTTTGAATGGAAAAGGGAACTCCGGCATCACCGATTGATGTGATATGCCCTTGAATATCACATATGGCAATGCCGAATTGACGAGGGTTAACGGTAGCAAGCGCGGGTATATAGTCGGCAACCTTTCCCATACCAAGCATGGGTTCTACTTCGTTATAAATATCTTGAAGTAGCGCTCGCATATCGTCATTCATCAAGTTATGTCTTCCCTATTTTACGTGTTTGAAGAACCTTTTATAGCAATCCTAAATCTTTGCCAACAAAGCAATACACTATGCTGGCAAATCTGCATAGCTGCTAAGTCAATTCAATCAATTGAGTCAACTAAGTCAATTAAGTCAGTCGTTGATTAAAGAACAGGTTTTGATACGGACTTTTCTTCTAAAAGGCCGAATATTTTCTTAGCAATATCAGTATTGTCTATTTGCCCGATAAACGATGTGTATCCCGCACCGAACGCAAACACTTCAACATCAACGCCAGTGTGACCAGACGTTGTCCACCCTGTATTGGTTTTCACATCAAGAAATGACTTAATAGCAGAGTAACGGGTTTCTTCATCTTGATCCGATACGCTGTCCAACATAGCAAGCTCGTCGCTTGTAAGAGAAAGCCCTAACTTTTCAGCTGCGTACTCAGCAGACATTTCGTTATCCACCATGCCTTTTGCAATTGTGCGTGCCGATGCTGACATCTTATGCAAATGTTCCGGGCTCCAACGATAGTCGCCTCCAGCTCCAATAGTCAGGCCTCCAGTACTGTGGTCGGCGGTGAGCACAACAAGCGTATCTGGGTTATCTTCAACATAACCACGCAAATACTCTATGGTTTGCGCCAAGTCATGCATTTCGGCCATTGCAGAGCCAATATCATTGGCATGCCCAGCCCAATCTACCTGGCTTGCTTCTACGAGCAAAAAGAACCCGTTATCGTTTTCAAGATGCCTAACAGCCTGCTTAGTTAAATAAGCTAGGCGATCTTTTCGCACATCATCGAGAACTGCGGGCAATGCAACCGGTGCGAATAAACCAATTACGTTGCTACCTTTGGGCACATCAGCAAGGTTTTCATAAGAATCTGCGTAGTGATACCCATCGTTGATGAATTGGGCAAGAATATCTCTGTCTTCGCGCTTAAAGTAGGTAGTTCCGCCACCTAACATGACGTCAGCCACTGGCTCGCCATTCACTTTAATGTCGTAAAAATCGTTGGCAATGTCGTTGTAGTTTTTGCGGCTTTCATTGTGAGCAATGTAAGAAGCAGGCGTAGCATGAACTATTTGCGATGTAACCGCCAAACCGGTTCTCATGCCTAAGCCCTTCGCATAGTGCATTACTGAATTTACTGGCTCCATTTCTACATCAACACCAATAGCGCCATTATACGACTTGGTGCCGGAAGCCAGAGCTGTAGCCGCAGCAGCTGAGTCGGTAACATAGCCTGATACATGTGCAGGGTGAGTAGATGCATTACCCACTAAGATATCATCGAAAACCACTTTTTCTATTTCAGGGGTATTTTTATCATCTACAAAGTTGCGATAAGCAGTGGTATACGCAGGGCCCATTCCGTCTGCAACAACCATAATGATATTTTTGGGGGCGTTAGTTGCCACCGTTTTATCGATATTATTATTTGGCTCAGTAACTGTGCATCCAGCGAGTAATGCGATAGAGGCGCTGCTTACTAACGACGCACGTACAACTTTTTTAACCATGAATAGCTTCCCTGAGTAAGTAACATGCACATATCAGGAGGCTCATAGCAAAAACTGACTACAGCAAAACCTGAAAGCGCATACCGTTACGCAATAATTTAAATAGATACTAGGGCGTGTTGATCTTTGCTGTACATTTAGCCCAAAACTCGTACAACAAAGGTCAACACGCCCTAGATAGAAAGAATGTTTTATAGCAGGAGATTGTAAAGCACACAGGCATTAACCACAAAACTTTAAGATAAGTCAGCGATTACTTGCGAATAAACAGCGGTTGGTACGCTAAACCTTACTCACCGTGTTCTGCAAGGTACTCTCGCATGCGTTGCTGCGCAACATCGACCAACATGTCGGGTTGGAATTTAGATATAAAGCGATTGCATCCCACTTTTTCCACCATCGCATCGTTGAAGCTGCCGCTTAACGATGTATTTAATGCAATAAACAGATCACTCATTCGCGGATCACTTCTCACTTCAGCGGTAAGCCTGTAACCGTCCATTTCTGGCATTTCAGCATCGGTGAACATAAGTAGAATCTCATCCACGGGGTTCTTGCCCTCATCGGCCCACTGCTTCAACAGCGCAAGCGCTTGAGCACCGTTTTTACGTTCAATAATACTTATACCTAACTGAGAAAGCGTATCGTTTATTTGTTTTCTAGCAGTGCTGGAGTCATCCACAATCAATACTTTCTTGCCAGCAAAGTGGTTAACAATTTCGGTGTCGAGTATTTCTTCTGATATAGAGATGTCGTAATCGATGATTTCAGCAAGTACCTTCTCTACATCGATGATCTCCACCATCTCATTTTTACCTTCAACATTCACCTGCGTGATGGCGGTAAGATAATTAGACTTACCCATGCCACTTGGCGGGGGCTGAATGGTATCCCATGATGTATTCACAATGCTTTTCACCTGACCAATGATAAAGCCCTGCACGCTGCGGTTGTATTCGGTAATAATCACGTTTCTGGCGATTTCATCGGTCGCTGCACCGCGCATTTTTATTGATTGGCGCAGGTCGATAACAGGAATGGCGCTGCCTCTATAATCCATTACTCCCCGTAAGTTATCGTGAGAGCCCGGCATAGAGTTTAGCTTAGGCATATTAATAACTTCTTTTATCTTAAAAACGTTCATCGCGAATATATGACGTGTACCTAGCTGAAACATCAATAGTTCCAGTCTATTTTCACCAACTAACTTGGTTCTTTGGTCAACAGACGACAATACACTTTTGCTCATACTACTCACTTTTACTCTGTTTAAAGATGCCTAAAATTGAAGCCGCAATAGACATTTGCTATTACTTTGCTGTTACTTTGTTTTTAGAGTGTCGCAACTTTCCATATATATCCTAACTATAGCGTTAAACATAGGAATCTTCCTGATAAATTAAAATACCGAATTCTTGTAAGTGCGGCTCCTGCTTTTCTAAGTTCAATTATCGCGTCTAACATAGTCTCTAACATAGTCTCTAATGTAGCCTCTGATGCCGCTCAGTGCATTCACAAAATAAATGACCGTAATGCAAAATATATATTTCTATTATTCACACAACCCCACTAGGATAAAATGGAACTCGCGGAAACGCCCTACAGCTTGCACATAGTGAATGACAAAAGCGCGTTATACGTAAAAAAATATAAACATAGACGGGAGAGACGCTCATGTCGCAATACCAACAAGATATTGATAACTTCGCAACATTGAAAGCAGCACAAAAAGGCACATGGGAAGGCATTAACCCAGAGTATGCCGCTCGTATGAAGCTTCAAAACCGTTTTAAGACCGGTTTAGACATCGCTCGCTACACTGCCGCAATTATGCGTAAAGATATGGAAGAGTACGATGCAAACTCATCGCAATACACACAGTCTTTAGGTTGCTGGCATGGTTTTGTAGGCCAACAAAAAATGTTGTCGGTTAAAAAGCATCAGGGTACAACAAGTAAAAGCTACCTTTACCTTTCTGGCTGGATGGTAGCGGCACTTCGCTCAGAGTTTGGACCTCTTCCAGACCAGTCGATGCATGAAAAAACTACCGTTTCATCGCTTATCGAAGAGCTTTACACTTTCCTACGACAGGCTGACGCAAGAGAACTAGGCGACCTTTTCCACAAACTCGACGATGCCAAAGCAAACGGCGGCGACGTGGCTGCTATTCAAGCAGAAATTGAGAACTACGAAACACACATTGTTCCAATTATTGCCGATATCGATGCAGGCTTTGGTAACGAAGAAGCGACGTACTTACTTGCAAAGCAAATGATTGAAGCGGGTGCATGCTGTATTCAAATTGAAAACCAAGTATCTGATGCCAAACAGTGTGGTCACCAAGACGGTAAAGTGACGGTTCCTCATGAAGACTTCTTAGCTAAAATTAACGCAGTACGTTACGCGTTTCTTGAGCTAGGTGTAGACGACGGCGTTATTGTGGCTCGTACAGATTCACTTGGTGCAGGACTTACTCAAAAAATCCCAGTGTCTCAGTCTGAAGGCGATTTAGCTGCACAGTACAACGCGTTCCTGAAAACAACTGAAGTAAACGGTGCCGACGATGTTAACGAAGGCGACCTTCTGCTTAAACAAGGTGGTAAGTTAGTAAAACCTGAGCGCCTTCCAAATGGCTTGTTCAGATTTAAAGACGGCTCTGGTTTCGACCGCGTGGTACTAGACTGTGTTACATCGCTTCAGCACGGTGCAGATTTACTATGGATTGAAACTGAAAAGCCACATGTAGGTCAAATTGCCGAAATGGTTAACGCTATTCGCGAGCAAGTACCTAATGCGAAACTAGTTTACAACAACTCACCATCATTCAACTGGACACTTAACTTCCGCCAGCAAGTATTCGATGCTTGGAGCGAAGAAGGTAAAGATGTTTCTGCTTACAACCGTTCGGGCCTTATGGCTGTTGAATACGACGATACCGAGCTTGCAGCAGTTGCTGATGAGAAGATTAAGAGCTTCCAAGCTGATGCAGCACGTGAGGCAGGTATTTTCCACCACCTTATTACGCTTCCAACTTACCACACTACCGCCTTGTCTACAGACAACCTAGCGAAAGGCTACTTCGGCGAAGATGGTATGTTAGCTTACGTTCGCGGCGTGCAGCGCCAAGAAATTCGCCAAGGCCTTGCGTGTGTTAAACACCAAGCGATGGCAGGTTCTGATTTAGGTGATACGCACAAAGAGTACTTCTCTGGTGATGCGGCACTTAAAGCATCGGGTGAAGATAACACCATGAACCAGTTCGACGTTTAACGGAAAGTTCCCAACCTTTCCTTTACTGGGCACCTTCGGGTGCCCTTTTTTATGGGTTTAGAAAATCTATATTCATAACTCTTATGAAATATATATTTACATACACGTTAAATAAGCTCCTTTGCCCAGCTAAATAATCAAAAACTGTCGCCAGCGCATATTACAATAAAAAATAACAACAGAATTTCATATAGTTAGATTTGAGCGTAAAAAGCAGCATAAGACTAAACGCTTATCTGACAAGCGCTACAAAACCCTTTATAATACGTTTTAAATATCATCTTCATAAAGAGCATTCCAACTATGAATATAGCGAAGGTCGACCTTAATTTACTGGTTTACTTAGACGTTTTATTGCGTGAGGGCAGCGTTACAAAAGCGGCTAACCAGCTCAGCATTACTCAGCCCGCTATGAGTAACGGCTTAAAACGCCTTCGCGACCTGTTTAAAGATCCGCTCTTGGTAAGAACAAGCGATGGAATGACGCCCACTAAACGTGCACTAGAACTTCAGCCAATCATCCGAGATGTATTAGGACGTTTAGAAAGCTCTATTCAGCCAGAAACCGAATTCGATCCGCTAACCAGTGAAAGAACATTCCGCATAATGACTAGTGACTATGCAGAGAGTACTCTCTTACTCGAGCTGGTAGGCAGACTTGCCGAGTTAGCGCCTAATATTACGCTAGATTTAATTACGCCGAGCGACGTAACCTTTCACGATGTTGAGCAGGGCAAAGTAGACATGGCAATAAACCGCTTTGACGAACTGCCTCTTTCATTCCATCAGAAAGTAGTTTGGTACGACACGTTTAGCTGTGTAATGAGCGCAGATCACCCCCTAGTGCAACGCTGCGATTTAGAGAGTTACTTGAACGCCCAACATATTTGGGTAAGTAAAACAGGCTTCGGTGTAGGAGTAGGTATCGATCCTAATGAAGTACAAAAGTTAGGCTGGGTTGATGCAGAGCTAACCAAGATAGGAAAACAGCGTGCTATTCGCGTGTTCACCCGCCACTATCACGCTGCGCTTCAAATTGCGAAAAAACAAAAGCTTATTGCTACATTACCTAGTAAAGCAGCGAAGTTATTCAAACACGATCCGGACGTGGTAATTAAAGAGCCTCCTTTTGATATTCCGCCTATTGCATTGAAGATGGCATGGAGCGCTCTGCTTCATCACGACGCCGGTCACATTTGGCTGCGCAGGTTAATTAGCGACGTTGCCAGTGAAATGAATGCGGTGTAGCGAGAACATTCACCCAGATTATGGCAAAGATACAAACCATAAATTAAAAAACTATCTCTATACGCACTACACTCTAGGCTATGTACTGTTTAAATGTTCGCTGAGTTTATTGGGCAACTTGAAAACACGCCAATGATGAACTCGGCTCTAAGCCAAGTACTGCATTAAGTTAAGTACCGATAAGTTAAATATCGATTGGGTACTTGATTCTGTAACAGCCTAGGCAAAAACACAGCAGTAAGAATACTTACCTATAAAAAACAACGTATAGAGGTAGTTATGCAAGGATATATCACTCGCGGCCGTCTGCAGGTTGCAGAACAACTCGATAATTTTATTAATCAGCAGGCCATTGTAGGCACAGGCGTGCAGCAAGATACGTTCTGGAAAGGCGCTGAAGCACTCTTTGCAGAGCTCATACCTCAAAATCGTGCGCTGCTTGAAAAGCGTGAACAGCTCCAGCTTGCCATCGACGACTACCATAAAGCGGGCAACCCTGCATCGGGAAGCGAATACACAGCATTCTTAAAGAAAATTGGGTATTTGGTAGAGCAACCAAAAAGCGTAACCGCGACTACAGCAAATGTAGATGCGGAAATTGCCACTATGGCGGGGCCCCAACTCGTAGTGCCCATCAACAATGCTCGCTACGCACTAAACGCCGTTAACGCCCGTTGGGGAAGTTTATACGATGCTCTATACGGTACAGACGTTATAGGTACAGAAGGCGGAGCCGAACCTGGCAAATCTTATAATCCTGTACGCGGCGCTAAAGTAGTCGCGAGAGCGAAAGCCTACCTAGACAGCATGATCCCCCTTGCCAAAGGTAGTCATGCCGACGCCGCAGAATACAAAATAGAAACGGGTAAGCTATCAGTTCGCCTAACAGACGGTGATATCACTACACTGGCTAACACAGAACAATGGCTGGGCTATCAAGGTGATATTAACGCGCCTTCAGCACTGCTTTTTGCTCACAATGGTCTTCACTTTGAAATTCAAATAGATCCTACTCATCCTATTGGTGAAAGTGACTCAGCCAATGTGAAAGATGTACTGGTTGAAGCTGCTTTGACTACTATTATGGACTGCGAAGATTCGGTGGCAGCCGTAGATGCTGAAGATAAAACATTGGTTTACAGCAATTGGCTCGGCCTAATGAAAGGCACACTAAGCATTGAAATGACAAAAGGTGGTAAAAGCATAGTGCGAGCAATGCACAGCGACCGTGTATACCACCCATCAAAGCATGCGGCTCAGGAAAAAACATCTCAAAACGAATTAGTGTTATCGGGTAGAAGCTTGATGTTCGTTCGTAACGTAGGTCATTTAATGACAAACAACGCCATGCTGTTCGATGGTGAAGAAGTGCCAGAAGGGATCATGGACGGGCTTATCACTTCTCTTATTGCTAAGCACGACTTACTCGACAACAGCGAGTTTAAAAATAGCCGTGAAGGTAGTGTTTATATTGTTAAGCCTAAAATGCACGGGCCAGAAGAAGTGGCGTTCTCCAACGTATTGTTTGAGCGTATTGAAGACATTATTGATGTACCACGCAACACGCTTAAAATGGGTATTATGGATGAAGAGCGCAGAACCAGCGTTAACCTTCAAGCCTGTATTGCCGAAGCACAATCTCGCGTTGTGTTTATCAATACTGGCTTTTTAGATCGCACCGGCGATGAAATACACACCTCTATGCTCGCTGGGCCGTTTGCAGAAAAAGCAACATTGAAAACCATGCCGTGGATTAAAGCCTACGAAACGGCAAATGTAGCCGTTGGCTTGCGCTGTGGACTATCTGGCAAAGCTCAGATAGGTAAAGGTATGTGGCCAACCCCTGATGAAATGCAAAATATGATGGAAGCCAAAATTGGTCACCTTAAAGCGGGAGCGAATACAGCATGGGTACCCTCTCCTACTGCTGCAACGCTGCACGCACTGCATTATCACGATGTAAACGTATTTAATGTACAAAAGCAGTTAGATGAAAACTTCGATGGTTTAAGTGACATTCTTACTATTCCGCTTTTAGAAGACACGTCAAGCCTAACTCGTGACGGAATAAAGCGTGAAATCGATAACAATGTTCAGGGAATTTTAGGCTACGTTGTTCGCTGGGTGCATCAAGGTGTAGGCTGCTCGAAAGTGCCTGACATTAATGATGTAGGCTTAATGGAAGACAGGGCCACGCTGCGTATTTCTTCGCAGCATATAGCCAACTGGCTAGAGCACGGCATTGTAAGCGTTGATCAGGTGAAAGAGTCGCTCTCTCGTATGGCTGTGTTAGTAGACGAGCAGAACGCGGGCGACCCAGAGTATATACCGATGGCGCCAGACTTAGAAAACTCTATTGGCTTTCAAGCTGCTAGCGATTTAATTTTTAAAGGGAAAGAACAACCATCAGGTTATACTGAGCCCTTACTGCATGCTAAACGCCGTGAGATGAAAGCTAAACTGGCTAGCTAGTTTTTTCGAGAGTAAGAAAGCAAGGAACTACAAAAACGGGCGCCATAGGACGCCCGTTTTTTAGTTGTAAAACACAAGAGTAGCCTAGCCCTTGGCGATAATAATTGCTTCCAATTAGTGGCTATTTACCTTGCCTACACTATGATTAAATAATTCATTGTAATTACCTACTTTTACAATGCATTTTGCAGTAAACCTGAGACCAGTATGCTAAGAAAACCTATGCCAACAGAGCCTGCGCCTCGCACCCACATCGTTCCTATATTTTCTGGTGGAGGAACCCGGTTAAGTGCGCACATTGGTATATTAAAAGCGCTGCAAGATATGAATATAAGCTTTTCAACATTGGTAGGTGTCTCGGGAGGCTCTATAGTTGCTGCGTTGTTTGCCAAAGGCTATTCCGTTGAGCAAATGCGAGAGTTAGCCCTTAATACCGATTTCAAACAATTTACGGCGTTCTCTATTTTCCGTTTACTCCGGGAAGGCGGTCTTTCATCTGGCGATGTATTTCAGGAATGGATTGATGAGCAACTAGAGGGTGCCACTTTCAACGATATGCCCATGGCATTGAATATATTAGCGACCGATGTAAATGGCGGCGGGCCGGTTCTGTTTAACCGCACTACTACACCGGACATGAAAGTATCCGAGGCAGTTCGCTATTCTATGTCTATTCCGCTCATTTTCTCGTTTAAGCCTTTTAAAGAATACCTACTGGTAGACGGCGCTATACTGTCTGAAGATGCTCTTTTTGAAGACTGGCAAGGCGACGGCACTCCTTCAGTGTGCTTTCGACTACAAAGCACTAAGCAAAAACGTAGAGAAATAAAAAAGAGCGTATTACAACTTCCCCAATATGTGGGCATGCTAATACGCACTTTCATGACAGCCATGTCGAGGGAGTATGTAAATGCGCGCTACTGGCACAACACAGTGGTCGTGAATACAGGCGAAATATCTGCGGTTGATTTTTCACTCACGCCAGAGATTAAAAACGCCCTTTTCGACCTTGGGTATTCTACGACTAGGGAGTTTTTGCCTAGGAAATATGCGGGGTATGTTCAAAGTAACAGGCGATCATAACCTAGTTTGAATAGTAACTTTTATACCACAGTGCAAACTTCTCTACCCCCTCTTCTATCGACGTCTTAGGTTGATACCCGGTCAATTCAGTCAATCGAGATACGTCTGCATAGGTATCTGGTACATCGCCCGGCTGTATAGGCAACAAGTTTTTACTTACCGTGCTATCAAACGCTTTTTCCATCAATTCGATAAAGCTAAGAAGATGCACTGGCGTTTGAGCACCTATATTAATTACTTCATATTTATCGCCAGAGATATTTGTGTTAGAACCTTTGCAGTCGACTCTATCTAACGACCTTACTACACCCTCAACAATGTCATCTATGTATGTAAAGTCTCGTCTATGCTCACCATAATTATAAACATCAATACTTCCTTTTGATGATATCGCTTTGGCAAACTTCATGGGGGCCATATCTGGTCTGCCCCAAGGCCCGTATACAGTGAAAAAACGCAGGCCGGTTGTCACTAAGCCATATAAATGGCTATAGGTATGTGCCATCAACTCGTTGGCTTTTTTGGTGGCGGCGTAAATACTAACCGGGTGATCCACATTATGCTTTTCAGAAAAAGGCATTTCTTTATTTGAGCCGTAAACAGAACTTGAAGATGCATAAACCAAGTGCGGAATATTGGTATGCCGACATCCCTCTAAAATGTTCATAAAGCCAACGACATTACTATCAATATACGCGTTAGGGTTTTCAAGAGAGTAGCGAACGCCAGCCTGCGCGGCTAAGTGAATAACGCCATCGAACTTTTGCTGCTCGAAAAGTGCAGCCATACCTTCACGGTCTTCCACACCCATTTCAATAAACGAAAAACGAGATGCGGCGCTCGATGACTTGATTCCGGCTAGCCGTGCATGTTTTAAATTCACATCGTAGTAATCGTTAATATTATCTATTCCAACAACCTCGTCACCGCGGTTAATCAAGTATTGAGATACGGCAGCGCCAATGAAGCCGGCTGCGCCGGTGACTAAAATTTTCATAACTTTCCTTTCAGTCGAAATGATGTTGACCAAGCAGCGAGCCGACAATCATTCGCCATAGTTTTACGCAAGTATGAGGGAGAAGAATTTTTAGAGGCATTTTTTTTAAATGACCGCGCACAACCATAATAAACGAACAAACCTTCGTAATTTTAGAGTCTATTAAATTATGTCGTAAAACTACAACGTGGATAAGGATATTTTTTACAAAAAGCTTTTGCCAAGAACTTATATTAAGCGTCAGCGCCAGATTGCTATAATAAGGTTTATTGTACTTGATTTCTAATAAGTAAAGGCTGAAAGCCAACTCGTCTTTGAACCCGTGCTCCTTTGCAATACTACATGCACTCTCTATTCTTTCCTCTTTACATGCTTTATCAACCAAACATTTAATATCCCAAAAATCTCTGAACGGCTTGTCATAGTCTTCATTATAAAAAAAATGGATAATACAGTGAATCAATCTCCATTCTATACAAAGGTACCCAAGGTCATCTGCATATTTCGCTTTCTTCACAATATCACTCACTGGCAATTGTTTACCAGTTATCGGAGGAATTAAAGTATGGTGTACGTCAAGAGTAGCTCCAGTACGTTGATGATAGAAGGGCGGAAGCTCATGACTCCACTGACGGTAATATCTATCGTCGTAATTCGAAATTTCTTTTTCATGCCACCCACATTTCTTTAACTGCTTTTCAACGTAGGGCAGAGAAGATTTATTTACTAATATGTCAATATCTGACATCAGTCTTCCGAAAGCATTTTTATCTTTCGCTAGAGCGTACGCGGCACCTTTCAAAAAAATGGGAGCTACGTTAATTTCGTTTAAATCACTGTTAAGTAAATATGCCTCATGAAGTACTTGTTGTTCTTGTCTTCTAGCATATGTTGATGCCGCTTGAAGGTGTTTCTGTGCATAACTGGAATTAATTTGTACATCGCACTCATCTACTATCGCCGCAAGCGTCGCTATCATATCGTTATACCGCAGTAGCCTGAGCAAATCTTGCCATTGGAGATCGTTTAAATTGCGGAGCGAGAAAGGGTTAACGAAACAAGTTTCGGCAAACTTCGATGAAATACAAAAAATCAATCTATTAACCCGTCTAAAAAAGGAGTTATTTGTTCAAAGCTAGAATATTTGACACTAAACCCAACCGATCGTTGAACTATCTCATTAACGGTTTTGAACCCACTTACACCCAATACACTGTAGTTAAAACTGTTTTTAACTAGCATTGCAAATAGTTGTACAGAATTCAGCTTATTAATTGTTAACTCAACACTCTCTCTGTATTTAGGTGAAATTACAGCGCATATTTTCTTCGGCTGAAGTTTTTTAAAATCGTCGAAAGTCGAAGTTTTTAAATGAGCTACTGAACCTTTCTGAGTTCCATTTGTTGTTGCGGAGAATACTGACTGTGGCGCTATGTCTTTTATGATATCAATGGAACGATTTTTCAAAGATGCGGGACGAAATATAGGGTTTACTGTGTTACTTTTTAAATCTACTATTGCCAACTCATCCGAAAACAACTTCCAGCCGTGTAACCCCAGGTATGCCGACAAGGTACTTTTTCCTGAACCCTGTGAAGCTGGGAGTATGATTGCCTTGCCTTTTTTTTCGACTACGGCAGCGTGAATAAGAAGGTGGTGATGGTCGGAGCTACCGATACACCAGTTCATCGCCCACTCAACAGAAGGAAGACAATTTTTAACAGGAACTGGGTTAAAAATACGCTGACTGTCTAGAAAAAAAGTCCTTTGGGGCCTAAACAAGCGCCTAAACAAACCGCTCGTTTGTAAGTCCACCGTGTAGTCAATGGGAACATCACTAAGGTCACAAAGCCCTTTATCGTAAAGAAGTTCAAGTTGTTCATGGAGATAATGAGGTAACCTAGTAAAGCGATATGTATATAGTCCAGTATCCAAATCTAGGTTCATGTTCTTATCAAAATACCCGAATTCTCTAATTGCAATAAAAAATTTTCCAATGCAGCATTACTTTTTGCAGCGTTTTCTGTTTTTTTCCAATCAATACTATTGTTCACGATATCTATATCTTTAGTGGAAGAGTCTGAAGAGAAAATAGTTTCGCCACTAGGTGAATCAAAGAACACAATGCCCGAACTATCAGGCATTAACTCATAGAAAATATCATCATTTAGCCTTGTCACCTAAACTCTTCTCACATTACAGTGGACACAATTTCGTCGTGTCTATTTGACCGTTGGTTTTAAACTCTTCGACATAAGGAATTTTCCCTGTCTCTCCAAACCTAATACTTGAGCTGCCATCGTCCCAGTATTGCGTAACTATCTCGCTTGATATCTCTAAGTCTTCTGGCACAGGAAACCTTGGAGTGCCATTTCTGTTTTCAGTACCGTTATCCAATGCACTTGATACTAAATGCGAGCCCCAAAAATCTTCGACAATGTCGTCATAGAAAGGATTTATCTCTGTATTCCAATCCGATAGGCCAAAGAATGCGTTCAGGTACATAGCCGCTAAGTCCATCTTGCTATCACCGGTCACCGTCTTTCCTAAGACATCTTGCAAGTTAAACACAACCTGCTCAACTGTGTCACCGTCTCCTAACGTAACTGTTGTATCTCTGATAAATTTCGCAACTCCGGCAATGTACTCAAGATTCATATCTTTGCCGTTATCACCGAATATCTTTACAATCGCATGCAGCGCGTGTTGAAGACCTATTGGAACTTCGTCGGCAGGTGCCTCAGATGTGTCCGCAATGCTGCTGGAACTTTTATAATTTTTGTTACCTTTGTTACCGTTTTTATCTTTGTTACTAGAACTTTTGCTGTCGGCTGATGCTGCACACAAATTAGGAAAAGCTAACTTTTTCCAGATACCGGGAGACCACCCGCCGGATATTTCGGGCACTTCGCAGGTCACGGCTATTACCCTAGAGCCACCAGAAATACCGGTCGCGTTGCATGCTCCCCAAACTGATTGAGCGGGCAAAGAACTTATAGCTACTCCGGCCCCTATTCTTTTAACAAACGCTCTTCGAGTATTTTTTACATCTGGTTCAGCCATGTCTAAATCCTTATCTTCTTCTTACCGATCAATATGCAAAATTTGCACCACAAAAAAAAGCATTAAAATACAAACTCTTTCGCAAAAGATAAATTAGAATCTTGATGAATTGTAAAATATTTGGACATAAGTATACGCCTCTGATGCGAGCTAGTAAATAATATTGAAAATTGCTTTTGTTTGTTTCAATGTTATCTTAAGTGGCATGTAAAAAGTCAATTTGAGACATTTATGAACAAGCTCATTAGTGCAATAAGAAGCCGGTTAAAGTTGACGGAAAAACAAGTTTTTGAAGTTGCAAACAATATGGTTACAGAGGCTTTCCCCCGCCCGCCTACGAATTGCATTTTTGTTAAAATAGAAACTAAAGAACAGATAGCCTTTCTCTTAGAACTAGCACACGAATGTGCTGACTCAGGCTTTCAACAGTTTTCTATCTATCCAATATCAACAGGTAGAAACTGGGGATATGGCTCTTCATCACCCAATATAACAAATACGATAGCCGTGGTCTTAGACCTATCCGGATTGAAAGACATTAAATATTTTGATGCAGAAAGCGGCATCGTTACCGTTACTCCTGGCGTTACACAACAGCAGCTTTACGACTTTTTGCAGGGAGAGCAAGCTCCCTTTATGGTTCCCGTTACAGGTGCAGGCCCTACAACAAGTATTCTTGGCAATGCATTGGAGAGAGGTTATGGCATAACCCCTGTCGCAGACCACTTCAGCGCTGTAACAGCAATTAAAGGTTTTTTAGCAGACGGGAGCTTTTACGAATCTTCGCTGCAAGCTATGAGCGATACAGCAACCGACAATTCTTCAGACTGTTATGTAGATAAGACTTTCAAATGGAAGCACGGACCTTATCTTGACGGAATCTTTACTCAATCTGGAAATATAATAGTTACTGAGATAACTATTGCACTTGCACGTAAAAAACCTGCTTTTGACTCTTTCTACATGAGGTTTTTTGGACAAGATAGCTTCGAAAATGCTTATGATATTGTTAAAGAAATTTTTAATAATCTAGAGGGTGTTGTCGGCTCGATTAACTTGATGGATAAACGCAGAGTATGCGCCATGGTTGCGGAAAACCCACAAGGTAAGGGCAATCATGCTGTGATGACAGAAAAGCAAGTGGACTATATTGCTAAAAAATACGACGTGCCAGAATGGACCATCGTGGGTACTATTTATGGGACAGAGAAAGTCGCAAGGGCAGCCAAAAAGGATGTAAAAGCTATTGCTAAAAGGAAAGCCGATCAAATTTTATTTTCGAGCAGCTTGCTAATTAAATTAGGGGTATTTGCAACACGTAACCTGCCAGTTAAAGCATTAGCCAACGCTAAAATTCAGTTAGAAAAGCTACATAAAGGCATGGATGTGATGCAAGGAAAACCAAGCGAAGTCGCACTACCTCTTGCCTACTGGCGTAATTCAAGGGTGTCACCGAATAATCGGCCTGAACATTTAAACCCAGCTAAAGACGGCTGTGGTCTTCTTTGGTATGCCCCGCTTGTTCCAGCTCGTACAGCTGATATGAAAAACTTTATCGATATGGTACGAAGTATCACCCCAAAGTATAATATCGAACCAATGATAACCTTTACAAACTTAAGCGGCATTTCAACAGATAGTACTATTCCAATCGTTTTTGATTTAGAAAACCCTCAAGCCGTAAGAGACGCGCATGCATGTTTAAATGAATTAGTTTCTAAAGGCCTCAAACAAGGCTTCATTCCTTACAGATTAAACATAAAACAACAGCAAGAATTAAACGCAAATAGTACATTTTGGAAAACTGCAGGAGAAATTGCACACGCATTAGATCCAAAAGGAATTATTAGCCCAGATCGTTACAATCCCTATAAAATAATTAAACCAACCGACCGCAAGTAACAACAGCGCTTTGCCTAGAGGTTTTGCTTTTCCATCAGTTTTAAAACATGGCGCACCGGAATTGCATAGCTTATACCGCTAGGTGCGGACAAAGCTGACTCTTTGCCCTGACTAACAAAAACTTTGTTAATTACGCCAACTACTTCTCCACTGCCCACATCGTAAACTGGGCTTCCTGAATTACCGGGATAAGCCGTCGCATCAAGCTGATAAACCAACTCTGGTTTCCGCAATCTATTCAGCATAGTCGCCGTTAACTTATTTGAATTTTGAACTGGAATAGCGTCTGGCGTAATAGCCGACACCATACCTCTGTGCGTTGCAGGATAGAGTCCAATAGCTGCACCTATCGGAAACCCAGTAAAAGCAACATCAAAACCTGGTTCCACCATCTTGCCCGAAGATAATACAGCACTGGTTAACTTCCCTTCAAAACGCAATAATGCAAGATCATGCAAAGGATCTATTTCTAAAATTTCAGCTTTGAATGCTGTTATTTGACGTCCCTGACCTGTTACAACCACATAATATTGGACAATTTGAGGATCTAAAATTTTCGACACTACATGATAGTTAGTAACAACATGCTTGCCATCTCCCACCACAAAACCTGTTCCTAACACCTGATTTCCACTGTTTTCGATTGGCGTATAAAGCCCAATAGCAACAACAGATGGAGTTACTTGCTTGATAACCTCAGAGAGCCCCTCTGATTTTGCATGACAAATAACTAAGGCGATTAGTAAAGATGCTGTTCGCATAGTTTTGTTAAATACAGTAACCTTACAACTCATGTAAACTCCTTTTTATATCATCTGGTCTGAATATGGATGTTCTGAAGCTTATCACTCTTCAACTTATTACGCCGCTTAAGCTAACACTATTATTATTATTAATTAGCGTGATACTAAACTTCCTTTCGAGACAATATGTAGCAAAGCTCATAAGGAATGTAGCCATATTTTGGTTATTGCTTTGGTCTCAGCCATACGCAAGCGACGTACTTTTGCATTTTGTGGAATACAAGGCAGATAACCGTCTGGCTCGGCAAAACCAGAAGCCTGACTATATTTTTGTTCTCGCGTGCTACTACAGTACACAGGGCGACGTTTCTGATATTAGCAGGTGGCCCGAGTGTTCGTTACAACGAAATGTGGAAGCAGCTAGACTTCATTTCAAAACACAGGCACCTGTGATAATTACTGGTGGTAATTTTCTCCACAATAAGGCAGTTAATTATAGCCATGTAGCAAAGCAATTTTTTCTTTCAATGGGCATTGAACCAAAGCATATAATCACGACTAGTAAGGGTACCAACACCCATGAAGAAATAATTTCCGCAAAACATTACCTTAATAATAAGAATGTATGGGTAGTATCCTCTGCTAGCCATATCCACCGACTACAACGGGAGTTGTCGGGCATAACGTCTTTCACTACATTCTTCCCCGTTGACTATCATAGCAAGGGAGACCTAAGCCCCTATTTAACCCTTCCATCACAGAAAGCGCTTGAAAATGCTAGGGTTGGTATTTACGAACTTATGGCAAGAGTTAAATTTATTCTTACTTTTTAATTATTTAAGATAGAAATCTTATACTAATTAATAGCGCGTTAATTATGTATTAATGCGCGTAAAATCTGCTAAGCTAAAACTAAATATAGACGCAACTAAAGACGAATAATATGCGTGGCTCTAAGCAGACCAATATATTGGAGAAAGTTTCAGCGCTTGTAGGTAAAAGTAATAAGCTAGGCAAGCTCATCTCTGGCTACAGCAAGCTAAAAGAGGCTAACTACATCTCGTCTCACTTTTCTACTTATCTAACTCCAACTGTCGCTAATTGTGACGAGTTAAGGAGAGAGGTTTTTCGAATACGCCATAATGTTTATTGCGAAGAACTTAAGTTTGAACCTATTAGAGAAAACGGACTTGAACAAGATGAGTTTGACCCTTTCTCTATGCACTGTTTAATTCAACATATCAGCTCAAGAAACTATGCGGGCACCGTAAGAATCGTCAGACCCACTGAGCAAGGTCAAAAGCTACCTATAGAAAAATATTGCCTAAACTCAATAACTGACGATAAGTTAAACCCAGCAAATTTCGCGAGAGAGGATATATGTGAAGTTTCTAGGTTAGCAGTTCCGCGAGCATTTAGACGACGCCAGATGGATAACCATGACGGTGCTGCTATAGGTATTATCAATCAACACTCTTATTCAGAAACAGAGATGAGGTGCTTCCCATTTATTGCTATAGGTCTTTATTTCGCGGCTGCGGGGATGGCTCTAGAGCAAGACATAAAGCATGCGTACGTGATGATGGAGCCGAGATTAGCGAGAAGCATGGGGTTTGTAGGGATCAAATTCAAGCAAATAGGGCCCGTAGTAGACTACCATGGTTTACGTGCACCATATTATATAAACCAAAATCTTCTTCATACCAGCCTGTCACCAAGCTTTGCAAAAATGCTGGTTGATATCAGAGCAGGTCTCAGCTCGGAGCATTGCTGAAAAAATATTGAGTTGACTACATATTAAGTCGGATAAACGCGGACCCTATTGTATTATTTGGTTTTGAAATTACGTTACCCGATTAAGAATTCCACGGAAACTTTGTAATCTACTCAAGCACCAAGATTCATCTCATCGAAAATTTTAGAATACCTGAAAGTGTCAAAACCAATAAAAAGACCAGCTCTAACGCTGGTCTCAAAAGAGTTCTTTAAAATCGACTGGATACAACTTTAAAGTAAATGTGAATATAAAGTATTACTTATGCTTACGACGACCGAACATTGCTAAAGCGAACAATGACACTCCAAAAATTCCGATTGTTGACGGGGCTGAAACTTTAGTTGTCAATTCACCCGTAGCTGCATCCGAATAAGGAGAGCTAGATGTATCACTGAACTGAGCGCTGGAACTATAAACAAAATCGCCCATAAAATCATTTGTATCAAGCGCATTGACAACGTCTGATTTACCACCGACTATTGAGATATTCGCTCCTGGAACAGTTCCAGCAACAAGACTTCCAGAAAATGGAAACGAATCGAATGCGAAAGACCCCCAAAGCTCTCCATCCTGAGCCTCCTCGTACCTTGAATACGCTGTAGAATTGACAGCACCAAAGGCGGCAGGTCGCGTACCCGGAACTGTGACTGGTATAGTCGAGCCATCAGGTAATGTGGCATCCACAACTGTTCCCGATAGGTCCTCATAATAAACATTAAGCCAAGCTGTAGAAGAGTCAAAAACCCCCTCTGAGATTACCCTTAAACCACCAAATGCGAAAGTAAGCTCGCAGTTGCTTACACCGTTTACACAAAAAGACGGGGTTTCAGTTTGACGTCTACCATCCGAAAATGAATCGAATCTACCAACGCCCGATAAATTGACCATTGCGCCAGAGTCAAGTGCTAAACCTACCTCACTAGCGAATACACCTGGCGCAACTTCGGTATCGCGAGGGTTTAATGCTAAAGATGAAGACGCGGTTATTGTTGATACGTCAAAACCATCATGGTTCTCTGTGCCATACACTCCCGATGTAAACCACTGCTGAAAACTGAAAGAAGCAGAAAGGCCATCTACAGTTCCAAAATCAAGAGTATCCCACTGAATGCCACCAGCAGACTCTACTGCTGATACGCTTGCAGAGCTCAGTGTAAATGCAATCGCTAGAGCAATCTTTTTCATAAGTAACCTCATTATTGGGTTTTGTTAATTTACATAAAAACCTTAGCAGTTACCATGCCACAAAAAAAAACACTTCCCTAACAGAGACTTAAAGAATTAACAACCAGAGAAAACTTGAACATGTAAAATAAACTGACAGCAAAAAATTATTAAAGACGCTGCCATTTTTTGTTAACAAAAGCTCGTTCTCTCCCAAAAGACTCCTTAATAAGATCAGCATGGGACTCAAAGCCTAACTCAATCGCTCCACTATACAGTACTTTTAATTCACTCTCATCGGAAAGGTTGTTCAACACACCATCCCTAAGCGCTTTAATGGCAGCCGACTTTCGACCACTCTCATACAAGAATTTCGCTAATTGCACACTATATCTTGCAACGTTAGTCTTTGCTGCTTTTTCCGTGCTTTTCAACGCATTTTGCAAATCTCCAATGCGGTAAAATGCCTCTCCAAGATTTGCATAAAGAACTAGAGAGTTGATACCAAGCTCTTCCATATCCAAGTAAATATCTATTGCCTTCTTTACATCGCCTACCGATAAGAAATACTCTGCAAAACTGTGTAAGCGCTTTTCATCTTTTAATTCTAATTGCTGATAAGAGTTAGCCATTATCTCAGTAGCTTCAGCAGCACGGTTTTTTAGAGTTAATAACTTACCTAGTGTTACCGCTGTCAGATAAGTTGGGGTTAGGTTATGAGAAGAGATTAAATATTTAATCGCCTTATCATATTGCTTCATCTCTATGGCAATCTCACTTTCAAAAAGCTTTACAAGCGATGTGGGAACAGACTTTTCGGCAATGCGCTCTATTTCAATTAAAGCCTTGGAGTAATCACCTAGATCCTTATACAGTTTGTAAAGATAAACGTTTATTCTAGGATCGTTATTGAAATCTGACAGCACGCCTTGACCAAAGTCCACTGCTTCTTTATATTTTTTATTTGAAGCAAGCACCCCTAATTTAGCCAACGCTGCAGCTTTTGGAGTATCGCCAACGCTTCTCCATTCATCCGAAACCCTCAATGCGTTCTCGAAATCGCCTTCCTCCAACAACAAATTTATCAGCAATTGGAAACCAGAAACTGGCAGATTGCTCTGATTCCCCTCCAAGAATTTGATTGCATCTAGTCGCGCCCCCTGATTTGCCAGCGCAACTCCGAACTCGGTTATAAGTTCATTCTTTTGCTTTGATTGTGACAACTCTTGTTTGAATTGCTCAACTAATTCAGATGACTCGTTTAGAAAAAGAAGGGCTACAGTGTCAATTGATATTTGCCTATTTGAAGGGTCATCTTTTGCAAGAGCATACGCCGTTTCAAAAGCTTCTTGAAGCTCACCGAGTTCATAAAGCGACAAGAATAGTACTCTTTTCGCCAGTTTTGAGTCTGCATCTTCACCAAGTTTTGATTGTGCGTATTGCCTCGCGGAGGCATAGTTTCCCGCATACATTTCAACCAGAGCGGCAATATCAGCTGCTGAAGCTCCATACTCTTTTATTAGATTTCGTCCCATTTCCCTTGCTTGAGTAATTTCTCCTTTGTCGAGGAGGTTTTTAATATTGAGGTACTGAGATATAGATGAGCCCCCTCTTTCACTCATCATTAAGTTAAGATTTTTTGCCGCCAACGGAAGGCCGTTCTTTGACTTCAGGACTTCAAGCTGAATAACTTCCTCGAGGTTTTTTTCTGCATCTTCATAGCTAGAAAGGTATTCATCATATATTTCAACTGCATCACTCCCAAGCCCCTTGAAATCTAGGAAGGTTGCAGCTCTTTTTACGTAGGGAGATGCAAGAACATTGTCATTTGATATTACTTTTTTTATAGACTCGAGCGCCTTTTCATTTTCACCTAGTTGCAACTGAGTCTCAGCTAGCAGTGCTAAAGCTGTATTGCTTTTATTTCGAAGGTAAGCAGTTTCAAAACTAGAATATGCGGTCTCCCATAACTTCAATTGAGAAGCGACTATGCCATGTAAAAGCCAAACATCGCCAGAATCTAATCCTCCATTTATTGCAGTCTCAAAGTGGTTAATTGCGACTGTAAAATTTCCGTTCTCCGCTTCCATTATTCCTGTAAAATAGTTTACCCAAACGGATTTGGGAGAACTTTTAAGCCATTCATTAAGCCTTAACTCTGACGCCTCTTCATTACCTGACACCAAGCCAATTTCTATAGCATTCATTGCCACACTTGGAACTTTAGGCCATGCATCAGCGACTTCGTTTACTAAATTAAACGCATGTTCGTATTTGCCCAAAAATCTGAAAATAGTGCTCTTGAATAACTTATATTCATAGTGAAAAGCTTTCGGAGTCTCCGAAAGTGGGGGGAGCATTTCTAGCGCTCTCTCGTATTGGCCCTCAAAATAACTACTATACGAGTTAAGCAACTGAAGCGAAGTTGTACTGCTATGACGACGAGCTTGAATCAGATTTTTTTCCACTCCGGCATCAAGCTGCTTCGCAGCTAAAAAATCAACAAGAGTTTCGAAAGGGGTTAGCTTTCTTTCAAGTGAGTTAATAACTAATAAAACGCTCTCATATTGTTTCTGATGGTATAGTGACATCTGAAGTGTCAAAATTACTTCTGATGAGCTATCCCCTAATTCTACAACGCGAGTTAGTTGAGACACTGCCCCCCCTAAATCTCCAACTTTAAACAATAAAAATCCCAATGTTTTTCTAGCGGCGATATCTGAAGGTGAGTCTTGAACTAATGACTTTAGTTCGACGATAGCTCTCTTGTCATCGCCGCTTTCAATAAAAGCTTCGGCTTTTTTCAAGCGCTCTTGTGGCGTTGATGGAGAACATCCGATCAGCAAAGAAAAAAATGCCATAGCTAGAACCGTTTTTATTTTCACTATTTGACTCCAGTTTTATATGTAGGGGCGCGAACATTTAATCAGATTAAAAATTTCAGAAACGTAGAATGTCACGACTTTCTGTTAAATGCGAATAATATACAAAACTTAATCCACCACAAATCCAGTGAACTTTTCGCTATCATAAGCTTTTGCATGTGCCAACTTGTTATCTTTGTTATCGTTATAAGCCTTGATTTTTGTGTTTTGATACCTGTGATTATGAAAGAATTAGATGAAAGAGCTCGTATATGCGTAGACTTAGTAAGTGGATTGAAAAGAGACCAAGCTCTGAAATATTGGAAAATAATATCAAGAAAAAGTAATTTAGCGTCACCTTTCCTCTCATACAGCTGGGTTAATGCGTGGATAAACACTTTAGCAGAAGTCCCGCTCGTTGCCTTATTAAGGAAGGATAACGAAGAAATTGGCATGTGCTTCCTCGGGGTACAGAAGCATAGTTATTTTGGACTGAAAATTCGAACGGCTTTTTTAAACCAAGTTGGAAATGAAAAAACGGACCAGATTTGGATTGAATACAACGGCGTTATTTGTTTGAGTGGATTCAGGGATTTGTTTTTCCGAGAACTTTTCAAGGAACTAGCCAGAAATGGGATAGATAGACTCATCATCTCCATGACCGAGAAAGAAATTTCGCAAACCATATTAAAACAATCTCAACTTTTTGCTAAACATATCAGCACGATTGGTTTCGTAGCGCATTTATCAAAAAGTAAGGATGTCTTGTCTAGCCACTTTATCTCTAAAAACACACGAAATCAGATAAAAAGAAGTAACAAAAAAATTGAAGACTTATATGGCCCATTGACAATTCGCAAAGGTGTTACATTCCAGGAAAAAATTGAGATATTTGAAAAACTTGCAACAATGCACCGCATTCAATGGGGACATACAAGAGAAGGAAGTGGCTTTAATAACAGTTATTTTACTCAGCATCACATGACTCTGCTGGAAGAATCAGACTTTTTCGAATTAGTAGAAGTCAAGGGGGGTGAAACAGTTTTGGGTTGCGCTATAAACTTTTTATTTGATAAGACGGTTTACTTTTACTGCTCTGGCATCAATCATCAAATATCTACAAAACACATAAAGCCTGGATACTCTATGCATAGTATTCTAATGGAGTTTTATCGCAAACAGGGGTTTGAAAGGTATGATTTCATGGGTGGTGACGCTCAATATAAAAAAAGCCTAAGCGATACACAGGTAGATTTCATTTCAATTTCAGCCCCGCTAGCAACTCAAAAAGGTCGCTTGATCTCATTATATTACAGGTTAAAAAACCTTATTTCTGTAAAGTAAATCACTCACGAGTTCCAATTACCCTAGCCGGGTTTCCGCCAACAATCGTGCGTTTTGGCACATCATCTATTACTACTGCACCAGCAGCAATCACACTCCCATCTCCAACATTTGCCATAATCAAAGCGCTATTGCCTATCCAGCAGTTCTCTCCAACACACACTTTCTTGAATACGCCGCCTTGATCTTTTATTGGCTTTGAAGGGTCTGAAAAATTATGCTGCCCCTTCCCGCTCATAATGTGTACACCACTACCTAACAAAGTGTTTTTACCAATACTGCATTTACCAATGTTGCATTGGGGCCCAATATACACTCCCTCCTCAATGCTTGTATCTTGCTGGGAAAACAATGTACCAAACGAAATGACCGCATCAGATGAGCAGTGTGTAAATACGAAGCGGTAAAAACCACTGCGTAGGTAGCTTCCCAACTTACCCGGTAGCAGCGACAGTGCCTGACTATAGCTTGAAATGAGCGCATCTTTATTTAACACCAACGTCATCAGAACATAAGAAATTGTCAGTGGACTTATTAAAAGCGCTAAAACAAAAAAAACACCACGTTTAAGAAGTTGGTTCATATTTTTTCAATGCCTGTTTAAGTGGCTTTAACTGTTGTTCCCAAGAATATGTATTGTGTAACGCGCTATATGCATTATTTACTAACTGTTGTGCTGTGTCAGCTTTTTTTACGCAATCAACACAAGCGTCGATAAAGCTGCTCTCTTCATCAACGATAAACATAGTTGATTCATTAGCGTAATTTATTCCCTCTGCCCCCATACTGGTGCTTATTACAGGTAATTTGCATGCAGCAGCTTGTAGCATCTTGTTCTGAACACCCCTGGCAATTCGAAACGGAGCAACAAAAGCCGTCGCTTTATGAAAGTAAGGAAGCATGTCGTCTACAAACCCGGTAACTTCAATAGTCTTGTCTCGTTCTGACAATTGCTGTATCTCTTTTGTTGGATTCATACCTCCAACTGTAAAAGTAGCGCCAGGCAAACGTTGCTTTATTGAGGGCCAGCAACGTTCTACAAACCACATTACTGCGTCTACATTTGGTTTGTAATCCATTACGCCAGTGAAAAGAAAGTTTGTGTCTGTGACTTGTGCGGGCGCGGGGTAAAAAGCGGAAAAATCTAAACCGTTTCCCAATACTTTGACTGGTTTAAGGGCACTCACTGTTTTTTCAAATAATCGGGTTTCTTCTTTTGCAATAAGAAATGTGTCTTCAAAATCTTTGTTCGCTCTCGCTTCAAGTCTTTTTATTAGCTTACCCTCTCGACGATACACTGCGCTCATGAGAAATGAACTCGACTCAGCATACTGCCGCCACTTATCAGAGTCTACATCCATCATATCCATAAAGAGCGCACAGGTTCGTGCGTGATAATGGGGAGCATTAAAAACGTAATAACCTAAGCTTGAGGCGCTGAGTAATAGTGCGTCGCAGCCACCTCTTAAACGCGCATTTACTTCCTTCTGAAGTGCGCTGCTATAAAACGCGCCAACACTAATGGCTTGCCGGTGAAGCATTGCCCAACTGTAGCGCAACACTTTATGAGACAACGGGTATACGGTGACTGAAATATTAAGCTTTTCACGAAGCGCGTTAGCATCTGCATGGTCCTGTTCGCTTTCGCCTAAACACAGCACATCAACTTGATAGCCAAGTTGCGTTAAAAATTCAACTTGATGATAAGTACGAAGCTTTTCGCCCTTATTCGGCGGATAGGGCACCCGTTGAGATACGACAGTAATGTTGCGCGGCTTCGCCATTTTTGCGTCCATTAACAAAATTTTTATTTCCCGCCGCTATAGTACGTTGAAGGCTGTAACTCGTCAAAATTACGAACAGTAAAAGTTTCGATTCCAACCTATTGGACGATTGCATAAGCAGGCAAACACATTGGCATTGCATAACAACTAATATAAAGTATTGCGAAGATATTACATTACCCATCACGGATGAAATATAAGTAGCCCAATGCAGTATAATGTTTTTAGTTTACATAACGCGAGTGCGCATACTCAACGCGGCTCATTCTGTGTTGGAGTGCCCTGCCCTAGAGGTAAATTCTCGGTTTCAGACTCACTCGAGTTGATTGATGAAAATAGCGATTACGTACAAGCCTCTATAGAAGCGCGGCATTTGTGGCACGATGGTTCAGTTAAGTGGCTGTACATCACGGGTATAACGTCTTTATCGTCACATGAATCGAAAAAATACTCGCTTAAATTGGCGACAACTTCTCAGCCCACGTACATTAACCCAGTTAAACTCATCGATTCGAATAGTCAGTTAGAAATACAGTTGTCAAACGGCAAGGTGGTTACAGTAAGTCGAAATCGCCCGGGGTTCATCAATTTTAATAACGAACTTACAACCTCGTTTACCCACCATAGCGATAGTAAATACAAAACCCTATCCTTTGTGCATATTAATGAGTTCAGTTATGAGGTGTTAAGAAGCCATTGCCACAATGTAGCAGTAAAAATTAAGCACAAAGGGCAGCTTGAAATACAAAACAAAGCACTGGATGTTGAAATTGAAAGCACAATTTTTTTAGCAGATGGTGACGTGCTAAGCGACATCACCATAACGAATCCAGCGGCATCTTTGCACCCAAATGGGCAGTGGGATTTAGGCGACCCTTCATCAATTTACATTAATGAACTGTCACTCGCGGTAAACAAACAAGCGAGCACGTTAGTTGTAAACGATGAACTGAAACTTAATGCGCCCTTTAATAAGACGGTCATTCATCAAGCATCTAGTGGAAAGGCCCATTGGCAAAGCCCCGTGCACGTTAATGCAGCAGGTGAGGTTAACTTAGCCCACAAAGGGGTTAACGTTTATTGCAATGGCGAATTGGAATACGAAACTGAGCAATGCCAACCGCTCGCTACATTTGAATTAGAAGACAGCGTCTGCCTTACGCTTGACGCTAAAGAGTTTTGGCAGCACTTTCCCTCAGTAATGACCGCCACCAAAGATAGTACATTCGTGAGCCTACTGGGCGCAAAAGACAGTGAACCGCAAGAGTTACAACCAGGTGAGCAATTAACGCGCCGAATAACGTTATCCACAGGCCCACTTACAACCTTTGACGTGACACTTAGCAAAAGCTGGGTTCAGCACTCCTCTTGTCTTCCTTTTGCCCCATTTAACGCACCTCAACAGCTTCAGCAACTGGTGGATAAGGGAATAAGTGGTGACAATTCATTTTTTCACAAACGGGACGCTATTGACGAGTACGGCTGGCGGCATTTTGGTGAATTGTATGCCGATCATGAAAAAGCACTGGCACCTGATACGCCATTTTTTGTGTCGCATTACAATAATCAGTACGACCCCCTCTGCGGCATGCTGTATCAGTGGGCAGTAACCGGCGAGCAGTGCTGGAAGGAGCTTGCCGACAACTTAGCCAAGCATGTAGCAAACATAGATGTGTATCACACCACGCTAGATAAACCTGAATATTCTGGCGGGCTGTTTTGGCATACCGATCATTATGTGCCTGCCCATACGGCCACACACAGAACCTACTCCCAAAATCAGCCCACTGGGGTATATGAAGATCACGCGGGCGGCGGCGGCCCGGGTGGTCAGCATTGTTACACCAACGGATTACTGCATCATTACCTGTTAACCGGCAGTACTACCTCTAAACAGGCCTTACTGAAAATTTGCGGATGGATAGAGGGTTATTACGAGGGCGACGGCACACTATTAAATGCACTACTGTTGATAAAAAATGCCGGCACAGAAGGATTAAAAAACGTAAAAACTGGCCAATACCCTCTCGATAGGGGTACCGGCAATTATCTACAGGCCCTAATGGACAGGTACGCGGTATTAAACGATATAAGCGACCTTAAAAAGTGTGCCCATATTATTAAACACACGGTATCGCCAAGCGATGACATTGCTCAGCGCCAGCTACACAATGTTGAATCCACCTGGTTTTATACTGTCTTTTTCCAAGCTGTGTGCCGCTTTATTCAAATAAAAGAACAGCTTAACCAAAGCGACTACGACTATACCTATGCGGTATATTCATTAACCCATTACGTAACTTACATGCTTGAGCATGAGTATGCGTATTTAGACAAGCCCGATATTTTAGAGTTTCCCAACGAAACCTGGACAGGCCAAGACTTGCGCAAACTTTGCTTATTCGCGTTTGCAAAGGCCTACATGCCAGCACTTGCACCGGCATTAGAACAAAAAAAGCAAAGCCTGCAACAGCAAATTATTGAAAGACTGCAAAACTCAGAAGAAAGCGAAACCACCCGTCTTTTATGCCTTATGATGCAAAATATGAATTTTGTTGACTACGAACAAGCAGCATCACCCACCACTGATTTTTTGAATGCACTTTCATGCGGGCACAGCGCTAATGACTACGGACCATTTTCTGTTAATACAGAAAGCCTAATCACTTTCGTTATGCGCACGCTTCGTAAGTTTTCGCTGCGCAGAGAGCGCAGCCAAGCGGTTAAACGATTCCCGAAATTTCAGCAATGGTTGGGTAAGCCATGATTGCCACAACAACCCGTTTAATATCATGAATAGCGATATAAGCAGCCCTATGAGCAGCAGTACAAGTAACACTCAAATACATAAAGTAGTCAGCTTTGTAATTCCTCATAAAGGCCGCGAGACTATGCTGCTACAAACGCTGGATAGCATAAAACGGCAAACGCTAGACGCTGAAAAATTTGAAGTAATTATTGTTAGCCAAAACGAAAACGTATCGCAAACCTTAGCCGAATACGAACGGCATTTCTCGCTCACAGTAATGCATAACGACGATGCTAACAGCATCTCGCACTCTAGAAACATAGGGGCAGCGAAGGCTACTGGCACCTACCTAGCTTTCCTTGATGCCGATGTAAGCCTAGCGGCAAACTACACCACCATCATGCTGCAAACGCTACAACACACACCTTCACTCGCCCTCGTTGCTGCTATGCAAGTAAACTCAGAACACGCACCACCTTTAGAGCGAATTAGAACAGCGCTAAGTAACGCCGAGCTTGATACCACCGTTAGCTTTTTACCCGGGCGAAATCTCTTTCTACACCGAGACACGTTTGCGACCGTTGGCGGGTTTCCAGAACACCTGCTCACCTGTGAAGACTATTACTTTACCGGGCAAGTGAGAGAATATGGCGGCCTTTACTACACGTCTGAAACACATTACGTGCACTTAGGGGAAGATAAAGACTTTAGCCCCATGTTTAAAAAAGAAATATGGCGCGGGCAATCCAATATTGCATCAACAAGCGGCAGGCCCATTCCCCTTCGTGAGCTACCTAGTTTTATTGTGCCCTTTGCTGTCACCTTGGGCGTTTTATTTTTATTAATTTGCCTGCTGTATTCATACACCAACTTCGCTATTATGTTTAGCATAATCGCAGGAGCACCTCTTCTGGCGTACACATTTAGGCTTAAAAAGCTGGTAGGCAGTAGGGTATCGTTTTTCAATTGCCTTAGCTTTTACCTTGTGTATTTTCCAGCAAGAGCCATAGGAACAGTATTGGGAGTACGCGGCGCGGTAACCACCAACTCGCATAAATAATAATGAAAATATTGCAGTTTATATGTTCTACAGGGTTTTACGGCGCAGAGCGCTGGGTATTAGCACTGTCTAAACACATGCCTAGCAATGTGACTAGCGAGCTGGCAGTAACATTAGAGCCGGGCACGGAAGACCTAGAGCTTGTTAAGCAATTTAAACCCATTGGTAAAACCCACCATGTTCCTATGCATGGACGTTTCGATGTAGGCGCGGTAAAAAAGCTGGCAGCCCTGATTAAAGACAACAACATCGACATTATTCACACCCACGGTTACAAATCAGATATTTTAGGGGTTATGGCCGCTAAAAAAGCCGGTATCCCCTGTGTAGTAACGCCCCACGGTTTTGAAAATGCGGCAGACTTTAAGCTTCGCCTGTTTATTTGGGCTGGCTGCCAAGCCATGCGCTTTGCCGATAAAGTGGTTCCCCTTTCTAAGCAGTTACTTGCAGACGTGAAAAAATTTAACGTTGCTGAGCACAAGCTTGCTTATATTCAAAATGGCGTAGACTTATCAGAAGTTGAGGCTGTAAGAATAACCAAGAAACCAAAGCCGGAGAACAGTAAAAAGGTAATAGGTTTTGTGGGGCAAATGATAAGCCGTAAAAACATTACCGCCATACTCGACTGTTTCGATGCGTTGTATAAAAAACGACAAGACATTCAGCTGGTGTTTCTTGGTGATGGCGAAGATCGCCCTAAATTAGAATCGTATGCGGATACCCTTGATAGTGACCACGCTATCTCATTTTTGGGTTTTAGAAATGACAGGCTAGAACAGCTTCGCGATTTTGATATGTTTGTAATGACCTCCACCCTTGAAGGCATTCCCCGCTGTTTAATGGAAGCCTGCGCCATGGAAATTCCGGTGTCGGCTTACGATATTGCGGGCATCGATCAACTCATTACCCACAAAGAAAGCGGTTTACTTACTCCTTTGCATAACACCGAGCAATTACAAAAAGACTGGGAAACCCTGCTAGACGATACCGACTACGCCCAGCAACTCGCACAAAATGCGCGTGCCTTCGTACAAGAACACTTTTCGGCACAGCGCATGGCCGACGAATACTATGCGTTGTTTTCAACCATGTTAAACGAGAAGCGCCATGGGTAAACCCAACGTTTTATTTGTGCTAACCATAGACACGGAAGAAGAATGGCAGTGGGACGATGAATTTCCACAACACGATTGTTCGGTACAAAACGTAAAACAGCTTCCTGCATTTCAAGCCTTTTGTGAGTCGCTAGGCATAAGGCCCACCTATTTTGTTGACTATGCTGTGGCCAACGACGCTCAAGGCAGTGGTATTCTTCGCGAGTTTGTACAAACCAAAAAAGCAGAAGTTGGTGCACACTTACACCCATGGTGTAACCCACCTTACTTTGGCAAAACCACCGAAGCCGAAAGCCACGTGATTAATTTGCCGGAAGAACAAGTTGTACAAAAGCTAGATGAACTAAACCGGGTGATCAATGAAAAAATTGGGGTAACGCCACGTTCCTTTAGAAGCGGCCGTTGGGGTATGAAGGGTAAAACCCTTGAGCTACTTGCCTCGAGAGGTATTACCGTAGACAGCAGTGTATATCCGTTTTACAAGAACGACTTTTTTCACTGCAAAGGTGCCCCTGTTACTCCCTATTACCCAAGCTTCGATAACGCCCTTGCCCCCGGTGAACAGCAAAACATTATGGAGTTGCCGGTAACGGCAGGGTTTAACACCACTCATTTCTCCATGGCAGACAAAGTGCATACTGCGTTTTCTAGCGGTATTATTTCAGCCATAAAGCCTGTTGGTATTTTGTGGCATACAAAACTGCTACGAAAAATTTATTTAAGCCCAGAGCTTACGCATAGCGAAGACATGAACACCCTAGTAGATATCTGTTTAGATAAAAAGTACCCTGTAATACACATGTATCTGCACAGCTCTAGCTTAATTGATGGGGCAACTGGGCTGTTAAATATAGACGACGCTTTTGGCACAATTTGCACGCGCATAAGCGCTGTTGTTTCTCATCTTCAAGAAAGGGCGGATGTGTCGTTTTGCACCATTACCGAAGCGGCGACACGATTAAAAGCAGCACCCGCAGCCGTGCAAACTTGCGCAGAAGGCCAATACAGCTATGAGTAGTACTAACGCTATTTCAACTAGCCTTGTATCGCTTGCAGATAAAGCCGAGTGGGATAGCTACGTAGCCGCCCACCCCCAGGCCACTGCGTATCATAAGTTTGCATGGCAGCAGGCCGTAAACCATGCCTACAAGCACGCTATATACGGCGTAATAGCCAAGCAAGAAAATACAGGTAACACCGTAGGCGTTTTGCCCTGCGTATTAATAAAAACGCCACTAATAGGTAAAAAGCTGTGCAGTTTACCTTACTGCGATGTGGGCTATGCGTTGGCCGATAGCAACGATATAGCACTGCAACTGCAGCAGTGTTTAACTCAGCAGCTTTCTGTAACTGGCAGTAAGGCGCTAGAAATGCGCGCGGTACAGGCCGCCCCCGTCGATACAAGCCAGCTTAACCATCAAAAAGTGCGTATGCTTTTGCCGCTGCCCAATACCAGTGAAGCATTAATGGCGGGCTTCAAATCTAAGCTTCGTAGCCAAATAAGAAAAGCAGAGAAAAACGGGCTCACCGTTTCGCTGGGTACTAAGCAAGCATTAATTAACGACTTTTATACGGTATACACCAAGAACATGCGTGACTTGGGCTCGCCCGTGCATGCAAAAAAATGGTTTGAGCAAATAGTCAATGCTTACGAAGAGAGCTGTATTCTCAGCGTAGTGTATAAAGACAACACGCCCATTGGTGGTGGATTAGTAATTAAGAATACTACCAATGCCTCTATTCCATGGGCTTCTACCCTGCGCGATTACAATAAACTTGCTCCAAACATGTTGCTATATTGGTCGCTATTAGCACACTGCGCAGATTCAGGCATTGAAACCTTCGACTTCGGCCGCTCTACCTACGAAGAAGGCACCTACAAATTTAAAAAACAGTGGGGAGCACAGCCGCAGTTGTTAAATTGGCAGAAGTTTGATCAACACGGTGTACTGATAAAAGAGCAGGTAGCAGCTACATCACCAGGTAAACTGCGCCCCATCGCTGAAAATATGTGGCAAAAGCTTCCTATTACGTTTACCGTAACCGTTGGTTCGGCAATTAGACCGCATATCAGTTTATAGGGAATAAGAAAACATGTGTGGCATTGCAGGTTTTAGTTTATTTAATTACAACGAAGGTGGTGAAAAGGCGTTGCATGACATGCATCACGCTATTTTGCACCGCGGGCCCGATGCCAGCGGTACCTATCTAGATGAGCACATTGGTTTGTGTCATCGCCGCTTAAGTATTCTGGATCTTTCAGAGGCGGGCAACCAACCTATGTTCTCTGCCGACGGTAACTTAGTTATTGTATTTAATGGCGAAATTTATAACTTTTTAGAGCTTCGCGAAAGCTTAGCAGCACAAGGGGTACAATTTAAAAGCCACACCGATACCGAAGTTATTCTCGAGCTATATGCCCGCGAAGGTATTCAATGCCTTCAAAAGCTGAACGGCATGTTTGCCTTTGCTCTGTGGGACAAAACAAAACAAGAGCTATTTATTGCCCGAGACCGATTAGGCAAAAAGCCCCTTTACTATTTTTCTGACAATGGTCGCTTTGCCTTTGGCTCAGAAATTAAAGCCATTCTGGCCTTACAAGATATTCCTCGAGACATTCGCTTAGACGCCGTATACGACTTTTTTGCCTATCAATACGTACCAGACCCTAAAAGCATCTTTCAGCATATTCATAAACTGCCACCTGCGCACTATATGGTGTTGAACAAAGATGGTTTTACCATCACCGAATATTGGGATTTAAGCTTCAAAAATACGTCAAGGGAGAGCGAAGAACACAACAAAGCACGATTAAAAGCTCTTCTGGAAAAAGTAACAAAACAACGCATGATAAGCGACGTGCCGTTAGGTGCTTTTTTAAGTGGAGGTGTAGATAGCTCTGGCGTGGTTGCCATGATGGCAGAAGCAAGCCCAACGCCTGTAAAAACCTGTACCATTGGGTTTGATAACAAAGACTTTAACGAAGCAGACTTTGCGCGGGAGATAGCAGAGAAATATAATACAGAACACCATGAGTTCACAGTACATCAAAACGTTGCTGAGCAATTAGAACATATCGTTAGTTTTTTTGATGAACCCTTTGCCGACCCATCATTGGTGCCCACTTATTTTGTATCGGAACTTGCCAGAAAAGCAGTAACGGTAGCCCTTGCTGGTGACGGTGGCGATGAAATGTTTGCAGGGTATGAAAAATATACCACTGATAACATTGAAAATAAGCTACGCAATAAATTTCCAGAAAGCGTGCGCAAAACCCTATTCCCAACTCTGGCAAGCCTTGCCGGAAGAGTACCAGGCACAGTAGGCAAAAAAGCAAAATCGCTGTTAACTACTCTAAGCCACGACGCAGCCATGGGCTTTTACATTACCAACAGCATGATTACCGATGAAATGTGGAATAGCTTGGTAAAACCCGACGTAGCTGAAAAGCTGCAAGGCTACCATCCTAGTCACTACACTATCGACACTTATCACAAAGCCGATGGCCCGGATCATTTAAGTAAAATATTGTACACCGACATTAAAACCTACATGACAGGCGATATTTTAGTAAAAGTTGACAGAATGAGCATGGCAAACTCGTTAGAAGTGAGGGCGCCCATTCTAGATTATCAAGTAGCCGAATTTGCCGCTTCTCTGCCCTCTGAACAAAAATATCGTGACGGAGAAAAAAAATACCTGCTAAAAGAAGTATTCAAACCTTTCATTCCTGAATCTTTACTTTATAGAAAGAAAATGGGATTCAGTACTCCATTAGATGAGTGGTTTAGAGGTGAGTTGAAGACACTTGCTGAAACTCGTTTTTTCGACCGTAAAAGTGGGTTAACTGATATTTTTAACGTTTCTGAATTTCAAAAGGTTTGGACAGAGCACCAATCTAAAAAATCTAACTTTGGCATAATACTATGGAGTATGCTCATGTATGACTTGTGGTATAAGGCATATGTAGCTGAGAAAAATGAATAAAGAAACTTCACTATACCTTGATTTTGTTAGGTTCATTAGCGCTTTAGTCGTTTTTCTAGGTCATGCGGCCGGTAAGCTGACGAGTGGATTTTTGTGGCAATTGAATGAGTATTTGTCAGCAGCGGTAATGGTATTTTTTGTCTTATCTGGATACGTTATAGCTTTTGTAACTGACAAGAAAGAAAAAGATGTACAGAGTTACTTAATAGCGCGAATATCAAGATTTTCTTCTGTTGCAATTCCTGCGTTATTACTTACAGCCCTCCTTGATGGAGTTGGAAGCAGTATAAATAACGAACTTTACTTTGGCGGTCCTTGGCCAGAGCCAAATAACAACTTGATAAATTATGTTCTTTCAGCATTATTTATACAAAACGTCTGGGGGCTAAACCTGAACCCTGGCATCAATGTTCCTTTCTGGTCCCTTAGTTTCGAATTTGGGTTTTACTTGATTTTCGCAGCTTTTGTATTTACAACTGGAAGAAAAAGAATCCTTACAATCATAGGACTGTTTTTATTTCTCGGACCAAATATTATTACCTATTTACCAATCTGGCTAATGGGTGTCGTTGTATATTTTGCCCATAAGCATGTTATTCCGAAGAACTCTATAGTTTGTGGAATTGCTTTTATTGCAACTGCTCTTGCGTTAGTTTTTTTAGTTCCTTCTATTAAAGATCACTTTCATCATACTCCTTCTTTCTTCTTAGGTAAGAGAAATGTTCTCGCTGATTATATTTTTGCGCTCCTATTCTCGGCCAACCTTTATTTAAGTATCTATGCTACTAGTTTGATAGCTTTGCTCGCCCCTTTCCGGCCTCATATTATTTATTTGGCAAGCTGTTCATTTTCATTATACCTTTTCCATAGACCCCTCATACAGTTCTTTGCTGCACTAGAAGTCGGAGAACCATCCAGCTTTAGCAGTAGGTTTTTAGTCATCGGCGGTACCCTTTTTGTTGTATTTACCTTTGGTGCTTGGGCTGAAAGGCAAAAAACTTTTGTAAAACAAAAATTAACTGAACTAACAAAAAAGTAATTATTACTTATGAAAATAGGAATTTATTGTGAATCGGTCAAAGTGTCTAATAAAACAGGGATTAGCCGATATGTTATTGGACTAGTTGAAGCGTTGCTGAAAGAAAAATCCGATAATATTTTTTATCTATACTATCAATCCGACAGTGTTTTTTCTAAGCCGTTGCCTTGGCTCTACTCACATCCGCAAGTTATACATAGACCAATCTTCAGTCCTAGCGATTTAGCATCGAACAGACCAAGGATATGGTGGGACTACTTACTTCCATTTCATATCTGGAAGGATAAGATCTCGGTTTTTCATGGTCCTAATCACTTCCTTCCCAAGACAAAGGTACCTACCGTATTGACTATTCATGATCTCGCTTACTTTTATATGAATGTCCATGGCCCCGGACTTGACAGAATTTTACGGCATTGGACAACTACAAGTATGCAAAGAGCAACAAAAGTGATTACTGTTTCTAACTCAACCAAGAACGACTGCATACGTGAAAACTGTCCGTCAGAAAAAATTTCGACTATTTATCAAGGGTTTGAAGGAAACAGGCTCGCTAAGTTGAGTGAACCAGATTTACAAAAACCATACATATTGTTTTTGGGCACGCTGCAACCTAGGAAAAATATTGATTTTTTGATAAACGCTTTCTCAAACTGCGCTCAGAAAATACCTCATCAGCTGATCATAGCAGGTGCGCCAGGGCCTAGTTCAAGGGCTGTACTAAAGGCAATAGAACATCACAATCTTGAAGAACGAATAAAAGTAACTGGATTTATTTCGGATACAGAAAGACAAGAACTCTATTTGGGTGCGAGTTGTTTTGTTTATCCCAGTAAATATGAGGGTTTTGGTTTGGTTGTGCTAGAAGCAATGTCGTACGGCGTTCCCGTAATAACAACTAACAACAGTTCTTTGCCTGAAGCAGTAGGATCTGCTGGAGTTACAGTTAACGAAAATAGCACCGAGGAACTCTCAGGAGCAATTTTAAAAATAGTAACCTGTGAAGAAACTCGACTGGAACTTAGGAGAAAAGGCCTTGCACATGTGAAGTCTTTTTCATGGGATAGATGTTCTAAAAATACGCTTAAAGTATACGAGGAAGCTACAAAGATAAAAGGAATTAAGCAATGAAAAGCATAACTCTAGTCATCGCAACGTACAATAGCGTAAATACCTTAAAAAGAACTTTGGAAAGTGTAAACTCTCTTGAGCCTGTGCATGGTGTAGAAACTCAAGTCGTGGTTATAAATAACAACAGTACTGACAAGACCGATGAATTTCTTAATGCATACAATTGCCAGTTTCAATTCTTAAAATTGTTTCAAATCAACCAGGGACAGAATTACGCCAAAAACACTCTATTTTCTGAAAAAGTTAAGCTCGGCGATCTAGTAGTTTTCACTGATGATGACGTTATTCTTCCTCCTCACTTCTTGCAAAAATATGCCGATGCAGCAAAGCAGCAAAGTAATTTCGATATATTTGGAGGCACCGTTGAGGCCTTATGGCCCTCAAACCCACCGCCAAATATGTTAAGAGGTATCGATGTTGCCGTAGCATTTGCTGTCACGCCAGAAGAAAAGGGATATAAAACTGGTGAAGTCAGTCCTACAAAGATGCATGGCCCAAACTTTGCCATTAGGAGACGTATATTCGACGCGGGATTTAAATTTAATGAAAGTGTTGGCCCTAATGGCAGTAACTATATGATGGGAAGCGAGACTGAGTTGCTATACCGGTTAAAGAACCATGGTTTTAGAGCATTTTTTGACTCATTAAACGCTGTTCAGCACATTATTAGAGAAAAGCAGCTTACGGATGACTGGATAGCAAGCCGAGCACACAAGGCTGGCCGCTCTTTAATTATGCATCAAGCTAGGCAAGGCCAAAAAATATTGTCATCTGAACTTTTTGGTTATCCAAGATGGGCAGTTAAAGAAAAGTTGTTGCTAAAAGCTAAATTGGTACTAGCTCCGAAAGGACATGTCGACTATTACAGATTGCTATGGCGTTACAATCACATAGCGGGATATTGTGCCGAGTACAAAAAAAAGGCGTTTTTGGATTTTCTCTAAAAAATATCTACTTGGGTGAAGCTGGAACATTACCAGCTTTCACCATACAGTAGTTTGTGCTCATCAAAACAAGAAGAAAATAAAATGGCTCGAACACTATAAGATCAAGAAAAACGGCTCCAACAAAATACCCCACTAAGCCACCTGCGCAAGCCAGATTAATATAGCCATTAACAGAATCACCCTGTTTATGTTTTCTCACATACTTGTATTGCCTGAAAGACACAATGAAAAAAGATAAATAGATCAATCCAGCCATTATTCCCGTGTTTGCAGAAAAATTTAAAAACGTGTTGTGAGCAACGTGAGGCGACTTTCCTGGAAACAGCACAGCAGACGCATACTGAAAGCGTTGCGGTCCGGCTCCAAGAAGCGGATGCTCTAGCGCAATATCAAAACCAACCCCCCAAGATACCAGTCTTGGGTTTAAAGGAACATCTGCATTCTCTTGTTGCGCCTGCGCTACCGTTGAAGTAGTTCTACTTGTTAACATAGCGCCCTGCCAAATAAGCATTGCTGCAAACCCTGCTAGCACCGCTAAGTTCAATGTTTTAGACCTCATTACCATTACGAAGAACAATGTAACTGCGGCAGCGCTGAGCAATGCACCACGAGAGGCAAATAATATTAATGCGTGCCAAACCAAGGGCACTGACAATATAAGGAAGTATTTAATGAGCTTTTGCTTAAAAAAAGTAATGCCAAACATTACAAATCCCAGGCCTGTTGTTAAAACGATTGACATTACATTTCCATCTCTATATGGACTTTTATGTAACCCTAACAATCTTCCCCATTTAAACATGTACCAATTACCAGCGAAGTAATGATCATTAGCCCAATAAGCAAAATACAACACCACTAAAATATACATAAAACCAAAATACTTGATCGTATTTTCACTGTTAATAAGGCCCAGAACAACGGTATACATGATCGCTATAGTCGTGAAGGTTTCAACCATTAAATCACCGCTAACCAATGAGAAATAAGTATCATACGGAGTTAATGCGTTTGATAAATGAAAGATTAAAAGTAGCCCCATCACCCCCTTAAACTGGCCAGTTTTATAAACTTCCCAATTAACATTCCCCTGAAGTATCTGCCATCCCCAAGCTAGAATGGCTATAGCTGCTGAAACAGTGAATATTGAAAAACTATCGAACGCCCAGTTCCAAATGTATTGAGGTTGAAGTATTGATACGGTCGAATAAAGTAGAGCTGATACCCAAGGAGCACTACTAATAAGAATAGCACTGATAAAAACGCTAAAAAAAACAAGTAACTTAATCATTTAGATATTTCAGCGCCATTTATTTTGATAAGAGTTTAATGAGGCGACGTCTTACTAAACGACGCTGAAACCATGATAGATGAGCAGACTTGTTAGCAAAATCTTTCCATATTTCTTTGTTTATTCCATGCATACTTGCTGGCCAGTTTGATAAGGCCGTGTTGTCAAGAATACTTTCTTGAAGTTTGCCCAGCTCATAACGCGCAATTCTGTTGAAATAAAGATTTATATCATCTCTTTTGAACACTGACAGACTTTCAAAACTGTAGCCTACATCCTCAAGCCATGTGGTACGCTCAGGTAAGTTTGTTTTTTCAAATTTCAAGTCAGTATTAACTGCTTTTGTTAGAAAAGAGTCTATCCAGTTTAACCCTATAGGCAAACGAAAGTTAGCCTCTCTAATTCTTTGAACAAAACTATTTTTCACACCATATAGATTTCCAAAAAAACACGAACGCTCTAAGACTAATTCGCGATAAAATGTAAGGTTTCGTCCAGTTAATGGTAGTCCGGCTATTACAACTGTTCTTTCTGGTGTACTTACCAACTTATTGTGCAGTTTAGGAAAACAGTTTTGTGAAAAATTTACGTCTGCATCTACGAAAAAGTGTGTGCTTACATCGTCGGCCAATTCATGCATGTACTTATTCCATGCATTACACTTGTCACCTAGGCGAATAACTTCTATACAGAGCTTGTCAAACCCAAGAGCATCTCTCGCGGCATTTGCTACTTCAACAGTTCTATCTGAGCAACCGTTTGCGATTAAATAGAACTTATTTAGCGACTCATCAACGCTCTCAAAAACACTGTTAATCGAAGATGTGATGTTTTTCTCTTCATTATAAGCAAACATCACAACATTATATTTCATCGCTATTAAATCCTTAAACGCCTAGTCTTGTCTTTGAGCTACCGTTTTTTTATTGATATGCAGAATAAAAGACACAGCCAATAAAATAAATGGGAGAAGCCATTTTAATAAATAGGCTGCTTTCTCAAAATAGTATTTTTTTGTTACAAAATGAGCGGTGCCATCCCAGTGCTGGAACGTACCTCCTTTAACACCTTTGGCAACTATACCTTCTCCATCCCCCGTTCTTCCTAGTTGTGATTGAAAACCGCCTATAAGCTCATCTGTGGCATTTGTGTAATAATCAATACCGTTATCTAAAACAACGCCAAAATCTGCATCTAATAATAACGTTTTATTATCTATATACGCTTCAACCATAACATGTCCCGGAATGGTGACAATTTTATTCTCTATTTTATTTTCATCTAGTAAACCGGAAAGTGTCATGGATGCATCACCACAAATACCGATACCTCGTTCAATACTTTTCTGCGGGTTAGTAAAGTGATAGCGCTCAAACTCAGGAATAGGAGTTATAATACCGACGATATAGAGTATATAGTTTTCCCATACTGGAACGCGTTGATGATATTTATCTGGGTCGTAATTCTGCCACTTTAGGTGAGCTATGCCTGCAGCCAAATCATAAGTTATGCGACGAGAGAACTGCTCATCCGTCTCATCCGCTTTCTTTTTGATTCGACTTTTTAAGTCATCGTGACTGATACTAACGTCGTTAATACCAAATCTCAGCACATCTGGCGTAAGTCCTTCTGGCTTTAAGCTTTGAGTCAAACCATAAAGATTTACCGACAGCAGCAAGGTTCCAATGAAAAAAAAGATGAATTTCGCAATAGTCATTCACCTTTTCCTAATTTCATATACTTTTCTCTAAATGCGCAGACCATTGTAGATACTGAGAACTTTTCTTCGAATCTGCGTATCGACTTTTCTGGCATAGCCATGAAGTTCTCACTCTTCAAAAGTCTGATAATAGCATTGCCAAAAGCGTCAGAGTTATTATTAGGAGTCACGAATCCGTTGTAGCCGCTCTTGATTACCTCGGCGTTGCCTCCCGCGTCTGTTACCACACATGGCTTGCTAAGGCTCATGGCCTCAAGAAGTGTCATAGATGTGCCTTCACTAAAAGAAGATAGTAAGAAAACATCAAATATATTCAGGTAGGGAGCGGGGTTCGATTGATAGCCAGTTAAGGTTACATTTTGACGAATACCCAAACGCTCGATTTTATCTTCTATGTTAGCTCTTTCCTCGCCGTCACCAACAATAACTAAATGAACGTTGGGGAACGCTTTTAGTACAAACGAGAAAGCGCTTAGCATCATAGTATGGTTCTTAATTGGGTCGAACCTTGCAATGGTCCCCAATACTAAGCAGTCAGATGGTAAACCTATAGAGCGTTTTATTTCAGCAATATTCACTTCGTCAAGTTTCTTTAACGGCTCAATACCATTATATATAACATCAATTTTTGCTTGATTCAGGTTCTCATATTTTATTAAGGCGTTTTTTGTCGCCATAGATATCGAGGTAATATTAGATGTTAGTAACGACAAAAGTGGGTTGATTAGTTTTCGTTTCCATGTACCGAAATCGGGAAAGAACCTGCCGTGCTCTGTAAATATAACTTTTGCAGGCGTAAGAGCACTCGCAAGTGCACCATACACCCAGGGAGTGTACTGGTGACAGTGCACAACATTAATTTTATTCCTCAAGATGTGCGCCCTAATAGCAAATATAAGCTTCCAATCAAAACCTGCACGTCTGCTAAATTGGGAAATATTTACGCCTTTTTCTCGAAGCTGCTGTCCCCATGGCCCTAAAGGTGACTCAATACAAAAAATCGACATATCAATTTCTGTATTGTTAAAAGACTCAACCAGACTTTTTATCACCATTTCAGTGCCGCCAATACGCATGTCGTAAGTTACATGAAGAACTTTCACTTTTTTTGCCTAGCACGTCGCGCTTTTCTTAGCTGATATTGTAATTGGTACTCTCCAACTAGCGCCTGGTGAATCAAATAACCGTACTTTTCAAGCGTCTTGGGGTGATGCGTTTGTTCTATTTCATTTAAAAAGTGTAGCTGCTGCATTAAGCTTTTACAGACGGCGTTTATAGTACCAATTTGACGACGGCTTAACGTTCTTTTCCACTTATTAAGGCTGTTTTGATTTATAGGTTTACGAGTGTTTGCGTTGGAAGCATTTTGCGAAAACTCTAAGGGTTTTTGATGATAGTTAAGCATTAATTCATCATAGTCTACACCAATAAACTCTACTACGTCTTCCAAACAATCGACCGTGCTTTCTATTAAAGATTCGTATTTAAGAAGCAAGCACCTATCAGGGTAAACATTCAACAACGTGAGTTGGTGAGCTACTTCTTTCTTCCAGCGCAAAGCGCCGGTATAGGCGTTAGTACCTAACCCCCAAGCATTTTCAATGTAGGAGGCAACTACTGCCCGCGGGTCTCGCACTAGAACAATGAACTTAGCATCAGGATAAGAGGCCGCTAACTCAAAGATATGTGGTGTTAACATTGGGTCTTTCCAACCCCATCGCTTTTTCTTTTCTTGTAGCTCTTTTAAGTTAACGCCATGTGAGCACAATTTTTTAGCAATTCGTTCGTGAAGTTCTTCAGGAGCGTAGGGTTTATGAAACACTCCCCAGTCCCCCATTTCGTTCTGTATAAAGAGTTCCGGATGAGCAGAAAGCATTCGAGTTAGAAGTGTAGTACCGGAGCGCTGTGTACCTATAATAAAAATTGGCTTTTTAATCACTACTCGGAACGTCCTTTCACCATTATGTTGATGTTTTTCAGCATTAATTCAAACATTACGAACTTCTTCCTAGCTGAACTTGGAGATTTGAATAACTCTAGCCAAATACGCCAAGATAATTGCTGCTTACCATTCACGACTTGCTTTGCCAACATGATTAGGTAGTCGTAATAAATCGCATCTCTTAAATTATGTTGCCTGAAAAGTTCATGAAGAAACTCCACATTTAGCTCTATGTGCTTCAATTTTTTAGGCGACCGTGTCGTCATTATACTTCCACTTCTAAGCCGATAAAACAACACCTTGAGGTCTACGAATTCCACTTTGATAGAGTTGAACAAAAGTTCGTGGGTAAAAGGTACGTCTTCACATAGTCGCCCTGGGATAAAATTCATATTGTATTTTGTTAAGACTTCTCTACGGTAAACTTTGTCCCACGCGGTAACGAAGTTGTAAAGCCTTCTCTTATAAAGCGCTTCCATATAAGTAAGGCTATTCACCGCACCTTTACCAATCATTGGGTTAGGTACTCTGTACATATTTTTCTTGACACCGGTGTCATCAACATACTGGTAGACATCGTATATAATAATATCTGCAGTTGTATTTCCCAAGCCTTCTAAGACTATGTTTAAATTTTCAGTATGGAAGAAATCGTCGCTATCAATGAATATTACCCAGTCTCCAACCGAATGAGATAGACCAGTATTTCTCGCACAAGATAATCCTGAATTCTCTTGATTAATAAGCGTGGTCTTATTTTTATATTTCTCTGCAAATAGAGAGGCTATCGAATTGGAGCTATCTGTGGACCCATCATCAATCAGTATAACCTCATAGTCACCTCTCTCAAGCGAATACAAACTCTCCAAACACTCAGTTAAATACTCTTCAACATTGTAAATAGGCACAACAAACGAAACTAAAATTGGAAAACTCATTTAGCACCCAGCTTTTAAATTCATAGAGGTTCGCCTATGATATTTTTGAACGCAAGAAAAACCAAAATCATGCGTTTCCTAAGACTTAAAGAGTTAGTAAAAAGTGACCAAAGTATTCTTTTATCAACTTTTACCTTTCCTTTTATAACTGTTCCTACTAGAAATACCAAATAGTCGTAGAAGACAGTATCTTTTACATTATTTAGCTTAAAAAATTTATTGAGCATGATAATGTTTTCTATAACATGACCTAGCTTGTTACGATTGTAAGCTGTCATAATACTCCCCTCACGATTTACCCTGTAAAACACTACCTTTAAATTAATGTATTCAATTTTTAAGTGAGAGAGTAGCAACGGTATTATAAAAGCAACATCCTCATGAATTCGTCCCGGAATAAATCTAATAGCAAGCTTGTCTAGGGCGCTCTTTCGATAAGCTTTGTCCCAAACTGTCACAAAATTAAGAAGCTGTTTATCAAGTAGTGTTTTTGCATAAAGATTTGTGTCGACAATACCCTCGTTAGTAAAGGGGTTGGGCTCTCTATACATATTAAGCAATTTGCCATTGTCGTTGACGTACTTGTACGCATCGTATGCGATTATATCCGCTGTAGTTCGTTCACATTCTTCCAACACTTTACGTAGTGCAGAAGGGTCAACAAAATCATCACTATCAACGTATATTATCCATTCACCGTTAGCACTATCTATTCCTTCGTTTCTTGCGTTGGCAATTCCCATGTTTTCTTGTCTAATAGTTCGGCAGATATTCGGGAACAACTCACAATAATGACGGGCAATACCGCTAGAGCCATCAGTGGAACCGTCGTCAATTAATAGCACTTCAAAGGCATCACATTTTGTTTCAAATATACTTTTTAAACATTCGTCTAAGTAATCTTCAACATTAAAGAAAGGAACAACAATCGTTGCTAAAGGTTTTGTCATAAATCACCTTAAAGCTTGAGTGTTAAATATATAAAATAATATAACTTTACGTAAAGAAAACGTATTGCATATTTTATGCTGGTTGTAATGTCGTAATCATTAATTATTGGGTAACTGTAAAACTCTCTAAACTTATCCTTAGCGGGGTGAGGATCTAAGGCTTTCCAAGGTTTTATACCAGAGGAGTAATGCATTATTTTTACGTTCGGGTAAACGCTTAAAATGCCTCTTCTCCGCAAACGATCAAACTTATGTATTTTTCTGAGATAGAACGTTTGAAAGTTGAACTCAATGGGAAGTTGTAAAACTTTTCCATCAGCGACTATGTTAAAAACATCCTGATCGTGGAACATCAGCTTTTTAGCCTCATTTCTTATTACAAGATGTGCTTTTGAATAAAAGTCATTCTCGCGCATGAATTTTAAATTGAGGAGCATCATACCTGAGTTAAAATAAAAGAAATTTTTATCCACTTCCAACTCATCGTGCCGTTTAAAGAATGGGTTTTCGACTGCGGCAAGAAAGTAATTATCTAGGTTCAAATCAGTAAGTTCAGAAAGGCTGCCGGTTACAGCCATATCAGCGTCGAGATATAATACGGTATCGAGTTCTTCTAGAACTTTTACAAGTTCAATTTTGATAAACGCTGCACTAGACACATGGTTTTTAGGTCCCACATTTTTAATTGAAACATCAGCTCTCTTAAAAACTAAATGAGTAAGCGCATCGCAACAACTCTGTAAAAGTGCAAGAGAGTCAGATGAGAGTTGCTTATAAACAACAAATACATTTTTTTGAAGACTTGGATTATGCTCCTGAAGCGTTTTGATTACCGCTGTTGCTGGCTTAACATAATTATCATCCAAACATAATGCTACGTCCAAATCTCGTTTCATTGAGCCCCTCATACAAAGTAAATTTTATTCAAGAATTCCCATGATAGCCCATTACGTGTAGTGTATAAATTCAGGGCTGAACCGGTGCACTCTTACCATAAAATTCATGATGACAGGAATTGATGAGAACAGGAAGCTTCGATATTGCTCTTTCCCTGAACTAGTAACAGTGTCGATGTGAGGTTAGTCATATTATTCTGCCCGCTTTACATATAAAAGAATGTTGCAAATAATTCAGTGAACTGGGTAGCCGAAGATGGTTAACACTTTAATCTTGAAAAAAATAAACAATTAGTTGACTTCACTTTCGCTGGTTTAACGCATTAATATCAGTAAACTACATAAACGTCGAGCGGGGATACAAGACAGCCCCTTGTTAAACGATAAATACAACAAGTATTAGTTGCAATAGCTATTTAGTAATGGTTGCAATAGTCTACAAAGCTAAAAGTGATGGAAATGCTATGAAAATATTAGATTGCACCTTGAGAGATGGTGGGTACTATAACAGCTGGAATTTCCCAAAGCCTGTAGTATTAAATTATCTTACGGCAATGGCTGCTGCAAAGGTAGATATAGTTGAGCTCGGACTTCGCTCGCTCAAAAATACAGGCTTTAAAGGCGCCTCTGCCTACACAACAGACTCATACATTAGCTCTTTGAATGTTCCGCAAACTTTAAATGTAGCCGTAATGATAAACGCTGCTGAATTAGTCGCAGCAAGCTCTTTAGAAGAAGCACTTGAAGAATTCTTTCCTTTAAACGCTAATGAGTCTCCTGTTGATGTTGTTCGTATTGCTTGCCATGTCAACGAGTTTACGGCGTCTTTGCCTGCAGCTTCATGGTTGAAGAGCAAAGGCTTTGTCGTCGGCTATAATTTAATGCAGGTAGCAGAACGGTCACGTGAGGAGGTCGAAGAATTAGCACGCGCTGCATCAGACTATCCTATTGATGCACTTTATTTCGCTGATTCAATGGGAAGCATGGGGCCTGAACAATGCAAGAAAATTATTTCTTGGCTACGCGCACATTGGCAAGGCGCTTTAGGTATTCATACCCATGACAATATGGGTAAAGCATTACAAAACACCCTTACAGCGATAGAAGAAGGTGTAACATGGCTTGATGCCACTGTAACAGGTATGGGCCGTGGCCCTGGTAATGCTAGAACTGAAGAGCTTGCTATTGAAGTTGCGAACATGCGCGGCGAACAAATCAATCTTGTACCTCTTTTATCTGTAATTAAAAGTTACTTCCAGCCACTAAAGAATGAATGTGGTTGGGGTTCAAATCCATATTACTTCCTTTCTGGAAAATATGGTATTCACCCTACTTTTGTTCAAGAAATGCTGGCAGACCCTAGATTTGATGAAGAAGATATTCTTGCAACACTAGAGCATTTGCGCGTTGAAGGTGGTTCAAAGTTCAGTAAACATACTCTATATGCTACACGCAACTTCTATTCTAAAAAAGTTGAGGGATGCTGGTCACCTAAAACAGAGCTTTCAGGCAAAAACGTGCTTATTCTTGGTGCTGGACCGGGTCTGGAAGAGCATAGCAATGCTGTACAATCGTACATTGATAAGTATTCACCCGTTGTCATTGCTATGAATACCCAGTCTATTTTGCCCAATAATAAAATAGACCTACGCATAGCGAGTCACCCAGTAAGGCTTCTAGCAGATTGTGACAAGCACGCACTACTGCCGCAACCACTTATTGCGCCAGTAAAATCACTTCCTAATGATGTACTTGAATCATTAGGTAACAAGCAATGTCTTGATTTCGGTTTACAGGTAGAAAAAGGGACATTCACTGTTGGCGAGACAAGCGCTGTATTACCTAACTCTCTTGTTATTAGTTACGCACTTGCGGTTGCTGCAGCTGGTGAATGCGAGCAAATCTACTTGGCTGGTTTTGATGGCTTTGGCGCCGCAGACAATCGTTCATTAGAAATGCAAAAAGTATTTAACTTGTTTACCGAAACAACAGGTAAATCACTGATATCGATAACAAACACCACTTATGATATTCCTTCAACTTCAGTGTACGGGTTGTAGTTATGAACAAAAACTTAACTTCTGCTGTGGTTATACCGGCTAGATTTGCTTCTAGCCGGTACCCTGGGAAGCCACTTGTTCCGTTACTTGGTAAACCGATGATAATTTGGGTTGCGGAATTGGCGGAAAAAGCCGTTGGTAAAGAAAATGTATACATTGCGACCGACGATAACAGAATCAAAGATATTGCAGAGGCAAAGGGCTTTAAAGTTGTAATGACGGGAAAAGCCCTTACTGGCACAGACAGGATAGCTGAAGCCGCACAACAGGTTAATGCAGATATCATTGTGAATGTGCAGGGTGATGAACCCCTGGCCGATCCGCAAGATATTTTGAACATTATCTCTGAAAAACAGGCTTGTTTAGATATGGTCATCAATGGTTTTTGTTATCTGAATGAGAGCGAAGACCCACGAAATATCAATATACCTAAAGTTATAACGACCGAAGATAATAAGTTGATCTATATGTCGCGCGCTGCGCTCCCCGGGTATAAAGAAGCGACGAACGCACCAACAACCTACAAAAAGCAAGTTTGTATTTATGCTTTTACAAAAGAAGAACTAAAGAAGTATCAAGATTTCGGTCGTAAAAGTGAATTAGAGCATTCAGAAGATATAGAAATTCTTCGGTTCTTAGAGCTTAACGTGGGCATAAAAATGATTGAAACCAAGCCAGGAAGTTACGCTGTAGATACTCCAGAAGATGTTGCTGTGGTAGAAGCGGCACTGACAAAGGCTATGTCCTCATGACAATTGACATAACACAATATGACACCATCGCATTTGACTGCGATGGTGTCATTCTTGATTCTAATAAAGTTAAGACTCAAGCATTTTACAATGCTACTGTAGAATTTAACGAACCAGCTGCGCACGCATTGAAGCAATATCACATAGAAAATGGTGGTATCTCACGTTTTAAAAAGTTTGAGTGGGTTATCAAGAATTATCTCTCTCACCTAGATAAAGAAAGCACACTAGATAAATTACTAAAGAACTACGCTAACGAAGTGAGTCATGGCTTGCGCACCTGTAAAATTAACCCTGCACTCAGTGATCTTAAAAAACTCAATGAAAGTGCAAATTGGCTCGTAGTCTCAGGGGGAGCGGAATCAGAATTACGGGAAATTTTTGCAGAAAGGGATTTAGAGAAGTTTTTCCCAAATGGAATATTTGGCAGCCCTGATAGTAAAGATGAAATATTCGCTCGAGAAATAGCTAACGGTAATATCAGTGGAAAATCTCTATTTATTGGTGATAGCAAGTACGATTTTTTTTCCTCAAAAGAGGCAGGCTTAGACTTCTTGTTCGTTGGAGCATGGACCGAAGTTGAAGATTGGAGGAACTTTTGTCTGTCCCAGTCAGCAACTTATATAGATTCATTGAATGCCCTTATTTGAAGCTCCTTACCTAAAAGAACCTGGTACCATTGATTTTTAATTTATACTATATAAAGAAAAGAGAGTCGCATAACCATGACCTGTTTTATTTTTCTCACTATTGTGAGTTAATTGAGGCCTTAAAGCTTACACAAGAAATAAAACTCCAATCAGATGGAAATAGAAAATGAGTGATTTTAAAAGAAGGCTCAGGGATGCTTCCTTGAATTCAAATACTGACGAAGAGCTTATTAGAAATCTGAAAAATTTATTTCATGGGAAAACTGCGTTTATCGTATCAGCTGGCCCTTCAGCGTTACATTGGAAGAAAGTCTATGATTCGATAGTGCATGATTGCCCAATTGTGGTGTGCATAAAACAAACTATTTTTTTTGATGAGCTGAGTTCTTTATGTGACATTCATTTCATAAATTCTTATAACGTCAAGAAATGGAAATATAGTGACTCTAGAGTATTTAAAATCCTTACTAAAGCAGAAAATGATCCACCTTCATTTTGCAAATCTGATCTTACGTTAAATTTGCAGAAAAAAGAAAGTGACGGGTTGACTGATACACTTTGCAGTCACTTGCAGTTCGATGATTATACGTTCGATAAAAGTGGTCTATCTCGCCCTTGGGGTCCCGGTATTATGCATGAATCTGTGATATTCACATTATTGCACTTAGGAATCGCAAGAATAGTAACTATTGGTTGGGATATTGCAGACGCGAAAGGTAATAATACTCATATCGATGATAATGAATATAAAAATGATAGAGAAAAGCCGGGCAGGAAATTAAAATGGTTACGTAAGCTCCGTTTAATGAGATTAATCAACTTCGTCAAGTTTCATTTTGGAAGAACGATAAATCAAGCAGGTATGATGGATGGCGAAGCAGCTCTTACAAGTAGTTCTATTCCCTATCTGCGTAGCTGGTTAAAAAAACATGGAATTACCCTTGAAGTTCATTCTAATTCTACTTGGATACATTAGCTTTATCAGACAACTTGGACCATGGGTTTAAAGAGCATATTGAACAGTGCCAACCTCACCATTTAACCGAGAGTAACTTACTCATTCCCTGTATTTAGGACTAGCGAATCACATGAAATTTACCGAGCGCTTTTAGAAATAGTGTATGCAAGTAAGCAAAAGCTCTCACTTTACTCCTTAACGTTCTAATAATAACAAAAACAATCGTACAATATACGACTGAAACAGTAGTCACTTTTAGAATAAATTCAACAAATTCGGACTGAGCCAGGATTAACCTCTGCGATACAAGATCCCCCACGGTTATTGCAACAACTGCAGGTATTCCAAATAAAATCAACTTAAAACATTCAGACAGACTAAAAACTAAAGCGACTACAAACAAGAAAAACAATGAAATGGCCGCAATATCAACAGAAACCTTATATATTGCCAAGTCAAAAACTGAATTAAATTCACCAAGACTAAAAATTATAATCTGTAATAAAGTAGTGAATATAGAATATCCAAAAAGGATACGTGTCATATCTCTAAGCATTAGTATTTGTGACAAAAATTGATTAAACGCCATAACAACTGTCATAATCGAAAAAAAAGAGAATAACGGATAATACTTAACCCACTGCTCCCCCAAAACCAAACTAATTACAAATTCTGCATGACTTTGCATGAAATAGACTATCGGTATACTAATCGAGAAAAGAACAAAGATAACGACACGACATTGCTCTTTAAAATAGTGATGGTTGGTTTTAAACTCAGAGAATTGCGTAAGGAGTGGCCCTAATGCTGGTTTTATAAATACGTCACCTGGCATCGTTGCATAATAACGCATTGAGTTGTAAGCGCCAAAAGATGCTTTGTCAAACCACGAACTCACAACGATAGCGTCTATTTGACTACGAAAAAAATTTAATACTGATTGCGGAAGAATCCACTTGGTAAACTTCCACTGTTCTGTTACGTTCGCCAATGATATTTTCGGCTTTGCTGGGGCAATAACATATGTAGCACAAACATGTAAAACCGCACTCGTAAATTGGCCCACTACCAGAGCCCAATATGATTCATAAATGTATGCTATTGTTATTGAAGTGATTGCGGTAATAATTTTTATATACACTTCCCATTTTGTAATCTCGCCCAGTTGCAAATTTTTTCTTTTGTATATCATTGCTGGACTGCCAAGAGATTCTATAAAGATTTGTGTAGCCATTACAACAACCAGTGGCACTAACCTTGGGTCATTATAATAGTCTGCAACTAATGTGCTAAAGAATGCCAGTAGGATCGCAAGGCTGGTTTTAATAAGAAAGTTTAAGGTCCAACTTGTAAAAACCATTTCGCTTGTTAGCCTGTCTCTGCTCAATAAATACTGTCCCCCTCCAGTTGTTGATATGACCTGTACAAAGTTCATCAAAAGTAACGATATTGCAACCAAACCAAAATCACTAGGTGCTAATATTCTCGCAAGTATGACCATACTAATAATGCTGATTAGCCTTCGTGTGAGTTGTGAAAAAATTAGTAATCCACTAGCTATAAAACTGGATTTAGCTGTGAGCATTATAATTACACCTGTTTCATCGTTGGTAGGTCGAGAATCAAATTTTTTGTGCAAGGTTTTTTTGCACTCGCTTTCATTGGTGCCCAGCACGTGAAAATATATATTTCACTGATTATAACTCGTGTAAGGCACAAATTTTTAGACTTTATCATTTTTCTAATTACACCATTTGTAATGAAAAAAGTTTGCATTAAAACACCTCAGACTTTAAAGGTGATTATAATAGTAAAACATAGAAATTAAAGTAATTATGAATTGACCATTTTTTAAAAACTAGGATATAAGGTAATATGTATTTAACTTAGAGAACGAGGATTTTGTGCGCCAGAAACTGAATTACCTGATACCTATCAGCTACAAAAATATAGTGAGTATGGATATATGGGCGGCTCTTTTGGCGATAAAAGAGCATACAGCAATATTTCAAGTTATTAGGCCTGACTTCTTTGCTTTTAAGACATATTGGGACCAAGAAAAACTTGTTACTATATAATTTCGTGAGTCATCCAAATTTACCTCCATTTCGCTGGATAGCTTATTGAGTAGATTACTAGATAGTTTGTTTACGTTGGAACAATCGATAACATCCCCGGTGTTCCCGATTATCATAGTCTCCGCAGTACCACCAGACTCACCAGCAATCACATATTTACCGCAGGCTTGAGCCTCCACCAAAACCATACCAAATCCCTCAATATCATTCCCAATCGTTCGGTTGGGTAAAATGAAAAAATCGCATTGTTGGTAGGCCTTCACCAGTTGTTCATCTGAGAAGTCGGTGTGAAGTGTAACGCATCTTTCTAAACCTAACTCACTAATTGAATCTCTTAACTCTTTTTCTAGCTCTCCCCTTCCTACAACTGCATAATGCAAATCAGGTTTGTGCTTGAGCAGCTCAGGCATGGCCTTTATCAAAAAATCTTGCCCCTTTCTTCGCTGCAATCTTCCTACGGTTAACATAACAGTTTTATTCTGCCAGCCCACCTGCTCTCGAAATAATTCGTCGGGTGCAGCTGGTTTAAAAACGTCTGTATCTACACCTGGGTGCAACACACTGCACACTCCTTTACTCGCAAAGCCGAGCTTTTCTACTAGCATTGCGGAGTTATGGCTGTTACAAATCAAACGCGATGCCTTTTTACATACTTGGCTTACCAGTGCTGAATGCTCTCTACTGGTTGCGGCAGTTTCTACATCTTCTCCATGAACAAAACATTTATAAGGAACACCAGTGAACATTTTAACTGCTAGAGCAATAACTCCCTCATGGATAACGCGCCCGCAATGTATTTCTTCTATTTGGTGTTTTTTTACCAACTTCATTACATTTTTTATTGAACGCAAATAAAAAAGAATACCTGCAAGGCTAATAATTCCCCATTCTTTACTAAACAAAGGAATTCTTTCTACCAGCATGTTGTGAGTATTATCAAACTGTTCACTACCATCAACAATATCGGTAGCCACAACTACTTTATCAGTAGGGAGTCTAGAATATAACTCCCAAAACCATCGGCAGCTCCCGCCATCAGTTGGGGGAAAATTTTGAGTTAAAAGAAGCACTTTCTTCACGTTTTTTTTTGCAGTATCGAAACCCTTCCTTTAGATTAAAGCATTAAAGCATTGCGATACAGTAGAAATTGAGATTGAATAGAATTTTAGAGTTTCGATGCACAACGTTACCCAACTGGATTAAGAATGCTTAAAATAAAAATTTTTCTTTTTTTTCTGGTTGTTTATGGCTCTCTATACCCTTTCTCTTTTGAAGCGCCAACAAATTTAACTTCATCATTAAACTCCCTCTTAAGCTTTAATCCACTACAAAGTGGAATAGCAGACTCTTTTGCAAACTTCCTTCTTTTCGTTCCAATTGGTCTGGTTGTAAAACCAAACTTTACTTCTTTCAAACAGGTAGCGTTAATATGCGCGGGGCTTTTCGTATTTGCGTTTGCTATACAGGTGGTTCAAGTATGGTCTATTACTCGAGTTCCCTTCGGCGCAGATGCAATATGGAATACGTTGGGGGCAGTAGGCGGCTTGATGATATCTCCTTTCTTAAAGCCCAAAATAAAAGACATAAAAGAAAATCCCCTTACCGTAAAAAGCCCTCAACAGGTAAGTTTTTTAATTTTTATCGCATATGTAACTGTGGATTTATTTCCTTTAGTACCTTCACTAGATATCGGCTACATAGTTGAGAACACTAAAATATTGATAGATACAGAGCGCTTGGCGACGTTAAAAATAATTAAGTACTTTGCCTTTTATACTTTAATCATTTTTTTTGCAAAGCAGTCTGAAAAACTTGCCAAACCCAATTTAATGCTCTCACTTACTCTTCCTGTATTTTTAGTATCTCAAATCTTCATCATCTCAAATACAAACGATATAAATACTGCATTGGGTTTAGTTGCCAGTTTGGTATTAAGTCCTCTTTTTTCTCGTCACAATAAATACACTGTCGCTTTTGTCATAAGCTTTATATTAATTGTTACAAATGGTTTGGGATCTTTCGAGTACACTGGCAAGTTAAATAGCTTCAATCTTATCCCATTCGCACCTGCCTTAGGCAGTAACACTCTAATCAACATTTTTGCATTCGTCGAAAAAGGACTTTATTACTTTAGCTTTACATATCTTGCTATTAGAACAGGACGGAACACGCTTTTCATCTTAACAACGTTACCGGCTACTGTTTTAACAATAGAGTTATTTCAAATACGCATAGTCAATTCAACACCAGACATCACCGAGTTTCTAGTATGTATATTCGTAAGTTACTCTACTCTTAGTTGGCTATCTTCACTACCTCCCTTCTCTTTCATTAAAAATGAAATAATTAACTATCACCTTCTTACAAAAAAGCTACTCTCATCCTCTGCAGTGTTCACTTTTGCTTTACTAATTTTCATTTTAACGAGTCTTCAATATTGGTTAATGAACCAGCCTAACCTTCCTTACAATATTGCTGAAATGTTTGTAAACTCAGGTTCAATAAAAGCATACTTTTTTACTTCTACGGCAATAATCTCATTCGGTTTTGGAATTGCATTCGTTACTTTTTTTGGGGGGAATAGACTAACAAATAAACCCGTTATCCAATTTAACAAGCAAATACTTCAAGTGATTTGCGTAATTGCCATTTCGTTTTTACTTTTAATGGTAGGCATAACAAGAGAAACAATTGCTGACATAAACGGGTCATCTAATATTACCTGGCAACTAACTGGTGATAAAATTTTAGGTGACTTTGGCGTGAACCTTGTTAACTTTTTTGGTCGAGATCATGTTTACAACATCAGTCAATTAATAGAACCTATAATAAGGTTTGCGCTTTTATTTGCACCGTTAGCAATATCCCTAAGTGTTGGGCTTCGCTTAACGAGTCTCCGTGGAACAACCAGCCATCACAATGATTTACCAACGCAATTAAAACTTGGCCTATGGTTAATACTTTGGCTATTCCTGAGTAAGGTCATAACTTTTGATTACTCTTCAACAGATAACCTCAACGAACTCATTGAGAGAGATGGTGCATTTGGGCTAGGCGGCGGTATGTACCTTTATATGCTCATTGCATTAGTCGCCATGGTTGTAGTGAGCTTGGTGAATAGCACCGGAAAGAAAAAACTTTTTCGAATGCTCATCTCACTAGCTTTCTTCCTATTGAGTATCCCCGTCAGTTGGACTCTGTTGGCTAATGGTCTTGAAGACAACGTTTTTAAATACGGTCACACTTTTTCAGGAATCGACTTCCTTTTAGGGGGCAGTCGCTCAGAATTGCTTCCTACTGAACAACTTCAAATTCGCTGGAGCATGATTTATACGCTTATAGTTATTGGTCTAACTGTAACGGTTAAAATAGGCTTAGATTTTACTAGCACTTTAAACATCATACTTAAAAACTTACAAAGCGAACACTCTTTCAGTCAGAGCGAGTTTAGAATGGCTACAGAACCAGAAAAAACAAAGTCGAGTAACAAAAAACTACTTATCAAAACCTTTGTGGCATTACCTGCAATCGGAGTAGTCATAGGCATTTGCGCACTTTTTACTGTTAATTTCAACAATGCTTCTCACCATACCTCTGCGAAAGTGAGAAACATTCCTTGGTCGAATGCCAATGCGACCCTAATCCTCGATCATCACACACACACTACCTATTCTGATGGAAGCCTTACAATAGATGAATTAAGCGAAAAAGCTAAACTATCAGGCTGTGATGTGCTAGCAATAACAGACCATACTGACAGCAAAAGAACATTAAACAAAGACCGTCTAACCGACATTAAACTTGCGAGAATCTTTCATGAACCGCTAATGATAATCAATGGACTTGAATTAAACGCGCCCTCATACGGAAAACAAGAACACATCAACTTTTTGGTTGAACCAAATGTTGAAGAAGAATTTTACTCAAAATTTAACCATTTAATGCTCGCCCCTTCACCCAAACCTAAAACTGATCGCGAGCTCTTCGATTTAATTAATGCCTTAGTGGGTAAAAATAGTGACTCTTTCGTAGCATCATATAACCATCCGTCGAGAAAAATAAATTCTGGCAAAGAGATCTATAACAACTATTTAGTTTGGAAAATGGATAATCTAATGAACGCGTTTAGCGGAGCGCCTGGACACCAAAAATCTACAAATATTGGCAGTTACAATGAAGAGAACCTAACTAAGCAAAGGTGGGACCCAGTCACTGCCGAGGCCGGCGGTGTTTTAGATTTGCTTCTTGATGAAGGTCATGATGTTTTTGGTTCTCTGGCACCGTCAGATTATCATAATGATAAATTAGATTATTCTCCATGCTCTTTCTCAAAAACACACCTTATAGTTCCAACCAACGATTATGTTGGGGTTTTTAAAGCGCTTAAAAATGGAACGTATTGGGGGAGTCACGGTGGTTTTCTCGAACAATATCATTTCAGTGTTGAAACCTCGCCTACACAAAAGGCGCTTAGCCCCGGAGAAATTGGGGAGACCAGTAAAGGGGATTTAGTTTTGATTGAAGTTGCAGTTAAGCGAACTGCACAGCACTTCGACGTGCCGCTGCAAGTAGATATTTTCACGAATTGTACAGCAGGAAGGCCAGAAATTTTAGAAGCTCTCGCACTTCCCTCGCACCAAGATAGAGTAACCGCATTAATACCCGCAAGAAGCTATGGTGCAGACACAAAATCATGTTATGTGAGAAGTCGGATAAGAGCAGTAGTAGATAGCGAGGAGTTATTCGCGTTCAGTAATCATGTTAGGATTTATTTGAATTAAAGTATCTGCTTTTTTACATCTACTGCGAAAAAAGCTCTCAGTATTGCGTTGATAAAATTTTCGATGCATTCATCTCCAAAACATCTCTACTTTTTGCCGCAATAACAAGGAACTCACCATTGTTGGGTAAACCTTTTAGTAAAATAAAAGTTTGATATAGTTTGGCTTCAACATCACTTGTAAAAACTTTACCATTGATGAGATACCAATGTGTTACATAAAGACTTTCTCCACTCGGTGAAGTCAGTCTCAGGCCGCTCAATGATGAGGGGTCATCATTTTTAGTTATTATGCTAAAACCTGACTCTCTTGCCCACATTTCAGGGTCGTATAATCTGTTTAAGTCACTAACTAACTCGTTTTCTACTCCACTGAACATTGCACGAACTAGCAATGATTCGCAGGGGGTAATACCGTTAAGCGTTTGTGTTTTAGTAATATCAGGCTTGTTCAATAAAGGTCTCCAATTGAGCTCTTCAATGCATTTCTCATCGACCTCGAATTCATTTTCATATTCACTGCCCAATAGCCTTACAGAATACTTTCTATCTTCAATCATCCCACCCCAGAAGGAAAACAACACCAAACATGTAGCTGCGATTAATATCGTTGCAAAGTCATGTTTCTTGAACCTCACAGTTACATCTGTTACCGAGTGATTGCTACTACCTGCTTGTTTCTCCCGCAAGAATTCGCCTATGCCTAACAAGCAAACTATAACAAACGCAAAGAAAAACCAGCCGTAAATAATGTGGTCGGCTCCCGCCGCATGCTCCATATCTGTCCAGTAGGCTATTAAGATGATGCCATAAACGCGCACTATATTGGCTAAAACAGGAAAAATTAGAGATATTGCCACGAAAGCTATTCTGCGCTTTGTCGATACCAAGTTTAGGTAGGAATATAAGCTACCTATTACAAAACTGGCGATAAAAAAGCTAACGCCAGAGCAGGCTTCAGCTACCAAAAAGCGCCCTTGTGGAATTTCGATGTATAAGCCACTTCTGAATAAGGGCACGCCTGTAAGTTGTAGCAACATAACAGAGCCATCGGCCGCTATTTCTTGCAAATAAGGAATCAGTTGCTCGCCAACCGGAATACTAAACAACATAAACACAAGTGGGAATAGAATGGTTTTAGCGGCTTTTGTGCCTATCAATAACCAAATAAGTGCAGGAAGTAATGTGAAGGTGGCAGTGTGAAGAAAAAGCTGTATGTCCCCCGCTATGCCAATAATGTAGAGCAGTAATGCCGGTATAACAACAATAAAGGCAAGCAGTGAAGTTTGAAAAGGCCTAGCAAGTAGCTCTTTGCGTTTTAAATAAATGAGGTAAAAAGCACCCGGAACAATAAAAAAGCCATGATTAAATATTTCATTGCCGTACCATATTTCAACTACGGTCTGCAGTCCCTGCCAGCTAAAAACCAACCACAAGCAAAATATCGCAAAGCTAGAAGTCAAGAACGCTTTATTTTTAGCAAACGGTAATGCCGATGCTTCCTTTTCGTTTTCTTTAAACGATTCACTTTTACTCATAAGTACTTCCCTGCCCTATTTTCTTATTTTTTGGGCTTATTTTATTTCGTAGGCTTCTTGCATGGTTACCCAGTTGAAGTCTTTTATTAATTTTTCAATTTTACCTTCCATTTTCGATAGGTTGATATAATGGCGAATCTTAGATTTCCACGGCGCTTTATCAAACCTAGGTTGCTGTGCATCTATTTCCCACGGATGAAAATAAAAGCTGTAAGGCGCGCTTTCCGCTTGCATGAATTCGATTATGCGCCGTCTCGATAGCCAGTAGGGGTAAAGTCTGAAATAGCCGCCTCCACCAATACCCACGTTGGTGCCTTTTTTAATGATCGTAGGAATGGGTATTTCGACTAAACCGTTGTCCCGTGTGTATTTAAATCGGGGCCATTCGGGCACGCCGTATAAATCGTGGTTAATTGGGTAAGTACTTGAAGAGTAGGTAAAGCCCAGGTCTTTTAAAATATCATAAGCCCAGGTGTTAGAATCGTTAATGGAAAAGCTGGGCGCTCGGTATCCTTTTAGGGCAACCCCACCAATATTTTCAAGAATATCTTTGCTCTGCTTAATATCATCAAACAGTTGCTTTTCTGTCATAGTAGTGGCGCGTTGGTGTGCTAGGCCATGGCTGGCTAGTTCGTGTCCTTCATTGACAATACGCTTAATTACATCGGGACAACGCTGCGCTACCCAACCTAGTGTAAAAAATGTTGATTTGACATTGTTTGCGGCAAAAAGATCCAAGAGCCGGTTGGTATTGTCTCCAACTCGAAGGCTAATTGAATCCCAATCTTTCTTATTTACCACACCTTCAAAAGCAGATACCTGAAAGTAATCTTCAACATCAACCGTCATCGCATTTAGGCGATTTTCTAACTTCATATGCTTTCGCCCTTACGCTATCGACCTTTACCAAAAAGTACAATTTCTACTGTGCGTATTAGTATCAGAATATCTAATAATAAACTCTGATGTTTAACGTAATAAAGATCGAATTTTAGTTTCTCCATTGAATCTTCAACACTTGCCCCGTAGGGGTAGTTTAATTGTGCCCATCCAGCCAGGCCAGGTTTCACATTATGACGTTGATTGTAATATGGAACTTCGCGAACTAGCTGCTCAACAAACTGTGGCCGTTCAGGACGAGGTCCAATAAAAGACATTTCGCCTTTGAACACGTTTAATAACTGAGGCAACTCGTCTACACGATATTTACGAATAAAATTACCAATGCGCGTTACGCGAGTGTCGTTTTTGCTGGCCCATTTGGCACCATCTTTTTCAGCGTCAGGGCGCATACTACGAAACTTTATAATTTTGAAAAGCTTACCGTTTAGTCCTACTCGTTCTTGCTTGTAAAATACTGAAACACCTGTTTTTCTGCCATCATCAAGATAGATCACTAACGCGGTGAACAACATAATTGGCCACACAAAGAAAAAAATGATGAAAGCAATGATGGCATTAAACGTATAATCTAGAGAGTCACGAAGGTAGTTTTGTGTTTGGAAACCGTTCGAATAGATGACCCAACTAGGGTACATAAGATTGACAACTATTTGCCCAGTTTCTCTTTCCATAAAGTCAAGTAGTTCTGTAACTTCGATGCCACGTAGCCTGCAATCAAAAAGTACTTCTACTGGTAATGTACCTCGACGTTGGTCGCATGCGATGACGATTTCTTCGATATCATTGTCTAAAATAAACTGTTGAAAACCTTCATCTATTTTTAAATGAATAAGCTTTTCTTTTTTGATCCCCTCTTCCCGGTTATCACCTGGGATGGGTACAAAACCTACTAGTTCGAAACCTATTCTATCTACATCTCTACGCATGCGTTTTTCGATTATAGACGCACGCTCACCTGCGCCCAACACCAGTATTCTTGCCTTTCCTAGGCCCAGCAGTCCTAATCTGTTCGTAAAATACCTAAAAATAACAAGTGTGATAATAATAGCGCCTACCGATGCGGGCAGGAAGTAAGGGTCCATTAATAAATTATCGAAGAAGGCTCGACTTATTACTTCCACCAAAAAGTAGCTTAGCCCCACACTAACAAATATGCGGCGAATTATGCCTCTAAATGTTTCCCGTAATTTTGCTTCATACAGCCCAACCGATAGTGAACACAACAAAATAGCTACAGTGAGCATTCCAACATTCACAATAAGCTTCTCTACCGGCACTTCGGAAGCCATACCCATTTGGTTTAAAATAAAATGAGATATATAGCCCATGTAAGATATAAGTAACGCTTCTGAGAGTACGAGAATATTCGAACGTTTACTTTGGTTGCGCTTGTTGCTTGCCACCCCTGGCCTCCGAAAAACTTGAGCATTTTCCCCATCATAAAGGGAATTTTTATAATAGACTAGAACTGTTATTGGCATTATAGTGACATTTCCCGTAGGGTAAACGCCAAAGGCACCTATTCAACCATAATGAGTGTAGGATGATCTCTTATGTTTCGTTTTAAAACAATATTCATTTGCTACGTAATACTGACATCAATAGGCTTAACAGGTTGCGGAAGTTCTGGCGTTTTGCCTGAAGCTACGACAAGAGCTTCGCTGACAACTGACGTAAATGACTACCAGTATTTGATAGGCCCTGGAGATTCACTAACCATTTTTGTTTGGCGTAATCCCGAAGTTTCGGGCAGCTTTATTGTACGCCCAGACGGAAAAGTAACTACTGCATTAGTAGAAGATATTGATGTAGCAGGCAGAACACCCACGATGCTCGCGAGAGAAATTGAGGAGCAATTGTCTGTTTATATTAATAATCCAAGGGTAACTGTTAGCGTAAATAACTTTTCTGGGCCGCTTAGCGAGCAGGTTCGTGTAATTGGAGAAGCCACCAATCCGAGCGCAGTTAGTTATACAGAACATATGACCCTGCTTGACCTAATGATTGCAGTAGGTGGTTTAACGGAATTTGCAGATGGTAATAATGCGAAGCTTGTTCGCGTAATCAACAATAAACAAACGACGTTCGACATCGCTATTGACGACCTAATAAGAGATGGGGATATAACTCAAAATGTCGACATGCTGCCGGGAGATATAGTGATCATTCCAGAAGCTTGGTTTTAGAAGTATAAGTTAACGGAACTAAAAACAACATGCAGGATTTACAGAAAACCCTCACCGAAGTATTAGACTATTTGAAAGGTGTTTGGATTAAGAAGAGATATATCATTATCTCTTCTTGGCTTATATGTCCTATCGGTTTTTTATACGTAGCAAATATGCCAGATACTTACAGCTCGAGTGCGAAAGTATTTGTAGACACAAGATCGGTTTTAAAGCCATTGCTACGTGGTTTAACAATTCAAACTAGTAGTAGCCAAGAAGTTAGAATGATGGCACAGACGTTGCTCAGTCGAAGTAATGTGGAAAAAATTGCGCGAGCGAGCGATCTTGATATCACCACGTCAACTGAAGAACAATTTGAGTCATTAGTCACCAACCTGTCTAAACAGATAAAATTATCATCGACCGGTAGGGATAATATTTACAATATATCGTTTAACAATAAGGATCCTCTTGTTGCGCAACGAATAGTTCAAGAGACACTTGATTTATTTGTTGAGGGTTCTTTGGGTTCGAATAGGCGTGGTTCAGACACAGCAGAGCGCTTTATAAACGACCAAATCGCCGAATATGAATCTCGATTAGAAGAAGCAGAACAACGGTTAGCGGCCTTCAAGCGCCAGTATAACGACATACTTCCATTGGCAGGTAGTTTTTACTCAAATCTTCAGCGCCTAAAGAGCGAACTTGAATCTACCCAACTTGAAATTAAAAGAACGAGACAGCAGGCAAGATCGTTAAATAGCCAATTAGGAGTCGATAAATCGTCGGATAGCTTCGGTGTAACGGGCCCAGATGAACCGCTATTGCGAACTAGATACGATGAGAGAATAAGATCCATTGAGGAAAACCTCGATAGATTAAGGTTACGATTCACAGATAAACACCCTGATGTTATCGAGGCAAAAACTTTACTGAGCGCGCTTGAAGAATCAAGAAAAAAGGAAATTTCTGCGTTTCTACAGGCTGAAGAAAATGGTGAGGTAGCACCGTTAAGCGAACTCAATAGAGAATTAAAGTTGGAATCAAGTAGGCTTGAGAGTCAAATAGCTTCCCTAAGAGTAAAGGAAAGCGATATTGAAAGTAAAATTGCAGACCTCGAGAGTAAAGTTGACCTTATACCCCAAATAGAGGCAGAGTCTACAGCTCTTAACAGAGACTATGGAATCACTAAACGCAAGTACGAAGAGCTTTTATCAAGAAGAGAGTCAGCAGATTTATCAAGAAGAGCAGATGTATCGGCGGAAGATCTGCAGTTTAGAATTATCGAGCCTCCTTTACTACCGAAAAAACCAAACGGCCCAAATCGTCTAATTTTTTATTCTGCTGTTTTGGCCGTTGGCTTTGGCTCAGGTATAGTGATTGCATTTTTGATTAGTCAATTATTACCTGTCTTAATCAGACCACAACAGCTACTTACAGTAACAGACTTTCCAATATGGGGAACGGTTACACACTTAAACATTGATTCTATAAAGAAAAAAAACCGATTTCGTCTTTTTATCTTTTTATTGTCATCAGGAGCGATTGTTGCGATGTATGCTATCTTGGTATTAGCCGATACAATGAATATTAATTTGTTGGAGGGCATACTGTGACAAAAAATACTATAGAAAAAGCGCTTCAAAAAAAGAAAGAGAGTGGTTTTGATACAAAAAATCAAGGAAGCGATAAGACTTCTACTTTAAAAGGTCAAGTTCACGCTCAAGAAACCGACCAAACTATTGCGAAATCGAATGAAACGTTCAGTGCAGAAACGCGCTCAGGTAAATCTAGTTTACCTGAATATAAAATAGACTCAGCTAAACTGGAAAAGAAAGGCCATGTATCGGTAACTGGCGAAAGAACACAAATAAATGAAGAGTATAGAGAAATAAAACGAAAGTTATTATCCAACGCCTTCGGACCTATTTCAAAAACACTACACAACCCCAATATAATAATGGTAAGCAGTGGCAGGCCCAGTGAAGGAAAGACATTTACTGCAACCAACTTAGCATTAAGCATTGCCGCCGAACAGGACAAAACTGTGTTACTTGTGGATGCAGATGTACTCAGACCAAATGTACTCAAAACTCTGGGTCTCGAGAGAAGAAAGGGATTAATGGAGTACCTCACTGGCGAGGTAGATAATATTGCGGATGTTCTTTACCCAACCAGCATCGAAAAATTAAAAATCATTCCAGCTGGCAAAACTCATCATCTATCCACCGAATTGCTTGCTAGCCAAAAAATGCATGAAACTGTAGATGAGTTTGCAAATAGATATCCTGATAGGATAGTGATTTTTGATACCCCCCCGCTGATAGGTATAACAGAAAGTGCAATTTTGACCAACTTCGCGGGACAAGCTGTCGTTGTTGTTGAGGAAGGAAGAGCGAAATTATCAGACGTCAGATTAGCTGTACAAAGGTTAAATCCCGACATGGCGATAGGTTTTGTAGTTAACAAATCTGTTCACAAAGACACCGATGGAAGCGGCTACTATGGATATTACTATGCAGAACGGGAAAAGTAGTAACTACTGTGTAGGTAGTTCAAAGAATCCAATTCTTTGGTTGATTACCCTACTTTTCTTTCAAGATTTTGCATATGCTGATTTAGATGTTTCTGCAGGAGTTACCTCTAGTAATATTTATCAAAATGTGAAATCTGAAGATAGAAAAAGTGTTTCCCTAAACACTTTTTCTATAAACCCATCCTTGAATGTTAGCTATGAATCTAGAACGCTTCGCGGTCGTTGGCAAACACAACTTACTTATCTAAAGCGGGATCGGGATGACATCAATATTGAAGATAATTTTCAAAATTATGCTTATTCTGCACAATGGTCGCCATTGGATGACTTAATAACATTTGAAGCCTCGGGCGCCTTAAGTTATCAAAATGCTCAGCCTGGCAACTTTTTGGTCTCAGACTTTAATACAAACGCGAATTCTCTTGCTAAAACTCGGTCTAACAGACTGGCGTCTACGTTAAATATAAGAGAAGCCGACTGGATTCAAGTTCAAGGCATGGTGTCGTATTCTGACGTCGCTTCTGAGCGAGCTGCGAATGGCCAAGGTAATGCTCTAAATAATGATACTTACCAACTGTCCGGCACTGCAAGAAATGGAGATAGAGCAAAGAAGTTAATTTGGCAAATAACAGGAAGTTATCAAAATACAAGCAGAGCACAATTACAAGGTGGAGAATTTATTTCGAGAAACGCCTCTGGTTTTTCCGATTTCAATATCATAGGGAACTGGGCAATACGCCTGTCTGGAACTCATGAAGCTAATCAGATTTCAGACAGAATAGATAGCTTAAGCGCTACTCGTGAATTTAATACTTTTGGAGCTGGTATTACCTATCGTCAAACCGCAAACCGTTTTATATCACTAACCGCAAATCGAACGAACACGGAGCAGACAGAAGATGATTCTGATAACTTTGTTGGAGTTGATTTACAGTGGGCTTTTACACCAAGAACATCGGCTAGTTTGACTTATGGAAGAAGATTCTTCGGTGAAACAGGGTCGGCTAATATTAGATACAACTCCAAATACCTTCGTAGCGCTTTCATTTATACCGAAAATGTAACGAATACATCAAGGCTACTTGCAAACCCTGAAAATATCGGTGTTTTTGTATGTCCAATAAACTCAACATCGATATCGAATTGTTTTCAACCAAATAATCTCAATTACGTTCCTGCTTCTAACGAGCAGTTTGTGCAGTTTTCAAATCAAAATGTGGAGTTCTCGGACAATATAATCGTACGAAAATCTAGCAATTTACAGTTGGGTTACGATTTCTCACGAATTACCGTCGGGTTATCTTTTACTTATTCTGAAGACGATGCACTCGACGCCAATCGGCTGTTGAGAACATTGTCCTCTGGTATTACTCTTTCCTATCAAATTGGTAGCTATACGAACGCTAACGCTTCTATTAGCTATGCAAATGTTGATCAACAGTCAGATGGTACAAACAATAATGGAGAAAGCGATAACTGGAATTTTGAATTGGGAATCACCCGCTCCATAGGCAGAAATTTAAATTTTTCAAGTGATATTTCTTATATTAAGCGAGCTGGCGATGATGTGATTGGAGGAGGTTTTAATACCGGTTTGTTCGGAGCAAACTTTACAGACAGACGCATTTCTGTATCGCTTACATATACATACGATTAAGCACAGGCTAATAATTTTAATACTAACCTGTGCCACTAAAAAGTCACTCACCTTTCCCATCGTCACTCTTCAACCTTACATACGTCTTAAACTTCTTTTTCATCAGCTTATCAACATACTGAGTCATTTTGACTTTTTGCGATATGGCGTCATCTAGCGCGTCTACCAATTCTGCCAACATATCTAAGTAGTACTTTGTATCGCGGATAACATTGCCTTTTGGCGTCATGATAGTTTTGCTTTCTGGGCTGTCTGCAAACCCCATGTGCTCAGTCACCTCAGCACCGGTTTTATCGGGCTCGAACATCTCAGATTTAACCTCTTCGATGACTTCGTCTACCGATTCCGCATTGAACGTTTCTAGCTCTTCCAAGAACCCGTAAAGCATTATTCTATCCATCAGCGTGTTTACCTTGCGAGGAATGCCTCGGGTAAACATATGAATGCGCTCATATGCGTCATCTGAGAAAAGCTGTGAGCCGTTCCAACCAGCATGATGCAATCGATATTCTATGTACTCTCTACACTCTTCAATGGTAAGTGGAGCTAGATGACACGACGCTACAATACGCTGCCTAAACTGCTCCATATTAGGCGCTCGTAAAATAGGCTGCAGCTCTTCTTGCCCCAATAAAAAGCTCTGAATAAGCGGTTTTCCGTTAAATTGAAAGTTACTTAGCATCCGCAGTTCTTCGATAGACTCTAACGGCAAGTTTTGCGCCTCGTCGACAAGAAGCAATGCTCGGCGCCCTGCTCTGTTTAATTCAAATAGGAATATTTCTAATGCCTTTAAAATATCGGCTTTGCTTCTACCTTCGGTGGCGATATCGAACTTAGACGCCACCATTTTCACTAATTCATCGGGTGAGAGCTTAGGTGTAACAATTTGCGCAGCGGCAATATCATCTTCAATCTCTTCAAGCAGGCTATTTGCTACAGTTGTTTTTCCTGTGCCGATACCACCGGTTATGACGATAAAACCTTCTGCCTGCGATAAACCGTATTGAAGATATGACATAGCGCGCTTGTGCCACTTACTGGCAAAGAAAAACGCGGGATCAGGTGTTAGCTGAAACGGTTTCGAGTTAAGTCCGTAGTAACTTTCGTACATGCAAAATACCGAGTAGTTGTTCCGTTAATAAAACACATTGCAGCCTGTTTGAAGGCTGCAATTCGCTTGAAATTAGCGTTTAAGACTAGCTAGCTATTGATTGTTTATTACAACACTTTTTAACTGGCCTAGCCCAGCTTATTTTTAGTTATTCGCTCAATAATTCCGGTAGTAGAAACCCCATCAGCAAAGCTGAGCACTTTTACCTCGCCACCGTTTTCCATAACTTCTGTGCCACCGGCTATTTGGCCAACACTGTAATCGCCGCCCTTAACCAATACATCGGGTAATAGGCGTGAAATAATACGCTGTGGCGTGTCTTCACTAAAAGGCACAACCCAATCTACTGCACTTAACCCTGCGAGCACAGCCATTCTTCGGCTTTCGTTATTTACCGGTCTGCCAGGGCCTTTTAGTTTAGTTACCGAAGTATCTGTATTCACAGCAACAATCAGCCTATCGCCCAACTGAGATGCTTCTTCGAGATAAGCCACGTGTCCAGCGTGCAGAATATCGAAGCAGCCATTGGTCATAACAATTCGCTCACCACGGGCCTTCGCTGCTTCTACAGCAATTGCTAATTGGTCTTCGTTCATTACGCCGCCATCTAGGTGAACAGACTCTTCGCCTAGGGCTAACGCTAGCTCGGTATTCGACACTGTAGATGTGCCTAGCTTGCCCACCACAACACTCGCGGCCAAATTAGCTAACACGCATGAGGCTTGAAGAGGAAGCTTACATGCCATTCCCACCGCAATGGTAGATACTACAGTATCGCCAGCACCAGTAACGTCATACACTTCTTTGGCTTTTGCAGGCAAATGAAATTCAGTATTATCACCTTCAAAAAGCGTCATGCCCTCCTCAGAGCGGGTAACAAGCAGCGCGCCTAACTTTAATTCGTCTTTTAACTGGCTCGCCTTTTCGACCAACTCCTGTTCTGATACCACAGGACCAACGATCCCCTGCAGTTCATCCATATTCGGTGTAATTAATGTTGCGCCTGAATATTTAGCAAAGTCGCTCCCTTTAGGGTCAACAACTACACGCTTTCCTTTAGCCAATGCTTTTTTAATCAGTGCTTGAGGATTACTTAAACACCCTTTTGCGTAATCGCTTAAAATAACGATATCGCAAACATCTAGAGCATCATCAAAAGCTTGTTCTAAATCAGATTTATCAGTATCCGAAAAACTTTTTTCAAAATCTAAACGCAGCAACTGTTGGTTTCTGCTCATCACTCGCAATTTAGTAATGGTGTCGAAGCCATCAACCGGGAAAAACTCACAGTCGATATCGTGAGTATGAAGTCGGTCTTTAAGTATATTGGCATTTTCGTCGTTACCACACATGCCTAATAGCGTCACTTTTGCACCCAGGGTAGCCACGTTTACCGCTACGTTCGCTGCGCCTCCGGGGCGATCCTCAGTTTTGTTAACGTTAACTACAGGTACGGGCGCTTCGGGAGATATTCGCCCTGTACCACCACTGTAGTATCTGTCTAACATAAGGTCGCCGACAATAAGCACACTAGCTTTACTAAAATCTGGTAATATCATGGCAAAACAACCCTTTCGATTTTGAAAAAAATTGTGGAAAAAGAAACAACAAGTATAACAGGCAAGTTCACCAATACCCACCAGCGAAGTAAAACCGTTGATTCAAGTCGGTCTGATAAGCCATGCAAAACTAACGTGAAAACCCACGAAGAGCCTGATGTAAATGAGGTGAATAAAGAAAGTAGATGGTACCTGTACTTAATAGAAAATAAGCTAGGGCAACTTTACACAGGTATTACTACAGATCCCGCTCGCAGAATTGCGCAGCATCGAGGTGAAAAACCTGGCGGCGCAAAGGCATTAAAGGGCAAAAGCCCGCTAGCCTTTAGGGCAATTTTTGAATTAAACAGTAAATCCGATGCCGCCAAATTGGAGTGCCGTATTAAAAAGCTAAGTAGAGTACAAAAGGATAAAATTATTCAAACAGGCTTGTTACCCCTTACTAGCACTGAAGAGCCAAGCCCCTCTTCTACTCTTCGCGCTATCCGCCAAGTACAGCATTTATAATCATTGCGTTACCAATACTTAGCGTAAAACCAAGCGCTGCCACACCAATGTTGTGCTGCTGGTCTACTTCCTGACGAAAGTTCATGCCATAGAGTATAATTTTTTTGTTTACCAACACTAAAAGATGAAGCGCAATTGTTAAGCCTACACTCACTATTAACCAGCCGGTGACATTACTTACATAGCCCGAAGGCTCGTAAACTAGTAAGTTTTTTGCCGCAGAGACTATCATGGCAGTGCCTAACAAATTACCTGCGTGCTCTACCGCTAAAGCGATTTGCCCACCTTCTAAAGCCCCCTGGAACGAATCATTTTGATTATCTCTGGCATACCTGTATTCAAGAATGCGGGTCATCACGAGTAACATGGTCAGCACCACCGCGAAGCCGGTGACAATGGCGATGATTGCATTCATATCGCTGCCATCTACCCACAGCATGATATTGCGAAGTACGATGGCACTTGCTACCAAACTTGCAGCGTCGACGAGGGCAACACTTACACTGCGTTCTGCAATCATTTCAGGGGTATCGACTTTATTAAGCACTAGTTTGTCGTGGGCAAAACGGCCAAATTTCACCAGCGCTATACCTATCAATCCGAAGGTAACCATGCCAATGGCGGCTTCTTGGTAACCCATACCGACATGCCGGCCCACTACTGAACTTAGTACAATACACAGTGACAGCATGCCCCCGGCAATACTGATGCCGAATGCAAAGTTATCTTTTACTCCTAGTTCATCAGTTACCGAGAAGCGGCGGAATGCGCCGGTTAACCATTTCATGATCATAAGTAAGGCAAGAGCAATGCCTACATCCATAGCAAGATAAATCAATAGCTCTCGAGTTAAGGGTACTAGTTTTACTAACGCTTCCACGCTATCTTTGCTCCTTGCACTTTATTTTTCTGCGTATTGCTGACTGGCAATCAAACCGTGTATGTTTGTAATTAAACATGGCGTTGCATGATTCAAATCCACGGTCTCAACGCGCGATAAAGTGAGTATTTATAAATTTTGACCTAAGGTTGATGCGAGTATTATGCCAAGAGACGAAGAAAATAGCATGACAAACGTTGAAAGAGCTGAAAAACACTGGCATCAATTGTTGTCACATAGTGGCACTTCTTCAATAGAAAACAGCAACGAAAATAAAGATTTAACTGCATTATTAGAAGGCAATAAGGACAATCTTCTCACCGCCCTCGCCCGCTCCGAGTTTCTTGCAGAGTTTCTTACACAACCGTCTCTGTCTTCTAAGATTCTTGAAAATGTAACTACTGCCCCACCAAGCAATGATGCAGAAGATTACTACACTCAGCGTATCTTAGAATGGTTGGATAATGTTAAAACAGAAGATGAGCTATTAGTTGCGCTGCGCCAATGTAGAAATGAAGAAATGGCGCGAATTACTTATGCCGATGTGCTGAACCTACAAACTATCTCGGTATCTTTGGCCCAAGTTTCTGCGCTAGCTGATTGCCTTATAACCGCTGCCTACAAGTGGTTATACCAAGATGCATGCAAACGCTATGGTAGCCCCATGGGAGAAAATGGCCCTCTGCAAATGTACATACTGGGTATGGGCAAGTTAGGAGGCAGGGAGCTAAACTTTTCCTCCGACATTGATTTGATATTTGCTTACCCAGAAAAAGGTGACACTCAAGGCGGTCGAAAGAGCATTGAAAACCAGCAGTTCTTTACCAAGCTCGCCCAAAAGCTTATTCAAGCACTCAATAAGGTAACCACTCACGGGCAAGTTTATCGCGTTGATATGCGTTTACGCCCCTTCGGAGACTCTGGCCCGCTAGTCATGCACTTTGCCGCCATGGAAGATTACTACCAAGACCAGGGGCGACACTGGGAACGGTTTGCCATGGTTAAAGCACGCATTATTAATGATGATGGTTCTAACGATACGCAAACGCTTAAAGACATACTCAAGCCTTTTACTTTTCGCCGTTATTTAGACTTCACCACGCTTGATGCGCTGCGCAACATGAAAAAATTAATAGCAACAGAAATCAGGCGCAGAAAGCTAAGCAACAATATTAAGCTGGGGGCCGGTGGAATTAGGGAGGTTGAGTTTTTTGCACAAAGCTTTCAACTCATACACGGCGGAAGAGAGCCTAAGCTACAAAGTAAGTCATTACTTACTACTCTAAATGCCCTCAGCGAGCTAGGTATTGTTGAAAGTAGCGTTACAGAGCAACTTAGTGAGAACTATTTATTTTTGCGCAAAATAGAACATACGCTGCAACAAAGCCGAGATAAACAAACTCAAACACTGCCCGATAGCGAATGGGAGCAACAAGCGCTCATTAACGTATTAGGTTTTAACCATTACGACGACTTTTTAGCCAAGCTAAACATAGCAATGGAACAAATTCACGGCCACTTTAACGAGCTTGTAGAAGAGTCTCATGAAACGCACAGTGAAGAAGATGAATTATTTAGTGCTTGCCTAGACGCATGGCAATTAGAGCTTCAAAGCGATGAATTTGTAGATGCATTTAGCGACCATCTTTCTCGTACAGAGGCAATGGGCATTTTCGATACCCTTGCTGAATTTAAAGATACTCAGCGAAATTATCGAATGGGTCAACGTGGAGAGGATACTCTGAGTAAGCTTCTCCCCGAGATATTGTATGTATTGGTTATTCAGCACCCAAACAACTCTGTTCAGGTGTTAAGTCGTTTATTAGGTGTTATAGAGGCTATAACTGGCCGTACAACTTACCTCGACTTGCTGCTAGAAAATCCAGATGTACTTAAACAGCTGGTTAAATTATGCGAGCGAAGCGGTTGGGTAGCACAAGAGATTAAGCGCTTTCCCCTTTTGCTTGATGAACTCCTCACGCCGTTATATCTGGGGCAACAAAATACCGATATAGTTACCAGCAAGCGAGAGTATGAGCAAGACCTCAGACAAACCATGCTGCGCATTGAACAAGACGATGTTGAGTTGCTCATGGACGCGTGGCGTCAGTTTAAACTTTGTCAGCAGTTAAGAATAGCGGCAAGCGATATTAGTGACTCTCTGCCTATTGCCAATGTGAGTGACAAACTTACCGTGCTGGCAGAAGTGATACTTGAAAACATTCTCAGTGCTGCATGGATGCAAATGAGCGAACGCTACGGCACGCCCTCTCACTTAGAGGGAACCGATAAAGGGTTTGGCGTAATTGGTTACGGTAAGCTAGGCGGTTATGAGTTAGGTTATGGCTCAGATTTAGATTTAGTGTTTTTGCACAACGCGCCAAGTGGCATTACTACTAACGGCAAAAAGCAAATTGAGGCCCAGCAGTTTTACATCAAGCTAGCCCAGCGCATTATGCACTTGCTTAACACAAAAACACTATTTGGTCAGTTGTACGAAACCGATTTAAGGCTCCGTCCTTCAGGCAATGCCGGCCTGCTATGCTGTCATGTAACAGGTTTTGAAAAGTATCAAAATGAAGAGGCCTGGACATGGGAGCATCAGGCGCTTGTGCGAGCAAGAGCCATTTGTGGAGACCGTTCCCTACTCAATCAGTTTAATGATGTGCGCAAGCGCATATTAACAAATCCAAGAGATAAAGCCGCTCTGGCAGACGATGTATGTAAAATGCGCACAAAGATGCGTGATCACTTACTGTCTAAAACTCAGCAAAAGGTAGATTTAAAACAATGTGTTGGTGGCATTACCGATATTGAGTTTATGACACAGTACTGGGTGCTAGCCTATTCTCACGACACGAAAGGCCTAACCCAATATACCGATAACCTTCGAATATTGGAAAGTGCAGTAGAAAACAGCATTATCGAACCAAGCACCGCAAAGGGGTTACAAAAAGCGTATTTGAAACTAAGAGAACAGTATCATCACCTAACGTTGGCTGATTCCAAATTTGCAGACCAAACAGAAGAATTGGATGAAATTCGAGAGCAGGTTAAAACACACTGGGAATTACTGTTTGGTAACGTTATGTCATTGCCAAGTGACTAATGCGCTGTCAAGCACTTCTTTATCACCGATAATGACCTCCTTAAGAAGGTCATTATGCTGTAATAATTTTTAATAATTAAGGTGTATCAACACTTTCGCTTTCTAGCCAACATAAGGCTTATTGCTGCAAAACCCAGCAATATAATGCTACCGGGGGCTGGAACATCGTTTACAACGTCAAGCGAAGTAGCATCGACAGCAATACCGCCATCAACATCGATGTTTGTAAACCAGCCATATCGGTTTCCGCCAGCTACAGTGCCGATAAGATCGGCTGGGTTACTGCGAGTTTCGGTAAAGAGCAGATTACCCATTGCATCTTTCAAATTTAAATCTACAGCTAAGACACCGGTGTCATCTCTAAATAAGTGTTCAAATATATACCAGCCAGAGTTAGTGACCTCGTAATTGTTTTGATTTTCAAGATCTTCTCTTGGCTCAGAATTTGAGTTATTGCTTCCACCTACCAGCAAACTTCCAGATGAAGTATCTTGCGTAACGTGAAATATAAAGTCACGTAGATGTGAGCCATCAGATCTACTTGATGCTACTGAGTAATCAAAGCCCGAGCCCGCAGACCAATTTGTGTCAAGATAAATTGCCGACTGAGCGAAGTAGGAGCCTGAAAATGTATCGCTGTAACTCCCGAATCTTGTAAAAGGTCCTGCATTCGTTTGAGAGAACTGGGCGTAAAAATTTCCTTTAAAAGCACTTATGCCACCTGTTCCCGAAACTTGGCGGTTGACATTACCATACCCAGAATTGTAAAACCATCCTGACGTATCTGTTTCAAACCCTTGTTGAAATATAGGTGTGGCCAATGCGCTTGGCAGCGCTGATATCACAGCGAAAGTGAATACTGCTAAGAGTTGTTTAAGTTTTATTCTTTTCATGTCGTCATCCTCAAGTAACTTTATATAGGCTATACACAATAGCCTTATACTTAAGTATAAGCATGAATCAAGCCTTATTTTATAAAACCATTAAAATCAGTAAGCTAAAAGAAATTTACATTATTTAAACTTAAATTTAAACTTATCTGTAAAATAACCTGACAACGAGAGCGTTAAAAACAACGATAGCAATAACAATTGCTCTTTCCGCAATAAATTCATAACTGGCATTAGCGATTAATCCACCAGCTCGCACTGATTTTTGAGGAAGTCGGTTTCTTCTGCCGTTACTACTAAAGAGCGTTGTTCGGCGCATAGATAGGCTTTAACTTCACCTTCAAAGCTACTGTCTATCGCGCTTGCTATCTTGGCTAGCGAACCCGCTATGGTGTTATCTAACTGAAACTGATGCTTGATAACAAAGTCTTGTTCCAAGTTCCAAATTAACTGCATGCCTTCATCTTGGGCATACTGAGAAATAGCCTCTCGAAGTGTATTGCCTTCGCTAAAAGAACGATATTTTTTTTCACCTGTCCAATCGGAATCTGCAGGTCTCGCCTTATTCGTCATTTTTTCAAGTGTGTTATCAAGATTTGGATCTACGCCTGCTATATCGAGAACAAAATCACTTTGCTCATCTTTCAGAGGATCTGTCGCTGACATTCTGAATTCGCTGTAAAACTCACTGAGCCCTTTGGAAACAGAGCGCTCTTCTTTGCGACTTTCAGGGACAGGCGAAGCCTCTTTAGTTTGCAAAAAGTAGATAAGAGCACCAGCAGCCACCACCAGCACCACCGCTAATGTAATTTGTTTAGCCCAAAACGATGTGCTTGAGTAACCTGTTTGCGCCATTAAACTTTATTCCTAATAAAAACTTTTAAACTTCAAAAAAAATTCCGCACATTTTGCTAATCATAAAGCGAGGGAGATGAATTCGATGGGCGAGTTTTAAACCGCTTGTGCATCCACAAATAACTTTCCGGCTGTTCTTTCACTGCGTTATCGATATGCTCATTAAGCAAGGTTAAAGCGTCATGGTCTTCCATCTCACCTAGGCCAAGCAACGGCGGAAAAATCTTAATTTTGTAGCCTTTTTTCGTGTACTGCGAAGTAATCAACATAGGGACACTTTCAGAGCGCCGAATAAACATTAACGTTGCCGTGGTAGTTGCTGTGTCTTTTACCCCACCAAAAGGAACAAAAATAGACTGTTTAGGGCCATAATCCTGGTCCGGCAAATATAAGCATAGTTCTTTGTCTTCCATCGCAGCTAACAGTGCTTTTGCATTGCGCTTATCAATCATATATTTGTTTGACTGATTGCGTCCATGATACTGAAGATAGTCTATAAGAGGGTTGTTATGTTTTCGGTAAAAAGCGACGCTAGGATAGGAATAGCCGATACCTCGACAAGCAAACTCAACGTTCATGTTATGAAGCGCCATACCAAACACACCTTTTCCGGCTGCCCTAGCCGCTTCTATGTGTTCAGCACCTTCAATTTCAAACGCACGCTGTATTCGCCAAGTAGGCCACCACCACCCCATTGCGGTCTCGAATAGCGCCATACCTGTTCGACGAATATTTTCACGATAAAGACTCTCCACTTCATCAACAGATAATGATGGATTCCACAGCTCAATATTTCGTTTAGCCACCTTGGCTCTTTTAGGCACGATTAACGCAATAAGCTTACCCGCTCCGGCACCCAATTTTCGGATGATTGGTAGCGGTAACCAAGTTATTAGATACAAAATACCTACAGCTAACCACACAGGCCAATAGCGAGGACCAAGAAAAGAGAGTTTAAATTCTGGAGCTTTAATTGCTGCAGCCAAGTTACTATCCGTATAATTCTGCATAAATGTGAAGGCTGGCATTGTACCAGAAGGATTTATTTTCAGCTATGCGAAGCACGCATTGAGAAAACATGGAAGTGGACAGAAGCCTGAAGAGGTTTTGCGTTTTGAGGTTTGTAGTTTGAGGTTTGGTTGTAGTTTAACACTTAGTGGGCCAGCCTATTTAGACAGCCCACCTGCTTACTCGCTAAATTTAAATACTCAATTAGATTGCTCTTTAAATTGCTAGCTTTTTAAATTTGCAGCGCTCTAATACGTTTTATCAATCTCTTTAAGCTTCTTCTCAAAAGCATCGTAGTGATCGCTCGAGTCGTAGTCGAAGTGGTACTTATTATGAAAGCCGAACTGCAGCTTTACGTTCACGTCTTCTATAAACAAGGTGTATCCGTCGTGGTCGGTAAACGCGGTTATGCCCATCAGCTTATACTCATCGCCTTCTTTTGCGCCGTGCTGGCGAATTTTATCGAACACTTGGAGTAAAAACTTGCTGTCTAATTCGTTTTTCATTTTCTAGTATCCTCTTAACCTTTTATAACCGCCTAAGATTAATACTCGTTTAGACTTGCTTTGGATTGCTCGAAAAATCAATCAATTGAAGTTATAGCGTAATCCTAATTTCAGCATGTTGGTAGAAAAGCTATCTTCACCGCCGAGGTATGTATATTCAAAACGTATCATGGCATTTTGTGACACATAATAGTCGAAACCCAAACCAACTAACCCAGCAGCTAGACCTTCGTCGTAACCACAGGTTGCTGGCACAGCATCTGTACCGCAAGAGAGAGTGGCAGAAACATCTACTCTCGCTACACCAAGTTTATAAAAAAGTTCGCCAGTAGTGCTGCTCGCTTTTCCAAGAACGGCTAGGTAAAGGGCTTCACTTTGCGCGTCAACACTGCCATTCTCGTTACTTTCAGAGTAATCGAATAAGTTCATGTAACCCGCTTCAGCATACCATTGGCGATGTATTTTATGACCATATGCTGCACTGTATGCGACTTCGCGATCGCTCCCGTCATTAAATTCAAAATCCGTATAACCTACCGTGATCACACCGTAGTTTTCAGGTGCAGCTTCTGCGTTCGAACAACCCAATGTTCCCATTAATAATGCACCCGCCATCCATAAATACTGCTTCATCTAAACCTCAAAAATAATACTCTAGTGAAAATTGTACGTGGTCGTCTCTACGTAAAAAATAATAAGGATCTTCAATATCGTCTGATGAGAAGAAATACCCGTTGAGTTTCCAACTCCAGTTTGACGTTAAGCGACTAGACGCCTCTATAAAGCCCGAATAGGTTCCTTGTTCTTCTAAATCTTGCACAAAACCAAACAGCATTTCGGTTTCGGCAATATCATTAACCATTACCCGAAGCCCAGCCATTAAATCATTCTGACCCACGGCAAAAAAGTTGTCCTCTCGCTCATCAAATTGATACTCGGCCAAAAAGCCCAATCCATATCGTGAACCAAACACGCCCTGCTTAGTATATTCAAATCCGGTGACTAATGCCGCAAAATTTTCAGTTTGACCAGAACGATAAATAGATTCAAGTTTAAATAGCCAAGCACCAGAAACCTTTAAAAGATCGACGCCAACTTGCTCAATTTGGGCGTAAAAAGGCAGAATCTCAGGTTCACCATCTGCGCTCAGAACAGTAACAAGTTCAGGCTCGCGTGTGGTACCCGAAAAGACTGAAAAACCTACTTCCCAATCATCTATGGAAGACTGCCACCTAATAGCGACATCCATATTTCGCTCTTCGTCATCAGATTCGTACAGCGCCTCACCTATTGCGATTGGAGGCCTTAGCCTGCCATTTTCTCCCTGAAACGTCCGCTCTCGAAAGTAGGGCATTGCGTAGATAGAAAACATACCGAAGTCGGAAAAATAGTTAAAATTCACCATAGGTTGGCCAAGCTTAGCTTCGCCATCTACCTGCTCTACCGTATCAGTTTGATTAATGATATCGACGAGGTGCAACGATTCTGTTTGCCCCCAAAACACTTTTCCTATTCCTACTCTTGTTTCCCAAGAGTCAGCGTAATGTGCCCATTGAAATTCTCTAATGTCGCCATGTGTTCTTTCATTATCGTGTTGGTCTATACGATAAAATGGTTTCACTACTAACGTGTCTGTACCGCCATTCCATTCACTATATAGCTCGGGCATCAGAAAAGCAGAGCTGTAGCTTCGCTCCTGATTTTCATAAAGTGCATCTTGCAAAAAATAGCGTTGCTCTAAGCCCACAACGCCTGAAATTTCTATATCGGCATAACTATTACTAGCCACAAATAGCGCACAACACACCCATCCTTTTTTCATCGCGCTCTTTTCAACCTGTTTTTATCAAAGTCACCGTCTGACAACTCTGTATTAAAATCTATTTTTTCCGTGATCAAATAGGTCGACTTTCTAGTTTGAACATTTCGCATTTCACTTCGCATAGGTCGCCAAAACTTATCTTCATAAAGCTGATAGTCTTTCAAATGCAAAACCTTAAGCAGTGTTTCTTTTTTGTCGTAAAATTCAATTTTTTGCACTCGGTAATGCGATTTATCTATCCACACTTTTTGTGATGTATACCCTGAATATTCATATTGCGGGACTTGCTTGATAACAAAGCACTCTTCGCCATTTACCTCTTCTTCGCCAATGTACTCATAAGAAAACTTCTCTACTTCGTAGGACGTCATATCTTCAAACGCAAACTCACTTCCTACGAATGGCCCGCTCTTATTTCTTGAAGAGATTCTTTTTACTCTCTTCAACGCGGGTAAGTAAATCCATTGTTCATCAGGCTCTAGTGCGTGAGAAAAACTCAAAAATGCGGTGCCTTTCACATCGCGGGGTGAGTCGAATACCGTGAGGGCTTTGTCGCCGTCACCGTCAATTTCAAGAGATTTTATGCTAAGAGCCCGCTTTGCTTCTTGTCCCTGGGCGTTACGAAGAAGCATTGTGACGCTGGCTTCTGAACTTTCCCATCCTAAATCACGTTTTTTTCTCTCCGTTGCAATTTCAATAGCTTTTGTACTATCGCTTGCTAATAACGTGCTAGGTGGGACTATTGTGAAAGTGATAAGTAATAACGCTTTTGTCCATGTAGCAATCATATTCTACCCTCTCTGAGTTTGCGCTAATTTTGCTCTACTTTTCCGATTATGCGCGTTGTTTCCCAACCAAGCCAGTAATGCAGGAAGAAAAATAAAATCAACCAGCAGTGCCGCAATAATAATAATTATTGTTAACATACCCATGTGGGCATTAAGCATAAAACTAGAGGAAGCAAGAACGGCAAAGCCCAATGTCAAAACTATAGTGGTGGTCGTTAACGCCATGCCAACGGAATCAAAAGCAAAAAGAATACTTTGCTCGTTACTTTGGTTTTGGATGCGTGCAGTTTGATATTTTGATAGAAAGTGGACGGTATCGTCTACAATTATGCCCATTGTCATACTTACCACTACGGAAAGTGCCATATTAATTTCACCTGACAACATTCCCCATATACCAAACCCCACTGCCGCTGGTAATAGATTAGTAAATAAGCTAACCACACCGAGCTTAACAGAACGCAAAGCAAATATGATAAGACCAGAGATGAGTACTAAAGCAAATATACTGCCCCACACCATATTAGACATATTTCGCTCGCCGATATGAGCAAACATGAGGGGCGGGCTCGCCGCCTCTATTCGATAATTACTATTTAAGGTATGAAAAAATGCTTTTGCTTCGGTTTCTAGCTTTGTTAGCTCGTTGCTGCCTAAATTTTGAGTAACAGCTACTATTCGCAACGCTGACTTATCAATATCTATTTGGTTTCCTAGATCTAACCCAAAAGGCAGTGACATTTCATATAAAAGCAAGTACTGCGACGTTAGCTCCGAGTCATTTGGAATTGTATAAAAACTCTCAATGTCGCCATTCATATTTTTATTCAAACGTTTCAGCGTATCTGTAAACGTCAATACGTGATTGACTTCATCCCGTTTTTCTAACCAATCTGAAAACGATTCAACATCGTCTAAAAACTCATGCTTTGTAATGCCATAGGGAATATCCGTAAATAGAACAAAGTCTATATTGGACATTCCACCAAATATATTATTGTTTACTTCTACCGCTTGCCTAAAAGAACTTCTCTCATCAAAATATTCTACTGCAATATCGTTCAAGCGGTTGTTAAGTGCAAACAGGCTTATAGTCAGAATGACTGCGCTGGACAAGAGAAGCGCTAATTTGTGATTTACAATTACAAACTGCCCCCATTTTGCGAACAATGCATTCTGAGAACGATTGTCGGGTATCTGAGGTCTTAGTGATAACATGGCCGGCAACGCAGTAAGCGAGAATAAGCATGCCAGCATAACACCAATGGCAGTCATGTTTCCTAAGTGAGCAAGCACGGGAACGGCAGAAAAGTTAAGCATAAGAAAGCCGATTGCAGTAGTGATACTTGTTATAAATATCGGCTTTTTATTCACTCTTACACTTTCAAGAATAGCGTCGTGAGGCGACCTCCCTTTTCGCTGGAAATACCTCATACCAACGATTACATGAATACAATCTGCAACGGCCAACGTGGTAATAACGGTGGGGACATTTACTGTGGCCGTGCTTAAAAACACACCGAACCAGCCGGTCACTCCCATGGTAATAGCGATAGACACACTCACCACGACCATCGTAAAAATTGCAGACCAAAGCGAGCGAACAATAATTGCTATGGAAACAAATATTAGAAGAAACATCGCTGGTATTAACTTCATAACATCGTGACTTGCAGCAATTGCAAACGCATCATTCATCATCACAATGCCAGTTAAGTAGATGTCATGACTAGGATACCGCGCCAGTAAGTCGGCTTTCAATGACTTAGCAGCACTTGCAATATCCAGTATATGCCTAGTTTGGTCGCCATCGGGCATTTGAATAATGGTGTTCACCACCAGTGCTCTTCCGTCTCTAGAAGCAAGGCGACCAATGAGTTCAGGAGTGCTCTCTACTACTTTTTGAACGTGTGCAGTTGCTTCCCCTGCTCTCATCTTCTCAAGTATGAGGTCTTCAACAATTAGGTCGCCGTCTAGATCGTAGGTATTTTGATAGTTTGATACAGACTCAACCCGGGTCGAAAAAGGCATCTGCCATGCAGCTTCCGTTAGTTCAGAAGCAAGGTTGAGCGTTTGAGTGTTATAGACATTCCCAGATTTGGGTACGATCATAAACGCTACATTCTCAGACTTATTAAAGGTATTCTGCATCTCTTCGAATGCTAGCCGCTGAGGGTCTTTTTCTTCAAAGAAGACTTTATAATCTCCTCTAAAATAAAGATTTTGCGCGCCAATTAACGCAACAACCATCACGATAGCGGTAATGAGCAAGGATACTTTTGGGTGCGTTAAATAGAGTGGCGACTGTTCTGAATTGTGAGCCATCACAACTCCTTGGCATTTGTTTTGATAAAAGTGTACTCCTTTAACCATCATTAAGACACTGTGTGTATCTCCCAAACGTCTGACTAGATTTAATCGATGTTACATTAACTGTCAGGTGACGAGCGTTTGAACATCTAACCTCTTGATTTACTTGAACGTTACAGGATTTTAACTTCTCAATCTACGAATTTTTTTGATCTTTTGTAAATTTGTTGTAGTATTACTTCATACAACTGGTCAGATGAGCGGATGAGTAAATATGAGTATTAGAACTAGCTTAAAAAAAGTGCTACCCCCAATTTCAGTGACAGAGCAAGAAGCGCTGGACGCGGGTGATGTATGGATTGAATCTTCAATTTATCAGGGTAAGCCCGACATGCAGGCACTTCGCGACATCCCTCAGGCAAAACTGAGTGCGGATGAGCAAGCCTTCTTAGACGGCCCAGTACAAGAGCTACTGGGCATGATTGACGATTTTGAGCTTGGAAACGAAAAGCATATCCCACAAGAAATAATAGATTTCTTGGGTAAGAATCGTTTCTTCTCAATGATAATCCCGAAGAAATTCGGCGGACTAGAGTTTAGCCCTTACGCAAACTCTACCATAGTGGCTACTATTGCAGCGAAAAGTGGCGCAATTGCAGTAACCGTAATGGTACCTAACTCGTTAGGTCCGGGCGAACTGCTTATGCATTACGGTACAACAGCACAGCAGGAGTACTGGTTGCCACGTCTGTCAGACGGTCGTGACATTCCGTGTTTCGCACTAACTAGCCCAGAGGCTGGTTCAGATGCGGGCGCTATTCCAGATGCAGCAATCGTCACCAAAGGTGAATACAACGGTGAAGAAGTTCTTGGCCTTCGCGTAAGCTGGGACAAGCGTTACATCACTCTAGCCCCTATCGCAACTGTGTTAGGCTTAGCATTTAAAGTATTCGATCCAGACCAACTTCTTGGCGATAAATTTGAACACGGTATTACCTGTGCATTGCTACCTAAGTCGCACCCTGGTGTTGAATTAGGTAATCGTCACGACCCAATGGGCGTTCGTTTCTACAACGGTACGACTCGTGGTCAAGACGTGTTTATACCAATGGATTTCGTTATTGGTGGTCAGAAAAACATTGGCCGCGGTTGGCAGATGTTGGTGAGCTGTTTAGGTGCAGGTCGCGGTATTTCACTACCAGCGATGGGCGTTGCGACTGCTCAATCAGCGTTTAAAGGCACCGTTGAGTATTCTTTTGTACGTGAACAGTTTGGTTTACCTATCGGTCGTTTTGAAGGTATTCAGGAGAAGATGGCTGACATTGCGGGTAAAACATTCCTGCTCGAGTCTATGCGTGTTCTTACCACTGAAGGTTTGGGCCTAGGTGTTAAACCTTCTGTTGTAACTGCTATTGCTAAATATCACATGACCGAGCTGGGTCGTGATGTATTAAACTCAGCAATGGATGTACAGGCGGGTAAAGCCATTCAGCGTGGTCCTCAAAACACGTTGGCAGGCGGCTATTCAGCGCTACCTATTGCCATTACGGTTGAGGGTGCAAACATCCTTACACGTAACCTAATGATTTTCGGTCAAGGTGCAATGCGTTGTCACCCACACCTTAAAGATATGGTTGACCTAATTCACAGCAACGAAAGTTCTGCTGATGCAGAATTTAACAAAGTACTTCGCAAAACTATCGGATTTAGCGTTAAAAATGCGTTCCGCAGTTTAGGTAAAGGTTACTTACCTTTCTTACGCGAGTCTGAATCAGCGTTGCCAGAAGTACGTCAGTATGAAAAGCGCGTGAACAGCATTGCCGCGAAACTAGCGCCATTAGCTGACTTGTCTCTTGCTGTGCTTGGCGGCGACCTTAAGAAAGCAGAGTTATTGTCTGCTCGCTTAGGCGACGTAATGAGCTACTTATACGGAGCAATGGCGGCAATTCGCTTCTACGAGCAACGTATTGAAGATAGAAAGCTGGCACTTCCGTACTTTGAGTACGCGATGCAGTGGTCTTTACAGCAGGCTGATCAGGCAATTGTTAACTTTATCAACAATTTCCCGAACACAGCGACTCGCGGCCTAATGCGTTTGTTAACTAACACTTACACAAACAGCGTTAAGGGTATTAGCGACGACCTAGTACGTGAATTGTCACTTGCTTCTATGCAAGACAACAGCGTGAAAGAACAGTTAACTCACCTAGTACGTGTTATTCCAGGTGACGGTAACGACATTAACGAGCAAGCGTTTAAAGCGAAACACGCCGTTGCTCACTTGCTTAGCAAAGTGCAAAAAGCGCTTCGCAAAGAGCCTGTGGTTCCGTTTATCTCTTTTGAGCATGCGCTTAATAAGCTTCAAGAAAAAGGTGTTATTAACGCTGAAGAAGCCGCAAAACTGCATGACTACAATGAGAAGCGTAAGCTAGCGGTACGTGTTGATGAATACACGTTTGACTTGGAGTTACTACCAGCGTCGCAAACATTGAAAGCAGTTGATGGCGGCAAAAACGCTGCATAAACATCATCATTGAATATTGCGTTGATTTAAGTTGTTAATTTAACGGATATTCAAACGCTAACAAACAAAGCCCTGACAATTTGTCAGGGCTTTTTTATTTACATGCTCAATTGCACAGTTGTTTTTAAAATAATGGAATATTATGTGATTGTTTTCTACGCTTACTTAACATTATGAAGCTTATAAGCATAGAAACTAAATGCCCGCACGTGCCTTTAAAACGACTTACGCTAAAAGCGCCATATCAGTGTGCCTGGCTCTTTTAGGCCCTGCCATCGCACTATTTCCCAACTCTGGATATGCCGACCACGATGAAGCCCATTTTGTTGTTGGCTATATAAACCACCCACAGGTTAATAAATTTTATAAGCCCCTTATAGAAAGGGCGTACAAACAAATAGGTATTAGTGTGACCTTTGAAAAAGTAGGCGGCATGAGAGGCTTAAAACTACTTAATGAGGGCATGACAGACGCGGATGTTATTCGCTATGACGTAGTGATTAAAGATAATAGCAACGTGATTGCTATTGCACCTCAGCTGTCAATTGGTGCATCGTTTTTACTGTGCGTACCTGATGTCCCCTGCAACAAAGACATAATTAATAAACCTGATACCGGTATTGCAGTAACTACTCGCTTTTTTTATAACATTGAAAAGCAGCCAAGCGATCTTGCGGCAAACTTCTATGAGTTCGATGACTTCTATCACGTGGTAGAATTAATAAAGTCAGAGCGCTTTAGCTATGCCATTGCACCGAGTGACTTTTCAGATTTACACGTATTTGATGAGCTTGGCTTTAATTATATTCCGCTGGTAAAACATAGCTTAATTCATGTGATTAACAAAAAGCATCTCAACCTTCAGCCAGCCTTATCGAAAGCTATCGAGCACCAGCTTGCCATTAGCAAAGTGAATAACGCCGAAAGCGCTAAGTGAATTAAGCTGCTTTTATAGAGCAATTTTTATCAGGCAAGAGGAAGCGACAGAATAGCTCTACTATCATTAATACCAGTCCGCATAAATAATTGCCCACTCAGATGGCGCTGGCAAGTTTCCTAGCAAAGCGTGGGAATGCAGTCATGGCTGTTTCCTTCCAAATTCCCAGAATGAAGCTAGGAAGCTTGCCAGGCCTTCCCGAAGGGCGAGTTTAAAATGTCCGTACTCTTTGTTGTGTCACCTTGATGTAGAACCCTATACCTGCGGTAACACGCCGCGATTACGAACATTTTAAGTCTCGCTGAGTGGGTAAGTATCTATGCGGAATGGTATAGAGCCCCAAAAACAAGAATGCCTGCATAAAGCAGGCATTCTTTTCGCTATTAATTTGAGTACGTTATTAACACTAGTGACTCAAGTTAATGTTATAGCTTCTCTTAGTCGAACATATACTTAAGAGATAGTACAGTTGTGCGACCATTCAGTGGACGAGCACGTACATAGCTGCCTACTGCTGCAGAACCTTCTTCAGATTCTGTGATGATGAACTCATCAGTTGCGTTGTTCACGTTAAGTGCTACTGAGAACTGGTCGTTAACCCAGTAAGTCGCGAACAAGTTAACTAGCGTGTAGCCTTCTTGCTTAAGGTCGTTGTTGTCTTGCACGTAGTATTCAGTTGAACCTTGTAGTGACGCACCTACAGACCAAGTGTCAGTTACGTACTCAGGTGTAATTGTCCAAATCCAGTCTGCTTGACGGCGTGGCGTATTACCGACGATTGCTGCATTGTTAACATCACTGCTAATTTCCGCATCTGTCCACGTTAAGTTACCAGCCATTACGAAGTTATCAGTGGCATTCCAACGACCTTCAAATTCAAGACCTGTTGCTTCGTACTCACGCATGAAGGTAAGACCGCTAGTTACTTCCGCTTGTGTATCTTCGGTAACCGTATCGAATAACGTAGCGTTAATCATTAGGTCTGAAGTACCGTACTTATAACCAACTTCAAGCTGTTTAGTCGTATCAAAACCAGATGTAGTGCTAGTAAGACTTCCGTCTTGGTTAAGCGTTCCGCCGATTTGTAACAAACGGTCTGCTATCGCACGGCCGCCCTTAGAGTAGCGAGCGAAGAACGTTTGACTATCGCTAAGAAGGTATGAACCACCCACCGAGTAAGACGTGTTGTTCGCATCGTAATCAACGATTTGTGATGCTGCGCCTGCGCGGTTAAGGTTAATTACACCACCGCGAATAAAGCCACTGTTAGTTGCCGATGCATCTTCGATTTGCTCAATAACACCGTTGCCGTTGATATCAAAATCTGTGTTACCACCACAGCAAGAGTTGATTAGCTCACCAGAAGCTTCCACTGTGTCGTAACGAACTGACGCATCGATAAGAATGTTGTCAGACAATTCAAAACCAACGTTCATGTACGGCGCAGTTGTCACATAGTTAAGGTCCCATTCCCATGAAAGGAAGCTAGGAGACAGTAAACCGTTAGAAACAAGGTCTACACCGTCACCATTAGTGATGTTTAGCATTTGTGAGTTAGAGCCATCCAAAGTCTGGATGAACGTCTGCCAGCTTGACCAGCTAGTCGCGATTTCTTGGTTTGAGTAGTAGTAACCAACAGTTAGGTCAACGCCGTTATCAAATTCTTTACGCAAGCTGAAATCGTTGATCATGTTGCCAAGATCGTTAATGCGGGTGTCGAACTGTAGGTTAGTAAACGCTTGACCAGAATATGCGTTACCCGCACCTGGGCCATTCGCTAGTGTGACTGTAGTAGTATCACAGTTAAGCGCGTTGCCGTCACCATCTAGGGCACCTGCACATAATGCATCAGCGAAGTTAGATACGTCACCAGGGCCAGTAGGGAAACCGTCTACGAATGGGGCAATAAAGCCACCAGAGATATCTGAAGTACGGAATTTATTTAACAGGAATAAGTTGTCAGCTACTTCTAAATCAACTTCGATGCCGAAAGAGCTTACTTTTGACTCGATGCCATCGCGCACATCGCGGTTCTCTGGGTTACCGAAGCTATCGAAAGTAGAGATGTTAGTGTTGTACGCAGAGTTAAGAGCCTGTGAACTTGCATCGTAGTTTGGAACAGGACCATACTCGCCATCGCCTTTCACCAATACTGGAGAAGGAAGGTAAGTCGAAACTTTATCATCAAGATTTTTGTAATAGAAACGGATATGACCGTTATCTAGCATCTTAGTGATGTTGAATTTGATTTGACCGCCCTGATCACCATTGTAACCAGTCTCACGAGGACCTTCGCCGCCACGTGCAAAACCCGCAATGTGATAGTACATGTCGTCGCTGATTTCACCACCGTAGCGGAAATCTAAACGGAACTCTTCATAATCGACACCAAATGAAGTTCCAATAGCGCCACCGCCTACTTCACCGGTGTTGCTGATCATGTTGATGACGCCACCTGGAGAGTTACTCGCAAATGTTGATGCAGAACCACCACGGATGGCTTCTACATTTGCCACAGACCAGTCGTAACGAATGAAGTTATCAGCGTTACCAAAGTTGATGTCACCGTATTCTAAAACTGGAAGGCCGTCTTCATGAATTTGTAAGAATTTTGAACCACCAGTCGCTAGAGGAATACCACGGATAGTGATGTTAGCGTTACCGCCACCGCCTGATGATTCAGCACGAATACCTGGTAATGCGCGGAAAACTTCAGCAGTAGAACGAGGCGCTAATTTAACAATATCATTCTCGTCGAAGGAGCTAACTGAAACGCTCGCCTCTTGCATAGTCGCGCCACCCGGTGCAGCAGTGACGACAATTTGTTCGTACTTCTCTTTTGCTTTTTTCTCAGCATCTGAAGGCGCTGCTTCTTGTGCGAAAGCGGTTGAAGAAAGTGCTGCGCAAACAGCGAGTGTCAATGTGTTGTATTTAAGTGTGTTTTTCATGTCTTCTCCGGCGGTGTGTTAGAGCCTTGAAATCCAAATAGCGTGTTAATTTGACACAGCGATTGCACCCGCTGCTTAATCGATTAAGAATGTATACCAAGTTTTTTGCCTTGTAAAGATTCTGTGAAGAAAATTTTCACAATTAGGTATAGCAATTCGTCTAACATACATTTCATTTACAGGTATATAAATGATTTTAAAGATAAACGTTTGCACCAAATAAAGTTAAAACGTTTAAGAAAAAATGAAGAATAGCCTTGTACAACGTGCAATTACGGTCATCCCTCCCCTTTACTGCTAAGATAATTGTAGTAAAGAATGACGGAAATAGTATGAGGTTGCCTTACTTTTGGTAATTTTTGTTAATTTAAATCAACTAATTCACTGATGAATTGTGTTAACAAATTACTTATCACTATTGCACGTTAGCCACAAAAAATAGTGTAAGGTTAGAAAACGATTTAGAAAGTCATTAACATATCTTAATCGAATCCCCCATAAGTTTATTAGTACTTAACACAAAGACAAGAAAAGGCGTTGTATTTTGCATCTTAACCACGGTGAAGCAACAAAAGAGAGTATTAAACGAGATGCTGTAAATATGCTCATGGAAAACTGTCTGATTGGGCTTTCCATGACGGCATTCTGCTTTTCAGGGCTTGTATTATTTTTTCTGCCAGCAGACCCTACCCTTCAAACAAAAAAGCTAACTTTGCTATTTGTGATGTGTTTTGTATTAGTCGCCCGATTTTTGGATGCTGTTTATTGGCGAAGGAATCTTAGAGGTCGAAACTACAACCCCTACCCTGCATTTTTGCGCTTTTCCTTGGGTCTATTTGCCACAGCACTCATCTGGGCTTCTTATACATTATTACTGTTTGACTCTATGGGAACGATTGAGCTTGCAGTAACTATGGTTGTTATCGCCAATATGGCTGCAGGTGGCAGTACTGTCCTTTCACCAAGTAAAGTGCTTGTAGCTATCTACGCAACAGCACTTATTATTCCAATCTCTTTGTGTGCTCTGGTATATCACGATGAGTTTTTTGTTTTGGGCGTATTCGGCATTGTTTTTTGGTTTGGCATGTTTGCCAGTGCATTTAGATATAACAACTTTTTTGTAGATACGGTGCACCTTAAAACAAAAAACACCGCGTTAATGGAACAAATGAGCATAGAGAGGCAAGAAACGGAAAAGGTTAATACGCTGCTTCGCCAAACCAATCAGCAGCTAGATGAGGTTAATGAAAGTTTAGAAATTAAAGTGAGTAAGCGCACAGAAGCACTTTTTCGTTTATCTAATCACGACCAACTCACGGGTTTACTCAATAGAAATGGATTTATTAAACAGATGTCTCCTCTGCTTGATAATGCTAAGGCACTGAACGGCACCTTCGCACTACTTTTTATTGACCTTGACGGCTTTAAGCAGGTGAACGATAGCTTGGGCCATAAAGTGGGGGATGTAATCCTTGCCGAGACTGCGCAGCGACTGAGCAAGTATTGCGAAAAAGATCATCTCGGGCGTTGGGGCGGTGACGAGTTTGTAGCGGTAATACCTTACGTCAATGTAGACACAGCAAAAACAATAGCGCAAGCCATGCGCAGTGGGATAAACGTGCCTGTAGTGGCAAACCAAAATCAAATAACCCTAGACGCTACCATTGGCATTGCCATGTTTCCCGAGCACGGCAGTAGCTCAATGGACTTAATTCAGCATGCCGACTTGACGATGTATGATCAAAAACGAAAACAGCGAGGTTCAATTGGAGTGTTTAATCAAACGCTCTTTAACCAGGTTAAACGAGAGCAGTATTTATGCGAGCACCTTCGCTATGCCATAGACAACGACGAGCTCTGTGTTCACTATCAGCCTATTATCGACGTAAAAACCAACACTCTTTCATCGGTAGAGGCGCTGTTGAGGTGGACTTGCGAGGGTGAAAATATTTCGCCTTGTGTGTTTATCCCTCTTGCCGAAAAATCAGGGATGATGCCAGAAATAGGTGCTTGGGTGCTTAATCGTGCGCTTATCGATTTATCCCATTGGTCTGGTGCCAGTGAAGTTTGCATATCTGTAAATGTTTCTATCGCGCAATTACTCAATGATGAGTTCATCCATATTCTTGATAGCGCATTAGCAACAACACAAGTTCCTCCAGAGCGTCTTACATTAGAAATTACAGAGAGTGTTTTTGCCAATGATGAAGAGTTAGTATCTGAAAGGCTGCAAGCACTGGTAACCAGAGGGGTAAAAATATCCATTGACGATTTTGGTACCGGGTTCTCTTCGCTATTTCGATTACAAAACATGCCCTTCAACTTTATTAAAATAGACAGATCTTTTGTACAGAATGGGTCTGAAGAGAGTGATACAATTATAAGAGCGACACTATTAATGGCGAAAGAATTTGGCTGCAAGACGATTGCTGAAGGAATTGAAACAAACGAGCAGCGAGAACACCTAGCAAAGCTTGGTACAGACTACCTACAAGGGTTCTACTTTGCTAAGCCTCTTGAGCTCGCAGAACTTAAATCTTGGTATAACGATAAAAATTAACGACAATGGCACAACTTTACTTTTACTACTCCGCGATGAACGCAGGAAAATCCACATCACTTTTACAATCTGCCTATAACTATCGCGAACGCGGTATGCACTCTATTATTTATACTGCTGCCATAGACGACAGATTTGGCGTTGGTAAAGTTACCTCTCGCATAGGTTTGCAGGCAGATGCAAAGCTCTACGGGACTGCAGACGACCTTTTTGAATCAATTAAAGCAGATGAACAAGCACGACCACTTGATTGTATCTTTATAGACGAAGCACAGTTTTTAACTAAAGAGCAAGTTCGTCAATTAGTTGAAGTAGTAGATGAATTAGACGTCCCTGTTTTGGCTTACGGACTGCGAACTGATTTTCTTGGTGAAACCTTCGAGGGAAGCCATTACCTTTTGGCATGGGCAGATAAACTTTTCGAGTTAAAAACAGTGTGCCACTGCGGTCGCAAAGCCAATTTTGTTGTCCGGCTCGACCAAGATGGCAACGCAGTGAAAGGCGGAGACCAAGTAAAAATTGGCGGCAACGACACATACGAATCGATGTGCCGTAAACACTTTAAAGCCTTAGTCTGGAACGATTAATTTCATTATTAAACGCTACCGCTTCCCCACTGTTTCGCCGATCTTTAGGTCGAAGGGCAGGATTTGTTTTCTTACTTCTCCTGCCAATAATGCCTTAGCAGCAGCCTCGCCCTTCGATACGCTAGATTGACATATGGTTGTAAGGTGGGGTCGCGCTCTATCCGCCTCTTCGATACCGTCGAACCCAGTTATTTTTAACTCATTAGGCACATCAATACCCATCGCGATCGCACTGTGTAGCAGCTCTAATGCAATAATATCACTCATACACAATACCGTAGATGGGCGAGGTGAGCTCATAAGTACTTCTTTTGCTGCCTGCCTAGCATAGTTTCTATCACTTTCCGGAAGATGCCATATCCACTCGTTTTGAATTGACACTCCTTTCTCTTCAGCAGCCCGCAAATAGCCATCAAGACGGCGGTGAGAAATAGAGCTGTCTGTATCAATAAGCGGGTTATCGTAAATTCGACATGTAGAGGGCGAGTCTATGAGGCGCAGTCCAAGGATTGCCACCACATCATCTTTTTCTATAGCAGCTTTGGCAACTTGGTAAGCGGCATCTTCGTTGTCTATGTTGATTGATGGCACATCGACGATGTCAAAATCAACGGTTATTGCAGGCTTTGGCTGTGCAGCAATTTCGCGAGCTAATTTGTAGTTTCGCGGAGCTCCATAACAAATGAAGCCATCGACAAAGTCAACCACGTCTAAAATGCTTTTTGAATCGCCGGCATAAAGAAGAAGGTGCTTACCTTGCTGTTGGAGCGTAGTAGAAACCCCTTTAATAAACGTACTCGCTACTGGGTCGCTTACCATATAGGCAATACTATCAGCAAGTACGAGAGCTACAATGTTTGAAGTTCCTTTACGCAGAATTTGCGCGGCTTTATTTGGCCCCGAGTACCCTATTCTTTCGCACTGCAAGAGAATATCTTCCCTTCTTGCTTTAGATAACTGGTCGGGGCGGTTAAAAGCGTTCGATATAGTTGCGGTTGATACGCCAAGTTGTTGTGCGACATCTTTAAGCGTTAACTTGGTCTTATTCATTTAGTAATAACTCACTGTGCAAATCTTAATCGATATCTGTTCCGACTCTTTAATCAAGCCGAACAATACAAATTTCCGCACAATAATAACATTACCTTAAACGTTTAACCTACAAAAAATTAACGCGATAACAACGAAAACTTAAAACAATAAACAAGCCTTAAATTAGGGCGTATTGAACCTTGCTACTGGTCTATCGTGTGCCAAAAATCTTATCGCCAGCATCGCCCAACCCCGGCAAAATATAACCATTTTCATCAAGACGCTCATCAATTGCAGCAGTGAAAATATCGACATCGGGGTGCTTATCAACTACCGAACGAATACCTTCTGGTGCAGCAACAAGAAAAAGCCCCATAATATTTTTGCACCCTTTTTCCTTTAACAGATCTATCGTTGCTATTAACGTTCCTCCCGTCGCTAACATCGGATCGACAATTAAAGCCGTGCGCTCATCAATGTTTTTGACCACCTTGTCGAAGTAGGCCACTGGCTGAAGCGTTTCTTCATCTCGATAAAGTCCAACTACGCTTATTTTAGCGTTGGGAATAAGCTCTAGTACCCCCTCTAACATCCCTAAACCTGCGCGCAATATTGGCACTACGGTAATTTTTTTACCCTTGATTTGCTTAACTTCAACATTATCGCCAGACCAGCTTTCTATAAAGGCTCGTTCTGTAGGCAATGTTCTTGTGGCTTCGTAAGTTAATAAGTTGCCTACCTCAGAGGCTAATTCACGAAAATCTTTACTGCTGATTGTTGCGTTGCGCATTAACCCAAGTTTGTGGGCAATAAGCGGGTGAGTTATTTCATGAACGGCCATAGAAGCTCCTAATTGGGTTGTTTAATTGCCACTATACTAAATGTTATAAATCGCTCTGTCTCGATTTATGCGAAACGCCGATGCTCGTATTGCTCAACTGTATTAGCTCAACCTTACGAAAGATTTTCAAACCAGCGACCGTCTCTCTCATGAAACATTAACGGTTAGCCCATCGGGCAACGTTACTTTAATCGTTAAGCTTCCACCTACAGCAGCTAAATAAGCAGCAGCACGCTGTAAAGAAACATCTTGAATTCTCTTCGACTCTAATTTGCTTACGCCAGATGCTGTTACCGAAAGCGCCATCGCGACGACTTCTTGCTTAACGCGATGCTGCTTTCTAATATCGCCCAGTGTTAGTTCTTTCATGTTCTTATTCCAAAATTATGGGCACAAAAAAGCCCGGATAGTTGTTACCTTCCGGGCTTTTTCAAAACGTTTTTACCTATGCCCAGAAGCGAATACTTGCCCCTGAACAACTCGCGTCAGGTGCGATTAGTTCATAAAATTATAAAAATTGTATTGTGAAACGTTTTGCATAATTCTTCTCTTAATGGGTTTAACGTGCAATTTTTGCAGCGTCATTTTTCGTGGTCTTTTTATCTAGCAATTCTAGTATTTGTTAACTTCGGTCGCCCCTAATGAGAGCCATTTGCAACAGCAGTCTTTAACAAAAGTATTCGCTAACAGATGTAGTCGTCAACAATGACAGAAATTGGCGAAACAACTAATGCTATGCTTGACCATATCATTTTAAATGACAATAACAATTACTTTCCGAAAAGGAAAGTAGTGAGGCAACGTCGAACTATTATGAAATTATTCAGACAGGATAGATGTACCTGTAGGCGTATGTTTAAGCTTTGCCAAAAACTCGGGTACTTCCATGCTTCCCTCTTCGGGAGCCCAAGGAGCGAACCCCTTATCTTCATTCACATCGTAAGGCCCCTGTTTCACTTCCATAAAAACAACGGGCTCAAAGCATACTGTGGCATGCCAAATGTTCGGGGGTATTTCAAGGCCAACGCACTGTCTATTGGGTTCTAAGGTTACACGGTCGGTGACAACGCCTTGGTCATCAAAAAACAACAGATCCAACGCGCCCTCAAGCACCATAAAGAATTCCCACTTATGCGCCTGAACATGTCTATGTGGCCTTACGTAAGAGTCTGGCATCATAGCAATAAACAAACGTTGCACAACGTCATTGTAAGACTGATGAATGTTGAGATTTGCCCTTCTTCGCTCGCTATTAGACGCTCTACCTTTTAGCTCGCTGAACATCTCTCTATCAAAAAATTGAATCATTTTCACCCTACTTCCTAGCACACCCGTGATGACGAATAAAAAAACGAGCCTAACGCTCGTTCTCTCATACTACTATCTCATTATGCTTTGAACGATGACAAGCCATCCATTAACACAGTTTTCAATTCTTGCCCTTCTTCAGTATCAAGATATGCTTTGAGGCTTTCAACAATCTGCGTGACTTGCTGAGTATCAAGGCCCAATGAATCAAATTGCTTTTTCAATTCATTCATATTAGACAATGATTCGCTGTAGCCTGCTGCTTTGTCCAGTAAGCCACCTAACGACCCCTTACTTGTCATCTCGCTCACATCAGGAGCGGCGGCAAGCAAACTATCTAAATTAGGCAAGTTAGCTTGTAACGTTTGAATTTGCTCCGCTGAAATATTTTTCTCAGCATAGCTAAACAAGGCTGCCAAACTGCCTTTTACCTGCTCTTGGCTCATTCCAGTCGCTTTTTCTACAGATGCCATCATTTCTTCGATACTTACAGAAGGAACCTCTGTTTCATCAGCGGCCATCCCGAAAAAGCTTTTTATGGAGTCTAGCCATCCTTCAGCGTGAGCTTGGGGGGCGAATAAAAATGCCGAGGCTAAAGCAAGCGCGTATACACGTTTCATTTTATCTTCCTTATAGTAAATATTGGCAGAGAATAAAACAAATTGCATAAACGCACTATTAGCTTTACGGATGAATTACGTTTATTTTTTTATACGCTTCATCATCTTTCAACGTCTCTACAGCCTAGCGACTTCAAGCCAGCCACCCTCAATATTTTTTATCACCTTATCGGAGTGACAAAACACAGGAATAGCCCAGCTCTCACTATCTTTAGCAGACTGTATTCTGCTGTCTGGCCAAGTATAAGCAGCGTAAGAAGAAAGCAAAACCCACCCTTCTGCGCTTTCATACGGTTGCCTTCCTAAAGCCTTCCAGCCTGAGCTTGAGGTATTAGCTTCCACACCTTTTGGACTGAAACGCAACATGGGTTCGTCTTGTTCGTCAAGCACAACCATATGATGGTCGCCGCTATAACTCACCCGAATTGCGCTATCAACGCCAGGTATAATCATAGCCTTTAGATTCGCGATAGGTGTAGCAGAGCTATCTAAAGTAACCAGAGTTCGTTTTTTCGGTGGACTGAGTGATTTAAAATACCCACTTATATTTTGAGGTTGACCGTCTATCGCGATCCCAATATTCCAAGTTGTTGAATGCTCATCAGATTTTACTAATCGCTCATCATACCAACCGTAGTAGGTATTTTCGCTTACTTGGGTCCATTTTGACTCTATTTTTCCATCTTTTACCCAATCAGGAAGCGGTCTAGGACCTGCAGTTTGAGCCTTGAACCACATGGGATGATCCCAGTTGGCAAAGACACCCTTGGGAGTAATACGGATAAATGGGCTGTTGTCATCAGCCAATACCTCTAATACTCCCTCCCCTGAAAAAGAGACTAGGATCTCGTTGCCTAACGGCGAACTTTGTATTTGAGACGTGACGTTAGAGGTCTCCGATATCGCAAGTATAGGCTGCCACTCTCCATCAACCTTACTACTCCCATGAGCAAATGTATTTTGTGCAAATACTAGAAGCAGGAAGTGTATAAATAAATGTTTCATTTTTGCCTCCTACTGGCAAAGTGCAGACAGTGCACCGGTTACTGTAATTGCCTTAGATTCAGATGGAACCAAATTTCCCTCATCGTCTCGTGCGTTAACAAAAAGCATATAGTCTCCGGGTGGAACCACCGCTTGTTGTGTCGGCATTTGAAGAACAATTCTTCCGCTTCTATGACGCACTATTGGAAGCTCAACACTTCGTTGGTCTCCGTCAATTAAGTGAGTAATGTTAGTGCGGCGAACAAGTACAGCCGACTCAATTCGCGTGTTCATTTTCGTAGCGCTTGCATCGCTATTCTTTAAACCCACTCTGAAGCGTTCACCCACGTGCACAGATTTAGCTCCTGTTCTAATAGAAGGACGCTCACCGAACATGTAAGGAGGCTTATAGATTTCAAATGAGGGATCTCTACCATCATTGGGAGAGAAGCCTGGCAAAGTTACACTGTAGGCGTATGCAGTATTAATAGGTGCATGCCCACCAATAAGCACACTACCATCTGGTAATAACGCTGCGGAGTTATGGTACGTTCTCGGTCTATTTTGTTTTGCTACTTTTCTGAACGTTTCAGTTTCAGGGTCGAATAATTCTGCCTCTAAGATAGGGAAGCCGGTACCCGGAAGAACAACCTCGTCGCGGTCTGCTCCGGATACCACTAGAACTTCGCCAGTAGGCAGTAAAACGCCAGTACCATACCAACGTCCTTGGGCAAGGCCTCCTGTAGAGCGAGAATCATAAAGCATTCTTTCTCCCTCTATTGTCACCGAGTCTATGCGCGCTAAGTTAGTCCCTAAGTACAAGCCCGGACTGGTTGCTGCCACACCGGTTAATACTCCACCTGCGGTTAAAAACTCAGCTTTGTTGTAGTTACCATTTTCATCGGGCTTTAGGGGCATCATCATTGAAAATGTCGACCCTCTAAAACCAGCGCCTAATACGGATTGCACATCTGCTAACTTGTACGGATCATCAATGATGGGGGCTAGAGCATCAAAAGGGTTTGCAATAAACTCCTCAGTTAGACCCGATAGCAGTCCCTTAAGAGATTCATCAGCCTCGCTATTAGTAATGTTGAGTAGACTGGTAAGGTCGCTTACACCAGCTTCACTAAGATGCAACGGAAGCCCCGCAAACCCTAAATCTGCCCATGTCTGCGAGCGAGGATCATAGGCCGCTACTATATTCCAAAGTGCTTGGTCGTATCCTTGACCGAAGGGATTAAATGCTTGCCCGCCGCCGTTATAAAAAACGTGACCGTTTGGCAGTAAATGTAAACGTGGATAGAGAGGTAAAGAACGCTCAGCTAAGGCGCCATTTTCTGTCCACTCGCCGCAAGAGGTGTCGTAGGTTTCTGTAACAGTTACGTTTCTTCCCGATGTTTCAGGGCGAGTGAGATAGACAGGCTTAACGAGTTTTGTCACACCGCTAGCAACTAACACGTTGCCATTGGCTAATGAGATCGCACTGGGATACCAACGACCAAAGTTCATATCTCCCGTCTTGCGCCAGCTATTGTCATCCGGATTAAAAATACGGCTGTTTTTAAGACCCTCTAACTCAGATAATCCAAAATTAATTGGCTGCCCTAAAAGCTCGGTATTTACCCCTGGCTCGTGATAGTAGTCTGTGCCACCTACCGCCATCAACTCACCATTAGGTAGGCCAACCAAATCAGCGCAAAAAAGTGCTCCATCATTATTTGTTCTGTCATCGTCAGTTCCCAAATCAATATCAATAGGGTCACCGAGAAAGCCTGATATATCGCCGATTAGCGTTTCGGAGTCGTTTCCGTCCGGATTAGCACCTGCATCAACTGGCGACGGAGCTATCCAGCTGGCATTGCCATTTTTCATGGTAAGCACACGAGTTTGGTCGTTTACTATCGCTGAGCCTATTTCTAGCAGCGCGTTGTACTCAACATTCTCAGTTCCCTCTAATGCGTTAAAATATAAAATACGTCCATCATTAAGCAGCGCCAGGCTTCCCGCAGCAGGTTTGCACTTTAAAACTCCATCTTCATTTTCTTCGCATTTACCGTTGTCCGGATAATTGTTAAGTGGATTCGTAATATTAGTATTATCTTGATCCGGAAACTCTCCTGTAACCAGAGGCTCTTCAAAAGGGTTAGTAAAAAGACCTTTGTCTTTACAAACTTGCTCATTAACACATTCAGGCGAAACTATGGGCACATTACCTTTGTTGCGGGCGGCTAGTGCATAGTGAGAGGCAATGCTTAAAGAAATTAATGTTAAAGCGGGTACGAGTGATGGACGTGTTTTCATATTTGGCATCCTGTTATTTTAGGTAGATATGCCGTTTTTCAACAACGACAAAACCGCGCCGTTGTTAACAGCATGTTAACTAAACGACTTAGGTTTTAAATTGGATGCAATATTTTTATGTATTTTAAAAAAGAGGTTTCATAACGCCATTATTTGGATTTCCGCATTCGTCGGCTTTGTTCTTGCCTTTTTTCTTCGCGCTTTTCCTTTCGATCTTTTTTGTCTGGAGTGAGCGAGCCAGTTTTAAATTTTTGCTTCCGCTTCGCTTTTGCTTCTGCTTTCTTTGCGGCCGCTTCTTCAATCTCAACTTTTTCTTCAACCAGCATTTCCGGCGTTTCAAGAGTAACGCGCCCTAGCTTTCCTGACTGCAGTTCTTTTAACAAAATTTCACAAATCTTATGCAGGTTAACCCGCCCACCAGCCATTATGGCACCTCGGCTTTTTGCGGCAGCTTCAAGGAACTCTATTTCAGTGTCGGGAAGGTCATCAAGCTTGAATCGCTCTTTGAGAACATCAGGATAGGCCTTTATTAAATAGTCAGCAGCAAAAAAACCGACGTCGTCATACTCCATAGCTGTATTTTTTACAGCACCAGAAGAGGCTAAACGATATATAGAATTAGGATTTTCTAATTTAGGCCAAAGTACTCCCGGCGTGTCGAACAAAATAATACCACTGCCCAAATTAATGCGTTGCTGACTTTTTGTCACCGCAGGCTCGTTGCCAGTTTTAGCTATGATCCTGTCGGCTAATATATTAATAAGGGTCGACTTACCGACATTCGGAATGCCGGTAATCATAGCCTTAATCACTTTTGCCTGACCATCTTTGTGAGAACAAATGCTGCGAATAAGCTGCATCAGTTGTTTACTGTTGCCCGGATTATCACTTGATGTGGTGATAGTTTTAACACCGCGCTCTTTCTCTAAGCTTTCTTGCCATCGAGCGGTAATTTCAGGGTCTGCCAGGTCGTATTTATTCAGTATTTTAATACAGGGCTTATCACCGCGAATTTTGGCAATTTCAGGGTTTTCACTCGAAAATGGAATTCGCGCATCGAGAACTTCGATGAGTATGTCTACCTGGCTTAGCGACTCTTTTATTTCTTTGAGTGCCTTGTGCATATGACCTGGAAACCATTGAAGAGCCATGCGTAAATCCTATATTTTGGTGATACTTAAACAAAAAGTGCGTGAACAACAATTGCTGAATTAAAGTGGAAGCGAACTAAATTATTGAGATAATTCGTAAGTACAAATATTAACAGCGCTGGCTAAATTCAGGGAGTCTATTTTACCGCTGCCAGTGATTGTAAATGCCGTTGCGTTTAATCGAGCGATTTCTTCAGTGGGGACGCCCCTTGCCTCATTACCAAAAAGGTAACACTGGAAGTTGCCAAAATGGTGCGATTTTATCTCATCGCCATGCATATCTAGGTAAGCGAACTGAGAAAAGCGCGATGCCAAATCTTCTAACGCCACGTTGAGCTCCATGTCGACGTGGAAAATAGCGCCCATACTCGCTCGTACTACCTTGGAGTTAAACGGGTCTACACTGTTGGGACTCAACAAAAGTTTAAAGTTACCAAACCATGCCAGCGTGCGAAGTATTGTACCAAGGTTGCCCGGATCTTGTACTTCATAAAGATAAATGTATCGCTGTTGGTTTAATTGACTATTTGCGCTTTCGTCGCTAACGCTATTAATATCTTTGTTTGAAGATGCTGTTTTGAGAGGAACTCTGGCAATAATTCCCTGAGGCGATTTAGTATCGCTTAACTGTTGCATTTGTATCGATGTTAAGCGCTCGACCTTGACAGCAGGCACACGCTCATTTGGAGAAATCTTCGATTGCTCGCTTTCCAACGCGGCCTCTTGAGACAGGGCGTGTTCTAACCAAACTTCATATTCGTTAGTTACATAAATACTCAATGTCTCATTGGATATGGTATTAAAGTTAACATCCTGCCTAATGGCCTTCAGCAACTCTAAAACTAAATGCTCTCCTTCCACCAGATAAAATCCGAACTGAGTTCGATACTTTTTCTGATGCAGCTTCTTCACATCACTTAGTTTCATTGTCGCTAGCCCTTTTCAATTGATGCGCGCAAGTTTAAGTTATGTGAATGAAAACTCAAGTCGATAATAACGCCAATACAAGATTAAGCATGGATATACCCATTACTCTTACACAAATGTAACGCCTTAATTCACTATTTTTTTGTATTCTTACGATATCTCTTTAAACAAATGTACAACAATGACGAATTCACCTTCCGCCAATGCTTATTCTTTTAAAACCACTGCAGCACCTAGCAACTGTACAAAAATCACAGAAGAAAAAATGAGAGAGGAAGCGGTAACAATTTATCTGCACTACACAAAAGTTGTGTTACCAGAACTCGCTCAATCTGAGGGTGAAAGCAGAGCTTGGCCAATCGAAAACGACCATTGCTTTCAGCGTGTTGTATTAGACACTGTTTGTCAAAAAGCCTGGTATGAAGTTATTCCTTCGCCAGCGTATAAAAACCTTTCTTTGACGCAGGCACTCGCAGCAAAAACCTTGTGCGAGAGAATTGCAGGTAACTTAGAGTGCGTAAACACGCTGAACAACAAATCGAAAGCATGGCGAAAAAAGCAGGCAAGCTTCGCTTTTTAGCTCTTGCTCTTAAACTTTGCTTTTTTATTTGGGCCCCAACTGAATAACTACCGCCATTAAGCCCCAACATATACGCCATAAACTAACGAATTTTGGGAGGACTTTCATGCCACAGCGAACTTACCCGAAAGATGCAAGTAAAATACATTCAGCTTCAGATTTAGAAGACGTGGTGGTAGATAAACGAGCACACTGGCGCGCAAACAATGCAAAAGCAAGACGCAGACAGCGGCGCTATAAGAAAAAGGTTGTAACACATCTCGTTCACGAGCTTTATGAAAATGAAGAATTTGATCAGTGAACCAAACCAACGTATGCTTTCCTATACGTCTGGTAATACCAGTACACATAGCCTGTTTTAAGCGGCTCGTATTATGTAAAGGACACTCATTATGGCTTTCGATTTTAAAATAGAAAACGACATTGCATTAATTACGTTTGATGATGGTAAAGTGAATGCGGTCGGTTTTAACCTTATCGAGCAGTTTAATAAGGCGCTAGATGAAGCAGAACAACACGCAAACGCGGTAGTTTTTCATGGTGGCGAAGGCAAGTTTTGCGGCGGTTTTGACCTTTCGGTTATGAAAAGCGGCGATGAAGAAAAGCAGAACAAATTGGTTCAAGCCGGTGCTGATCTCATAGTTCGTCTATATGGATATCCCCTACCTGTAATTGTTGCAGCAGAGGGACACAGTATCGCATTAGGCGCCATTATGTTGATGGCTGCCGACTTGCGCATTGGCAAAGATGGCGGCACTAAATATGGCCTGAACGAAACAGCAATAGGTATGGTACTCCCACCATTTGGTATGGAATTGGCCAAAGCGAGACTTTCGCTCACATCACAAACCGAAGCGTTACTTTTCTCTCGTATTTTTGAAGGCAAAGAAGCTGTTAAGGCCGGATTTCTAGACGCTGCAGTGCCTCAGGACCAAGTGTTAAGAACTGCCATGGGCTATGCAGAAAAATTAAAAATGCTTCCGCGAGCCGCTTTTGCAGAATCAAAAATACAACTGAGAAAAGCGACAATAGAAAAAATGAAGGGCTGAAAAAAGAACACTTGTTAGACCGTCATAAACGCTAGCTCAAGCTGGTTTATTTGAATAGGATCATTTCAGCTTGAGCCTTTCTATCGTAATTATCCCTTGTTTTTCCGCCTTTTCGAGCCCTTCTTTAGACCAATTTAACCAATCGCTTAACTGAGGCGTAGTGTGCACTAGTGCTGTACCATTTCGTCCAGTATCTTTAACTCGATATAACGCTAAATCGATAAGAAGCATAGAATGCTCCCACTGATGGAAATCGGTTTGTGAGTGCAGCCAAGGCAACCATATTGCTCCCATCGACATCGTAACAGGCAAAGGCAAGCCAAGCTTTTCGTGCAGACTAGTGAGCGCTTGATGCAACCTTGTACTAAGCGCTGTAAAGCTCTGTTTATTTGTGGATGGCACGATTAAGAGAAACTCTTCTCCACCCCAGCGCAGTAAGCAATCCTGCTCCCTACTTACATTTTCGATGGCGTCTGCCACATAACTTAATACACTATCGCCTTTATCATGACCGAATTCGTCATTGATACGTTTAAAGTTATCGAGGTCGATAAGAAATAGAGCGCATATCTCATCACTTTCGTTAGCTTGGCTTTGACGTGCATTAATTGCATCAAAAAGTTTGGGTAAATACTCTTTTATAGCTCTTCTATTACTTAAACCTGTTAACGGGTCTGTATTAGCTGCCTGTTTCAAATCAGCGTTTTTTTGTTCTAGCTCTTTGTTCACCCTCTCATAAGCAAGAGTGCGCTCTTCCACCATTTTTTCTAATATCTCGTTTCTTTTTATCAGCGCTCTTGTTCGAATAGAAAATAGCAGCCAACCAAGCAATACAATAGACAAAGCCATTACACTGCGTGCCCACCATGTTTCCCACCAATAAGGGACAACGCTGATAGGTATGGCGGTAGTTGGTCTCCATTGCTCATTACCTAATTTCGCTGACACCTCAAATACTAATTCGCCAGATGGAATATTCGTAAAATATGCGAGCTCACGCTGGCCGGCATGAATCCAACTTCCCTCTCCTTTTGAAAGCCGGTATCGATATTGGGGGACTTCTTCAGAGATAAACACTGGCTTGGTATAGGCGATTTCCAAATTTCTCTCACTCTGTAAATTGACACCAGAATAGTTTGAGGTTAATCGTGCTCCATTTTGATATACGCCAGTAATGACAACAGGCGAGATAAGAGGCTGTCGTTCTACAAGATCAATCGTCAAAACGCCCGCAAGAGTGGGATAGTAAATTTTATCTTCATAAACTACACCTCTATAATTACCCGCTCCATTGCAACATCTAACGTCTTTTCGTGACTTAAATGTGCCGTCGTCTCTAAGCACAATGTTTGGTCGAACTTCATTGTTGTAGAGATCAGGTAAATTGACCGAAAAGATGCCGCTGGCCCCAGACACCCAAAGCTCGTTTGCTGAAATATTAAGATTGAATAAATTTTGAAAGGGTAGTCCATTCCTTGTTGTATATTGTGTCCACTTTCCTTTTTTGTCTTTGTAGAAGAGCCCGTCACCATAGGTAGCAACAAAGAGATCACCATTGAGAGATTCAGTGATATTTGATACGAATGCGCTTTTTACCGTTGCCATAAACTGCTGTTTCCAAATTATTTCATTGAAAACATCAATATCGTTAGCACTGAATAACCCTGACTCTGTGCCAACCCATAACTGACCTGATTTTGTTCGGTAGATACTGCGTATCGACTGTCCACTAAAAAAAGGATCTTGGATAAATTTCCCATCATGCTGGTTAAATAAGCCATTATTTGTTCCAAGCCACAATCTACCGTTAGCTTCAAAAATGGTGTTGATTTGATAGCCTTCAAAACCACTGACCTCGGTAGTTTGTGAAGTTGTCATGCTGTACCTGTAAAGTCCATTGCGAGTGCCAACCCAAATAATATTGTCGTCAACAAACAAGCTGTAGGCATCGTTACCATCGAGCGAATTCTGTGAAACAATCATATTCCATTGGTCTTGCTCAGACAGTGTATACACGCCCATATTGGATGCCGCGTAGACCGTGTCTTTTACATTAAATGACCACACTCTTGCATCGGAGAATGGAAGGTCGGCCGCTGGACGAGAAATGGCTGAGGGCCAAAGAAGTACTAACCCATTTGCTTTGGTGCCTAGAAGTGTCAGGTCTCCATATTGATAGACAGTGATAATGTCATTGATTAAGTTGGGAGACACTGCCCCATTCATAGGCATTTGGGTTATTTCATCGCGTGGTCCTAACTCATAAAGAAGGTTATTTTCACCCACCAAAATAGGCAACCCGGCTGACCTCAGTAAAAGTGCCCTAATTTTTTGCGGTGAGACTGCCAAATTTTCGCTAAGAGCACACGCATTGCTATTATATCGATAGGAATGGAACTCATTATTTTTGAGAAGATATAAACGCTGGTTTTTTGCGTGCAGATGAGTGTATTGGCTATCAGCGTCTAGGCGGATCCTACATGTTTTTTTAGTGGATAAGTCGTGTGAGACGAGGACATTGTCCGCGCCTAGAACCCACACCATACTGCCATCTACACTTCCGTCACTAATTTTTTCTGGAGCAAATTTAAACTCTTGCGGGACACTTAACTCGTTATTGTTTGCGGACCAAAAAGACGAACCAAAAAACCATAGTTCTCCGTTTGAGGACTGCTCAATGCGCATTACCCTATCTTGACCTTTTTCGAAGGATATTCGCTTAAACACACCCTTACTATAATTAACTATACCGTTTGCGGTAGCAATCCAGACCTGCCCGGCCTCATCCACAAAAATATCGTCTATCCAGTTGGAAGGAAGTTCAGGTTCGTTTATCGTATTGATGATTTCAAATTTTCTGCCGTCAAAACGCGCAATACCATTTTCAGTCCCTATCCAGAATAGGCCTCTATGATCTCTAGCGATAGCGTGAACCGAAATTTGCGGAAGTCCTTCAGCTACTACTCGCTGCCCTTTTTCTATTACTTGCGCGTTTGAAACCTGCCAGTGTTCGATTCGGTAGTTTGTGGCTGAGGAGTCAGTGGCTTCATATGAGTGAGCGAGAGATAGAATATCAATTAAAACAAAAGCAACAAGCCAATACATGGCGGCGTATGTTGCACTTCGTGTACATTTTTTAAGTCTGTGTATACACATCAGCTATTGAAAACTCCAAGCAATAAAACGACTCAGCTTATTCCCCTGGCCCATATTGACAACTTTGTGCACTAATACGCAATCATTTTCAGTGGAGTAATATGCAAGGCTTTTCTTAATAGGTGCTAAATGTTCAGATTTAGACACTAAGCAGGTAAACCAACCCACATTGTCTTTAATCTCAATACTTTCTTTTATCATACGTTGTATAAACGCCAGCTCGCCTCCCTCACACCAGAGTTCGTTGGCTTGCCCTGCAAAATTCAAACTAGTACCAGCGTTACTTTCACGGGAGCTTGCAGAGGAGCCTTTTCCCGAGCGCTTTAACTTGTTTGCTGCTAAGTTTTTGCTCTTGCGGGTACTGCCGGCAAGTGCATCACGCTTAGATTTATGAAAAGGAGGGTTACACATCGTAAACGCGAAGCGCTCGTTGTTTTCTATAATATTCTTAAATATGTGCTCGGGCTTTATCTGTTGTTTTATGCTGATCAGTGGGCGTAGAACTTTGTTGCTTTTGACTATTTTCAACGCATTGTCACAAGAGTTTTTATCGATATCACTTCCCACAAAAGACCAGCCGTAAACTTGCGAGCCAATGATAGGATAGATGGCGTTTGCGCCCACTCCCACATCGAGCCCCTTGATATGGGCTCCTTTTACGGCTTCCGCTTTTTCATTACTGCGTACGTCAACGGCTGATTCAGCCAATAAATCGGCGATGCCATGTATATAATCGGCGCGCCCCGGTATTGGCGGGCATAAGTAGCCTTTTGGTAACTGCCAACGTTCTACATTGTAATAGTGTGCCAAAAGAGCGCCATTTAGCGCGACAACGGCATCAGGGTTTGCAAAGTCTATGCTTTTTTTGCCACTTTTGGCGTTTATGATGTGGGGCCTGAGCGCCGGGTATGACTCACAAAGTGCCGCCATAGGATAGCCGTCTTTGTGATAATTGCGAGGGTGCATTTTATAAACCTATAGCTGTGTAAACCTGTGGCGCTTAACAATCGCACACTTTTACTGTTGTTGCGGTATATGAAGTGCGTATTTTGCGTACAACGTTGACAATTTGCCACTATCCTTTAGCGTCTTCAACTGACTATCAAAGTGCCGCTTTAACCGCTTACCACGCTCGTTCATAACAAAAGACCAATACAGCTTATAATTGCCAATCTTGCTGGTTGTAAAAGACGAATCGGCATCTTTAGTTTCGCTTGACGTACTTTCGCTTGAGAGCAATGGAGAAACGATACTGTGTATGTCTACATAGTAGTCAATTTTTCCTTTTTTCAGCAAAGAGACTGCCTGCTCTGGGTCATTCACTGGGATCCCTTTTGCGTTGCGGGGTAACGCAACATAAAAGATATCTGATTCATAGCCGGCTCTGTATGCACCTACTTTATTGGCTAAGGCGTCTTTAGTGAGATACTCACCTTTTCTCGATACGAGATAAACGTCCTCGGTTAATAAAGGCCATTCTGATTGATAAAACGCAGTGTTTTGGGGAAGTGCGCCTGTCATATCTATGTTTCCCGTTGCGAGATTTTTTAACGTTCTCTTCCAAGGAAAGTACTCTACTGACATTGTGTACTGAGGTTCTTTGAAAATTTCGGACAAGAGTTCGTGATAAAACCCGGTTCCGTCACGCTCGGTAAAATTGGCCCACACATCTGTGCCCCACTTAATAGACTGGGGCGATGGCTGTGCAAAGATACTTGTCGACAACATTAATAAGACAATCGAAATTATCTGTTTCATCTATAACCACTTTTCATAAATGGATAAAGCCCCTAAATCAGATGGGCAAGAATAACGCAAAACAATAATCAAAATTAAGTTACGAGTTTTTCGCTGCGGCGGATTGAAAAATGTCGCATACTGGTTAAACAATGATCACATTGCGATAATAAACAATTAACAGATCGTACCACAAAAAAGGAAATTTATGAGAGCGTTATTAGTCTGTTCTATGATGTTTTTATACGTATATTCCTCTGCGAACGCAGAGGGCGAAATTTTAAGTATGAAAGCCCGTAGCGACATTATTGACCAAACGTTATCCCAGCGTTTTGAAACCGTATTGCCCCATATTATGCGAAGAGAAAACATTGATATGTGGGTTATTATGTCCCGAGAATATAACGAAGATCCTGTACTCAAAACCATGCTGCCTTCTACTTGGATATCGGCAAGACGTCATACTATGCTCGTTATTTACGACAAAGGTGAAGGCAAACCACTTGAGCGACTCGCAGTGGCGCGATATGCGGTAGCAGATAGTTTTGAGAAAGCATGGGATAAAGAAAAACAGCCAAATCAATTCAAAGCACTCGCCGATATTATTGAAAAAAGAAATCCTAAGAAAATTGCCATAAATGTATCGGAAGACTTTGCCCTTGCCGACGGCATGTCATCTTCTGAGAAAAGTAAATTCATGGCTTCGCTACCCGATGAATTCGAAAGCCGAGTAGTTTCCGGTGAGAGACTAGCTATTGGTTGGTTAGAAACGCGAAGTGATATGGAAATGGAGTATTATCCAATTTTAACTCAAATTGGACACAACCTTATTGCAACTGCGTTTTCAAACGAGGTAGTTACACCAGGCGTCACCACCACAGACGACGTGATTTGGTGGCTTCGCGACCAAACTACCGCGTTAGGATTAACAAACTGGTTTCACCCCACAGTGTCTATTCAAAGAGCAGATACTGAAGAGTTTGATCAGATTAAGGCATTTAGTAAACGCCCTGAAAAAAATATTATTCAGCCTGGCGACCTTATTCATGTAGATTTTGGCATTACCTACCTGCGGTTAAATACCGACCAGCAGCAACATGCCTACATCTTAATGCCTGGAGAGACCGACGCACCGAGTTATCTTAAAAAAGCCTTAGCCAATGCGAATAGACTTCAAGATATCTTGACAGGCAATTTTAGCGAAGGACTCTCGGGCAATGAAATTCTAATGCGTTCACGTAACCAAGCTATTAGTGAGGGTATTAAGCCGGCAATTTATACTCACCCTCTTGGTTTTCATGGTCACGCAGCAGGCCCCACTATTGGCATGTGGGATGCTCAGGAAGGCGTTCCTGTAAAAGGGGACTATCCCATGTATGAAAATACGGTTTATTCCATTGAATTAAATGCAGCAACAATGGTTAAAGAGTGGAATAAAGAGGTAAGAATAATGTTGGAAGAAGATGCTTTTTTTGACGGAAAGTCTGTGTCTTATCTAGATGGAAGGCAAACAAAGTTTCATTTGATTTCATCCCCTTCAAACTAAACTTTAGCACTTTCGATGTATAAAGCACTTCCGATGTATTAGAACACTGCATGGGAATGTAATTTCGAGAAGCAAGAGGAGCCTTTTGCATCATTGCAAAAGGCTCCTCAAATAATTTTTATTCTTCAGTCATGCGAACTTCAACATTCTTAGATTTGTAAGCTCGTACAAAGTCTGCGATATCTTTATGATTACAAATCACGGTCTCACCGCTTAAACCATATTTTTCTAATGCTTCGTCTTTACCGATGGATAAAGCTTCTAAACAGGCTTGCGACGCTGCATTTTTGTTTTTAGCTACAAGTGCAACTTTCTTAGCATCTGTAGAAGCAACGTTATTTCTGTACATGAAAGCAAATGTTCTAAGCGATTCACCATTACATCTTACAGAAGCACTAAACTCGTCAGCATCAAAACCATTAGCTCGCACCAAACGCATTGCTTTTTGATAGCCCTGATTGGCTGCGGTTAAACACGCTTGTGTTTCAATATTTTCAGTTACAGGTTGCAACTGGATATTTTTTGCAAAAGATGGAGCAACCGTAACGGAAGCGATAAGAGCAATAGCAAATGTAGACAGTTTCATAATAAACCCTATGTTGTAACTTAATTAGATTTCGCTGGAGCAATGTGCATATTATGACCAACAAAATCATAAAATAAAGCAAATTGTGTAATTAAATTACAAATAACGGTAATAAAAGCTACAAATAACGCAATTAATGAAATTAATTTACATTTAAAGATCAGCGTTTTCGAATTGTTTACAAAGCAAACAGCCCAGCAGAAAAACTCACTGGGCTTTTATTGGTAAAAAGAAGAGGTAACCATTGATATGTCAACTTATCAGGTCGTGCATCCAATTTAATGATGGCAATGGATTTTGCGGCTGATAGAAAAGCCGGTTTAGCCGACCAAGTAAATTGACAGAATGATGAGGCTCTTTCAGTTTTCTGCGATGCTCACTCTCTGTTTGCAAAAATTCCCAGGGCTGTAGGTTAAGGTGGTCAATTTCTTCCTGAGTGACACCAAGACCGTGAAGCGTAGACAATATTCGCTCTGTTTTGCTCTCTGCAATTAGAATAAGATCGTTGCTAAACATATCAGCGAGTGGTTCATTGACAGCCTCGAGGGTATGCTGAATAGCATGCCACACAGCGTCGTGACAAAACCGCCAGCCGCGAGGTGCATAATACCCTTCTATTTCCCACTCAAGTTCGGCATTACTTACCGCGATTGAGCTATCAGCCTCTGGAGAAAACGATAAGTCTGGCCTTGCCCCAATATTGTATGCGTCTACACTCATAGCAATACAAATAATTAGATCTCCACACTCTTTTTTATTCGAGTAAAGCGCCTCAAAAGCTGCTCTTTTTACGCCCATCCAGCCATGAACCTTTGAAGGTTGTTCAACAAAATGACGGACATCTTCAGGTAAATCCTCGCCATAACGTTCAATCAGCAAAGGAAGTGGATTTTGATTGGGGGCTTCGTCTGGCATCCATACTTCATACTCTTGACGATTATCGGCTTTACCACGGCTTTTTATGCCGTACGATAGGTTTACTGGACGGCAGATACTGCGATCTTCATCAACCTTATGAAAATACTCTGAACGCATTCGTTTTATAAAAGGTGCATCTAATCCCGCAAGCGCAGCAGTGGGGTAGCGGTAGCCAATTTCGCTGTTTTCTACCATTTTTAACGATGGAATTTGCGCCTCTAGCTTGGCTTTAACTCCTTTCAAAATATTGACAGTTGGCAACACAATACTTCGTTCTGGCTCTATAGTAAGCCTATTCCCATCTGCCGTAACAAACTTGGGCACTTTGTGAAACTCATAGTTTTCAACGCCTAATGAGGCCAATGCATTATCTCGATACTGCGACAATTCTGAGAAAAGCGCTGTGTGGTTTCGAATATGCTTAAATAATGGGCGAGATGGAGACATACCTTTTCCTTGTACTTATACGCAATTACCATGTTGTCATGATAATGCACATGGTTAAATGCGTTGCATAAAACTGTGTGTAATATTAGCCCCGCATTCAGATAACATATGCAGCTCTTGGCAGCATGACTGAGGCTATTAAAATTATGAGTTTTTAGAAAATCCCCCCTCCTGTTTACTGATCCAACGATAGAAAGCGATGCCAAATTTGAGCGCCAACATCATCGTAGTGTTTTACTAATTCAGAAAACTCTCTGCGCAAAGCTTCATCTGTTAGTGGCGAGGGTAAAAGAGGGTCAAAAACCAACTGGTGCAGGGCGTAATCTCCCACGTGAAATGATTCAAATGTCGCCTCTTCTAACGTTAGGTTTGGTAACCGCAATAGTGACGCTTCTAAATCAGATATGCCCTGCTTATACTGTTTTTCAAGTTCTTCAGTGTTCCACAGCTTACGAATTTTAGATTGCAGTTTTAGATCAAACTCACTAGCGCAATACACCACGGCCTGTTTGCTTAAACCTAACGTACAGAGTTTTTCTCTAACCACTGCCGCACCACCAGCTATATTCGCAGGCCTCAAGTACATATCAGTGAATACTTTTCTCAAGCCAACAATTTTTAAGGCGCGTTCGTTTTCTCGAGTTTGCTTTTTGTCGCTTTTCGACAGCATATTGGTTTGCACTGCAATCCAGCTTTCGTTCCAAGAAGGTAGTAGAGAAGATTCAGCATCTCGCCAACTATTTATCTCACGAGCAAACTTTTCTCCACCTTTGCCCAGTTGATAATATCCTCTATCAAGCAATGACAACATTTTTGTGCTTTGAAGCCGATTTAATGTCACTCTTATATTGTTTTCAGAAATTCCAAACAACTGGCCTACACGCACGGCACTGGCTGCCGTCATTTGCACGTTGTCTCGCGAGCCCAACAATTTTAGTAGTAACTTTCGCGCCACCGGCTTTTTTGCGCCTGTTTGTTTCAAAACACCTACCCTACCTTTACGTGTTATTTTTTTACCACTGCGGCTTTGATTGCCACGCGGTTTCAGCACCTTACCTATAGAATCTGTCTCTCATAAGGCAGCAATAGTTACTTTTATAACCCGTAAATCTGAAAATTACACAAACATTACTTGCTTTGACTTAATTTACCTTTATGTGTAATTTCTAATATAGGTAATAAAAATACAAGTAGTCAGCGAGTGTGGGTAAGACTTTACCGGCTAATGACATCATTCACAGAGGCGAGCAAGAAAATGACATCACCAAATAAATTTCAAACTCATGAGGTAGAAAACCAACCTCTGCCCCTGCCGCCCTACAACCTCTGGCTTGCAGACGAACTACTTCAGTGCTTTTTTTCTCAGCATTGCGATAAGCCGCTACCTTCTGTGTTGGAAAGTTTTGGGCATCTCGCTGGCCATAATCAATTTGAGCACGGTGAAGACGCTAATAAAAATAAGCCCGTTTTACACGCGTTTGACCGGTATGGACGTCGAATAGACGAGGTGAAATTTCACCCAAGCTACCATGCCTTAATGTCTTCGGCTATGGCTAATAAGGTGCACTCATACTCCTGGCAGAACTTAGATACACCGGGCAGCCACGTTGTTCGGGCGGCGCTTTTATATATTCACAGTCAAACCGATGCGGGTACCACCTGCCCATTAACCATGACCCATGCCGCAGTACCCGCCATACAACAAGGGAAAAACTTGCCCTCGTATTGGTTAACCAAGTTAGTAAACGGACAGTATGACCCCCGACAGCTTCCTGCTTTCAAAAAGGAAGGAATAACCGTGGGTATGGGGATGACTGAAAAACAGGGTGGTTCCGACGTAAGACGCAACACCACGCGGGCAGAAAAACGAGAAGATGGCAGTTATGCCATTACTGGACACAAGTTTTTCTATTCTGCACCAATGTGCGACGCACACCTTATTCTTGCGCAAGCAGAAGGAGGGCTAAGCTGTTTTCTTCTCCCTAGAATGTTAGAGAATGGCGCTTTAAACCACGTTCGTATTCAAAGACTTAAAGATAAACTTGGAGATTGGAGCAACGCTTCATCAGAAGTAGAGTTTCAAGAAGCAACCGCTTTCCTACTTGGCGAAGAGGGGCGCGGCGTTCCTGTCATCATTGATATGGTATCGCTCACGCGTCTAGATTGTATGATTGGCTCTTCAGCCCTAATGCGACAAGCCCTCGTGCAGGCTCTGCATCATGTGGGCGAGAGAGAAGCATTCGGTAAACTGCTGATTAACCAACCTCTGATGCAAAATGTAGTAGCAGATTTAGTGATTGAAAGCGCGGCGGCAACTGCACTTACCATGCGCGTTGCTAAAGCCGTAGACGCAAGCAGTAATAATGCTCACGAAGCTGCACTTGCCCGCATTACTACCGCTATTGGAAAGTATTGGGTGTGTAAACGCACGGCCACCTTCGTTAATGAGGCACAAGAGTGCCTTGGTGGAATTGGTTACGTAGAAGAGAATGCAATGCCCCGCCTTTATCGTCAGGCGCCATTGAATTCGATATGGGAAGGTAGCGGTAATGTGCAATGTCTGGATGTATTGCGCGCATTGTCAAAAGAGCCGGCAACCAAAAAGGCGCTGTTTGCAGAATTAAAAACAGCGGCAGGCAAAAATCCTCATTTCGATGTATTCGTCGAAGACTTGATAAAAGAATTTAGCAACACTGATTCTTTAGAAATACGAAGCCGACTCTTAACAGAGAAAACAGCCTTGGCCCTGCAAGCCTGTGTATTGCTAAACAATGAGCTTGTCGATATAAAAATCTTGGCGGAAAGCTTTTGCGAAAGTCGCTTAGCAGATCAACATGGGTTGGCGTTCGGCACCTTGCCTGCCACCACACCGTTCAAGGAAATCATTCAAATTGGCTCACTGAGAGCGCAAAGGATCTAGAAAGTTAATTCTGCCAGAATTCTTGTGACGCCCTGTAGACAGGAGAATTAACGACTTCATCTAATGCTGCGTTTATGCGATCTATTGCCTCTTTTCCCCACGCGTTATTGGTACACCCGACTGCGCCTGGAATCTTCTCTTCGCCCAACTCTGAGGTGTAATAAAATTGCAACTTGCTATCACCCTCCGTTAAGGTGAAATACTTCAGAATTGACGGATACTCCAAAGTAAAATCTACACGGCCGTATTCCAGTTGACGAAGAACACGAGTAGTAGCTTCTGTACCAGCAATAGGTGCATAACGAGGTGTTTGTTTCAGGCTATCGACCAAAACTTGAAGCGCATCTGGATATTTTCTCGAGATAGGTTGTGCAAACGTGAGCTTATTGCTCTTAACCAGTGCTTTCAGAGATACGCGCCCATTTTCATCTAAAAATGGCTCAATCGTCTTTGGGAGCGCGATGATACCCAATGGAGGATACAAGGTAGTCGCATTGGAAAAGCGCCATGTTGTATTGTGCTCTCGCTGAATAACGCACGGAAAACAAAGGTTTTCATTTTCCTCGGTATGTAAGTTAACCCGAGACTGAGGCATTACCACTGTCTCGTGTTTAACATCAGACATGATGGGCTTTAATTGCTTAACGAGCGCATCGCAAATTCCCTGAGCCCTATACTTTCCCTCGAAAATAAAAAAAGGCGGTGCAGGGTTTATAGCCCATGTGATGGATAGCCGTTCCTCTTCAGTTATGCCCTTTTCTTGGTTCTCTCTTACCCTGTTTTTTGCATCAAAACCAGTCTCAGCTTCAACAGTAAGAGCGCCGCCAACAGAGAAACCAACCGCGTTTACATTCATGCTGCTTATTAAAAATAGATTTAAAATGAAAATGACAAAAGGGAATTTAGACATGGTTCAAAAAGAGCAAATAAGATGTCTTAATGTTCTAATAAACGCCATTTAACTGCAATTGTTATTTTGTCTAATATTTATACGGCTGAGAGTAAAACATTATCGTTTACATTGCCGCTATCTTGCGTGATCATGAGCACATTATCATTGGGAGTGTGTATTTATGGATAGACGATGGCAACAAATTCAGCGCATCTTTTGCTTTTTCATTCTTTGTCTGGGTTTGAGCGGGTGTGCAGCAAGTGGCCCTACTGTCTCTTTAGATAAATCACAAGACTTTAAAGAATTTGATAGCTTTTTCGTAAAGTCACCGCTTAACAGTGTTAACCCAACACTTGAAAACAGTATTGCACAAGACATTACCTCGGCATTGTCAGAAAAAGGGCTTTCCTCTACTACTGAAAATTTAGCTGACGTAGTAGTAAGCTTTTTCCCTTACACAGAAACTAAAGAAGGTGGAGCTCAATTAAATATTGGGCTTGGTACTGGAACATTTGGTCGCTCTGGAGCCATTATGCTGGGCGGTGTATTGAGTGTTCCCGTTGGAGAGCAGTTCACCGACTATCAAAATCTTCAAATTGAGGTGATTAATAAAAGCACCGTTATATACAGTGCATCGGGAAGCATCGAAATTGAATCTAACGATGTTATTGCCGTTCAACAAGCGTTGAATCAGTTGGTGTTATCGCTACTCGATAGCTACCCTAGCATAAAAGACAAATAACAGGCAGGCGGGTTCTAATAGCGCTATGCTTTAAACTTACGCTACGCTTGAGAAGAAAAACTTGCTACAAAATTTAGGCACTAAATAAGATATGAATGAGCCCAAGTCGCTCTCGTTGCAGAAAAACCTTACAATAAGGCTACTGCGTGTATTACGGTATAACAAAGCACGAATAGAGCGTGCACTTAGCCTACTGCCAGAAGAGCACAGGCCACTTTTTCATGTCCTTCCATTTTTAATCCACGTCAATCACCCAGAATTACCTGGGTATATTGAATCTGCATCTGAAGCAGACAGCGTTCCTTTTGGTATTAACAATTACTCCTTTAGAAAAGACATTGAGCGGGCACTCAATCGTTGCTTTCCCTCTTTGCACGCGCTTTTTTCCGATATAAAGTCTGTGTGGCCGCGCCAACGCTGTATCGACTCATTAGTACTGATGGGAAGCACTGGCACTATTGCGCAAACCGACGATTCAGATTTTGACTACTGGGTATGCATTGATGGCAAACAATTTTCTTCACAATCAATGGATTTACTCTCGCAAAAACTCCAGGCAATAGAGCAATGGGCTGACAACAAATTCGGCATAGAAGTACACTTTTTCTTGTCTGATATCGAGAAAGTAAAAAGCAATGATTTCGGGGTTGCCGACGGTGAAAGTGCTGGGTCAGCACAAGCATTATTTTTAAAAGCAGAATTTTACAGCACTAATATTGTTGTAGCTGGTAAAGCACCGTTTTGGTGGCTAACCCCAGAAAAGGCAACAAGTAAACAGTACGAAGGTATTTTAAACAGTCTTGAGAAAGGTGGCTCTCCGGATCTCGACTGGTTTATGGATTTGGGTCACCTAGAACGGCTAGACGCCAGAGAATTGTTTGGCGCTGCTATTTGGCAGTTGGGCAAGGCTATGGATTCGCCGTTTAAGTCACTACTTAAAATGGCAAAGCTAGAGGTGTACCTTGCAAACATAGAAAATGACCAGCCTTTATGTAACTTGCTCAAAAAACATGTGCACTTGGGGACCGATGCTCCTGGCAAAGTCCCAGATATAGATCCTTATGCATTAATGTTCAACGAACTTATTGCACACTATACAGATAAGGGACAGCCAGAAGATATTCTAATTTTGCAGCAGTGCCTTTATTTAAAATGCGGCTGTAAGCTGAGCCAGTCGTTGTATGAAGGGGAAAAGCCGGACTTTAAGCGAAGAATTATAGCTGCTTATGCCAGAAGTTGGGGTTGGAGTCGTAAAAGCTTAGCGCATTTAGACAACATTCAAAACTGGAACTTTAACGAGCGCGTTCAGTTAAGTCGCCGCATACATCGCTTTTTACTCAAGTGTTACCGCCGAATATCCACCCAGCTAGACGGTCAAACCCAAATTATGGACGAAAAAGACATGACCGTTCTAGGGCGCCGGCTAAGCACATTCTATGGCAAGAAAAAGGATAAGGTTGAGTTTTTACGCAGAGCATTCGATGAAAGCTTATACTGCCCCACCGTCACCATATCGGTGAAATCACTTAAAAATGGAGATGAAGTGTGGACCGCTTACGCAGGCGATAAATTAAGTAAGTCGGGCATTATCGACGAGTCGCAAAAAATATCCCAAGCGTCCAATGCTATTGCGCTGTTAGTGTGGTGTGTCTCAAGCCGCATAATGGACACCAACACCAAGGTTCTCCTCGATTACAACTACTGCGAAATAAGCGAGCTTGACCTCAACGATATATTAAAACAGCTATGCACACTCTTTCCTCCAGTACGAGTGTCGGCTTTACCTCGGCATAATTTACTGGCTGCTGAGCGCATTGAAACCTGTATGGCTCTGGTGAATTTCCCTACCTTGCGCCAAAAGCCCACGGTGGAAGACGTATACGTACTTTATAATACATCGTGGGGAGAAACATTTTTAAAGCATGGTACCGATGTTCTAGACACCTTGTGGTACGAACTTTCAGAGGTATCCCCCAAGCCTAAATGCTATGTCATGGTGCCCAGAGGTAATCAGCAGTCTCGTATTCTAGGTGAGTTTTTAGAGTCAACTGAATTAAGTTTTACTGTTGTTCACTGAAAAATAACGATCTTCTCTTTCTCCACTTATCTATCTTCTTTTTTAGAAAAATTGTGCAAAAAACTTGCAAATATCGATTACAGGTGTAATCTTAACTCAAAGACTACAATTGTAATCCAATTTTTGTCCCGCTATCTTCGAAGTACATATAAGTAAGGCAAAAAGAGAATTCACTGACAAAAACAGACGCAAAATAGTAACCAGTTAAGGAAAGGAAAAGAAAACCTGATGTCGAAACCAGATATTTCTAACGCAGAACTCGATGTATTGAACGCACTTTGGAACAAGAGTCCAGCGACTTCCAGCGAGGTGGTTGAAATGTTGAGTACACACAAAGACTGGCATGAAAAAACGATAAAAACACTGTTGGGAAGGTTGGTAAAAAAAGGAGTGTTAGGCTACGAAAAACAGCAGCGCCAATACCTTTATTATCCGCTTATTGCTAAACAAGACTATGCCGCCAAAGAAACCGAAAGCTTTGTAGGTAAGCTGTTTAAGGGAAAAATCACCCCTCTTGTAACTGGGTTTGCCAGTCAAAATAGTTTATCAAAAGACGATGTAGATGAATTAAAAGCTTTCATTGCAAAATGGGAAGAGAACAATGACTGATTGGCTTCTTGCACAACAAGGTGTGCTTAGCATCTCACTTGCCTTTTTGCTCATTGCAGAGCGATACACGCACAAACTCGGCACCTTTTTTACCTACAGACTGTGGCTATTAGTGCCGCTTGCGCTCTTAATGAATAATCTGCCGAATGCTTTGACGTCAGTGGGCAACTCTTCATTGTCAAAATTTGTTGTGAACGTGAAACCCGAGGCCACTATTCAGCATGTTGATATAGTTTTGTATATATGGGCACTCGGTGCGGGCTTCATCGCTCTATATGCTGCTGTTCAATATTCAGCACTTCATGCTTCGCTGGTAAAAAGTGACACCAAATATCCCAGTATCTTTTATTCTACTAAGATAAACACCCCCATGCTTTTTGGCTTTCTAGTACCCAAAATTGTGCTACCTCAAAGCTTTCAGCAAATATTCTCTCATGCTCAGCAAAACATGATTTTAAAGCACGAATTAACCCACAAAAAGCACGGCGATCATCTATGGAATGGTCTTGCGCTTATTGCTGTTACTGTGTTTTGGTTTAACCCACTCACTTGGTTAGCACTTAGGGCATTCCGCGTTAACCAAGAGCTAGCATGCGACACAAAAGTATTATCAAACAAGACCAGTGAAGAGACACTTATTTACGCAAAGGCACTGGTAGTCAGTGCCGAGCAAAACCCACAGACAGTCAGTCTGTACCCTACCTTTGGAGAGAAAACTACTATGCAAAAACGATTAATGCTGATGAAAAATAAAGCAAACCCAAATAAATTAGTAACCCTAACTTCAACGCTGCTTGCCGCTTTGCTCATGGTAAATACTGCAATGGCCAATATGCCGCCACCGCCAAAAAATGAAAAAAACAATAGTGAAATCAATGCTGCCCCACCAGTTAAACGCGTGTCGCCAATTTATCCAGAGCAAGCAGTAAAAGAAAATCAGGAGGGTTTTGTTGTTCTACAGTTTGATATTACAGAGCAAGGCACCACTGACAATGTCACCATTGTGAAGTCGTCACCCGATGGTATGTTTGATGAAAGTGCGCGTACTGCATTGAAGCAATGGGAATACAAGCCTCGAATTAAAGGCGGAAAAGCGATGAGACAAACTGGGCTTTTAGTGCAGCTAGACTATAAATTAGGACCAGACCAAGCACAGTAAACAAGGATGATATTTCAGTAGAATACTAAAAGGAGCGGAAGCTCCTTTTAGTGTTTTCAGTTAAAAAGTGCGATGTAATCACACTTTATATACTCGCGCCTACTTGCGCCGAGTTGCTCGAACTTTATTCGCCAAGCTCGACCGTTCAGGCTTTTAGATGAGGGGCGCAAGTTTCTGCCACTTTTTTGGCATCGAATATTTCTATCCAATAACCGTCAGGGTCTTTTATAAAGGCTATTCCTTTCATACTCCCATCATTGAGTTTCTTCTGAAAAGGTACTCCTAGCGTCTCAAATCGTTCGCAGGCAGCTTCAGCATCGGGAACATGAAACCCAATATGTCCAAACCCCTTAGGCTCACTGTTACCGTTGTGATAGGACACAGTTTCTGGGGTATCGTCCCAATTATGGGTAAGCTCTAACATAGCAGGGCGGCCAAAGGTTTGCTTTGTTCGCGTTTCAGCATCTTGGCTTACATCGGAAAAGTCATCACCGGCGGCTAGAAAATAAAGGGTAAATTTCATATCTTCAAAGTCGAGCCGTTTTATTAACGTCATACCCATAATACGGGTGTAGAAATCTAAGGTACGCTTTGGGTCAGCAATACGCAGCATGGTTTGATTGAATACGAAACCCCGTGTGGCATCGCTTTTTTCTTCGCAAAGACCTTCTGCACTATCAAAATGTCTACTCATGAACTATTTCCTTATTAAAGTAAGATGATTATAGATATGATAGCGAGCAGCCAGAGATCAACTGTTGTTCAACAACATTTCCCTGCCACCTGGCGCCCCTCAATTACATGCGATTCAAAACAAAGGCTATCCTTTACCCCACACTGAATCAGATGGTTTGTTTACCACCTTGTACTTATTGCTTGTCTTGGTAGCCGTTTTTTGCGGTTTTTTAACCGCCTTGCTCTTTGAAGCAAATGCGTTTTGACTAGACGAACGGGGCTTTATATTTTGGCGATACTTGATAACCATACCTTGAAGCAAGTTACGCACTACCTGATCGCCTGCTGCTTTATAGTTACGATGGTCCGGTTTTCTAAATAGGGCTGACAGTTCACTCTTGCCTATTCTGAAGTCGGCTAACAGCAAAACGTTGATCATATCTTCGTCTTTGTAGCTCATTGCTATACGAATTTTTCTCAAGATTTCGTTATTACTCAAGCGCTCTTTCGGGCCCAATATTTTTGGAGCTTGTCCCTCTTGCTTCCCACGATTTTTGATGATCAAACCATCTAAAAACAACGCAAGAATTTTATCTCTACAAGGCAAATAACCTTCTTCGTCTTCTTTCTTCATAATGCTATGCAGATAACCTATGTCCATATCGTAATCCACCAGCTTAAAAATACTGATAGCGGCGGTATCGTTTATCGCAAGCGCATAGCGAATACGGCGTAAAACATCGTTGTGGAACATGGATGGAAACCTTAAATAGAGATGGAAGTGCTAGTGAATGAGTAAATACTGGGCCTGTTTGCCACTGTAATAGTTTAACGTAATTACGAATTTACCGCTATCTCGGTCTTCCATCATCCATTTAACAGAGCTAAAACCATCAAACCTGCTTAGCGCCATTGCAAGGCGCTAAGCTTTTAGATTATTTAAGGTGGGTATTGAAGAAATCGACTGTTCTTTGCCAAGCAAGCTCAGCATCTTTCGGACTATAGCGACTTGTCGAATCGTTATGAAAACCGTGCTGAGCTTTACTGTATACATGGGCTGTATACTGGGCATTATTGGCTTTAAGCACTTTTTCGTATTCGGGCCAGGTCGCATTGACTCGTTTATCGTTTTCACCAAAGTGTAACAATAGCGGCCCCTTTACCTTACCTTGTAATTCTGATGATGCAGGCGTGCCGTAAAATGGCACTGCAGCGTCTATTTTACTCGGCAGTGTGGCTGCCAGTAAATTACTGATGTAACCACCAAAACAGAAGCCCACAACTCCTAGCTTATCGGTTGTCATTTTATGCGCATTCAGCCATTGTGCCGCAGCAATGAAGTCTTGCTCAATTTTATCTCTATCGAGACTTCGCTGCATGGCTCTACCTTCATCATCATTTCCAGGATAGCCACCTAATGGAAAAAGCGCATCTGGTGCAAAGGCAATAAAGCCTTGCATTGCTAAACGTCTTGCCACGTCTTTTATGTAGGGATTTAGCCCCCTGTTTTCATGAACAACTAGCACCGCTGGCATGGGCTTGTCGTTAGCTGGCGTGGTAGGAACCACGAAATACCCACCGCCTGTGCCATGGCCTTGGGCAGATGGAAACTCTTCATAGGTAGCTTTAATTGCCGGGTTGTTAAAAGATACTTGCTCAGCTTTGGCATAGTTTGGAATAAGCGCGCTGCCTATAACACCCGCTGACAAGCCGGCTATAGACAATGACGCGATACGCGTTAAAAAAGTGCGCCTGTCTATATCGCCATGCGCATATTCGTCGTACCAGTCAAATGCTTCTTGTGGAATGGTTAGTGTTTCTTCATTTGTTTTCATTATCTTTACCTATTGAGCTTTTTTCTATTGAGCTTTTACCTACCAAGATTGTACCTACAAAGCTTTATTGGCTTAGAAAAAAGGCAGTAACTCATTATTAATAATCTGTCGTTCAAGTTTTGCGTATTGGTCTTTTCTCTGCAGTGAAAGGCAAATACACATGACTCAAGGTGCTTGATTGGACAAAATTTATCCAGCATTACTTTGTTGAAAACCGACCAACGGCAGGACTTTTCGGTCTAGTATCATTTGTATGAATAGACGCCTTTAAGCCAAGGTATTTAAAGCATGTGGGCATGCTGTCTATCTAACAAATTTGTAATTTCCCTGTGCAATATTTCAACTAAAGTATTAGCTATATAACACCTCAAAATAACCTTATAACTTAAAGGGTTATAGGAGTCACTTATGATTAAGCTAAGCCTAAAAGCGCAACTCCGATTGGCATTTGTTTTGGTTTTACTCATCGTTATTATTATTTCGTCATCGGCGCTAATGAGTGCCAGCAAAACTGCTTCTTCGTTTTCTGCATACCAAAATCAAACAGCTAACGCGACAATCGTTTCTCAGCTTCAAGAGGGGTTGTTAATGGCTAGAGTCCAGGCAATAAAGTATTTTTCAGACCAATCAAATAGCTATGTCAAAAATTTCAATGAGTGGGCAAAACTCGTTGATAAATACCTCAATGTTGCGAATAGAGAGTTCGTCGACGCACAGAACAAACAAAATGTACGACTTCTCGAATCCAAGTTTTCTGAATACAAAGATGCCTTCGCTAATTTAACGAAGCTTTACGAAAATGGTGTCGAGCTTTCTCGATCTATGCTTTCAACCCGCAATTCCCTAATAGACGATAGATTGAACAAACTCGGGCCGGAAATGGCGTCGCTGCTAGAAGCAACAAACACACGGATAACCAGTATTCAGAATGAGCTGGGACAGGACGTTGATAGCGTTGTTAGTATATCGAATACAATCATCTTTGTGCTTGTTGTCTTTGCTTGTATCACATGTATTGTTATTGCGTATTTTTTGCCAGAAAAAATATTAAGGCCTGTCGGCGGCGAGCCTAAAGATATAAAACACATTGCCGATCAGTGCGCAGACGGCAATTTAACTTCCATTTCCACAAGTGTCGACGATAAAGAGGGGATCTACAGAGCACTAGCAAAAATGGCAGCGGAGCTAAAAAACGTGATTGGGGATATTCGGTTGGCGTCAACGAACGTTAACGCTCTCTCTGGCGGTTTGTCTGATATGTCGAAAACTACCTCATCAAGCGCACAGCAGCAAATGGATACACTTAATCAAATTGCGGTTGCCATGGAGCAGATGACTACCACCATTATTCATGTTACCGAAAATGCGCAGCATGCTGCAGATTCCGCTGGTCACGCTAATTCTAGTGTTGTATCAGGCAGGCATGCCATAGAGCAAAGCGCCCAAAGTCTCAAACTTCTTGTCGAAAAAATTGAGCTTGTCTCTTCCTCTATCGATAGTTTAACAACAGAGGCAGATAGTATGAGTGGTGTTTTAAAAACAATTAATGATATTGCCGAACAAACCAATTTACTTGCTTTAAACGCAGCCATTGAGGCCGCCCGAGCGGGTGAACAGGGCAGAGGGTTCGCGGTAGTGGCTGATGAGGTGAGAACGTTGGCCACTCGTACCCAGCAAAGCACTCACGACATTCAAAACAAGCTCATTAGCCTGAAGCGCGAATCTGGCAGTGCTGTGCGTTTAATGGCGGAAACCTCGCAAGAAGCTCAATCCACACAAACTGCATCACAACGGGCTCAGCATGAATTCGAAGCCATAGATAATGCGGTTAATCAAATTAACTCAATGAATCAACAAATTGCCTCATCGGCTGAAGAACAAGCGACGGTGGCTAAAGAAATAAATGAATTGATAGTAGGCGTAAACTCACTTGCCGAGGAGACATCAACAACCGCTACAAAAACCGATGAAAAAGTGTCGGAACTTACCGCAACTGCACAGACGCTAGAAAAGCGATGTGCATACTTCAGCGTTTAAATAAAAACGGCTTTCTGATCAGTGATTTGGTTTTTCAATCTAGGTTTTATTGCCATCTGCATTGCCATCAAGTTCGGACTTTTCAGGCAACGCAGACGGCTATAATGGCTCATTAATGGCAACTAGAAATTACGAGGTTGGCATTACGTAAACCTCCCTTACGCAAGCCTTATCACTGCTCGATAAGGCATACATTACGGCATCGGCAATGTCTTCTGGGGCAAGTTTGTCTTCTTTGGGTTCATCGAAAAACGGTGTATTCACCATTCCCGGGCAAATGGTGGTGCATTTACCACCCCACTCGCGCATTTCCTCGGCGAGGTTTAAGCCGAAACCATAAGCAAACCATTTACTTGCACCGTAAACCGAACCTTTAAGTGCAATTCTTCCTGCAACAGACCCCGTTAACAAAAAGTGTCCTTTGCTCTCTCTAAGAAACGGAAGCCCTGCTTTGGCGGTATATAAAAGCCCGTTTACGTTTGCTCCTAACATGGTAGACCAATCGCTAACATTTCCCTGCTCAATACCTGGTTGGTTTGCTCCTGTACCCGCATTAGCGAAAACCGCATCGATGTGGCTAAAATGCGTGTTAATTTTTTCAAAAGCGTTTTCCAGCGCTTCGTATTCACTGACATCCGCAGCTACAGAGAAAGCATTTTCGCTACCCAACTCGTCAACTAGCTTATTCAGCTTATCTTCGCTTCGAGCAATAAGTGCAACACGATGGCCTTCATTTACAAGCGCTGTTGCCGTTGCCTTACCAATACCGCTAGAGGCCCCGGTAATAACAACGACTTTAGATTCACCGTTATCGTTTTGACCTGCTTTACTGCTTGCGGTGTGATCACGACTCATATTAATAATCTCCTAATATATGTGGCAAAATACGTAGAGAACGCCCTTTTCGTGTAAAGGCGTAGGTTCTAGCAAAACAGGTGCAAAAAACAAACCAGATAAACACTCGAAGAAAAACACTTTACCATCTGATAAAAATAATAATTTTATAAAAAAAGAAAGAACAACCAGTGTATTTACTGGCTTAATTTTCAAAAAAGCAGGTAGGATTTACACAGCGATTACGCTTATCTACAACCCATGTGTCGCTTACAGGGGCTGTTGGTCTCAGGTGGCTATATTTTTCATTGCTACCGAGTACTTTTTCTGGCATTTTTCCGCTCGTTTTTTCTCATCGTTTTACCTTTGGACGTAACTTATGAGTTGGGCCACTCTTTCACTGTTTATACCGACATTTTTCTTTGTATCTATTACACCAGGTATGTGTATGACGCTGGCTCTAACACTAGGAATGAGCATTGGTGTAAAACGCGCTCTATGGATGATGTTAGGTGAGCTTGCTGGAGTAGGTTTAGTTGCTACACTCTCTTCCATTGGCGTTGCAGCGCTATTGCTTAACTATCCAAATATATTCACGGCGCTCAAATATATCGGTGGAGCATATTTGTTTTATATTGGTGTTCAAATGTGGCGTTCACGAGGAAAAATGGCACTAAAGCACAGTGGTGAAAACCAACAGGCTTCTCGTATTGCTTTAATATCTCAAGGCTTTATTACCGCAATTGCAAACCCCAAGGGATGGGCCTTTTTTATTGCCTTATTGCCTCCCTTTATCGAGCCCACACGCTCGCTAACAAGTCAGTTGGTTAGCTTAATTGCCATTATTTTAGTACTTGAATTTACCTGTTTGCTAATTTATGCATCTGGGGGGCGCACTTTACGCTCGATGTTGATGAAAAGTGATAACGTACAGATTATGAACCGAATTGCAGGTACGCTAATGGTAGGCGTGGGGATGTGGTTGGTGGCAACCTAGTGTCTTCATTTTAGATCTAAATTCGCTGTATTTTTTACTACTTACACCTTATGCAGTATAGTTAAACTCCGTATTAAATATGTGAACTAATGCCCAATAAACTACGCAAAATCAGTCGCCAACTTCATCTTTGGATAACGCTCAGTGTCTTTATACCTGTCGTCATTGTGATAGGCAGCGGCCTTTTGTTACAAGTAAAAAAAGAAGTTGATTGGGTCCAACCTCCAACTCAAAAAGTTACCGCAAACACATCAACCGCAATAATCAGCGCCGAGCAAATTTTGCAGTCGGTTACTGCCGCTCCACAAGCGCAGTTGTCGCAATGGGAAGATATCGACAGACTAGACATTAGACCAAATAAAGGCGTGATAAAGGTACGGGGTAATAATCACTGGGAAGTTCAACTGAACGCCTACACGGGTGAGGTACTACAAACGGCTTATCGACGTGCCGATACCATAGAGTCTATTCACGACGGAAGTTGGTTTTTCGAAGGCGCCAAGCTCTACCTTTTTCTACCCGCCGCCATTTTATTGTTGATTATTTGGCTTACGGGAATGGTAATGCTAGTGACTACGCTTAAAAGCAAATACCGCAAAAGACAGGCTCGTTTACAGCAAAACACTTAAGTAGAAATTCAAGTTTCTTCCACGCGCAAACGCTGCTCTATTATCTGCGCTTACATAAAATAACTGATTTGTGAGATTGTTCGCACTTACTTTCGCAGTCACATTTTCATTCACTTCCCAAGAAACGCCCACATCCAAGCTGAGTGTGCTTCTAAGCGACCGCTCACCGTCTGCAGCGCTTATTTTACTTGCGCGATACAGCAGGCTTGAAAAAGCACGAACTCGGCCAAGGTCGTAAGCTATATCGAGTCGATGATTGTTTGGTGGAATATCAGAGATAGGACTGCCAGTGGAATCTTCACCTTGCAACAAAGCTCCGCTTAGTTTTAGGGAAAACAACGAGGTGTCGGGCGCCCACTTCGCGCTATAGCTTATTCCGTCAATCTGTGCCCTGTTTAAATTAACGTACTGTAACAGGTTATCGTTAATAGCAATGCGTTCAATATACTGCTTTATGCTCTGATGAAATGCCTCCGCACTTGCTGTCACTGTCTTATTTGCGTACGACATTACGCCCTGCACATTGAGGGATTTTTCGGTGTTTAATTCGGCATCGCCTATTACAGTGCCTCGCGGTGTTTCTCCCGAGTAAAAACGTTCGGTAAGTGAGGGATTTCTAAAAGCGCTCGAGACATAAATGCTAGCTCTCCAATGGGGCGTTATCGAGTAGCTTCCTCCAGCAAATCCACTCATATTGGAATTTGCGATGCTATGATCACCAGCATTCTGACCGGTAGTATTTTGGCGCTGCCAATCGAACCGTGCTCCTACTGCAAGCGAAAACGCTCCCACGGTTCGTGATGCATCAAATACACCAGCAAGAGCAAATTCACTGGCATCAAGAGGCGCAACGCTATACGTTTCTTCGCTGTAGTTATATTGATTTAGGGCAGCTTGAGAATTAAATGCTAATTCGCGTTCATCAATACGCACTCCATTGCGTCCCTGTATCTGGGCCTGCCAGTTTATGTTCCAGTTTGCCAAGCGTACTTTACTTCCCATGTCCCCGCCATAGTCAAACGCGCGACTACGACTTTCGTTTAAGCGCTGTTCAGGGCGCAAAGTATCGGTATCTAGCTGCGACTGATGCCACCATACATTGCTGGTAATTGCACCAAAATTAGCGCTGACTTTGCCGAGCCAATGGGTATTTTGGGGGTATGTTGTCACTCTTTCTTCAGGAAAGTCGCTGCTTGACTTACCTACATTGCGATTTTGCGAGTAAAGGGACCACGCTTCTGTCATTGGTGTTTTTTCAAATTGATGGCGAACAAATAACGCTGTTTGCTCAAATTGGTCGTAAAGCACATTGTTGTTGGCATCTTCGGCGTTGCTAGCATGTCGATATGACAGTTTCCAGTCGGTGTTAATGTTATGCCCGGAATACGCAATTTCCTGCGTAGCTGCGTTGTTAAGAAGGCCCGCTTGGAATTGATGACCATTCGGTTCAGATAGACTGATATTGACCGCACCTCCCATTGCGCCTGAGCCTAAGTAGGTTGATGCCGCCCCAGGAATTACTGAGATATTACTAATGAACCTCGGCGGCAAAAAGCCTGTGCTAGCCCCCGCTCTTCTGTCACTTATTATAGGCACACCGTTTATCAATGTTTGAATACGCCAGCGCGAAAAACCACGAATGCTGATATTTTGAATTTGCCCGCCCTGCCCGTTCAAGCTCACTACCGGAGACTGCACTAACACATCGTTAATAGTGGTAGGCTCAGTAAGGTTTTGCTGATCATATTGATAAAGCGGAAAAATTTTGGTGAGCGTTTCATGGTAGTAAGGCCGCCTAGCCGTTACCGCTATATTTTCTATGGCCTGTGCATTTTCTGTCGCCTTTCCATTGGCTTTATCTGTTACAGACTTTCGTTCTTCCTCTAAAGAAGAGCCCTTTGCCGGGTTAGCAGAAAGAGGACACGCAAGTGACAACAGCACTGCCATGCCAATAATTTGCAGAGAGGAGAAAGGAACGAATATTTGAAAATGGAACATACAGCTTTAAGATGCAAAGTCAGATAAAAAAATAAAACGGCAGTTGTAAAAACTGCCGTTTTTTAGCAATTAACTTAAAGGCCTATAAACTGTCTGTTAACAGTAGAAGGCCTGTAAAAGCTCGTTACTGGGTTGTTATTGGGTTATTACTGGGTAATAACTGGTAGTCCCATAGTCCATGGACCACCCGCATTGACCACTGCGTTTTGAAGCGCAGGTAACGTTGTTTGCTGCAGAACACTCACTCTCTCGCTCACGCTATCTAGGCCCTCGTTTGCAAAACGCAACTGGTCTTTATGCTGCTGCGTTGGCCCATAAGACGAGCCTACTGCTGAACGAGCATAACCTAATCGACTGGTAATGTTTGCAGGCTTAATGCCTTTGCGATTACGAGACTCTAATCCATAAAGCTCTCGATTAACGGCGTTGATTTCACGTTGTACATCGGCATACTGAGCTTCTAGACCAGTAATGTCCCCCTGCGTGCGGTCGATTGCACTGCGTAGCGCTTCCATAGTTTCTTTTACACTACTTAGCACTGTTGTTGTGGTCACAGCACGTTTTTGAGCATCACTTACCGCGTTATCAAAGGCAGCTCTTTGCTCATCGGTAGCGCCTTCTAGCGCGCCTTCGTAAATCGATTCAAGTTCAAAGCTAACGGGTTCAGATAGTGCTGTCACCGTGTTGCCCTCTCGCTTAAATAACGTTGCAGAATACGTCCCTGGTAAAGCCACGAGTGCGCCTCGTGAACGGCGAGAGCCTTCTTTGCCGGTAATCGGCATTAAGTTAGCGTAAGTCATATCCCACGTTACTCGGTGTAGACCTTTTTTGGTACTTCCCGATACACGCTTAACCACATCGCCTTCTTCGTCTTTTATTTCGACATAAACCGCTGGCTCGGCTTCTTGATTTTCAGCTTCGACCTCTTCCCAGCTAGGATATTTAGGGTACTTCTCTTTATCCTTGATGAGTTTTTTCTCAGCTTCTTGACGCTTTTCTTTAGCCGTAAGCAAGCTGTCTTTGAGGTAGTACGTTAGCGTGGCACCATGCTCTGGGTTTTCAGCAACAAAGCGATCGTCACCGTCTGAATCAGTGTGGTTGTCATCCAATTGGAACCACTTTACAGGTCGGCTTGGTGCAAACAGTAAAGCATCTTCCTGCATCGATTTTTCTGTTAAGCCGCGCAGGGGCGCGTAGTCGTCTAGAATATAAATGCCACGGCCAAATGTCCCCGCTACTAAGTCGTTTTCACGTCGCTGAATTTTTACGTCGCGGGTTGAAATAGTCGGCATACCGCCTTCAAGTTCTACCCACTGTTCACCGCCATCAACGGTAAAGAAAACACCAAATTCAGTACCAATGAACATCAGATCTTTGTTCACGTGATCTTGCACAATACGCCAAACCAAATGTTTTTCTGGCAAATCATCAGCCATGGATGTCCATTTTTTGCCTAAGTTGGTCGACTTAATTAAATACGGTTTGTAATCGCCGTACTTGTGATTATCAAGAGCAACGTAAACAGTTTCCGGGTCGAAAAGATCGGCACGAATATCGTTAACATAGGCTGTTGCAGGTACGCCTCGAATATCATCAAGCTCTATTTTTTTCCAAGACTTGCCGCCATTTGTCGTTACCTGAATGATACCGTCGTCGGTTCCAACCCAAAGAATATTCTCGTCTACCGGACTTTCTGCAAAGTTAGCAATGGTGTGGTATTCCGACATGGCGTATAAGTCCCAGCCAGCCTCTACCGACCAGGTTCTGCCCATCATAGGCATATGCATACGATTGCCGTTTTTAGTGAGGTCGCCGGATAAGGCAGTCCAACTATCGCCGCGATCATCTGAACGCCATACGCGCTGAGAAGCGAAGTAAATGCGTTTTGGATCGTGAGCAGACACATTTATAGGCGCATCCCAGTTAAAGCGCTCTGCCGGATCGCCAGGCAAAGGCTGAGGTTTAATGTACACCCCTTCCTTCGTTGTCATATCTATTCTAGTCAAGTTGCCTTGCTGCCATTGAGAATACACTATGTCTGGGTTGCCCGGCTCAACCGCAGGCTGATGGCCATCGCCACCTAAGGTTAAAAACCAATCTTTATTCTTAATGCCTTCGGAACGATTGGTACGAGATGGACCACCCTGAGTAGAATTATCTTGAGCACCAGCATAAACGTTATAGAAAGGTTTTGAGTCATCTGGCGCCACCTTATAAAACTGAGTTAGTGGCAAGTTTGCCATGAACCGCCAGTTCGCCATGCGATCATGGGACATATAAATACCGCCGTCAGACCCCATTAAAACAAAGTCAGGGTCGGTGGGGTGAAATGCCATGGCGTGATCATCAACGTGCTTGCGCTTTGTGTTTATAGGCGTCCACGTTTTTCCGCCATCGTCAGACACTTTACTGTAATTACTGGCAATATAAACACGGTCCATTTGGTGTTGATCAGCAAAAATCTCTTGGTAGTAGTGAGGACCTGTACCGCCTCCTACCTCGTCAGACATTTTTTCCCAGCTTTGACCTTTATCTGATGAGCGATAAAAACCACCTTTGCGGTTGTCAATTTCAATAGTGGCGTAGAGTACGCTAGGATCTATGGGCGAGATAGCCATACCAATTTTACCCATATTACCAGTGGGCAAGCCGGTTTTTAATTCAGTCCAAGTTTCACCGCCGTCATCGGACGTATGAATGCCAGCAGCAGGACCTGTACCTACATAATTAGCCACCGTTCTTTGTCTTGACCATGTTGCCGCGTATAACTTATCTGGATTGGTTGGGTCGATAAGTAAAGACGTCACTCCTGTCCATTCATCATCTGGAGTAAGTACTTGCTTCCAAGTAGCCCCACCATCTGAAGTTTTATAGAGCCCCCGCTCGCCGCCTTCAGACCACAGTGGCCCTTGCGCTGATACCCAGACCACGTCAGGGTTTTCAGGGTGAATAATGATATCGGAAACATGCTCCGACTTTTTAAGCCCCATGTTTTTCCAAGTCTTACCGCCATCTAGTGATTTATAAACACCGTCGCCAAAACTGATGTGGCGGCCGCCGTTGTTCTCACCAGTACCTACCCAAATAATGTTTGAGTTGCTGGGCGCTATGGTAACGTCGCCAATAGAGTACACAGCTTGATCGTCGAAAATAGGCTTCCATGTGGTGCCTGCATTAGTGGTTTTCCAAACACCCCCTGAGCCTACCGCGGTATACCAGGTTGAAGGATCATTCTGATCGATAGCAATGTCTGCGATTCGCCCAGACATGTAAGCCGGGCCTATACTTCTCATTTCCATTGCTTTGAAAGTACTGCTACTGAAAGGGGCGTTCTTGTCTGTCTCTGATTTATCTGCAAATGCAGGCACACTGGACAGTGCCATGGTTACAGCCACTGCAGCGTTAAGGATTTTTTTCATTGTTATTGCCTAATTTGTGGACTTTTCGTAATCGAAAGTACAAACAAGCGCGTCTGTATTCAATGGAACAAGCGACCAATTAACGATAATAGAGGGCAGATGCATTGCCCCCTTTAAAAAAACCATAGGTAGTACAGTTTCGCGCTGTTTAGCCCGCTGCTATTTTTATCACAGTGTTTGGTGTTAAGACTTCTGTCTGCAACAGCACTGCTGTAAGGCGTTTTAATCTTAAAGCAGCCTTTCAAAAAAGCTTTTTATAGACACGTTCTCTGTAAAAGGTAATTCATGACTTATAAGGAAATAAATACGATGACTGATTTAACAATTAATGAAATTAATGCGGTTTCCGGCGGATCTGTGCTCAGAGGCCTTGGCACACTGGGCATTATTGCCACTGTAGCCGAGGGTATGTACGAGTTTTACCAAGGCTATACTGACCACAGAAATTAAGGAAGTAACCATGAAAAATATTGTGATAAACCCCGTTAACGAGGCACAAAAACACTTAGTACTCGGTGAACAGCACATACTCTCAGAAAGCGAGGCACTCGCAGTCTCTGGTGGGGGATTGTTTTACGACCTTGGTGCTTTTATTGCTCAAGTGGTCAATGCTGATGAGTCTATTTACAACACCTATGGCAACACGAACAGAAATCACTGGTAGTCCATGTAAATGGGCAATTTAAATATACTGCCCAAATAGACTGCTAAATGGAAAGGTCAGTAAACATAAAGAGGCTCTGTGAGCCTCTTCATTATAAGAGAGCACAACATGATTTTTAAATATGGTATTAGCGCAGCAGCGCTTATCTTTATGCTAGAGGCCATCTATGCTTTTTTCAAAGCGCCGGGGCTAGACACACACCATTCGTACCTGCAAACCGCACTGCTATTCATTATTTTAGGCGTATGCTATGAGCAATTATCTAAACACCGCATATCCAGAAATCGCGACAAACAAAGTGAAGGCTCCCACTAAATGCCTTATGTTTAATGCGTAGCTGCTAGAGAGCCTCTTCATTTATATGACTTTTAAAAAGTTATTATGTCATCGTTAATTAGATGGCCGACAACGGGGCTTTGTTCAGCGTCTATAAAAGCCATATCAATTGCTTTCGAGCGACCACTGGTCACCTTTCTGTAATTTGGATGAGAATAGATATAGGTCTGATTTGAGCGCAAGGCTTCTATAACTCGCTCAGCGAGCATAGAGACGGGAATACCAGACTCTACAGCAGTAGCCGCTGCCTGTGCGCCCGCTTTGAGTTTTTCTTTACTTATGCGCTTCTCTTTTGCCACAGCATATTTTTCTTGGCGATTGCGATGAGATTCATGAATGCGCGTTTTAACAAACGCGGGGCACAACACAGAAACATGAATGTTATGCGGCTGAAGCTCTGGTATCCAGCTTTCTGTCATAGATACAACTGCGGCTTTAGAAGCACAATATGCAGCAGCATAAGGCATACCCATCATGCCTGCCATAGACGCCACGTTTAGAATCCAGCCTCCTTCGCCATGCTCTTTTATAGCAGGTACACAAGCTTGAGCGCCATAAAGCACGCCCATCACGTTTACATCCATTACCCAGCGCCAAGTTGCATGCTCTGTATCTTCAATTTTTCCGGGCGTACCACCTACGCCAGCGTTATTCACCACCATATGAATTTTGCCAAAGGTGTCTTTTGCTTTCGCTACAATACTTTCCCACTGCGTATAATCGGTAACATCTAAAGGACATGTCACTACATTGTGGCCCTTTTCTTTCAGCGTTTCGCTAGCTTCAGCCAAGGTAACAGCATCAATATCGCCCATTACTATATTCATACCTTGCTCGGCCAGAGCGTGTGCTAACGCAAGCCCTATACCGCCAGCAGCGCCCGAAATCACCGCAGTTTTACCTTTAAATTCGTTAGACATAATATTCACCTTGATGAGTTGTGACTTAGCGGCTTTCTTTGCTATTTAATTTGCTGCTTTCTTCGCCGTATTTTTAGCCGAATTCTTAGCCGGTAATTAACTCAGCCGCCAAGCACAGATAGATTGTTTTTAGAATATGATGTACCAAGGAATTGACATACTTTATTTGGCTAATTTTTATGCCTTCATGAAATGAATAATGAGTAAAACGAGAAGCTTCAATGTTTTTAAGATAGTGTATATCTACTCAAGCAGTAACAAATGCGCTTTCTATTGTAGTCAAACAGCCATTGATTCAATTTTGTAGACGCGAAAGGAACCCTATGAACAAAATTTTAGCTTTATTATTTACTGTGCTTTCTGCTGCAGTAAATGCGAACCCAGCGCCGCTGGTATCAATAGATACTCACGATACATTTTTTAACGCCATAAAAGCGCATTGCGGCAAGGCCTTTGTTGGCAAAGTAACAAAAGACAATGTGGGCAACACCTTTGGTGATAATACGCTAATCATGCATGTTCGAGAGTGTTCAAATACCCAGCTGCATATCCCGTTTCATGTAGGTGATGATGCGTCTCGCACTTGGATCCTCACTAAAACAGGTTCGGGATTAATGCTTAAGCACGATCACCGCAATGAAGACGGAAGCTTCCACACATCAACCATGTATGGAGGACATACAACAGACAGAGGTTATAACGAAGTTCAGTCGTTCCCAGCCGATGCGTATTCAAAACAGCTGTTTATCGACTCTGGAATTACTGCCTCAACTGATAATGTTTGGCAAATGATGATTTATCCCACCCACTTTAACTATCGCTTAGTGCGTCCTGCAAGGGAAGTTCAGGTAGATTTTGATTTAACCAACCCGGTTGAACCGCCTGGAACACCGTGGGGATACGAGCCTATTAATTAAAAGCTGCGACTGGAGGGTTCAACTGAGTTTATTGTCTTGCCAGTCGTCGCTCTTTTAAAAGATGGGTATGTTTTATTAATTTATGCAGATTAACGACTAATAAAAATCACGCCATCAGGGTTAGTTCCCGTGGGAAACTCTGCAATGACTTCCCGAGTATGAATGTCTATTGCGACTATCTTATTTTTTAAGTTCAGTGATAAGAATGCAATATCGTGCTTTGGATGAAGAGTGATGCCCTGCGGTCCTGCCCCCTCTTCTAAAGCCAGAGTGCCTAGCTCTTTTTTATTATTCGCATCAAAGAAACGAATATAGTGATTCTGAAAGTCTGGCACCATAGCTACCGACTCATCGTGATTAAACAGCACTCTGTAAGGAAAACTAAAACCTTGCCATTGTGCAATCTCTTGTTCGGTGTCAGGGTTAATAACAACGAGCCTACCTTCCTTGTTTGCGCCGTACCATATCTCATGGGCACTCGCACGATAGCCAATAGCCTCTGGCATAGAAAAAGTAGCAATATTTTTCACTCGACTTTGATTTTGTAAGTCTAGTACCGATATCGAATCACTTCGAATATTGGTGGCAAATGCTCTACTTTCATCTTTATTCAAAACCACCATGTGGGTGGTATCTTGCGCGGTTTTTATTTTTGTTTCGAGCGCTCCCGTTTCAACGTTTACAATGCCAAGATGCTTTGCCTTACCTGAGGTGAAAATAACGTGTTTATTGTCGGTTAAAAACGCAGCACCATGTGGACCTTTCAACGCCTCGAGTGGAATTGTTCTCTCCACTTCAAGCTCCCTCAAATTAAAAACCGTCAAGCTGTCGCCGCCTACAAAATTGGTACTTACCGCCCACTTTTGATTGTTAGACATTACAAGCTCGTGAGGTCCCTTACCGGTAGGCAGTGTTTTGATAATCCGTTTATCATTTATATCAATCACGCTAATGCTGTTATCAGACTTATTTACAACCGCCAGTAACCCTTTACTCAAACGAGACTCTTCCGCTTGTGCCCCATTTGCCATACTGATTACGACGACAAATATAAAAAGTACAAAACTGAAACGCTTCATTGGTTCGCCCATATTGATTAACACTTTTAATGATAAGAAGTGCGTCAACTTACGCACTGCCTATTGCCATCTTTCATACGCCATTTGTACAAGTAGGTATCACAGCGACCTCTGAAAGAGGTGCTACCAGTGAAGCTCACTCTAAAGGCCTATTCGCAATACCTACTCCTGAAGCTTTGTCGCAAAGCCTGTCACGCTCACATCAATTACACCGGTGACTTCAGAAGCTTTATGCTGACAGGCAAGCCGAACCCCCTCAGCTAATTCAGTTGCTGACAAAAGCCTACGTTCAGTAGCAGCTACGCGAAGCCTGTTTTCAGAAAAGAACTTACATTTACCGCAGGTACCAGCACCATTACACACCGAGGGTAACTCGATACCTACATCTGCAAGCGCATTAAATAAGTTTGCCTCAGATTCTACGAGAGCCGGTGTTGGAGTGTGCGAATGAGATAAAATGACAGAAATAGCCTGTTTATTGCCGTCTCTTTTCACTGAAAATATTCGACGTTGATATCGTTTTGCCAGCAAGGTTACCCCTGTTACGGAGAGAAATAATGTAACGAAAGCAAAACAAATAATAAGCCAATGATTAAAGCCTCCTGTGTTGGTGTAGTCCATAAAGTGCAGTTTAAACATCAGGGCTTTTAATCTGGCATCATCGTTCACATGCTTTAAAACTTGCCCGGTAACACTGTCAATATAAATAGAGGTATTGTTATTGTCATTCGCAGACACCTTCCACATTGGGTTTTGCTGTGCGACATAATCTGAAAAAGGAGGCTGAAGCAGTTTAGGATTGCTTAATTCGCTGGACCCGGAATAAGAAAGTTTTGCTATTTCCAACACCTGTTGGGGTGTTAACGCCGCTTTCTCGCCTGTAATGGCATTAAATAGTAACGAATGACGAAGTTGGTAACTATGCTCTCCCTGTCTGCTAATAACATGATAATAGGGGCTCCCCAGCACCCATATGAGCTCTACTTTTTGAGGCGCCACCTCACTTACAGTGTTTAACTTATTGAGAGAAATAAGTTCACTGTCAGTAAAGCTCCGTTTAACACTCACTGGCTCTCTTAGCGCATTACCGCTTGCCTTTTCGTGATCCATAAGGTTGAAATACAACCCGGTTGCAAGCCAAATTAATAGCTGAACGCCCACCAATAATGAAAGCCATTTATGCAAAGAAGCGGTGAATGCAACCTTGGATACGCCGGTGTAAGCGTTAGTAAATGGAGTGCTGAAAGCGGGTTTAAACTTGCTTATCTTCATTTGTTAAAGCCCTTTTCAACCGAGCCCTTTGTTACAGAAGTACGCAAACTAAAATACGTTAAGGCAGCTCCCAACAATGCAGCGATGACTCCAATTGCTGCGACAAAAAACAAGAACCCGTTTTTTACGTTCTCGCCGTTATCGTAATCCATAATATGAAAACGCCACATCCAATCGAATAAGCGCCAATAATGGTGGCGCTTGGTTACAATTTCTCCGGTTTGCTGACTGATATAAAAGGTAGGAGCTGCAACATTATCGAAAGTGACTTGCCATACGGGTAAATGGCGAGATGAGAGTTCTTCAGGCATGTCTGATGAGAAGCGAATAAGCCGGCTTCCTGTAATTTCATCACTGGCCGCATAGTGGTATCGGGCTATAGCAATTGCCGCCGCCTCATTAAGCTTGGGCAATTGCGCTCCAGTTATGGCATCGATGGAAAACGTGTTCGCACCGGTAGCAACGATATAAATAGGCGCTCCCATCCGCTGGGTAAGCGATATAGCTCTGGCGTTTGGATATTCAGCCACCAGCGCACTCATGGGAAACTCAATACTTCCTAAGTCGAGTTTTTCGTCATCATCTTTTACCAGCGACTCCCCGTGTATATAGTGAATGTTCATACTTACCATATACACACCGGTTATCGACCAAAAAAGAAATTGCACCCCCACCCCAGCCATCAACCATCGGTGGTATTTTCTCGCTTTTTTTAGCCATACCACCGATGTCGACCACGCCGTATTATTCACCATGATTTGATAATTCGCGATTGAATGCCGATATGTCCGACTTTTTAACTATCGAATACAATGCAGGCACGACAATTAACGTTAAAAATACTGCGCTTGTCATGCCGCCAACCATGGGCGCGGCTATTCTACTCATTATTTCTGAGCCTGTTCCCGTACCATATAGAATAGGTAACAGACCCAATATAATAGTTGCTACCGTCATCATAACAGGGCGAACTCGTAATCCCGCGCCATGAACAAGCGCATTACGGTACGCGTCGGCCGATATTGGCGCGTTATTCGCGCTCGCATTTCCTTTCAGCTCGTTGATTGCTTGATTTAAGTAAACCAACATAATAACGCCTATTTCTACTGCTACACCGGCCAGTGCTATAAAACCCACACCGACGGCTACGGAAAAATTAAAGCCTTCAAAGTACATCAACCAAAGTCCACCTATCATAGCCATGGGGAGCGTTACTATGATGATTGCCACCTCACTAAACGCTTTAAAATTAAGATAGAGTAAAATAACAATAATGGCGAAAGTTAAAGGAAGCACATAAGACAGTTTTTCTTTTGCTCTCTCCATGTACTCGTATTGACCAGCCCATGTAATAGAGTAGCCAACCGGAAGGTCGAGCGTCTTTGAGAGGTAAGCGTTCGCATTAACAACGTAGGTTCCTACATCCACACCTTCTATATCAATAAACGTCCATCCATTAATACGGGCGTTTTCACTTTTTATTCCCGGCGGACCATCTTCCACACGAATATCAGCCACATCTCCTAAAGCAATGTGTTGTCCACTTGGCGTAACCACGGGTAAACGGGACAGTTGCTCAGGCGAGTCTCTGTAATCCTGCGGATAACGTACATTCACTGGATAACGCTCTTGTCCTTCAACGGTTTGAGTTACATTTATGCCACCAATGGCGGTAGATACTACCTGCTGGACATCATCAATATTCAATCCGTAGCGGCTCGCTTTCTCGCGAGATATATCCACCTTTATGTAACGCCCGCCTGCGACACGTTCAGAATAAACAGACGCCGTACCCTCTACTTTGGGCAATGTATTTTCGATTTGTTGGCCAATTTCCTGGATAACATTGAGATCGGGACCGGCTATTTTAATTCCCACGGGGGTTTTAATCCCGGTAGCCAACATATCGATTCGGGTTTTTATCGGCATTACCCACGCATTGGTTAAGCCAGGGAGTTTTACCAAGCTATCAAACTCTGCTTTTAACGACTCGGTTGTGACTCCTTCTCGCCACTCATCTTTGGGCTTGAGCTGTATAAAGGTTTCAATCATGGTAAGCGGTGCCGGGTCTGTGGCGGTTTCTGCCCTGCCCACTTTGCCAAACACACTTTCAACTTCAGGTACTGTTGCAATAAGTTTGTCAGTTTGCTGTAACAGCTGTCGTGCCTTACCTATAGAAATACCAGGATAGGTTGTAGGCATATACATCAAGTCACCTTCATCAAGAGGCGGTATAAACTCGCTCCCTATTTTACTTACAGGCCAAAACCCTACCACAGTGATAATGAACGCTAAGGCGATAGTTAATTTGGGAAACTGCATTACCCGCCTTAGAACAGGCATATACAGGGCAATCAGCAATCGATTAAGCGGGTTTTTCTTTTGCGAGATGACTTTGCCCCGAATGAAATATCCCATTAGTACTGGCACTAAAGTAATGGCCAAACCAGCGGCCGCTGCCATAGCATAGGTTTTAGTAAAGGCGAGTGGCGCAAACATTCTGCCCTCTTGCGCTTCAAGGATAAAAACCGGTAAGAAGGAAACGGTTATGATCAGTAAACTAAAAAACAGCGCTGGCCCAACTTCGCTGGCTGCTCTCGATACCACTTCCCATCGATTCTCTCGGTTCAGCGTCTCACCGTTTTGATGTAGATTTTCCATGTGCTTGTGCATATTTTCAATCATCACGATTGCACCATCAGTCATGGCCCCAATGGCAATGGCGATTCCTCCTAAGGACATGATATTGGCGTTAATTCCCTGCATATACATGATGATAAAAGCAACCAGTATGCCTAATGGCAACGTAACAATGGCAACCAAAGAGGAACGTAAATGAAAGAGAAATATTGCACAAACTAGCGCTACTACAACTAGCTCTTCTAATAATTTATCCCATAAATTATCAACAGCCCGCTCTATAAGCTTCGAGCGATCGTACACTGGCACTATCTCAACACCCTCGGGAATTGATGCCTTCAGCGAGGCTAGCTTTTCTTTTACTCCATTAATTGTTTGCTGTGCATTTTCGCCAGCGCGCATCACAATAATGCCGCCAACCACCTCACCTTCGCCATTTAATTCGGCTACGCCTCGGCGCATTTGCGGCCCTAGGTTTACATAAGCAACATCGCCGATACGCAGTGGCGTTCCTTGATCATTCAGCCCTAATGGTATTTTTTCGATGTCATCAATTGACTGAATGTAACCGGTAGCCGTTACCATGTACTCGGCCTCAGCCATTTCAATCACCGAGGCCCCAGCCTCTTTGTTGCCCCTTTGCAGCGCAGTTTGTACGTGAGCTAGCGGAACCTTGTAAGCGCGCAGTTTCTCTGGGTCTACTTGAACCTGATATTGCTTCACCATTCCCCCAACTGCCGCCACCTCAGAAACCCCGGGCACAGTTTGAAGCTCGTACTTCAAAAACCAATCTTGAATGCTGCGAAGTTCACCTAAATCATAGGTGTTGCTGGTATCGGTGAGTGCGTATATATACACCCAACCCACACCTGTGGCGTCGGGACCAAGTTGAGGTTTAGCGGATGCTGGAAGACTAGTGGCAACTTGACTTAAGTACTCCAGTACTCGGCTTCTTGCCCAATACACATCGGTGTCGTCGTCGAAAATGACGTACACATAAGAGTCACCAAAAAAAGAATAGCCTCTTACCGTTTGTGCTCCAGGCACCGATAACATTGCGCTAGTTAATGGGAACGTCACCTGATCTTGCACTACCTGCGGTGCCTGCCCTGGGTAGCTGGTTTTTATAATCACCTGCACGTCGGACAAATCTGGGATCGCATCCACGGGTGTACTTTTTATTGAATACAGTCCTGCGCCAATAATCATAAGCGTGAGCAAAATCACAAAAATACGATTTTTAATTGACCACCTTATAACAGATTCAATCATGCGGAATGCCCTCTCTTATGCTGAGAGTGGTCTACGCTATCATGGCTATCGTGGTTATCTTGGCTTTCAGCGCTCTCTCCCCCTTCTTTATGCGCCTTATGAGCATCGTGAGTGTTAGGTGCCTTTTCCGCTTGATGGGCTTTTTTAACACCCGAGGCATCGCTTGCAGAAGAGGCGTCGTGCATACGATGCTGGTTATGCTCACCATGCTGACCATTCATTTCCACTATGATAAAGTCATCGCGTATCTCAAAGGTAAACGTCACCTCGTCATTAACACTGAATTCAGACAGAACAATGTGCTCAGCGGCAATGAAGTCCATTGTCGCAGGTTCTCTTCCCCATTTTTCAATGGCACCTCGGCTAATATTGAGGGTTCGGGTGGCGATATTAATATCATTAATAACGCCGTTCACTGTTGCTGATGACACATCAGGCTCTGACATAATGTGAATGCCAGTGAGAATAACGTTTTCGTTGTCGTCTTTGGTTACCTCAAAATGTAAGGTCTGCCCAGCCTTTAGTGCTTCAAAGTCCACGCCGTCGGCAACCATAAAATCCATGGTCATCTCTGGCCAGTCCCAGGCTTTTACTGGGCCGTGAGAAATGTTAACCATACGGTGCCCAGCCATAACGTGGTTAATTTCACCTTCCATCCATACCGACTTAGGGAGATCTGAAGCGTTCATTCTGGCGAAGTCTGACGTTTTGCTAGATTCAGAGTCGAGTAAAAACTGAGCTGACACTGCAACTTCGTCGCCTTCAACGACGCCGTTTACAATTTCAATATATTCGTTGCCCACCCGACCAATATCCACATGAACAGACTTAAACTGCCCGTCGCCTAACGCTACTACAACGCGATTTTGAGTACCGGTTCGAATAACCGCTGCTTTAGGTACGACAACAACCTCGGAGTTTTCATCTGAAAACATCGTCACGCTGGCAAACATATTGGGCTTTAACTCGTCATTCGTATTATCGAATTTCAATCTCACTCGCAGTGTTCGAGTGCTTTCATTGAGCGAGGGATAGATGTAATCAACATTACCTTTCCATTCTTTGCCTGGTAAGTAATCGACGGTCATACTCACTGGCAGCCCTTTTTTAACAAGTGCAGCATCTCGTTCAAATATCTCTGCTTCAACCCAAATTTTGTTGAGTTTGGCAATACTAAGCAACGTATTTTCTGGCTTTACATAAAAGCCCTCTCGTATGTTTAACCCGTCTACTACGCCAGATTGGGGGGCATAGAAGGTGATATTTTGCTGTACTTTTAACGTTTTCTCTAAGTTTTGAATTAAACGTTCTGATAGTTGCAGTGCCTTTAATCTGTCTTTAGCTCCGTTTATTAAACCCGTATTTTTGCGCTTGAGCGCTATCACGAGTTCTTCTTGCGCGTTAACTAACTGAGGTGAGTACAACGTGTAAATCGGTTCGCCTTTTTCTACTCTATCGCCCTCAGCTTTTACATGCAGCTTCTCAATCCAGCCCTCTACCCGCGGGTGAATATGCACAATTTCATCCTCATCGTACTGAACATACCCTACGGTTGAAATTTTGCTGTCGATGGGTTTACGTTTTACTGGAGCCGTTTTAACCCCTAAATTATTTACCACATTGGGTGAAATAGTGACTACCCCAGCCCCGTTACCTTGGTTATTCTCTGCGTTTCCTTGCTGCCCTTCGTAAACAGGAACCAAATCCATTCCCATGGGTGATTTTCCTGGCCCATCTTTACGATAATTTGGATCCATAGGAGCAACCCAGTAAAGAGGCTCTTTGCTCTGGCTGGTACTTTCACTGTCTTGCGCTGCCGCACTGCCATGGGAAGCGCCATTCTCTTCCCCTTGAAAGCCTCCTTGAAAGAGCATCAACAGAGCTACGCCTACTACTGCCCCAATGACGATCCCAAAAATCGCCGCTTTTGCTGGCGTAGTAAAAATCTGTGAGCTAGGTGCGTTGTTAGACATTATTTTTCTCCCTCTTGTAGGGTTAAGCCCTGATCTGATTGATATGTGTTGTTATGAGAATCTGAGAAGAAGTAATTGATTCTTGAGACGGTCTTCAGCGCTTCAACATTTATTTGCAAGGACGCTATTCGGGCGTTTAGCACAGCGATTCTCGCTCTTACTACTTCAGCAAAATCGCCGTCATCATTAGTATATGCGGTTAAAGAAGCTTCGGCTTGCTCATGGGTTTGTATTAACAACTGCTGCTCATAAATCGCCTGGCGCTCGCGCAAGCGATTTAGCTGCTTTATTTCCTTTTCAACTGCACTTAACATTTTTTTAGTGAGCAGCAGTTTTTCTGTTTTGACTGCTTCAGCATCTGCCACAGAGGCGGCGACTTCTTTGTCTTGTCGTTTTTTAGTGAACAAAGGCACATCGAATGATACGCCAACAGAGAAAAAGTCAGCTCTGCTCTGCCCCGATGGCATATCATCTCTGTACCCATAATTAGCGTTAACCCCCCACTGAGGTTTATATTGCTGCTTGGCCAAATCAATCGCTTTTTCAGACACCTTTCTTTTCACTTCTAATGCCCTCACAGCAGGATGTTGCGATAGAACTCGAGCCATCCGGCTTCTTTTATAAGTGGTCATGTTGGTTATTTCTTGGCTATTTAACGCAATTTTAGGCAGTGTGTTCGATACGGAAAAAGCCAAAGGCTGAGAATCGAAGTTAAAAGCCTCGCCACTTTGATTGCGGCTGTATACATGAAGAAATTCATTCAACTGAGCTACGGCAGATTCCAACGCTTGCTGCTGAACCATTAAACGGTCTTCAAGTTGAATGATTTCAAGGTCGGCGCGGATCACATCTTGCTGTCTTGTATTTCCTACCGTTGAAGCATAGTTTGCTCTGGCCACCTCAGACATCTGCTCGAACAAGGCGCGATCAGACTCGATAAGGGCGATAGTCCGTTGTGCAAGATAGGCATCCAGCCATAGCTCAGAAACTAGGGTTTCTAATTTCGCCTTTCTGTCTTCCCGCAAAAAGGAAAACTGAGAGGCCTGAATGTTAAGCTGAGCCTCACGAATGGCGAGAGAATCACCTCGGGGAAACATTTGTGCTACGCCAATATTAAATTGGGTCATGGCTTCTTGATTAAACGCCCACGAATTTGTGGGTAAGTTCATCATGCTTAACGACACTTTAGGGTTAGCCCACGTGTTCGCAGCATCGCTTCTGTATTCTGTCGCTTTCTGATTAAGCTGACTTCCATGAAGCCAAGGATCGTTTTGCTGGGCCCGCGAAATAGCTTGTTCAAGAGAAATGACATTGCGTGTTTGCTCAGCCAACGCAGAATGAGTAATTAACAAAAATCCCATCAGTATCGAGAGACTAAAATAAATGCGATTCATGATACTTGTCCTTTAGAAATAGGCATTTATAGCTTAACGCTGTAACGCTTACTGGGTAACACGCTTACAACTAGTCATCCTTACGGAAAGTGAGGCCCACTTTTCAATGAACGCGTTAGCTAAATTGGCTAAAAATGCCTATTGTCGGTAAAACTATGCTTAATGATAAAAATTGAATGTGCGACATTTCCACGTTAATCACGAAAAAAAGACGCAATTACCCCGCTTAACTAAAAATAGGGGGCCGATAGAGAAGAGAAGTCACTGATTTTGGGGAGTTCACCTGTTGTGCAGCAACGCGTTCGCTAATTGCTTGTAAGGTGAAATAGTGATGGTATGAAGCTATGATACTCACTGCAGAGCACGCGCTTGTTTTACAAACGCACTCTTCAACACAGCAGCTTTCTTTATGATCCATGTCTTTAGAAGCACCGTGCAAGGCGTGTTGGTTGTTGTCACTTGCCATTTGCTGATGTGATTGGTGATGTAAGCTACCGTGACGGTCGCCTACATTTGAAACAAGTGCCGAGCCAGATGCTGAGCCGGGTGCAGAGGTAGTTGGCGAGCGAACAGAAAAAACAGCGCAATGCTCAAACACGTACGCAAAAGACTGCCCACTAAAAGCAACAAGCATACTGAAAACAATCAAAAGTTTTGAAAACGCTGTGTTCATAATCCAACCAGATACATTCTGCGTAGCAAGAATAGGGCAAACGGTGAATAAAGTAAACGCTGTGTAGCGTTATTCGCGAAGGCTAGCATTGTTCACATCAACAAAAGTTTCCAATAGGGAAAGGTGATAATAAGACAAATTGATAATAGGCGAGGTCGAAATCTAGATGGTGCTCTAGGTAGTTTATTGCTTCCTTACATCTTTAGTCTAAATCAACTGTTGAAAATAAAACTTGATCACATAACTGTAATAATGTAAATTTAAATAGTGAAAATTTATCAAAGGGGGCTTAACATGCTAAAGACATTCACGAAGTTATTCAAACGCAAGCACCCATACGCAGTTGCCGCATACGTAGGCCGCAAAAACGCACAACGTATTTTAGATTGTAAAATCGAGAAAAAGTCGAAGCTTCTTGCACACGACTAGCTACTAGCATATGGCTCCGAAAGGAGGATCGCTACCTCGTTAGGTAGCTTGATCACGCTAAACATGAAATCCGATGATTGAGAAATCATCGGATTTTTTTGTGCTTAACTTTTGTAGCTAGAGCGCGTATTTCTAAAATTGATAGTTAAGACTAACAGTAAAGTTTCGTCCTGGAGCAGTGAATCTTCCGAGGTTTTCGTTTTCTGGGGTTCTACCCATATTTTACGGACACAGCCATAAAGAGGCATACTATGCCTAGAAGGAGTGTCTATGACCAAACGAAGAAAATATTCCCCGGAATTTAAACGCGAAGCCGTTTTACTGACCCAGCAA
>NZ_JAAAWP010000005.1 GCF_010500915.1 Alteromonas hispanica
ATAGGGCATTCATGGCGTTTAACCTTCATTTGTTTTTGGCGAAAGATCTGATCACCAAACGTCATGAATGTTCCCTTTATTTTTTATCTTACTGAATTTTAGTCATTATTTGTGGGGATACCTCAGGGTCAGAACCACATTTACCAACGCAGTCAAGAAGCTTTTAAGCTGACAGTTTATGCGCTGTTAATCTCTACACATTTTTCACCTGGGCAGTTAATTCGAGCCGCTTGTTTTAAAGCTGTTTTTAGGGAGCTTATTTTTCAATAGTCGTTTCTTTTGAAAGTTCAGTTGAGCTAATTCATACCTGACCTACGTAGAAGGTGATATAAAAGCTGGTTGGTAGTGGTACTCAATCAGTAAATTGGAAGATAGGTTTTTCCCATTCTATTCGGTATTTCACAATTAAAAAAACGAGCTGCACGGCCTAACACGCTCAAGCTCAGTTTGGTTTTGGCGCCATTTTTTTGTGCTGCCAACACCTTTGCAAACTCCCTCTCACTTACTCTCGTTAACGACACAAGCTATGTGGCATCGGGTGGACTAGAGGAGCGCACTACGATAAATAGAACGCTCGGTATTGCTGCCTATGAATATCGTATTAACGACAGCACGTTATTTTTTGCAAGAGTGGAGTTTTCTATCTAAACAGGCTTCCTATCTAAACAAGCCTTCTATCTACTATCTACTATCTAAACAAGCATCCTCTCAACGGAGCATTTTAGCCATAGTTATGAGTTGCCAATCTGCTTTAAGATACTACCAAACGCTCTGCCACCGTTTTTTTGAATTTGCTTATCGAAATACAGACTGCCCAGTAAGAAAATAGTAATGTGCCCCTTCGAACGCCAAGTGACATGGGTTTTGCCGTCTTGTTCTTTAAGCGTAATCTCGCCTAACTGATGATCGTAAGGAAGAGGTTTAGACTTTATAACTTTGTAGCCTAATTTGTAGGGCGGCTCAAAAGCCACTATTTCCTCATGCAAATTAGCGCCACCGGCAATAATTTCACGCACAGCGCCTAACCCGTTTTTGTCGTCTTTACCATGAACTAATAAGTTCGCTTCATCCACGCCTTTAAACTGCGCATAGTTTTCGTGATCGCTTAGCATCGCAAACACATCCTGGATAGGTTTATCGATAACTCTCTCTACATGAATTGAAAACATTAGATACCTATTAGAAAAAACGTGAGCCTATTGGTTGCTTGAATATAGAGCAATGTGTGAATAGCTCAAATAACCACTTTTTATCTGCAACTATAGGCAATTCGGCCATTATGTGAATGGGTTTGTTTTTGGGGAAAAGCTGTATCTACAAAAAATGGACCTGCAAGAAATGACCTTCAATAGATACACCCTTAAAAACTAAACCTACAAAGCTAGCCTTGGTAAATATTGTCCCAATACTCGTCTAATTCATTAATAGCATTTTTTAACGGCTTTGCCGTGAAACGCACGTTATTTTTATCTGCGAGCTTGGTTTCTACGAACTTTGTTTCTTCGAGCCCTGTTTCTACTGGCTTTGTATCTACCAACTTCATTTTAACCAATTTATCGATAGCATCAGACACATCAAAGTCTAAGGTGCAATTGTGAGTGTGCTCAAACCAAGCTTCAATCTCTTTATCGAGTTCATCTGCGCTCATCCCTGCTCCTTCATGTTTTAATAAGAAGGTATAAGCTAACAACGCTTCTTTACAATCTTCCTCTTCTGCGGCATCTACCAGAGTGTGAAACACGCCAGCGTTGTTATCTAAATTCTTAAAATAAAGGTTGTCCGAAAGGGCTTTCATAAACCGTATTTTTCGATTTTTAAACTTCGACCATTCTTTGAAGACAAAGCTACCGAACACTCCCATACCAATACCAAAGGTAATCAGGCTTTGCTTTGTAAGCTCTACCGACTCATCTTTAAGCCCTAACCAAAACGCTAAAAATGACGACAGTAGTAATATAGACGCCCCTAATTTCGTCACCAGCACAACAATGCCACCTACCGTTGCCGACGCCCCAATGATAAGTTTATCGAGCGGACGCATTTTCACTTCACTGTTTGGAAATAGCATTTCCAAATCTGCTTTGGGTACGTTTTGAAACAGCTTAATAATGGTGGCTCCAGGGGTGAAAGTGACAGGGAGCTGTTTTTTAGTACCTTTCCGTTGCTCGAAGTAGTCTTTATCTTTAAAGGTAATATAAACCGCCACTCGTTCGTAGTTGGTAAACGATATCGATTTTTTACGTAATCCAAAGAACGTACGTAGCGTTTCTGTTTTAACCGATTCACCTCGACGATAAAACACGACTTCTTGAAAATCGTCAAAACTTACCGCCAAACGAACTTTAAACAGCGACTCTTCATGCAGCGCATCTTCTAAATCAGTATCGGTGACTTTTTCAAAGTTTGCAGAATCTAATAATGTGGAAAACTCACTGGCGAAGTCTTTTTGAACGGCCTTGCGTTCGCTATCTGTAATGTCTTTAAGCGTGCGGGTATCTTTGTTAGGGTCGAAAAGCGCGTAGCTGTTTTTCAAGCGCTCTAGCTGCTCGTGATACTGAAAGTGAATGCGGTTCACCAACAAATTGCAAAACACCTCAAAGGAGTTAGCAGTGCTATCAGCGTCAGCGGTTTCTTTGTTAATGAGGACATCGTTACACATGGAAACAACATCGGCTTTGCGAAAAGGTATAAATCGTTCTGAGGACATAACCGTTCTAACGTAGGTAATTCACTAACACTTGGCGCACCGTTTTTTATCTAGTCAGTGGCGCTTTACAAGTGGCTAACGAAACAAATTCATGTGCTCAGTAAACCATAAATGACTGATAACACAATGCACCTAAAGGCTACTTACAACATAAATTGGTGTTTGATAATAAGGTACTCTACTTAATGAAAAGATTATTCAAGAGCAGCGCCAAAGCAGATATTCAAACAATATTTCAACTCTTCTCAGAAGCCCGTTTTTCAGCGCTTAAAATTTGCGCCATTGCTACACGCATAAAAAATGCGCATAATATAATTGAAGAGCAGATCGGAGTCAGTCATGCGCCAAAAAGTATCTTGTAATACATCAATTAACAGTGAGTTACTCAGTGAGGCTAAATCACTAAATATTAAGTTATCCGAAGTATTTGAAACGGCTTTGATACAAGCTGTAAATGAAAAAAAGAAGGTTGAATGGTTTAAACACAACAAAGATGCACTAAATACCCATAATCAAAAAGTGTTAGAGACGGGGACGTTTTCAGAATCGATAAGTCAGCTTTCATGATAACTCAGTTTTCTGTTTGTCAGTATTCATCATCAATAGTTGTTATTTTGACTAACACTGTTTTCAATGAAGTTGAAAGTATCTTGGTGGCGCCATTAAAACCGTTTGAAGGCCTTTCTTATGTAAAAGATTTACAAATACCTTGTGAAGTGAGCGGCGTTAATTATTATGTCGACTTGCTAGACATAGCGACGGTCTCAAAGCGCAATTTAAAACTTATCCCAGAACAGTCATTGAAACCGATTAGAACAAAAATTAAGTATGGTATCGATCTGCTTATCGATGGTTTTTAATTACAGCATTCATCAATTTCTAGCTGGCCACAGAATATAGCAACATCTTGTTTAGGTTATCCAGCAGCTTTCTCAATTTCATCAACTGCGCATATTTCGTATTCTATTGCACTACCACTACGACCCGCTTAATTGCAGCTGCGCAATGGGGTATACTTAGCGAATGAATTATCCCGTTCCCGCCAATCAGGTTGAAGTCCTGTTTGAAGTAAAGAAAAGCAAGTTTATTGCGATGGCAGCATTTGCCAACTCTCGCGAGAGCGCAATGGCCGTGCTTGATGAAGTAAAGAAGCGCTACCCCGATGCACGACATCACTGCTGGGCCTATATATTTGGTCCTCCAAGCTCTCCAGTAAGCGCTGCTATGGCCGATGATGGAGAGCCAAGTGGCACTGCCGGCAAACCTATTTTAAACGTGCTTCAGCATAAAAATATTGGCGATGTAATGATTGTAGTGACTCGTTACTTTGGCGGCATAAAACTAGGCGCTGGCGGCCTAGTTCGCGCTTATTCTGCATCGGCGCAGCAAGCCATTGAACAGCTTACTGTACGAGAAGAAGTTACCCTTCACATGCTTACCGTTGATGTAGACTTTAAACACGAACAATTTGTTAGGTATTTGGTTCAGCAAGCGTCGGGCAACATTGCCGACTGTCGCTATGCACAGCAGGTAAGTATTGATATTCAAATACCCATTTCCCACGTAGAAGAAATAAAGCAGCAGCTGGCGCCAATTGTTAATCAAGACATCGAAGACCAGCAAGGTGACAGCCCGGACGTTGAAAGCAAGCCAGGCCATGTGGATGATACGCCAGTATGAGTGCCAATATGAGTAGCAGGCTTCAATATCTCTCACACTACCCTGAGAGACTGCAACAACAAATTCAACAGATGATTGACGACAACGCGCTGGGAGATTGGCTGCGCACTCGTTACCCTGCCACTCACTCAGTGGCAAACGACAACGACTTACGCGAATATGTGATCGGGCTTAAAAACCAGTATATGAAAAAAACTCAACCGTTGAGTAAGGTCATATACGATCAAAAAATTCATATAGTGAACCACGCCCTTGGATTGCACTCCTATGTATCGCGGGTACAAGGCGGTAAATTAAAGAGTAAAAATGAACTGCGAGTAAGCAGCCTGTTTAAAAACACGCCCGAGCCATTTTTGAACATGATAGTAGTGCATGAATTAGCCCACCTTAAAGAAAAAGAACATAACAAAGCCTTTTACAAGCTCTGCCAACACATGCTACCCGATTACCATCAAATTGAATTTGACGTGCGAGTCTATTTAACTGAACTAGAATTAACAGGGTATGTTTATAATGTTCCCAAGGAGGCCTGATGGATTTTCAATTTCGCACTGACATGTTAGGAGAGCCTTCCGCCAAATGTGATATTGAATGCGAAGCTTTTGGTGATTGGTTAAGTAACGATTTAGGCACCGATCGCGAAAGCATTAATACGGTGCTAGATGCCATTGAAAACCTGCTGTGTCGCAACATTCCTGATTACCAATTTATTGGCAAGGAATATACGTTAACCATTGAAGACGACGAAGTAATTCTTACCCTCAATCACAACGAAACCAGTCACAAAGAATTTGCCGAAGATTACGACCAAGAGATGCAAGCAGGTTGCGGCTTGGCAGATTTCAAACATTTACTGCAAGAATGGAAGGCGTTTATTCGTTAGTAAGCGCCCTGCGAAAGCCACCGGTGAATAACGTTGTAAATTGTTTTATTCCCCAGTAACCCGAGGTGACTGATGTTATTTCCCACCCACTGATTTTCTGGCTTAAAATTAAGGTTAAACGCTTCATTCTCATGAATGCCTAGTGCGCTATTAAGGGGTACTAAACCATCACCAACAAGATGCTTATTAATAGCATTTGGCGATGCCGAGGACGTTGTTGCAATGGCAAAACACGCTACCCCATCAGGCAGTGGAATGGGTTTACGTTGATCGCTAACAAAATCAAAACGCCGTTCAGAATGGGTGTCGCTTTCAACAATATATCCGTGCCGAAGGTCGGCAATACCTGCACTGCGAATTTGAGTAATGCGGGTTAGCGGAGCCGTGAAGTGATGCATACCTAAAAATAGGTCTACCCAGTTACCTGCTTTCTCAAGGGGCGCACCATGATGCGGAGTGCCAAGAAACACTATTTTTTGTAAATACTCGGCCCACTGTATACTTTCCTCGGCTACCTCTGTTTTTGCGGCCGCTTCTGGTATGGCAGCTTTAGCATAATAAAGCGCGCTTCTTGTGACCAATCCGCCCATGCTATGGGCAACCACTGAAATATCTAGTGAGTGCTGGCTTTGTAGAGAGTGAAACTGGCTCGCTAACTTGCCTAAAAGTGCATTCAACTCCATCCCATTTTGATAGATATGTCGGCCCGTATTGTAGTGCAAATAAACTGTGGTGCATGAGAGGTCATTAGCAAGATGATAACCATGATCATGCTCACCTTGCCGCCACTGCACATCATTCATACATAAGCCATGCACCATAATAAGAACCTTACCTTCGGAATCTACGATTTGCTGGTTCAATGCGTCTAACTCTATATCGTTGCCGTGTTGACGAAATGTCATGGCGATGGACAGCGGACTCTGTTGTGTATGTAGATAATCGCCTATTACGCCATTTATGGCTGAGAGTAATGTAGGCTTTATTGATGAAGGTGATGGTGAATACGTTGATGATGGCGGTGTTGCTTGGCTTATATTGCCAACTGGACTACTACTAACACTATCCTTGAACCTGTCGCCATGTCTATCGCTCAGACTATCAGTAAGTACAGATAGCGGCATACTAATGCGCTTGCTTACCTCGCTAGTAATGCCACGAATACTTTCGTAAACCATGCCTGTAATACCACTGCTAAGCTGCTGCTTTGATTTTTGTGTGGATTGTTGTATTGATGGCGTCAGCCAATTCAGCGGATTAATACGGTTGTGCATTGTCTCAATTGCCAAGGTAAGTTGAATAACCGCCTCGGCAATTAGCCGATTAGCCTCTTGCGCCTGAGAGAGCTTTTTTGTTTGAGTTTGTTTGCCAGCATTTTGGGCATCAGTAGCTTTGGTATCAGTAGCTTGGTCATCTGTTTTTGGGTTAGACAAAGCATGCCCTTTCTATTATCAAGTTGATCTAAGCATAGCAGTAATAGCGCAAGGGCAATCTAATTATTAAACTGCACTGTTTTTTGATAAAAAAGTGCACTAAATAAGGACAAAAAAATTACTCGTCACCCAGCATGAATTCGCTATCTTATTTTCATAACAAGCGTATTATCCGCCGGATATTAACACTTGAGTCTTTGAGCCAAAAATGGCCATAGGTTTTCACCACACTAAAGAAAAAACCTTACTACGTGTATCGTTTTATGTAGCGGGTTTGTTTGTATTTATCGCACTTGGCTTTGCCTTTATAACCCATTCAGCCGCCATCCTGTTTGACGGCGCATACTCACTCATTGCCTTTTTCATGTCGTTGCTCACGCTGAAAGTAGCAAATTTAGTGCAGTTGCCCGATGACGACCGTTTTCATTTTGGCTACACGGCCATAGAGCCTACGTTAAACTTATTCAAATCCATTGTTATCATTGCCACGTGCTTATACGCCGTGGTGGGAGCTATTGGTAGCCTTGCAGACGGTGGCATAAAGGCTGAGTATGGCTATGCCATAATTTACGGTGTTATTGCTACTACTGCGTGTTTTGCTGTGTCTGGCTACATGAAGTATCAAAGTAAGCCATTGCGCTCAGACTTAGTGGCGGTAGAAGCTCACACCTGGTTTGTCGATGGTGTATTGAGTGCGTCAATCTTACTCGGCTTTGCTATTGCATACGGTATTGAACAAACGCATTTTGCTGAGTATGCCTCCTTTGTCGACCCTGTCTTGCTTATACTATTAGGCCTCGCCATATTGCCTGTGCCTTTTAAAATTATGCTCGACAGCCTAAAAGAGGTAATCAACAAAGCGCCACCAGAGTCGGTGACAGCAGTTATTGAAAAACGTTTAAAGCAAACCTTGATTGCAGTGCCCTATCAACATGTTGAAGTACGGATAAGTAAAAGCGGACGAGATATTTATTTACTGGTTCACATTATTGTTGACAAATCGTTTTCCGTAGCAACCATTAGTGAACTAGACGATATTCGCATAGCCAGTGAGACCGCCATGCGACAGTGGGATCCAGCCATTATTATGGATATATTGTTTATTGCTAATCCCGCGTTAGCTGATTAGCTGTTGGGTACTATGCGCTAAATCGTACTTACAACATTCTTGAAATCGGTCTCGACAAAAAGTGCTTCGCACACAAGATATTGATCAGCGTGATTAAGGAGAAAGTGACTGCGACGGCAATTAAAAAGTGCTGTCCATTCACTATATTAACCTGAAGGTTGTCTTCCAAAAACCGTCTAGATATTACTACGCCAAGCAAAACCACGGGCAAGGTCACGAAAAAAGGGACAACTTGTGCGAGACCGTTTTGAATACTCAACGCTTTCTTGTTCGCTCCTATTGCCAGTAATGCTCCCAAACGTTTCTCTTCTAGCTGTAAATTGGTTCGGGAAATATGAAAGATGTTAAACAACAATAGTAAAGCCAATATACCGGATACCAAAAGTGCACTCCGTCGCGTGGTATTCTCAAGGTATTCCATATTGAAAAGCTGTCGGCTTACCAGAGATTCACGCTCAATACTGTAAGAACCTGCATTTTCATCCGCCCATGAAGTTAAAAATTGCTCAAAATCGTCTGCATGTGGCTGTTGGATTAATGCAAAAAAACCTCTCTCTAACAATGTAGGAATAGTGCTAAACGGCTTATAAAGCATGGGCCGCTCACGATTCGAAAAACCATAATGTGGAACATTTTCAACAATACCTGCTATTTCCACGACTTTGGTATTCATAAAACCGCCAACCACCAGTTTCAGTCCCAGCAAATCGTCTAGGTTAGTTAGCTCAAGCTGCTTGGCAAAGCGCAGGGCAAGGTGCTGGTTTACCACCGCTTCATCTCGGCTCATTTCGCTCTTGCCAGCAAGTAACTTTATATTTGCCAGCGCGAACAAATTTCCAGAGACATGCAGCGAGGTGGCCTCCACAGCGTTCTTTGTTTGTCCCTCAATGGAAACCGTATCCCTCATTGCTACAGGGTTTACGAATGAATCAAAGGAAATAGCGGTTTTATTTGCAAATCTGTTATCGAAGTTACCCGCTTTGAAGTTTTCGCTTAACGCTACGTAGTTTTCACTTAACACTTGAAACTCAATCACATCCAATGAATACGTATTTGCATCAGCCACTTTTTTTATCTCGTGCACGGTAAGCGTCATTAAGAAAACGCTTGTTACCAGCATGACTTTTTGCAAAAACGCACTGTACTTTAAAACACGCAACTGCGAAGAGGTGAGCGAGTCGCTTTTGCTGGAGGATAACGTCATTCTTCGCATTGCAGAAAGATAGGGCAGACTAAAAACAGCGCACAGCAATAAGCAAACCAATAAAGAAACTGGGATAAATAGCGCTAAATCTACTGCGAGTGCCTCTGTTTGGAAGTATGTGGTAAGCGTTTCAGAGTTTGACATTTGAGTAAGCGCAAAGCTATACAGGCCAAAACTCACTACTTGGCTAACAATGAGATTCGGTAGTAATTCTAGAGAGCATTCTTTGAATAGGTCAGCCTTTTTAGCACCAATGGCTCGTTTAATAGTAAGCTCTTTCTTTCGCTGAATGAGCTGCCCTATTTGGGAATAGAGCAAGCTACTGACAATAGCCAGTAACAAGATACTCGACAAAAATAGCAGAGCTTGCCATTGTGCCAATATTTTGTTTTTCGTGATGGGATTAAGCTCTACACCCTCTGTAATAAGCAGCTTGTGTTGCTCTTCTACAAATTCTACTGTATTTCCAACATCTAAATCGACTAACCCATATGCTCCCATCAAGTCTGGTATAGAAATACCGGGCTCTATTTTTGCAAATACATAGTACTGGGGCGCACCACGCAAATAATTGCGCGTATAAACAATATTATTCTGTAATTTTTGAGGGTCTGCCTTTTCTCTTTCAGTTAACCGAAAAGGAGCAAAGTGCTCTAATTGACTGTCGTGAGCATAAACGCCTATTTCTAATGTACTCCACCTCGACATAGAGTCAGGCACTATTCCAGCAACTATGTATGGTGTTTTGGTATCGTAGATTGTGATTTGAGGTTTTTCATCTACATTGAAGTCACTTAGGTATTTTTGCCAAAAACCCGCTGTAACAAACACAGACTGTGTATTGGTTTCGAGTGATTTCAAATCAGAAGGAAGTGTTAATAATTCAATAAGCGTTTCATTTAAAAAACCAATATTCACTTCGTCGCTTAAGGTTTTACCCACTTTAATTTGGGAACGTTCTACACCCAATTTTGCAACTTTAGATACGCCTTCTACTTTTTCTAATTTCTCAGCGTGGTACCCCTTAACCGGCTTCACTATATTGCTCATATTGGTACGTACTAGCGTAACAAGCTTAGCCTTTGACCCTACAAAATCAGGCCTGTCTGAGCCAACCACAACGCCAACTTGTAACAACACACTTATCAAGGCTGTTAATAAGCTAACTGATAAAGCAATGACTAAGAATTGAAACTTTGCATGACGCCAGCGCCTAGCAGCGCCCTTGAGGTCGTGAACACTATTGGTATGCAAAGTCAGATTCATGGTGCTTACACGTGCAGTCGCGACAATGTTCCATCATCCATCTGGTATTGGATTGGAAACATATTGGCAATGTCTAAATCATGAGTTACCACCAAAATAGTAGCGCCTGATTGGTTTAAACGCTGCAGCAGGCTCATAACTTTAGCGGAATTTTCTTTATCTAAATTGCCGGTAGGTTCATCGGCCAAGATTATGTCAGGCTTATTGATTATTGCTCGTGCAATGGCCACTCGCTGTTGCTGCCCCCCAGACAATTGGCTAGGGAATGCATTGGCTTTCTCTAGCATGCCTACTTCGGTTAACGCATCAGTCACCAGCGCTGTATATGCTTTACTGCTGAGACTTTTGTTGTATCGCAGAGGTGCGCAAACGTTTTGCGCCACGGTCAGGTCATTGATAAGGTTGAAATTCTGAAAAATCCAACCTATGTTTTTGTTCCTCAGAATAGACAGCTGCTTTTCTTTAAGCTGTGTTGTAGGAAAGTCGCACAAATCGTATTGGCCACCCGATAACGACTCTAGTAGCCCAATAATACACAGCAGCGTGGTTTTTCCACTACCCGAGGTGCCTCGAATTGAGGCCATATCGCCTTCGGTGATTTGCAGGTTGGCGTTGCGTACAGCATGGTAAGAGACTTTTCCGCTTACAAAGTTTTTGCTGACGTTTTGTAAATTAATTAGCGTTCTAGGAACTGATTTCTGCATAACTGATTGACGCTCGAGATCCATATTCGTCTGGTGAGGTAAGAAGTACCGTTTCGCCTACTTCAAGCCCGTCACTCACGTACATTTCGGTTTCTGAAATGGCGTTAATGAGCACATGTCTTAGCTCAAATGTTTGTGTGCTCTTATTGAGAACGTAAAGGGTATAGCGGCTGCGCGTATCCGTCACATGGGATATTTTAGGTAAACCCACTAAAGCTAATTCATCATTGGAAATGACCTCTCCCGATATATTCATATTAGGGATTGCACCGTTTGGCAATGTCGCATCAAAGGCTGCGTCAAACTCAATCTGATTTTCAACAACATAAGGGGACACGCGTGACACTCTAGCGGTTACCCTTTCCCCTTTGATATTAATCACCGTACTCATGCCCACCTGTACTTTCGCGGCTTCGGATGCGGTAACGGAAAGACGTGCATACATATCCAGTGGATCAGCAATTTGAGCAACAAAGTCTGCCTCTTGAAGCGTTGAGCCAACGTCCAACCCATCGTTCATCAGTGTCACAACGCCACTTTCTTGAGCAAGAATATCCAACGCTGCCACTTGTTGCTCTAAATACTCTTTCTTACTAAGCAAAATTTTTAACTCTGCTTGAGCAACTTCAGATAACGCTTGATGTGTATTGGCTAATGACTGCAGCTTTCTCTTTTCTGCTTTCAAAGTAACGCGCGCGCGCTCGACACTCGCCTTTAGTTTGACGTAATTGAGACGAGAAACGATACCGGACTGATAAAGCTGCTCCGTGGCGTTCAATTCAATTTCAAGTGAATTTAAGTCAGAAGTCGCAAACGTAACATTATTTTTTTGCTCAAGCAGAGCTTGCTGAGACGTAATCACGTCAGATTTACCTTTCACTTTCTTCGATAAAATAGACAGTTCAAGTTCTTCTATCTCTCGATTAAGGGAAGGGTTCACCAGCCTCACCAATACATCACCACGTCTGACAACTGACCCAGGGCTCACATTAACTTCTGCAATTTTGCCGGAAACATCAGTAGATACCATAGAAGAAAGCAAAGGCTGTAATTGGCCGAAAACTCGAACGGCGTTGCTAGCGGTTACGGGGTAAGCTTCGATAAGTAGTTTGTTTTTAGAATCTTTATCGCTAGTAACTAAGTAATGCCAAAGAAAAAAACAGGAGCTAATAGCAAACAAAACGACTAGCGAACCTCTCAGCCATATCGCCGTACTTTCTTTTTCTAGACTAGGAATTTCCATACCCACTCCTTGGCGTATAATTTTAGAGGGTTAGAAGGTTAAAAGTAACTGAATATCAGAACGCTCAGAAACGGTATTCACTAAAAAGGCATGGTCTTCTTTGATAGTGGGATGATAGGCAACCACAGCCCCATATGCATCTTCTGGCATGTTGAAATAAAACATGACATATTGGTGGTCTGCTTCAAGTTTAAGCACTGAAGACGGGACGGTCACCGATTTAGGAAGGTTAATAGCATCGCCAATAAAGTTTTTGACTTTGTCTACGTCAGAAGGCGCTATGCCAAGCACTCCAATGACTTTATCTCGTGCTAGCAGAGTGTTAGTTTTTGTATCAAGTAAATAGAACTTTGGCATTTTGGGGTTACTGACCCCGTCACCAACAATGTAGTCTTGATAAATGCGTGTCATCTCAGCATAGCCGACGACTGTGTTTGCAACTGCGACATTCGAGGCGAAAATAGCGAGCGCACAAATGGCATAAATATTTTTCATATAGATTCCTTCCCATAACGTTGCAACAACTCTATGCCATCATAACGTGTACCACTGTTTATTTTTTTACCGTACCTCATTGGTACCATGAATAAAAGAATAATGAATAATGAATAATGAATAATGAATAATGATGCAACAGTTCAATTTATTCAGCAATACCGGTGATTAGTTTTGAAAACATTCTTCACATCAGATATGTGAGCTACCCATTTTGCTGCCGCTTTCTTTTATCAAAAGCATTAAAAACTTTTTCAACAACGTTAATTGCGCCATAGTTATCACCAGATATTGTTAAAACCGTCCTTTTGCACAGATCACACATCAATTTAGGAATGCAAAAATAACTATTCTTTGGCAATGGCGCTATTGAAAACAGTACTTAACATTGGAAAGTGTAATGGAAATAGTAAAAGATAATCAGGTTAGAGATCTCTCAATTGACGAAACTTATGAAGTAAATGGAGGTAATCCATGTTTATGGATGGCACTTGGGTATGTAGGAGGAAAAATTTTAGATTCAGCTATGGGTATGTCTTGGGATAGTGGCCGCACAAGTTCAGGCGGACAAATGAACGGTAGCCTTAGAAGTAATATGTATCAATAGTATATTGTCGAGTGGACAGTTTAGAAGCAGCTAATCCACTCTATTTCTATATGGATGATGTAATACGTATTAATGAATTATTTATCAAGGCTAATTTCATACTGACGTTTGTAATTAACTTCTGAGGCGATGCACATGAATAAATACTTCTACCTCGCCTTGATAAGCACGATTGCAGGGATGGTTTCAAAAATAGCAAGAGATATGAGTGTTGATAGCACTCCTGTCAATTTTCTTTTAGGCAGCGCCCCTTCATTTTTCTCTATTTTGGGCGTGCTATTTTTCTCGAAGGTAATGGTTGCCAAAGAAAAATATAGTTATAAATATCCTGCTTTTATTCTGCTTGGAACACTACTTTACGAGATCGAGCAAATTTGGAGCAACAGAGTTTTTGACGTATACGATATTCTAGCTCTGATTTTAGGGTATTTTCTATTTTTAATAATTACTGGGGCATCGGGAGTAGAGCGAAAAAAACAAGCATCTACAGAATAGTTTGGCTGATGTAGCGACAAAAGCGATCATGCTGATCAAAGCCGCGTTTAAACTGCATAAAAAAGCCCTACCAACCAAAGTTGATAGGGCCTTTATACAACGTATTTTCTGAGAGAGCAGGCTTTAGCTACTCACTCTTTAAGAGACGTCTCATACAGCGCTTAGTTAACAAAACCTTCGTTGGCTCTTATCGTCAATGGATGGTAGCCAGGCTTTGCCTCTTCAAATGCTTTTTTCGCCAATGCTTTACCTTCGGGTGTTTGCGAAAGCGTGCGATAAAGCGGCTTAACCAGTTTGTTGCGACCAATGCTTACAAGGTAGGTGTATAAACGCTCGTATGCTGGCTTGTACTCATTGGCTACTGCAATCATCAGCCAACTGTGAGCAATTTCGTTATTTTGTGTTTCTGTTAGCGAAAACACACTGTCTAATTCGTCGAGCTGCGTGTCGGTTAACGACTCAGGCATATTGTTAAGGAAGTACAACCATTCATGCACTGTCCATTGCGCGGTTTCAATATCCGCTGCTTTTACGTCACCAGAAAGCCAAGCGCTTCGTGTATCATCGATTTTGGTAAAAGCATCAGACTCAGGCTTTGGTGCATCTTCTGGAATACCAGGTTCAAAAATCCACTGCTGAATACGCTCAGCATCTAACTTTTCTGGATATTGCTTAAGCAGCGTCTCGTCCAAGTAGTCGATAAAGGTATCTGTAGTAATGCTTTTGAATGCAAAGTCTTCGAAGTACTGCATTAAAAATGCATCAAAATTCTCACGCCCAACTTTTTGCTCTAACTCTCGAAGGAAAAGCGCGCCTTTTTCGTAAGGGATATTTGAAAATACATCGTCAGGGTTACGACCACGTAAATCGATAGCAAGAATTTCATCGTTTTGTTCTAGTGCAGCGATATCGTTTTGCAAGTCTTGATAACCTAGCACAGCCTCTTTTTTAAACCGCTCATGACCATAAATCATTTCCATGATGCGATAAGTTAAATAGGTGGTAAAGCCTTCGTTTAACCACAAATCACGCCACGTAGCGTTAGTGACGGTATTCCCAGACCAGCTATGAGCCAACTCATGTGCAATAAGAGACACTAGACTCTTGTCTCCGGCAATAACTGTTGGCGTGATAAACGAGAGACGAGGGTTTTCCATGCCACCAAAGGGAAACGATGGCGGTAAAATTAATAGGTCGTATCTATCCCACTGATAAGGGCCGTAAGTCTCTTCTGTTACTTCAAGCATCGCCTCGGTGTCTTCAAACTCTTTTGCGGCACTTTCAAGAAGCGCAGGTTCGGCATACACCCCTGTTCTTTCTCCCATAGCCTTAAACTGCAGATCGCCAATGGCTAGAGCAATAAGGTAAGAAGGAATAGGCTGCGGCATGGTAAAGGTGTATTCTCCATCGCGCTGCGTTTGAGGATCGTTTGCTGCGCTCATTACTGCCAATAAGCTTGGCGGTGTTTTAATGGTGGCCTCATACGTCACTCGCACTTGCGGAGAATCTTGCAATGGTATAAAGCTTCGGGCGTGAACGGCCTGAGCTTGAGTAAATAAGAACGGATGCTTTTTACCTGCAGTTTGTGCTGGTGTAAGCCACTGAACGCCTGACGCATTCGGCGATGTGGCATAGTTCACCGTAACCTGCTTGGCGTTCTCGGGTAACGAGATGGAAAGAGGCGTTCCTAGATCGACATCGGTTTCGCCTAAATCAAAAGGCACCGACTCTCCATCAACGCTAACACCTGAGATTTCAAGAGCTCTGGTATCAAGAACAAGTTTATTGTTGCCCGGAGCACTGCGCGACACGCTTAAGGTTGCAGTACCTATTAATTGCTTTGTATTGAAATTCGCAGTGAGGTCTAACGACAAATGCGTAACGCGTACTTCATCGGGATTAGAAAAGGAGTGGTAATCTACACCCGAGGTCATGGCAGCATCATTCACGTCTACTTTATTAGACATTTCAGACTTATCTAGGCTTTCGTTTGTTACAGCAGTCTTTGATTCTACGCTGCTTTTATTACTATTGCTGTTGTCGGTACACGCAAAAAGCGCGGGGACACAGATCAAAATGGCAAGTAATCCACTTTTCTTTATAAATTGGTTCCCATTTGGTTTCATGTTGCTTCCTGTCTTTTATAATAATTCGTTCAACATCGTTATAGTAACAATTTGGCGCGAAAGGAGCGAAGGATAAACATAGGGAATAAACCGGCTTGGTGAAAACGAAACAAGCAGCACCTGAATACCTTGCTTTAAAGTATTAAGTTTTCAGGCGCTAACTAATGAATTAAATGGTATTGCTACGCTTTACGCCAATGCAATATCTACTGCAATGTTTCCTCGGGTTGCATTTGAATAAGGGCAAACTTGATGTGCAGCGTCAACTAAGGCTTGGGCTTTTTCACGCTCCAGCTCGCCAAGATCTACAGTTAGTTTGACGGCAATAGCAAAGCCTTGTTCGATTGGACCAATAGACACATCGCCCATTACGTTTATATCGTCAGCTAGTTTAATTTTTTGCGAAGCCGCAACGTGTTTTAACGCTCCGATAAAACAGGCAGAGTACCCTGCTCCAAACATTTGCTCTGGGTTTGTGCCCTCACCACCTGCACCACCTAGCTCTTTCGGAGTCGAAAGTGCAAGCTCTAGTTTGCCATCGTCTGATTTCGCAGTACCTTCTCTGCCACCTGTTGCTGTAGCCGTACCTGTATAAACAACCTGTTGTAATGTATGCATAATATTCTCCTAATTCAAAGATAAAGGTGCAAAGTAAAATTTATTGCTCAAGCAAAAACACGCAATTACTTTGCATGCAAAATAAAATAACACTATGACGACTTGATAATCAAGTACTTTGCATACAAAATATAAAAATTAAATGAGGAGTTTTGGTCGTGTCTGAATTATTGAAGTTAGAAAATCAACTTTGTCATCGCTTTTACACGCTGTCTAATGCGTTTACGCGTGCTTATCGACCACTGCTGCGAGAACTCGATATTACCTACCCGCAATATGTAACACTAATGGCGCTATGGGAAACCAATAACATCACAATTGCCGAGTTACTAGAGCGCACGGCTATCGACGGCGGTGCTATGACGCTTATTCTGAAGAAGCTTGAGGATAAGCAGTTTCTTAGTATTAAAAAAGATGAAAGCGACAAACGGGTTAAACGTGTGGTGCTCACCTCTAAAGGAATAGAGCAAAAACAAGTTGCTGAAAACGTACCCAAGCAAATGCTTTGCAAGTTACAAGGTATGAGTCAAGAGGAGAGTATTCAGCTACGTCATTTATTAGATAAACTGAGTGGGTGTTTCGATAACAGCAGCGACTAGAGAGAAGCAAAACTCCTGTCCTCGCCGCTCGCTGTTATTCAATAACTAGAATTCAATGGAAAATAAAAGCTTAGCGTGCGGATGCATAATTAACGGCAGTCGCATCAGATTCTTGTGCATATTGCGTTAGGTGATGAGCTAACATATTTTCTACACGCTCTAACATTTGATCGCGCTTATAGTCCCAACCACGCTTATCGGCTTGTTTTGCTTGCGCAATGTAGTAATCCATACGGCTTTTGCGTAAAAGGTGCGTTTTTTTACTTAGATCAAACTCGACTCTTGTGTATGTCTTCTCAATTTTCGTTATGTTTCCATGATAGGGCTTTGCCGTATCTTCGGCGGTAGCGCGACTAACAAATGTGTCTCCGTTACCTAAAACTCCCACCAATACAATTAGTAACGACACTACAATTCCAGAAAAAAACCAACGTAAGAAAGACATATATTACTCCTTGGGTGCACTTTATCATTACCGTCCCGACAAACCCCTCGTCAGTAATGATGGTCAAAACAATCAAATCTACGTTTTCCGTTGCAGCTTTCGCACCAAAAATAAACCTTCATAAAATCAGCAACATAAATAAAAACACAGTATTACGAATTCATTTATTGGAATTTTCTACACTCTACTCGGTAAATACGCGGTAAATACCCGCTTAAATGCATTAGCGCATTAAAGTGGCAGCTTTCACCAACAACAAATCAACCACGCTTAATAATAAAAAGCGGTAACGTAAATATCGTTTTGTTAGGCTCCTTTTCTGCTATCATTCTATTTCAGCGAACAAGTGTTCTCTGAAGTCTTTTTCAACCATTCTTTGCAGTGTTCAAAAAGATTAAACGGTTTCTTTAATCACCAGAGAGGAACAAAGGGTTCGATAGGAGGATTAATGTCAGCAGTAAAACATCAAATAGAACGCATACCTGCTAGAGCATATTCAATAATAGAAGAGTGGCTTAATAGTGTAAGTCATGGTGTGGGTTTAGTGGCCGCTATTGTTGGCCTCATATTTCTCCTCAATCGAGCAGACGATACCTTATCTCTCGTCACGGTTTCTATTTACGGCAGCACATTAATACTTATGTTCTTAAGCTCTACGCTTTATCACGCAATATCTCATCACAAGGCCAAAGAGTGGCTAAAGCTGTTCGACCACAGTGCAATATACTTATTGATAGCAGGTACTTACACACCGCTCTTATTGGTTTCTATTGGCGGCGTACTGGGCATTGTCATGACTACCCTAATATGGGCTCTAGCGTTTGCTGGTGTTGCGTTTAAGCTGGTTGCGCAACATCGTTTTCCTAAGGTGTCGGTAATGACATACTTGCTTATGGGCTGGATAGCAATTGGCCTTATTTACCCACTTTACGTAGCCTTACCGGGTGCAGGGCTTTGGCTACTCGTAGCAGGAGGGCTTTGTTTCAGCGTGGGTGTCTGTTTTTATGTGGCGAAAAAGGTAAAATACACCCATGCAATATGGCATGTATTCGTAATTGGCGGGTGCGGTTGCCATTACTTTTCAATTTATTACTTTGTGGTGTAACACGCGCTGTGACTAAAAATGAGTTTGCAAACGGCATTGAGGACAACGTCCCTCAGGCAATAGCTTGGTTTTCGCTAAAAGCAGGAAAAATATGCTTGGGTAAAAAACCTATAGCGAATGCATACGACAAACTGAAAATGCTAGGTGTAACTCACATTGCTACCGTTCAAACCGGTGAGGAAAATGCCCCGGAAGTGCGCGATGCTGCGTTAAATAGCGGGCTAGAGTGGCTTTGGGTACCGTATTCTCACCCTTCTTCACCGTCGCTTACCGATGATGTTTACCTTCACCAGTATCTCAACGAGCTGTCAAAAATGCTTTCTGAAGGTGCGAACATATATCTGCATTGCGACGGCTCTCAACATCGCTGCAGCCTTTTGTTTTACGCATTGTGCCACTACTTAGGAATTCCCTCAAACAGCGCTTATAACGCATTACATAGCTTTGGGAGAAATGCCGCAAATGGACTGTCTCGAGCTGAACTTACATGGGCAGCAAAGCTTGGCCATGCTGCCCCTAAGCTATAATTTTCACACTGATAAAGCGCACTGCAATATTGCTACTCACAAGGGCGTGCTGCTTGCTGTTTAATCAAAAAAGCAACACGTCCTGATGCAAATACGGAGTTTTAAATAGCTTTCTTACAAGTATAAGCGCAAGGCTTATGGCTTTACGCGAATGCTATTTAAGCGTTGGAACAGGCAGTAATGGAGAAACAATCTCGCCAATACGACGAAATAGCTGCATACGTGTAGTGCCTGATCGCCATACTAACCCAATTTCTCTGAAGCCTTTTTCTTCCGCAGGAAAACTTTTAAGTCCAGTGTGTTCCAAAATTGACTGGTTAATAGCTAACTCTGGTAAAAAGGTATAGCCCATTTTACTGTTAGCCAGCTGAACCAATGTATAAAGACTGCTTGCTGCAACACTGCTAATTTGGTCGCGATGCTGAAGATTACATGCACTAACCGCATGGTCGGTCATACAATGCTCTTGCTGAAGAAGAAAAATACTCTTCTTAGGAAGCGACGAAATGTCCACCGGATTTGGTAAAGCAGGCATCATATCTTCGTGCGCTATAAGGTGGAAAGGATCGTGACCAAGCACCATTTGCTTACATCCGGGTGTATCCATTGGAAGTGCAAGAATAAGTAAATCTAACCTTCCATCGGTAAGCTGCTGTAAAAGCTTTTCCGTGGTGTCTTCCTGCATTTCTAAATTAATGTCGGGAAGAAACGCCTTAAACGCTCCCATCATGCCTTCAAACAAAAACGGTGCAATGGTAGGAATAACACCTAACTTAAGCGTACCGCGCTGCCAGTTACCTGCATTTTGCGCGTATTCTACTAGTTCTCCAGCTTCCTGTAGCAGCACTTTGCTGCGCTCTACAATATCTATACCTAGTGATGTAAACACAAAGGTTTTGTGCTCTCTTTCTAGTAACTGGCTACCAAAGTGCTCTTCGAGATTTTGAATCGCCGTACTTAGAGTTGATTGGCTAACGTTGCAACGCTGGGCTGCTCGGTGAAAATGTTGTTCCTGATGCAGTGTGACAAGGTAGTGTAAATGTTTAAGATTTGGCCACTTCATGATCATCTCATAATAGATTGATAATATACTTTCTAATCTAGCATAAAGATTAACTTATCACACACCCAAACCTTTCAACTGCAACAAAAAGTTCTTAAACCTTTTGTGGCACAGCAGGCATTCTGAGACTAGGATTATGGTGTGTTGCCACTTTTTAAAACATTGGAATTTGCACGGCAGCAACAGTGCTAACGAGGCTACTATGAAAGGACATTATAAGAATATTCTTTGCGTACTCAGTGACTCTCATCGCCAGGATGAGACTGTGGCGCAAGCAATTCATATTGCGAAAACCCATCAGGCTGAAATTACTATCATGCTTGCGCTAGAAGCCCTTCCCCCTAACGCCAACATGGTAATGGAATCTTTTTCGTATATAGAATCGCAACAGAACATGGAAACTCAAGCACAGCAATGGTTAAGCGAGCAGTCGAAAAGCTGGAGTCAGCAGTACCCAGTGAACACTGCGGTCGCTATAGGCGACCCATTGATCAATGTTGTTAGTCGTGTGGTGAACCATGATGTCGATCTTGTTATAAAACGCGCTGAAGAAAGCTTTTTAGACAGACTTTTTGGCAGCCTAGATATGCGCTTGCTGCGCAAATGCCCATGTCCTGTTTGGATAGTGGACCGCAAACCAAAAAGCCAATACAAAAACGTGGTGGCCGCCCTAGACTTGAATTACCACTACCCTGAACATGAAGCCGAGGTAAGGCGAGAACTCAACCGCGATGTATTGCGCCATGCAAGTCAAATTGCTCTCCTAGAATTCGCTCAGCTACACGTACTTCATGTATTCGACGCTATTCCAGAGAATATGACGAGAGATGGTTTTGTTACTGTAGATAACGAAAATATGGAAGACAATGTCGCCTCTTTTTTTGCCGAGCGTGATGCAGAGCTAACTCGACTGCTTGACGAACTAGAGAGTGACCTTGATGACCATGTTCTTGAATATTTAAAACCGCAAAAACATATTGTTCACGGCCACCCTAGACGTGATATCGCAGCCACTTCAACATCTGTTAACGCCGACGTGGTCGTTATGGGTACAGTGGCGCGCGTAGGCATTCCGGGCTTTATAATCGGTAATACAGCCGAAGAAACTATGCATCAGCTTCAGTGTGCTGTGGTAGGCATAAAGCCGGCGGGATTTAAAACCCCCGTGTAAAAGGTTTTTCTAGGACCAAAAACAGAAAAGCCACGTTGTTGTAGACTACTAAAGCAACCAACATCAACGCGGCTCTTGGTCTCATTAAGGCGCTTTTTCTAAGCTACGCCGAATGACGCCTTTAAGATATAGAAGAATATAATTGAGAGCACGGCACCTGCGGGTAAGGTAACAATCCAAGAAACAACAATGTTTCTTACAATACCTAGGTTTAACGCAGACACACCTCTTGCTAAGCCAACACCCAGTACGGCACCGACAAGAGTTTGCGTAGTAGATATAGGCAGACCCGTGCCTGAGGCAATAACAACCGTACAGGCCGCGGCTAATTCTGCCGCAAAACCTCGACTAGGAGTAAGATGCGTAATGCCTTGACCGATGGTTTTTATGACTCGATGACCAAATAATGCCAAACCGGCAACAATGCCTAAACCGCCCAGTGGCAAGATCCACACGGCTAGTTTTGCATTAGCATTTATTTCGCCGCCACTGCTTACTACACTGACAACCGCAGCTAACGGACCAATAGCGTTTGCAACGTCATTAGAGCCGTGTGCAAATGCCATACAGCAAGCCGTTACTACCATAAGTAACGCAAATACTTTTTCAACATTAGCAGCCTGTAAATCTGCATCTTCAGAACCGCTGAATTTCATGCGGCCAATAAACCATTTACCAACAATACCTAGCGCAACAGCAATAGCCACAGCCAGTAAGTAACCGTTTACAGCACTCATCTCAAGACCAACGTGCTTGAGGCCTTTTTTGATGGTAACAAGAGACATAACAAAACCGGCCAACGCCATGTAGAACGGAACGTAACGCTTTGCACTCTCAAAGGGTGAAGATGTTTGAAAAATAAGCTTATGAGCACTCATAAAGATGAGATAAGCAATAACACCAGAAATCGCGGGGGTTACCACCCAGCTACCAACAATACCGCCGACTTTACCCCACGCTACGGCATCCATACTGACACCCGTCGCGGTAAAACCGATAATTGCACCGATAATAGAATGCGTTGTCGATACCGGCCAACCTAACCATGAAGCTACCGCTAACCAAATGCCGGCAGCTAAAAGCGAGGCAATCATGCCTAACACCAACAATTCAGGTATGTCAGTGAAGTAACTTGAGTCGATTATGCCTTTACGAATCGTAGAGGTAACTTCCCCTCCAGCTAGGTATGCCCCAGCAAACTCAAAAATCATCGCAATGAAAATTGCTTGTTTTATCGTTAATGCTTTTGACCCTACAGATGCTCCCATAGCATTGGCAACATCATTCGCTCCAATTCCCCACGCCATGACGAAACCTACGCCACCGGCAAGAAGAATTAAAATCAGGCCATAACTTTCAAAAAAATCCACGAATTATCGCTCCCGAGCTTTTGCGATTTGGGCTTCACGCTACATCACCGTGTAGCACTTTCTCTAGACCTACTTGGCTAGAGTGTGATGTTAAAGACAGGTTCTATAATGGCACAATGTTCGTTTTTTGCACGACCTGTCCTCGGCTCCGGCGCATGATAACGTAATCATCTTCGAAGCCATAGCGAAAATCATCGAATTTCTGCAAAAGTTTAAATCTGCGACGATAATTCAAACAAATATTTCATTTTTGTGACAGAAAGATTTCAACCGGCACGCCAAGCCACGTCTCTCGGGCGCTTTGGCAATTTATCTAGTTGCTCGCTTTAGGTCAAATCTTCAATTTTTTGATGGATACTTTCAAGAGAAGTATGACGAACGTCGGTACCTCTGGTGAGATATACAACATACTCGCACACGTTTTTACATCTGTCCCCTATTCGCTCTAGAGAGCGCAACGCCCACAACACGTCCAACCAATCCTGCATATCTTCAGTAATTTTTTCCATTTCGTGAGTGGTGTAAGTAATCAGTCGTTTATACTCACTGTCAATTTGGTTATCTTGACGATAAACCTCAAGGGCCGCTTCTTCATCTTGTCGGGCGAATGCATCAAAAGTACCTCGCATCATATCGATAACACGCTCACCAATAAGTACCATGCTGCTTTTTATTGTGTCAGATGATGGCAATTTATTGCGGGTAACTAATTTGGCTATACGTTCAATCTCATCACCCATGCGTTCTATGTCAGTAATCGCCTTGGAGATCGTCATAATTAGGCGAAGATCACTTGCTGTGGGGTGGCGCTTCGCGATAATTCTTAAACACTCTTCGTCAATTTGAATTTCCATTGAGTTTATTTTCAGGTCATTCAACACGACTTTTTCGGCAAGTGCGGCATGGTTGTGTTTAATGGCATAAAGCGTATCCACCATCTGCTGCTCAACCTCTCCCCCCATCGTAAGCACAGAGTTACGTAAATTCTCTAACTCAACGTTAAAGGTAGCGGAGATGTGCGTATTAAGAGCAACTTGGCGCATTGTGATATAACCCCATCAAAAATTTCGAACAAACCCAATAAATATACTCTATCAAGCAGCCTAACCATACCGACCAGTTATGTAATCTTCGGTCTGCTTTTTCTCTGGCATGGTAAAAAGCGTGTCGCTGTCTGCATATTCTACCAACTTCCCCTGATGAAAAAATGCAGTGTAGTCGCTCACGCGTGCCGCCTGCTGCATGTTGTGCGTAACAATGACAATAGTGCACTGCTTTTTGAGCGACTCCATCAACTCTTCAATAAACAAGGTGGTAAGAGGGTCGAGCGCAGAGGTTGGCTCATCGAGCAACAATACCTTAGGTTTAAGCGACAGCGCCCGAGCAATCACCAAGCGCTGCTGCTGCCCTCCAGATAGCGTCATTGCAGGGTCGAAAAGTCTATCTTTTACTTCATCCCACAATGCCGCCTGCCTCAATGCTTTTTCTACCGCATCGTCAAGATGCCGCCGTACTTTTACGCCTTGCAGTTTAAGCCCGTAACACACATTTTCGTAAATGCTCATAGGAAAGGGGTTGGGCCGTTGAAACACCATGCCTACCTTGGCGCGAAGTCGAGATACATTAACCTTTTTACTGTTAATATTTTTACCATCTATGATTACCTCACCGTTATAAGAACAGCCGTCGTACAAGTCATTAAGTCGATTAAAACAATTGATTAGCGTCGACTTCCCACAGCCGCTTTGTCCTATCAGCGCGGTTACCTTGTTTTCCGGAATACGCATGGTGATGTCTTTCAGCACATGTTTCTCGCCAAACCATAGGTTTAAGTCTTTTACCTCTACTGCGGTTTGCTCGCTAGTTAGCTCACTGACAGGCTTTATATTATTTTTAAACAGCGTAAGCATGTTGACATTTACCCTTCTAAATAGCGTTTGCGCAAGCGCGTTCTTAATAACACGGCCAGAATATTAAGAACGAATACGACTACCAGCAATAATAAACATGCAGCAAACATCATAGAGGCACTTTTCGCATCGGTCTGGCTATGAAATGCACTGTCATAAATTAACACGCCTAAATGCATAAACTGGCGGTCTAGGTGTAAAAAAGGAAACTCTCCATCAATAGGCAGTGCGGGCGCAAACTTCACCGCACCAACCAACATTAAAGGAGCAACTTCACCAGCAGCTCGGGCAATGGCAAGTATTACACCGGTCATAATCCCCGGCGACGCTATGGGCAAAACAGTGCGCACGATTGTTTCAATTTTGGTGGCGCCTAAAGCATAACTGCCCGCTTTTAGCCCCTCAGGCACTCGCCGTAGGCCCTCTTCGGTAGCGACAATAACCACCGGCAGTGTGAGTATGGCCATGGTGAGTGCGGCCCAAAATATTCCCGGGCTTCCCATAGTAGGAGATGGGAGGGTATCGCTAAATAAGAGGCTATCTATACTGCCACCCAAGGTATATACAAAAAAGCCGAGACCAAATACCCCATAAACAATGGATGGCACCCCCGCCATATTGCTTACGCTTACCCTGATGACTGTGGTCAATGCTGTGTTGGGAGCGTACTCACTTAAATAGATTGCCGCTAGCACACCAAAGGGCGTTACGATAATGGTCATAATAAATACCATCAGCACTGTTCCAAATAACGCAGGAAACACGCCTCCTGAGGTATTCGCCTGCTTAGGTGATTCGGTTAAAAAAATGATGACTTCACTAATGGCAACCTGCCATTTTTCAAGCAGCGATAAACGGCCAACAAAGTCGACACTTTGAATATTAGAAACCGGAATGATAAATGATTGCCCATCAGCAAATTTAACCGCCAGGCGATATTGCTCTCGTTGACGTTCAAGGTTTAGCACTTGCTGTTGATACTGATTGAATTCAGCAACCCGTTTTTCTCGTGCAGGCGCATCTGCAGCTACGTCTCGATTGTCAAAGCGAGACAGCGCCTCATGAATAGGGGCAAGAAATTGTGTATTCAGCGTGGTAATTTTCTCAGAAAGAAGTGCTACTTTCTGCATAACTCGTGTCAGCTCTGACAGCTGATTGTTTGTCCCCTCTGGGGTGATAACATGATCGGGTATAGCAAGTACCTGCCTGCCGTCATTCAACTTTATTTGCGCACTGTCCAGAGCAACAGACAAGCTTTCTACGCTTTCTCGCTCAACAAGTAGTTGTGTGCCGTAAGGGTTACCAGCGTCTGCGTATTTAAGCCTTACTTCCTGCTGTGCATCGTCATCAAACACATTCGCTAGCAGAGTTTTAGACTGCTGGGCGTTATCAGACTTTATCGATACTGCAAAAATGGGCTCTGGCCAGAAATAGGCGCCGCCGCGAGCAGTTATCAGAACAAGCACACTCACTAAAGCAATGAGCAATATACCTGTAAAAAAGGCAGTTAAACTAATAACGAGTGATTGACGCTGAACTGCGTTCAAACCCGAGAAAGACGGCTTAACCATACTTTTTCCTCGTTCCTAGCCTTTGACGCATCACCTCGGCTACGGTGTTTACCACAAACGTAAATGCGAACAGAATACAGGCGGTAAAAAAGAGAATTTGATAGTGCGCTGAAGACACGTCAGCCTCAGGCAGCTCTATGGCCAGGTTCGCCGTAAGTGCCCGCAAGCCCTCAATAAGCCCCCAGCTGGAAATGGGAGTATTACCCGTCACCATAAGTACAATCATAGTTTCACCAAAAGCACGGCCAAACCCTAACATAATGGCAGCAATAATGCCCGGTAACGCCACATGTAGCACAACATGTATTAAGGTTTGTAGTCTTGTAGCACCTAAGGCAAACGACGCATTTTTTAAATCGTCTGGCACGCCGTTTATGGCGTCTTCAGCCAGTGAATAAATGGTTGGCGAAATAGCAATACCCAATGCAATTGCTACCACAATAGTCGTCTTGCCAATAGGGCTGTTGGATTCAGACGCTAACAACGCAAACCCATCCACACCCATAAGAGAGAAAATAAACTCGGGGGCAAACTCAACGCTGATAAATCCTAAAAATAATGTACCCACCAATGCACTTACTAACTCGCTGCCATGACGCAGGCGCTTCGGAAGGTATTCAGCCACTCTTCGCTGGAACAGTGCAACTATAATCAGCGCAATAGGCACAAAAATAATGAAAAAAGCGACTGAGAATAAAAACTGCTCTGCCTTAGGCGATAACCAAATAGCGGCGATAAAGCCAATGAGCACGCTTGGGATCGCTTCCAACATCTCAATGGCAGGTTTAATCAAGTGTCGAAGTCTGGCTTTAGCAAAATAAGCAGTATAAATGGCTGCGCCAATGGCAACGGGAATTGCAATAGCCAATGCCAATAATGACGCTTTCATACTGCCAATAATTAAGGGCGTTAAGCTAAATTTTGCCTCTTGATAGTCGGACGCGCTGGTAGTTTGCCATACGGTCGCCTGGGAGTCGTACCCCTCATACTGTTGCGGTTCAAACAACGACGACCATGTTGTAATTCCGCTTAAATACTTTCCTTGCCACGCGACAATACGATTGTCGCCTCGCCCTATTAGTGTATCGCCATGCCATGCAATATCCGACACCGTTTCATCACTTTTATAAGAGCGAATAACTTCTCCGGTTATGCGATTAAGCAGCAGAATTTTTTCCTTACTGGTCAGCACCGCAACAATGTTCATACTGGCATGTTCGGCCACATCATAAGTGTATTCATTGTTTTCTAGTGCAACACTGTAGGTATCCTGAAACACCAAGCCAGCTTGGGTTTTGCTAAGTACCCAGCGACTGAGCGTGTTGGTTTCGCTGTTTTGTAAATAAAACGTGCGCTGTTTTGCTAGCGGGAATATGAAAGTTTGGTTGTTTTGATAGGGAATACCGGTAATCATTGCACTTGGCGCAGTTTCATTATCGGTCAGCCTATGCAGAAAGAACTTATCTCCCTTGTGTAAGATCATGCTTTCACTACCGGGCAGCAGCGTTACGTTATCTACATCAATAAACTGCTTATCAATTACTTTGGTGGGTGTTTTTCGATTTACCCAGCGCACAAAAACGCTTCCCTCATTTTCAATTTTCGCTGCAATCCATTGCGTAGACATGCTCATGCCCCATCCATCGTTTTTACGCCAGAGCTTTTTGGGTAGCGCAAATGTTAATGCACTTGATGGCCCGCTCTGCATCACGCCTTTTCCAAGAAGTCTATTGGCAGAATAGGTTCGCACCGGAATAATTCGCACTTGTCCGGCGGCTGAAATATCTACAATGTAATCTTCGCCCATTACGGTCTGCGACGACAAGGTGTGCGAACATGGCTTTGTATAGTCTTGGGTATTGCGCAGCGCACTTCTAGAAAGCACTTTAAGGCCAATTTGGCAATTGTGTTTTTGAACCAGTAGGGGCTGGCCATTGAATATATCGCCTGTACTAATAATGACTTCGTCATTTGCCACTGACACCGTTGACACTTTTTCTAGCGTAGGGGTATAGGTAAGCGGCAAGGCTTGACTGAGAAGGTGAGAAACAAGAATAACCAGTGTCAGCAATACAAGACCACCAAAGCCGGTCACGAGAATGCGAGACCTTGTGTCGGTCCGCTGGCGTCTCTTATTTATGCTGTCGCTGTTAAAAGTCATTATTCTTTTTAGTGTTTTATGTGTACAAACCCATCTATAACAACGAATTTGGAGTAAATTGCACTGGTGAGCAGTGTAAGTTTTGTTATGCTAATAGCAAGTGAAAATTTCGCGCGTAGCCTATGCTACCAAATCTATTACCAAATCTGCTTTTCGGTATGGTATTACCCTGTGAGAACACGTTCAAAGTATTTCTCAGCCAGTCATTAAGGAGCTTTACATGCAATCAATAGTCATCAATATCATGGGCAAAGACAAACCCGGATTAGTCGATGCATTAGCTAAGTGTATTTATACCCACAAGGGTAACTGGTTAGGCTCTAGCTTTGCACATATGGCGGGCATGTTCACTGGTTTTGTCGAAGTGCACGTAAACTCTGAAGAAAAACAGCCGCTGATCGACGCTATTGAGGCCCTTCCAGATATCACTGTTCAACATGTAGCGGCAGCAAGTTCTCAGGGAGACAATCACGTAAAATGTACGGTAGATGTTATAGGCAATGATAAACCCGGCATAGTTCAAGAACTGACGTCGGTATTGAATCAGTTCAACCTCAATATACTTACCTTTGCCTCACACTGCGAAAGTGCGCCTAACTGGGGCAGCTTAATGTTTAAAGCAAAAGCAGAAATTGCGGTGCCCGAAGGATTCGACGATGGCGCTTTACAAGATGCGTTAGAAGCACTAGCAAATGACTTGGTTGTAGACATCACCACAACCCGCTAATGTCGCCAAAGGGCAAGTAGACTCCTTACATAAGGATAAGAGGCAGTTTGTCATCAAAATGTCACTCACTAATGACAGCCTTTGACCATTTTTGTACATGTGATTGAGAGATTATGGATAGCAACGTTTTATATTATCCCGCAGAGCTAAGTTGGTTAGCATTTAACGAGCGAGTGTTACAAGAAGCTGCCGATAAAAACACCCCCGCGGTAGAGCGCATACGCTTTTTAGGTATTTACTCAAACAACTTAGATGAGTTTTACCGCGTACGGGCAGCGGGCGTTAAGCGACAAATTACCATAGCGCAAAATGACGGTAATGAAGAAGAAGCAGAGCGTCAGATAAAGCTGATGGCCCAAATTCAACAGAAAGTGGTACAGCTTTCTGAGAAGTTCGATGAAATTCACAAAGACGTAGTGACAGAACTGGCTCGCTATAATATCTATATTTTGCGCAAAAACGACTTAAACGACTATCAGCAACAGTGGGTACGTAACTTCTTTATCAACAAAGTTTTGCGACATATCGCGCCCATTATTATTGATAAGAAAACTGACCTGTTGAAGCGGCTCAACGGCACATCTGTATATCTTTACGTAGCGCTTAGACGTAAAGAGCGAAGCACGCGATATGCGGTTATCCAAGTTCCCACTACCGAAATGTCACGCTTCATGCTCATACCGCCTGAAAAGAGCAAGAAGAAAAAGCATATTATTATGCTAGACGACATGATTCAGCTTTGTCTTGAGGATATTTTCCGCGGCTTTATTAAATACGATGAACTTGAGTCTTTCTCATTCAAAATGACGCGAGATGCAGAATATTCCATTAACGATGAGATAGACGAAAGCTACGTAGAAAAAATGTCAGAAAGCATGAAGCAGCGCCTCATTGCAGAACCGGTTCGCGTTATTTACGACACCGATATGCCTGATGACATGATGCAGGACTTGCGCAAGCGCTTAAAAATTACAAAGCTTGATACCATGCATGCTGCCGGGCACTATCGTAATTTTAAAGACTTTATCGGCTTCCCCAATGTAGGTCGCGAATACTTAGAACATACTCCGCTGCCGGCTATTGATAGCAAGGCGTTTTCTAAACACAACACTGTGTTTGATGCGATATCCGCAAACGATATTTTGCTGCACTACCCCTATCATCGGTTTTTGCATTTTACTGAGTTTTTACGTCAGGCAGCTTTCGACCCTAATGTTCGCACAATACGTATTAACATTTACCGCGTGGCCAGTAACTCGCGCATCATCAACTCACTCATTGATGCTGTGGATAACGGTAAAAAAGTGACAGTAGTGGTAGAAATACGTGCCCGATTTGACGAAGAGGCGAATATAGAGTGGTCGAAACGAATGACCGAAGCGGGGATCCGGGTTGTACTGGGCGTACCAACACTAAAAATACACTCTAAGCTTTGCATCGTAAGCCGAGAGGAACGCGGTAGCTTAATTCACTATGCCCACTTTGGTACCGGTAACTTCAACGAAAAAACCGCAAAGATATATACCGACTATAGCTTGTTTACCCGCAACCAAGAACTTGCGGATGAAGGCGTGGCTGTATTTGATCTTATTCAATACCCATACCGCCGTTATAAGTTTCAGCACCTGCAGATCTCGCCGCTTAACTCGAGGACTAAAATTCAGTCACTTATAAGACAAGAGATCCAGCATTTAAACCAAGGGCAGAACGCGCAAATAACCTTCAAAATTAATAACCTCGTTGATAAAGAGCTTATTGATGATTTATATCGCGCTAGCCAGTCGGGTGTGAAAATTCGCGGTATTGTTCGCGGTATGTGTTCGCTAAACCCCGGCATTAAAGGGGTTAGCGATAACATCGAAATTATCTCTATTGTCGACAGATTTTTAGAGCACCCCAGAGTTATGATTTTTGAAGGTGGCGGGGACAGAAAAGTATTTATTTCTTCTGCTGACTGGATGACACGAAATATGGATAACCGAATTGAAGTAGGTTGCCCGGTGTATGACCGCGAACTTCAGCAGCGCATTGTTGACATAATGGAGCTTCAGTTTAACGACACCTTGAAAGCACGGGTCATTGACACAGAGCAAACCAACCAGTACGTTCCAAGAGGGAATCGCAAAAAAGTGCGCTCTCAAGTGGAAATATATAACTACCTTAAACAACTTGAAGCTGACCTTTAGGATAACGTAAACATTAATGACCGAGCATGAATCCATCTTTGACGGTGTAACGTCCCGTGAAGTTAGCAAAGTAGCCGCTTTAGATATTGGCTCAAACAGTTTTCACCTGGTGGTGGCGAGAATTGTGGCCGATTCTGTTCAAATTCTTCATCGAGTGAAGCAAAAAGTAAGGCTGGCCGACGGGCTCGACGATGATGATATTTTATCTGACGAGGCCATTGCCCGTGGCCTCTCCATGCTTAAAGTGATTGCTGAAAGCTTAAAAGGCTTCGAACCTGACTCGGTGCGTATTGTTGCTACCCATACGCTGCGCAAAGCGCGTAATGCCAGGCACTTTATTAAAGCGGCAAAAGAGGTGCTTCCCTATCCTATCGAGGTTATCTCCGGCGTAGAAGAAGCTCGCTTAATTTACTCAGGTGTTGCGCACACTAATCATGCCGATGGACAGCAACTGGTTGTAGATATCGGTGGCGGCTCTACCGAGTTTGTTATTGGAAAAGGCTTCACCCCGTTGCTTTGCCGCAGTTTACAAATGGGATGCGTAAGCTACACACAAAGGTTCTTTTCAACAGGAGAACTTAAACGGAGCGCGTTTAACAAAGCGATCACCGCCGCCGCTCAAGAACTGGAGATGATTGACGCTAAATATCGTAAATTAGGGTGGGTGCAGTGTATTGGTACATCAGGCACTATCCGCTCGCTGTTTACGTTATGCCAGCGCGACAGAACCAATGAGCACGATGTGCCGGTTACGCTAAAACGACTGCAAAGCTTGATGGAACAATTCATTGAGGCAAAGCACGTTGAAAAGCTCGATTTCCCTAACTTAAGTGACGATCGTCGTATAGTCATCGCTGGCGGTATCGCTATTTTAATTGCGGTTTTCAAAGCATTAAAAATAGATGCTTTAGTGTATTCCCCTGCGGCACTGCGCGAAGGTGTGCTTTATCAAATGGAAGATGAACTGCACCACGCCGATATTCGCGGTAGAACCGCGAGCAGCTTAGCTACCCGTTACGATGTAGATACCTCGCAGGCGACTATGGTGCTCAACACATCGTTAATGCTATTGAGCGAAGTGGAAAAAGCGTGGAAATTAAAAGGCCAAGACTTTAAAAATATGCTTGGTTGGGCCGCGCTTCTTCACGAGGTAGGCATACAAATTAACTCTCGTGGCGTACAGCGCCACAGTGCTTATATTCTCGCTAACGTTGATATGCCCGGTTTTACTCAAGAGCAACAGCTTTTGTTGGCCACCCTGGTGCGCTTTCATCGCAAGAAAATACGCATTAGCGACCTGCCAAGTTTCAACCTTTTTGATAATAACGCGGTTAAACGCTTAATAGCGTTACTGAGATTAGGTGTACTTCTTAACCTTAAAAGGCAAGAGCAATTTTTGCCGGAAATAGACTTTCAGGTCTCACATTCTGAGCTTACGCTTAACTTCCCGAAAGGATGGTTAGAGGAAAAACCCATTTTATCTGCTGATTTAGCCAGTGAGAGCCAGCATTGGAAGGCGCTAGATTTAGAGCTAAATATTGGCGTAGAAAACTAAAGCGGTGGCTAGCATCTGCTAGCCACGTCACTATTATTTGCGTTCCTTGCGCTTATTCAACGCCGCCGTTTACGGTCTTTTCAGATTCGGCCGGTTGGGTATGATTTTGGTCATACTTTTTAAACCACGCTAATATATTTTCTACCTTGCCAATCATTCGCGACGGTTTTGCGGCAATGCCATGAGACGATTCAGGTACCTTTACTAGTACCGTATCGACTTTCTGAATTTTAAGCGCTTGGTAAAACTGCTCAGTTTCAGACATGGGCGTACGTTTATCGTTCACCCCGGTAATAAGCATTGTAGGGGTTGTAACATTGCCAACTAGCGACAGTGGTGAGCGTTTCCAATAATGCTCTACATTGTCCCAAGGCTTGCCAGGAAACTGAAAAGGTATTTGATATAGCCCCGAGTCAGCAGTAAGTACTTTCGATAGCCAATTAATAACAGGCTTTGCCACTACTGCAGCTTTAAATCTGTCGGTGAGTCCAATTGCATAAGCCGATGCGATTCCACCTGCTGAACCACCTGTTATATATAGGCGCTCTGGGTCGGCAATTCCTTTTTCAATAAGCGCATCAACACCCGACATGTGATCGGCAAAGTCGTACTTCGAGCTGTATTTCCCTTGTAACAGCAAGGCAAAACGTTCGCCATACCCCGTACTTCCGCGATGATTATCATAAAAAACAACATAGCCTTCTGCCGCCATTCTTTGTAGCTCTGCTGTAAATACCGGGCCATACGCTAAGTTTGGTCCACCGTGAATTTCTAGAATAAGCGGATAAGTTTTACTGCTATCGTAATCTGGCGGAAGAATATACCAGCCCTGTATTTCCTCGCCGTCAATTGAGGAGTTGTAAACAATTTCTTTTACTTCACCTAACTGTTTATGTTCTAACACATCTTCATTAAGGTAAGTGAGCTGTCGCTCCTTTTTGTAAGATACATACAAGTCGGCGGGTCTGTCTGTAGCTCCTTTTGTGTATGCAACTACATCGTCGGAGGCGTGATAGGTAGCAAATACATAGGGACGCCCTAGGGTAGTTCCACCAAGTCCTTTTGCTTTCGTTTTTATTTTACCGCTTAAGGTTACACTGTTCACTTGCGCCAGCCCGCGAACAGACTGCTGAAAGTATAAGGTTTTGTTATCTTTCCATTGAATATTGCTGACCGAGTTATCTACATCTTCGGTAAGGTTTTTATGGTCGCTTCCGTCTACGTTCATTACGTACAAATAGCTATTTTTGTACATCACTTTTTCATCGCTTCGACGTTCGTAAGCCACATACTTTCCGTTTGGTGACACAACGGGTGATACTTCACGGCCTTTAAAATTGGTGACTTGCTCTATATTGCCACTCATATCTACTGTGTAGATATCTGCCTCAACTGGTTCGTATTCCCAGTTGTCATTTCTATTTGCCGAAAAGTAAATTTTCTCTGCATCGGGTGAAAAGCTTAAACTCCCCCTGTGATGATAATTACCAGAAGTTAATTGCCTTGCTGTGCCACCATCGGTGGGTACAACAAATATGTGCGTGTAAGCTGGCTCTAGTATGCCTTTTCCATCTGCCTGATATCGAGCTTTCGTAATATACTCAAAGCCTGGCGACCATTTAGCCCCCTTTGGCTTTTTAGGCATCTTAACGCTTAATGGCTTTTCATTTGCATCAACACTCATAGTAAAAGCAATATATTTACCATCTGGTGACCACGTAATGGAACTAGGCGAAGAAGTAACATTGGTAACTAGTGCGGTCTGGCCGGTGTCCATCCAACGAATATAAAGCTGAGGCTTTCCATTTTCGTTCGATAAATATGCCAAACGTTTGCCGTCTGGTGACCAGCGGGGAGAATAAAAGTTATGACTCGCTGAAAGCAAAGGGCGATGACTACGCCCGTCGACAGTTGCTACCCATATATTTGAACGAGTGCTGTCTGACATAATATCGTTAGAACGTCGTACATAAGCCACCTCCTCACCATTGGGCGACACCTGCACTTCACTTACATACTCCAAGTTAAAAATATCTTCCGACGCAAAGTGATGGGCATTTTTTGCTGCAGATATATTTGTTGTAGCACTGGCATTATCACTGTGGCTTGTTGCTTTTACTGCAAAGCTACTACTTACGAATAGAGAACCGAGTAACGCCACTACAACACGGCTTTTTCTCGTTGGTTTTATGCTTTTTTTGCGATGTATCAGGAAGTCGTAATATGTCATCTTCGCCCTTTTCTTGTTGTTCGAATTTATAGGTCTGTAAACGTTTTATACTAGCGTAATCCAACTTGCTGACGAGAACGCATTTGCCAATATGCGGCGATTGACGCTATTTAATAGATAAAACGTACGTACCTCAAAGAGAAGATGCTATTTGTTATATATGTTTGAGAGCTTTTAAATGTTGTCACAAATATGGAGCAACGTTTAACGCAGACATAAAAAAGGAGAGCGCTGCTCTCCTTCTCTTGTATACGTTTTTAATGCTAACGCAAGTGTAAAGCGCTCACGCTGCCTTAAACTAAGACTTTGACGCCTGATATATACCTTCAATAGCAGTATCTAGTGTTGCTTCAAACTCTTCTTCAGACTGCTTAGCAGACACGCCCTCAGTCAATGCACGAGAAAAGCTTGCTATCATGCCTTGGTTCTCAGCTAACTTGGCGTTTGCCTCGTCGCGGCTGTAGCCACCTGAAAGCGCAACCACTCTTAATACGCGAGGATGGTCGATTAGCTCTTTGTAAAAGTTTGCCTCGTTAGGTAACGTTAGCTTTAACATCACCTCTTGACCTTCACTTAACAGGTTAAGCTGCGTAAGAATTTCAAGTTTAAGCAGCGCCTCGGCTTCCGCCTTTTCTGGGCTATGAATGTCAACTTCAGGCTCTATGATAGGCACAAGCCCTGCAGCTAAGATTTGCTTACCTACTTCAAACTGCTGCTCTACAACTGCTTTAATACCTTGTTGATTAGCCAGCTTCACAACACTGCGCATTTTTGTACCAAATACGTCTTGTGCCACCGCTTTAGCAAGCAGAGCATCGAGTTCTGGCATAGGCTTCATTACCTGCACGCCATCACTTTCTTCCGCCAGTCCTTTGTCCACCTTCAAAAAAGGAATAACACGCTTTTTCTGCCACAAGTAGTGCGCCGTAGGCATGCCTTCAATTTCTCTATCAAGAGTGTTTTCAAACAGAATAGCGCCCAGAACACGCACTCCGTTAAACGGCTCGCTAGTAATAATGCGTGTGCGCATATCATGGACAAGGTTGAACATTTCTTCGTCTGAACTGTATTCAGACTCTTCAATGCCATAAAGGCGTAACGCTTTTGGTGTACTGCCGCCACTTTGATCTAGGGCTGCAATAAAGCCGACCTGTGTGTTGAGTTTATCCAGCATAGATTGCTGAGCTTGTGATGCCATTGCAACACTCCTTTTGTTTTATTCTGCCTTTACGACAGTTGTAGGGTTTATAGTTATTTCGCCAGCAAACGTCACTGTAAAGCTGGCTATATTGTTTCCGGAAAAGTTGGCTCCTTAAAAAGGCTATTTCCGAAAAGGAGCTTACACACACCATACTGTTATTGCTGTTTTCAGTATATGTAAGCACCGGTAGCATACTATGCGCTATTTCTTTCGTTACTTCTTTAAATAAGCTAATGAGGGCCTTTGGCTTAAACAGCTTACTTGAGGTAACAACAACGCTTATTTATTTTTTTCTTCTAGTATAGCTACAGCAGGCAGTGTTTTTCCTTCAAGAAACTCAAGAAATGCACCACCGCCAGTTGATATGTAAGAGACCTTATCGGCAATCCCATACTTATCTACTGCTGCAAGTGTATCACCGCCCCCTGCAATAGAGAATGCGTCACTTGCTGCAATTGCTTCAGACAGGGCTTTCGTACCTGCGCTGAATTGTTCAAACTCAAATACACCCACTGGGCCATTCCACACAATTGTTCCTGCATTTTTAATAATGCTTTCTAAGGCTTTTGATGAGTCTGGACCAATATCGAAAATCATATCTTCATCGCTTACTTCAGACACATGCTTTAATGTGGCCTCGGTATTTTCATCAAATGCTGCGCCAACTACTACATCTGTTGGTACGGGAATGTTTCCGCCGTTAGCCTGAGCGTCGTTCATCAACTGCGTGGCTTGTTCAGTTAGGTCCATCTCAACAAGAGACTTGCCTACATTGTGACCCTGTGCAGCAATAAAGGTATTTGCGATACCGCCACCTACAATTAACTGGTCTACTTTTTCAGCCAGAGTTTTTAGTACGGTTAGCTTGGTAGATACCTTTGAGCCACCCACAATCGCGACCATTGGGCGTTTAGGGTTGTCTAGCGCCTTGCCAAGCGCATCGAGTTCAGCGGCCAATAGTGGGCCTGCACATGCTTGCGTGGCGAATTTGGCTACGCCATGGGTAGACGCTTGTGCTCGGTGAGCCGTACCAAACGCATCCATTACGAAAATATCGCACAGCGCTGCATATTGCTTAGCAAGGGTTTCATCATCTTTCTTTTCGCCTTTATTAAAGCGAACATTTTCCAAAATAACTAATTCACCTTCAGCAAGTTCTACGCCGTCTAGGTAGTCTTTAACTAACTTTACTGGAACGTCCAACGCTTCGTTAAGGTAATCAACCACAGGTTGCAATGAAAATTCTTCCGCAGGCTCGCCTTCTGTGGGACGGCCTAAATGCGACATCACCATAACGGCGGCACCAGCGTCTAACGCTGCTTTAATTGTGGGGATGGATGCTTTTATACGAGCATCTGAGGTTACTTTACCGTTCTTAACAGGTACGTTTAAATCTTGTCTAATGAGAACACGCTGACCGTTTAAGGCCATATCGTTCATACTTGGAATTGCCATCATCTTTCCTATGTTAATTTAAAAATGTTGTCATTAATTAACGTGTGAAAGCTGCGCGGGTTGGTGCCACCAACCCTGGCAGCATTAAACGGTTTATTTTGCTTCAAACATCACTTTAGCTGTGTCGAGCATTCGGTTTGCAAAACCCCATTCGTTATCGCACCACACCAATGTTTTTACTAATTGCTTATGGCTTACGCGAGTTTGTGTTCCATCTACAATACACGAGTGTGGGTCGTGATTGAAATCTACTGATACAAGAGGCTCTTCCGTGTAGTCTAAAATACCCTGCAAACGACCGTCTTTGGCATTGCGTAAAGCCTGGTTTACTTGCTCAATAGACACCTCGCTTTTCAAGCTAACGCTTAAGTCCATAGCAGTGACATTAATGGTTGGCACTCGTACCGCTATTGCCTCGAACTTGCCGGCAAACTTGGGCAAAATGCGCTCAATTCCCGCCGCTAAGCGCGTATCTACTGGAATAATAGATTGGCTAGCCGCCCGGGTTCTGCGCAAATCTTCATGGTAGGCATCGATAACCTGCTGGTCGTGCATAGACGCATGAATAGTGGTAATAGTGCCACTTTCCACCCCAAAAGCGGCATCGAGGGCCTGAATAACCGGAACGATACAATTTGTAGTGCACGAGCCATTAGAGACTAATTTATGGTCACTGGTTAAGGTATCTTCGTTGGTGCCAAAAATCACCGTGTTGTCTAAATCAGGAGAACCGGGAGATGAAAACAGCACTTTTTTCGCACCCGCATCGAGATGAGACTGCCCTGAGGCTCGGTCGTCAAACTTGCCGGTACATTCAAGAACAATATCTACACCCAGCGCTTCCCAAGGCAGAGCACTAATGTCGGCTTCAGCAAGTAACTGAATGTCATCACCGGCTACCGTCAGCGTTTTATTTTCTAAGGCCACATCGAAACGAAACCGCCCGTGGGCGGTATCGTATTTGAGTAAATGTGCAATGCCCTCGGGCTTGGCAATGTCGTTAATGGCCACAACGTTAAACTCGCTATTACGCCCACTCTCGTAGAGTGCGCGTAATACGTTACGACCAATTCGACCAAACCCATTTATGGCAATATTTACCATTGGCTTTTATTTACCTCTTAAAGAGACAGCGCTGTCTCTACAACAGCATCGGTAGTGATACCAAAGTGTTTAAACAAGTCGCCCGCAGGTGCCGATTCGCCGAAGGTATCCATACCGATAATTGCGCCATTAAGGCCAACATATTTGTACCAGCTGTCTTTCGACAATGCTTCAACTGCAACGCGCTTAGTCACTGAAGAAGGCAGTACACTCTCGCGATAGTCTTTAGACTGGCGATCGAATACGTCTGTTGATGGCATTGATACTACGCGCACCGCTTTACCTTGTTCTCTTAACTTGTCTGCCGCTTCCACAGCAAGTTGAACTTCAGAGCCAGTGGCAATAAGAATAATCTCTGGAGCAGCATCACTATCGCTAAGTACGTAACCGCCTTTCGCGATGCTAGCAACTTGCTCTTGGGTACGCTCTTGCTGAGCTAACCCTTGACGCGTAAAGATAAGCGTTGTTGGCCCGTCAGTGCGCTCGATAGCTGCTTTCCAAGACACGGCAGATTCAACTTGGTCACAAGGACGCCAGTTATCTAGGTTTGGTGTAGAACGAAGCGCAACCACTTGCTCAACCGGCTGGTGAGTTGGACCATCTTCTCCTAAACCAATTGAATCGTGCGTGTACACAAATATAGCAGGCTGTTTCATCAGTGCTGCCATACGCACTGCGTTACGAGCGTACTCCATAAACATCAAGAATGTTGCGCCGTAAGCCTTGAAGCCGCCGTGTAGCGTGATGCCGTTCATCATGGCTGACATACCAAATTCACGTACGCCATAGTAGATGTAGTTACCCGATGCATCGTTCGCTTCTACGCCTTTACTGCCTTCCCAAATAGTTAGGTTAGAACCTGCAAGGTCAGCAGAGCCGCCTAGCAATTCAGGCAATAATGGACCGAATGCATTTAGCGCATTTTGAGATGCTTTACGAGACGCAATGTTCTGAGGGTTAGCTTGAAGATCTGCAATAATTGCATCAGCTTTCTCGCTGAAATCGGCCGGCAGTTCGCCGTTTACACGACGTTTAAATTCTGCGGCAAGCTCAGGGTAAGCGGCTTCATAAGCGGCAAATGCTTGGTTCCACTGTGATTCTGCTTCATTGCCCTTCGCTTTATTATCCCACTGAGCGTAGATGTCGTCAGGAATTTCAAACGCGCCGTGTTTCCAGCCTAACTTTTCACGGGTTGCAACAATTTCGTCGTCACCTAGTGGTGCACCGTGACAAGACTCTGTGCCTTCTTTATTTGGCGACCCAAACCCAATAGTTGTTTTACAACAAATAAGCGTAGGCTGAGCGCTGTTTGCTTGCGCTTTTTCAATAGCCGCTTTTACTTGCTCTGCGTCGTGGCCATCTACGCCTTCAATAACTTCCCAGCCGTAGCTTTTAAAACGTGCTGGCGTGTCATCAGTAAACCAACCTTCTACTTCACCGTCGATAGAAATGCCGTTGTCATCCCAAAATGCGATGAGCTTACCTAGTCCCAATGTACCGGCAAGCGAGCATGTCTCGTGCGAAATACCTTCCATTAAGCAGCCATCGCCAAGAAATGCGTAAGTGTAATGATCGACTATGTTGTGACCTTCGCGGTTAAACTGTGCAGCAAGAACTTTTTCTGCTAGCGCCATGCCCACAGCATTACTCACGCCTTGGCCTAATGGGCCAGTGGTGGTTTCAACACCTGGTGCATAGCCATACTCAGGGTGACCAGGCGTCTTTGAATGAAGCTGGCGGAAGTTCTTCAATTCTTCAATTGGTAGTTCATAACCAGAGAGGTGAAGCAGTGAGTATAAAAGCATTGAGCCGTGACCGTTCGATAACACGAAACGATCGCGGTTTGCCCATGAAGGGTTCTCTGGGTTGTGCGATAGAAAATCTTGCCACAATACCTGGGCAATATCGGCCATTCCCATAGGTGCACCTGGGTGACCTGATTTGGCTTGTTGAACAGCGTCCATACTTAATGCACGGATGGCATTGGCAAGTTCACGACGAGAGGGCATGTTGTCTCCTGATTATAATTCGTATCAAAGTGAGCGTGGAGGTAAGCCGCGCGTTCGGCCTAAGCTCTACTTTTATGTACGTTTGAATGTGGCGTTATTCTTACCCATGCCACCTCACAGTTCAATGGCTTTTCATTGCCAATAGCGAAACTAAATACAAAAAATGGTCTATTACGCAAAACGCACGTAAATGCACTACGCTAAAACACAATTTTGTACCTGATAACTCACTATTCTCAGTTTAGTAAAGACAATGAAGCTGATCGTAACGTGTCAAGAATTCGTAACAATGTATAGCAAAAAGACTTTTAGACGTCTAGAAGTAAAGACTGGTATTTGTAGTTTGTTTTAGTACAATACTCAAAATTTAGAATTTTAAATGCAAACGGAGCACATATGGCCACGAATCTATTCACCTCTGAATCGGTCTCTGAAGGACATCCGGATAAAATCGCTGACCAAATTTCTGATGCGGTTCTCGACGCTATTTTAGAGCAAGATTCACGGGCTCGCGTGGCCTGCGAAACCTATGTTAAAACAGGTATGGTTCTTGTTGGCGGTGAAGTGACCACTTCAGCGTGGGTCGATATTGAAGAGATTACTCGCAATACCGTAAAAGAAATTGGTTACACCCATTCAGACATGGGTTTTGATGCCGATTCATGTGCAGTGCTTAACGCCATTGGAAAGCAATCTCCTGATATTAATCAGGGCGTAGACCGCGAGAGCTTGGAAGAGCAAGGTGCAGGCGACCAAGGTTTGATGTTTGGTTATGCAAGCGACGAAACAGACGTGCTTATGCCTGCGCCTATTACCTATTCACATCGCTTGGTTCAAAAGCAGGCTGAGGTGCGTAAATCGGGTAAGTTAGACTGGCTTCGTCCTGACGCGAAAAGTCAGATTACTTTTAAGTATGAAAACGACAAGCCTGTGGGTATCGACGCAGTTGTGCTTTCTACTCAGCACTGCGACTCAGTGTCTACCGACACCGTACGCGAGGCGGTAATGGAAGAAATTATTAAACCAGTGCTTCCAAGCGAGTGGGTTGATGGTAACACCCAATTCCATATTAACCCGACAGGTCGATTTGTTATTGGTGGCCCAATGGGCGACTGTGGGCTTACAGGCCGTAAAATTATTGTTGATACCTACGGCGGTATGGCACGTCACGGTGGTGGTGCATTTTCGGGTAAAGATCCATCGAAAGTTGACCGCAGCGCCGCTTACGCAGGCCGTTATGTAGCAAAGAACATCGTAGCTGCTGGGCTAGCAAAGCGCTGTGAAATTCAAATTTCTTACGCTATTGGCGTAGCGCAGCCTACATCAATTAGCATCGATACTTTTGGTACAGGTGTGGTTGATGAGAAAACATTGGTTGCGCTAGTGCGCGAGCATTTTGACCTTCGCCCATACGGCTTAATTAAGATGTTAGACCTAGAGCGTCCAATTTACCGTGCAACTGCGGCATATGGACACTTTGGCCGCGAAGCCTTCCCTTGGGAAGCGACGGACAAAGCTGAAGCGCTTAAAGCATCGGTTTAAATAGCACGTTAGTAATGTTCAAAATGCAGAAGCCTCCACGTCGGAGGCTTTTTGCATTAGTGAAAATTTTAATTATCGTATTTGTTTAATTTCCATTCACTTTTCTTCAGCTTATTTTTGTCTATGCTTAAAATAACAGTGGGTATGGAAAACTAAACATATCTTCAAGCGTTGATAAAAATTTGCACGATGCCTTCTGTAATCACATTCTGTGTAATGATGCGTTTTGCAAATAAACATGCTATATCTAAATTAAAATAAAAAACGTTGCTTACTGCGTGGTAACAAGTTGTTTGTAAAAAGCAATGACTTTCATAGGCTAAGTGGAACACATGACAACAATACGCATCTTGCTTTTGTTACTGATATGCGGAGTTTACTTCACCGCTAGTAGCGCCTATGCAAGCAGCGTAGAGTCTAACTATGGCCCAATACACTTTCAAAGCGCCAAGGTAGCAAATTGGCAACTTAAAAGTCGCTTCAGACCCCATTCGATTACCGAAACTCATTACTACGACAGTAGCTTTACCTATCCTGCAGGTTCGCAAACCCTTGTCAGCGCAAAGCGCACATTTAATACGCGATTGCCACAACAGGTATATGCCACCTACAACACAAACAACACGGCATTTCGACACTATGCCGAGTGGTTATATTTACCCACAGACATTGGCACCTTTACGCGATTAGGCTGGCTTCTTGGCGACAATAAGGGGCTTAATATGGCGGTGGAGCTAGAGCACAGGCAGGTGGGTGAAGAAGAAAATATGGGGTTGTCTCTTGGTGTTCACTACTTCTTCTAATGCACTTTTATCTCGCACTTTATTTTTGTCCTCTGTTTCTTAAATACTTATTTTCATGTAAAGAAGCCTCGTAAGTTTTAATAAAGGTTTGCTGTATAAGGAAAGCATCGGTGCTTGCACGGTGACGTTTCGTATCACACTGCTCCGACAAATCATCTTTTACTTCATGCCATAGACACATTTGGGTTTCATTTAAAATGTATTCCATAGCTCTGCAGGTAAATGTCATATCTATTTGTGCCGCAGAGAACAACTTGATTAGCCACGGATTGTCTACTACCCAACCATCACTATACACAACCGTGTTGCCCAAAAAGTGGTTGAGTTCTTGGCACACTTTTGCGGGCTCTAAACCTCGTGTATGCAACATCTCTCTGGTAATGCCATGTAATGCTTCTGCTTTTTCATCCCAATGCATCCATGCGTCGTAGGGACGGATCAACTTGCACCACTTTGCACCATCATAGCGCACAATTCCTATTTCAATTGGGTAACTCGCCGCACCAAAACCACTGGCTTCGATATCGACAATAGACGGGAGCCATCTTTTCTGCACTTGTTCTCCGCGTGAATAATCACTTACATCACATCGTAAATTGATACTGAACTCGCTTTCTGACTCGGCGATATTTTCCAGTAAGGTGTAAATGCCAACACTCAATGTCGAATTTACTCCATCTTAATACCAGCTTTAATAGCAGAATCATGCCACTTTTCCTGTAAACGGTTTTCAATGTCTAAAAGTAGAGCCTCGCTGGTAAATAACACTTAGCTGTTATATCTTCGTTTTAGTGCAACTATACTGATAGAGAAACAACTGAATGCCTTTAACCTATCAAGCTGAGGGCACGCTGATATTCACGTTAAACGTTAGACGGGTGGAAGTAAGTTTAATGGAGGTGGATAAAAAGTCTTAAGTAAGTTCAGGCTATACTAGACAAATATGCTGACTATTCAACATATCGTAGGCTCGTTACACTTATAAACACATGCTCACGAGTCTTCCTAGACTAGGTAATCACGAAACTCGATTAGCATGCTCAATGCACTTTCTCCCTGAATTGAATATGGGTCAAAAATATCATTACCAGAATACTTAATAATAGTTTCTTTTTTCAGCTTCTGTTCCGAAATAAAGCCCATGTCCCACGCCCCGAATTGACGGCTAAAAATCTCGGAATAGGAGATAAGCATTATTGCGTCGTGGCGCGTATCTTTTTGTATTTCAGAAAATATTTTATTCACAGCGCTTCTGGTGCCCTCGATACATTGCAAAAAATATTCAGAGTTAAAACATAACATCCCTGTAATGCCACTTTTCTTATTTTTGTGTCTTGCTGTGGCTAAAATATTGTCTATATCACCAGGCAAAAACATATCACTAACTTTACTGGCATAGATTAATCTGACAAGAAACATTGCTTTTATCCTCTTTTTGCTTAAAGAAAACTTTCTATGACTGAATGTATCCGCTATGAAGCTAGGGGCTGATTAAACGCGATAGTTCTATGATTTGCCTCTATTATCCCTTTACTATTCAACCTTTTCATTACTCTACTAAGCGTTTCCACTGCTATGCCCAGATAATTTGCAATATCATGACGAGTCATATGCAATTCGATAGCATTAGCACTCGAATCTACGCCAGCATACTGCTCACGCAAAAAGTAAATAAGCCGGTCTTCTGCTTCCATAGTGTTGAGCAATGAGTAATGTGTTTGGCGTTTAACTATTCTTTCACTCATCAGACTTAGCATTTGATTCGCCAGTGCGGGGGAAGTTAGTAACGCTTTGTCAAAATCCTCTCGTTCTATTTTCAGAACTTTGGTGTAGGACATTATTTTCACGCTTTCTTGGTAGTTAGTATTACTAAGACCGGATAGACCGATCACATCACTGGGATGGTAGAACTCTATTATTTGTCCCGCTCTAGGCTGTCTGCTTAAAAGCCCTTTCGCGCTGCCGCTGCAAAGCACATAAAAGCCGCTGTATGTTTCATCTTGGTCAAAAAGCACATCACCCTTCTCAAGAGATAGCACACGCTTTTTTAACAACTTCAATACACCATTATTAAAATGACACTCTTTAAAAAATGGACAATATTTGCACACATCTACAATGTTATCGCGGTCCATATTCATTACCTCTATAACCTAGTATCTGGCTTATGATGAAAACCTTATACAAAAGTAGTGTAAATCTTTGCATAAAGTTATTGTGTGTATTATCACTAAGAGTAAGTAGAAACCACATTTACCCCAACGCGGGTAGTAAAATTGAAGATAAGTAACCTAGGACTAAACTTTGACCCAAGAACAAAATGTTGTTCATATCATTGATGACGATGATTTACTGGTAGAAACAATCTGTCTTGCGTTTGATACTGTAAACATCCAATACTCATGCTATAAAAATGCTGAGCAGTTTATCGATGCATTTCCCGCAGATGCATTCGCATCGATGTCTGGTTGCTTATTGTGCGATATTCGCATGCCTGGCATTGGCGGCCTTGAGTGCCAACGCCAATTGAATGCTTTGAACTCTGCATTACCCATTATTTTCATGACGGGTTTTGCAGATGTCGAAATGGCTGTTGAGACTATCCGAAGCGGCGCATTTAATTTTGTAGAAAAACCGTTCAGGCATCAAAAGTTGATTGATACGGTACAATCAGCACTGAAACAAAATGCTAGTTTGCTAAGCGAGCGCAAATACATGAGGGAAATAGAAAGAGCAATAAACACCTTGTCGAATCGCGAAAATACCGTACTTGAGTTACTAATAGACGGGTACCCAAATAAGTCAATTGCTAAAAGACTCGATATCAGCTTACGAACTGTTGAAGTGCATCGCTCTAGAATTTTTGAAAAAATGGCAGCAAAGAACGTAGCAGAACTTGTTAAAAAAATAATGATAGTGAAGCAAAATCTGCTGTTTCAATGAAAAAACTTACAATCTAGAGCCGCTGCCTGACTTTTTAAGGTAATCGCTCACCACCTGCGGTATGTCGTTGATATCACATACCACATCAACAGCGTCTAGCTTAATTGCCTCTCCTGGCATACCGAATACCACACAAGATTGTTCGTTTTGGGCAATAGTAAATGCTCCACTGTTTCTCATTGCAAGCAGACCTGCGGCTCCATCCTTTCCCATTCCAGTCATAATTATACCTACAGCATTTTTGCCAGCGGCTTTGCTTACAGAATCAAAAAGTACATCAACAGAAGGTTTGTGACCACTGACCCGATTTGAGTTAATTAATGTGGTTCTATAATCAGCACCGCTTTTCTCTATACCCATATGGATGTCTCCAGGCGCTATATATACAGAACCAGGTAAAAGCCGCTCGCCTCCTTGAGCCTCGGCAACCTTAACATGACACAGGGTATTCAGTCTGTTGGCAAATGTAGTGGTAAAACCCGGAGGCATATGCTGAGTAATAACAACCGCCGGTGCATTAGCGGGCAGACTTAAAAGAAATGTTTTTATTGTTTCTGTACCGCCTGTAGAGGCGCCTATGGCGATTATTTTCTCTGTTCCGCTAATTATCGACTGCTGTTTGATTTTTTTATTAGCTCCATGGCGCTTTGCCACTTTTGTAGACGCTGCCAACCTGACTTTCTCAACAATTAATTCTCTATATGCTTCCATGCCCTCCTTAACACCTATTTTTGGCTTGGCAATATAGTCAATAGCACCTAATTCTAAGCTCTTCAACGTAGCATCAGCCCCTTTTTCAGTTAATGTTGAAATCATCAGCACTGGTGTAGGCCTAGCTTTCATTAGTTTTGATAAAAAGGTAATACCATCCACTTTTGGCATTTCAATATCAAGGGTAATCACATCGGGAGCAAATTTGTTAACCATATCTCTTGCGACATAGGCATCTGGCGCCGTGCCAACGACATGGATATCGCTTTCACTAGATAAAAGGGTCTTTAGTAGACTGCGAATAAGCGCTGAATCATCGACAATAAGTACTTTTATCATGAGCTACTTTTAAACAAATCAATGTCGTTGGCCATATTAGACTGTCGCAAACGCAATCTATACTCACTCTCCCGGTCTAAAATAGTCGTATTATTTAGTGAGCGTATTTTTTTGACATTTACCACTCCATTATCTGCGGAAAAATAGACCTTACGAGGGTAAAAGTTTAAAACGTCACTGGCCAGCACAGGGATTTGCTCTTGTTTTAAGTAATCAAACGTAAATTCGACATTGCGCTCGCCTACGTTGTTTTGAATAAAACCTTTCATCACGTTACCGCCTCCAAAAACTTTGGCAGTTAAATTTCGTTTTTCGGCACCTAATTTGAGCATTTGATTGATGAGTAACTCCATCGCAAAGCATCCATATCGAGCTGAATCGGGTATTAACGACAGCCTCGTTGTTTCATCATTGGGTAATAAAAAGTGATTCATCCCCCTGACTTTTTTTATTGCATCGTATAAGCAAACCGCAACACAGGAACCCAATACTGTAACTATCATCGTGTCATCGTTGGTAGCATAAAACTCTCCAGGAAGAATTTTTACTGCATAATTAGCAAAGTGAGTATCGTAGTAACGATCTGCGTAGAGCGTATTACCAAGTTCGTCAATCATTTTTTGGCATTCCCGCTGTCACATACTTTTTTATAGGCGGTTTTTCCTATAGGTCTTAGCATGTGGCTTGCGCCCATAAAATTCTCGGAGTGACCTGCAAAATATAATCCGTCTGATTTAAGAAAAGTGACCAATCGTTTTAACACTCTCGACTGCGTTTTTTTATCAAAATAAATCATCACGTTACGGCAAAAAATCACGTCAAAAGGTCCCTTTACCCTGCCCCAGTTATTATCGGTTAAATTAAGCTTTTCAAACCTCACCAATTTTTGTAATTCAGGCACAACCCTTACTTTGCCTTCGTTAAAGCCTCGACCCTTATGAAAAAATTGCTTTAATTTTATTGGCTCTAATGCAGACACTGCATTTTTAGCGTAGATACCTTCTTTTGCTATGTGCAAAACCGAACTGTCAATGTCTGTAGCAATGATTTCTACAGGTGGCGCGAGGCTTTTGAATGCCTCTGCAGCAGACATAGCTATGGAGTAAACTTCTTCACCTGTGCTACTAGCTGCGCACCAAATACGAGATGTTCCATTCGTTTGCATCAGCTGTTGCTTTAACATTTCAAAGTGATGAGCTTCTCTAAAAAAGGACGTCAAATTGGTCGTCATCCCATTTATAAAATGCTCCAATTCGTTACTATTACGCTCTAGGTGGTATATGTAGTCAGAGAAATTGTTCAACCCTAAAGCGCGGAGCCTGCGTGCAAGTCGACTGTATACCATTGAATCCTTGCTATTCGCTAACTTGATACCGGCCACCTTATACAAGGTTAATTTTATTCGTTCAAAATCACTCGTATCAAAGGCAAACTCTCTGTGAGTTAACGACATAACGCATTTACCTCGTTAAAAAGATTCCCACTCGTCTTCTTCAGGTGATGCCGGCTTTATATTTCTATTTGAATCGGGCTTTGATTGAACTCGACTGTTGTTCTTCACAACAGGTGAAGAAGAGTGCCCTGAGTTGATAGAGTCAGCAGTATTAGCTAACTTAAATACCGAAATTTGACGGTTGAGGCTTTGTGACTGAGCTTGCAAGCTCTCAGCAGCAGCAGATGCCTCCTCCACCAACGCAGCATTTTGCTGAGTGACTTCATCCATTTGAGATACCGCTTTGCTGACTTCCTCAATACCAGAAGCTTGCTCTGATGATGCTGCGGCAATTTCTGCCATTATGTCGTTAACCCTTTTAATCGACACAACTATCTCTTCCATTGTTTTGCCCGACTGACTTACCAGCGAATTACCATTTTCGATTTTGTTCACTGAGTCGGATATCAGAGACTTTATATCTTTCGCTGCATCGGCAGAGCGCTGTGCTAATGACCTTACTTCCGAGGCAACAACGGCAAACCCTCGTCCCTGCTCTCCTGCTCGTGCTGCTTCTACGGCCGCGTTAAGTGCAAGTATATTTGTTTGGAACGCAATACCATCAATCACACCGATAATGTCTGAAATTTGCTGCGCCGATTCGTTAATCGACCCCATGGTGTCGACAACTTTATTAATTAAGTTACCACCATCAATAGCAATGGAAGAGGCCTGAGAAGCCAACCCATTTGCTTGGTTAGCATTTTCAGAGTTAAGTTTTACTGTCCCAGTAAGCTCTTCCATACTCGACGCTGTCTGCTCTAAGCTCGAAGCCTGCTCTTCAGTACGACTCGATAAATCACTGTTGCCTTGTGCGATCTCGGTGGCGGCTGTATTTATTAAGTCTGACGCCGTACGTATCTCTGAAATCATCTCTACTAAGTTGTCTATAAACGATGTCATTGCATCACTAATTTCAATAAACTCTCCTTCAAACTCTGCATCAACTTTTGTAGTAAGATCGCCACCTGAAAGACCTTTTAACACACGCTTAATTTCATTAATCGCCACTTTTCTCCCCGTAATATCAGTAGCGTATTTAACGACTTTAAACGGCTTTCCATTGACATCTAAAATTGGGTTGTAGGTAGCTTGAATCCATACCTCTTTGCCTCCCTTACCAATGCGCTTAAATTCATTATTTGAATAGATACCCGCATTGAGCTGACTCCAAAATTCACTATATTCATGACTCCTTCTGTATTCAGAATCGACAAACATACTGTGATGTTTACCCTGCACTTCTTGCAATGTGTAACCCATAGTTGTTAGGAAGTTGTCGTTAGCATTTAATATGATGCCATCCATGGTGAACTCGATGACAGCCTGTGATTTTCCTATTGCTTCTATTTGACCCGCATAATCTGCATTTTTTATTTTTTGTTCGGTTATGTCTGTTGCGTACTTAACTACACCGGTGACCTTCCCAGCATCGTTTAAAATAGGGTTGTACGACGCTTGAATCCAAATTTCTTTTCCAGCTTTGGTGATACGTTTGAACTCTCCGGTTTGAAATTGTCCTTCGCCCAGACTCTTCCATAACTCCATATACTCTGGTGAATTGTGAGTAGTTGGATCGACAAAAATTCGATGATGCTTTCCTACAATTTCATCAGGGCTGTAGCCCACAGCATCTAAAAAATTTTTATTTGCTTTTGTGATGTAGCCATCTGGGGTGAACTCAATAACCGCTTGAGAGCGATCAAGCGCATTTAACATACCCGTTTTAAGAATAAGTTCGCTTATATCTAACCATTCTACTGCGGTTCCCAAACTCTTTCCTGAGTCATCAACAAGCGGCATTAGTGTGAGACTAAAATCTAATGAACCCACACTGATTGATGAACTCATAGTCTCTCTCAGGTTCGCTAGCATGTTTCGCTGATGAGCGGGGTTTTTGTGAAAGATATCTATATTTTGACCAATGAGATTATCAGCTGAAAATTGGGGGAGTACCTTCTTTAATTCGGCCTCGCAACTTTTAAGCAGAGTGAGTACCGATTTGTTCGCATAAATAATGACTCGGTTCGCATCTGCAATCATAAAGCTAGTTGAACTTTGCTCTAACGCCTGAATTTGTCTCTCTGCGTTAGCCAGTCGTGTAGAAGATTTAAATAGGTTTAAGACATTCATAATTTACTCCTGACCATCTTGGTTGCTAGAGTCAAACAAAGCCAGTGACTCACTGCTAATCAAACTTTCAATATTCACGATAATAACCATCGCTTCGTTGACCTCTGCCAAACCATGTAAAAACTTAGTATCAAAGGCCACACCAAACTCAGGTGGAGGCTTAATATCATCTTCAGACAACGTGATGACGTCAGAAACTGCATCAACGACAATTCCTACAATGCGATCAAAAACGTTAAGCATGATTACAATGGTGAATTCATCATACTTTGCTTCACCGACATCAAACTTAATACGAAGATCGACGATGGGGACAATATCGCCTCTTAGATTCAGTACCCCCTTTATGAAAGAAGGGGCATTGGCTATTTTTGTAACGGGCTCATATCCTCTTATTTCCTTTACGGACATGATGTCTAGCGCATACTGCTCATCACCCAATACAAAGCTGAGAAATTCTCGCTTTTGAAGAACGAGATGCTCAGATCGCTCGTTTTTGGTCAACGTTTCGTTCATTCGTTTGCCTCTCCGCTGCTTCCGTATTAATGTCTTCAGATAAAGATTCCACATCTAAAATAATCGCAACATGACCGTCGCCCATAATTGTTGCTCCAGCGGCGCCGGGAACTCGTCGATAATGTTGTTCTAAACTTTTTATAACGACCTGTTGTTGCCCTAAAAGCTTATCTATCATAAGACCAAAGCGCTTTTTACTGCTTTCAATAAGTATGATGATGGCGTCAGTAGGCTGCTCTACTGCATGGTCAATATCCATTCTTTTCGCTAAATTGAGTATGGGCCAGTACCTGTCTCGAACCCAAAGTAACTTCTCATTCCCCATAGAGCGAAGTTGTTGTGGAAGCGGCTGAATAGATTCAACAATAGTCACTAAAGGCACCACAAACACTTGATCGCCACTTGCAACACACATTCCATCAACGATAGCCAGCGTAAGTGGAACGCTGATAGAAAACGAAGAGCCCTCACCTTGCACAGATGAAATATTTATTCGCCCGCCAATACTTTCTATATTGCGTTTTACAACATCCATTCCCACACCTCGACCTGATATGTCAGTCACGCTATCTGCAGTGGAAAATCCTGGAGCAAAAATAAGATTCCATACGTCTTCATCAGTGCCATTAGGGTTGAACGATAATGCGTTTTGCCGTGCTTTTTCTAAAATGCGTTCTTTGTCGAGGCCTGCACCATCGTCGCGAATACTAATGACGATATTACCGCCCCGTTGCGCTGCCGACAGAGTAATGACACCTGATTTAGCTTTGCCACGTTCTAAACGGACTTGAGGTCTTTCAATTCCGTGATCGATGCTGTTTCTAACCAGGTGAGTTAGGGGGTCAACGAGCTTTTCTATCAAACCTTTGTCAATTTCTGTGGCGCCTCCCTCAATCTGTAGCTCAACGTCTTTTTCTAGCTTTTCGGCAAGATCACGCACGAGTCGAGGAAACCGATTGAAAACGAAAGAGATGGGCAGCATGCGCATCGACATCACCGCTTCCTGTAGTTCTCGAGTATTCCTCTCGAGCTCAACGAGTCCTAGCTGCAGCTTTTCTTTTGCATCGGGCGCTTCACTTGTACCTTGGACGGTTAGCATTGATTGCGTAATAACCAGCTCACCGATTAAATTGACTAAAAGGTCAACCTTACTGGTGTCCACGCGAATAGATTTCGATTCAATAGAAGTTACTTTTTTTGAAGATGAGGAAGGCGGAAGTGGGTTCTTTCCCGCCTCTCCTATCTTACGGGGAGAATTGGCGCTGCTTTCAATTAATGGTTCTTTTTGGCAGTCTACGTTTGCAAAAGCCCCCTGACCCGCTGTAGATTCTTCGTCATCAAAGAAGCCAAACGCTTCTTGAGATTCTTTTGCTTCGTCGCTGTCATCTAGGTATGGTGCGTCTGAACAGTCAGAATCGTCAAATAGGCCAAATCCCGTTGAGTCATTTTCTTGATTGGTATCGTCACCATCGTCTAACTCGAAAAAACCAAACCCATCGTTGTCGTCTTCTGCCACATCCATGCGCTTTTTTTCACAACTTTCGCCATTTATCGTTTTCTCTAATGCACAAATACCCTCATCAATTTCGCTATGATTTAATGAGGTTCCAGTACGATAGTCTTGCAAAATACTCTTGAGTAGGTCGGTTGTTTTAAGTAGCTGATTAATAATTTCTTTAGTAAGTTCTTGTTCGCCATGGCGAGCTTTATCTAAAAGGTTTTCCATTACATGTGTCAAACCACCAAGACCACTAAATCCAAAGATCCCACTACCTCCTTTAATAGAATGAGCAGCGCGAAAAATACTGTTTAATGACTCAGGGTCTGGCGCGAATGGATCTATTTCTAAAAGTAACGCCTCCATTGTTTGTAGGTGTTCTTCACTCTCGTCGAAAAAGACCTGATGAAATTGTTCTACATCGATTGACATGGTTTACCCCAAGACCTTAGCGACGAGTTGCAAAAGTTTTGTCGGGTCGAAAGGTTTTACCATCCAGCCAGTAGCCCCCGCGGCTTTTCCTTTGGATTTAATATCACTGCCAGCTTCTGTTGTTAAAACGACGATTGGAACTTTGGCAAAAGCCGTCAAACCTCTAAGCGACTTAACTAAAGTGATACCGTCCATATTTGGCATATTTACATCAGTGAGTACAAAGTCGAAACGATTGCTTTGGCATATTTCAAATGCATTTTGTCCATCAACGGCTGAGGTAACGTTGTATCCCTCACTTTTAAGGGTAACTTCTACCATTTGTCTTATTGATGGTGAATCATCCACGATTAAGATTCTTTTACTCACATACTTCTCCCTAACAATCATGCAAATTCCAACATCACTTTTATCTAGTGATATCTCGACTTAGACAGAAGTATAGTGCCCTCATATTAAGAGAGCGGACGTAAATTTCTGAAAATTGACATATGTCAAGATTATGAAGAAATTCATACGAGATAAATTCCGCTCCACTATATTTCAATATTATGCACAACCCACAGATTGGAAAATCATTGTGAAACATAATGTCCTCATTGCTGACGACGAAAGTGAGATCAGGAATCTTCTTGACGATTTATTTAATCAAGACTTCAACCTTTTCTTTGCTGAAACGGGAGACGAAGTCATTTCGCACCTACAGTCTTCGTTGGATATTATTATTCTGGACATGCATCTACCTGGAAAATCAGGTATCGATATTTGTCAGCATGTGGCTAGCTTACCTCTAGAACAGCGTCCCTCTATTGTGGTTGTTAGCGGAGACACCTCTGATGCGTTAGTAAAAAATGCGTATGAACTCGGCATTAGCGATTACATTGGTAAACCATTTAATTTAGTGACGTTTCATGAGCGGATTATTCGCTTTGCTCACGACATCAATGCCATCAGGGAGCTACGTAAAAAAGATAAAGAAATAGAAAGTCTTGCACAAACTGCTATGAAACAAGCAGCTTCTTATGGCAGAGCGCTTGAACTTGTCGCAAAGTTGAATGACTGTGAAACGCCTGAAGATATTATGCATTGTGTAGCTAAAAGCATGCAAAATCAGGACTTAAAAATTGCAATTCAGCTGCGTTCAGAACAAACGGTATACAGTTATGATGTAGACACCAATACATGTTCACCCATTGAGCTTCAAATTTTTGATGTATTGAAAAATCACGGACGAATTTATCACTTTGGACGTCGCAGTATTTTCAATGATACGCACGTTTCTATTTTATACAAAAATATGCCTTACGAAGGGACAAGATCATTTGATGCAATACTAGATGTGGCAGCAAAACTAATCTTAGCAGTCAATTCTCGTTTTTTATCACTCGTTCAACAACAGTCATTAATTTCTACACGCTCGCGGCTGAAGTCTGTCCTTGGTCTCGTAACTGAAGGTATTCAATCAGTTGAGCGCGAGCGACGAGACCTGATAGAACAAGTAGAGCTAAAAATTGGACTGAGTTTCCACGAACTAGACATGACAGAAGAGCAAGAACAGTTTTTTGTGCAACTCATAGAAACAGAAATTAGAAGTCGCGGAGAAAGTACTAATCTCAAACACCTAAAAAAACTCATTGTGGATTGCGTTGATGACATGGTGCTACTGCAACCATCAAAAAATAGCAATGAAACGAGTAAAAGCGAAAGTATAGTAGATAGCGTAACCAGTGATGATATTGAGCTGTTTTAATAACAAACACGAAAATTTGTCGCGGCCCGTCGTGATGAATATAAAAGGGAAATAAATGACCAATATTCTGATAATTGAAGATGTACAAGACATTGGCGAAAACCTTTCAGAATTTGCGCGTATTGCTGGATTTAATAGCCACTATACTGAAACGTATTCCACGTTATCTTCTAAAGAACTCAGAAAAGCGTCGCATATTATCTTAGATTTAAATATGCCTGAACTCGACGGATTAGACATCTTAGATGAGCTTAAGATAATGAGTATTGAAGCGCCTATTATTCTGTGCTCTGGCATGTCAGACGATATAATAACAAGCGCCATAGATGTCATGAACGAGCTTGGATTATGTTTTGGCGGCTGCTTACCAAAACCATTCACGTTTGAACAATTTACGACATGTATCTCTAAAGCCTCGCTGGCACCGTCAGCTGTAAGCAGTTCACCTCAAGATATAAATAAGACAAGATTGACAAAAGGAGATTTAAAAATCGCTTTGCAACAAGGATGGTTCTACCCCGTTTTTCAACCTCAGATAGATATTTCCGATAACAGTCTTATGGGAATAGAATGCTTAGCGCGACTAGACCACCCACTACTAGGTCAGTACACTCCTGACGCTTTTATAACGCGATTAGTAGAAACTGACCTTATTGATGAGTTTACTACAGTGTTTATAAGAAACACGCTAACGGATCTTAACAGTATCGGCTACCCTAGAGATAAACGCATTTCATTTAATATAGATCCCAAGTCATTGCACCGGTCATTACTTACTGACTTGACCCGTTATTTGTCTTCTCAGCATATTCAGCCAGAACAAATTTGCCTCGAAATCACAGAATTATCTGCCCTTGGATTAACAAAAGAATTAAGAACTTTGTTGACTAAAATTCGAATGAGCGGCGTTCATATCTCAATGGATGATTTTGGCACAGGTTTTTCTACCATACATGAACTTGATCAGCTGCCTTTCGATGAAGTAAAAATTGACTGTGAATTTGTTTCAAAAATGACAGAAAGGGCTGGTTCTTTGGCTATTGTGAAAAATATTGTCTCACTAGGACATGATTTAAACATGGTGGTCGTGGCAGAAGGTGTAGAAACTCAGGAACAGGTAAACATTTTAAAGCAGCTTAATTGTAAATTTATGCAGGGTTACTTTTTTTCTAAACCTGTAATATTAGATGAACTTGCTTCAAAGCTACATCACATGTAGCAATTCATCGAATACCGTTAGATGAAGAAACGCCTGGAGAAAACTGTGTCTATGTATAAGAACGACAACTCAGCAAACGGCGAAGAACCAAAACCAGAAACAAATTGTGTTTTATTTCCTACCACGCTAATCATTGCTATAGATAGGTTCGGGGTGGTAAAAAAACTGAATGAATCAGCGTTGCGTGCTGTGGATTGGAATACTTCAGAACTCAATAAACACACCATTCAGTCTCTCATAGTGGAAGCGGAACGAGCCCATTTTACATCATTACTCGACGAATGCGTCGAAACCAAGCGACGCTGCACAACAGCTGTTAGCTTTTTAAAAGGCAATGTCGGCTCTGTGAGATATCACTGCCAATTAGAAAGCCTTCATTGCGACGAACACGATGAGGTTATCGTTTACGCATTACCCGAGGAGCCACACAGAATTAACGCGCTTGAAGATTTTAAAGAAAACGACGTTGGTGATCGCTACGCATCGCTATCAACCAAGTTAGAATTATTATCGAAAGTCGCTAGTATATCTATTACTGGAATTACCATCTGTGATAGCAAAAGAAAACTTCTATGGGCAAATCACGCATTTGAAAAAATAACAGGATATTGCCTTGATGAAATCAAAAATCGCTCTCTAGGTGCATTTTTGCAAGGCAAGAACACCGACAAAAAAGTGACTAAACACATCAACGACTCACTCAATAAAGGCGTCGATGTCGATGTTGAAATACTGAATTATTCAAAAAAAGGCGTGGAATATTGGTGCCACTTACTTATATCCCCGGTGTTTGAACAAGATAAAATCACCCATTTCATCGGAATTCAGCATGACATTACTCAACAGAAAAAACAGCATGAAGTATTGTCGAGACGCTCACGTATGCATGCTGTAGCTCAATTAGCTGGCAAAGTTTGTCACGATATCAATAATATTATGGCCATTATATCGGGAAACGTACAATTACTGTCGATGCAAAAAAAGGATGAAAAAAACACTAAATATATTAAAAATATCGAAGTTGCCACAGATAGGGCCTCTTGCGTAACGCAAGATTTATTACGCAAAGTAAAAAGCGAGCAACAAGATAAAAGACCGATAAACATCAATCAAACTATCAATGATGCCATTGCCTTAATCAACCATCGCTTTACCGCATCAGTATCGTATGAAACATACCTGCAATATAATAATGCAATAGCGATTAATAAAGCCTTATTCCTAGAGGTTATTCTTAGCTTACTTTATCGTGCAAACGATGCCATTAAAAAAACGGGTAACATTACTATTGAAACATATCCTATCGATGCATTTACTCCTAGAAACGGTGTTGTACTACATCGCCCAGCAAATCACGAAAGATATGCGTTTATCAGCGTGAAAGATTCCGGTGTTGGTATAGAAGCTTCAAAAATTCCAGACTATTTTGCTCCAAGAGAGTTTCACCAAATAAGAGCGGTCGACACGCCCGATTTTACATTGCTAGATGACTTTTGCCTTCTCAGTAAATCTGGCTTAGCAATAAATAGTTATCTCGATAAGGGCACTACTGTTTGTATTTGGATTCCCGAGAATAGATTAAATGACTAACAATAAGGAGGTGTTAACAGTAGTTGTCGTCGACGACGAGGTAATGATTTTAGATGTTATGAAGAGCATTCTAGAGGCACATGGACTGACTGTGTTTAGCTTTACTTGTGCATCTGAGGCCATGGCCTATATTTGCGAAAACAGTTCGTCAATTGACGCCGTAGTAACTGATTATAAGATGCCTGGTAAGATTAACGGTTACGATATTTACAAGTTAATAAGAGCAAAGTTTCCGTCGATAGCATGCTTCATCGCTTCGGGCTATATTGAAATAGAAGAAGCCGAGGTTGAAGAACAATTTCTGACTACAAAACCAATAAATTTCGAGCAGTTTCTTCCTGCTTTATACACAGCCTGCGGGGCCAGAAAGTAATACAGCACCTCAAAAAAGCGGATAAATGATGACGCAAAATCATGAAATATCGAGTTTAGAAGAACGGATAAAAGTACTAGAGCAAAAATTAAGCGACATCCACAAACAAAAATCTGACGAAAACCACTATCGCCTTTTGTTTGATAATGTCCAGCATGAGGTATATGTATGGAAGTTACGATATGACGATAGCGGTAAAATATTAAACTGGTATCTCGCTGACGCAAATAAAAAAGCATTAAGGACTGCTGGAAAAAGTCTAGAAAAGGTTTTAGGTAAACATACGTCAGATATTTTTGACTCGGGTACATCGGAATATTTCAAAGCCTCTGTCAACAACATGTTTGCTACCCATGAACCACATTCATGGGAATATTATCTTGCCAAAACAGGCCAGCACATGAAAGTGACTAATTTTCCAGGTGATCACTACTTTATTAGCTCATGTGTTGATATCACGGCAACAGTCAAAACAGAGACTAGATTAAGGGACACCGTACTCCAACTTGAAGAAGCGATATCCGCTGGCAACGTTGGCTTATGGGATTGGGACTTGCTATCTAATACGACCTATTTTTCTCCAGAGTGGAAGAAACAATTGGGATATGCGCCACATGAATTAGCAAATCACTTTGGCGAATGGGAAAGCCGAGTGCACCCAGAAGACATAAAAGATGTGCTCGTCAAAGTCAATGAAACGCTTTGCTCTGGCAAAGACTATCACGATATAGAATTTAGAATGCAGCACAGGAATGGAGACTATCGCTGGATTTTAGCCCATGCATCGATGATCACTAATAAATACGGCAAGCCTATCCGGCTAGTGGGCTCTCATATCGATATTACCGAACGAAAGCAAATGGAAGAGAACAATATGCAACAGGAGAAGTTGCAGGCTCTTGGAACTTTAGCCAGCGGTATCGCGCACGACTTTAACAACCTTCTTACCCCTGTACTTGGCTATACTCAATTAATAAAAACCCTGCTACCAGAAAAACACGCAGCAACAGGCTATCTTGAGCATATAGAGGTTTCAGCGGAACGTGCAAAAGATTTATCACAGCAAATTTTGTTGATGACCAGAAAATCCATCAAAAATATAAAGCCAGTTAATATTGAGAAACTTGCCGAAGAGGTGATTTCAACGGTGCAAAGTCATTGCCCTGAAAGTATTGTGGTTCAAACGATGATTGAAGACGAACTTCCGACTTTAGGTGCCGAACCCGCACAAATTCATCGACTATTGTTGAACCTTTGTAACAATGCGGTTCACGCCATGCCACAGGGGGGAGAACTTACTGTTGAGATAAGCTCATGCCTGAAACAGCTAAAAGCTTTAGAGGATGAATGTGAGGAAAATTATATTTGCATAAAGATAAAAGATACGGGTAAAGGAATTGATAGCCAAGCGATTAGTCGTATTTTTGAACCTTTTTTCACAACTAAGCTTTATGGAACTGAGCGGGGGACAGGGTTAGGATTAGCTATAGTAGACAGCGCTGTTAAGCAACACAAAGGCCACATTGAAGTAGCAAGTGAAGTTGGAATTGGGACAGAATTCACTATTTATCTACCTATAATTGCAGGACATTCTCAAGAGCAGTCAAAGACGTGGGAAAAGGCCAGTAACCTACAAGGTCTTGGTATTGTTTTGTTGGATGATGAGCTTGCTATTTGTCAATTGGGCGACGCCCTTCTTAGTAAGTTGGGTTGCAGCGTTGTTACTTTTCAGCATGTTAACGAATGTATAGAATTTTTAGCTAAACATGAGACAGAATACGATTTGCTCATCAGTGATTACGCGCTACCTGAAATGAGTGGCGATAAGGTTATTTCAACATTGAGAGAGAAGGGTATAGTTATCCCTTGTGTTATCGCAACGGGTTTTACGCAGTTAGCCACAGAGAAAAACTGCAAACTTTGGCAGTGCGCAAGAATAATAAGCAAACCATTTACTATTGATGCATTAAGAGATGCAATTTCGCGCGTCGTTCACGAATCACATTCAACTCTTGAATGAATTGTCTCATTAACTTGAGAAAGTCCAGACAAAGGGGAAAGGGTCTTTCAATAAAGAGGGAATATGATTAAGTACCGAAAGTTGCGACAACTCTCATCGAAAGAGTGTATTTATCGCGGGGGTAACTACCAACTAGCTGATACATTAAAACTTACGAATAAAGGTGGAGTTGGCCGATAAGCCGGGTTCTGTCGTGGGCAACCATTCCTCTAGATCAGCAATCACTCACTGATTCAAGCAACCTACCCGATCCCCATGCGGGCCGCACGTTGAGGGATCCTATTTGGTCTTGCTCCGGGTGGAGTTTACCTCGCCACACTCTGTTACCAGAGGCGCGGTGCGCTCTTACCGCACCCTTTCAGCCTTACCGGCATGTAAACATGCTTAGGCGGTCTTCTCTCTGCTGCACTTGTCGTCGGCTCTCGCCGCCCAGACGTTATCTGGCACCCTGCCCTATGGAGCCCGGACTTTCCTCCCCTTTCTTACGAAAGCGGCGATTGCCTGGCCAACTCCGCGGCGCATTCTACATGAAGCCCCCTTTAATAGCGAACAACTTACGGCATTAACGTTGATATTCGCACGGTAAAATGAATGCCTACTACTCCGAATATCATAAGACAGCATGTTTATTTGATAAAGATTGCGTTTTTCACTTAGACTGACCACTTTATTTTTCACAAGCGTAATCAGTAATGTTAACACTAGCTAAATCTACCTCTTTGCGAGCTATGGGCGCTTTATGCCTGCTTGCAGCCGCCTCTGCGCACGCCACCGTTGTTGAAGTACGAACCGTACTAGGTGATGTACAAATAAACCTTTTCGATGAAGAAACGCCTGAAACTGTAGAGAATTTTTTGAACTACGTAAACTCGGGGGCTTATGCAAACACAGTGGTGCATCGTTTAGAGCCAAGCTTTGTAGCGCAAAGCGGCGGTTTTGTTTATAACGGTATGTTCCCTCTTGATAATGTTCCCACGGGAACTCCTGTTGTGAATGAGCCTACGTTATCTAACGTTCGCGGTACTATTGCAATGGCAAAACTCGCCAGCTCTCCTGATAGCGCCACATCACAGTGGTTTATTAACTTATCTGACAACAGCGCAAACCTAGATGTGCAAAATGGTGGATTTACCGTGTTTGGCCAAGTACTGGGAAATGGAATGGAAGTGTTTGATGCAATTGAAGCACTACCACGTTTTGACTTAGGCGGTGCGGCCTCGTCTATTCCACTGAGAGATTACACCAGCACCGATGCAAGTAACGAGGTTGAGATAACGGGCGACAACTTGGTGATTATTACTGATGTAGTAGTGACAGATAGCGCAACGGTTACCAATCCAGATATTGTACCGGTTGAAAATACGCTGCTAGACGCGGGCTCACCTAATGTACCGGGTTCTAACAACGATTCGTCTGGCGGTGGAAGCTTAGGCTTTTTCCTGCTTAGCTTAGCGCTGGTATGTCGCTGCGTTAAGTTTAAGCGTTCATAAGCCTTTAGCCGGCTATAAGACGCCCTTAGCGACTATAGGAAGCCACCTTTCATCAAAAGGTGGCTTTTTTACTCATAAAATTAAAATCTATTTCTGTGGATTAATTAAATACTTCTCACCGGTTTTTTTCGCATTGTATTGAGCAATTTTTTCAGGCTGCAATGCTTCTTCTAAGCTTAATACATCGGTGAAGTCGCTCTTAAACGTGGTGTTAATTTCATTTGCTACACGATGATGTAGCGCCCCCACTTTTTCTGGGGCTAGCTTGCCTAAGAAGCGCATTAATAGCCACCCGCCAATTCCCCAAGTCATGCCGTAGGCACGGTTTAATATAGTAGGTGAAAAGTCTAGGCCGCCATAAATGTAAACTTGTTTGTTGGCGTCTGAGCCGTAGGTATTGAAACCTTCGGCGTCTTTGCTTCCAACCGCTTCCATTGCCGTTAGTATGTCGCTTACTAACTCGCCCCCACCAATGGCATCAAACGCCAATGTAGCACCGGTTTCTTCAATGGCTTTGTAGAGATCTTTTTTGAAACTATCGCTTGATGAGTTGCACACGTATTTTGCGCCAATCTCAGTGAGTAAATCAGCTTGAGACTGCTTACGTACTATATTGACCAAGGGCACGCCTTCGGCAATACAAATTTTGTTTAGCATAATACCTAAGTTAGAGGCCGCTGCTGTATGAACCAATGCACTATGACCTTCCATGCGCATGGTTTCTACCATACCCAATGCCGTTAGCGGGTTTACAAATGAAGACGCGGCTTGCTGTGGCGTAGTCTCTTCTTTATGAACAATGCACGCTTGAACCGGTACACAGCAATACTGCGCAAAACATGCACCCGATAATACTGCTACTGTTTTACCTAACATAGACTGCGCCGCTTCGCTTTCACCGGCAGCGACTACTACGCCAGCCCCTTCATTACCGATAGGCAGTGACATATCCAGGCGAGATTTTATACGAGGTAGTAAACCAGGGTGCACGGGGGCTGTTAACTGTCCCTTATTGGCATCGAAGGTGGCTTCATTCAAATTTGCAGGGCCAAACATGGGCCACATATCAGAGGGATTGATAGGTGTGGCTTCAATTTTAACAACAACTTGATGTGCTTTAGGTTCGGGAATATCAGAGTCAACGAGGTTAATTTCTAGCTGACCTTGTGAAGTGATTTTTGTTAGTAGTTGTTTTGATGTTGTCACAGTAATCATTCTCCGTGTAATTATATTAAGTAATAGCGTTTGCTTATAACCTTACGCTAGCACTAAGAAAAGCCGCACGCGAATAACTTAGGTGGATAGGCAATCATAAGAGTTAATCGGTACACGGTGCCGGCTGTTGTACTTATGCAGTCAGTTGTACTTTACAAAAAGGTACTTTCGCCTATTTCTAAAACCACCAGCAACTTGTACCCATCACCAATAATCACTATTGTAGAGCGATTAGCATCCACTTAAAAAAAGGATTTACTCCATGAAAGCAGGTACTTACCTCTTAGGTATTTTTGCTTTGGCAACGGCGGTAACCGCATGTGCCCCTACTGCGCCTTCCTCTAACGATATCGCAAAAAAAGAAACGAAGGCCGAAGAACCAGGTCTTAAAATCGATTACGAGAAATATCAATTAGACAACGGCTTAACGGTCATTTTGCACGAAGATAAGTCTGACCCTATTGTATCCCTTGCCACTGTGGTGCACGTAGGCTCAAACAGAGAAAAGCCCGGTAGAACAGGATTTGCCCACTTCTTTGAGCACATGGCCTTTAACGATTCTGAAAATGTGCCTAAAGGCGCCAATCGAAAAATGATCCCTGAATTAGGTGGTAGTCGAAATGGTGGAACCTGGAGTGACGGCACTATTTATTATGAAGTAGTACCAAAAGATGCGTTTGATAAACTGCTTTGGATAGACTCCGACCGTTTAGGCTTTATGATCAATACGGTTACCGAGCCTACCCTTGAGCGCGAAAAGCAGGTAGTAAAAAATGAAAAGCGCCAGCGTGTGGATAACCGCCCTTATGGCCATACCGATCACGTTATTCGCAAGGCACTTTACCCTGAAGGACACCCTTACAGCTGGACGGTTATTGGCGACTTAGAAGACTTACAAGCGGCGACACTAGATGATGTAAAAGGGTTTTACAACGAGTTCTACACTCCGTCGAATGTAACCTTAGTCATTGCCGGTGATATCGACATTGAAGAAACAAAAGAAAAAGTGGCTTATTGGTTTGGCGAAATTGATGCCGGTAAGTCGGTTGACCCAATAGAGCCTATGCCAGTGTCATTAGACAGCGATATTACTCTGGTACATGAAGATAATTTTGCGCGCCTTCCTGAAATTAGAATTACGCTACCTACCGTTGAGCAATATCATCCCGACGCATACGCCCTTGATATGCTTGGCGAATTACTGGCAGGGTCTAAAGACACACCGCTATACGAGTTATTGGTTACTGAAAAACAAGTGGCTCCTAATGTTTCTGCCTACCACTCTGCTCAAGAAGTTGCTGGAACATTTACATTGCGAGTACGGGCAAATTCAGGCCAGCCGTTAGATGAAGTACACGCACTCATTGAACAAGGTTTAGAAACTTTTAAAAACAAAGGTGTTACCGATACACAACTCACTCGCATACGCGCGAAAACTGAAACCGCGTTTTACGAGCAGTTTGAAAGCATTCTTAATAAGTCGCTACAGCTTGGAATATACAATGAGTATGCACAATCTCCTGATTTTTATAATACTGAAATTGCGCAAATAAATAGCGTCACTACCGAAGACATCATGCGTGTATTTAAGCAGTATGTGTTTAACAAGCCTGCCGTTATTACTAACTTCGTTCCTAAGGGCGAAGCTGAGCTTGCTATGGATAACGCAATTAAAGCCAATGTGGTTGAAGAGCAAATCATAGAGGGTGCAGAAAAAGAGTTTAACGAATCGGATAGCGTGGTATTTAAGCGTACCGAAACTAAAAACGATCGCAGTGAACCCGCACTCACAGAGCTACCTGCTATCAATGTTCCTGATGTGTGGCAACATACTACCGATCTGGGTATTCATGCTTATGGAATTGAAGATACAGAGCTGCCATTAGTCAATTTCAGCATGCGCTTTCCAGGCGGCCAGCTGTTAGACGCTAGCGGTAAAGAAGGCACATCAGCGCTTCTTGCTGATATGTTATTTGAGGGTACCGAAAAAAGAACGGCGGCAGAGTTTGAACAAGCGCTTGGTCTACTTGGCGCGTCCCTAAGCGTAAACGCATCGAAGTACGATATTACGCTTCGAGGAAGTGTGCTTGCTAAAAACTACCGCGAGACAATGGCGTTGGTCTCTGAAATGCTCACCATGCCTGCCTTTAAACAGGCTGACTTTGATAGAATAAAACAGGCTCAACTAACAAATATCAAGCAGAGCTTGAGCAACCCCTCGCGCACCGCGTTTAATGTTTTCTCTACTAAACTTTACGGCGACGATCACCCGCTAGGCATCGCCACAGGTGGCACGCTCACCAGCGTAGACAACATTACATTGAAAGATGTTGAAAACTATTACGCCAAAAATATCAAACCACGAGGCAGCCAATACCACAGTGTTGGTGCGGTAGATAAAGAATCAGTAGTTGCCGCGCTTTCCTCGTTCAGGGATTGGTCTGGCGCTACAGCTTCACTACCTAAGCTTAAACCTGCCACTACGTCGGAAGATAGCCGAGTATTCTTTATTGATATTCCAGATGCAAAGCAATCAGTTATCTATATGGGTAAACTGCTGCCTAATGCACAAAATGACGATATCTACCCCATTGAATACGCGAACACATCACTCGGTGGCGGAATTAGCGGACGATTGGCGCAAACCTTGAGAATTGAGAAGGGATACACCTACGGCGCATACTCGTATGTAAGAGGTGGTCCTTACAATTCTGCATTTATCGCCAGCTCTCAGGTGAGAAGCAATGTCACTAAGGAATCGCTAGAGGAATTCAAACGCCTAGTGGGCGATTACAAAGATACGTTTAACGAGGAAGACCTTTCCGTTATGCAAAATATGGTCATAAAAGGTAACGCGAGAGCATTTGAAACCCTTGGTAGTAAACTTCGTATGCTTGAAGATATCAGTGAATATGCGCGCCCAGTTAATTACGTTAAAAAACAGCAGGAATACGCTCTAAACGCAAATTTAAGTGAAGTGCATAGAGTGATAGACACCTATATACAAGAGCCTGAAATGATTTACGTTGTCGCGGGCGACGGAGCCACGCAGCGGGAAAAGGTGAAAGCTTTTTCAAAGGCGTTAAACGCTAATTTTGTGGAACTCGATATTCATGGTAATACTTTGTAGCCTTGAATAACATCCCAATTCACAAGATTGGTTCTATTTACGATTGAAATATTTGAACCAAAAGCCCCGTCTGTTCTCTGTCACGATGGGGCTTTTTTAACTGTAAACGGCAAAAGTTTACATTTTGACACCTAAACCGTGTTTCCTTTTGCACATTCTTTTAGCAAACAGGGTAATTTTTGATAAACTCATCGCAGTATTTTTGAGAACACATAAACAGGAACCCCAAATGGCCGTATTCGGTACCGTATTCATGCCTGAAATGGCGCTTACCCGCTTTGAAAACGACGCATGGTCTGAGACAGAGTTTGTCAGTGCAGACGCTATACAAATGCATCCTGGCGCTCATGTTCTTCATTACTCGAGCACGTGTTTCGAGGGTCTTAAGGCGTTTAAACACGAAGATGGCAGTATTAACATTTTTCGCATGGATAAAAACATCGAACGGTTTGCGCAAAGCAGTCGTTTACTTAACTTGCCAGAAATAGACAAAGCGCAAGTTGAGAAGATGATCCTAGATGTGGTAGCAAAATACAGCTCTGAAGTACCAGAGCCTCCTGGTTCAATGTACATCCGCCCAACGCATGTGGGTACTGAAGCGTCTATCGGTAAAGCAGCAGCGCCTTCGGCCACATCAATGCTATATGTTCTTTTATCACCCGTGGGTGATTATTTTGCTGGTGGCTTAAAGCCGCTGCGCTTGTTGCTAGATGAAACAGGTATGCGCTGTGCGCCGCACATGGGTATGGTAAAAAGCGGTGGCAATTACGCCAGTGCACTACCACCTATCCTAAAGGCCAGAGAAGAAGTTCAGGCAGACCAAATATTGTTTTGCCCCAATGGTGATGTTCAAGAGACTGGAGCAGCAAACTTCCTTCTTGTGGATGGTAACGAAATCATCACAAAAGCATTAGATTCAACATTTTTACACGGAGTTACCCGAGCAACCGTGCTGCAGCTTGCAAAGGATCACGGCATGACCGTAAGCGAAAGAGAGCTTACCGTTGCTGAATTGCTGGAAAGAGCGGCCAAACCTGGCACTGAAGCAGCTTTATCTGGCACCGCAGCCGTACTTACGCCAGTTGGAACACTCATTCATAATGAAAAAGAGTATCAAGTAGGTAACGGCGAGGCAGGCCCAATAACAATGAAGCTACGCCAAGCGCTGAACGATATTCAGTGGGGCAAAGCTGAAGATACGCATAATTGGTTAGTGAAAATCAAGTCGTAATACATCGCGTTTATTAGTGTTCGACTTTTAAAAGACTAGCCCGTAGCGGCTTTATTGTGACAGGTGTTAGGTGACGAATGGCGAGTTACCTAACTCCTTTTAATAATACATTTTAATGCAACTGGAGGGTTTGCAGGCTTGCTTAATTCGGTTCTGACCCCCTTTATTCTTTATTAGGAATAAAGCGCGACTTGATTTCTACCGCGGTTTTTAGCTTGATATAGCGCCCAATCTGAATGTTTGTATAAATCATCATACTTAGCGTGCTCCATACTTGCTGTAGCGACACCAATACTTACAGTAAGGTTAAGGCCTTTTGGACAGTCACTTGGTAGTGCCATTCCTTCAACGCGCTCTCTCAGGCTCTCGGCAAAGTCTACGGCGGCTTCAGGCTCTTTATTAAACGTCATAATAACGAACTCTTCACCACCAATGCGGGCAAAAATGTCAGCATTATCCTTGCCTTTACCGCACATAGACTGCAATGCGTTAGTTAGAGCGATTAATACTTTATCACCAGCGTCATGCCCGTAGGTATCGTTGATTTCCTTGAAGTAATCGATATCTATCAGTAAGAAAGCGCTTTGAATATTAGCCCCCTGCATACTAGTAAACTTACGTTCAAGATAGCGACGGTTTCCTATTCCGGTTAAATAGTCAGTTTCAGATGTATCGGCTAAAAGCTGATTAGCCTGTTCAAGTCTCAGCAACTTTTGCCTTCTCAGCATTAGTGTAAGAAACAATACAGCGCAAATAAGTGAGATAACGATGGCGGAAAAAAGGTAGAAAGACGCGTTGCGTGCCTCTCTTTCTCGCTGAATCAGATTTTCTTGCAGTTTAATTAATTCCCTTTCGCTTTTTATTTGCGCTTCGAGCTTTCTGATTATTCCAGACTGGGTAACCGGTTGGATAGTATTTCTTCTAGCAATGTATTCAGCTTGAATCCGCGCAGCCTCCTCATAGTTGCCCAGCTGAAGTTGTAACATAGCTAAACTTTCATAAAGCGCAATTTCACTTTCTACCGATGTTTTATTTTTGACTTTTATAATACCCTGACGATACAGGCGCAGCGCATCGTCAAATCGCTCTAATGTTTCGTATAACCCCGCCAAACCAAGGTATGCTGATGCCAGCGCTTGCGGGTAAGACCCCGCTTTTGAATCTTCAATAACATGCTGGTACATTTTAATGGCTTTTTCATGCAGCCCTTTCTCTTGATAAACATGGGCTAAGTTGGCGCTGGCCTCGCTGTAGGTAAAGTTAACGATAACGCCATTGTTAGCGAGAACACTTTCAAATATTTCTTGCGCTTTATCTAACTGTTTTGATTTTAAGTATGAAATGCCAAGACCAGTCGCAATGTTTAGCTCCATTTCTAAATTGTTTGTTTGCTTATGAATGTCTTTGGCTTTTTGAAAATAATTGATGGCTTCACTAAAATCGCCTTGAGAATTAAGCACATTCCCTAAGTTTCCATAAACCATGGCTAAATCAGTGATGTCGTCGCTTTGTTTTGCAAACTTTAATGCATCTATATAAAACTTCATGGCTTTGTCGTAATCGACAGTAAGCTCATAAAAAACGCCCAAGGAGCGATTACAGATAGAAAGGAGGTGAGGGTCTTTAGTTATACGGGCAACACTCATTGCTTGCGTCAAATAGGTAAAAGCTTCATCATTTTTACCTTGATACATACTCGCCATGCCAATTAAGCGAGAGGCTCTAGCTCTACTGACATCATCCTCTTTATCAACGGTGATAGGAAGTGCCTCGAGAGCGTATTGTTCAGCTAAGGCAGGTTTTTTGTACAAGTATATCGTTGCCAGTTCTATTAAAAGCAGCATTCTGTCAGTGCTTTCTTGACTAATTACAGCAAGTTGTTTTTCTATTATCGCAATACGCTTCTCGTTCGCAACAGCACTCGCTAGAGGAAGAATAAGTACTAGAACGACAATAAATCGATATAACATTACTGCTCTCATTCCTTGGGGATTAGTGCAACGACATCAAAATGTCAGGTTATTGATAATGCTAAGCGTCACGACTACTTTAAACTTTTTTAATCATAAGGGATTGCTTATAGATTAAACAAGTAAAAAACTTACTTATATTGGTTGAGCTACCAGGCAAAGAGCATTATTCCACTTCCCAGGCTACAATATTCCCAAATTGCAGGTTTCAGCCTAAATAAGCAAAGATCAATTTGTCCCACTAACGGCCAATAAAAATGCCCTCGTAGTTGAGGGCATTAAGGATTTATGCAGATTTACCGTCGACTTTTTTAAATCGAATGTAGTCTTACTAATTAACTTGGCGTTATTGCGTTGTGATAAACGTCTTGCACGTCGTCACAATCGTTCAACATGTCCATGAATTTTTCGAACATGGGCATATCTTCTTCGCTAATCTCTGTTTCAGTTTGCGGCATCCAGCTCATTTCGTCGGCAATAAAGCTAATATCTGGATACGCCTCTGTGAGTGCAGTTTTTACTTGGTAGAACTCTGTGTGCGGCGCGTATACCGTTACTTTGCCGTCGTTTACTTCAACGTCGGTAACATCAACATCAGCTTCCATCAATACTTCTAAAATAGCATCTTCGTCGTCACCTTCAAACTGAAATACAGCTTGGTGATCGAACATATGTGATACCGCGCCTTGGGCACCTAGCTTTGCATTAGTTTTTGTGAAGCAGTTACGAACTTCAGTGATAGTACGGTTAGCATTATCTGAAAGACAGTCGACAATAACCATACAGTTACCTGGTCCAAAACCTTCATAACGCATAGGTTGGAAATCTTCACCTACACCACCTGCAGCTTTATCTATCGCCTTATCTATAACGTGGCCTGGAACTTGGTCCTTTTTGGCTTTTTCCATAAGGCGGCGTAGTGAAAGGTTGGTGTCCGGATCCGTTCCGCCATTTTTCGCACAAACGTAAATCTCTTTACCGTACTTTGAGTAAACCTTGGTTTTCGCCCCAGCAGTTTTCGCCATGGCGTTTTTTCTTACTTCGAATGCTCTTCCCATCTTAAGATTCTCTTCCTCGCAATTTTAGTGCAACTTTGCGTATTTTATCGGGTTGATGCGCCTGCCATTACCAATCCACTACATTGGCTATCGGTATATGATTATCTTCACATAAAGCGCAATAGTTATGTCATAATTCTACTTAGTTTAAGCACAACAATACAGTGTTTATAGCGTTTTACTTTGCCCATCGCTCGCTACGGAAGGTGCTCAGTGGCTAGGTAGTCATGAGACTGCATTTCTTTTAGCCGGCTTAAACAGCGTCTAAATTCAAAGCTAAGCAAGCCCTCTGTGTACAGTTCTTCTAGGGCAACCTGTGCTGAGATGATCAGCTTTACATTGCGCTCGTAAAACTCATCAACCATGGCAATAAAGCGCCTTGCCACGTCGTCGGTGCCCTGACCCATTTGTTCTACGTTTGCCAACAACACAGAGTGATAGCAGCGACTAAGCTCGATGTAATCGCTTTGGCTACGCGGGCCTTTACATAAACTTTCAAACTCAATCATTAATACGCCGTCTGCGTTTCGCATCGTCGGTATCTGGCGATTGTTTACTTCAATTATTTCATTCTCAGACCCTGGCTCTGGCGCAAGTTGAGTAAAATAATTGATGAGATTTTCCGTAGCTTGTTTATCTAATGGATAATGGTAAATTTCCGCCTGTTCAAGAGTACGTAAACGATAATCAATGCCGCTGTCTACGTTTACAACACGGGTATTTTGGTTAATTAAATCTATTGCTGGTAAAAATCTAGCCCGCTGCAGACCATTTTTATAGAGGTCATCTGGGATAATATTGGAAGTTGCCACCAGCACAATGCCATGACTAAACAATTCTTCCATAAGTGTTCCCAGTATCATGGCATCTGTAATATCGGAAACAAAAAACTCGTCAAAACAGATAACCCGAGCTTCTTTGGCAATTTTCAACGCTATTATTTTGAGTGGATCTTGCTCGTTCTTTAACTGCTTTAACTCATCGTGAATACGATGCATAAAACGATGAAAGTGAACTCGCATCTTTTTATCAAACGGCAGACACTCAAAAAATGTATCTACCAAATACGTTTTTCCACGCCCTACGCCACCATAAAAATAAATGCCCTGAATACCCGGTGTTAAGTGCCCTTTCCCAAAGGCCGCTTTTAGCTTAACTCGCCACGTCATTTTTCTTTCGGGCTGAGTAAGTTCGTCGTATAAACGTTGAAGTTCTTTCACTGCCGTTTCTTGCGCAGCATCGTAATGAAAATCGGCTAACTGAAGATCTTGCTGATATTTTTCCCAAGGCGTCATCGCCAAAACCACTCCATCCGAATGTCAATAGTGGTGCACGCTGCACCGACCTGCTTGAATTTATTAATTATGACCTTAATTTTAATGAAAATCACGGTAGAATCACTCGCTCATAGAGAGCGCAACTCGTCATTATCACAATTAATGTAACGAACAATGCGCTTTTAAGGTTCGACCTTGCTATATTCAAGTTATGGTCGAAAGCAGTATTTACCTCGTATGAAAGGTCGTGCTGTGGGATGTAGATTGATTCGGAGAATATAATGGAATTGTTAGTATCTCTTGCGTTGTTAGTCGTTGGGGTAGTAATTGGCTTTTTTGTCGGCCGGTTTGCCCAATCGAAAAAAGGGGCGGGTAATGCTGCACAAACAGAAAAGCAAGTTAAAGAAATCCTTGCCCAGCAAGCGCAGCACCACATACATCAAACGCGTCAGAGCCTAGAGAGTATTGAAGGGCAATGCGATGTGCTCAAGCAACAGCTTGAAGAGTATGAAGCGCTACTTGAGCAAAATGGTGATGATAATGACAGTAAGGTTCCCTTTTACGGGGAGCAAGCTACAACGTATTTACGTAACAACCTAAAAGGGTCTGATAAGTCTAGGGTTCAGCGGGTCTCAGATACGCAGCCTAAAGACTTTGCTAATTCAGGTTCTGGGCTGTTCGTCGGCGGTTCTGAGCAAAATACCGCAGAAAAACAGTAATTTCAGGAACTTTACGAAGGCCACAGACTCTTTTAGTGAAACCATGCTTTATCGCATATAACATTAAGGAGTGTAAGCGAACATGAAAATGTCTTTTCGCCAATGTCTTGTGGCGTCAGCCGTTGTTGTTAGTTCATTAGGCTTTACCGCTACCACACAGGCGGCATTGCCTTTCTTTTCTGATAAAAAAGCAGAAGTACCCTCTTTAGCCCCCATGCTCGAAGAGGCCACTCCTGCTGTTGTGAGTATTGCTGTTGAAGGTACACAAACCTCTCGTCAGCGCATGCCCGAAATGTTTCGTTACTTTTTCGGCGCCCCTCCTCAAGAGCAAGTTCAAGAGCGACCTTTTAAGGGCTTAGGCTCGGGTGTCATAATCGATGCGGATAAAGGCTACGTTGTTACCAACAATCACGTTGTTGATAATGCAGATGAAATTACCGTTAAGCTTACAGATGGTCGGGAGTTTGTCGCTAAAAAACTTGGCTCTGATGAACAAAGCGATATTGCTCTGCTTAAAATTGACCCTGACGATTTAAAAGCTCTGCCACTAGCAGATTCTGACGAAATAAGAGTGGGCGATTTCGTAGTAGCCATAGGTAATCCCTTTGGATTATCGCAAACCGTGACCTCTGGCATAGTGAGTGCGCTAGGCCGCTCAGGACTAAACATCGGTGGCTACGAAGATTTTATTCAAACCGATGCAGCCATTAACCGTGGTAACTCTGGTGGCGCTCTAGTTAACCTTCACGGTGAACTGGTTGGTATTAATACCGCCATATTTGGCCCGAACGGCGGCAACGTAGGCATTGGGTTCGCTATTCCTGCGAATATGATGAAAAACCTGGTCGATCAAATTGCTGAATATGGTGAAGTACGTCGAGGCCTTCTTGGTATATTGGGTAGCGATATTGACGCGGGTCTTGCTGAGGCTATGAACGCTGAAATTAATCTCGGTGCTTTTGTGAATGAGGTTCAGCCAGAATCTGCCGCAGAGAAAGCGGGACTTCAAGCAGGCGACATTATTACTGCTATTAACGGAAGAAAGTTAAGCAGCTTCCAAGAGCTCCGCGCTAAAATAGCCAGTATGGGCGCAGGTGCAGAAGTTGAGCTAACGGTTATGCGTAAAGGCAAAGAGATGTCTGTAGACGTAACCTTAGATGATGCTACAGAAACTACGGTAACTGCTGCGCAAATTCACCCAGCATTGGAAGGTGCAACACTAACGAACGGCGCTGATGATTCTGGCAATGCTGGCGTTATAGTGTCTGACATTGAACGAGGGGCACCAGCGGCACGCATTGGTTTACAGGCTGATGATGTCATTATTGGCGTTAACCGCGTTCGTGTATCAAGTGTAGCCGATTTTAGGAATGCCCTTGATGAAGCAAAAGGTGTTATCGCACTTAATGTAAAACGCGGCAATTCAACGCTTTATCTGGTCATTAGACAGTAAAAGGCTACTAGACAGAGTGGTATAATCCAAACTTGTTAGCAGCGCCTTCGGGCGCTGTTTTGTTTGTGGCATTGAAAAAACACAGATGACACAAAAAACAATCAGGATTACGGTAGTTTAATCAATAAAGTGATATCCTAATTTACTTAATCAATAATCATAAATAGCTGTGGGTAGTTTTCGCATGTATTGAAGTGCGAAGATGAACGATACGTATTGCTAACTAACAAATAAGTGTGACTCGTGACAAGCCGCTCAATAATTCGCTTTTTCATAAAATCTGTCGTTCTTGGCGCTGCTGTAGCTGCGCTATTGCTGTTATTTTTACCCGACTTGCGTCAGGGTAACGGATTTGCCAACGGGCTTTTCACCGAGCCCTCAGTAAGCGCAAGCAGAGAAAGTTATTTTGCCGCGCTAAGTCGCTCAGCGCCCGCCGTAGTCAACATTTATAGCGTGAGTATTGAAACAGACGCAGGCTTGTTTAGAAACCAACCCCGAGAGCGAGCGAGTTTAGGTTCTGGGGTTATCATGACCGAAAACGGGTACATTCTTACCTGTCATCATGTAGTGGAAAATGCAGATAGTATTTATGTCACTGTTCAAGATGGACGAGGACTTGAGGCACAAATAGTAGGTAACGATCCCCTCACTGACCTTGCTGTTTTAAAGGTAACCGCAGAAAACCTGAACATTATTCCTCAGGTTGCTGAGCCAGATACCCACGTAGGTGATGTGGTAATGGCAATAGGAAATCCCTTCGACCTAGGTCAGACAATTACCCAAGGCATTGTAAGCCGCGCAGGTCGTAATGGTTTGTCGAATTATGTCGACTTTATTCAAACCGACGCGGTGTTAAATCAAGGTAACTCTGGTGGTGCACTCGTAGACAGTAACGGCATATTACTTGGCATTACCAACGCGAACTTTCAGGTAAGAGATTCTCGCAACAGAGTACGAAATGTAGATGGAATTAATTTTGCAGTGCCTTATGAATTAGCTAAACGCGTAATGGACGAAATTATTAGTAATGGTCGTGTAATCCGTGGGCAACTTGGCTTTATTGGCAGTGAGAGAAGAAACCTTGCGGGTATTCCTGGTATAGATGTTACTGCCGTTGCAAAAGGCAGTCCGGCAGATATTGCAGGATTGAGGCCTGGCGATATTATACTGTCTATTGATGGTGTAAGAGCAGAGAGCGCATCTAAAACACTGGATATGATTGCTGAAACTAAGCCGGGAACTAAGCTAGAAATAGAAGTTAGCCGCAACGACGAGCCGCTAACCCTAACCGCCATAGTGGCTGAACTTAGAACCAATCAGTAATCTGTTTGCTGAAAATCAGGTTTTTATCTGCAATAAAAAAAGCGCCGAGGCGCTTTTTTTAGTTTAAATTTGCAGACCGCTTAAATCATGAAATGAGCTTGGAGTTGAAATTCTACTCTTTGCTACTCTTTTACTCTTTTACTCTTTTACTCTTTTATTCTTTCAATGTTAGCGCCAAGAGCACCTAGTTTCTCTTCAATTGCCTCATAACCTCTATCTAAATGATAGATTCGATTAACATGAGTTTCGCCCTCTGCGATAAGGCCTGCAATAACTAAACTGGCTGATGCGCGCAAGTCGGTTGCCATCACGGGGGCGCCTTTAAGCTTGGAGCTACCTTTAGATACTGCGGAATTAGCTTCTAGCGCGATTTCAGCTCCCATGCGCTGTAGCTCAGGCACGTGCATGAATCGATTTTCGAAGATAGTTTCAGTAATTACGCCTGTACCTTCTGCAACGCAATTTAGGGTAACAAACTGCGCCTGCATATCCGTTGGAAAAGCAGGATGTGGCGCGGTTTTTACCCGCACGGCTTTAGGCTTTTGCCCTTTCATATCAAGCTCAATCCAATCATCACCTATGGTAATGTCTGCACCGGCCTGCTCCAGCTTATCAATTACTGCATCTAACGTTTCTGGCGCTGCGTGGGTACAGCGAATTTTACCGCCTGTCGCGGCCGCAGCTACGAGAAATGTGCCCGTTTCTATGCGATCAGGCAACACAGCATAGTCGCAACCGTTTAAGGTTTCGACACCCTCTACAGTAATTTTATCGCTACCAGCACCACTAATTTTAGCACCCATTTGAATTAGACAGTTGGCAAGGTCCACAATTTCAGGCTCTCGCGCTGCGTTTTCTAATACAGTGGTACCGTCGGCAAGTGCCGCGGCCATTAGCAGATTTTCAGTTGCCCCTACGCTAACCATATCCATAAATATACGCGCACCTTTCAAGCGACCTTTCACTTCGGCACGAATGTAACCCTCTTCAACTTCAATAATTGCGCCCATTTTTTCAAGGCCAGTAAGATGAAGGTTTACAGGACGAGCACCAATGGCACAGCCACCGGGCAAGGATACATTTGCTTTACCTTGTTTCGCTAACAAAGGGCCAAGCACCAAGATAGATGCTCGCATAGTGCGCACAAGGTCGTAAGACGCCGTCACGCTCTCAAGCGTGCTCGCATCTATTAATACGTCGTTTGGCGATGGCTGTGCTACTTCAACGCCTAGCTCTCTCAGTAGCGACGTCGTTGTATTAATATCACGAAGGCGGGGTACATTGGTGTAACGGCATGGAGAGTCTGTTAGAAGGCTGGTCATCAGCAAAGGCAGTGCCGCATTTTTTGCACCAGAAATTCTCACTGTCCCCTGCAGGGCAGGACTCTTTTTAATTACAAGTTTATCCACGAAAAGCGCCTATTACTGAGGAATATTAAACTGGCGCTCGCGCTCCCAGTCTTTCACTGAAAAAGTTTTGATTGAAATAGCGTGCATTGAACCATCGGCAATTTTGTCTGCAAGTGGGGCATAAACAGCCTGCTGACGCTTCACCCTGCTCATTTCATTAAATGAGTCGCTTACTGCAATAATATTAAAATGCGACCCCTCGGCTTTTACGTGAACCTCATGAAGGTCTAATGCTTCCTTCAGTATATTTTCTATCTCTGACAGTTCCATAATGTACTTCTTTATCTGGTTGATTGGGCGTTATTCTACCGCTAAAAAGCCATCAACATTGCTAATTTTAGCCAATTTAACGAGCTTTTCTGGCATGTGCTTAAACACCATGCTAACACCGTTTTGATTGGTATCCCTAACCGCATTGATTAGCCACGCCAATCCAGCGCTATCTACGCGCTCTACGTCATTTAAATTTATCGTGCAGGCTCCTGCGCCTTTAAGCGATTCACGCTGCTGAGCGGTGAGCTGTTGCCAAAAGTTTGTCGACAAGGTATCGCGGTCTAAATGACCATGTACGTTTATGTCTGTGCTGTTGTCAACGTCGAAAAGGCTCACACAGACTCTCCGTCTATTTCAATTGGCTCACCTTGATTCAATTCAACAGGTTTACCAATTTTCTCACGCATTAGCGCAATAACGGCGTCAATACCGTCAGTACGTAAAATTGACTCGAACTCACTGCGCTTGCTGTTTAGCATACTTATGCCTTCAGCCACCATGTCATATGCTTTCCATTCGTTTGTTTTGCTGTCTTTGCGCACTTTGAAAGCAATTTTGATGTCTGGACGAGAAGGATCTTTTACAACCGCACGTACGGTCACCGACTTTTCTTTAGAAAAATCTGACTCAGGCTCAAAGATAACTTCTTGGTCATCGTAATACCCCATAGCAACGGCATAAGTCGTTACAAGATACTGACGGAATACGCTAATGTACTCGCCCATCTTTTCTTTGGGTACCGATTTAAAGTGCTTACCTAACACCATAAACGCTGCAAACTTGTAGTCGATATGAGGCACTAACTCTTCTTGCATAATAGTGCGAAGCATTTCAGGGTCGGCTTGTATCTCAGCTTGACTTGCCTTTATGCGCTCAAAAGTGGTCTTTGCCACGCCATGAACTAACTCATAGGGGTTCTGCTCGTTAACTTCCTGTGCATTTACCGCACTGTAAAACGACATTACAACCATGCTCAAAATGGCGATTAACTTTTTCAACGTGACTCTCCTAACGAACTGTCTGTATATGCAATGCATACTCACTATGCTTTACAGCAGACCCGACTAACTTAATATAAGTTTCATCAGGCCGATGATAAATTCTTAATATTGCTTCAATTAAGCGTTAACTAAAGTGACCGGTCGTTCTATTCATCGCTTCCGCGATTAAACAAGAATTGACCAATGAGATCTTCTAGCACTAGTGCTGATTTGGTGTCTTGTAAATAATCACCGTCCTCTAAATTGGCGACGCCGTCGAAGGAAAAACCCGGTTGAAAACCCACATATTGCTCACCCAACAAACCAGATGTAAGTATTGAAACTGAACTCGTTTCTGGAAAACCGTTGTATTGCTTGAGTATCGATAATTCAACCACGGGCGTGAAATCGTCTTTATCTAGCGTGATAGACGTTACACGCCCTACCGTTACGCCACCCACTTTCACAGCAGAGCGAGCTTTCAAGCCACCAATATTGTCAAACTTCGCGTAAAGGGTGTAGCTGTCACCTTCTGTGGCAACAGACTGTTCGGCTACTTTCAATGCCAATAACAGTAATGCGCTAATAGTAAGGGCAACAAAGAATCCCACCATGACTTCCGTTTTATACTTATTCATTCTGTCCTCTACTCGATACCAAACATGAGGGCGGTTAGCACGAAATCCAGCCCTAGTACTGCTAATGATGAATAGACCACTGTTTCAGTAGTCGCTTTGCTGATCCCTTCCGATGTAGGAACAGAATCGTAACCTTTAAATATAGCTATCCAGGTAACAACCAAGGCAAACACGACGCTTTTTATTACGCCATTTAACACGTCTTGGTTCCAATCTACTGTCGACTGCATGATCGACCAGTAGCTTCCTGAATCAACGCCAAGCCAATCAACGCCAACTAAATGCCCACCTAGGATACCAATAGCGCTGAAAATAATAGCCAACATCGGCATTGCCAGCATGCCAGCCCAAAAACGAGGAGCCACAATACGGCGCAGCGGATCCACTGCCATCATCTCAAGACTACTTAGTTGCTCTGTCGCCTTCATCAACCCAATTTCTGCCGTTAATGCAGAACCTGCGCGACCTGCAAACAATAGTGCAGTAACAACAGGACCCAACTCTCGAAGTAAGGATAGCGCTACCATGGGCCCTAAGCTTCCTTCGGCGCCGTAGTCGACCAAGATGGTGTAGCCTTGCAGCGCCATTACCATGCCGATGAATAAACCAGACACCATGATAATAAGAAGAGACTGAACACCGACCACATAAAGTTGATGAATAATAAGCGGCACATTTTTCAGCCGTGGCACCGCTACTAATGCACCGAATAACATCAGAGTGGCTCGACCAATGGCCGCCACCTTAGTAATGGTTTTAGCACCTATAGACTGTAAGAATTTCATTTTCCCTCTCCCAAGAAACTCTTTTTCAGCTCTGGTGCAGGGTAGTGAAAAGGAACAGGTCCGTCTGCTTTACCATTTAAGAACTGTTGTACAAGCTCAGAATCGCTATCTTTAATTTGCTGTGCGGTCCCCTTACCTATCACACGCTTATCGGCCAGTATGTATATATAGTCTGCAATTGTGAGCACTTCTTTTACATCATGGGTAACAACAATGCTGGTAAGGTCCAGCGCATCGTTTAGCTCGCGAATTAACTTCACCAACACCCCCATTGATATGGGATCTTGGCCCGCAAATGGCTCGTCGTACATAATAAGATCTGGGTCAAGGGCAATTGCTCTTGCCAATGCAGCGCGTCGCGCCATGCCGCCAGAAAGCTCGCTAGGCATCAAGTCTGCAGCGCCTCTTAGTCCTACTGCCTGTAGCTTTAAAGCGACAATAGTTGCGATGATATCATCCGATAAATCAGTATGTTCTTTAAGCGGGAACGCCACATTGTCAAACACCGTCATATCGGTAAACAATGCGCCACTTTGAAATAACATGCTCATTCGACGACGGGCTTTATAAAGCGCTTTTCTAGACATTGACACAATAGATTCTTTATCAAAAAGAATATCGCCCTCGTCTGGTATCAACTGCCCGCCAATAAGGCGAAGCAGGGTTGTTTTCCCTATCCCGCTTGGCCCCATGACGGCAGTAATTTTTCCTCTAGGCACGTTGAGGGTAATGCCGTCATAAATGACGCGTTCCCCTCTGCTAAAGGTCAGATTATCTATTTCAACTAAATGTTCCATAGTGTATTTTTGTCGACCCTCGACTGGGCGCTGCCGCTTTAAACTCGGAGTAAAGTGTCTTGGAAAGCAACGCAACTTTGTTATTGTGGAATTAAAGGCAATACAAATTCCATGCCTTTGAACACACACTGACCTTCGTAAAGTCAGTAAGTTTAAAATTTTCAGTATTGTACGCTTTTTCCTACCCTGCGCCAAAGTCAAAAAGTTACAACTTATGTTCGATGAAGACGAATGATCCATAACGTAAGCTGAATATCATTAACGCAGGCTGAACATGTCTCTTTTTCATACAATCTCGTTCGAAAAGGCAAAATAAAAGCCTAGCGCCATAGGCAAATGGCACCGTTTTTGCGACAATCTTGTGAAATAGACTTTTAATTACAGGTTGTTGTGCTTCTAAACATTGTTATTTTCATCATCGGGCTCATCGTTTTAAGTTGGAGTGCGGACCGATTTGTCTACGGTGCATCCGCGCTGGCGAAAAATATTGGCATTTCACCCATGATGATAGGATTGACTATTGTTGCCATGGGGTCTTCTGCACCTGAAATTGTGGTGTCTGCCATTGCCTCGATTAACGGTAATATGAATACGGCAGTCGGAAATGCCCTAGGTTCAAATATAACCAATGTCGCACTGGTACTTGGAATAACCGCTCTAGTAAAACCACTTCTTGTTTCATCCACAACATTAAAGCGGGAACTGCCAGCATTGGTCGTGATCTCGTTAATTGCCATTGCCTTTATGTTCGACGGCGAACTCAAATCTTATGAAGGCGTTATTTTACTTGGCCTTTTCGTTTTCGTGTTAGCGATGATGGCGTGGCTTTCGCTGCAGGTAGACAAAGAAGATCCACTCATTGCTGAGACGGCAGATGAAATTCCTAAAGGGGTATCAAACACCGCTGCCCTTGTGTGGATTGGTTTGGGCTTGGTGCTTTTACCGTTAAGTGCCCACTTCTTGGTTGACTCTGCTGTAGAGATTGCCCGTTATATGGGATTGTCTGATTTAGTCATCGGACTCACTATTATTGCATTTGGTACCAGCCTTCCCGAGCTTGCGGCAAGTATTGCCGGCGTACTTAAAGGTGAAGATGATCTAGCGCTAGGTAACATCATTGGCTCGAATATATTTAATCTACTCGCCGTACTTGGAATGCCAGGGCTTATTGCACCCGGCTTATTAGACCCAGATGTGTACAATAGAGATATGTATGTGATGCTAGGGCTAACCTTGCTACTGTTTTTATTCAGCTTCGACCTCATCGGCAAACGTAAAATATCTCGCACTAACGGTGCAATTCTTTTAGCCTGTTTTGTGGGCTATCAATTTTGGCTGTTTGGATAATGACAAATAAACAACACCATTACATTGCTTCGGCAAAACGAGTTATCGATATTGAGGCTCGTGCAATTACCGATTTAGCACAACGACTAGACGACAGTTTTATCGATGCTTGTAACATGCTTTATAACTGCTTGGGTAAAGTTGTCGTTTGCGGCATGGGCAAGTCGGGGCATGTTGGAAACAAAATAGCTGCAACCCTAGCAAGTACTGGTACTCCAGCGTTTTTTATGCACCCTGGCGAAGCTAATCACGGTGACTTGGGCATGTTAAGCAAAAACGACGTGCTTTTAGCTATTTCTAATTCTGGTGAAACCAGCGAGTTAATAAATCTGCTGCCCGTGGTAAAACGGCTGGGTGTTAACGTGATAGCAATGACCAACAGTGAATCAAGCACACTAGGTCAACATGCTAACGTGGTGTTAAATATAAGCGTGGAACAAGAAGCCTGCTCCCTCGGTCTGGCCCCCACAAGCAGTACAACCGCTACGCTGGTAATGGGCGACGCCCTAGCTGTAGCACTGTTGGACAAAAAGGGTTTTACCTCTGATGATTTTGCGTTGTCACATCCGGGAGGCTCGTTAGGTAGAAAACTCTTGCTAAAAGTAAGCGACATTATGCTTACGGGTGATGACATACCAATTACCAGTGACGAAGCGACAGTGGCGCAGGCACTACTTGAAATATCCCGCAAAGGGCTCGGTATGACCGGTATTGTCGATGAGTTTGGCAAGCTAACCGGCGTTTTTACCGACGGAGATTTAAGACGAATTCTAGATGCCCGGGTCGATTTACATGACGCTAAAGTCAGTGACGTGATGACAATAGGCGGAAAAACCACAACACCAAACCAACTGGCTGTTGAAGCACTGAACGTAATGGAAAGCTTTAAAATTAGTGCGCTAATGGTGCTTGACGATGAGCACACTCCGGTTGGCGCGTTTAATATGCACATGTTGCTAAAAGCGGGAGTTTTATAAATGGAAACCACGCCAACCCAAACGCTTTACACTATCATGCCATCGGTGTTATTCGATGCATTGTCAAACATCAAACTGCTGGTGTGTGACGTAGATGGGGTGTTTTCTGATGGCCGTATTTACCTAGGCAACGACGGTGAAGAATTAAAAGCATTCCACACCCGAGATGGCTATGGAGTTAAAGCGCTTGTTAGCCACGGCATTAATGTTGCCGTTATTACCGGCAGGCGCTCAGCCATCGTCGAAAACAGAATGAAAGCATTAAATGTAGCTCATATTATTCAAGGTGAAGAGAACAAGTTTGATGCATTGAAACATCTAATGAACAAGCTTGAGCTAGCGCCCGAAAATATCGCTGTTGTTGGTGATGATATGCCCGACACTGGTATGTACGAACTTGCCGAAGTGAAAATAGCGGTGGCAGATGCCCATCCCTATGTCAAAAATCAAGCTAACTGGATCACTACTTTGCCCGGCGGATTTGGCGCGGTCCGAGAAATATCTGACACACTATTACAAGCTAGAGGAATTGAAAACGGTATTTTTGGGGCCAGCGTATGAACGCATTCGGCTTTAACCGCCTTGGGTTGAGTATTTCTGCGCTTTTTATTCTCGCCATGCTGATGTATATCCCAACATGGATGGAAGAAGAACCTGCGCTAACCAGCTCAGAAGGACTCGATGCCCTCAAGCCAGCTTATAAAGCAAAAAACTTAACCACCACCTTGTATAACAGTGAAGGTCAGCTGAATCACAAAGTGTTTGCTTCATCAATGGAGCATTATGACCAGTTGGGCTTTGTCTCTTTTGAGCAACCCAGCTATACATTGTACAGCAGCGATGCAGATTCGCCTTGGGTGGTTACTGCATTAGAAGGAACACTTTACAATAACGAGCTTATCCAGCTAGAAAATAAGGTCAACATTGAGAACCAAAGCCAGGATGACTTTGTCAAAACAATCACCACCGAATATATTCAAATTAATTTAGACAGTAAACAAATGACGTCAGACCAACCTGTAGAAATACGTGGCATGCAGTACGTTATTCAAAGCAATGGATTTAACGCAAACCTGCGTACACAAAAATATGAGCTTATTGACCATGTACATACAACGTATTCTCCTAGCAACTAGCGCTATATTTGTCTTATGCGCCGGCCCAGTGCTTGCCAACGAAAAGGACTTTAGCCTTCCTATCGAGATTGGCTCGAACTCTCAGTTTATAGATGGGAAAAATAAAACTGCTTTGTACAAAGACAATGTACTTATTACCCAAGGCTCTTTAGTTATTGAAGCTGACGAAGTGGAAGTTATTGCCTCTGGAGGCAGTGGCCGTGAGATTTTTGTCGCGCGAGGTAAACCTGCTAGCTACTCGCAAAAACTAGAAGATGGAAATCCAGTATCGGCACAAGCTAACGAGATTCGTTACGAGGTTGCAAAGCGCACTATTTCACTGAGCGGCAACGCTGAATTACGGCAAGATAGCAGCCAAGTAAAGGGCGATAACATTACCTTTGACATGATAACTGAACAGTTATTAGCAACTGGCGGCAATCAAGAAGATGGTAAAGGTCGCGTTACCACGGTATTTACGCCAGAGTCTATTAGAAAAGTCAAAAAAGACGATTCGAATAGTGATGATGGCAGTGATAATGACACAGACAAAAGCAAAGACGGTAAAGGCAAGCAACAGTAATGGCTACTCTTAGTGCAAAAAACCTTGCTAAGGCATACAAATCCCGCCAAGTTGTGATTGATGTTAGTCTGTCAGTCTCTACAGGGCAGATTGTTGGGCTGTTAGGCCCAAATGGCGCGGGAAAAACGACAACGTTTTATATGATTGTCGGTCTGGTGCCGTCAGACAAAGGGCAGATATTAATAGACGATAAAGAATTAACGCATCAGCCCATGCACGAACGCGCTCGCGGTGGAATTGGTTATTTACCTCAAGAAGCGTCTATATTTAGAAAACTGACTGTGCATGAAAATATCATGGCTATTTTGCAAACCCGAAAGGATTTGAACTCTCAGCAACAGGAAGAAGAAGCTGACGCACTACTTGATGAATTCAATATCAACCATATACGTAATAGTGTGGGTATGAGCCTTTCCGGTGGAGAACGTCGCAGAGTAGAAATAGCAAGAGCACTTGCGGCTAAACCCGAATTTATTTTGCTCGACGAGCCCTTTGCTGGTGTTGATCCAATATCAGTTAATGATATAAAGAAGATTATACAGCACCTTCGCGACAGAGGAATAGGCATTCTCATCACCGACCACAATGTGAGAGAAACATTGGATGTCTGTGAAAAAGCGTACATTGTGAGTCATGGCGAACTTATTGCGCAAGGAACCGCGGAACAGGTTTTAAGTAATCAAAAAGTAAGGGATGTATACCTAGGCGAACAATTCAGGCTATAGTAATTGTATGTAACCTAATTGTCATTTTTCTCAAGCGCTCTGGTACATTCACTTAAGAGCATAAATATAAGACGTAGATGAAACCATCTTTACAGTTAAAATTTAGTCAACAACTAACAATGACTCCACAGCTGCAGCAAGCTATCAAGCTGCTTCAGCTGTCTACACTCGACCTTCAGCAAGAGATTCAGGAGGCGTTAGACTCAAACCCTCTTTTAGAAATTGAAGAAGGTAACGACGAGCCTCAAGCTGAAAAAAACAACATCGACAACGATGATAGCGCTAGCGAAGCCACTGCTTCTGCGTCTAGCGACACTATCGAGTCTGGTGATGCCCTAGAAAAAAACGATCTTCCTGATGAATTGCCCATCGATAGCACATGGGACGAATATTATTCTGCCTCCTCTGCACCTGCTCCCGGTCCATCAAACAACGATGATGACCAAATTTTTCAGGGTGAAACCACAGAAGATATTCAAGCCCATTTATTATGGCAAATGCGCCTCACTCCTTTTTCTGACACTGACAGAGCGATTGCCATTGCTATTATTGACTCCATTGATGAGTCGGGTTACCTCACGGCAACGTTAGACGAAATATTAGAAGCCGTTAATTTTGAAGATATTGAAACCGAAAATGTTGAAGAAGAGATAGAGTTAGACGAAGTGGAGTGCGTGCTAAAACGCATTCAAATGTTCGACCCCATTGGCTCTGGCTCGCGCACTCCACAGGAGTGTCTGATGGTTCAACTTCGTCAGTTTGCCGACGATACCCCTTGGTTGGAAGAGGCAAAAAGACTGATAGAGGACTATTCGGATTTGCTTAGCAGCAAAGACTACAGAACCTTAATGCGTAAGAGTCGTTTGAAAGAAGACGAGCTTCGCGAGGCAATGCGTTTGCTTCAAACCTTGAATCCTCGCCCAGGTAGTGCTTTAGTTACTAAAGAGCCTGAGTATGTTATCCCCGATGTATCGGTAGCAAAGAAAAACGGTCGCTGGACTGTAGAACTGAATCCAGACAGCTTACCTAAACTGGGTGTAAACCAGCAGTATGCAGCGATGAGTAGAAAAGCGAAAAATAGTAGCGATTCACAGTTCATACGCTCTCATATGCAAGAAGCCAAATGGTTTATAAAAAGCTTAGAGTCGAGAAACGATACATTAATGAAAGTGGCTAACTGTATTGTTCAGCAACAAATGGGATTTTTTGAGCACGGCCCCGAAATGATGAAACCAATGGTTCTCAATGATGTCGCAGAAATGGTAGACATGCATGAATCGACGATTTCACGGGTTACTACTCAAAAATACATGCATACTCCACGAGGAATTTACGAGTTAAAATATTTTTTCTCCAGCCACGTGGCAACGGAATCAGGCGGCGAGTGTTCATCTACCGCTATCCGTGCGTTAATTAAGAAACTGGTTGCAGCAGAAACGCCTAGCAAACCATTAAGCGATAGCAAGATTGCTTTATTGTTGGCAGAGCAAGGCATAAAAGTCGCTCGGCGGACAATAGCAAAATACCGGGAGTCTTTATCGATACCCCCGTCTAACCAACGCAAAAGCCTTATTTAAAGGCGCTATATTAAAAGGAAGACGAAATATGCAAATCAACCTAACTGGTCATCATGTCGAAATCACCGACTCTTTGCGTAATTATGTCGATACGAAGTTCAGCAAACTTGAGCGTCACTTTGATCACATTTCTAATGTCCATGTCATCCTCAACGTAGAAAAAATAAATCAAAAAGCCGAAGCCACTATGCACCTTAGCGGTGCTGAAGTGTTTGCATCCTCAGAAAATACCGATATGTATGCAGCGATTGACAGCATGGTGGATAAACTCGACCGGCAGGTAATCAAGCATAAGGAAAAACTGAAAAAACATTAATAGATAATTAAGCATGGACATTAAAGCCATCGTAAGCCTGGACCGCACCGAGTGTGCGGTTCAGTGCAATAGTAAGAAACGAATCTTAGAAATTATTTCTGATATAGCAGCGCAGGGTAATGAGAATATAGATCAAGTCACTGTGCTAAACAGTTTACTGGCTCGGGAGCGAGTAGGCAGTACAGGAATAGGCAACGGCATTGCGCTTCCACACGGCCGCTTGGCAGGATTAGAGCAAGTAATGGCGATTGTTGTAACTTGTATACCTGCAATCAACTTCGATGCTATTGATGAAAAGCCTGTCGACATATTTTTTGCGTTACTGGTACCTGAAGAACAAACTCAAGGCCATTTGCAAACGCTGGCTACTGTTGCAGGTAAACTTAATGATAAAGATACGGTGAAAGCCATACGCAGAGCCAAAACGAACGAAGATATTATCTCTGCTCTTGGCGTATAAATTGACGCAGCACGGAGAAGCATCGCGCTCTTTGTTGCTGCTCTTTTCTGGAATATGCGCTTAATTGAAAAATCGTTTTTGAATTAGTTTTTGGCACATAAAAAAATTTTAGGGAGAATTATCGGTGAAGCTGATTGTTATCAGTGGTCGTTCTGGCTCAGGGAAGTCAGTTGCGCTTAGGGCCCTAGAAGATTTGGGTTATTACTGCGTAGATAATATTCCCGTAAACTTGCTACCTACCCTTACCCACACGGTAGTAGACGAATATGATCAGGTAGCCGTAAGCATAGATGTGCGAAACCTGCCTAAAAACCCTAACGATTTGGTAGAAATTTTAGACTACCTGCCCTCTTCCTGGTCTATGACCATCGTTTATATTGATGCCAGTGACGATGTGCTGGTGAAGCGTTTTAGCGAAACCCGTCGACTGCACCCTCTCGCTAAACTCAACAAGTCACTGTCGGAAGCTATAAAGGCAGAATCTAACTTACTTGCACCAATTGTTGAGCGCGCAGATCTGTATTTAGACACTGATAAATTAACGATTCACCAGCTTGCTGAAATTATTCGCGAGCGTATTTTAGGGAAGAAGAGCTCCCGTCTCGTTCTGGTATTCGAGTCTTTTGGATTTAAACACGGTATTCCTAAAGATGCCGACTATGTGTTTGATGCTCGTTTCCTTCCCAATCCTCATTGGGAGCCAGATCTTCGGCACCTAACCGGTGTCGATGCTCCGGTAGAGGTATTCCTTGGCTCACAACCCGTTGTAACCAAGTTTGTATGGCAAATACAAAATTTAATTACCACTTGGCTTCCTCACCTGGAAAGAAACAACCGAAGCTATGTCACGGTGGCTATAGGCTGCACCGGCGGTCAGCACCGTTCGGTTTATATTGCTCAAACGTTGTCAAAAACATTCAGCGAAATTCATCCCGACGTGCAAATACGTCATAGAGAATTAAATTAACAACCTGCGCATTAAGTAGAGAGCTAGACAAACTGTGACTATCGAAAAAACGCTAACAATCGTCAATAAACTTGGTCTGCATGCAAGAGCAGCAACTCAATTGGTACAGTTAGCAAATCAATTTGACGCAAAAATCATTCTCGAAAAAGGTGACAAACAAGCCGATGCTAGCAGCGTACTTGGCCTTATGATGCTAGAAAGCCATCAGGGTGAGCAGGTAAACGTGATTGTTGAGGGCAATGACGCTGAAGCCGCTCTGGCGGCCATTGAAAAGCTCATAGAGGGTCGATTTAACGAAGACGAATAACTCTTTCCTAATTTATGCTTTTCTTGGTTAAATTTTCACAGCTGCTGGTGTTATCGCCAAGCGCGTAAAAACGTAATTCAAATCAACGTATTTGTCATGACACCAACAGGGTAAGTACGCTATTCTATTAATACGCAACATAGTCTCTGTGTAGCCACCAAATTAGGTTTTCTTCGGGCATCTAGTAAGTTAGGAATTGCTCTTCATGGCAGAAGCTCTCGTTTCTAAATATGTACAAACTCAGCTGAGAACGCTTAACAACGCATTAAGCAACGGTCAGTTCGTGTCTGTAAGAAAGCTATTATTAGAGCTTCCCCCTTCCGATGTTGCCCATATTCTCGAGTCTAGCCCTAGTCGCACCCGCGACGAGCTTTGGGAGTTAATCGATAGCGATTTTCACGGCGACATAATAGAAGAACTCTCCGATGACGTGCGTAATGGCATAATCACAAAAATGCTGCCGGCCAATGTGGTTGATGCGCTTGAGGAAATGGACACCGATGATTTAGCAGAGACGCTCAGTAGCTTACCTGAAACCGTTTTGCTCGATATTCTTGACTCGATGGACGCTCAAGACCGATTGCGAGCCGAGCAAGCGTTGTCTTACGGTGAAGAGACCGCCGGGTTCATTATGAACACCGACACCATTACGTTGCGCCCAGATGTCACCATTGACGTTGTACTCAGGTACATTCGCCTGAAAGGGGAGCTTCCAGAAAATACCGATACCTTTTACGTGGTTAATCGAACCGATAATCTGGTGGGTATTGTCCCGGTTACTCGGCTATTAACCGCCGATACCAGCGACAAAGTATCGGACGTCATGGATGAGGAATCAGAAGCTATTCCAGTCAACATGCCAGATGATGAAGTAGCGAGTTTATTCGAACGCTACAATTGGCTTTCAGCCCCCGTTGTCGACGAAAAAAATCGTCTCGTGGGACGTATAACCATTGATGACGTTGTTGATATTATTCGTGAAGACGCAGAGCACTCTATGATGAGCATGGCCGGTCTTGACGACGACGAAGATACCTTTGCCCCTGTTATGCAAAGTACAAAAAGACGTTCGGTGTGGTTAGCGGTAAATTTAGCCACAGCACTTTTGGCTGCCATGGTGAGCGACCTCTTCGAAGCGACACTAAGCGCCTTAGCAGTTTTAGCCATACTCAATACCATCGTGCCCAGTATGGGGGGCGTGGCAGGAAACCAAACCTTAACGCTAGTTATACGCGGTATGGCCCTTGGCCATGTGAACGCCAGTAACTCTCGCTGGTTAATAAGCAAAGAAATCGCCATTGGTGTGCTCAACGGCGTTATTTGGGCCGTGCTGATAGCTTCAGTAATTGCTCTGTGGAAACAAGATTACATGCTTGGGGTTATTATTGCGTTTGCTATGCTCGTTAACATGATAGCCGCCGCACTCGCTGGTGCTACTTTACCATTGGTAATGAAGCGCTTGAAGATAGACCCCGCTCTCGCCGGAAGCGTCATTTTAACAACCATTACAGATGTCGTGGGTATCTTTGCATTCTTAGGCACCGCAACCCTGTTTTTAATCTAGCCGCCCTATTTAAACGCCAATCGCCTCCCCCGTCTGTTTCGCATGGAGATATTTATGAAGGAAACATTATTCGCTGTTTGCTTGCTCTTTACACAGTCGCTTATGGCTACCGATGTTAATTACACGTCAATACCTATTCATATCGATGGCGTCTCTGAGAGCGCCTGGAATAATGCAACTTGGCATCCTATGCCCTATTTAATGGATGGAAGTCTTCCCTCTTCAGAGGCAGATTTTAACGGGCGCTATCGTTTATTATGGGATGAGAACTTTCTGTATTTGCAGGCAAATATTAGTGATGATGTGCTCGTTGATACCCACCCTAACCCAACAGTGAAATATTGGGACGACGATGCTCTTGAAGTGTTCATAGACAGCGACGCTTCAGGTGGTAATCATCAGTTTAACCACACTGCCTTTGCATACCATATTGGTCTAGATAACCAAGCGGCCGATTATGGGCCTGACAAACAGGCTCATCTTTACACCGAACACTTAATTAGTCGATGGCAGCGATCTGCGCAAGAGCCGTTTGACATTACCTGGGAAGTAGCGATAAAGCTCTATCCAAATAGCTATCAAGAAAACGGTGAAAATGTCCCTCTTACTCTGAGCGAAAAACAAGTTATTGGGTTTATGTTGGCCTACTGCGACAACGATGGTAGTGAAGTGCGCGAGCACTTTATGGGTTCACATGAAATACAACCTGTAAAAGGTGATAAAAATCGCGGATATATTGATGCTGATGTATTTGGTGAAATTAAACTGCTGCCCAAAAGGTAACTTTTTATTTCCGCCAGTTTGTAGCCCTCTTTTTTCGCTCAGTATTTTGCTTGGTATTTAGCGCAGTGCTTAGCGCAGTGCTTAGCGCAGTATCTAGCGACACAAAAAAACCGCTGTATTGAAAATGCAGCGGTTTTTTGAATATTTAAACCTAATCTTTTAGTAAGGATTACTTAATAACTTTAAGCGTAGGCTTACCTTTCTTTGGCGGTACAGGTGCATCACTAGCACCTACATCGTCAGCGTCGCTTAATGATGTTGGCCCTGTTTGCTCAACTTCGGTAGATTCAGACTCAGGCGCGTCTGAACGCGCTATGTCTTCCTCTGTAGCGAACACTGTACCTGCGCCATTTTCACGTGCGTATATGGCTATGACAGCCTCACAAGGCATGCTTAAACGACGAGGTTGCCCACCAAAACGTGCCTGAAACGATAAACCGTTTACATCGAGGTTAAAACCTACGCATGCACTCGGCGAAACATTCAGAACAATTTGTCCATCTTTGACAAACTCTTGCGGTACCTCAACTAACTCGTTAGTTGCGTCTACCACAACGTAGGGTGTCATATCGTTATCTACTATCCATTCATAAAAAGCCCTAAGCAGATAGGGCTGGTTCGACGTCATAGATGTCATAATGGATTGTGGATCTCACGCTCTTGATCAGTCAGTGATGCTTTGAACGAGCTACGAGAGAAGATACGGTTCATGTATGTGTTGATTTCTTTACTTCCTGCGCCATTTAGCTCAATGCCAAGAGCAGGTAAACGCCACAATAGTGGTGCTAGATAGCAGTCTACAAGGCTAAACTCTTCGCTCATGAAGTAAGGCATTTCAGCAAAAACCGGTGCCAAAGAAAGTATAGCTTCGCGAAGTTCATTGCGAGAAGCTTCCACGTCACCTTCACCTCGGAAAACCCGTGCTGCAAGTGAATACCAGTCTTGCTCTATACGGTGCATCATCAATCGGCTTGTACCGCGTGAAACTGGGTAAACAGGCATCAATGGTGGATGCGGAAAGCGCTCATCAAGGTATTCCATGATGATGTGAGACTTGTAAAGTACGAGTTCACGATCAACAAGAGTTGGTACCGTACCGTATGGGTTTAACTCCAACAGATCTTCAGACAAGTTACTAGGATCTGTGTAGCTGATCTCAACACCCACACCTTTTTCTGCCAACACAATACGAACCTGGTGGCTATAAATATCAATTGTGTCAGAGAACAACGTCATAATAGAACGTTTATTCGCGGCTACGGCCATTCAATTTCCTCCGTCGAGAAACAAGTTAAAGCTCACTGTTAACATGAGCGAATTACAAATGCCAAAAAAGGGGGCGAGATGCCCCCTTTTGGTATTATACATAAAACTGTGCGATTAGTGCACTTCTCGCCAGTATTCTTTCTTAAGTAAGTACACAAATACAAACAATACGGCAATGAAGATTAATACCAACTTACCAATTTTGTGTGACTCAAGTTTAGATGGCTCACCGGTGTACTCTAAGAAGTTCACGATATCGGCAACTGCTTGGTCATATTCATCAGGAGACATTGAACCTGTGCCGTCTGACTTAATACCTACATAGCGTTTTACCATTTCACCATCAACCATCTGCTCCTCGTAGGTACGCGTTGGCGTACCTTGAAGAGGCTGCAGCACATGCGGCATACCCACTTCAGGGAACACGGTGTTGTTCACACCGAATGGACGACTTTCGTCAACATAAAAAGAGCGCAAGTACGTGTAAATCCAGTCTTCACCACGAACACGTGCTACAAGAGTAAGATCGGGCGGAGCCGCACCGAACCATTGGGCTGATGCATCTTCAGGCATAGCGCGAGTCATATAGTCTGAAACTTTATCACCCGTGAACTGCAGATACTCTTCGCCAAGCTCATCAGGAATACCTAAATCGTTAAACGAACGCTGATAGCGTTGATATTTCATTGAGTGACAGCCTGAACAAAAGTTCATGAACAACTGTGCACCGCGCTGCAACGACGCCTTATCTGACAAATCAATCGGCGCTTCGTCTAGGTGCACATTCCCACCTGCTGCTAACGCAACACCAGGTAGGAAAAATGCTAAAAAGCACATCATCTTTTTCATTTAGGAATCCTCTCTGGCACAGGTTTGGTATTTTCGTTTTTGCTGTACAAGAACAATGCAATGAAGAAACCAAAGTACATAACGGTTGCTACTTGAGATGCAATAATTTTCCAGTTCTCTTGTGGTGTACCACCTAGGTAGCCCAAGAAGATGAACACAATTGCAAATACAATCAGGTTCACTTTGTGAAGGCCACAGCGATAGCGCCATGATTTAACGCGACCTCTGTCTACCCAAGGCATTGCGAATAATGCTGCAATAGCACCAAACATGGCAAGTACACCGAATAGCTTGTCTGGAACAGCTTTCAGAATTGCGTAGAACGGAGTGAAGTACCAAACAGGGAAAATATGCTCAGGTGTCTTCAGCGGGTTAGCAATTTCAAAGTTTGGATGCTCCAAGAACTTACCACCCATTTCTGGTGCAAAGAATAAAACGTATGTAAACAATGCGAGGAACACACAGAACGCCACAAGGTCTTTGAGAACAATGTGCGGGAAGAACGGCAATACGTCGTCAGCAATATCATACTTGCTTGTGTAGTACTCGTGAATTTCATACTTAGTCTTTTCAGACTCTGGCAACGAGCCCTTCTTGTGCTTAATTGCCACACCGTCAGGGTTGTTTGAACCCACTTCGTGAAGTGCAATGATATGAAGAAATACTAGAATTACGATAACTAATGGCAGTGCAATTACGTGTAGTGCGAAGAAACGGTTTAGCGTAGCACCAGAAATAACGTAGTCACCCTGTAGCCATATTACCAAGTCTGGACCTACTACCGGAATAGCACCAAACAGTGAAACGATAACCTGCGCACCCCAGTAAGACATCTGTCCCCATGGTAGCACGTAGCCCATGAAAGCCTCAGCCATAAGTGCTAGGTAGATAAACATACCGAACACCCATAAAAGCTCACGAGGCTTTTGATAAGAACCATAAATCATGCCGCGGAACATGTGCATATACACAACAATAAAGAACGCCGACGCGCCTGTACTGTGCATGTAACGAATGACCCAACCGTAATCAATTTCACGCATGATGTATTCAACAGAAGCGAAAGCGCCCTCTGCTGATGGTACAAAATTCATGGTTAGCCAAATACCAGTAATTATTTGGTTTACCAAAACAATTGTTGCTAAAAACCCGAACACATACCAAAAATTCATGTTCTTTGGCGCTGGGTATTGAATAGCGTGCATATTTGCAACGCGTCCCACTGGGAGACGGTCTTCAATCCAACCTAGAAAAGCATTCATATCATTAAGCCTCCGCTTCTGAACCAATGATGATATTTGTATCATCAACGAACTGATAAGGCGGCACTACTAGGTTTAATGGTGCCGGTACGTTTTGAAATACACGTCCTGCCATATCAAACTTAGAACCGTGGCACGGGCAGAAGAAGCCTTCAGGTACACCTTCAACGTACTCTGCAAACGCACCATCTTTTAGATGCTGTGGAGAGCATCCAAGGTGAGTACAAATACCTACTAATATTAGGTACTCTTCTTTCAACGAGCGGAAGCGGTTTTGCGCAAACGCTGGCTGCTGCTCTGCTTCTGAGTTTGGATCCTTAAGCTGATCTTCGTGCCCACCTAGCGCCTCTAATAGCTCAGGGGTACGGCGTACAATCCATACAGGCTTGCTTCGCCACATAACACGTACTAACTGTCCAGGCTCAATCCCGCTGATATCAACTTCAACGTCAGCACCAGCAGCTTTCGCTTTGGCACTTGGATTCCAGGACGCAATAAAAGGCACTGCAGCACCAACGACACCTACACCACCAACAACCGACGTGGCAACGGTCAAAAACCGACGACGAGTGTTGTTTTCAGGCTGATTTTCGTTTTGTGCAGACTTTGTTGCATCTACAGATACATTGCTCATCCACATTTCTCCAGGTTTGGATAATTATGATGCCATCTTACAGGCTTATACTGGTTTTATCTCGCCTGTATTACCGCATCATATGGCTTGTCGTGATAGCGAAAGCACAGTTTTTAGCAACTGATTGGCGAAACCACGAAAGTTATTAAATTTTTCGACTGCAAATGATAAAAGAAAAGCCCTTATAAACACAAGGTTTTACTGGAATTTAGACATAAATTTAATTCTCCGTTTTCTTAAGTAAGACGTCTCATAGTCGCCTAAAATCAGAGCCTTGGTTACCTTTGAGGTTGAAAACAGAATGAAATTAAACCTTTTTTATCTTGGGCAGTGTTTAAAGCACTTTTTGTCGGGCAATAAAAAACCCGGCATAGCCGGGCTTTTGCAATACAAAAAACGTCGATTAACGTTTTGAGAATTGTGGACGCTTACGCGCTTTGTGTAGACCCACTTTCTTACGTTCAACCTGACGAGCGTCACGTGTAACGAATCCAGCTTTACGAAGTGCTGGACGTAGCGCTTCATCATACTCCATAAGAGCACGAGTGATGCCGTGGCGAATTGCGCCAGCTTGACCATTTGAACCACCACCTTTAACAGTGACGTATAGGTCGAACTTTTCTAGCATTTCTACAAGTTCTAGTGGTTGACGAACAACCATACACTCTGTTTCGCGACCAAAGTACTCGTCAAGAGCACGTTTGTTTACCTGAATGCTACCTGTGCCTGGACGCAGGAAAACACGAGCGGTAGAACTTTTGCGGCGGCCGGTGCCGTAGTATTGAGTATCTGCCATGTCGATTTCCCCTTAGATGTCCAAAACTTGTGGTTGCTGTGCTGCATGATTGTGCTCTGCACCAGCGTAAACTTTCATTTTGCGGAACATTGCACGGCCTAGAGGACCTTTTGGCAGCATTCCTTTAACTGCTTTTTCGATAACCATTTCTGGTTTGAAAGCTAGCAGTTTTTCAAAGTTCGTTTCTTTTAGACCACCTGGATAGCCGCTGTGCGCATAGTACATTTTGTTCAATGCTTTACGGCCAGTAACCGTAATTTTGTCAGCATTAACAACAATAATGTAGTCACCAGTGTCCACGTGAGGCGTGTACTCTGGCTTGTGCTTGCCGCGAAGGCGCAATGCGATTTCTGAAGCCAAACGGCCTAGAGTTTTGTCTGTGGCGTCTACCACGTACCAGTCACGTTGTACCGTTTCTGGCTTTGCAACAAAAGTTTTCATTTAAATATCACCCGAATAATATCGTCGTTACTGATTTCTGAACACCAGAAATCACCATAAAATCAACTCGTAGACCCCTTCGAGTCTGCTGATTCTTCCACCTTCCCAAAGGTGGGCGTAACTGGGCAGGGCGCGAATTATACAGATTTTATAGCAAATGCGAACCCCCTACCGTGAAAAAATGCACAGTTTTTCTGCATCAAACCATGACTTTTGCAAAAACATAAGATAATGTTTATCTGCTCTAAATTTATACAACCCAAACTTAGTTGCCAGTACCCAAATAAAACAAATAAAAAAATAATAATGAATATCGCCATCAAAGCATTTTTACTACTAAGCATCGCTGCAAGCACTGCTTTAACTAACGCGGCTATCGCATCTTCGTCGCCTGATAATACAGTAGTTCTAACCCGCGCGTTCGCTGATGATACTTACGGGGAATACCAAATAACGGTATTAAAAAGAGCACTTGACGTAACTCCTGAATACGGAGATACCACACTAAAATTGCATCCACAGCCCATGTCGCAGAGCAGGCAAATGCGCACTCTACTCAATGGCAAAGCGGATGTTATGTGGAGCGTTACAAGCCAGTCGCGAGAAGAAAAACTCATACCTGTGCGTTTACCACTTCTGAGAGGCTATTCTGGGCATCGCGTTTTTGTGGTCAACCCTGCTAAGCAAACCGAGTTTCAGCGCGCAGCCTCCCTTGATGAGCTTAAACAAAAACAATTTGTTCAAGGTGCAGACTGGCCTGATTTTACAATACTTGAAGCCAACGGATTTGGCGTGATAGGCGAAACTTGGAGCACATGGTTTACATCTATGTACTTGCTAGTAGAACGTGATGTTGTTGACGGATTCCCGCGTAACGTCATTGAAATTCACGATGGTATACGCCGGCTAAACAGCAAAAAACTCACCATTGAGGGCCGTCATCTACTTTCTTACCCTAACTATGAGTATTTTTTTGTCCGTGGAGACAGACAAGCCTTAGCGGACAGGATACGTCTTGGGCTTATCAGATTAATTAAGTCTGGCGAACTAGCACAAATATTCAATAGCATTGAGACACACCAGTTAGCCAACGAGATCGTTAACGATACCAATAGGCTTGTGCACAAGTTAAATAATCCTCTTATTTCTTATCAGCTCAATTATGCCGACTGGATTAATACACCCGAGCTTGCCGTAAAAGCAATGGAAAAAGAGATGGGCTATATGTCTCTAGCAATAGATAGCAGTGATTAGTATATATAACCGTTTTTCAGTTCCAAAACACCCCTGTTGCTTTCATGATACCTAAAACAAAAAAGGGAACGCTCATGCCAAAAATACCACGCTCTTCAACTCAAGATTACTCCGCAGCCATGAGCGAGCAGCGACGAGATTTTATTGAAACGCAAACCAAAGCGTCACTTTCTAACGTGGGTCACTTCTCAATTTCGCCAGAATCACTTGCTGGAAACATAGAAAACTTCACTGGCGTAGCCCAAGTTCCTATTGGATTCGCCGGTCCTATGTTAGTGAACGGAGAGACGGCAGAGGGTGAATTTTATGTTCCTATGGCCACTACAGAAGGTACATTGGTGGCTAGTTACAGCAGAGGTATGCGCTTAACGCGAGAAGCTGGAGGAATTACAACAACTGTTATTGATGACGCTATGCAGCGCGCTCCTATGTTTGCATTTGCAGACGCAAGAGAAGCATTAGCATTTGGAAAGTGGGTTATTCAGCACTTTGATACCATCAAGCAGGCTAGCGAAGAAACGACGAAAGTTGGCCAGTTAAGGGATATCGAGCAGCATGCGGTTTCGAAACTACGCTGGCTTCGCTTTAATTTTACCTGTGGCGATGCGGCAGGTCAGAACATGGTTAGCAGGGCAACTAAAGCGGGCTGCGATTGGATATTGGAGAACTACCCCGGCAAGGTAGAACACTTTGTATTAGCAGCCAATATGGACACAGATAAAAAACACTCTCATTTAAATTCTTTGCATACCCGAGGGAAACGAGTAGTTGCTGAAATTACATTACCTAAGCAATTAATGACAGACATTATGCACTGTCCACCGGAAGCACTTTTTAAACAACGCCAGTACTCAAACATGGGCGCGTTTATGGCAGGTAGTGTTAATAACGGCGCTCACTTTGCCAATGGCATTACCGCAATGTTCATTGCCTGCGGCCAGGATGTGGCCAATGTTGCAGAGTCTTCTGCTGGCTTTACCTATGCAGAAATTTTGCCTAATGGTGATTACTATTTCTCAGTCACCATTCCTTCTCTTATCGTTGCTACCTACGGCGGGGGAACTGGTTTAGCTACTCAGCACGAATGCCTAGAAGTGTTAGGTTGTACAGGGAAAGGGAAAGTGAACAAATTTGCGGAGATAGTTGCGGCGACGGTGTTATGTGGAGAGCTTTCACTTGGATCAGCAGTTGTTGCTGACGAATGGGTTTCTAGCCATGAAAAGTTGGGCAGAAACCGATAAATACTGAATCTCAGGCCTGACTATATGGTGGCAGTGCTTAGGCTTGCAGTGCTTAAGTTAGGCTCTGAGCACTAAACTTTGATTGAATCTGGCCGGGTTATAACAAAATAGGCGCCTATCCCCATAAATAAAGCTACACCTCCATGGGCATAAATAGGCGCATTCACAAAAACACAGAAAGCGATAAAACTAAGTAGCATGCTGCAACAGGCAATGCACTTAGTGCGTTTTGATATGGCCCCATTTTTTTGCCATGCGCTTAATGTAGCACCGTACTTTGGATGATTTAGCAGCCACTGCTCAAGTTTTGGCGATGAGCGTGTAAAGCAGTAAAGCGCGCCTATAAGAAACACAGTAGTGGGCATTACGGGAAGAAAAGCACCAATAATGCCTAGTAGCGTAAAAAATACGCCCAGCGCAGTAAAAACTGGCCTACTTATTTTATCTACGATGCTAATGCTCACTAACACCCCTTAAAACAGTACAAATTAGCAATTGATACAGCACTAAAAGACAATCTGCACTGCAATAAATAGCAGGACCTGAGAGATAAGCTCTAGACTGGCTTTAACTGTTGTTATTTATTAGCGTAGCACGAGATTTAAAATACAGGTATGTAATTAACTTTTTTCTCTCGTCTTTGCTTTACACCACAGCGCTTCTAGCTCGGCTAATGATAGTTCTTCGAGAGATTGATGCTTATCTAAGGCTAATGCTTCAACTGCACTAAAGCGGTTAGCAAACTTTTGGCTTGCTTTTCGCAAAGCAGTGTCTGCATCAACATTGCAGTGCCTCGCTAAATTCACCATTGCAAAAAGTGCGTCGCCAATTTCTTCTTCTATGGCAGCTTTGCTGCGCGTTTCAGCTTCTAGCTCTTGGCGTATTTCACCCACTTCTTCTTCAACCTTGTCTAACACAGGAAGTGCATTAGGCCAGTCAAAACCTACTCTGGCGCACTTTTTCTGCAGCTTTTGCGCGTACATGAGTGCGGGCAAACCTGTTGGCACATCGCCAAGAAGCCCTGATGCATTATTTGCTCTTTTCTCTGCTTTTTCTTGCGCTTTAATTGCATCCCACTGAAGCGCTAGTGCCTCCTGAGAAAGCGCCGAGGCACTTGTCTTTGAGAATACGTGAGGATGCCGGCGAACCAGCTTGTCACTTATGGCGTTAGCCACATCGTTGAAATCAAATTCGCCTTCTTCCTGAGCAATATGAGCATAAAATACAATTTGAAATAGAAGGTCGCCAAGTTCATCACGAATATCGTCGCTATTGCCTTTAGCAATGGCATCGACAACTTCGTAGGCCTCTTCAATGGTAAAGCGGGTTAACGATTGCATTGTTTGCTCTTGATCCCAAGGGCAACCATTTTCCTTATCGCGCAATGATTCCATGATAGAGAGCAAGCGATTTAAGCCAGACAAACTAGTTTTGTTTTCTTCTGGCATCTGTTACTCCTTTAAGCTGGCGTAAGCGCGTAATCACTTTTGAAAGCGTGTCTAAATCTATCACTTCTATTGATATTGTAATTAACGCAGTTTGCCTATTCTTATCGCTCAAACTATTTACGCCCAGTAGCGGGACATTTTCGTTAGCCAGAACCGTTGTAATGTCTCTCAGTAGCCCTGTTCTATCGTGACAGTAAATATCAATACCCGCCTCAAAGCCTACTTTTAACTCTTGCGACCAGTTAACTTCTATTTGACGCTCGGGGTGTTGTATCAACAAATGCTGCAGCTGGTCACAACTTTCTTTGTGCACACTTACGCCACGACCTTGCGTTATGTAACCCATAATAGGCTCACCAGGCACCGGCTTGCAGCAATTTGCCAACTGACTCATTAAGTGGCCAACGCCCTGCACCACAACCGCATCTTTCTTGCCTGTGCCTGCGGCGGTTTTACGGGTTTTAACCTTAGGACTTATTTCTGGCTCAGGCTGAATAGGCTCTTGTAAATGGTGTATAAAATTAACCACCTGCATAACACGAACGTCGCCACCACCTACCGCTGTATACAAGTCGTCTTTAGTTTGCAGGTTAAATTTCTCACAGGCTTCGCTGGGTATTTTTAAAGGCAAGTGCGCCCTGTGAAGCTCTCGCTCTAATAACTCTTTTCCGGCGGCGAGGTTCTTTTCCCTATCCTGCTTTTTAAAATACGAGTGAATGGTGGCTCTAGCGCGAGTAGAATGAACGTATCCCAAGCCTGGGTGCATCCAATCTCGACTAGGGTTGAGTTCTTTGCCTGTTAGCACTTCTACTTGATCGCCACTTTGAAGCAAGTAGGTAAAGGGGACGATCCTGCCATTTATTTTTGCACCATTGCAGCGATGACCTACATTACTGTGAATGTAATAGGCAAAATCGAGAGGAGTTGACCCCTGTGGCAAATCGATCACATCGCCCTTCGGCGTAAATACATACACCCTATCGTCGAAGACTTGGCTTCGCAGCTCCTCAACTAAGTCACCAGATTCAGCCACCTCTTCTTGCCACGCCAGAATGCGGCGTAACCAGTTTATTCTTTCATCGTAACCTGACTGTTTACCTGCGCTGCCCTCTTTGTATTTCCAGTGGGCAGCCACACCTAGCTCTGCATCTTGATGCATTTGCTGCGTACGAATTTGAATTTCTATGGCCTTTCCTTCTGGCCCTAACACCACCGTATGTATAGATTGATAGCCATTGGGTTTTGGTGTTGCTATGTAATCATCGAATTCATTGGGTAAGTGCTTGTAATTAGCGTGAACAGTGCCTAACGCGGCGTAGCAGTCTTGTAGCCTCTCAGCAATAATTCGAACCGCTCGAATATCAAACAACTGCTCAAAAGTAAGCCGCTTTTTCTGCATTTTTTTCCAAATGCTGAAAATATGTTTTGGTCGGCCATATACCTCAGCGCGAATGTTCTCGTTATTCAGTATTTGCTGTAAGTCGCCCACAATAGCATCGATATAGTCGGCCCGCTCTTTGCGCTTGCCATCTAACTGCTTTGCTATTTGCTTGTAAGTTACCGGGTGAAGATAACGGAAAGCGAGGTCTTCAAGCTCCCATTTTAACTGTCCTATACCCAAACGATTAGCCAATGGCGCATAAATGCTGGAACACTCTCTGGCAACCATTACCCGAGTTTCTTCATCGGCCAGCTTTGCTTGCTGCAGTGCGCATATTCGCTCGGCCATTTTAATTACCACAGCTCGCACGTCTTCAACCATAGCCAGCAACATTCTACGAATGCTGTCTGTATGTTGCTCATCACTGGCGTCTGGATGCTCTTTGCTACTTATTTTGCGTGCATGAAGCGACTTTATCGCATCCATTCTGCGAACGCCGATAATGAGATCTTTTATCTCTGCACCAAACTCATCGCAAATATCGTCTTCATTTAATGCGTGCTGTTCGCAATAAGGAAACACCAGTGCAGCTTGAAGAGTGACGTCGTCCATATTGAGCTGGCAGAGTATTTCTACCATCTCTTGGCCCACCAGCAAGCGCTCTGGCATGGCAGAGACCGCGCTTAATTTTTCTTTGGTATGCTCTTGAATCGCTAAGCTATCCAGCCATACTTCAAAGGGAGGCCTTTTTGCCTCATGTACCTTTCTTGTTGATACCATGTCCGTAACCCACTGCCACTGCTAACGTGTGAAAAGAGCCATCATTTCCATGTGATGGGTAAAAGGAAACATCTCTACTGCTCCCGCCTTTTTCATTTGATATCCTCCTTGTATCAATACCGCAGCATCTCTTGCAAACGTACTAGGGTTGCAAGAAACGTACACTATTGACTTCGGCTTGGCATTACCTAGCGCCTGACAAACGGTTAACGCCCCCTCTCTTGAGGGATCTAAAAGTACTTTGTCAAAGCCATGGCCTAGCGCACTTTCTACATCTGCTTTATTACTCAAATCAAGATGCCGCCACTGAACACTATCAACGCCCTGCTTGTGAGCATTTTCTTGTGCCCGTTGCACCATTTCTGCCACCCCTTCCACGGCCTGAACAATGGCGCCGCGTTTTGCCAGTGATAACGTAAAGTTACCAAGACCGCTGAACCAGTCGGCTATTCGCTCTTGCGGCTGAGGGTCGAGCCAAGCCAGTGCCTGTTCAATCATCTTATTATTAACTTGCTCGTTTACCTGTACAAAATCATTGGGTGCTGGACTTAACGTGTAGCCATCGTAACTGTTTATCACTAAGGGGGCTACAAGGTGAATAAGGTTGAATCGCCCTTTTTTATTTTCAAGAGCGATATTCACGCTGTGTTTTTCACCAAACAATACCAACGCACTATACAATTCTGGGCTAAGTGCTTTGGTGTGTTTAATTGTCACCTGAGACACATTATCACCCGCTAGCAAACTGATGTGACCGATATGCATGCTGCTTTCGCAAGAAGATACCAATTCCCGTAGCGGTGCAATAAGCTTGCTAAGTTCCGTCACCAATACAGGGCAAGACTCTACATCTACAATGTCATTGCTTGATTGAGCGCGAAACCCAAGTTTGACATCGCCCTCACGTCTAGCATCTATAGCCAAACGAGCCTTGCGACGGTAAGCGGGCTTATCCCCCTCAAGAGGCCTCTGCCAAACGCTTTTTTCCATGCCAAGCTGGTGTTCCAGCATTGTTCTAAGTGCATCATCTCGTTGAGAAAGTGCAGCGCTTTGCTCAATGTGCTGCAGCTGGCAGCCACCACATTGATTAAAAACAGGGCAAAAGGGTTCAACTCTACAATCACTTGGCTGAGCAATTGAAATTGCCTTTCCGCTTATCACATTTTTTTTGGCCTGGGTAATAGCGATGTGGCATAACTCTCCCGGCAGCGCCCCCTCAACAAAATGAACGGGTGTAGTGCGCGCCACGCCCTGTCCCATCCAGTCTAAGCTGTCTATTAATACTTCTAACTGTTTCTTATCAGCGGACGTATCTTGGATTTTGTTTTTATTGCTAAAACGAAGATTGGCAACTTGTTCATTAGCACTGGTTTTTCGTTTCAGCGTTGGAGATTTAAAACGCCCACTTTTGCGACTACCTTTTGAGGGCTTATTAAACTGTGACAAGGGAACTCCGGTGAGAAAGTAATTTATGTTTTATATTGATTCTAGAATAACTGTGGCAACGGCATAGTGCTGCTCGTCTGAAATACTGATCACACTGTTTGAAATATGACGTAACTCACACTGCTTAGCAAACTCACCACTGAACGTTAACGCTGGCGCACCAAGGTCATTATTTTGAACTTCGATATGTTGCCAACTAATGCCATTGCCAATACCTGTGCCTAACGCTTTCACCGCCGCTTCTTTAGCCGCAAATCGCTTTGCAAGAAACCGGTTTGGCTGTTTATGCTGTTGAAATTGCTCTAGCTCGTTATCAGTTAAAATGCGCTTTGCGAGTCGTTGCATAGCTCCATCATTTTTACCTAACCGCGCAATTTCAACGATATCTGTTCCTAGGCCTACAATAGCCATGATGAGCTCCCTCTTTTACGGACTCAAAGTGCTACCCAAAAGCTAGCACTTTACGCATTGTTTCTATAGCCCCGCTCTGGCTTCCAGCATAAGTTTACGCATATCGGCAACAGCAGTATGTAAGCCATCAAATGCAGCTCGAGCTATGATCGCGTGACCAATATTGAGCTCAATTAACTGCTTAATTGCCGCAATAGGTTTTACGTTGTGATAATGCAAACCGTGTCCAGCATTTACTTTTAGCCCTAAGCTGTCTGCGTACTCTATCCCTTCAACTAAGCGAGCGAGCTCTTCGGCTTGCTGCTTCTCGTTAGTAGCGTCCGCATACTGACCTGTATGAATTTCAATATAAGGCGCTTTGCACGCTACCGCGGCATCAATTTGAGTTTTATCTGCATCGATAAACAACGACACCTGTATATCTGCAGCGGCTAGGCGCTCACAAGCAGCTTTCATTACATCAAGGTTTCCCGCAACGTCTAATCCACCTTCGGTGGTAAGCTCTTCACGCTTCTCTGGTACTAAACAGCAAAATACAGGCTTAACCTCTTCGGCAATAGCGAGCATCTCATCGGTTACCGCCATTTCTAAATTCAGGCGAGTATTAATAGTTTGAGCCAGAATACGAACGTCTCTATCTTTAATATGACGACGATCCTCTCGCAAGTGCACAGTAATACCATCTGCCCCAGCTCGCTCTGCAATGTCCGCGGCATGCACAGGATCTGGATAGTGTGTACCACGCGCATTTCTTAGTGTTGCAATATGGTCAATGTTGACGCCTAACAAAATTGAGCTCATAAACCCGCCTTATAAGTAAAATAATCAGATGGAGTGTATCAAATTTTTACGGCATGTGAGGTTGCTAACAGCTTGTGTTAAAGGAAAATAATTTCTTTTACCCGTGCTCTTTTCGACATGAACTTCGAACTGACAGCGGTTTTACGTCGCCAGTTTTTGCCGATTTAGTTGCCGATTTAGTTGCCGATTTAGTCACAGCTGTAATTACCGCTTAGGTGAAATTCTACTGAACAACTCTCTACTTTTTAGCGGTTTATCACCAATAAGGGGGCGCAGTAAGTCACGACAAAGCACTTTGGCAACACGTTTACTCAAGGGTGTAAATTCACCATGCGCCAGTGCCAGTAACGCCTCGCCAGGGAAGCCTCGCAAATGAGTAATGTCTTCAGGAATAACCACAAATCCAACTTCTGGCTCGAAGTTATACAAGCGCCCTGCCTCGATAGGAAGCTCGTATTCAACGTCAAGGGTAAAATCGGGTAACAGGCCCATTTCATCAAGAAGCGCAAATTCAAATTGCCGCAGCGTAACCTCAACATCTACGGCATCACTCAGCGATGCCAGTGCTTGCTGATAAGCATCAAACACTAAGTCGCTCGCTAACCCCGCGGGCATTATCCGATTGCATAGCTCATTGACATACATGGCACAAAACAAAGCCGTGCCGGGAAGAATAATGGAAGGCGCTGTACTTTCGACGTGACGCAAATTTTTAAGCTCTGACTTACCGCTTAGCTGCAGGCGCAATGCTTGAAAGGGTTGAAGCAGGCTTTTTTTATCTGACTTACTGTTTTTAACACCCTTTGCAACGGCGCTGACCCTGCCTTCTTCTAGGGTAAAAAAATCGACAATGTAACTGGTCTCTCTGTAAGGGCGACGGTGAAGCACATAAGCTGTAAGCCAGTCAGTATTCATTATTGTTAGGCCTCGTTAGCTGCGCTTTATCCGAACCACCTTCATGGTTTCAAATTCGATACCAGCCACCTCTTCTATGTGCCGATAATAAGTAATATTCACTCTCGCACCAACAAGGCTTTGATATTTTTGTTTGCGTCGATAGATAAAGGGAACGTCTATACCTTCAAGCATTATGGTATGGCGCAACCACTCTCCGTCTTTCTCTTCGCGCTGCACGTGAGAAACAACTTTGGCATTGTCGGTCTGATTTAGCTGGCTGTGTTTTGCAATTAGCTTTTCTTTTTCGCTTTTCACCTGCTATTAATCCTTTACTTTAAAACCATATCGCAAAACGTTTTGGTGCAAATCATACCGCTTCTATCTGCTCAACAATTAACTGCACAGACTCTTGGCCCCTGAAAACATTAATATCAAGTCTATAGGCTAATTGAACACTTTTCACCATAGCGTCAGGCCACTTTTTGATATCTACGTTAAATGCAATGGCATCAATCTCGTTACCATGAGCAGGCTTTACCACCATTTTAAGGTGTTTTTGCCCCACTATACGCTGATCAACGATTTCAAACTCGCCATCAAACAGTGGAGACTCAAAACCTTGACCAAACGGTCCCGATTGACGCAGCAAATGAGCAAAGGACAGTGACAGCTCCTCACTACTTAAATCACCATCAGACAGCAATGCATGGGCGGTTTCCATTTTCGCCATGTGGGCCTTAGTCACCTCACTGAAAGCTTTTTCAAATTCAGCAAGCTTTTCCACACCAAGGCTCAAGCCCGCAGCCATGGCATGACCACCAAACTTATCAATAACGCCGGGGTAGCGGGTGTTTACCTCATCTAGAACATCGCGAATGTGTACGCCAGGAATAGAGCGTGCAGACCCTTTTATCACCTCATCATCTTGATGAGCAAAGGCAATGACAGGCTTTAAATATTTCTCTTTAAGTCTCCCCGCTACAATACCGATAACCCCCTGATGAAAATCGGCTCGATACACCACCAGCGCAGCAGGTATATCGCCCTCATCAATAGACATTTTTTCAAGCGCCTGTTCGGCTTGTTCTTTCATACCCGATTCTATTTCCCGGCGCTCTTTATTAAGTGCATCAAGCTCTGCGGCTATCATGCGGGCTTGAATTTTGTCATCTTCCAATAAGCAAGCGATACCTTGGGACATATCATCAAGTCGTCCGGCAGCGTTAAGGCGAGGACCAACCACAAATCCTAAATCGGTGGATGTAAGATGGGCACATTCTCTATTCGCCACTTCAACTAGCGCCTTGATACCCGGTCTGCATTTTCCCGCTCGAATACGCTGCAACCCTTGATGAACCAAAATACGATTATTTCTATCCAGCACAACCACATCGGCTACCGTGCCTATGGCCACAATGTCGAGCAGTGAGGCTAGATTCGGTGGTGGAATGGCTGCTTCCTGAAAATAGCCTCGCTGCTGTAGTTCTGCTTTAATCGCCAGCATAATATAGAAAGCAACGCCAACCCCGGCCACATTTTTAGAGGGGAAATTACAGCCAGGCTGGTTGGGATTGACAATAGCGTCGGCAATTGGAAGAGATTCACCAGGTAGATGGTGGTCGGTAACGACAACCTGCAAGCCCTGCGCCTTAGCATGCGCCACACCTTCAAGGCAAGAAATGCCATTATCGACAGTAACGATAACATCTGCCCCATTTTCTATTGCAACATCCACTATCGGCACGCTAAGCCCATACCCAAAGTCAAAACGATTTGGCACTAGATAATCAATGTTGTTGAAGCCCATTGCGCGCATAGAAAGCAGACATACCGCAATACTGGTTGCTCCATCTGCATCAAAATCGCCGACGATAATAATGCGTTTATTTTGCTGTATGGCATTAGCAAGAAGAGATGCCGCTGCAGTCATCCCCTTTAGCTCATTGTAATGCAATAACCCCTTAAGACCATGCTCAAGTTCATCCGGGTGCTGAACATTTCGACCTCTATAAATTCTATCGATAACGGGGTGTAACTGTGAACTCAACATCGCACCGCTAACTTCGCGGCGCACAATAGGCAATATCATGAGGGACCGTTTTTTAATAAAAGGTTATGCTTAACGCGCAATTCTAACGCACTGGACAAAATGGGTACAAGACGCGCGGCGCTCATTTCAGCAAGTCAGGGGGTGTCTGCTTAGGGCGTGAAGGGTGTGCATAAATTTACGCACACCCAATTATTTATATCATTCTCTATTGTTTCGGCTGAACGATAGAGTTTAATTACCCGGCTTGATTTAACACGTCAACAATTGCGTCTGCCGGCTGATAGCCAGGGATCACCGAGCCATCAGGTAAGATTATGTTTGGCGTTCCTCTTACCCCTAGCTTTTGACCTAACATGTACTGCTCCGCCACCTTGTTATTGCAAGATGCAGAGTCAACAGATTCACCAGCTTTAGCGTTAGTAAGTGCCCGCTGAGGGTTAGCAGCACACCACACCGAAACCATTTCTTCATAGTTTTCGCTGTTTAGGCCTGCTCGAGGAAAAGCCAAGTAATTTACGGTGATCCCCTTGTCATTCAACTCGCCAATTTCATTGTGCAGTTTACGGCAATAACCGCAGGAAATATCGGTAAACACTGAAATTACGTGTTTCTCGTTTTTAGCTTTAAACGTAATTGCTGAAGGCGCCATTTTTTTAACTCCTTCTAACCTTAACGCTGTCATGGCAACTTCGGTTTCGTTTCGCATGCCTTCATCGATATTTAAAACAACAGCTTGTAAAAGAAACTGGCCATCGTCGCTAATGTAGAAAAAACCGCGATCGGTAGAAACCTGCACCAAACCAGGTACCGGAGAATCGGCCACCGACTCAACCTCTAAGCCAAGCACCGTATTGAGCTTCTGTTGAATTGCAGCATCGTCTGCGGCATGGGTGAAACTGCCTACCATGAGTGCCGCTAAGGCAAGACTATTTACTGCAATCTGTTTTACTACTTTCACTTTAAAATACTCCACATTGGCTAGCCAATTTTTCATTTAACGTTGCGCGTTTCACTCTTTACTTAAAAAGAAAAGACCGGAGAAAACTCGATTTCGTTTCATCTCTGAGGCAACTTTGTTTTTCAGCGCGAATACAATGGTTGAAGACTAACATACACAAGAGAAGTTAAGGTAGGCATGGGCAACCGTTTGTCGCTACTTTTACCTCTTTTACAGATTTTGCAGCTTTTGCAAAAAAGATTAACCTCGAGGGTGGTGGCTATGGATGAGCGTTTGTAATCGCTCAGTCGCCACATGGGTATAAATTTGTGTTGTTGATAAATCACTGTGCCCCAATAGCATTTGTACTACCCTGAGATCTGCACCGTGATTTAACAAATGAGTTGCAAATGCATGGCGCAATGTATGGGGCGATAGATGCTGCTCTATACCAGCTTTTACAGCATAATATTTAATGCGATGCCAAAATGTTTGTCTTGTCATCTTTTGCCCACGCCGGCTTAAAAACACCACATCCGATTGTTTATTTGCCAAAATTGGTCTTGCAGTTTTGATGTAGGTGATGAGCCACTCAATTGCTTCTTCACCTAGCGGTACTAGTCGCTCCTTATCACCCTTACCCACAACTCTTACTACACCTTGCTGCAAACTGATTTGATCCATGGTAAGCCCAATTAATTCGCTTACTCGAAGCCCAGTGGCATACAGCACTTCAAGCATGCTTTTATCACGACACTCGATGGGATCGTCAGTTAACGGTGCGGCCAACAAATCTTCTACCTGCTGCTCACTTAACGACGTCGGCAGTGCTTTTAACGTTTTAGGGTTAGAAAGTGTAGAAACCGGGCTATCTACTCTTATTTGTTTTGCAATCAGATAAACAAAAAACGACCGTATGGCGCTCAGCGCGCGTTGGGTACTTCTACTAGACAGCCCTTTTTCATAGCGGTATGCGAGGTAATCTTGCAATTGTTCAGTGGTTAAAATAGATAGGTCTTTTACGCCCTGATTATTGGCATAAATCGCCAACTTATTTAAATCGGTTCGGTAGCTTTGCTGCGTGTGCTCCGATAGCCCCTTCTCCAACCAAAGCATTTCTATAAAACCGTCTATGTGAGACTGACTTGCAGCTGGTACGTAAGTGAGTTCACGGTTTTTGTTGGTCATTTAAAAGCCACGACGCTGTTTAATTAACTCATACGCTGATTGAATATCTTGCGCCTTCTTTTTTGCTATCTCCATGGCTTGCTCTGGCAACCCTTTTGAAACTAGTTTATCTGGGTGATGCTCTGACATCCGTTTGCGATAAGCACGTTTAATCACTTTCTCATCATCGGATGCGTCAACACCGAGAATACGATAAGCATCGTCGAGGGTTTGCTGAGCAGAATAAGTCTGCTGCTGGTCTGAATGCTGGCGTTTGCGGTTACTGTTTGTCTGCCCTTGCTGACCTTGACGCTGACGGAAACGAATTTCGGCTTCATACATAGAGATTAAGTAGTCAAGGTCGCGACGCCTAAAACCTAGTGGCTTAGCCACTTTTTCTAAGACAGTATATTCTTCTTGCGACAATTGCCCGTCTGCAAATGCGGCTTGTATCAATATTTCTAAAAATACTTGCAGTATATCTCGTCTGCCATGACTGGCATCATAAAAGCCTTTAAGCATATCGTTGAGCGGAAAATCTCGTGCTTTGCCCTCTCTAAACGCATCTTGAGCCTCACGGCGGGCGTCGCCAGATAACTGCATATCGTCCATTAACGCAGTGGCAATCTGAATTTCTCTGTCAGTTACCTTCCCATCAGATTTGGCAAGGTGGCCTAACGCGCTAAAAAGACTATGAAAAAATATCGCCTGCTGCTTAAGAGAGTTCTTATCACTGAAAAACCGCCCAAAACCACCCATGTGATTAAAATCTTGGCTGTACGCTTTATCAAAGAAATGACCAACCACAAGCCCTAATATCGCACCGGGAATCTTTAAAAACATGAAACCGAAAAGGGCTCCGAGAACCTTACCCCAAAAAGACATTAAATTTTTCTCTCCCGTAATGCAGCAAATGCAAGCGCTTATACCCTCGCTACTGCTCTAATTTGTCACCGTACAGTGGAATAACTATACCAAAGACCTACACACATTGAAGTAGTAATGTTTCGAGTGTTCTCAAGCCTATTGAGGTCACAACAGGGGTAAATGTCTAAATCAGCTCAAAATATCTACTATTTCGCTGTTTTTTTTGTCCAACGGTTGGTAATTGTTACAGAAGTGCTTAGAATTGACCGGCTGTCGTCAATAAACAAATGTTGGTTGCCTCAAGCACAGGTTTGCCGCGTTTTTCAAACGTCTGAAGCCAACAGTTTTAACAACACGGCACCGAACTTAAAAAGACCTTTGGCGTCTTACACGGGGTTTAACACATCATATTATTTAACAGGCCGCCTTTTTACGCATGAAAAACACCTGCGCCTTGCTAGTTTGCGCGACACTTTTGCCTGTCGTCGCTTCCGCACAGGATACAACCGTATCTCAACCCGCTCCCGCTATAGATCCAATGGCGTTTTGTGGTGTAGAGCCCGTGGCGTTCAGCAGCAAACAACTGATGCAAAAAGGCCACATAAAAGTTGAAGCTAACCGCACTGAGATTATTGAGAATAAAGTTGCCCTGTTTTCTGGCAACGTAGACATTACCTCAGACGCAGCAGTGATAAGTGCATCTCAAGCTCAAGTAAACAGCGGCGGTAAAGATTTAATAGCCAAAGGCGACGTTACCTATCAAGACGAATCCCTGAAAGTGCAAAGCGATACCGTTTCTTTGCGTTCTGAAGAAGAGCGTTTAGAGATGACAAACACAAAGTATCAACTCACTGGCTTTGTGGGACAAGGTGCTGCGAAAGATATCCTATTAGATACCAACACAGGTATTGTTCTAAAAGAGGTAAGCTTTACCACTTGCCCACAAGGTAGCGAAGACTGGTTAATTAGGGCTAGTGAAATCAGTTTAGAAAAAGGCACTGCGTGGGGCCAAGCCAAACACACCCGTTTCTATATTGCTGATGTGCCTGTTTTTTACCTGCCGTATTTTGCATTTCCTGTAAGTAATGAACGTCAAACAGGATTACTTTTTCCCGAGCTAACCAGCTCGAGTAGAACTGGGGTCGACTATACTCAGCCATTTTATTGGAATATTGCCCCAAACTACGACATGACCATCTCACCAAGGTTAATGACTCGGCGAGGCTTACAACTCAATACCGAGTTTCGCTATTTAACCGAAAAAAGTGAGGGAATGGCTTATGTTGAATATCTTCCAAGCGACAGCGATATAAGCGGTAATCCAGACCGATATTTTTATCGTTTAGAGCATCAGGGCCTAATAGGCGAGAACTGGCTATTGAATATCGATTTCAACGGTCTAAGTGACGACAACTACCTTCTCGACCTTGGTTCAGACTATTACAGCCGCGCAGATACACATTTATATCGCAGCGTGGGGTTAAGTTATTATTCTGAGAATTTGTCAGTCAATGTACAGGTAAAAGACTTCGAAGTACTAGGCGACACCGCAGATAGCTACCGAGCAGTACCTCAAATAAAGCTCAACTATAACACTGCGCTAGGGCGCTATTTTGAGTTCAGCATTGATTCAGAGCTAGCCCACTTTGACAACACGTTAACAACCGCCCCTACTGCCACTCGTTTTCACGTAGCGCCAACGCTCGCCTTGCCGCTACGTGCAGCATGGGGAGAAGTAGTAGCAGAGACAACACTATTTCAAACCGTTTACCGCCAGGACAATGTAGCGGGAACCGAGCTTGAAGAGGACGTCGAGCGTAGCCTAGGCCAAGCAAGACTTTACGGCGCTTTATACTTTGAAAGAGATACTTCGTGGTTTGATGACGAGCTTTCGATGACTTTTGAACCAAAGGTACAGTATTTATACACCTCTTATGAAGATCAAACCGCTATCGGTCTATACGATTCAACCGCACTACTTACAGATGTTGAAGGTCTTTTTCGGGGACAGGAATTTACCGGCCTTGACCGTATTAACGATAATAATCAAATCACTGTCGGCGCAACCACGCGAATGTTAGATAAAAACAATAGGGAACAATTTGTTCTAAGTGTGGGTCAGATATTTTATCTTGAAGATAATAAAGTAATAGCAGCAACTAAAGACCAAGATCGTTCAGCTTTAGCCGCCGAGTTAGATTGGCGTTTTGATCAAAACTGGTACTTTCACTCCGATGTACAAGTAACCACCGATACCGACAAGGTTGATTTAAGCAGTGTGGGCATCGAATATCGAAAAGATGCGTCTCGCTTTCTTCAACTCAGCCACCGGTATGTACGCAACTTAAGTGGTGAAACTATTGATCAAATAGGTCTATCGGCGAGTTGGCCTATCGCTAAGAACTGGCAATGGGTTGGCAGAACTTATCGGGATCTTGAGAGAAATCGCAGTGTTGAAACCTATGCAGGCATTCAATACGAGTCTTGCTGTTGGGCAGTGCGTCTTGTAGCACAGCGAACGCTCAACAACCGATTCAACGATAGCGGCGAACAAACCACTGATGATTTCGATTCAGGGGTTTCACTACAGTTTATATTCAAAGGAATTGGCTCGATGGCGAGCCGAAGAAGCATGCTGGAAGACGGTATGTTTGGCTATCGACAGCCTTATAGTTTAAATTAACCCGTAATTACGCATACAAAAGTGTGTGTTAATGCAATTAACCAATAATAAAGAGTGTGTATGAAGTTCATTATCCGTGCATTGATGTTAGGTGCAATACTCTCATTTAGCAGTGTGGCACAAGAGGTCATGCTTGATCGCGTTGCCGTGATCGTAGACCAAGGGGTGATACTAGAAAGCGAAATTAACGCACTAGTAAAAGAAGTTAAGCGTAATGCTGAGGCGAATAATCAAGAGCTACCGTCAGATCGGGCGCTGAGAACGCAGGCTATTGAGCGTTTAATTACAAAAAATCTTCAGCTTCAAATGGCTGAGCGTATGGGTATTCAAATAAGTGACCCTCAACTAGAGCAAACCATTGGCAACATTGCTGCCAATCAAAACGCCACGATGGAGCAGCTTCGAGCTTCGCTTATTGCAGAAGGCATCTCCTACGATGACTATCGTGAAGATATCCGTGAAGAAATTATTATGGGCGAAGTAAGACGCGCCAATGTGCGCCGTCGTGTATACATAACCCCACAAGAAATTGACACGTTAATGGGCTTAATTGAACAGCAAGGTGCAGAACAAGCTGAATATCGTTTAGGCCACATTCTTATTGGTTTCCCTGCCGATCCAACAGATGAAGATATCCAGGCAGCTCGTGAAAGAGCAGATAAAGTTATCTCACTATTGGAGTCTGGCTCAGATTTCACCAAAATTGCTATCGCATCATCGTCGGGTAATGAAGCCCTTGAAGGTGGTGATATGGGCTGGCTAAACATCAACGCTATGCCTACACTTTTTGCCGAAGCGGTGCAAAATAAAGATGTCGACTCTCTAGTAGGCCCAATACGCAGTGGCGCTGGTTTTCATATTCTTAAAGTAATCGATACCCGCGGTATTGAAAAAGTGACGGTGCAAGAAGTGAAATCCCGTCATATTCTTGTTAAGCCCTCAATTATTTTAAGTGAAGACAAGGCAAAGGCCATGCTTGCTGGTTTTAAAGAAGATGTAAAAGCTGGCGAAGCTGACTTTGAAGAGTTGGCTAAAGAATATTCTGAAGATCCTGGCTCTGCACTGCGCGGTGGCGATCTTGGATGGTCTAACCCAGATAATTATGTGCCAGCATTTAAAGACGCGTTAGCGCAGTTAGAACCAGGTGAGTTTAGTGAGCCGGTTCGCTCTGTGCACGGTTGGCACTTAATTCAGCTTATCGACCGCCGTGTGGATGATGCAACAGATAAACGCAAAGAAGAAAAAGCATACCAGCTGATCTTTAACAGGAAGTTTGCAGAAGAAACAGAAAACTGGCTTCGTGAAATGCGTGATGCAGCGTATGTTGAAGTTATTGAGTCCTAAAACTATAAGTCATTCATGAGCAGACCAATTAAAATAGCAGTAACGCCGGGAGAGCCGGCGGGCATCGGGCCAGATTTGATCATCAAACTGGCTCAGGAGGCATGGCAAGCGCAGCTTGTCGTGTTCGCCGACAGCGATATGCTAATGGCACGAGCCAAAGATTTAGACCTTCCGTTAACGCTTATTGACTACGACCCGGCTATTGAGGACATTCAAGCGCCGGGTTCACTGTTTATCAAACATATTAGTAAATCAGCAGATGTAGTGGCTGGAACCCTTGACAGTGAAAACGGGCTTTACGTAGTAGAGACACTTCGCGAAGCATGCCAAGCCAACATAGACGGTGACTTTGATGCTGTGGTAACTGGTCCAGTGCACAAGGGTATTATTAACCAAGCGGGCGTTTCATTTAGCGGCCACACAGAGTTTTTTGCCTATCAATCAAATACCATTGATGTTGTGATGTTACTGGCAACAGAGGGGCTAAATGTGGCGCTGGCTACCACGCATATTCCATTGGAATATGTTGCCAAGGCAATCACCGGCACACGCCTTCATAAAGTCATTCATATTATTCACACAGATTTGAAACTGAAATTTGGAATTAAAAAGCCAAGAATTTACGTTTGTGGGCTTAATCCCCACGCCGGAGAAGACGGCCATATTGGCACTGAAGAAATTAATACCATAACACCGGCACTCAACGAACTTCGTGAAGAAGGCCTCGATATTATTGGTCCCCTTCCTGCAGACACTATTTTTCAGCCTAAATATCTTGAAGATGCTGACGTAGTATTAGCCATGTATCACGATCAAGGCTTGCCTGTGTTAAAGTATAAAGGGTTCGGCGCATCGGTAAACATAACGTTAGGTTTACCTTTCATCCGTACGTCTGTTGACCACGGTACTGCTCTCGATTTAGCAGGAACAGGCAACGCAGACGCCGGCAGTTTCAGAAAAGCATTGGAAAAAGCCATTGAGCTTGCGCAGCATCAACAATGAGTAAAACACATTTAGGCCATACGGCACGAAAACGCTTTGGGCAAAACTTTCTACACGACGATTATGTCATCGGGAAAATTGTAGCGGCAATTGGGCCTAAAAGCGGACAGAACTTAGTAGAAATTGGTCCAGGTTTAGGCGCATTAACTGATCCAGTTTGCGATGAAGTTGATCGACTTACCGTAATTGAGCTAGACCGCGACCTAGCCAAACGACTGCGCCACCACCCGTTTAACGGTGAAAAACTCAACGTTATCGAACAAGACGCGATGACGATGGACTTCACTGCGCTTGCCAAAGAGATGCCCGATTGTGATGGCAAGCTTCGCGTTTTCGGAAACTTACCCTACAACATATCTACACCTTTAATGTTCCATCTATTTGATCACGCATCTAGCATTGAAGATATGCACTTTATGCTTCAAAAAGAAGTAGTGAACAGGCTTGCCGCGGGCCCTGGCTCAAAGAGCTATGGCAGACTTTCGGTAATGGCGCAATACTACTGCCACGTTATCCCTGTATTAAATGTGCCTCCTGGTGCATTTAAGCCACCTCCAAAAGTAGATTCGGCAGTAGTAAAACTCGTTCCCCATAGCGTTCCTCCTGTGCAGGTAGAGTCGTTAAGCACACTTGAAAGAGTATGCGCTCAGGCCTTTAATCAGCGCAGAAAAACAATTCGAAACTCTCTGAAAGATTGTTTGGATGAGGAAGAAATCAGTGCGCTTGGTCTCGACCCCAAGTGTCGAGCAGAGACACTTTCTTTGACTGATTTTGCTACTTTAGCCAATGCGGTCTCAAACAAAGAATATAACCAAGAGTCTTAGTTTCTTTTTATGCATGAATTAGACATTCAAGTGCGAGTGAAAACTCGCCACTTGCCCGAGCATCTACCCTCAGATTCAGAGCAATTCGCATTTGCTTATCATATTACTATCAAAAATGAGAGTAACGAGACCGTGCAGCTAATTAATCGCTACTGGCGAATTACTGATGCCAACGGAAAGACATCGGAAGTTCAAGGTGCCGGTGTCGTAGGAAAGCAGCCGATACTAAAAGCAAGTGAGAGTTTTGAGTACACCAGCGGTGCCGTCATTGACACGCCCGTTGGTAATATGGAAGGCTACTACGAAATGGAACGAGAGAATGGCGAACGATTCAAAGTACCTATTGACGTGTTTCGACTTGCTGTTCCCCATATACTTCACTAAAGGCCAATAATGTCTAAAGGCAACACCTATGTCATTGGGGACATACAAGGCTGTTATAACGGCTTAAGACAAATTCTCGACAAAGCAAATTTTGACCCTGCGCAGGATAAACTCTATGCGGTGGGTGACTTAGTAGCGCGTGGTGAAGACTCATTAAGCACGCTGCGCTTTCTTAAGTCTCTTGGTAAAAGCTTCTCAAGCGTTCTTGGCAATCACGACCTTCATTTTTTGGCAACGCTTAACGGTATCCATAAACCCAAAAAAGCAGATAACCTAGAGCCGTTATTAAACGCAAATGATGTGCATGAGTTAGAGACTTGGTTACGCCAGTTTCCACTTGCTCTTCGATTAAACAAGAAAACCCTTATCGTACATGCAGGCCTCTACCCCTTGTGGTCACTCAAAGATGTAGTGGCGTTAAGCGATGAAGTGTCGGACATTTTAAAAGGGCCAGACTACGTTGCGTTTTTAGACACTATGTATGGCAATACACCAGTAAAATGGAATTCAAACCTCAGCGAAGAAGAACGACGCAGATTTACCGTCAATGCTTGCACACGAATGCGATTTGTATCGCAAGATGGTGAACTTAACTTTGAAAACAAATCACACCCCGACAGCGCGACAGATGAAATAAAGCCTTGGTTTGAGGTAAGTAATAGTAAACTAAAACCCAAACACCGCGTTATTTTTGGTCATTGGGCTGCGCTTGCCGGAGAAACTGACTCATCACAGTTTATTGGCCTCGATACCGGATACGTTTGGGGGCAAACCCTGACCCTTCTCAACGACACCACCGGCGAGTTGATCACACTTTCTGCCTGAACATTGCGGACCCCACTGGTATGACCAGAAAAATAAATTAATGTTTTCTCCAATACGGGTAAACATTAAGTAATTGTAGTCGATACATTTATTTGAAAGCGACGGGATAAAACCGAGATTAGAATGCACTGCAAGCTATGCTACCTCTAAAACAATGAGGTATATTTTGTGCGGTTTGCGAGGTAATATTGCAAGTTACTGACGGTTTATCTTGGCCGCTAAAAACGTACGTGAAGGCCAACAAATCCTAATATCGTGGAAATAAAAACTAAAACACTCATCCAGGAGTTCCGATGAAAATAACCGTAGCCACTCGCGTAATCGGTGGGTTTATAGCGATCAGTGCTCTTCTTGTCGTTGTTAGCGTTGTATCACTCATTAACCTTAATTCCATAGGTTCAGCAACAGAAGAAGTGAACGATGTCGCTCTGCCAAGTGTTGCGGGAAGTAACGCGCTAAAGGCCAGTTTTCTGAACATGGGCCGCCTTACCTTCGAAAGCTACATTGAAGAGGAACTGTCTGGTCTCTCGGAAAAGCGCACGGCCTTTAATACAGCGAAAGACTCGTTCGACTCAGAATACAGCCGGCTAGCGCAGGCCGTTAATAAAGATTCTGAGTTGAAAGGCTCACTTAACTCGGTTCGTGAAGCCTATGAGTCTTATACTCAAAACGTCGACAATATGTACGACAATCACAAACAATATCTAGATTTACGCAACACCATTGCAGACCGCCTTGGCGATGCCGAAGACAACGCTGACGATGCGTCTACATACCTACTCGATTTTTCAGATTTAGAGTCTGTTCAGCGTATTCCTGAATTACGTCGAGCCTCTGAAATTGGTGGCGAACTGGAAACTTCATTATTGTCGCTGCTTACAGTGTCTTACGAATATATCAAAACGCAAACGCTGCAGCGCTCGCAAACCCTGGGTAACGAGGTTGACCTAGTAGTTGATAAAGTGGTTACTCAGCTAAGTGAAATGAATGATGCCGCAGATGGCAAAGACACTTCAGGTACGCTTAACGATATTAACGACTTAGTTAATGATGCAGTCAATGCAATTAAAGCAAGCGATGGCGTTATGCAATTACACGTTAACCGCCTAGAACGTAGAAATGATGCCGAGCGTGCACTCAATGCGTCTGATGCCAATATTAATCAGGGCATATTAGAATTAGGCCGCTTGCTTACGCTTGCAGATAAAAAAGCCAGTGACATTGAAACGCAAGTTAACTCTGCCATTACAACGGGCAATACCTTCGTTATCGTGGTTGTTCTGGCTTCTATTGCCGTTGCTGCCTTTATTGGCTATATCACAGTGCGCGCCATTACCCTGCCATTACACAGAGTAAACGAGTTATTGACGGTAGCCTCTTCTGGAGACTTAACCCACCGCCTCGATGACTCGGCCGAAGACGAGTTTGGCCTTTTGGCGAGAAACTGCAATACGCTAATTGGAAGTCTTAAAGAGCTTATCACCGGTATTAATGTTCGCGCAGAACAATTAGCTGCAGCGTCGGAGCAAACCTCTGCGGTAACGGCGCAAACCACTCACTCAATTCAAGATCAGAAGTCGCAGATTGGACAGGTCGCTACTGCCACTACCGAAATGCACTCAACGTCTCAGATGGTGGTACAAAACGCTGAAGATACCCTAAGTCAAATTCGTCATGCCGATAAAGAAGCTGAAAATGTTCGTCAAATCTCTCTTGAGAACAAGAACACGATTGAGATACTTGCCAAAGACGTTCAAGACGCAGCTGATGTTATCAACAAGCTACACCAGGACAGTGCAAGCATTGGTGGCATTCTAGATGTTATTCGCGGCGTAGCTGACCAAACCAACCTATTGGCGCTTAATGCCGCAATTGAGGCGGCACGAGCTGGAGAGCAAGGTAGAGGATTTGCCGTAGTTGCTGACGAAGTACGCACACTTGCAAGTAGAACACAGCAATCTACTCAGGAAATCAACGCCATGATCGAGGTGCTTCAAGCAGGAGCAGAACGTGCGGTTTCGGTAATGAATCAAGGTAAAGAACAAACCGCAGCTTGCGTATCGCAAACAGAAAAAGCCACGCAAGCGCTGGATATTATTTCTGATGCCGTACACAAAGCTCACGATGTAAGCTCTCAAATTGAGCAGTCTGCTCGAGAGCAAAACACAGTTTCTCAAGAAATCAGTCAGAAGTTAGAAACGATTGTAGGCATTGCTGAAGAGACAACTGCAGGAGCTCAACAAACGTCAGACTCTAGCCACGAAGTTGCAAGGCTTGCTGACGAGCTTCAACAATCAATACGTCAATTTAAGGTGTAGGTAAGCTAACGCCCGCTAAATCTAAGATTTGGCTATCGCGTTTAAATTCACAAAAATGATGAAACGGCCCTTAGCGTTTGCGCAAGGGCCTTTTTTTATTTTCTAATGTTTTACTTTGTATTTTTTACTTTCTGAGCGTTAAATGACCAAATAATCGGGTAATTACGTAGTAATTCAAAATATAAAAATAGTGGTTACTGATGAAAATAGTCACAGTGAGAGGTTCATTACTTCTTGTATTCACTTCAATATGCGGATTACTTATGACGAGCTTTTCTGCCGATGTTAATGCCAATGCCGATAAAGTCTATTACAAAGATAATGAGACCATTGCCTATGACACTGTTGCGTCTTTAAGCGACGATATAGAAATTCGAAGCTATCCATCTGCATTGGCTGTTATGTCAAAAGGAAGCAGCGACAACGGAGCATTTAGGCTACTGTTTAACTATATTTCAGGAGAGAACAAAACTCAGAGTGAAATAGCAATGACTTCGCCGGTGGAAATGGGGAACAACTCAGCGCAAAGTGCTGAAATATCGATGACGTCTCCTGTTGAGGTTACATCATCAAACACCATGATGTTTTTTCTTCCCAGCAAATACACTGCAGACAGCGCCCCAGTACCAACACATGCCAACGTGCAACTTGTTGAAGTTCCAGCGAGAAAAGTAGCCGTGATACGCTATTCAGGATTTAATAACGACGACAAACGTAATGCCTATACTGAAACGCTAATGAGCACATTGAAGGAAAATAATTACAAGGTTATCGGCAAGCCTAGCTATTTGGGCTACGACTCTCCCTTTACATTACCTTGGAATAAGCGGCACGAAGTCGTTATACCTGTGGAATAGCTATTTCCCGCAGACTCGTGTATCTCACTTAAATGGATGCGTGTTTTAAATAAGAAAACGGCCAATTAAGATTGGCCGTTTTCGTTTATTTTAGAGATCTGAGCGGTAAAGTCGCGAATCATTACCGCTTAAACAGGGCTACTCAAACAACGCTTTATGAAGCTTTCTCACCACATCGTCGCTGTTACTTTCGTTAACCAGGAACGACAGGTTGTGAGGGTTTGCACCAAAACAAATCATACGCAGATTAAAGTCTGATACCGCTGCCAAAATCTTGCTCGACACGCCTACTGCGGTTTGCATGTTATTACCAACTACAGTAACGAGGTCATACCCTTTTTCCACAGTAACGTCACAGATAGTTTCTAGCTCGGCAATAGTCTCTTTATTTAGTCGCTGAGCTACCGAGTTTGCTGGATTATCAAGGGTAAAAGATACTGATATCTCAGACGTAGTAACCAGATCCACACTGAGTTTATGTTTGGCAATAATAGCGAATACCTGTTGAAGGAAACCCTGCGCGTACATCATCTTCGGCGTTTTAACTGTTACCATAACCTGTTCTTTACGACGGGTTATAGCACGGTATGGCGGCTCGTGCTCACAATCGCGAACAATCCAAGTGCCACCTTTCTCTGGCTCTTTGCTGGAGCCAACAAACACTTTAATATTTTTACGTAGTGCAGGCTCCATCGTTGCCGGGTGAAGTACTTTAGCCCCAAAGGTTGCCATTTCAGCGGCTTCTTCAAAGCTAAGCTCAGGCAATGGTCTTGCTGCATCGGTAATTCTTGGATCAGTAGTATAAACGCCAATCACATCGGTCCAAATCTCACAGGCCTCTGCATTTAAGGCTTCTGCCAATAAAGCGGCCGTAAAGTCTGAACCGCCGCGCCCCAAGGTAGTTGTATTTCCGTTCTCATCAGCGCCAACAAAACCTTGAGTTACCACAATAGCATTCTCAATTTCCGGTGCTAACAACTGGCTTGCCAATGTTTCAATTTGTTCAACTTGCGGAGCTGCTTCACCAAATTCGCTATCGGTTCGCAATACTTTACGCACGTCAAAGTTAATAGTGCTCACGCCCTGCTCTGCTAAAACCGACGAGAACATAAGAGAAGACATTCGCTCCCCCATAGACAGCAGTTGGTCTTTTAAATCGTTACGATGAAGAATTTCTTCATGAAACGCTAAAGCGCGAACTTCGTCGAGAAGGTCATTAAGTTTGGGTTCTATAGAAGCTTTATCAGCAAGTTTGTCGAGTATCGCCAGCTCAATGTTGGTAATAGCTTGGCAGGTATCATCTATTTGCTGCTGTGTCATGGGCGTATGCGCAAGACTTACAAGATGATTTGTTACTCCAGCAGATGCACTTACTACAACGATGCGCGTATTTTTGTTACCGGCAACAATTCGGGCGCAGTTTTGCATTACTTCATAATTGGCAACACTGGTTCCGCCGAACTTAGCTATCGATAAGGCATTTGTCACTTTAATCAACTCCAGATCTACACCAGCTATTCACTGGCTTTACTGCGCACTTAGATGCGCAGCTTAACGATGAATTATTATTTGGTCACCAACCCGAATATTGTGATTGGCAAACCACCCTTGGTTCATTTCCAGTGCGTACAGTACCTTTTTCGATGAGCCTACAGATTCGAGGCTATGAGGCATCAAAGGTTTTATGTCAGTAATTACACCGTTTCTGTCGATAAATGCTACATCTAAAGGTATAAACGTGTTCTTCATCCACATACCAGCATACTTAGCGGTATCAAAGGTAAAAAACATGCCGCAATCTTCACATAATTCCTTCCTAAACATAAGCCCCTGGGCACGCTGTTCAAAGGTTTTTGCGTACTCAACGTCGTATTTTTTATCACCCATGGTGATTGAGATACGATCAAAGCTAACCTTGTTGATTTGAGCGACAGGGTCCACTTGCGCCTGCACGCAGCCAGCAGATAAACAAAGAACCATTAATACAAAGAGAAGCTTGTCCATTAGACATTCCTGTAAGCTAATAAAGCTAATTATTTGGTGAGTAGTTTATACATTAATGTTGGTAACATCCAATGATGCTGCTATCTAGAAGAAACCTTTCTTATGGTCATGTTTATCACTGAGCATTGCAGCGAATTTGTCTTTGGATAAAAACGCAAATAAAGTAAACGTAACACTGCGTATTTAGCTGAAGGAGAGGCATTCCCTATACTGAGCCATCTTTTACTCTAACTCATTTTCTATAATATGGTGATACTCACGAATTCGCTGAACGTACCGCACTGGCTCAGTACCCCGAGCGTAACCATAGCGTAAATCTTTGTAATATCGCTTGTCGCTAAGTAAAGGCAATACTTGTTTCATGTCAGCCCATTTATGGGGGTTCAAATTAAGTTGACGCGCCAGCGTTTGCGCATCGTGTAAATGCGCTCGACCTACGTTATATGCAGCGAGTGCAAGCCAGGTGCGATCGGGTTCTTCAACTTCATCGACAAATCTATGGGTTCTTATTTTAGAGAGGTAGCGCGCCCCACCAAATATACTCTGCTTAGGATCTAACCTGTTGCTTACACCCACCTCTTTGGCTGTTTTTTGGGTAAGCATCATTATGCCCCGAACCCCAGTAGGACTGACGGCGTCGGCAAGCCAATGAGACTCTTGATAAGCTTGAGCTGCCAGTAAGTGAAAGGGTAAATTATATTTCTTGGCAGCATCGCTAAAATACTGTCGAAATTCAGGAAATCGTTCGTCTACACGTCGAATAAACGTACGAGTATCTACATAATCAAACACTTCAAAAAAACCATAATATTGATCGAGCGTGCTGTCTAAACGACCCGTTTCTTGGTAATCGAGAAACCACTCATTTACCGCCTCGGCCAGTGCTCTGCTCGAAGTATTTAGCATCCAAGCCAAGTTTTCACTTCTAGCAAGGTTAAACGGCGCAATTAACTCAGGAAAATATCGACGATTGAGATCCACAATGTTCGAGTCAGCTATACTGCAATCTATTTCTCGCTGCCATACTTTATAGAGGATTTGCTCGGTGGTTAAACTGGCACTTTCCACCCAGCTCAGATTTGGATACTGCATCTGAAGTGTTTTAAGCCGTTCGCTATAAGCGGTTCCCGCTGCCACCATAATATCGAGCCCTATAAGCTCCTCTATTGATTCTGGCTGAACATTATCCCGCCGACAAACCACCTGCTGCGTAATATCTTGATAACTGGGGCCAAACATAAACTCAGCTGCTCGAGATTGGGTTTGGGTGAGCCCTGCAGCCGCAATATGCCCCTCTTTATTTTTTAGTGCTGAAATGACGGCCTGGATAGAATTTTTCTCAATAACCTCTAGCTCAACTCCTAGGTAAGAGGCAAACGAGTCAGCCATGTCAAATTCAGGCCCTCGAGGCATAACGTCACGGCCTATGAAATAGGTAGTAGGGGCATTTCGCGTAATAACTTTTAATACACCCGCCGCCTTAATTTGCGAAAGGAGTTCGTCCTCAGATTGGGCTTTTGCCATTGGTTCAATAGCTTGGTTAGCACGCTCTGAGTTATCGCATGCTGCAAGTAAAAATAAGCCACCTACGATGAACAACGTTTTCCATAAGCACCTCATAACGACTACCTTATCTATTGAGTCTTAAGCCTCAAAAGGCAACTTTGGCCACTTGAAACACAGTGGATAAATATAACCGTATAGTAGGTAATCACCTTTTGCAATCTAACCGCTTGATGTAAAAACAATTACTAAAGCCCGATTAGGTACTGACCGGTTCGCTGCTTGTCTATTACCACAAAGCTTCGGTTTAGTGCCCCGTGCCAAACTGACGTTAGTTATTATTCATCACGATGTTTTTTATTGCTGTGTTTCTTGCGCTGTCTTGTTCGGTGCTCGTTCGGCACTTGTTCGTTGAATGCGCGGATATTGTGCTGTAAATCTTTTTGCGGCCTAACATGCATGAAACTAGCGAAGCGAGGCTTGCCTGTTCCTGTGTAACCGTAATATTTGTAAGTTACCCATTGCCCGATATGGGGCGGATGCAAACGCTCTTCGTTTGAAAACCCTGTCCCAAGTTTGAACTGAACTCCTTCTGCCGTTTGAACGAGAAGAGAGCCCAACATACTTTTAAACTTACCCTTTCCCTTGATGTGGGCGATCACCTTCGCCTCGCTGTCTTCATGCTTTTTTAGCTTGAGTAAATGAGAACTGCGGCCATGTGTATATCGCGCATGACGATAGTGAAGCATCAGCCCTTCTCCACCCGCATCCGTAATCTTGTTCAATGCTGCTTGTAAAGCTTCATGGGTATCAAGACCATATTGAGGGATAGCCATTAGCGCAGAGCTTTTTGTTTTAGCAATAATGCGCTTTATTTCGTCCACTCTTTTCTCAAATGTTTGTTTTGAATGCGGCATATCAAACACCATAAATGTGATTGTTCGCCAACGTTCGTCAGGAGTATCTGAAAGCACTATTGAGGCAGTTTCTTCAAATTTGCCTCGGCCCAACCACAACTCGCCGTCTAACATTTTTCTCGGCCAAGACTGTGTAAACCATTCTGGCGCACTAATAGGATGGCCGGTTCGGGTAAGAAGCTCTTCGCCTGTCCATCTTGCGCGAATTCCATCAAGCTTCTCACTAACCAAATAATCGCTAATCTTTACCGATTGATGAGATACTGTGTAGCGACTTGCTAACTGCTGAGCGTTATTGAGCATTCCAGCGCTAGAAACATCACATAGAAGCAAAGACAGCACGGCTATCCAAATCAATACCATCTTGTTTGTTTTCACAATACCCATTCCATAAACCGTTTTGTTAAGTAGAGTGTATGGATATAGGTAAATAATTATACTGGGCCTTAGTTCGGTTTTAAGGTTCAAATTAAAAGAGCATGTCGCCAGTGCAAGTGAAAGCAGACACGCATTGCAACGGCACGATAAAGAAATTAGTGCTATATGTTCTATATAGCGTACTAACCATTCGCTAATCGCTAAGTCTTTTGCTGCTGAATACAAACTTTAAGAACAAGGAATAAAAATTTGAAAATATCTAACGCATTATTAAGTTGCCTAGCTATAACTTTTACCCCACTTACCCTTGCTCATGACTTTTGGCTTGAGCCTACCCAATTTCAGTACGACGATGCCTCGCCTATTGCGGTTCAATTTAAAGTAGGTCACAAAGATGATATTAATCACTGGAATTTAACCTGGGACAAAATAGTTGCGCTGCGCAGCTATTCATCAACGGGCGTTGTCGATATGGCGGCGGGAGTTATTCCAAAATCGAATCTACTTCCCGGCATGGCGAAATCGACGTCTCTATCTGCAGGAAGTTATGTGGTAGGTTTTGAAAGTTATCACAGTGTGAGTGTATTGAAAGCAGACCAATTTAACGATTATGCTAAAAAAGAAGGACTAAAAGAGATCGTTGAATACAGAGCCAATAAAGGTTTAGAAGGCTACTCTGGTGAAGAACTTTACTCTCGAAAAGCAAAGGCTATTGTACAAGTGGGTGAAACACTAACCGACAATGTTACAAAGCCTATTGGACATACGCTGGAGATCGTACCGCTTAGCCACCCGCTTAAGTTAGGTGACGATTCTAGTCTTACCGTTCAAGTGCTTTTCAAAGGTGAACCACTAAAAGATGCTCTAATAGATTCAGTACCGCTTAAAAATGCAACTCACGAAGCTCAGTCCTTCCTTACAGATGATAACGGAAAAGCAACGTTCACGTTTAAAGAAACAGGTGCTGTAAAGTTGAATGTAGTGTGGGGCGTGCCGCTCAAAAGCAATATTAAAGCTGATTTTGAAACGTATTTTTCAAGCCTTACGTTCGCCGTAGCCAGCACAAAGGAATGAAACAGTATTGCGTTTTCGCATAATCCGCCATTCATTTTCAAATGGCGGAATACAAACTTGTTGAGCTAATCAGGATGAGTAGATAGCTTTCGTTTGTATTCACTCGATAACCATAGGGAAGCTTCATCGATATTGGTGAAAAATAAATAATCCATATGTTTCAATTCAGGGATCCTCTGAAACATCATTCCGCGGATAACCGGACCTTTGTAAACATACGCTTTAGCTATTAGCCCCATTTCAGGTAAGCGATTTACAATATGTTTTACCATATCAAACGCTTCAGGCGTTGCACCTTCAACTTGGCTTATATCAGCGAGCAAAGCGAAAGGCTTCATGTTCAAACCCATGACTAACTTGAAAAGGTGCTCTCGATATTCTTCCGCACTACTCTTATTAAAAACGCCATAAAGCTCGCTGGTTATTATCCCATTGTCATAACGTATTGATAAGGTGCTTAGTTTTTTCCGCATCACCAACCTATGTCTTTCAACAACAACGCAATCATAGTCGATAGAGAGCGCGAAATAAATTAACTCTCAAATTTTTAATTGTCACGATATAAGCGCGTTGTAAGTTCAAGTGTTCTTTGCTGTACGAAATTTTTACGTCGTTAAGCTTTATGCAAGGAAGTCCATATTTTTATTTTCAAAAAGACAGTTTTTTCATCTAGGGAGATAACGGTCTATCACGGTGGTAAGTTTACCGACGTCCACGGGTTTTGTAATGTAGCAGCTCATTCCAGATGACATTGCCTTATCAATTTCATCTGACACTATAGATGCCGTGAATGCCACAACAGGGGTATTAACGCCTTTGTTGCGCAATTCTAATGTAGTTTCGGCCCCCGTCATTTCTGGCATTTGCAAATCCATTAAGATGAGGTCAAATGCTTGCTGAGATACAAGTATTAGAGCCTCTTCTCCACTGCTAGCAAGCGTAACACCCACCCTCAGATCTTCTAATAGAGATTGCGCTACAACTCGGTTTATCTCATTATCATCAACCACTAGCACCGAGCCTCTGCTCATACCTAAAGCGTTAGTTTCTTGGTCAGTGGGTTGGGTATTGTGGCTGAATTTTGTCGATGGTTCTGTTGATGGTTCTGTTGTTGACCTAGTAGCGGTGTCACCCAACTCTTTCGCCAGCGAGAATGCGAGTTCGAAGCTAAAAGTGCTGCCTTTACCAACTTCGCTGTTTAAAGAGACATTACCGCCCATTGCTTCTACCAAACTTTTGACAATTTGAAGGCCCAAGCCTGTTCCGCCATGGGTACGGTTAATACTGCTGTTTGCTTGGGTAAACGCCTCAAAGATAACGACTTGTTCAGAATTATTTATTCCCACTCCTGTATCAACAACAGAAAATTTAACGACCTGCTCAGAAGAGGAAACGCTAGTACGCTCAAGAATTAGGGAAACACTGCCGTGTTGCGTAAACTTGATGGCGTTACTAATTAGGTTATTGAGTATTTGCGAGAGTCGAACAGCATCACCGGTTACGCTTGCATCAATTCCATTAGCAATACTTAATTCAAGAGCAATACCCTTATTTTGCGCAAACTGAGAATAAAACGACACGCAACTGTTCACTGTAGAAACCAGGTCAAATGGCGCTGACTCTATAGACAGCTTGCCAGCACTGAGCTTAGACACATCAAGAACGTCGTTTAATATACGATGTAAGGATATCCCTGATTGTTGGATTCTGTTTAAATTTGGCCTTGCGTTTTCGCTAATCTCTTTAGATAACACAACGTCAGTAAGCCCAAGGATCCCATTAAGGGGAGTGCGTATTTCGTGAGACATAGTGGCTAAAAAACGTGACTGCGCAGCCGATGCCTCTCGCTCTTTTGCTAGCGCCCGATTAAGCTCAACTGTTTTTACATTACTTTCGGCTAGCGCTATTTCTAAGCGGCTCACAAGCTGGTAGATGAGTACCGACACTACAATATTCGTAATGCTTAATCTTATCCATATTGCCTCGTTGTATCCCCCCTCGTGAAATGGTACTAGCAGCGTACTGCCCGCGATAATGAGCATGGAGCAAAGTCTCCACTTTCCAGTAAGGAATACGATAGGAAATAATGTCATTAAAGGGATGAGAGATGCGGGTAAAAGCCCGTTAATTACCACAATAACCGGTGCAAAAGGGCATGTTACCAACGCCCAAAGCTTCGCAATTGAAGCACTATGTTTTCTACAATACAGTGCAGCGCAAGAAGCAACAAAACACCAAATTCCGAGGCTAAGCGCAATGGCAATATTGTCAGGGCGAGCCACTACGATGACGACAATCATAATGAGTGAAAAAACAGCCATTAACTGAAAACCCACTCTGCGAAGTGACTTCGTCGTTGTATCTGCGGAAGCCTTAGAGCCCCTAATATTTATTGATATCGTGTCTGAGGGTGCCTTGTCGATCGGGGCCTTCTCCATTGAATTTCACTACCCAATGTTTAAATATTTTTCAAGGCTCGAGTATAGGCTAAACCCGCAACATGTAAATTAGCCGTAAGTCACGAATAGAAGTCTTTCGCTATTTTTACAGAATGGAATTATTGCTAATCGACTGAACATATGTTCATGTAAATAAGGTGACAAATGCATAAAAAAAGCCCCAACTCACGTTGGGGCTTTTCAATAGATTAACTTGGTTTCAATAGAATGTTACTTTACGCCTTGAAACCAGACGTTCAAATTAAACGTTTTGAACTGCTACATCTGGTGTAAACTTAGGCGCAACTGCCATGTCTTCTGACGGTGGAGCGAAGTCGGTAAGGTTAATACCCTCAACCGCTGCTTTGTACTCATCCATAGTTGGGAAACGACCTAGCACAGCAGAAAGTACTACAAGTGGCGTAGAGCCTAGTAGTGACTCACCTTTCTTCTCTTCAGAGTCAGCAACAACCCGACCTTGGAACAAGCGCGTAGAAGTAGCAATAACCGTATCACCAGGCTCTGCTTTTTCTTGGTTACCCATACATAGGTTACATCCTGGACGCTCTAGGTACATAATGTTGTCGTACTTAGTACGTGCAGACTCTTTAGGCTTAGCGTCGTCGAATTCGAAACCAGCATACTTAGCTAGGATTTCCCAGTCGCCCTCTGCTTTTAGCTCATCAACAATGTTGTACGTTGGTGGAGCAACAACAAGCGGCACATTAAACGACACACTGCCGTTTTGCTTTTCTAGGTTGCGAAGCATTTGCGCAATGATCTGCATGTCACCTTTGTGAACCATACAAGAACCAACAAACGCCAAATCTACAGCCTTACCGTCATAGTAAGAAACTGGGCGGATAACGTCATGGGTATAACGCTTAGACACGTCATCATTGTTTACGTCTGGGTCGGCAATCATTGGTTCTGCGATCTGGTCTAGATCAACAACCACTTCCGCGTAGTATTTCGCGTTATCGTCTGGTGCAAGTGCTGGTTCTTCACCAGACTTGATTTCAGCAATACGCTTATCCGCAAGGTCGATAAGACCTTGAAGCATATTCGCGTCGTTGTCCATGCCCTTGTCGATCATTATCTTGATGCGCGTTTTAGCAAGCTCAAGTGATGCAATCATGGTCTCATCGTTTGAAATACAGATTGATGCTTTCGCTTTCATCTCTGCAGTCCAGTCGGTAAACGTGAATGCTTGGTCGGCAAGCAAAGTACCAATTTGTACTTCGATAACACGGCCCTGGAACACGTTCTCACCGCCAAATTGCTTAAGCATTTGCGCTTGTGTTGCGTGTACCACATCACGGAAGTCCATGTGGCTCTTCATTTCGCCTTTAAAAGTTACTTTCACAGATTCTGGAATTGGCATTGCCGCTTCGCCTGTCGCAAGCGCTACAGCTACCGTACCCGAGTCGGCACCGAACGCGACACCTTTCGACATACGCGTATGTGAGTCACCACCAATGATGATAGCTCTGTCGTCTACAGTGATATCGTTAAGTACTTTGTGAATAACGTCTGTCATTGCATGGTAAACGCCTTTAGGATCACGAGCCGTAATAACGCCAAAGTTGTTCATGAAAGACATGAGTTTAGGAATGTTCGCTTGAGCTTTCTTATCCCATACCGATGCTGTGTGACAGCCCGATTGATATGCACCATCAACGAGTGGAGAAATGGTTGATGCCGCCATAGATTCTAGCTCTTGGCATGTCATCGGTCCGGTTGTATCTTGTGAACCTACAATATTTACCTTAACACGCACATCTGAACCAGCGTGAAGTGGTGTTTCTGATTTAACACCTACTGCATTGCGGTTAAAGATTTTTTCTACTGCTGTTAGGCCTTGACCCTCATTAGACACTTCTTTAGACGGTGCATAAACTTGAGGAACATCTATACCTAAGGTTTTTGCAGCAAACGTTTGTAACTGCTTACCGAAAGTTACCGCGTAAGAACCACCCGCTTTCATGAATTCCATTTTTTGCGGCGTAAAGGAACCAGATACGTCAGCGACTTCCTCATCGCCTTTGAATAGCTTTTTAGCTTTAGTATCGATAGTCAATACAGTGCCTGTAGCCACTGAATAAGCTTCTTCAAGAACTGGGTCGCCATTGGCATCGCGAACCACTTCGCCGTTTTCATCAGTTTTCTTCACCCAGTTTTTAAGGTCAAGACCGATACCGCCGGTTACATCTACCGTGGTTAAGAAGATAGGTGCAATACCGTTAGTACCCGCAACAACAGGTGCTTTGTTTACAAACGGAATGTAAGGGCTTGCTGGCTCGCCGGCCCACAGAGCTACGTTGTTCACACCAGACATACGTGAAGAACCTACGCCCATGGTACCTTTTTCAGCCACCAGCATCACTTTTGCGTCTGGGTGTTTTTTACCAAGTTCAACAATGTCTTGCTGTGCTTCAGGCGTGATCATGCACTTGCCGTGAAGTTCGCGGTCTGCGCGAGAGTGAGCTTGGTTGCCTGGAGAAAGCAAGTCGGTAGAAATATCACCTTCTGCAGCGACATAAGTCACTACATTAATTTTTTCTGGTACATCAGGCAATTTAGTGAAGAACTCTGCTTTTGCATAGCTCTCTAGAATTTCTTTGGCTATTGCGTTGCCTGCTTTATAAGACGCTTCTAAACGCTCAGTATCTGCTTCGTACAAGTAAACTTGTGTTTTCACAACTTCAGCAGCAGGTTTTGCTACTGCGTCATCATCAGAAAGCGCTAGGTCTAGCAATGCTTCAACAGAGGGGCCACCCTTCATGTGAGAAAGTAGTTCTAAAGCAAACTCAGGCGTGATCTCTTCAACGCTCTCTTCACCAAGCACAATCTCTTTCAAGAATTTTGCTTTAACTACCGCTGCACTGGTTGTGCCTGGCAGTGTGTTATAGATAAAGAATTTAAGAGAATCTTCACGATGCTCATTACCTGTATCTTTGATTTGAGCAATGATTTCTGATAGTAAATCAGCGCTATCGATGGGCTTAGGGTTTAAACCTAGTTCCGTTTTACGGGTCTCGATCTCTGCCAGATATTCTGAATACAAACTCATAGGGTTCTCTCGGTCATAGTTTTACGTGGGCGTAGTGTTAAGTCGGTCTTAGCTATACGCATATAAAATTGGGAAGTATTTTAACTGATTTTTGCTCGTTACGTAATCTCTGTAAGAAAAGAGTGAAAGTGGTCATATACCCACCAGTTTAGATAGCTGAAGTGAATAATAGCCATGCTTATTTTTGCCAAGCAAAAATTAAAGCAAATATTTTCAAACACTTAAAAATAAAACCGCAACGTTATTTTTGCGAATCTTACAACGCTTTACCGTCAGTTAAATAAGTAATGGTGTTATATTTATGTCAGACATTTCCTATGGTTATGGTTGTACCAGTTCAAATTACAAACAGAAATGAGGACTTCATCTCAATGTTAAAGTTCAAATACTTCACATTTTTGTGGGAGATATTCTAATAAGTTTGGCTTGTTCTCCATCGGTTAACAGCAATATGTCGCCGTTAAGATCGATAGCCACATCTCTTAATCGTGTTTTGACTTTATCTAATAGCAATTGCTCAGTCATCTTTATTCCATCATTACTAATAACAAACGCACGCTGAGCTTTAAGCGCCGTTACAATAAATTTTTCGTTGAGTTGGGGGAATGCATTGCCTTGGTAAACCGCCATAGATGAAGGTGCAATAGATGGTGTCCAGTTTAAAAGCGGGTCTTCCATACCTGTATAAGTATTAAATGGAGATATTAGCGCGCCTGAATAATCTACGCCCAGCGTGACCACTGGCCAACCATAGTTTTTCCCTCTGCTTACCCGGTTTATCTCATCACCGCCGTCCGGACCATGTTCATTAAGATAAATAACGCCCTTTTCTGTTTTTACCAGCCCTTGGGGGTTGCGATGCCCCAAGCTAAAAATGAATGGGTGTTCGGGAAAAGGAGGGTTATCAAGGGGAGAGCCATTAATTGTAAATCCTAGTACTTTACCCATATGGGAGGTCATTCGTTGCGCGTCTTCACGGTAGTCAAACCCATCTCCAGACGTTACCAAGTAAGTATCATTTCCCAAACTGAGTAACTTTGCACCATAGTGAACAGGTGTGTCCTTTGCTTTGTTCACTTCAAATACAGGCTTGAGATCGGTGATCCCGTTTTCGGGAGAATAAAGGCCGGACAACACTACCAGTTTATTGTTGTCATCAACCCCTTTAGAGTAAGACAGCAGTAACCTTGAGGTAACATCAAAATTGTTTGTGGGAATAACGTCTAACCATCCCCCCTGCCCCTTTGTATACAATTCAGGAAATGTAATAGAAAAACGCTTTTGCTCCTTCGATTTATTGATGAGAACTAATTCTCCATCTCGCTGAGCAATAAGTATGTTACCGTCTGGCATTACTTCAATTGACTTTGGGAATGCCAGATTTTCAACAACTACACCGATCGTATATTCATCATCTGACAGAAACGTTTCCAGCGTCTTTGCATTGATAGACGTGCTTATTAACACCATGAGACTTGCAAGGAGCAACGGTTTAAACGGTTTAAATACTTTCATTTCGACTCTCGTGTATTGTTTCTTTAGCAACACTATCATGCTATACCAGATTTACACGCCCTATGAATCAACCTTTTTGCGGTAATCTATGCGAGCTTTTTTACAACTTTGTTTTTTGCGCTTTTTTCCTGCTTGGTTTTTAGCTTTTATTCTTGCTAGTGTTTTTCATTCTCACTTCGTGCTTTTTGAGTTGGTTGCGCTCAATATCGATATCCCAATAACCAAGTGGGCATATATGGTTTTTGCTGATATGCGTGGTTTAGCCCTTACTTATGGAATGATTATCGCGGTTGCGCTGGCTATCAGCTTTTTCATTGCTCATCTCCTATTAAACCGGCTAAAAAAAACAGACAACTCCATTGCTGGTCAAAGTAAGAGTAATGCGATTACCATATTGATGTTTGGTGTCGCCGGCGCCGTCGGTTTTTTCGTCATGCTAGTGGCTATGCAGCCAATATTAAACGTCACTCTCATTGCAGGAGCTAGAACATGGATGGGCATAATAGCTCAGTGTTTTGCGGGCTTCGTATCTGGAATCTGCTTTGCCAAGCTGAGCTAAGTAGTAGTGATAGATCATTACTAATTACATTACCAAAATTTATACTCATTTATAAGCCAACAAACATGTAAATAAAAAGTTAACTTTGCTAATGTTAGGGTAATAAAAATACATGCCCTCATAGGAAAAGCAATATGATAACTTATCCAGAAAACGTAACCTGCTTAGCAGATTACATTGAAAGTGTATTAACGAAGTTTGCTGATAGACCTGCCTACACGGCATTAGGGCAAACTCTCACATTTGCTGACATCGATAAAAAATCAGCAGCGCTAGCTCGTTATCTTGTCCACGAAGCGAAGCTTAAACCCGGTTCTCGTGTGGCTATTCAACTTCCTAACCTTATTCAAAACCCTATTGCAGTTTACGCGGCACTGCGTGCGGGCCTTGTCGTTGTAAATACAAACCCGCTTTACACCGAACGTGAAATGAAACATCAATTCACTGACAGTGGTGCTACCGCTTTAATCATCCTTAGCGATTTACTGCCTAAGTTCGATGCGATAAAAAGTGATACTGAGATAACAACGGTCATAGCAACGTCGGCCACAGAGTTGCTCAATCCATCCAGTGCTCCCGCTATTGAAGGTACGATTTCACTTACCGATGCTGTCGAAAAAGGCACTACGCTTCCTGAGTTTGAACGCCAAAAAATAGAGCAAAACGACTTGGCCATGCTGCAATACACAGGCGGCACAACCGGTGTAAGTAAAGGCGCAGCATTAAGCCATAACAATGTGTTGGCCAACTGCATTCAAATGCTCGACCGCATTGGCCAACAATTTAAAGACGGTGAAGAAGTAGTTGTATGTCCGCTACCTCTTTACCATATTTATGCATTTACCGTTTGTATGATGGCGCTGTTCTCAAAGGGCAGTCAAATTGTGCTTATTCCCAACCCTCGTGATATAGACGGGTTTATTCAAACACTTAAACCTCATGCAATTACCGCCTTTGCTGGCATCAATACCCTATTCGTTGGTTTAGGCCGTCACCCTGAATTCGCCAAACTCGACTTTTCCAAATTGCATTTAACCATGTCTGGCGGAACAGCACTTACGCAAGCGGCTGTTTCAATATGGAAAGGCGTTACAGGAAACACTATTACCGAAGGCTATGGGCTTTCTGAAACCGCTCCCGTTGTCTCTTTCAATATTCCTGGGAAAGAGGAAATAGGTACCGTGGGCATGGCGCTAGAGGATACCGAGGTGGCTCTACTAGACAGTTATGATAAACCCGTTGCTGATGGCGAGTCTGGACAAATAGCGGTAAGAGGGCCCCAGGTCATGTTGGGCTACTGGCAAAGAGACGATGAAACAGCGAAAGTGATGACCAGCGACGGCTTTTTCAAAACCGGAGACATTGGCGTTCGCACAGAGTCTGGTGCTATCAAAATTGTTGACCGATTGAAAGACATGATTATTGTGTCTGGTTTTAATGTATACCCTAATGAAATTGAGGACATTCTTACCTCACACCCCGATGTAATGGAAGCGGCAGTAGTGGGCAAACCTGACGATAAGACAGGGGAAAGAGTATGCGCGTTCATTACGGTGAGTAATGAGGTTAACGTAGACGACGTCACCGCTTTCTGTAAGGAGCAGTTGACTAATTACAAAGTGCCCAAGTCTATTGAAATACTTGAAGAATTGCCTAAGTCCACCGTGGGCAAAATACTTCGCAGGGAGCTTAGGGACAAGTAGAAACTTAGCTTATTGAGCGGCGAATTAGTGGCAAAAAAATGAGCCGCCCTCCATTAGGGCGGTCTATTTTAAGCTTCTTTGTGTTGTAACCTTTTGTCGCTCTTTTGTTGCTCCCTATCCTCTGGGCAATAGTCCGCTCTTTCTAATGCAGCAACTAAAGAATAAGGTGTTAAAGGTTGATGCTTAACGGGTTTATATCTATAAGTATTATATAGCTTATTAAACTGATTACATTGTATGTTGTCCGCCTCATTCTCATTTACTAGTTCCGCCGAAGTTAGATCGCAAAAACATAAGATCGAGGAACTTGTCCCATCACTTATTATTGTCTACGCCTCTCCACTGTTTTTTGAAAATGATGATTGGTTTTTAGCGTTACGAGAGATCTCTCCCAACATTGTGGGTTGCAGTACCGCTGGTGAAATTAGTTCAGACCAAGTGCATGCAGACAGCATTGTGATTTTAACAATAAAGTTAGAGTACGGCAGCGATATAGCCATTCATACCTCGACATTAGCTAACATGCAGGCCTCTTTCGATACCGGCATGGCACTAAGTCAAAAAATTGACCCCCAAGGTCTCAAAGGCGTTTATACACTAGCGCCTGGTCTTGCTGTAAATGGTTCAGCAGTGATTAACGGGTTAACCAGTTTATTGCCTTCACATGTAAAATTAAGTGGCGGGCTTGCTGGTGATAACGCTTCGTTCGGCAGAACCTTTGTCATCAGTCCAGAGGGGATTAGTGAAAATACCGTAGTGGCAGTGTGTTTTTACGGAGAAAACTTAACCTTTGGGTATGGCGCATACGGCGGATGGCGCTCTTTCGGACCGTCAAGAAGTGTTACCAAAGCAAATGAAAACCTACTTTTTCAATTAGACGATGTACCGGCGCTTACTATTTATAAAGATTACCTCGGTGATTACGCTTCCGACTTGCCTGCAAATGGGCTGCTGTTTCCACTCGAAGTAGTTGGAAAAGACCAGAAGGGAACCGGACTTATTCGAACTATTTTGGGTATTGATGAAGACACCAACAGTTTGATTCTAGCCGGTGATGTGGTTGAGTCAGAATACGTTAGGCTGATGCACGCTTCTACTGATGACCTTATCGACGGAGCACAACTAGCGGTTGCCAATGCACTCTCTAACCCTAAGTCCACGCATTCGTCACCAAGAGTAAATAAGGCGCATCACAGCCTTGCTTTAGTAACCAGCTGCGTTGGAAGAAAGCTCGTTATGGGCGATAGAGTTGAAGAAGAATTGGAATGTATTAAGGAACAGCTGCCACAAAATACGAATATCGCAGGCTTTTATTCCTATGGCGAAATATGTCCTTTCGACAACAAGTCTCAGAGCAAGCTATATAATCAAACACTATCGATGACGTTAATTCAGGAAATCGCCCCTTGAACTCATTGCTTGCAAGGCAAATTAAGAAGGCATTTGGCTTAAAAAGTATTGAAGGGCTTGATGAATGGCTCTCTGCACTTGCTAATTCAGAAGCAAAGGAATTAAATGCCAAAGCGCTTCAAGAGGGCTTGGTTAATCTGTTAAAGCGCATCGAAGAAACGTATGAATTTCACAAGCGAGATCTAACGCTTCGTGAAAGAAGCTTGCAAATTAGCTCTAAAGAGCTGCTTGCTGCAAATGAGAAGATAAGAAATAAATTAGCCGTACAGCAACAAGTTGTCGACACCCTTCGCTCTTCAGTTAATCTCTTGCTGGTTGACCAAAACAAGCCCCCCATAAAGGATGATTTAGCCAATATTTCTGCTCTTTCAGAAATGATGCTAGAACTCATCAACGAGCAAAAAACGGTTGAAAGGCAAGTCCAGCAAGCATTGGATGAAGCCGAGAGTGCAAACAGAGCAAAAAGCGAATTTTTAGCCACGATTAGTCATGAAATACGCACTCCAATGAATGCTGTGATTGGACTTACTCACCTCGCTCTTGATGCTGAAGACACTGACACAAAGCAAATGTACCTTGAAAAGGTGAAAAATAACGCGGCGTCTTTGCTCAGCCTTATCAATAATATTTTAGATTTGTCCAAGGTAGAGGCAGGTAAATTCGAAGTGGCCAACGAAACCTTTACCCTCGCAGATACCATTGAAAAACTGGCGTATGTTTTTCAAACAAAGGCGAGCGAAAAACAAATTCAGTTGCTGTTTGATATTCAAATCGACCCCGCAATGAACTACCAAGGCGACTGCGAAAAAATCTATCAGGTATTACTCAATTTACTCAGCAATGCCCTCAAGTTTACTGCGTCAGGCACAATTGTGCTCACCCTTTCACAGCGACTCGACAAGGTTTTCTTTTGTGTGAGTGACACGGGCATGGGTATTAGCGAGGGCAATAAGGCCAAGCTTTTTGATGCCTTCGTGCAAGCTGATAATTCAATATCCCGCAAGTTTGGTGGCACCGGCCTAGGGTTAACTATCTGCAAGAGCCTAGTTGAGCACATGGGTGGGCAATTAAAAGTAGACAGCGAGGAAGGAAAAGGAAGCGACTTCTATTTCTCTTTACCCATTTGCTGTAAACAAGAACTTAAGCAAACTGACTCATCCTCTACTGGTATTGCTAAAAAAATACTTTGCATCAAAAGTAGCGAAACGGTATCGAAGGGATGTGTTGTATTACAAAGGACATTAAAGCGCTTAAGCATAGAGTGTGAGATTGTAGACCGTAATATTGAATTATTTCCAGAGGATGCAGAAGCGTCAATTATTTTTCTACCCGATGATGATGAAGTGTGGCAACGTTTTATTAATCAATTGCGTTTAGGCGATTTTGAACACTTAAACCTGCGTTGTGTTGTCAGTCCTCGTTCAAAGATGAGCGTCACACAAAAATTAAAAAATGCCAACATCGCAAACATCAGTGTTATCGAGCTCCCATTTACTGACAGCGATTTGATAACGGCACTGTCTCCAACCCAAATAAACAAAGATATTCAGCTTCATGATGGGTTAGAAAGCATCGAATGGCGCAGGAAACGCCTCTCTGGCAAACACGTTCTCGTAGTCGATGATGACGCAATAAGTGTTGAAATAAGCCAGCAAGTATTGCGTAACGTTGGCATGGTAGTTTCCACTGCGTCTTCAGGTACTGAATCTTTAGCGTTGTGCGACGAACATCACTTTGATGCAATTCTTTTAGACTACCATCTTTCAGATATGTCGGGTCAAGAAGTCGCCCACGCGCTATCGCAAAAAGACCGATGGGCCACGCCCATTATTGCGCTGAGCGCAGATGAATCTTCTATTGCAGAAAAAAAAGCGCTAGCCGCTGGAATGTGTCAGTTTTTGCTTAAGCCTGCTGTTGCCGATGACATCATTCATGCCATCGACAAGCACATTCACTCTGGCTACACAGAAATTAAGCAACCGCCTAGCAACAGTCCATTTCTTGTTGCGCTAAGACAGTTTTACGACACTTACAAACATGCATCAATTGTGTCGAAGCTTTTGAGCATTTCGGCTATTAGTGAAAGCACATTATCAAAAGACCACGAATTAATTAGGCATATGTTGGAGGATTCGCGGAGTATTGGCGCGCTATCTCTTCATCAATTTTTGCTGGAAATAACAGATAAAAGCTTTAGCTCAAAAGATGAGTTAATTGACGCTATTGCAAAACTCTCGCAATGTCTGGATATCACGTTACGGCTCATTGCACATACATTAGAAAGTACTAACATGACTGAACAGTCGATAGAAGCTGACAAACAACCTCTTATAGAGAGTATCACTACACTCAAATCTTTATTAGAGACATTTGATGCACAGGCAATCAATCTTATCGAAGAAGTACGTAACAATAACAGCGAGAATGAGTATGTGGATTATATAGACAGAATAGGGCAATTTTGCGCTGTTTATGATTTTGAACGGGCTTATGAGCAAGCTGACAAACTATTGGAAGCACTAAGCAATGAACAGTGAATTACAAAGCCAGAGTAAACGATTTAGCGTGCTCATTGTAGATGATGAGCCAGCAAACATTGATTTGCTGCGCGGAATTTTAAGCCCGTATTACGACATCAAGGTAGCACCCTCTGGTATTGTTGCGCTGAAAATTGTTGAAAAGTTTACGCCCGATCTTATTTTGCTAGACGTAATGATGCCTGAGATGGATGGATTTGAAGTATGTCGCAAACTGAAATCAAATAAGCATTATGCCAATATTCCCGTTATTTTCGTCACCGCTTTGGTGCAAGGCGCAGATGAAGAAAAGGGGTTTGCGCTCGGTGCCATCGATTACATTACCAAGCCTGTGTCGCCAAGCATCACATTGGCTAGAGTTAAAACCCATATTTCGCTTGCCCACCAAATGCGAACAACAGAGGTGCTAGTTGAACAAAGAACAGCAGATTTACTAGCTAGCCAACAGAGCGCCATAACGATGCTTGCTGCGGCTGGGCATTACAACGACAATGACACTGGACACCATATATGGCGAATGGCTGCATACAGCAAGTGTCTTGCATTGGCCAGTGGTTGGAGCTATGAAGACGCCAATCTACTTACACAGGCTGCCCCCATGCACGATACTGGCAAAATTGGCATACCCGATAGCATATTAAAGGCACCTAGAAAACTCACTGATGAGGAAATGGACATCATGCAAAGTCATGCATCCATTGGCTATAACATACTGTGTCAAAGTAAAACGCCCCTATTCGAACTTGCCGCTGAGATTGCTCTTAATCATCATGAAAAGTGGGACGGAACGGGCTACCCTAACGGACTAAGGGGGGAAGCGATACCCGAAAGCGCAAGAATAGTAGCCATCGCCGATGTATTTGATGCGTTAACGATGAAGCGACCATACAAAAACGCATGGAGTGATAACGATGCATTTCAGTATATTGCCGAGGGAGCACATCAGCACTTTGACCCAAGATTAGTCGAAATTTTCTTAGGTATAAAAGAGCAGTTATTAGAAACAAAGCGCTATTGGAATGATTTAGAGAAGCAAGGCATTGTTCCATCACTTACAGCGTTTACCCCGACCCCGTGAACAGCGTTTAGCCAACAAAAAGCCACACTAAAAAGTGTGGCTTTAAACGTTTCCAAAACTTAAATACTTCTACCTACACTTGTGCAGACTTTCCAAACTCAAAGTTAGCTAGCACCAAGTTCAGCCGCCATAGCTTCAGCCTGACGCTTTTCGCCTTGTACAAACTGCTTCCATTGCTGTGCCATAGCGCGACTCTTTTGGTGCTTTTCAGCCTCTGCAAGCTGGTTAAGCGCAAGTGCGTACTGTTTTTTATTAAACAGCGCCATGCCTTTAACGAGGTACACTAAACCAGGATTTCTTAAATCGCCTTTTTCTAGCGCTCTATCGACAGCGGCAATAGCATCGTCCCAACGCTCTTCGTTCAAAAGAATTTGAGCAAGTTGTGCATCAAGCTCACCATCATCAGCAAGGTTTGCCGCCTGCATCATGACAGGTATAGCTTTATCTTGCTCTTTTGCTAACGACCAACTTTGACCTAAGAACTTGAGGTTACGAAGATTCTTTTCCAATACACCTTCGTTCATCGCTTGCTCCATCAGCTTGGCCCCTTTGTAAGGCGCACGATGGTAGTAGTAAAGCTGCGCAAGATTAAAGATATCTGCCGAAGATTCTATGAAGCCTCGCTGGTAGGCGGTTTCCATCATGGCTAGCTGCTTTCGCTCTTCGCCAAGTTCGCCGTACATGCCTGCTAACTGGATCCAATACTTTGGCTCGTCAAACAACTTGACCATTTTTACCAAAACATCTTTTACCTTTTTAGGCTGCTTTAGCTCATAAAATACGGCCCGCTGAAGAATTAGCCAGCCCTCATCGGGCAGCATGCCTTCAGCTTCATGGTCGGCTATCGCCTGTGAAATCCAATCTGCAGCTAACTCATACTGCTGACTTTGGTAATAAGCCTGTGCTTTAATCACCTTATTTTTAGGTGGTATTGGGCCCGTATTCAACGACTCCCAGCGCTCAAGATACTTAATAGTCTCATCAAAATTACCCTGCATAAGGTTAAGCTGGGCAAGACTGAAAAGTGTCGTCATCTCAAACTTTTCTGGGATTGGTTGTTGCTCAACGACTTTAGCGAATGACTCAAGCGCTTTGTCGTAGTCTTCATCGTTGTAGTAGATGAAGCCATAAAAGTTATACATCATGGCCTTTTCATAGGCGTTCATTGAATAACTTTTTTCCTCAACCTCTCCTAATATAGCAAGAGCCTCTTCCACATCACCAGACTCATCCGCTGCAGCCTGCGCGCGCGCCAGCTGCTCGTACACTTTGCCTCTTAGCGTTGGAACACGACGCGTTTTTTTCTCACTAGCCTTCTGCTCTTGAGCTACTGCTTCGGTTGCCAGTAGTAAACCTGGAATAGAAACAGTCGCTGAGGCGATAGTAAACGCGATAGCGCTAAACAATTTATTCGTCTGTTTTCTCATCTTGTTCTACTACCCGTCAATTTGGAACGTAATACGGTTTTGAATACCGGACACTTCTGTAGGCTCACCATTGACTACTCGCGGCTTGTATTTAAACTTCATTGCCGCATCTATTGCCGCTTGCTCGAACAACCCTTCTGGATTGGCTTCGATTACGATTGGGTCGCGCACAGCTCCCTGTTTCGTAACGGTAAACTCAACAATCACAAATCCTTCGATACCGCGCTGAAGCGCACGTCTTGGGTAAACCGGCGCAACCTTAACGATTGGCAAGTATTCCCCATCCCCAGATTCAAGGGCTAAGCCGCCATCTAGTGATATTTCGTCACCTACTTCAGCACCAAAATCCATCGACGTACCTTCTGCATCAGGCGAAGGCGAATCCATTTGAGGCTGCTCCATTTGCGGTGGCGGCTGTTCCGGCTTAGGTGGCTTCTTAGGCTTGCGGTCTTTTTTCTCAACCTGTTCATCTTGCTTAACCCTTACAAAGTCAAGCACGCTTCCCTGAGGCGGCTCCGTTAGGGCGCTGCCACCCATCTTGATCAATGACTGCATCAAGAAGAACAGGCCTAACGTGATCGCAAGGGAAATAACAAATGCGATTATATATCGTGGCATGATTTATTGCTCTTGGGCTGCAATCGAGACATCAAATACACCTGCCGCGCGCGAGGCGTCCATCACCTTGATCAAGGTTTCTGTTGTCGACTTTTTATCGGCCTGAATAACAACAGTTCCCTGCGGATTTTCCGCATGTAAACGCTCGATGTTGGCCTGCACAGCACGCACATCTATACGACGCTTGTTAATCCAAATTTCACCCTTATCAGAAATAGCGATGAGGATGTTCGCGCGATCTTTCTTAACCGCAGTCGCTGCTTCTGGGCGATTTACATCAATACCTGCTTCTTTCACAAAAGACGCAGTAACGATGAAAAAGATCAGCATGATAAATACAACGTCCAGCATGGGCGTCATGTCGATGGCTGCTTCTTCTTCATCGACCAAATTTTGAAAGTGCTGCTTCATAATAAATACCTTACCTTAATGCGCTGGCGCATTAACGTTGAATAATCAATGCATCCTCAAGATGCGTGCGTTCAGATTTCACCATACGATTTAACCAAGTAGCAGCGAAGACACCAGATAGTGCCCCAACCATTCCTGCCATAGTAGGAATAGTTGCCTTCGATACGCCCGAGGCCATAGAACGGGCATTACCCGAACCAGAGATAGCCATAACGTCGAACACTTCTATCATACCGGTTACTGTACCCATCAAACCCAACAGCGGACAAAGCGCTACAAGTGCTTGGATAATCGGAATACTGCCATTTAGCCGTATAGTTAATTGCGAAATTGTTTTCTGACGTATTTGCTCAGCAACCCAAGATGAACGGTCGTTGCGCGCTTTCCACATTGCGACCGCATCTTTCTTTGCTTGCTTGTGCCAAACCAACAGATACATTGCACGCTCGAGGATCAAAAGCCACATAACGAATATCAGCAGACCGATGACCAGGAGAACCTGGCCACCTGTTTCTGTGAAATCGCGAATTGCTTCTAGAAACTCGATCATAATTAGCCTCGCTCAGAACGCTCTGCGATAACGCCAGATGCTTGTTCTTGAAGAATGTACACGATGTTTTTAGAACGTGTATTAAGCATGGCGTAAAGCAGCGTCATAGGAATTGCCACAACCAAACCAAGTACAGTTGTTACAAGCGCTGTTGAAATACCACCAGCCATTAGTTTCGGGTCACCTGTACCAAACAAGGTGATTGCCTGGAAGGTATTAATCATACCGGTTACCGTACCGAGTAGACCCATAAGCGGCGCCACTACCGAGATAATCTTGATAATAGTAAGGTTACGACCTAGCTTAGGTACTTCACCTAAAATTGCTTCAGTAAGGTGTAGCTCTAGCGCTTCTACGTCAGCATTAGGGTGCTCGTCACGAACTTTCAACACGCGGCCAAGAGGGTTATTAGTATTAACTTCTTTGCTCTTAAGCTGTTTGTTCACTTTCATACGCGTTAGCGTAAGGGTTACTAGACGCTCAAGTGCAAGTAATAAGCCGAACGCACCAACGATAAGGATGATATATCCAACTACACCGCCCTGCTCAACACGCTCTTTCATATTAGGCGCTTGAACAAGAAGACCAAGAATAGAACCACCCGTTGGGTCGATACCAAACTGCACTAACTCTCCGCTAGATGCTTGAAGTTCTGTCGCTGAGTCGTTGTAACGATCAGCTGGCTGACGAATGAGTTCAGATACTGTGCCAGTAACACCGTTGTAGTCTAGGTATTTACCGTCTGATACAAGGGCAAATGGACCTACACGAACCACAGGTTTATTCACTTTCTCACCACCAGCTTCTACAACGTCAGTTGTGAAGGTAGTGACTTTGCCAGATTCCGTCATTTCACGCTGCATTTCGAACCATACGCGCTCAATTTCTTCAATTGATGCTAGCTTCGAGCTTGAGCCCATGTCTTGGGCCATTTGGTCTAAAAATTCAGAACGACCTGGAATTTGCGCTGAAATAACAGAGTTATAAAACTTGTTCTTAGTATCGCCGGCAATTTGCTGCAATACACCGAACAACTCTTTAAGTGAACCCAAGCGTGTATCTAACGCGCCGTTAAGGTCGGCTAGTTTAAACTCGTTTTCTTCGAACTGTGTTTCAAGCTGCTCCGACTGCACTAGCATTTGATCGCGCTTTTCACGAGTCTCGCGAAGAATTCGGTCTTGCTCTGCGCGCTGCGCTTGGAAGTCGCGTTCACGTTGCTTGTTTTGCTGTGACTGTGCGAACTGACCTTCTTCTAACTGTTTTAGAAGTGCGTCTAAGTCCATAGCGCGGTCGTTTTGTGCCAAGGCACCTGCGCTGATGCTAAGGGCTACTAGACCAACAGCGATACGTTTTACTGTGTTAAACATTCTCATCAACCTCTTAGTCTGTAATTGCTACTGGCAGCATTAGCAAGTCTGGAGCAAGTTGCTTCTTCGCCATGCGCAGACCTTTTGTAATTTGTGTGCGGTAGCCGCTATCAAGCTCTTCCCACTGGCGAGTTTGTTTGTTCCAAACTCCCTGGCGGCTTGCATCACGCGTTTGATAAATTAGCGCAGTACGACCAAGGCGCAAAAACTCTACGTCGCGCTCTTGACCATCGATAGAATGGATACCGCTGTAAGCTTCCATAGTGCGGCCGTAATCCATCTCAACTTGGAATGCTTCCATTACGCGACGGAATTTTTCAGAAGCAGCAACATCAGCTCTATCCATCATGGCACGTAAATCAGCTACGCGGTTAGCGCGCTCTTCTGGAAGAAATGGCATGTCTAGTTCAATGAACTGAGCTAAGCCGTCAATCATACGCATCATCAATGGTGTAATTTGACGCTCAACAACCGATACTTCATCGATAGCAGAGTTTAGATCTGCCATTTCTTGCTCTTGACTATTGATTTGCTTACGAAGCTGAGTGTTATAAACCTCAAGACCTTCGATTTCTTTCATCAATGTTTTGAACTGTTGAAGTTTGCTGTCAATTTGATCGGTAATGCCGTTGATCTTTTCCTGCGATTTCGCCGCAGACTCGTTTATCTTCGCTGCCTCATCGACAACGGGTTTTAAGACTTCATCGTCTTGTGCAAGCACTGGTGCGGCAGTAAGCACACCTGCAACAAGCAAGGCGTTGATAAGCTTCATACATTCAAACCTTTCAAATTAAAAGAAATCGGTAATTTCCGACTGTAAAAATCAGCCGGTAGGATAGGAGTTTTCCGTGACAGTTTTATTACAAAAGAATTTAAGTGCAATAAAAAAGGGGCTTACGCCCCTTTGTTATCCTAGAATTCGTAGGTGTATCTCACACTTACGTCAACGCCTTCTTGTTGGCGAAATATCGGTAGGTTTTCCTGCAGTACTTCCTTTTGCTCATCAAATATATTTCGAACTGCAAAACGTATCTGAGAGTTAAAATCTGGGAAGTAAGTATAGGTTAAATCCAATGAGTGGAAAGTTTCTTCCTCAGCGTCAGCGTTGCCACGTGTTCCAGGAACAATAATTCGCGGACCAAAGGCATTATACGCCAATGTAGCTGTGTGCTCACCGTTATCAGAATCCCAACCAAGTTGTAAATTCACAACCCATTCACTGTGACCCACCAAGCGACGCTCGTTATTAGTTACAATATTAGAAGCACTTGTGGCGTCTAGCGCATCTAGTACTTGGCTTTCAAACAATGAAATCTCATCGTCATCAATAGCACCAATGGTCACGTTAGAATCTGACAGCGTGAAGTTTCCGGATAAAAAGAAGTTATCAAATTTCTCGCCAAGGGTGTTAAGCCCCTGAAGGAAATCAACCTCTACGCCGTACAACTCACCTTGCTCAGCATTGGCTGTGAGCAAGTTAGGTGCTGCACCACCAACTGTTCCTAGCTCAATAAGTTCGATAGGATTAGTAATGTCTTTGTAGAACAACGCTACAGAGACGTTATCGCCACCATCCCGATACCACTCCCAACGCAAGTCAGCGTTGTCAAGCTTTGAGCTTTGTAACAAAGGCGAACCTCGAACCAGGAACTGTGTGATTGGGTCTATAAAGAAACTTGAGCTTACATCACGTAAATCTGGACGGATAGTAGATTGACTGATGTTGAAACGGAACTGCATTTCATCGTCAAGAATATAAGTTAGACCCAACGCAGGAAAGAAATCGTCTTCTTGGAAGGTAAAGTCGATTAAATCCTCTACAGACTCTGAAAATTGATTAGAGTGTGCAGTAAATGGTACTGATACTTGACGAAAGTCTTCGTAACGGAAACCACCGCTTACACGCCACTTTTGGTCAATAAACGCATCTGCCATTAGGTAATAAGCGTCTAGCTTCATACCTGCCGAGAACTCGTCACCGTCGGCCATACCAGAAAGGAATAAACCTTGACCTGAACCGCTGCGATAGAAATCTGGATTATTAATTCGCTCTTGCGAAAAAATCTCATCAATTCTGTCGCCGCGCGATAACTCTTGGTCTAACGAGCGATGCGTAACCTCAATAGGAATGTTAGTAGCTTTACGACCTTTATTATAAAAATCAGCACCTGCTTTGAGATCAATCTCAGCACTGCCAATGGTAAACGGGTAGCTTGCTGCCCAACCCCAATTATCCGCTACGTCTCGCAAGTCTTGCCATTCAAGATTTACACTGGTAGCCGATACATTTTGCAATTGCTTCTGAACAACATTACCGTCTTCAATCGTCAGCTCAAATATCAAGTCTAGATTACCTGGAGAGTAACGACGCGCCCGGCTGGTGCCAACGTACCAATCAAACGTCGCGAAATTGTACTCAGGAAAAGTGTGCTCGCCTTTCAACTGTGTTGAAGACATGCGACGTTCTTCATAGACAATATCTACGCGCTCAAATTCTCTTACACCGGCAACAGTTTCGTTTACGTCGGTAAAATCACGCTGTCTCAAACGGTCGCTCATATCATGAAGCAATACATTGTTTAGAGAGAACCGGTGATTATTGCTATATTCGTAACCAAAGTTCAGCATGCCACTCCAAGTGACTGCTTGCTCAGTCTGAACACCGTCAAAAAACTGGGCAAAACACTTGGTTCCGCTCACTTGTTCCTCAGGTAACTCAGAACACCCAACGGTACCCATATTGGAGCCGATCGTTTGGTCTTTTACATTCCATTCATTACGATAGAAAACCGATGACAGGAAGCCAAACTTGCCGTATTCAGTCTCATAGGAATTACCTAATGTTGCACGGGCTGTGGTATCGGGATCAACACTGATTTGGTCCGGACCAATATCCCAGTTGATGTCCGACAGCATTTCCTGACGGTCTTCCAAGGTTACAGGAAACGACAAACTACCCTCGATACCAGCGCTTGACTGCGCAGCATCTAGACGGCTGCTAATGCTTGTTGGAAGCGCGCGAGTTCCATCATCACGCCCAGTCCAATCATCGCTTCCACCGTCGTAAAAAAAGCCATCGTCAAAGTTATTTGTATTGGTACCAAAACCACCAGAGAGCCTGAATATAAACTCCGATGGGATTGATTTCGTTCGAATATCAACGTTACCACCACCAAAGTGTGCAGGCATGTCAGGAGAAAACGACTTCTGTACACTTAAGCTTTCGATTATATCCGAGGGGAATAAATCGAGAGGAACTACTGATCGTGTAGGGTCCGGACTTGGAACATACATACCGTTTAGCTGTGTGCTTGAATAGCGCTCACCCAAACCGCGAATGTAAATGAACTTGCCATCTACCAGTGTCAAACCTGTGACACGTCGAAGTGCAGCGCCAGCATCGCCATCACCCGTACGAGCTATCTGCTCAGCACCCAGGATATCTGCAACAAACGCTTGGTTTTTACGCTCTTGCATTACTGCGGTAGCAGTACCTTTTAGGCGCGAGGCCGTTGCAACAACTTCTTCTATAACTTCGTCTTCAGATGCTTCAGCTTCCTGAGCTAGAGCAAGAGACGGTGCGGTTGTGCCAAGCGCTAAGGCGGCGCAAACTGCCATACCAAGGCGAGACGGCCTCGATAGTAAGCGGGAAATATCACTCATTATTAAACTCCGAAAATCTAGAACAACACGTGCTTTAACGCATAAAACGTGGCGCTCTTAAAGAGCGCCACATTGCGTCGTGCGATTTATGTGACTATTCCAGACCTACAGTAACCCACCCTTCAGTCCAGTCGTTTTCTTCGCCAACCGCGCCAACAAAGTCAACACTGTCGAAAAAGCTGTTGATTTCTTGAACGTCAGTAGCACCTTCTAGAAGAACCGAACCTGCCGCAGGCTGGTAACCGTTTGTAGCTAGTCCTAGACCATCTGGAGCAACAACTCTGTTTGAAGCTTCACCTGTGAACCAGTCACGAGAGAAGTCTGAGTCAAAATTGTTCGCTTCAGAGCATGCTACTACTGAGCTCTGCATTGATAGGGTTCCGTCGGTAGCTAGCGCTTGGGACTCTGTACCGTTCACGCGAAGGCAGTTAGTAAAGTTCTCAGGGCCAGTAACTAGCACGTTATAAAGTGAACCTGCAGTACCTGCGCGCAGACGCACACCATTGTTTGTATTGTCACCAATAACAGTTAGGTTAGCCACGGTGGGGTTAGTAAGCGGTCTTGCAGCAGCATCAAACTCACTGTTATCCGCTTCTATACCGTTGTCACCAGCAGCTTCGTCTTGCTTGATAAGTACATATTGGATGTTACCTGTCCAGCCAAATGACCAGTCAAGGCTATCATCACCGTTTGCAGTTAATACTACGTGCTTAACGCTTACTGTGCCGCCGAAGAACTCAAGACCATCGTCTAGATTTTTGTGAACCTGGATATAATCTATTGCAGTACCAGAACCTACACCCGCTAGCGTGATGCCGTTAAGCTCGTCGCCATTACCTAGTGTACGTCCAGCGTGCTTCACTACTACGTAGTTAATAGTACCTGAGTTATCGTCAGCAACGTTGCCGCCAAACTGACCGGCATCACCTTCTGCAGCTACACCACAGTTTGCTAGTTCATCTTCGGTCGTATCACCAACTTGATCACCACAGCTGTTCGCTGGTGCGCGCCCTAAAACAACTAGGCCACCCCACTGACCAATGTCAGTCTCTTCACCAGTTACATCTTGGATAGAAGTCATAACGATAGGTGCAGCAGCTGTACCTAAAGCCTGAACTTTAGAACCACGGCGAACCACTAGGAAGTCTTCGCCACGTTGACCAATAATTGTTGTACCTTGCTCAATCCATAGCGTTGCAGGGTCAACATTGTCGTTACCTACCGCTGTACGACCATTTAGTACCCAGTGTGCATCGTTAGTTAGTGTAACGTCCGCAGTGAACGTGCTGTCAGCGTTAAGCAAATAAACTGGCTTGTCAGTTATTTGTGGGAAATCAGCTGAAACATCCGTCGCCAAACCTTGGTCGAAAGCGTTTTGAAGATTGGTTGGGAAGTTACCTGGTAAGAATGCCCAGCCTTCAGTCCAATCGTTTTCGCCGTCGAATGCACCTTGATAATCAGTTGGAACGAAGAAACCGTTGGTTTCTGATAGGTCAAGACCTGTTCCTAGAAGCGGAGAACCGTCTAGTGGTGTTCTGCCGTCTACGCTTAAACGCAGTGCGTTTGCTGTGTTTACCGAGTTGCTGTCTTGGCCAGTAAACCAGTTGCGAGTAAAATCGTTACCGAAGTTAGTCGCCTCTGTACATGCTACTGTTGAGTGAGTCATTGTTAGCTCGCCAGCTGTAGCAAGTGCCTCAGACTCTGCACCGTTAACACGTAAGCAGTTTTGATAACCTTCAGGGCCAGTAACTACTAGGTTGTGAATCTTACCCGCAGTACCTGCACGAAGGCGTACGCCGTTGTTCGTGTTATCACCCACAATAGTCATGTTTGCGATAGTTGGGTTAGTAAGAGGGCGTGCGCCCGCATCAAATTCGCTGTTATCAGCTTCGATGCCATTGTCGCCGGCATCTTCGTTCTGACGAACGTAAACAAACTGTGCATTACCTGTCCAACCGAAAGACCAATCTAAGCTGTCATCGCCATTATCAGTCAATACAACATAACGAACACTTACCGTTCCGCCAAAGAATTCAAGGCCGTCGTCCAAGTTTTTGTGTACCTGGATGTGGTTTACGTTAGTGCTTGAACCAACACCAGCAAGCGTAATACCGTTAAGCTCGTCACCGTTACCTAGCGTACGTCCTGCGTGTTTAACTACAACGTACTGGATAGTACCTGAATCGTCAGTAGGAACGTTTCCACCGAACTGGCCTGCATCACCTTCTGCAGCAACACCACAGTTCGCTAGCTCATCTTCTGTAGTCTCACCCACCTGGTCACCACAGCTGTTTGCTGGAGCACGACCAAGAACAACCAAACCACCCCACTGACCGATATCAGTTTCTTCACCGGTAACATCTTGGATAGACGTCATTGTGATTGGAGCATTTTCTAGACCAAGCGCTTCGATTTTAGAACCACGACGTACCACTAGGAAATCTTCACCAGCCTGACCGATGATAGTTGTTCCATTTTCGATGAATAATGTCGCGCTATCTACGTTATCACCACCAACAGCAGTACGGCCACTTAGTACCCAGTGTGCGTCGTTGGTTAAAGTAACGTCTGATGTGAACGTAACGTCTGTGTCTAATAAGTAAACTGGCTTGTCAGTGATCTGAGGGAACTGAGAAGAAACGTCTACCGCAAGACCCTGGTCAAATGCGTTTTGTACGTCAGTTGGGAAACCACCATTGATACCAACTGTCCAACCTGTCATCCAGTTGTTTTGACCGTCGAATGCACCAACATATTGTGCATCTTCGAACTCTGGCTCGATATCGCGAGGATCTACACCACTAGTTAACAAAACAGAATCAGCCAGTGGTGCATAACCGTTTGCCGCAAGGTTTAACTGTGCAGTAGGTAGCACTTGGTTGCCGTCTTGGGCTAGGAACCATTCTTCAGTTGAAACACCACCAATATCGCCAGATGTGAACTGCTCTGCGTCGTCAGCACATGAAACTATGCTTCCTGTGATAGCAAGTTCGCCACTTTCTGCATTGGCAACACTTTCGTCACCGTTTACACGTAGACAGTTGCTGTAACCTTCTGGACCAACAACAAGTAAGTTGCTGATTTTACCCGCTGTACCTGCACGCAGACGCACACCGTTTGTCTCAGGTGCACCGACTACAGTTACATTAGAGATGCGTGGATTAGTAAGAGGACGCGCTGCGGCATCAAATTCACTGTTATCGGCTTCAAACGCATTGTCGCCAGCAGCAGCGTCTTGTTGGATATAGATATATTGTGCGTGACCAGTCCAGCCGAAAGACCAATCTAGGCTGTCGTCACCGTTTGCAGTTAGTACAACGTGGCTTACGTTTACAGTTCCACCGAAGAATTCTAGACCATCGTCAAGGTTTTGGTGTACTTGAATATATTCCACTGTGGTCTCAGAACCCACACCAGCTAGCGTAATACCATTAAGCTCGTCACCATTACCTAGTGTACGACCAGCGTGCTTCACTACAACATAGCGAATTGAACCAGAATCGTCATCAGCAATGTTCCCACCGAATTGACCCGCGTCACCTTCTGCAGCTACACCACAGTTAGCAAGTTCGTCTTCTGTTGTTTCGCCAACTTGGTCGCCACAGCTGTTAGCAGGAGCACGACCAAGAACAACTAAGCCGCCCCACTGACCAATATCTGTCTCTTGACCTGTTACATCTTGAACCGATGTAAACACGATAGGTGCATCAGCACGGCCTTCAGCTTCAATCTGTGAACCACGACGAACTACTAAGAAATCTTCACCAGATTCGCCGATGATAGTAGTGCCGGCTTCAATAGTAAGTACTGCAGAGTCTACGTTATCGCCGCCAACTGCTGTACGACCTTGTAAAACCCAATGTGCATCAGCAGTGAAAGTAACGTCTTCTACAAAAGTAGTTCCTTCATTAAGACGATAAACTGGCTTATCAGTAATTGAAGGGAACTCTGCAGAAACATCTGTTGCTAAACCTTGAGTGAACGGGTTGTTCGCATCAGTTGGAGTAGGTGTTGGTGTTGGAGTAGGTGTTGGTGTAGGTGTTGGAGCTGGGTTGTTAATAACAGAAGAGTTATCAGAATTGTCGATAACGTCGCCTTCGCTGATGTTAATGTCGCCACCACAACCAGCCAACACAAGTGCCGCTGCTACTGCAGATATTTTGAAGCTTTGCTTGATAAACATTAATTTCTCCGCTGGAAATAAGATCTTGTACTAATCAGCGGAGAAGGTTACCTAAGATTAATGACACTTTTGTTACACTATGACAGTGTAACAAAAGGTTCATTTGGTGGCAGGTAGACGGCACCATTGGGTAATTACATACTTCTCACCTGCCTCTACCGGATGTGCTTGGTGCAGGCTTTTCGGGTTTACTATGCCGTTTTTGTCTACGTTACACCATACAAGCACATCTCCCTGCTTTGGCGAGAAGCGTTTTTTTAGATGAAGAAATTCAGTATCGCCCCCGCGCTCAACTGTATTGAGGTAGACCATACACGTCCAACTACGCTGCCCCCTGCGGCCTGCAAACTTGCTGTATTCAGACGAACCCGGCTCAAAGTAGTCGGTATGCTGTTTAAACTCTTGGTCTATGTCGTAGTGTTGAGCCTGAATGGGCTCAGACGTATCGTGCACTTTTCCCATTAATGATTTTAATTTATCACTCAAACGTTCTGCCAAACCGGCTTCAAGGCTGGCGAAGTCACATGTGCTTGAAGTGCGATATTGCTGAGGTTTGTCGCTACTCACTGTGGTAATGGTGGAGGGCCTCAAACCCTTTTTTATGCTGCTAACAGCCGCTTCACACAAATCTGAGTCAAAGCCACCTGTTAGCTTATAGACACAAAAATCACTATCACCAAAGGTTTCATAATCAACTGTTTCAGAGGTTCTTATATTAGAACAATGAGAATCATCACTTTTATCATCACCGAGAAAAGCCGGTAGTGGTACCGACACTCTATACTTATTAGCTAACTGTTGTGTTTGCTGCGCCGATAAATTCGCCCCCAATAAAGGCACAATTTGCTCATGCACAAAACCGTGCTTTATTAAGGTTAAATAAAGCTCTTTTCCACTTACACCTTTAAGTGTATTTTCTAACACCCAACGCTTCCACGTACTATTCACTCACAACTCCAACGCTTTGGACATTATCTTCTAACAGCCGGCGCTGCCTAAGCAATACATCTTCTCGAATAGGAAAGTACCCATCTCTTAATACTTGGTTTTGTCCTTCTTTCGACAATATGTAGCGAATAAACTCGCGCTCAAGAGTGGGCAGCGGCTCGCCGGGCTTCTTATTGATCACCAAATATAAGAAACGGGCGAAAGGGTAAGTTTCGTTTCTTACTGTATCGATAGAAAGCGGTATTAAATTATCAAGAGAGTCGCCTAATGCCAAAGCACGAACGCCCGCGGTTTTATATCCATAAGCTGCATAACCGATTGCTCCGGTGCCACTGGCTACCGATAACACCACAGAGGCAGAGCCTGGCTGTTCGTTCACGGTATTTTTGAAATCGCCGTCGCACAGGGCTGAGACCTTAAACAGACCATATGTTCCCGATACAGAATTACGGCCATATAGTCGAATTGGAGACTGATAACCGCTCTCGTTCACGCCTAACTGCGACCATCGATTGATATGCTCATTGGCACCGCAGTACAAGGTACGTGAAAAAATGGCGTCCACATGTTCTAACGTCATCCCCTCTAGTGGATTCCGTCTATCTACAAAAATGGCAATGGCGTCCATGGCAACCTTTAATACGGTAGGTGGATAGCCGTGCACATTGATAAAATCGCGAATTTCACTGGGCTTGAGCGCTCTACTCATAGGCCCTATGGTAGCGGTGCCTTCAATAAGAGCTGGCGGTGCGGTTGATGAACCCGAGGCCTGAATTTGAAAACCTACCTGCGGATAGAGAGTTTTGAACTCTTGCGACCAAAAGGTCATTAAGTTAGCTAGGGTATCGGAACCCACCGATGATAGTTTACCTGCTACGCCGGGCACACGCTCATAAGAAGGCACTTTGGAAGCAGCGCTATTCGATAGAGCCTCTGCTTCCTGTATCGCGCAAACTGACTGCGTAACAAGCAATGAACATAAGCCTATTGCTACTCTTCTTAAGAGCCGTAATGTCATATGTTCAATACCCCTTTAGGTGGCGCACTATTAAGATTGATCAGCAATAAGTTCGTTATCCAATACGAAAGAAAAATTGCTGCCCTTCCCTACGGTGCTGCTAATTTCCAAAGCTGAATTATGGTGGCTTAGCACATGTTTCACAATAGAAAGACCTAATCCAGAACCGCCTGTTTTTCGAGACCGTGCTTTATCTACGCGATAAAAACGCTCGGTTAGTCTGTTCAGGTGAGCTTGCTCTATGCCTTCGCCATTGTCTACAACAGAAAAACTGGCTCCCGATGGCTTACGGCTCCAGTAAACGTTAATCTCTCCGCCTGCTGGCGTGTAATGCACCGCATTAAATACCAAGTTAGAGCACGCACTTCGCAACTCTGTCTCAACACCGTAAACCGATAACTCTTTGTCTACATGAAATGTGATGGTGTGACCTTTATCTTTATTTAGTGCCTGCGCCTCACGTTCTATTAGCGACAGCATTGAGCCAACGTTGACTACATTTTCATAAACCCGTTCTGAACTTGCTTCAATTCTTGATAACACCAACAGATCTTCTATCAAATTTTGCATGCGATGGGTTTGTGTCGCCATTTCGCTCATGGCCTTTTTAACAAAAGGGTCCGCGCCTTCCGCTTCAGGCATAATTTCTAAATAGCCGTTTATAACGGTTAAAGGCGTTCGTAACTCATGAGACACGTTTGCAACAAAATCTTTTCGCATCGCCTCTAGCTGAGATACTCGCGTAATATCTCGAGCGATGAGCAGCATGTGCTCTTCCCCGTAAGGCATAATGCGGTATTCAAAGGTTTTATTAGGGTTTGTGGGCGACGGTACTTCAATGGGGTATTTGTAATTTCCCGCATGAAAATACTCGATAAACTCTGGGTGCCTGAGTAAATTGTCGAGGCGGCGCCCAGCGTCTTTTGGCCACTTTAAACCTAACTCTAGTCGCGCTAACCGGTTACACCACAGAATACATGCTTTAGAATCAACCACCACTGCGGCGTCGGGCAATGCTTCCGACCCTTCCCTGAAACGCTTAACGAGCTCGCCGAGTTCTTTTCGCTTGTTTCGATTTCTTCGCTGCAGGTAATAAATACCTTCGTAGATATGTTCCCACACGCCACGAACTGTAGGCGGAGACATTTTTCGACTGTGCCAAAGCCAACGATTTAACTTATACAAATGCCAATAGTTGAAAATAAGTAATACGACAGCTCCAAGTGCCACAGCAAACACCATATCGTCTAACAGCCATCCGCCTAGCGCAAAAAGCACTAAGAAGATCAGCAAACGAATGGTGCTTCTAAACCATGAAAAGGGGTAATACATATTGGAACTCGTGTTACAGAAATTGAGGGACACGCCGCTGCGTAGCAACGTGCCCAGAGTGTCGAGCGCTAGGCCTTACCGGAAAAACGATACCCCGCACCGCGAACTGTTTGGATCATAGCATCGTGACCATGCTTAGAGATAGCTTTGCGCAAACGACGTATGTGCACATCAACCGTTCTGTCTTCAACGTAAACGTTAGTACCCCATACGTTATCAAGCAGCAGTTCTCGGCTATAAACCCGCTCTGGGTGAGTCATAAAAAAGTGTAGCAGCTTAAACTCTGTTGGGCCCATATCTAGAGGTTCATCGTTGGCAGTAACACGGTGAGATACTGGCTCAAGCTTTAGACCGTTGAATTCGATTGGCTCTTCATTTGATGTTGGTGTAACTCGTCGCATAACGGCTTTTATACGTGCAACCAACTCTTTAGGTGAAAACGGCTTGGTAATATAGTCGTCTGCACCGGCGTCTAGACCGCGGATTTTATCTTCTTCTTCGCCACGTGCCGTAAGCATAATGACTGGGATATCGCGAGTGAATTCGTGCTGCTTCAAGCTTTTTGCTAACTGAACACCGCTGCCACCAGGTAGCATCCAATCTAGCAAGATAAGATCAGGATATGGCTCGCATACTTTCTCTTTAGCAATATCAAAATCTTCTGCTTCAATAACAGTAAAACTCGACTGTTCTAAAACGAATTTTAGCATTTCACGAATAGGGGCTTCGTCTTCAACCACCAATATAGTGCGAGACATAGTTGTCTTCCTGGTCATTTTTAATTTTCGCTATTATTAATGTGGTCTATGACAGTTTTATTAAAACGATTACATTTGTGTGTCAAGTTTTACATATATCCTACTATGTATATAGTTTGAGCTGATAATCTTGTTAAATAATAGAATTTTGCATATTCTTAGCAAACAAAAGTGCGCTAATCTATAACGCTAAATCAGATTAAGGATACGCGTGTAGTTAGGGTTTATTTTAGTCAGAGCTCGATTTTAGACAGGGGTAAGTTAGTCGATGGCTGCGGTGAAAACAGGGTTATCAAGGAAGCTGTTAACAAGAGTACTCTCAGTATATTTTGCCCTCACACTTATTGTGACCGTAGGCCAAATATTTACCGAATATCTCAGTACTAAAAATCATGTCGAGCAAGAACTACAAACACTCAAAAACACCTTTTCATCTAGCCTAACCCGCGCCATGTGGGAGATTAATGAAGAGCAAGTCCGCGCTATAGCCGAAGGGCTTATGTCAATTCCAATCGTAGAAGGCCTTCAAGTAAGGGGCGAAAACGGGAATTTCATTACACAGCAAGGTATTAGAAGAACCCGCTCTCCTAACCCCGTAGAACGCGAACTTATTGAAGACCACTCGGGCGGTGTTTTCAGTTACAGTTTCCCCCTTGTATTTAAATTCGCTGGACGCGAGTCAACCGTCGGCGATGTGACTTTATATTCAAGCTTCGATACTATTTTCAGCCGTATAGAAGTGGGTGTATTTTTCTTGATTGGCAATGCCATCGTCAAAACCACTTTTCTGGTCTTTCTCTTTATGACCGCATTTCGCACTATGCTGTCTGAACCTCTGCAAAACATTACCGAGCAAATGGGTAACTTCGACCCGCTTCATCCGGAAGAAAGCAAGCTTACCTTAAAAGTTGAAGACGACAACGAACTGCTGCAGTTAAGAGATTCCTATAACGGCGTAATTGATGATTTAATCGTATCGAATGAAAAACTGAAAAACGCCCAAAAAGAGCTTACCGAAGCCAACGCAAAACTCGATGATCAGAACCTTGTATTAGAACAAGAAGTCGCTAAGAAGACAGCCTCACTTTCGCAAATAATGTTAGATTTAGAGCAGCAAAAAGACGAGCTGATATCCCACCAGCGCGAGTTGCGGCAAGAGAATAAAAACCGTCAATATATAGAAAGCGAGTTGCGTAAGAAAAATGATGAGCTTGCTGGGTCAATGGAAACGCTCCATCAAGCGCAAGCACAGCTCATCGAATCGGAAAGGATGGCCTCTCTTGGGGGCCTAGTAGCCGGTATCACTCACGATATAAACACCCCGCTTGGCGTGAGCGTTACCGCGGCAAGCTTTCTTCAAGAAAGGCTTAACAATTTAAAACAAGACTTTTCAGACAACAGCTTAACCAGTAAAAGTATGGCCAGCTTTATTGACGAAGCTGATCAAACCGCACTTTTGCTGTTAAATAATCTAGAACGAGCTTCCGACCTTATCGCTAGCTTTAAGCAGGTAGCTGTAGATCAGACCAGTGAAACCGAGCGCGATTTTGTGTTGTGCGAGTATATTGAAGAAATCTTACAATCACTGAAACCAAGTTTTAAGCACACGCAGCACAATATATCCCTGAGCTGCCCTAAAGATTTGGTGGTCACTTGTGCCCCGGGCGCAATAGCGCAAATCGTGACTAACCTTATCGTTAATTCACTGAATCACGGTTTCGAAGACAAAACATCTGGAAACATTTCACTGAATGTTGAGGTTGTAGACGGTCAAGTGGTTATGCACTACGAAGATGATGGAAAAGGCTTAGCCAAGGAAGAACTATCGCAACTGTTTGATGCATTTTTTACTACAAAACGCGGTTCCGGTGGCAGCGGTTTAGGTACGCACATTGTGTACAACTTAGTCACTCAATCGCTTCAAGGCAAAATTGACGCTCAAAGCGAACCAGGGAAAGGGCTTAGCTACACCATAAGCTTTCCCATTTCCCAACATTAAAGCCACGGCTTTAAAACGACAACGCTAAACATATTTCCAATTGCGCGGCGCGAGATAGGTTGGTACGCTTGCGCCCCGTTTTCTTCAATGAGATTTCCCCTTCTATGTGGTTTAAAAATATAAAAGCATTTCAACTAACACAGCCACTGTCGCTAAACGATGAAGACTTAGAACGTATGCTCAGCGAGCATGCTTTTCGCCCTTGCGGCAGTCAAGACTTAGCCACTATGGGGTTTGCATCACCCTTTTCTCAAGCTGGTAAGTCGGGCACCATGTTTCACTGCGTTCAACAGCGTTATTGGATAACCCTTAAAAAGCAGGAAAAGATTTTACCCGCTGCCGTGGTGAATGCCGAGCTCGAAGAAATGGTTGCCAAAATAGAAATGGAAACCGGCGCACCGGTAGGTAAAAAAGCCAAGTCAGATCTCAAGCAGGAAATTCAAACTCGATTACTGCCCCAAGCATTTACTAAAAACAGCTATACGCACGGTTTTATCTCTCTTCCCGATAACCTAGTGGCTGTTGATGCATCATCAGATGGCAAAGCAGAAGCATTTTTAGCCATGGTTCGCAAAGCGATAGGCTCTTTGCCAGTGGTGCCATTTACTCGTCATAGCCTTCAAAGTGAATTAACTCACTGGGTAACAGACGCAACGCCAGAGAATATAGAACTGCTTGAAGAAGCCGAATTAAAGTCAACTGACGATACTGGCAGCGTTATACGCTGTAAAAATCAGCCTCTTGATAGCGATGAAATTAGTCTGCATTTATCTGGCGGAAAACTGGTGCAAAAGGTGGCCTTCGAATATGCTGAAAGTCTCTCGGCTATTATGTGTGAAGATGGCGCGCTTAAGCGCATAAAGTTTACTGACCGCATTAAAGAAGAAACTGAAGACGTTCCTAAAGATCAGGTTGAAGCTCGTTTAGATGCTGAATTCGCCCTGATGTCAGCGGAAATTACGACGCTACTCAACTTCCTTAGAGATACATTAAAACTTAACGATACGGATATTTAGACTAGTTCAACGTTATAAATTCCTGAACACGCCCCAGACACAAAAAAAGCACGTATGTTTTTCTACATATCGTGCTTTTTTTTACCTGTTATTCATACCACTAAGGCGCTCAGAACATGGGCTCTGAGCGTTTTCTAGTTACATAAATATTTGTTTTGCCGCACTCGATAGATCATTAAACTCATCTGAGTGCAAAATACTTATGTCTTCAACAATGTTTCGCTGAACAGCAAGATTCATAATCGCATCTTTCTGGCTGCCAATGGCGCCAGAGAGCGCTGCACCTACGCGAACAAAATCGATGTAGCCTACATTTTCCGGAATGAAACTTAAGTCTTTCCAATACTGCGCAATGTTCACAAAGGCTTCGTCAAATTCCCACTCTTTCATAATGCTAGCACCAATGCGCCCCGACAGCTTATCTATAGCAACATCAAGAAAAGACGGGTTTGCAAACACTTCTGGATGGCGCTCAGCTTCAGTAAGAACCGGCAATACCCCGATATTGTGTACCAAGGCTGCCAGCGTCATAGTATCTATGCTCATTTCGCGCTTTTTAGTTCTCGCTATATACAGCTGCAGTACCGCCATTGAGTTAGCAACAATATTCACGGTAGACGCCCACTCTTTTTGGAGATAGCGGGTTACTATATCGTTTTTTGAAACGAACAATTGTTCCATCGCAAGAGCGGTAGAAATGTTCTTTATTTGGCGCAAACCAATTCTGGTCACCGCTTGGTTAATTGAGGTCACTTTTACACTGCGCCCCATGTAGGCACTGTTCGCTATTTTAATCATACGAGCGCCTAGGGACGGATCTTGCCCCACCACATCGGCCATCGCATTTAAGTTTATATCCGGGTTATCCGCCGCTTTTCTCACTTTTAACGCAATTGCAGGTAGCGTTGGAAGTACAAGCGTATCGTTATTAATTTTTTCAACCAAAATTGTTGAGAGCGCGTTCTGTGTAGACATAGTTCTACCCTTAGAAAATTCTATATGGCTTTTACAAGCCACTCATTTAATTACATATTGATACTACTCACGCATGTTGCCGCCCAATCTTGCTTTTAAGCAACCAGACGAAGCGTGCAACCGTCACAATGAATACAGCATCCCTTTGTATTTTCGGTGGGACTAACCAAATAATATGATATAACTTTAACCATACTATCTTAGTGATTCAGTTTCGACCAACGAAATATTGTTAGCCGCATTACATTCGAAAGAAAGTATAGACAAGTCACTGAAAAGCACTATTGATATCAAACAACTAAGTGAATACTTTTTGCAAAATCAAAAATATAGCTTTTAAATTATAAATAAAAAAACAGTAAGAGTTACTTATGATAAAAACCAAAATTTCAACGCTTTCTCCTATAGCAGTGGCTCTCACAGGCGTCCTTATGCTAGGAGCATGCAGCAAAGCAACAGATACAGCTCCCTCAACAACTGTAGCTGATGAACAATCTTCACAACAGACACTGATTGTGGATGAATCTCGCCTGTCTATCTATCACCCAGTCGACCTTACCGCTGACTTAAGCCATCTTAACGAGAATCAGCACAAGATGCTGTCACTGCTTATTGATGCCTCGAAAATAATGGATGACTTGTTTTGGCAACAAGCATTTTTTGGCGACAAAGACAGTTTTTTAAATGGGATTGAAAGTGATGAAGTGCGACATTTTGCCACTATCAATTACGGTCCTTGGGACCGTTTAAACGGCGATGCTGCATTTCTCAGTGGTTATGAAGAAAAGCCTCAAGGCGCAGAATTTTATCCTCACGATATGGATAAAGCTGAATTCGCCACCGCTAATTTTAGCGACAAGCAAGGGCTGTACTCATTAGTTAAACGAGATGAAACGGGCAGCCTGTATTCTCAACCATACTCTCAAGCCTTTAAAAGTGAATTAATGAAGGCGTCTGAATTACTCGTTCAAGCCTCTGAGTTGGCTGAAGATGAGAGCTTTAAAGCGTACCTTAAACTTCGTGCAGATGCCCTTTTAAGCGATGATTACCTTGCTTCAGATATGGCATGGATGGACATGAAGACCAACCCTATCGAGCTTGTTATCGGCCCTATTGAGTCGTACGAAGATCAGTTATTCGGCTATCGTGCCGCGTTCGAAGCCTATGTACTGATTAAAGATTTGGCGTGGAGCGAAAAACTTGCTAAATATGCCGCATTTTTACCCGAGTTACAGCAAGGTCTTCCGGTAGCTGAAGCTTACAAAGCTGAAGTGCCTGGGTCGGACGCAGACCTCAATGCATACGATGTTATTTACTACGCTGGCCATTCCAATGCCGGTAGTAAGACTATTGCGATTAACTTGCCAAATGACGAGCGCGTTCAGCTTGAGAAAGGAACCCGAAGACTGCAACTTAAAAATGCGATGCAGGCCAAGTTCGACAATATTCTTGTCCCCATTGCTGAAACGTTAATTGTACCGGAGCAACGCAAACACATTACATTTGACGCATTTTTCGCTAACACCATGTTTCATGAAGTTGCTCACGGATTAGGTATAAAAAATACACTAGACGGCACTAGCACCGTGCGTCAGGCATTGAAAGAACATGCATCGGCTTTAGAAGAAGGCAAAGCAGATATCCTTGGCCTTTATATGGTGCAAAGCCTATTAGAAAAAGGGGAAATAGCAGAGGGTTCTCTGGAAGACTACTACGTTACCTTTATGGCCGGCATATTCCGCTCAGTTCGCTTTGGTGCAAGCTCAGCGCACGGAAAAGCCAACATGATACGGTTTAACTTCTTTGCACAGCAGGGCGCATTTGAGAAAACCGAAGATGGGTACTACCGAGTAAATATGATGAAGATGGGTGCTGCTGTTGAAGCGCTTTCTGAGTTAATTTTGACATTGCAAGGTGACGGCGACTATGACGGTGTTGCTGAATTGGTCGAGACGATGGGTGTTATTAAACCCGAACTAAATAGTGATTTGGCGCGTTTGAGTGACGCCAACATTCCTGTCGACATCCATTTTAATCAAGGTAAAAAGGTACTTGGACTAACTGATTAGCCGGTATTAATAAGCCCCCAGCCGTTGACTGTCTCAATGGCTGGGGGCTTTCAACTTTCATCACCTTGAATTGGCACCTACATGAGCACCTGCATTAGCACCTACACTAAAACCCACCTAACTAGTGTGGCGTAACAACAGCTACTCTACGTGCTTTTTCATATCTTCAGTATAAGGCGGCCAACCTAGTGGCTTTCCAGCTAAAACATGTAAGTGGATATGGTAAACCGTTTGGCCGCCAAATTCGTTACAGTTCATCACTGTTCTAAAGCCCTGCTCCGCCACTCCCAAGTCGTTTGCCACTTTTGCTGCAACCAAAGACAGGTGCCCAACAATCTCTCTGTCCTCATTTTTGATATCATTTACCGTTGCAATGGGCTTTTTAGGAATAACAAGGAAGTGAACTGGAGCCTGAGGATTAATGTCTTTAAACGCCAGAGCCATATCGTCTTCATAGAGGATATCAGCGGGAATTTCTTTATTAATAATTTTAGTAAAAATAGTTTCTGACATACCTGTTGTTCCTTTTTTATTAACTTGGCTTTTTCGGGGCGTTAGTTTTTAAGCAAAAACAAACCACAATAATATCGTGCCCAGTGCAAGACGATAGAGCACAAATGGCAACATGCCAATTCGCGAAATCCAGCTTAAAAACAAATAGATACAGATGTAAGCGCTAATAAATGAGAATATAGCGCCATACATGAGCGCTTGCCAATCTACTGCTTCGTTCGCTTCGATAAGATCATAAGTAGCCAGTAAGCCAGCACCTAATATTACCGGAATAGACAATAAGAAAGAAAAGCGCGCACAGGCCTCTCTTTTCAACCCCAGCATAAGGCCCGCAGTCATGGTAATACCTGAACGGGAAGTTCCAGGTATTAGCGCCAGCACTTGAGCCAAACCAATCCAAACCGCCTGTTTCATAGTGAGTTTATCAAGCTCTTGTGTTCGCTTTGCCGTTGCATCGGCGTACCACAACACAAGACCGAAAATAATGGTGGTACCAGCAATGACTAGCGCCGTGCGTGCATTCTCCTCAATCCAGCCTTTCATTAGAAAACCCACAATTACAGCAGGAACAGTAGCTATAATTACATACCAAGCTAGCTTACTGTCTGTAGATTGTTGTTTACTGAACCCCTGAGTGCACCACGCCACCGTCATTTGTGCTATCTCCTGACGAAAATAGATCATAACCGCCAAAAGACTCCCCACGTGAACCGCAACATCAAATGCCAAACCTTGGCTTACCCAACCAAATAACTCTGCCGGCAATAACAAGTGGCCAGAACTACTGATAGGAAGAAACTCCGTTACTCCTTGGATAATAGCCAGAATTATAATTTCAAAAAGTGTCATTCCTTTGTTTAACTCCAGGTAAATTCAATAGGCCAGAGGCGCTGTTTTTGTTTATCAAAAGACGCCCACATTTGGGCATAAGTTTTCTTTGTTTCAGGATGAAAATGGTTGGGCACAAGTTCTGCTAAAGGCCAAAGTACAAAGGCATTGTGACAAATCTCTTCTCGTGGCAGAACCACCGGTGAGCGAGTTACCACATCATCATAGGTCAGCAAATCGAGATCTAGCGTTCGCGCGCAAAACTTTTTATCAGTATGAACTCGCCCATTGTCTCGCTCAATTTGTTTTAACGCATCGCACACCTCATCAATACTGAGGGACGTTGAAGCACGAGCAACTAAATTGTAAAAGGGGCTACCATTAAAACCAACAGCCTCGCTCTCATACACGGAGGATAGGGCTACATCAGTAAAGTGCGCTTTTAGCGCAATTACCGACTGCCGAGTGTAATGTTCGCGCTCAATATTAGAACCAATACTGATTAAAATAGTGTGTTGTGACATTAATTACGCTCTCGCGAAAGCTCTACAGCCACGGTTTGCGCATTTGGTAATATATTCGGTTTTACAATTTTTACCGTTATTGCAGCTACATTAAAGGTTTCGAGCACAGCGGACATCACTGCGTTGCCAAAGGCTTCTAATAATTCAAATTCGCTGCGTTTACCCACTTCAACAATACACTCTGCCACTTTGGCATAATCGATGGTGTCGTTTACGTCGTCGCTGTGCATTGCCGCGTTTAGGTCAGCAGTTAGTGTCACATCTAATAACAGCGACGTTTGCTGCGTACGCTCCCAATCATAAACACCAATTAACGTTTCAACCGTTAATCCAGCTATATAAATTTTACCCATGAATTTTGTCAACTTATGTTGTTACTGGTCTTACTACTGCGAAATAAGCGACATTTACGTCGCTCAAAGGTGGTATATCGTATTTGGATGAAGTAGCGTTATGCTGATACAAGGCTAACCGCAGTAAACGTGGCACAACTATACCTTTGTATAGCAACATGGGGCAACTGAGGTTTTCGTTTTTAACCAAGGTTTAGGTGAATTCATTTTTTTACATTGCCCATTGTTTTATTAACTCAATTAGCAAAGAACAACATTCAATAGAGCGATAATTTTATACCTATGATATCCCTAACCGTGTTAATGATTGCAGTAGCCTACCTTTTTGGTTCGCTCTCTAGTGCGGTTGTAATTAGTCAGGCGTTTAACTTACCCGATCCGAGAACAGCAGGTTCTAAAAATCCGGGAGCCACCAATGTCTATCGATTAGGGGGGAGAATTCCTGCTCTGCTGGTATTGGTTATGGATATTTTAAAAGGCACTATTCCGGTTTACGGCAGCTACTTTTTGGGTATTGAGCCACTGGGGTTAGGATTAATCGCAATTGCGGCCTGCCTAGGCCATATTTTTCCACTGTATTTTGGGTTTGAAGGCGGTAAGGCCGTGGCGACAGCCTTTGGCGCAATGCTGCCAATTGGATTAGATCTTGCGGGCTTTTTGATAGTAAGTTGGATAGCGGTGGTTTTTCTAACCGGCTACTCATCTCTTGGGGCGCTTATCGCAGTAAGTCTAGCACCTATTTTCACTTGGTTCGTAAAGCCTTTATATACAGTGCCCGTTACCATGCTTTCAATTCTTATTGTGGTGCGTCATAAAGACAATATTTCACGATTGCTTAGCGGCACAGAAAGCAAGGTGTGGGACAAAGGTAATATCAAAGAGTAGTCGGTATTTGGTATTCGGGTATTCAATTGTTCCCGTTTAGCTCTCTATAACTGCTTCTCTATAATTGCTTCTCTGCAAGTGCTTCGGATAACACTTTAAGTTCGCCATCAACAGGCGTAAAAACGTCAATCCCTATAACTTCAGCCATTGCTGGATAGACTTCTAAATTGCTGAATGTAGGCAGCATAATGCCCTTTTTAAAAGCCGGGCCAGTAGCAACAAAGGTAGCTCCCATGTCATCAAGTGTATTGAGGTAACCATGCCCGCCTTTACTAATATGACCTGATGGCGTGTCGATAAACCGCGATGGTGGAGCAATTTCTAACACGATATCTCCAGTACGGCTGTTTTTTTCAAAGTACCTTTCTTGACGTTGCTTGTCAGTTAGTACGATAAACCGTCCTTTCGCTATTGATGACAGACGTGATGATTCCCCTGCTATATCTTCCTCGCTCACTTTTTCTCGTGCGTAAATATGTACCTGAGCGCCCTCACTTTCCACCAAAAAGTGGTCTGGGATAGATAGCGTTGATACCGCAATCACTTGTTCAGCATCAACGTTTGTCATGCCGTGATCTGAAACCACCACTAGGTTTACATTAATATCGAGAGCCTGAATACGCTCATAAAGCTGGCCAATCAATTCATCTACACGCTGAACGGCTGCAGTGGTTCTTTCTGAATATGGACCTTCATCGTGCCCCACCGTATCGGTAAGAGAAAAGTAGCCCGCGATAAAACGAGGCCGAGAGACTTCGGGCATACTCAGCCACTGAATAATTTGGTCAACTCGCTGTTGGTAGTCTGCATATTTCGAATAATGGAAGTGATAAGTAGGCAATGCTCCACCAATACGGGCATCAGACTCTGGCCAAAAAAATGTAGCAGCTTTAAGTCCGTTTAATTCAACCAAATTCCACAAGGGCGTTGCAGTAATCCAGGTGCTATCCGATTGCCCACTTCCCATTTTATAGTGCGCGTATCCGTCTTTAGTTGGACGCGACTTGTCAAAAAATCGATTGTTTACAATGCCATGATTTTTGGGGTGCAGGCCCGTCACTAACGAGATGTGGTTGGGGAAAGTATTGGCAGGATAAACTGGCGTCATACTCTTGGCGCGAACGCCCTCTTTTGCAATTTTCGCTAAATGTTTAGCCTTGTGAAGTTCGATGTAATCGTGCCTGAAGCCATCTAGGGAAATCATAACAACATGCTGCTGTGACGAGTCTGGCGAACTAAGCTCAGATTTCGCAGACGAGGGCAACGACAATGCAGAAGCTTGCAAATGACCGCCTACAACCAAACACGTAAGAAAGGTGAATATAGATGTAGACATTGCCCTGAACTTAAACATTTTTTGAGTCCTTGTTATTAAAAAATTAAGCGCAGTAGATAGTCTAAACGGCCGTTAAGGTATCTAGCGGCCATCTTGGTTTAGCCTGCGAACTAAGGTCAAGTATCTCGCCCGCCTTCAACCTTTGCATACCCGCGTAAGCTATCATGGCGCCATTGTCGGTGCAGTATGCCAAACCCGGATAAAAAACCTCACCGTTGAGCTCGCTCATCAATGACTTCATTTTGTCTCTTAACATATGATTAGCGCTCACCCCGCCAGCAATCACTAAGCGATTCATGCCCGTTTGCTTTAAAGCGCGTTTGCATTTAATGATTAAAGTGTCGACAACTGCCTCTTGAAAAGCATAAGCAATATTCGCCTTCGTGGCTTGTGAGTCATCTGCGGCTCGAATGGTATTCGCGGCAAAAGTTTTAAGACCACTAAAGCTAAAGTCTAGACCAGGTTTATCTGTCATTGGACGAGGGAATTTGTAATGACCCGGCTCCCCTTTTTCCGCAAGCTTAGCTAGCAAAGGGCCGCCAGGGTAATCTAAGCCCAGCAACTTTGCTGTTTTATCAAACGCCTCACCGGCCGCATCGTCTACAGATTCGCCGAGCACTTCATACTTCCCGATTCCCTCTACCTTGACTAACATTGAATGACCACCAGAAACCAATAAAGCGATAAACGGAAATTCTGGGGCATTTTCTTCTAACATAGGTGCAAGTAAGTGTCCTTCCATGTGGTGGACACCTACCGCAGGAACTTGCCATGCATACGCCAAGGAACGTCCTACCGACGAACCAACAAGTAGTGCGCCTATAAGGCCTGGACCTTGAGTAAACGCAACACCATCAATATCCCGTGGCGTTGTGTTTGCGTCTACAAGGGCTTTTTCGATAAGAGGAATGATTTTACGAACATGATCTCGCGATGCTAACTCTGGAACCACGCCACCATAGTCTGCATGCAGCTTAACTTGGCTATAAAGCTCATGTGACAATAAACCTTGCTCATCATCGTAAACAGCTATGCCGGTTTCGTCACACGATGTCTCAATTCCTAAAATTCGCATTAAGCGCTCACCTTCTTAAAACAAAAACAAATAATTTTACTGGCGATCTTCGGCGATCATCTTTATGATCCACCCGTGATTATCTTTCTAACCCGAAATTCCAACCCCTTACACGCTTTAAAAAGGCAGCGTTAGGGCCTGAATGTTAGTGGCCTATACATCTTAGGCGCAGAGTTTACCTGTAAACCAACATTCATGGAATGCTAGCAAAGGAGTAAATGCACGATATTGGCTAATTTTTAGCAATTCATCCTTTACTTTCTTCGCAGAAATGATTAGAATTTCGCACCATTTTTAACCCGGGCCGCCTTTTTAGCGCACAATTTTACCCGGATATACACAGTAAAGTTTTGAGGTGAGTGTTTAAATGCCTATCGTTAAAGTTAGAGAAAACGAGCCGTTTGATGTGGCGCTGCGTCGTTTTAAGCGTTCTTGTGAAAAAGCAGGTGTTCTATCTGAAGTTCGTCGTCGTGAATTCTTCGAAAAACCTACGTGGGAACGCAAGCGCAAGAAAGCTGCCGCTAAAAAGCGTCATCTTAAGAAGCTAGCTCGTGAAAACGCACGTCGCGTAAAACTCTACTAAAACAGGGTTATTTACGAGTCTGAAAGGTGTTGCAATTGCAGCACCTTTCGCGTTTCTGAGGCTTGATTGTTTAAAGTTCCTTTATATTAGAAGAGTCATATTAGAAGCGCCATATTAGAAGCGCCGCTTTGTATTAGAAACAGTTCTGTTGCTAATATTGCCTTATTCAAAATACAACTCTATTTCAGTCTATCCCTAATATCTATTACTTCTTACCTTGTGTTGTATTAGGTATTTAAAGTTCTATTTGCTCTGTTCTCTTTTTAGTATCTCTTCTATTTTCTTTAATCTATTTCTTTATTTTGCAGTGTCTTTACTGCTTTTTTTGCTATGAACTTTAAGTAGCGCCTATAGGTATGACCTTTAAGTACGTCGCTTAGTAAGTAAGCAGCTTGGTAAGTACGTCGCTTGGTAAGTAAACCGATTAGTAAGTATGCCGCTTGGTGAGTACGCCACTTAGATAGCTTAGAACGAATATAAATCTAAGATAGGCACTATCGTTTGATAACGCTTCCATTTATTATTCTATTCATTATGCTTGTAGCAATATAATCAAATAGACACGACGGAACACATTATGGCACTTATTGACGATTTAAAATCGGCTCAAAAAGACGCAATGCGCGCAAAAGAGAAACTTCGCTTAGGCACTATTAGAATGGCTCTAGCTGCCATTAAACAAAAAGAAATAGATGAGCAGATTACGCTGGACGACGCCACTATTTTAGCGGTACTTACAAAAATGGTTAAACAGCGTCAAGATGCCGCGGCTCAATTTGACGCAGCAGACCGCAAAGAGCTTGCAGATAAAGAGCGCGAAGAAATTACTTACATCGAGGACTTCTTACCTCAGCCTTTGACCGACGACGAGCTTAATTCATTGATAGACGACGCCATGGCCTCAACGGGTGCCTCTGGCATGCAGGATATGGGCAAAGTAATGGGTGTACTCAAACCTAAGGTACAGGGCCGCGCAGACATGGGCGCTCTGAGTGGGAAAATTAAGGCGCGCTTAAACGCCTAAGCTTGTCGCTAACAGCCCGTTGATATCAGCGGTTGAAAATGATCGCTAAAATTACCGCGTTGAATTTTACAACGCGGTAATACGTTCTCATTACTATCTATCCCTGTTAAAGTAATCACCGTTTAATTGACACGAATCCCTCATGGCCGGAAAAATACCTCGCGACTTTATTGATGACCTACTATCTCGTACTGATGTAGTCGAAATTGTAGATAGTAGAGTTAAATTAAAAAAAGCTGGCAAAAATTATCAGGCTTGCTGCCCTTTTCACAATGAAAAGTCGCCATCTTTTACGGTCAGTCAAGACAAGCAGTTTTACCATTGTTTCGGTTGCGGGGCCCATGGCAACGCCATTTCATTTATTATGGAGTTTGACCGACTCGAATTTGTCGAAGCCATCGAAGATCTCGCTCGTTATCACGGCTTAGAAGTACCTCGCGAAAAAGGCAGCCGCCCGGCAATGAGCGAAGAAAAAAAGCAACAGCTGCAAGATGACTATTCCCTCATGGAACAGGTCACACGTTTTTTTCAACATCAACTACGCCAAAACGGAAACAGCAAAAAGGCAATCGATTATCTTAAAAACCGCGGTCTAAGCGGTGACATTGTGAAGCAATGGGAAATAGGATACGCACCTGATGGGTGGAGTACGCTTCTCGACACGTTTGGTAAAAGCCCGCAACAGATCAAACAGTTAATCGACTTGAGATTAGTCAATCAGAATGACCAAGGCCGCACATACGATTTCTTTCGCGACCGGATAATGTTTCCAATAAGGGATAAGAGGGGACGAGTTGTTGGCTTTGGTGGGCGCGTATTAGAGGATGGCGGCCCGAAATACCTTAACTCACCCGAAACCCGAATATTTCACAAAGGTAACGAGCTTTTTGGATTTTATTCTGCTCGTCAGCAAAATCGGCAGTTAGACACTGTCGTTGTGGTTGAGGGTTACATGGATGTTGTCGCTCTAAGTCAATTTGACATCAACATTGCTACCGCTGCACTTGGTACAGCCACGACACTAGAGCATATTCAGATGCTAGTGCGCGCAACCCCTCATATTGTTTGCTGTTACGACGGCGACCGCGCTGGACGCGAGGCTGCTTGGCGGGCATTAGAAAATGCGTTACCCGCCTTGAAAGACGGTGTACGTTTGTCATTTTTATTTCTTCCCGACGGTGAAGACCCAGACACCATGGTTCGTCAAATAGGTAAAGATGCATTCTTAGACATGCTAAATGGCGCTATGCCTTTGTCTCGATTCTTTTTTGAAAACCTACTTAAAAGCCATAACGTTGGTACTGCCGAAGGTAAAATTGCGCTGAAAAAAGCGGCCATGCCGCTTATCGAGTCGACTTTAGGGGCTGAGCAAAAAAACATGCTGCTTGAAGAGCTCGCCAAACACACCGGAGAGTTCGATAGGTTTAAACTACAGCAAGACATTTCTAAAGCGAACCAAGGAAATAAAAAAGCGTACTCTCCCAATCTCACACAGGTAAATAAACCCAAGTTATCACCGCTGAGAATGCTCATCCGTTTACTTTTAGACGCCCCTCAGCTGGCGACAAAATGCGACGATGTGCAAATAGACATATTTGCTGGAAGCAATGCTACTGGCATGGATTTGCTTCAAGATGTACATGCCTATTGTGTAGCAAACCCAAATGCAAAAACAAGCCAGCTTGTTGAAAACTTCCGCAACCACCCCCACTCTACTACTATCGCAAAGCTTTTATTACAAGAGCATTTGGTAAAAGATGAAGACGCAGAACGCGTTTACAGCGATAGCTTTGCTCGCTTGCTCGACGCCCATTTAGAGAGCCGTATAGAAACATTAATTTCGCGCTCCAGAGTACAAACACTCAGTAGGGCAGAGAAAGAAGAGTTAACGCTATTGATGAAAGAGCGACAAAATAGCTAGAAAACTATCAGTGCACTTTTACTCGTAATTTTCTGCTGGCTTGCGTTTAGGCTACGTATTAATAAACGTATTGCAGAACGCACTCGTAAACACGGGAGTTGCAAATAACCGTTGTTTAAAAAATCAGCCGACATTCTGGTAAAACCACTGTAAATTCTGCTATACTGGCTAATTCGCTGCGTTCGGTGGTTATTTGCGTTTTTTGTAGGAAATATCACAAAAAAACAGTCAAAAACCTGAACAAAAAAGCAGCAATGTGAGTAACCAATATATAGCCGATAACACGAGCAGAACCAAACTCGGGCGGATGCGCATCGCATACTAAGCGTCGCATTGGGCAGATACGGCATTGATACGAACACCAGTACTCCAGCAGACAAGATGAACCATACGGTTATTTATATTGTCTTGTCTATTGCAAACTAATTGAATGTGAGAAGTGTAGGTTATATGGCGCAAAGCAAGCAGTCTCAGATTAAGCTCCTGATTGCAAAAGGTAAAGAGCAAGGTTATTTGACCTTTGCAGAAGTTAACGACCACCTGCCGCAAGATATTGTCGATTCTGATCAAATCGAAGACATTATCCGCATGATTAACGACATGGGAATTCAAGTTTCTGAATCAGCTCCTGATGCAGATGAACTTCTCATGCAAGAGGCAAATGCAGACGAAGACGCAGCAGAGGCTGCCGCTCAAGCACTTGCCACTGTAGAAAGTGAAATAGGCCGCACCACAGATCCAGTGCGCATGTACATGCGTGAAATGGGTACGGTTGAACTATTAACACGTGAAGGCGAAATTGAAATTGCCAAGCGTATTGAAGATGGCATTAATCAGGTTCAGTGTTCTGTTGCAGAATACCCAGAAGCCATTACTTACTTGCTCGATCAATGGGATCTTTACGAAGCAGAAGAAATTCGCCTAAGCGATATTATCTCTGGTTTTGTTGACCCGGATGACGACCAAGACCTCGCCCCAACCGCAACGCACATCGGTTCTGACCTTTCAGAAGAAGAGTTAGAAGACGAAGATGATGATAGCGATGATGAGGACGAGGAAGAAGAAGACACTGGCGTAGATCCTGAACTTGCAAGAGAACGCTTTGACGAACTTCGCACTCAGTACATCAAAACTCGTGATGTAATTGAAAAGAAAGGTCGTTCGCATGCAGAAGCACGCAAGCAAATCAACGCACTAAGCGACATATTCAAAGAATTCAGACTTGTTCCAAAGCAATTTGATCGCATGGTGAAAAACATGCGTCACATGATGGACAAAGTGCGCATTCAAGAACGTCTCGTTATGAAGTTCTGCGTAGTGAATGCAAAGATGCCGAAGAAAGACTTTATAAAAGCTTTCGCCGGCAACGAAACATCGACAGCATGGCTTTTTGAAGCAGTTAAATCTGGTGCTCCGTACTCCGATGAGCTAGCGATACACCAAGAAGAAGTTGAACGCTGCATAAGCAAGATGAATCAGGTTGAACAAGAAACCGGTCTAGTTATCGCAGACATTAAAGACATTAACCGTCGTATGTCTATTGGTGAAGCGAAAGCCCGCCGTGCGAAGAAGGAAATGGTGGAAGCTAACCTTCGTCTTGTTATTTCAATTGCTAAGAAATATACCAATCGCGGACTTCAGTTCCTCGACCTTATTCAAGAAGGTAACATTGGTCTTATGAAAGCAGTTGATAAATTTGAATACCGCCGTGGGTATAAGTTCTCAACTTATGCAACGTGGTGGATTCGCCAGGCTATTACTCGCTCAATTGCAGACCAAGCACGTACTATACGTATACCGGTTCACATGATTGAGACGATTAACAAGCTAAACCGTATTTCTCGCCAAATGCTGCAAGAGATGGGACGCGAGCCAACACCAGAGGAATTATCGGAGCGCATGTTAATGCCTGAAGATAAGATTCGAAAAGTGCTTAAAATCGCTAAAGAGCCTATTTCAATGGAGACGCCGATTGGTGACGATGAAGATTCACATCTTGGTGACTTTATTGAGGACAGCACGATTGTGCAGCCTCTAGACTCGGCAACCGGTGGAAGCTTAAAAGGTGCAACTCAAGAGGTGTTAGCGGGTCTTACAGCTCGTGAAGCTAAGGTTTTGCGTATGCGTTTTGGTATCGACATGAATACTGACCATACGCTTGAAGAAGTAGGCAAGCAATTTGACGTTACCCGTGAGCGAATTCGTCAGATTGAGGCGAAAGCATTGCGTAAACTTCGTCACCCAAGCCGCTCTGAACAGCTTCGCAGCTTTTTAGACGAGTAGCCTCAAGAGAAACAGCAATCAAATATTGCTAATGCAAATAAACAGAATCCTCGGCGTTTGCCGGGGATTTTTTATTTGCGCAGTTCTTTATGTATGTTTACGTCTTTCTTTGCGTACTTCTATGTTGAAATACAACGTCTTGAATACCTTCGTACTGCTTGGTAAATCGAATCCTCAACCAAAAGTTAGACATAAAAAAACCTCCAACAGGAGGTTTTTATGAAACTAGATACGTCTTAAACACGGAATTGTTTAGCAATCGATTCTAAGTGCTGAGCCAAGTTTGCAAGCTCGTTACACATACTGCCAAGCTCGCCGGAGCGACTGGACGTTTGCTCTGTACGCTCATGAATTTCATCAACATGACGCACGATGTCGATAGCCACTGTACGTTGGTCTTCAGTATTTTTGGCAATTTGCTCGTTCATATTATTAATACGACCGATTGTGCTAGTAATAGTCTCTAGGCTTATACCCGCCTTGTTCGCGGTTTCTACGCTATTAGATGCTTGCTCTGTTCCTTTCGCCATTACTTGCACGGCCGATTTAGCCGCATTCTGCAGCTGCTCAATAGTGTTTTGAATTTCTTCGGTAGATTGCTGCGTTCTTGAAGCAAGAGTACGTACCTCATCCGCAACAACGGCAAAACCACGACCTTGCTCGCCTGCCCTAGCAGCCTCAATAGCCGCATTCAGCGCTAGCAAATTAGTTTGTTCTGCTATGCCTTTAATAACGTCTAAAACCGACCCGACTTTGTTTGAATCAGATTCTAAGCGCCCAATGACATCTGCCGTTTCTCTAACGTTGTCCGCTAAGTGCTGAATACTGGTCACTGTTTGTTGAACAATTTGACGTCCTTCACTAGCTGCATCAGTCGCTTCGTTTGCATCGTTTGCCGCTTGGGCCGCGCTTTGCGCTACACCATCTACAGAACCGCTCATCGTATCAACTGCTTGTTTCGCGTTAGTCGCTGAGCGTTGTTGCACATCAATGGTACGCTGCGTTTCTTCAGTCACACCGCGAAGGTTTTGCGCTAAATTAGACAGAGGCAGACTTGCTTCAACCACGTCTTTTACAACGCCTTGAAGTTTGTCCATGAATTGATTGAACCAATAAACAAGGTCGCCAATTTCATCTTCGCTTTTTGTTTCTATGCGAACGGTTAAGTCACCGTTTTCTTGCGCTATATCTTTAAGTGAGCGCACCACATCATCAATGCTCTTCTTGATACCGCGAACGATGGGAACTGCTGTGGCAAACAAGAGAATTGTTACTACTATCGCTAAGATAATGCCCGTACTAATTAGCGAGGTGTTAGCAGAGTCAGTGTTTTTGAATGCTGTTTCAAAAGCATTCTGTTGATCGTCTCTAAACCGGGTCATTGCAGCAATTACGCCATCGTACGACTCGTTCATCTGACTAGAAAGTTGTCCAATTCGGCTGAAATCGGCAGTTCCATTTACCATAGACTGAGATACATCAAAGGCAACTTTGAAATAGTCGTCAAAGCCCTCTGAAATTTTAGCCATATCCGAACGAAATTCAGGGCTGATGCCCCCAATTTGTTTCATGCCTGCTTTAGCCTCTTTTGCCAACGTTTGAGCTGCTGTTAGCGTATCTTGGTCGCCCGTTGTCACTGCACTAGATAAGGTATCTCTTACCTTTTGCATTTCGACAAGGGTTGAGGCAGATAATTGAAGTGCTGGGAACTGTACTTTTTGTACTTTTTCTAGAATTGCGTCGTTGTTTAATGCAGTGTAAATAGTGATTAATAGATAAATAACAAAGCTCAAAACCGCAATCCCTGGTATCAGGAAAATTTTTGACGCTATCGGCATTTTTTTAAGAAAACTCATTTGCTATCTCTCTATTTTTATTCATCGTCCAACAATAGTTAGGCAACCACTAACACGACGCTTCTAATGTTATTTATCTACTGTATTTTTGAATACTTTAGCAAATACTCTAACGAATACTTAAATAAAGCCTTAAAAACTTAGACAAATAATTGGGGCTCAGCAAAAAAGTCTGAGCCCCACTAGCGTTTTAGAATGTGTAGTTTACGCCAACTTTAAGCAAGGTTGCATCGTTCAAGTCATTTAAGTCATCGCTGTACCAGGTTACATCGGCTTTTACCGCAAGACCTGGCTCGACATCGTAACGTAGGCCTGCAGTTACTGCTGACACGTCTAGGTTTTGCTGAGCAGCAATACCACTTGCTGCTTGATAGATACCAGACCAGGTAGCATCTGTAACAGCATCACCAGAGGAAATTGTTGGTGGAAGCGCTGCAACTAAACCAAGCTGCGCACCGTTGTCCGCCTCTTCAACTTCATAAGTAATATGCGGAGTGAATTTACCAAAGCGTAAACCAGCAGTCACATACCATGCTTTGTTGTCGGCAATAACAGAACCATCAACTTCTGTTTGCGTGTATTCTGCACCCACAAACCAATCGTACTTATCAACACCAACGGCTACTTCAAAGAAGGTACCGGTGTCTTCTTCTACGCGTAAACCAGTCGCTAACGCCGATGCACCAGGAACAAAAGCACCAAATTGGCCCGCGCCGTCAACAAACGCATCAAATTCTGGGTTTGCAGCACTTGTTTTACCGGTTGCTATTAAAGTACGAGCACTAAACCAATCTCTTGTTGCTTCAAAAGATAACGCCAAAACGTTATCTAGAGTTAACGCCGCAGGAGTTCCAGAAATAGTGGTGTCTGCTTGAGCGCGACCTGTAGTGAACTGTGCGCCATACTCCCAATCGCCTGCATAGTTGGCATAGTCAACTCTTACACCATCAATGTTGTTAAAGTCGATACCGTAAACCGCGTCTGGTGGCGTTAACCAGTGATAAGAGTAACCCACATCTAAAGATGCAGAGTATTTGAATAACGGCATACGGATTCTGCCAGCACTAATACTAGTAGTATTAGATAGGTTATATGTCATGTAGGCCCATTCGAAATCAGCGTCGTAATCGTCTCTACCACGCCCTACAACCTGTGCTGTGGCAGACAGTTTATCGCTAATTTCACCGCGAACTTGCAAACCAAATACACTTGCTGGGTCGAAGCTAACGTCGCTGTTGTAATCGTAAACCGATTCGTCGTCATCCAGTGTCATACCAGCGATAAGGTTGGCAAAACCGTTAATTTGAACGTCTGCTATAGCGGGAGCGGCCAAAAGACTAGCCATTGAGAAGATAGCAAGTTTTGTTTTCATGCTTGTTCCTTTAAATTCAGTGTAATTCGGTAAAATTAAAACGTGGCTACAACGCGTACGCTGTCATTAACAGCGCCAGCATCAACGTAGCCTATGGCGCTAGGATTTCCCGCCACAGTGGAGAGCACTTCTGCGTCGCTACCAAGAGATTTTGGCGGTTGGCCTTTCCCTGTAAATACAAGCTTCGACCAAAACGCTGTTAATTGTGACGCCGTTTTATTGAGTACTTTACCGTTAAATTCGTCGGTAACTGCGTTACCTTCCGCTAGCGCTACCGGCTCAGCGCGAGTTCCGTTAGGAAATGCTTTGGCTTTGTTTAAGAACAATCTACTGATCGTTACTTTGTCTAACGAGTCGCCATTACTTGGATGAACAACAACCGCTACATCTGCGAATGCCATATTGCAGCAAAGGCTCGCTGCGAGTATCCATTTTTTCATAAGATATCCTCTTAACTTTGTCGCGGTGATATATCACCGCTTCAATTATGCTCAGCCCACGTTTTGCTCGTGTGGCAAAACCAGTGCTGGGTAAAACAAAGCGCAATCGTAGCTTCAATTCCACAATTGCCTAAGTATTGGTCACAAATGGTAATATCGCCAACAAAGCTACTAAGTTTTTAGATTCGAAAAATGAAGAACTTACGTTTGAAGGCGTGTGATGGCGCGCAGTTTAATGCGCGGGAGATTTTAAACAACTAGACTAATGACTAATAGCGCTACTTAGTGGTTGGATCAGTGTTTAAAAAAATAAAAGAAAGAATACGATTAAAAATTTAAACTCGAAAAATCAGACAATTAGCTAAAACCAGCTATTTTAATAGGGCATCAAAACCCATATGGAAGTATGAAAAAACATACCAAAAGCCTAACTGACGTATAATGCACTATACGAATACTTCTGGCATATTAAAAAAAGCGGGATATCAAGCTGGCAACAAGCACATAAACTACATCCCACTTAATCATCACCTAGCACACTCGACTCAGCTAACTTAGCAAGCAAATCGACTCTGTCAACTTGTACGTAAACGACACGCAGGCGGTCTTTTTGACAAACCATTTTGGCGCACCAGTAAGTCGCAGCTAGTGTAATTGATACGCCAACTGCGTTCACCCCGTCACGCCAACCCAGCCGCATCTCCTCAAAGTTTCCACTCAACAGTGTTAAATCTTGCTGAGTGAAGGACAATGGCATGCTGGGCTATATCGACAGGAAACTATTCAACATCACCCTTTTTGTATGGAATCTCTTTGTGCAACCGTTCTATCTCTTGAGTGCGCTTAAGCGGTGAACTTGTATTTCTGGCAAGCCAACTGTAAGCCGTTGGTACAACGTACAAGGTCATGAAGGCCGATACTAAGACACCTGAGAATATCACCATACCTATTACCATTCGGCTTTCTGCGCCAGGCCCGGTGGCAAGAACCAGAGGTAGCGCACTAAACACCGTAGTAAAACCTGTCATTACGATAGGACGAAGCCTTTGGGTAGCCGCTCTTTTTAGGGCCTCTTCAAAGGCCATGCCGCTATCGCGAAGCTGGTTCGCAAATTCAACAATTAAAATACCGTTCTTCGCAGCCAGCCCAATAAGCATGACTAACCCAATCTGACTATATATGTTTATCGTCATGCCCGAGAAAAACAGCCCAATATAAGCACCTACAAGAGCCAGAGGCACCGTAAGCATAATAACGAGAGGATGCACCCAACTTTCAAATTGTGCGGCCAAAATAAGATAGGTGATTGCTAATGCAAGCATGAAAACATAAATAAAGGAACTACCGGCTTCTTGATAGAGCTGTGACTCGCCTTTGTAGTCAATGGATACGGTGTCAGGAAGCTCTGTACGAACAATGTCTTCTAAATAAGTCAGTGCCTGACCTAGCGTGTAACCCTCGGCTAAGTTTGCCGATATAGTAACAGCGCGCATTCGGTTATAACGGTTTAGACGAGACGAGGTAGCCTGCTCCTCAAAAGTCAGTAAGTTATCCATAGGAACCAATTCGCCGGTTCTTGACGAACGCACATAGAGGTTTTCTATGCTGTTTGGGCTTCTAAAGTCGTCTTCAATACCTTCTAAAATAACATCGTATTCCTCTCCTCTATCTAGGAAAGTAGATACTCTGCGCTGACCCAGCATAACTTCTAAGGTGCCACCGATATCACTAATAGAAACACCGAGATCTGCGGCTCTATCGCGGTTAATGTTAACTAGCAACTGAGGTGACGTTTCTTTGTAATCTGAATCTAGTCGAATAAGCCCGGGGTTTTCAGCCGCTTTTTCAAGTACCGTATCTCGCCATGCAACAAGGTTTTCATAGGTATCGCCTTTTAAAACAAATTGCACTGGTCTTCCGAACCCGCCCCCAGATACACCACTTCGCATAATCGAAAAGGCTCTTACATCAGGTACCGTAGTTAATTTTTCGCTTAACTCGTCCATAAGTTCAAAGGTGCTGAAATCTCTTACATCCCAATCTGCTGAACCTACAATGGCAATACCTGCATTGCCACCAAAGCCCGGTGTTCTTACTAGCAAACGATTAATTTTACCGCTCTCCCGATAGGGCATTAATATATCTTCAATTTGCTTTAGGTTTTCAGCATTACTTTTAAAACTCGCCCCCTCCTGCGCATTCATAAGAATAAAAAAGTTACCCCTATCTTCTTTTGGTACAAACTCGCTGGGCACTTTTTCTGAAAATTGAATAATAGCGATGACTGCAAAAGCGAGTAACAGCAACATTAATATTGGCTGATGTAAGGTTTTCCCCAAACTTTGAAAATAACGGTTTTCGAGCGCCGAGAAACGCTTATCCATCCAACTTCCGAAACCAGATGCTCGCTCACGCTTTTTAAGTATTTTCGACGCCATCATAGGTGTTAGCGTTAGGGCAGTGAAACTGGAAAATGCCACAGCGGCAGCAATGGCCAATGCAAATTCAGTGAATAAACGTCCAATGTTCCCCTCCAAAAACACAAGAGGTACAAATACCGAAATCAGCACCAATGTAGTAGCAATAACGGCGAAACCAACTTCTTTGGCCCCCCGATAAGCAGCTAAAATAGGGGGCTCGCCCAACTCAATTCTGCGATAGATGTTTTCTAACACCACAATAGCATCGTCTACTACTAGTCCTATGGCCAGCACCATGGCCAGTAGTGTTAAGAGGTTGATTGAAAACCCAAGGGCATACATAACAATGAATGCAGCAATAAGAGATACCGGAACGGTGACCGCAGGAATAAAGGTAGCGCGAACATTCCCCAGAAATAAATAAATCACTACGACCACCATAAGCATAGCAATGGCCAGGGTTTCATAAACCTCATCAATAGAGGCCTCAATGAAAACCGAGGAGTCGTAGCTAGGTACAATAAAAATGTTATCTGGCAGCGATGCCTCTATTTTTGCTATTTGTGCCTTTGCCGCACGTGCCACTTCAAGGGTATTCGATTTAGATTGCTTGATAATGCCAAGACCAATCATGTTTACGCCGTCGCCGCGAAACTCGGTCTCATCATCTTCTGCGGTTAACTCAACATTGGCTATTTCGCCTAGTCGCACCAGATAGCCGTTATCGCCTACCGCCACAGTGAGGGCAGCAAAATCTTCAGGGGTTAAAAAGGTTCGGGCTACCCTTACTTCAAAATCACGGTCGACAGACTCAACTTCGCCGGCGGGCAGTTCAACGTTTTCTGCGCGAATAACTTGCTCTACATCGCTAACGGTAATGCCCCGGGCAGACATAGCGGTTCTATCTAAAAACACTTTCATGGCATAGCGGCGACCACCACCAATTTGCACCCGCGCAACGCCATCAACAATGGAAAGCCTATCAACGAGGAAGCGCTCTGCGTAGTCGGTCAATTCCATTGTGTTTAGGTTTGTACTTCTCAGGTTGTACCACACCACGGCGCTTTCATCGGAGTTAGCCTTTGACACTTCAGGTGGATCTGCTTGGTCCGGTAGATTATTTAATGCGCGACTCACGCGCTCCCTTACATCATTGGCCGCAGCATCAATATCGCGAGAAAGCTTAAATTCAATTGTGATGTCAGAACGACCGTTGCGCGAAGTAGAGGTAACGTTTTTTATACCCTCTATACCCGATATACGGTCTTCTAGAAGTTGGGTTATTCGAGTTTCAACAATATTTGCCGATGCACCAGCATAGGTGGTATTCACCGACACTATGGGTGGATCGATATCGGGGTATTCACGAAGTGACAGCATAGAAATAGCAACAACGCCAAATATCACTAACAGTAAATTGATAACCGTTGCAAAAACGGGGCGCTTAACTGAAACGTCAGACAATAACATGGTGCGCCGCCCTATCGATTAAGTACGTTGACTGGAGATTGGTCACGCACACGCAGCGTACCTTCGGTAATAACTTCATCACCTTCACTTACACCTTTGATTATCTGGACTATGCCTGGCCTTCTCTCCCCAATAACCACTTCTGTTTGGTGCGCCACATCGTCTTTAACCACATAAACAAATTGCTTATCTTGTACGGGAACCAGTGCTTTTTCTGGAAGAACGAGAGTGTTTAAAACACGCTTTTCTACTGTAACGGTTAGCAGCATACCTGGGCGTAAACGGTTGTCTTTATTCTTTATGACTGCTCGCACATTAATGGCGCGGATCACGGGGTCTAATCTGGTGTCGACATTACTAATAACGCCTTCGAACTCTACGCCTGGATAAGCAATTGAAGTTGCAGTTAACCGCTGGCCTGCTGCAACACTCGCTAAATGCGTTTCTGCAACACTAAAGTCAACTTTTACCACGCTGATGTCGTCTAACGTAGTAATAGTATTTCCAGGCTGGATAAGTGAGCCTTTACTGATCATTCTATTGCCAAGCAAACCACTAAAAGGAGCGCGAACCTGCAAGTCGTCTAACTGTGCTTTTGCGATATCTAGCTGAGCTTCTAACGCTTTTACGCGGGCTTGTTGTTCGTCTAAAAGCTGCTCAGAGGTAGCATTGGTTTGGCGTAAATCAGCTATTCGGGTGAATTGTCTTTTTGCTTCAACAATATTGGCCTTGAGTTCTTCAACACGCGCGAGTTCTTCCGAGTTATTAAGCTGAACAAGTACTGTGCCTGCGTCAACTTTATCACCGTCTTCAAAATTGATACTGGCTATCGTTTCTGTAACTTGGGCAGTGATGTTTACCGATTCGTTCGCCACCGCGGTGCCTAGCGACTCTATGGTAATGGGTAATGCTTGTGTACTCGCCAATGCCGTTTTGACCGGCGTGGCCTTTGCTGCATTTTGTTGCTCAGCACTTTCTTCGGGTAAATTAAGATAGACAACAATGCCGGCCAGTAGGGCAACACCAATGAGTAGTGGAGATAAAGAAAAACGTGAAGACATAACCTTTCCTATAGGTAAAATAACGCCTTGTGATAAAGTAGTTTGCGAAGTGGTTGCCAATTTTAGTAAAAAGCACTCTATTCACATTCGGCTACGCATCTCAAACACCTTCTCCAATATGCACCCTAGGCACGTTTTGGTGCAAGGCGCGAGCGGTGGTTTTGTGGCGCTATTACTTGTTTTTATTTTAATAAGGGTATTCTACCTTTTTCGATGACTTTCTATTTTCGCTTATCAGCTATTTTGGCACTTTTAACGCTTTTTGCCTGCTCGGACTCTACTCCTAGCCAACCCGCTTGTAGACAATCAACGCAATTGAGTACTGAAACTGCCCAACCGCAAAATAATACCGTCAACTCAAACGCCGCAGCCTGCCTTGTGAAAATTCAAAATAAAGTGTTACTTATTAGGCATCGGCTAACCGGCAAACTTGATTTTCCTGGAGGTGGGGTCGATAAGGATGAATCTTTGTCTTGTGCCGCTCATAGAGAAACCTGGGAAGAAACCGGTTTTAATGTTTTTGTTCGCAAACACTTGCTCACAACCCGGCGGGGTCTCTCGGTATTTGCCTGCGACCTGGATGCAGGAGTTGGCGCTTTTCCCGATAATTTTTCACCACCGGCATGGGCTAAAATTGAGGTAACGGCTGTAGAAAAAATTGACCCCTTTGTTATAGAACATAACGCAATGCGATTCCCAGACGATTTAGTTTCACTTAGAGATGGTTTTATTGCATTTACGCCACAGTAAACGGGCAAAAATCGGTATTAGCATATCTTTGCGCTGAATATATGTCAGCCATATGTATCAAAACGGCTATATATGCTTGTGATTCAAAATCCAAAGAAGTTCTGGCTTTTGATAAATAGCCTGAACTGGTAATCTTTGCGGTACGGTTAAAGCGATTCTATGGCTGTGCCTTGTATTTGTAATTCACATTCGCTTTCAACGCCCTGCACTACTTTTTCTACCAAGTGCAGGGATAAGATTACCCAAGGAGTAAAGCGTGTTTTCACTACCGCCTCAAAGTCTTAAAAATTCTGTTTCAGAACAAGAATGGCAAACCCGAGTGGATCTTGCAGCCTGCTATCGCCTGGTAGCAGATATGCGCTGGGGCGACCTCATTTATACGCATATTTCAGCCAAAGTGCCGGGAACAGAACATTACTTGGTGAATGCGTTTGGTTTAGGCTTCGACGAGGTGACGGCTTCTAATCTCGTTAAAGTAGACCTAGACGGTAACATTCTCGATGATACACCTTATGGAATAAACCCTGCGGGCTTCACTATTCATAGCGCTATTCATGAAGTGCGTCACGATGCAAAATGCGTAATTCATTTGCATACATTGGCCACCATTTCAGTTGCCTCGGTGAAAGGTGGCTTAAAACCTTGGAGCCAGTATTCTTTATTTTCTCTTCCATCGCTGTCCTATCATAAATATGAAGGACTGGCTGTTGATGACCAAGAAAGAAAGCGTCTGCAAGAGGATTTAGGCGATACTAACCATATGTTATTGCCCAATCATGGCGGCCTTACTCTAGGCCCCACCGTAGGTGACGCGTTTATGCGATTTTATGATTTACAAAGAGCATGTGAAATTCAACTTGCGCTGATGCAGTCTAATGAAGAAGTGATTGAGATCCCTCAACCCATTATCGACGGTATATATGAGCAAGCGAGCATTGTTCACAGCGGAGAGACAGGTGGCCAAAAAGCATGGCCAGCGATGCTTAGAAAAGCCTACAAATTAGATCCAAGCTTCTGTGAATAATGCGTCTTTGTGATTACAAGGCTATTTCTCATCACAAAAAGCTATCTTGTTATCACAAAATAACAGGCAGGGAAAAGGCGAGGCAGTTAAAAAAGTACGAGTTGGCGCTCTGACATTTAAGGTAGGTTTCCGTAGGGAAATCCTCAAAATTGACTTAAAACACGGAATTGAACATAAACTATGAAAGTGACCAAAGTAGAAATATTCGACATTCAATGTCCAAAACGCCCACAGTGGAACCCTGTATTTGTAAGAGTTTATACCGACGAGGGAATTACCGGTGTGGGTGAAGCGGGTCTTGCTTACGACTGGGGACACAGCGCTGCTGCTCACATGGTAAAAGAAATTGCTGAGGCATTGCTCATTGGCTTTAATCCTTTTCAAACCGAACTATTATGGTCACGCATGCTACGTGAAGGTTTCTGGGGGTTAGGCGGCGGCCCTGTTTTTTATTCTGCAATGAGTGCCATAGATACCGCGCTTTGGGATATCAAAGGGAAAGCACTAGGCTTACCGGTATACGAACTGCTAGGTGGAAAAACAAACGGCAAACTGCGTAGCTATGCCAGTCAGTTACAGTTTGACTGGGATAAGGAAGTTACAAAACTGAACGACCCTGCCGATTACGCTCGCGCGACAGAGAAAGCGCTTAAAGACGGTTACGATGCGGTTAAAGTCGACCCCATTGTTTATGACAAAGATGGCAACACCCATTTCGACAGAACTAAGTTGTTTACTAAGCCAGAACTCAAGCTATTTAGAGCCCGCCTACAGGCAATGCGCGATGTTATGGGTGACGATGGCGATATTATCTTCGAGTGTCATAGCTTACTAGGCGCTTCTACTGCCATTCAGCTAGGTAGTATCGTAGAGGATATTGGCTGCTTGTATTACGAAGAGCCTGTGAACTACTTAAACTCAAAGCTTCACGATAAAGTTGCCAAGAACGTAAATGTGCCTATTGCTGGCGGCGAGCGTTTGTATCATCGCTGGGATGTTCGCCCTTATCTTGAAGATCAGTCTATTGACGTACTGCAACCAGATGTCGGTCTTTGTGGCGGCTTCACCGAAGCGAAAAAGGTGTGCGATTATGCTGACATTTACGATGTGCGTATTCAGGCCCATGTTTGTGGCGGCCCAGTAGCAACCGCTGCCAGCTTACATCTTGAGACCGCAATACCGAACTTTTTAATTCACGAGCATCACACCTACGCCATAAAAGAGTGGAATAGAGAGTTGTGTATTCAAGATCCTCAGCCAGTGAACGGATTCATTGAAGCACCAGATACGCCAGGGATCGGAATCGATTTGAATGATGAAGTTGTGTATCGCTCGCCACATATGACGGTTACCGAGCTAAAATAGTTATTACCTTTAAAACAGGCATCTTAAAAGCGAAGTGGTACATTGCGTTGCCACTTTGCTTTCAATTCACCGGCTCTTATTAGCGCGTGTTATTCTTCAAAATCTTGCGGAGTAAATTTGTACCAGCGATAAGCATTGCTATATCGTAACTGCTCGGCTGTTTGGCGATCGAAGCGCTTTAATAACCTGTCGTAGCCACGAAGAAGCGCTGAATAAGGCATTCTTAAGTTACATAGCGGAAAATTACTTGCCAACATAAGCTTACTTAAAGGTACACTTTCGATAACATCACAAAGTACCCCATGCGCATACTGCCACGACCACTGCCTCTCCTGCATCTCCATACCAGAAAATTTAAATGCCAACTTATTGTGCTGCCCAAGCTCTCGCAAATGATGCTGCCAATGTTTATAAGCAAGATTGGCTCTGCTAGAGGGCGCAATTCCAACATGATTTACCACAACTGTGAGGTGTGGCACTTGCTCAAGTACTTTAACTAATGCACTGACGCTTGCCGTGTCGGTTAAATCTAACTGAGCATCAAAAGAAAGCTGGTGCTGCGCCATGTATTTAAATGTGTGTAAAGCTTTTGGCGAACGCAAAATGGTTTGTGCACCGTCATCGAGAATATGGCGTAACCCGACGACGGAGTGAAAGCGGACCAGCCTATTGATATCTGCTTGCGCTGAATTTGCGGTTAAATGAATATTGGCAACGCTGCGAAATGGCCCTTTGCAGTGCTGCTCTAAAAATTGTACTTCCCGCCAAGGATGATGGTTATCAAACCCAGCTTCTATATGCACAAACCCTGCGATCAGGTTTCGGTTTCCTTCGTACAGCTCAGGCTCTAAGGTAGTTTGATTTATTACTGCCTTGTCGCTCCAGAACGGCGGGTTTTCAGGCTTTAGCCATGCATAATGTCCGTGGGCTAGTGCAAAAAGGTGGATGTGTGGATCAATCCATTTCATATCTTCTTCCCCTCTTTTCATACTCAGCCTAACAGCATTATGATGATTCATATTCACTACTGCGCTGTATAACCGCCATCAACCGCATACAGGCTGCCAGTAATAAAGGATGCTTTGTCACTGCATAAAAAATAGGTGAGTTCTGCAACATCCTCTGGCTGCCCAAGCCTGCCTAATGGCTGTGCTGACGCTTCTTCAGCAACCACTTCCTCTTTATTTGCACCAGATTTCGCCACATAGTTATCGATAGCGTTATGAAATAAAGGCGTTTCCACCGTACCTGGGCACACAGCATTCACACGTATTTTAAATGATGCGTAATCAAGCGCCGTTGTTTTAGCCATAGACGCTAATGCAGATTTTGTTAAGCCATACGCGAAAGAGTTTTGCTTACCTACAAAAGATTGATCTGACCCCATTACCACAATAGCGCCAGATTGCTGCAACTTCATCATCGGCAATGTGTATTTAATTGCGGCGTAAGCGCCTTTTATATTTAAATTAATCACGCTGTCTAGAAGGGCTTCATCGGTTTCTTCAATAGTGGCAGATACGTGCTTACCTGCATTACACACTAGCGCGTCAATTCGTTCATATTTGCTGGCAACAGAAGATAACGCAGTTTCAACATCACTAACCTTGCTAACATCACAACTTACCCATTCACAATGAGCTGGCGTGATATCAAAAGGCCTGATGTCTAAATTGACCACGCGATAACCGTTTTCGGCAAAGGTTTTACATACCGCAAGGCCAATTCCCAAGCTGCCTCCCGTTACTACGCATACTGGACTATTATTACTCATACGCTTTTTACGCCTTAACTATGTCGCCTTATTTAGGGCGTTAGCATGCCAGTGAGATGGATAAATGCAAGAAAAAGCCAAGTGGTATAAATAATATTTATTATTAACTTTCGATTAACGGACTACTCTGACCACTTGTTTTATGGCTATAATAGCGAGATTAAAACACTTGTTTGAAAAAGGAGTCATCCATGCCTCTACACCACGCCCCTACCGCTGATTTTCAGTTTCTTTTAAAAGAATGGCTTGGACTTGATGCTCATTACCAAAAGCTAGGTATTAGCGATTTCGATAGTGACTTAGCAAATGAAATTATTTCCCAAGGCGCCAAATTTGCCTTGGACGTTGTTGCTCCGCTTAATCGCGAAGGCGACGAAGAAGGCTGTAAACTTGAAAATGGCAAGGTCACTACCCCTAAAGGCTTTGCAGACGCTTACCAAGAGTATGTTGCGAATGGCTGGAACGCCATGCTTGGCTCTGCAGAATACGACGGTCAAGATTTACCTTACACTATGGCAGTGCCGGTGCATGAAATGCTAAACGCGGCCAACTTGAGCTGGCGCTTAACAACCATGCTTACCGAAAGTGCCACGCTGGCAGTAACAAAGCATGCGAGCAAAGAGTTAAAAGATAAGTATTTAGCCAAGCTAATTAGCGGTGAGTGGACAGGCACAATGAACCTCACCGAGCCTCACGCGGGAACCGACTTAAGCTTGTTAAGCACAAAGGCGCTTCCGCAAGAAGACGGTAGCTTTAAAATTACAGGTAATAAGATCTTTATTACCGGCGGCGACCACGACTGGAGCTCTAACGTCATTCACTTAGTACTGGCTCGCTTACCTGATGCACCAAAAGGTGTTAAAGGAATAAGCTTGTTTCTAGTACCTAAATTTTTGCCCGATGCCAGCAATGAGCCGGGCGAAGCGAATAGTCTTTCAGTAGGTAGCATTGAGCACAAGATGGGGATCAAGGCTAGCCCAACATGTGTGATGAATTTCGACGGCGCCACCGGCTGGTTAGTGGGCGAGGAAAACAAAGGCTTGGCATGTATGTTCACTATGATGAACGACGCACGATTCCAAGTTGGCTTGCAAGGGTTGGGGGCAGCTGAAGCATCGTATCAAGGTGCACTAACATATGCCCGCGAGCGCGTGCAGTCTCGTGCACCTCAAGGTATTCAAAACCCAGAAGGCAAAGCCGACCCAATCGTGTTTCAGCCAGATGTGGCTCGAATGCTGTTAACACAGAAATCGCTTATTGAGGGCTGTCGTGCCCTGTCGCTTTTCTACGCTAAGTTTATGGACATTGAAAAGCACACCGACGGCGAAGAACAGAAAAACGCAGAGAATGTGCTTCAATACCTAACGCCTATCTGTAAAGCGTTCATGACTGATATGGGCCTTGAAACTACAAACCTTGGTGTTCAAATCTTTGGTGGCCATGGGTTTATACGCGAGTGGGGCATGGAGCAGCTTGTGCGCGATGTTCGTATTGCTATGCTTTACGAAGGAACAAACGGCATTCAAGCGCTCGACCTTATTGGACGTAAACTTACTCGCGACGGCGGACAAATGCTAGAGTCTACCTACAACGCGTTTAACGCACTCGTAGCAGACATCGAAAACGCAGAAGACAAAGGCCTAGCTCAAGGACTATTGGATGACTGGCGCGCCTCTTCTGCTGACTGTTTGGGCATGGATGCGACTACAGCTGCATCAGCGGCCTGTGACTTCCTTAACTACAGTGCTTACTCTCTAATTGGTGTGTTGTGGTACAGCATGGCAGATAAAGCCCAGCGCGGAGAGAATGCAGTACTTGCGGCATCAAAGGTAAAAACACGGGATTTTTATATGGAGCGTATTTTACCTCGTCGTGATGCTCACAAAGTAGCCTATACAGCAGGACCAGAAAGTACGTTAGCCGTCAGCGGTGATGAGTTCGATTATTTATAATCGCTGAAATAACTGTCCTTAAAATCAGTTTTTTGCACCAATAAAAAAGGCCGCGTTGTTTAGCTAAAGCAACGCGGCCTCTTTGTTTATACTTTGTTTTACTTTTCTTTTTCTACAAACGTGTCGTCAAACCAGTCATCAAGCATGGCTTTTTCATAAAACAGATTTTCATTTCTATTATTGCGAATATTGGTGTCCATGAACCCCATGTCTTTAAGGCTAAATTCCTCTTCGCTTTTAATTACTTCACCATCGCTATCGGTAAGTGAATAGCTAAACGTCATGCGTGGAATATCAACACGCTGTATCACGCGCACGTCTTGCCCCATGTTATTACCAAAGCCAACAAACTGACTGGGCCATACCTGCCCTGCCAAATCGATGTTCGTCACTACCATTGTCAAAGTTTGTGATTCAGGTAACGTCGCAGCTAACTCCACGAGATGCGATTCCAATTCCTCAAGAGTGCGCTCGCGAAAACGAACACGAGACTCGTTTGATGGCCTAACATCGGTATAAGACTTTGGTTCTTCCCATGTTATTTTTAATTCAGCCGCGTGAGCAGGCGTCATGGTGGTAAAAACTAAAGCGCTACTGAACAGCGCTGAATAGATAAGGGTTGCTGAAATAGGTAACTTATTCACGTTTACTCTCCTCGTTAAGGTCTTCTCGCAAACGTTTTTCGGCCTGTTGTCGCTTTACTGTGGCTTTCTCATCAGAGAAGACTGCATGATGGTATGGCACAGCTGAGCACGTTTAGTTCCCGAAAAGTTGGGGTTTATGTCGTCTTTTTCACAGTATGTTGCGTAAAAACGTTTAACATTGTCTGTGGATACGGTTATTTGTTCGACATAGTTTTGTTGGTAAGGTTTTAATGGCTTTAGCTGCTGCAGTATATCGTTGCGCAAACCGCTCAACGCGCGCTGCTCTGGCAAAGTAGACATAGAAATAAACCAGTCGGAAACAGAATGCTGAATATCTTCAAATAAATACTGCACGAACGGCGATCGTAAGATTAATACGAGCACAATAATTTCAGCAGTAATAATGAAAAAACGTAACATAATGTCTTACATAGCCTTTCTAAAATAACCGTAATTGAATAGCTAAGTCTTGTTGAAATTTACGGCTAAAAAGCCACTAAAAGTTCAACTATTCGGTGATATTACACCATGTTCTCTACATTTAAGAACACTAATAGTAATACATCAGTATGGAAAACAACCATAGGTATATGAAATTTATCTTAGCTTGCCCAGCAAGCATGCTCAGATGGCTGCTGATCATACTGCACCGCAATTCTCATTAAATAAGCCTCACTAATTAAATAAACTTATTAAGAAAACTTTAATGCTATGCCCCACAGAGCATATAGCTGTTTGGTATTTTACTAACTACGCTTTTGGGTGTGTTGACCCTATTTTTGACTTATTTTAACGAAGGCATATTTTTCAATGAACATTTCTGAACTTTCAGTATTGACTGAAAGTTCAAAAGGACCGATCATAATGAGTATTCTTGATCTACATTAATTATGACATTCTTCTTGCTGTTATACTGCTTATGTCACTTAAAGATGTTAGCTAAGGTTATTTTATGAATGAACAGATACCGGTTAAAAACGTAACACCGGTAAAGGTCCACAAGCCAAAAGGTGAAGGTCAGGGGAAGCGTCACGATTCCCGCAGTCGTATTTATGTGCGTGCTGTGAAAGGCCCTTTAGAATCGTTTCGTCGCTTTTTTGGGCTTATCTTTCTTGGCCTGTTTGCCATTATCCCTTGGCTTCAATACAACGGTCAACAAGCTGTCTTGCTCGATATTGGCGAACAGCGGTTTACGATATTCTCGTTAACTCTGTGGCCGCAAGACCTAACTCTGTTGGCCTATATTTTTATTGTGTCAGCCTTTGCTCTCTTCTTTGTTACTACCTTTGCTGGGCGGGTATGGTGCGGTTTTATGTGCCCGCAAACTACTTGGGTGTATATTTACACTTGGTTTGAAGAAAAATTTGAAGGCCCGCGCAACAAACGCATGAAGCTTGATGAAAGGCCGATGGATGCCGATAAGTTTATGCGTAAAACTGCTAAACACACTGCATGGGTTGTTGTTGCACTGTTAACCGCACTGACTTTTGTGGGATACTTTACGCCTATCGGCGCACTCTTTATCGACTTCTTCACTTTCAATGTAGGATTCTGGGCTGGCTTTTCAGTTATCTTTTTTGCTGTTTGTACCTACGGTAATGCGGGCTATATGCGAGAAATCATGTGTACCCATATTTGTCCATATGCGCGCTTTCAGTCAGCGATGTTCGATAAAGATACCTTTACCGTATCTTACGATGCCACCCGAGGTGAAAAACGAGGCCCTCGCCCACGCAAACTCAGTCATGAAGACGTTAAACAGAAAGGGCTTGGCGACTGCATAGACTGCAATTTATGTGTACAAGTTTGTCCTACCGGTATCGATATTCGCAATGGTTTACAATACGAGTGCATTAACTGCGGTGCTTGCGTTGATGCATGTAACGGCGTTATGGAAAAGATGAATTACCCCAAAGGCTTAATTAGCTTTACCTCAGAACATGAGCTATCTGGTGGTAAAACGAATATTATTCGACCTAAGCTGGTGGGTTACTTCGTTGTACTCGTCATCATGATCGGACTTCTATTTGCGAATATCTACACCCGCAGTCCTGTTGAAGTTGATATTATTCGCGACAGAAACTCTCTATACCGCGAAACCAATGAAGGGCTTATTGAAAACGTATATACCATTAAGGTGTTGAACAAAACTCAACAGCGTCAAAGCTATACGGTTGAAATAAAAGGGCTACCCGATTATCAATATATTGGTAAACAAGAGTTTGAGGTAGAGGGTAGCGCGGTTTACTCAACACCGATATCGGTTGCAACAGACGCCTATAATCTGGAAGATACTGTCACTGACATATTCATCAGTGTTACTGTTACCGTAAATGGTGAGACGGTAACCGTTGATGAGCCAACTAAGTTTCTTTATCGATGACAGATTTCTCCTTCTCGGGCTTAAGCCCAGATACGATATTAGATGCCCTGGAAACCCAGGGCATTTTTCTTCAAAGCGGACTACTCGCGCTTAACAGTTATGAAAACAGGGTTTATCAGTTTATTGCTGAAGACGGCAAGCGCTACGTTGTGAAGTTTTACAGGCCAGGTCGCTGGACTGACGAACAAATTCAAGAAGAGCACAGTTTTGCTAAAGAGCTGGCTGACAATGAAATTCCCATTGTCGCCCCCATGGCACTCAATGGGAACACATTGCATCATCATAAAGTTGTTGATACCGACTACCGCTTTGCCCTTTTTCCCTCAGTGGGAGGCCGACAGTTTGAAAATGACAATTTAGATCAGCTGGAATGGATGGGGCGCTTTATCGGCCGAATACATCTAACAGCGCAGGCCACGCCATTCACTTCACGCCCCGCTATTGATGTAGAGAGCTATTTATTAGAGCCGCAAAAAATTCTTGAGCAGAGCGAGTTATTGCCAGAGGGTTTAAAAACCGCTTTTTTCGCTATTCTTAACCCTGTTATTGAAGCTACACAAAAAGCGTATAAAAACGTTTCTTCGCCTATACGTCTTCATGGTGATTGCCACCCGGGCAATATTTTATGGCGAGATGGACCTACTTTTGTCGATTTAGATGACTGCAGAATGGGGCCTGCCATCCAAGATTTGTGGATGATGCTAAGCGGCGACAGACAACAGCAGCTATTGCAACTTGACACATTAGTTGAAGCTTATGAAGAATTTCAGCTCTTCAATAAAGCAGAACTCTCGCTTATAGAGCCATTAAGAGCCATGCGAATGGTTCATTACATGGCATGGCTATCTCGCCGTTGGTCAGATCCGGCCTTTCCCCGCGCCTTTCCATGGTTTGCTGAAGATAAATATTGGGAAGGGCAAATATTAGCCTTGAAAGAACAAATGTCTGCACTTCAAGAGCCCCCGCTTAAGCTTGGAATGTAATCCCATAACGTGTTCACTAAAGGCTCTTTCTGCCGTTCCACGTCAGAATATAGCAGCTTGGAGTATATAAAGTCTTAAATAAAGGCTATATACTCCCCCCCGCGTAGGTGCCCATGAACCGGTGTCAGTTGGTTAACATCAACAAGATGCCAGTGATTGTGTTAAACGGGAAATCAGTGTGATGCTGATGCTGCCCCCGCAACGGTAATCTCAATACTCAACGAGTATGTCTTTTCAAACGCCACTGTCTATAACGTAAGCGCTATGTTTGCTGATTAGATGGGAAGGCAAAAGAGTTACAGCTCCTCAGATATGTTTTTATGCTAGTGATTTTATTAGTTTGATTTCAATTATGTGAGCGACTAACGAGAGAGCCCGGATACCGGCCTGTGCTTCACGGCTTAGGTAATGCTTTGCATTGCCTCTCGCTTCCGCTAAATCATGTACTCGGGTGGAGTACATAAGAGATTATTTTTGATTATGGACGTATCTTTTACACACACTGCATTTACTAAAGCTGCAGCAAGCGCAGCGCTACTTGCTTTTATTTCTTCAACACCAACATTTGCACAATCTACTGCTGACGATATAGAAACACTGACTGTCACCGGCACCCGATTACCCATAGAACTGACCAAACTTCCAGCGGCAGTATCGGTTTTAACTGAAAGCGATATTAAAGCATCGGGGGCCCTGCAACTTACCGAACTTATTCGCGGGTTACCCGGTGTAAGCTTGTCTCAATCTGGTAGCCCAGGAGGCCTCACAGAAGTTAGGGTGCGAGGTAGCGAAACCAACCACTTATTGGTGCTAATAGATGGCGTTATTGCCAATGATATTGGTCAAGGAAGCCTAATTGACCTTGCGCATTTAACTGCCGCAAACGTGACTCGAATTGAGCTTTTAAAAGGCCCGCAAAGTGCCCGCTGGGGAAGTGGTGCTATTGGCGGCGTTTTAAGCATCACTACCAAAGCCGGGCAGACGCAGCAACCTTCGAAAAACGTAAGCATGTCGGCAAGTGCGGGTACGCAAAGCACTTATAAAGGCAGTGTTAACGCTGCATCGCAGCATAATGACTTTGGCCTTAACGCCTACGCCAGCTACTTGCAAACAGACGGCGACAACATTTCTCGTGTCGGCAATGAAGACGATGGTTACAACAACCTTACAGCGGGTCTTAATGTGAGTTTTGAAGCCTCTAGCGAACACTTACTTAACGCGTATCTTCGCGCGGTAGATTATCAGAACGACTACGATGCTACCGACTTCCTCAGCACCGGCCTGCCGGCAGATTCAGATAATGTAACACGAGGCTTTCAAGTTAGTTCAAAGCTTAAGTGGGAGTATCAGCCCCACGATTCGGATTACAACTCAGCGCTTACTGCACAGTATCGAAAGGATAAGAATGATAATACAGCATCAGGTGACGATGTTGGGGGAACTACGGGAGAACGCGTAGAATTCAATTGGACCCATTTTTACAGACTCGATAACTGGAACGTGGCGGCGGGGGCTGAATATTTACAGCGGTTATTTTCTCAGCGCGGTCCTGTGGTATTTGGCGACCCTAATCAAGCGCAGCGAGATAAAACGTACAGTGCATTTGGGGAAGCAAGCGGGAACCTTGGTGATAATGTATTCACTTCTCTAAGTGCTCGATTCGACAACAACAGTGAGTTTGACAATGCGTCAAGCTATCGCGCCGGATTGACTTGGCAAGTCCACAATAACGTATCTGTTTTCACCAGTTACGGAAAGGCGGTTAAAACCCCCACTTTCACAGAGCGATTCGGATTTACGCCCGCCAGCTTTATCGGCAATGCTGACCTGATGCCTGAAAAAAGTGAAGAAATCGAGGTCGGTATCAAGACACGCTGGGAAACACTCTCGACACAGGTAAGCATATATAGCACCCAGCTTGAAGATGAAATAAACGGCTTCGTTTTCGACCCGGCCGCTGGCGCATTTACCGCGGATAACATTGACGGTGAAAGCCAACGAGACGGTGTAGACGCAGAGTTTAATTGGCGCGGGGAAATGGTGAGTGTTACGGGCTCATACAGTTACCTTAATGCGCAGCAAGATGTTGATGCTGTAAATACAACTGAGCTTCGTCGCGCCCGTCATCAAGGAGCTTTAACGGTTTCCTCCGATTTTGGGCTTGATAAATTCAGTTTTTATACGAAATTGACTTATACAGGGACGCGGTTTGATACATTCTTTCCCCCCTTCCCCGCACCTTCACAAACGCTTGCACTTTCGGCTTATACACTTACTAACGTTAATGTAAGCTACCGTATTAGTAATGAATGGCAGTTGTCGTTGAAGGTGAATAACCTATTTGACACTGAATACGAAGATATTATTGGGTATGTGGGTCAGGAACGTCGTGCTTTGGTAACCGTAAACTACACACCTTAACGAAGTATGTTGCTTAACTGTTGATATCGGCGCTTACACCACCTATTAGTAAGCGTCTTAAACTTCACTTTATGCTTGTTCATCAAGGGTTAAGTTTTACCTGGTATTATTTCGTTGTATTTTTTCGCTTGCTGGTCGTTGAAACTAGGGCACGCTCTAGTTAACGCATAAAGCCTGTGATAATCTTTTGAAAGTTTATATTTTTAATACAAAGGAACTTATTCCATGAAAAAGTTTGCAGTAATGTTTGTCATGGCAATGCTTTTGCCGTTAGCGGCTTGTGCTCAAGAGCCAGCCACAAAATGGAAAGAAGGTACGCATTATAAAGTCATTAATGATGAAGCCACTGATAAGCCAGTTATTACTGAATACTTCTCTTTTTGGTGTCCGCACTGCTTTCAATTTGAGCCAATTGTTGAACAAATAAAGCAAAAGAAAAGTGACGGTACTTCGTTTAACAAAGTACACGTGAACTTCATGCGTTTCACTGGCCCTGATGTTCAAGACGCGGCAACGAAAGCCATGCTTATTGGCCGAGCTATGAAACAAGAAAATGCAATGAATGGTGCTATTTTCAACTACATTCATAAGCAAAAAGCATCTATTACCAACTTGAAAGACTTGCGTAATATCTTTGTTGTAAACGGCGCCGACGGCGAAGAGTTCGACAAACTTGCAAAAAGCTTTGGTGTAAACAGCATGTTGCGTAAAAACCAGCAGCAAATCGATGAAAACCGCGAACACTTAACCGGCGTTCCAAGCTTTATTATCAATGGCAAGTATCAACCTACGTTCACATCTGACATGTCTTTTGATGATATTGCAGATTTGATTGTGTGGTTATCTGAACAGAAATAATTTTTCTTAATCGTTGTGCGGTATGTAAAACCGCGCAAGACGAAAGACAAAATGAGCGCCGTAACAGCGCTCATTTTTTATTGGCTTATGGTTTACTGAGCCGGTTTTCACTAAATAAGAGACGTTATGACACCCGTAGATTCGTTTGCAGACTTTATCTGTGAACTTGACAAGTTGAAGGCGGTAAAACGGAAAATTACCCTACCTGCTGATAACAACCGAGAAGAAAACTCTGCCGAGCATAGCTGGCATGTGGCTCTAATGGCCTCGATGTTAAGCCAATATGCAGCAAAACCTATCGACATCCAGCGAGTGATACAAATGATCCTCATTCACGATGTGGTGGAAATAGATGCTGGCGATATGTTTGCCTTTAACACTCAGCAGGATCACGCGGCTCAGGCTGAAAAAGAAATGGCAGCGGCAAAACGGATATTTGGCCTTCTTCCCCCACCGCTTGATGAAACTATGCTGCAGCTGTGGCTAGAATTTGAAGACGCAGCTACGCCAGACGCTGAGTTTGCGAAGGCTATGGATAGGGTGCTCCCCGTGTTTCAAAATATGAATGCCAAAGGTGGCAGCTGGACAACCCATAAGATCTCGCGTCAGCAAATAGAAAAGCGCAATGCTCACCTGAAAACCTGTGCGCCGGCCCTCTGGAATTATGTCAATGAGCAACTGGACATCGCCGTCGAAAATGCGTGGCTGATTGACTCAACTGCTCGCTAATGTGTACTCGCCCAACTCGATGCGATATGCAGACAGGCGCTGCTTGTAGGCGCCTGTCTGACAAGAGCTGATTTGGCGCACAACAGCAGCGCAAAATCATTTTTTACACCCTTGATAGTGGTGTATATCGAATTATATTTTTACTCAACAAAATCATCGGCAAGCAGCAACACGGGAGCGTCTCCTGCATTGGGTCCATTTACGGCAAATGCGGTGTAAAGCTTATTCGCTTGCAATGACAACACACCGGTTTCAATAACTTCAGTTTTACTTCCACTTGGTGTAACGGTCACAACATAGTCACCTGCACTAATCTGAGCATACCCGGTGTCGGCTAAGTCGCCGTCTAAATAAGGAATGTCGGTAAAAGCAGGGGCTACATCGGCAATTTCACCATCGGTGGTAAGGTAAATATCAATATCCGAGGTTAACGATGCCGCATGGAAAATGCGAACTTGTGCAGCGGTCGCCACTCGTCGTGTATTTTCAGTTATTAGATCCAAATCGATAGTAGCGAGCTCATTATTAGCAATAGCTGTGTAATATACCCCCGCCTCCAAACTTACGTTGGCATCGTCAATTGCCACAGTTGAGTTGTCGGATGCGACTGCAACATCAATGTTATAGTCACCCGCTTCCACGTTTAAGTAGTCGGTTACGTCGGTGTAGATCGCGCTGTCAAAAAGCTCAATTGTGTTGTTAGCGATAATATCCACAGCTGGAGCATCAGCAACGCCATGAACGGCTCTTAGAGCTGCTGGTGTATTTGTGTCTAACACTACCGAAGACGATGCGCCATTTGAAATAGTTAGCGCAACTGGAGAGTTTCCCGGGGCAACGTTACTGGTGGCTAACACCAAAAGCTCATTGTTTGCGGGTAATTCAATTGCACCAGAGTCGAACACCACTGTTTTTGTACCTGCAGCAGTAATACGTATTTGATATTCCCCTCCAGGCACATCAATGCTTCCAGAGTTTGCTTTGTAATCGAGAGTTGCATTTGCTTGAGCGCTGTCTAAATCGTCGTTGAAGGCCGTGATATACACATCAACTGCCGGGGCGTTTTCTGCCGCGTGTACCACTGTTGCTCGTACATTCCCCTCCGTTAACGTTTCACTTGGCTGAGCAAGTGTTAATAGCTCCAAAGTTTCATCCACTACGCTACCAACTGCAATGGCGTTGTAAAGGACGTCGGCGTCCGGTGATAGATCAAGACTCAATACTTCAACAGGCCCAGCAGGTGTATTCGCTTCTACGGCAATATCGTAGCTTGCCCCCGTATCAATACTTAAACTTTCTGATGCTTGTTGATAATCTACTCCCGTCAGAAACCCGAGTAGCTCGCCATTAGCGGTTACGTTCACAGTTGGGGCATCAGGGGATGCATGTACAATTCTAACACTCGCGGTTTCAACAACCTCGCTAACGCCATCATCGTCAGTGTAATCGTCGCTGTCATCGTTGCAGGCGAGTAAAAAAAGAGGGGTAAGTAGTAGTGCTAATTTTTGTTTGATATTCACAATTCTTCCTTAGTCACACGTGTGGAAACCGCAACCTTACGGTTTAGATGCTTAAGGTGAGCAAATAGGTGCATAACCTTAGTGAATGGTTACAGTGGAAGACGGCGAATTGGTTCTAAAATAATCGATTATTACGCACATTTAATAAGGAGTTTGTTTAGCTCTTATGCGTCGAAGCTACTAATTGCTTTAAACACTAAACGGCAGGTTGGCTTTATCACGCTCATGCCAAAGTATGTTGGCTTGCTCAACGGCATCTTTTACCTCAATGCTGCGAAGCAAAACTAAGTAGCTTGCCAATGAGCTAACAATAGCTTGCTCTCCATAATCACTGTTTGCCTTGTCATGCCACACGTCTAGCATATCGCTAGCTGCCATGTTTTTGTCTTTTAGCGCCCAGCGTTTAGCGATAACGGGCAACTGATATTCTTCCGTTTTACCATTTCGAGTAACAAACAACTCTGTTTCACGCTCGCCATTGACTTCAGGATCGCCGCCATCACCGCGAAAGCACAGGGCATCTATGTTCTCGTAATTTTCGTTCACCCTACAATGTTTGTGATCGAGGTGCATATGGTAAACCCCTTGAACACAGAATTTGGCGCCAGTGGGATTTAACAAGCGTGCCAGTGTGTTCGCGCAAGAGCGTAACCCAAACACCTCTCGCAACTTAATAATACTGTTAAGAGCAGGCAGCAGATATGATAAGTCTAAATAGGTCGCTCCCTGTGCATCGAGTTGCTGTTTTGCCTGGCTGATACTGTGTACCTCAGGCAAGCCTAGTAAGGGTAACGCTGCACTGGCATACAAACGGCCTGAGCCAGGTTCATGAGCACCGTGCAGCATTACTCGCATTCCATTTTTAACAAGCACTGCAACGGCAAGTAAATACCACGGGAGCTGACGGCGTTTTCCAGCGTAACAGCCAATATCTAGCACTGGAGCCAGAGTTTTTACTTCAGGCTCGATAAGTTCTCTGCACGCATCCACAAAGCCAATGACTTCTTCAGGCGTTTCTTCCCGAGTACGCAGTAACATTAAAAAAGCGCCGCGCTGATCGCCGGTGACTTTATCTGCAAGTACCATTTTCATGGCGTGATACGCCTCTTCGCGAGTAAGGCTTCGACCGCCCCGCTGGCCTTTTCCAATAATTTTAATGTAGTCACTAAAAGGTAGCTGCATGGTGTTTTAATTGAATCTCGATAGCGTACACAGTGAAAAGAGAATATCATTTTTTGCCCTTAATAAACCAATTTTAGCCTCTGACAACAATCTGTATAACCTTCAAACACCGTTATCTGTCTGTGGACGAATTACTATAAATAGCTTTAGCAAAATATACTTCCGCCGATACAGCTATATCACCGGCATAAAGGGCGTTAGACATGAACTACAAAAGATATTTTGACGGAAAGCAGCGCTTGACCAAGCAAGCATTGGTAAACCTAAACACATTGAGCGCTATGTTCAGAGGCCGTTCTTTTGACTTAGAAGCGGTGAATGAATACAACCGTTGGACAAAACGGTTTAATCAGGCCGTTACTCGAGCGGAGCAAGAGCGGGCCCTCGATGAAAGACAGCGCTTTATGCTAAAAATGATACAGGCGCCGCGACAGGCAGCTTAGGCTTGCTTGTGCTGTGTCCCACCAGTACTTTGAGCGCATTCTGAGCGTATATCGGTACGCCTAGCTAGCCGAAAAAGTTAAAACAAATTTTGTTACCATCAAAGTCCCTTACGTAAGCCGCATAAAACTTTCCTGGTACTCGTTGTCCTGGCGCGCCGTCGCATGTTGCACCAAGAGAAAGTGCTTTTTCATGCATTCTGTCTACTTTTTGCTTATTTCCCGGTGCGATAGAGAACATGTTGCCGTTGCCTGGTGACGGCTCTTTCTCATCCCATGGAATACACACTGCAACCATGGGCTCTTTCATCGATTTGCCGATGTATTTAATTCTATCCATATTCACCAAGCGCTTAACGCCAAAGTCTTCCAGCAAAGATTCGTAAAATGAGGCTGACTTTTCAATATCGCTCACGCCTAACGTAATGTAATTAATCATAAAACCTACCTTAACAAGAAAGTAATTAGTGATATGACTTACGGTGGCAAAATGGATATCGTTCAGTGAGGAATATTTAATAAAAAACCGCACGCGTTTGCACGGGTGCGGTTTTGTGTTTTTCACTTAGCTCTTATATGTCTCTGATGTGTCTCTTGCGTCAACATCAGCGCCAGCGAATGCCTTTGGGCAATTAATCAAATATGTTGATAAGAACCTTAGGCTAGCTTGTCTGTCGCAACGCGATAACGAGGGTCTTCGTTCACGTTAATCTCTACAAACTTATCGGCCTTGCGCAACAAGCTTCTGCACTCGTCACTGATATGACGTATATGAAGCTTTTTACCTTGTTCAAGGTACTTATCTGCAAGCGTGTCTAGCGCGTCGATACCCGATGAATCCCAAATACGAGACTCTTTGAAATCGATAACCACATCTTCCGGGTCGTTTGCGATATCAAATAAGTCTTTAAAGTGAGTGACCGAGCCAAAGAAAAGCGGCCCCTCTAACTCGTAAACCTTCCAGTCGTCGCCATCAATATGAGTTTTCACCGCAATGTGACGGGCGTGCTTCCAAGCAAATACTAAGGCAGATACGATAACACCTACCACTACCGCAATGGCCAAGTCGGCTATCACCGTCACGCCGGTAACTAAGAAAAGCACAAATGCATCTTCTTTGTTGACACCACGTACAATGCGGAACGATGCCCATTCGAAGGTAGCAATAACTACCACAAACATAACACCTACAAGAGCTGCCAATGGAATCATTTCAATAAGCGGCGCTGCAAATAGAATAAATCCAAGAAGCACTAATGCTGCGCTTATTCCGGATAAACGACCGCGGCCGCCAGAATTAATGTTGATCATGCTTTGACCAATCATGGCGCAACCGCCCATGCCGCCAAAGAAACCGTTAACGGTGTTAGCAACGCCTTGCCCGACACACTCTTTATTGCCGCGGCCACGGGTATCGGTCATTTCGTCAATAAGCGATAGAGTAAGCAGTGATTCGATAAGACCAACCAAGCATAAAATGATAGACGTTGGCAGCACAATCATTACCGTTTCCCAAGTGAAAGGCACCATTGGAATAGCAAAGGTTGGCAACTCGCCCGCCAAGGTAGCGCTGTCTTTTTGATCAGCAGGTAGTAAATCTCTTACAAAGTCGATAACCGTACGCGCTTCTAAATCTAAACCGTGCACTAAAGCGGTGACCGTTACAATAGCCACCAAAGACGCAGGTACGGCCTTGGTAAGCTTTGGCAGCAAATAAATAATCGCCATGGTGAGGCCTACAAGACCCAACATCCAGTACAGCATTGAACCCTGCATCCACTGCAACTCGCCAAGTGAGTTAACCACTTTAAACTGTCCAAGTTGAGCTAGGAAAATAACGATAGCAAGCCCGTTCACAAAGCCCAGCATCACCGGATAAGGCACCAAGCGTATAAACTTACCGAGCTTAAACACGCCGCAGAGTATTTGCAGCAGCCCTGCTAGGATAACGGCTGCAAAAAGGTATTGCACACCATGCTGCGCAACAAGTGCAACCATAACAACGGCCATAGCCCCTGTTGCACCTGAAATCATACCTGGTCTACCGCCAATGGCAGAGGTAATCAGCCCCATCATAAATGCAGCGTATAAACCAATCATGGGCTCTACACCGGCAACAAAGGCAAAGGCTACCGCTTCGGGGACGAGCGCTAAGGCAACAGTTATACCCGAAAGCACGTCATTTTTTACGTTGCTATCTTTACTGGTTATTAAATCGAACATGTTCTCTCAGAGTGTAAGACGTTTAAAACACAACCCCTTGTAACTGCACTTGTGTGTGCACCTAAGGGCTTGCTGGAAATTTGCTGGCGATTCTATCACCATTGTAGCTTAAAATCTTTTAATAGAATGTTAACCGTACTGCTCCCTCTTTCGAGCTTTCTCTTCTAGTCAATTGCTTATACTTTAGCCAGCGTAGTGAACTATTTGCCTAACTTGCTGACAAAACATCGCGAACATGGCATCGTGTAATAGGCGCACTGATTGGCACAGACGCGTCAATAACATTTGAATTCTCAGCACTTATTTCTACAAACAACTAGGAGTTAATGTGGTTCCCTATATCCTTACGATTTTATGTGTTTTAGTCGCAGGAGCGATACATTGGGTTTCTCCAAAGGCGTACTGGAAAGCAACAATGGTCTCTACCGGTGTTATTTTGCTTTTCTCTGTAGCCGCCCTTTTTATCTTTCAAGCCTCTGGAATGTTAGTAAGTGAACAAACGGGGGAAAGCGCCGACTTCTCAGGACAGCTATTAACCATTACCGTACTTATCGCCTTTTTCGGTTTACTTATTTCACTGTTTGTAGGCTGGTTTTTGCGGGTGGTAAGAAACTAAGCCCGTGGCGCGACCACTTTAAGCTGTGGCCAAATGTCACACCACTTTTTGTCTGTTACCCGTTTATTGAAAATCTCGTACCGAGGAAGTTTAGGGTTAATACTAATCTGCCCCTTAAAGTTATGTGCAAGACCAAAAGGCGCCAAAATATCGAATTGGTTTACGGTCGATAGCGCTATCGCAACGCAGGTTTCTCTCTCTATCCAATAGGAGATGGCATCCTCACAGTCTTTGTACGGGGCATGATCATGCAAAACATGCATACGAGCTTGATTCTTAACTTGCCAATTTACATCGGGCAACAAGGCATTAAGTTGCTCTTGGAAAGCTAAATCTTGTTCGCGTTCTCTGTTTACAGAATCGCTTGGGTTCAAAGTATGGCTTATGTTTGAAACAAAGCTTGTGTTTGAAACGTGAGCATCAAAATAAATAACATCAACATCGTTCAGGGGTGTAGAAGTTTTTTTGCCATGTAAATCATCCCATATGGCGTTTCGCAGAAATCCTGCTCCAATATACCCCTGCGGCAAAGCCAGCTGCTCAAGCGCCTGCAAGCATTCCATACGAAACGCATCGCCCTCAATAAGATGACAAACCCTTTGGTGATATTGCGAACTGCTCATATTTATCGAACTGCTTATCATTATATTGTGCACTTCATCATTTCAATCACTCAATTACTGTTCTTTTGGCTGCACGGGTTCTGTTTTACTGATGTGAAGCTTTTGCTTCCATTTAATAATATACAGGCAAATAGCAACCACGCTGCCACCCGCGAACCAGCCACCTAACACATCACTAGGCCAGTGAACGCCTAGCATGACCCTTGATAGCCCAATAGCAAAAACTAAAAATGCGGCAGCAAAATAGGTAAAGGCATTTACCTTGCGATGGGAAGAAAAGTGACACAATAGGTAGGCAAGATAAAAGTAAACTAGCGTAGATAGTGTAGCATGAGCCGAAGGAAAGCTTTGCGTGTAAACATCTACGTTGTGCTGACTCAGTGGCGGACGCGGTCTATCTATACCTGCTTTTAAGGCAAACGCTATACACAAACCTAGTAATACAGCCAGCGCAAACGTATAGGCTTTATTTCGCTGCTTATGCATTGCTAAACCAACCACTACCACGACAGCAACAAATAACAACACCGTATTACTTCCAAGTGCAGTGATATCTCTTAGCACATCAGCGACCCATTTAGGCGCGTCAGTATTCAGCTGTAAGCTAGCGTATAGCGCCTCATCCATCGACTGACTCACACCGAGATGCACAAAAAGCATCACCAACACAAAACAGGTGCCTAACAAAATAACCTGCACAGACGGTGTTTTTAGCATATCGATATAATGACCAACTTCACTGTTTTGTTTCATTGCTTACTTCCATTTATTTTGAAAAGGATGACTGCAAAAGGTCCTTTCACCGAAAAAGACTGACACCGAGAAGAACTGGCACTAATAAAGCCGGTCTCACATGTGTCGGTATTTTCTTATCTAATTTAATTATCTAATTTACTGCCGCCTAAACAATTTGGAGATGATAGCGGTTCGCCACCTCGCTTTATCCATTCTTCTTGCGTGTAAGTATGCAATGCTAGAGCATGTACCGGCCCTTCTAGCGCTTCTGCAGCCAATGCATTTATTTCTCTGTGCCGAGCAATTAGACGTTTTCCTTCAAAAGTATCGCTTACTACTGTTACCTTAAAATGACTTTGTGCTCCTTCAGGAACATTGTGCATGAAGCTTTCGTCTACCACCTCTAAATAGCTTGGTGATATCGCTTCGGTGATAGTCGACTCTAAAAAGGCTTTTACCTGCATAACTGACAAACCCTGTGAAAAAAATTACATTGAATTGGAGACGATTAACCGCCTAAACGTAAGGTTAATTCTACCATCTATTGGTTTTACCGTCTTCGCGATACCGTGTAAATAATGACTCTGCGTCGCTCCTGCCATAACTAGTAAGCTACCGTGCTCTAAAACATGCGTGTGGCGTACTTTCGTTTCTTTATGTTTAAAGATGAAAGGCCTGGCTTCGCCCAAAGTAATAGACGCAATGATTGGGTTAGGCCCAAGCTCTGGCTCGTCGTCAGCGTGCAGACTCATACTGTCTTGACCATGGCGGTACCAGTTGGCAAGCACGCTATTAAAACGCGTTTTACACACATGGTTGCAGCGGTTTCGAACATCAGTGAGTGTAGCTGTCCAGGGATTTGGCGGCATAGTAAGCCCAGAGTAAGTATATGTGCACTCCGGATCACCATGCCAGCTTTGCAACCGTGGTATGGGAATAGTCTTGCCAAACATACGCAGAGAATCTTGCTGCCACGGCAATTCGTTCTGCAGTGCCTTAAAGAAAGCGTCTGCAGTATCTGGGTTTAAAAACGCCGGATAGTAGATTACATCTGCTTCAGGCAGAGGCAAACGCATCGCTTTTTTTGGGTTTTCAGCGATGTCTAATTGCTCGAATAGCGAAAACTGCCTATCACCGCCTGTGGTATTGCTTGGTGGCATAAATCTATTTGACTTCCGTTTAAGGCAAGTTGGCCTTCTTATGAAGGCATAAATGCATAAGTGAATTACATTCGCGATGTCTGTATTTACGCAGATTGACGTAATCTGATCATGCTCTTTTGGTTCACGAAATGGTATTCTTTAGCCATTACTAATTCAAAAGCACGGTATACATTACTAGTTCATCGCTGCTTTTGTTATCAGAGCTTTTTGAATGAATACAGAATTTATCTTTGCAGATCGCAATTTGTCGCTAATTCGTTACCCTGAGAAACACCAGCATGTCAGTTTGCAGGCATGGGATAGCGCCGATGAGTTACTTATCGATCACGTAGAATCACTGCTGAACGACAATGTTATTTCACCAGATTCAGATAATACTGGGCTAATGATTTTTAACGATGACTTTGGCGCACTTGGCTGCTGGTTTGAACATCTTAATCCAACCTGGGTATCAGACTCTTATATTTCTCGTCGCTCTTTACAAGAAAACTTAATGAGAAATGCGCTTAGTTCAGAGCAAACTAAAGACATTAATTTTATCACCAGTGTAGATAGCTTAACCTTCTCTCCCGCCGTTTCGCCCTCTATCGTAATGATCAAAGTGCCGCGCGCGCTAGCCTTGCTAGAGCAGCAATTAATTGACTTAAAGCGCTATATTTCTGCCGACACACAAATTATTGCCGGCGGCAAAGCCAAGGCTATCACCAAATCGGTACTGGCTTTGTTTGAAAAATATATTGGCCCCACCAGCACGTCGCTAGCTAAAAAGAAATCGCGCTTGGTATTTTGTCGCCCCGATTTGGATATTCCTCAGTACCCCTCCCCTTACCCCACTAGATGGGAATGTAAAGGCACTACTGGCGCTAAAATGACTTTGGACAATGAAGCCAACGTTTTTTCTCGCCAGTCGTTAGATATTGGTGCTCGAATTATGATGAAGCACATGACCGTAAGTAGTAACGATACTGTGGTTGATTTAGGCTGTGGTAACGGTGTTTTGGGCATAAACGCATTAACCTTAGCGCCAGACTGTAAGGTGATTTTTACCGACGAGTCTTACATGGCACTAGAAAGTGCCCGTCAAAATGTGTTGAATAATCATCCAGACAAAATAGACCAATGCACCTTTATTGCTACCAACTGTTTGGAAAGTCTGCTTACCGAACCCAACACACCCGCCATTACAAAGATTTTATGCAATCCGCCTTTTCATCAGCAAAATGTGATCACCGACCATATTGCATGGCAAATGTTTATTGATTCTCGAGATTTACTGGTAAGAGGCAGACACTTAGTTGTGGTGGGGAACCGTCACCTCGATTATCACATAAAACTCAAAAAACTCTTCGGCGGCGTTGATATACTTGCCAGCGACAAAAAATTCGTTATTTTTAGCACCGCAAAGCAATAATTTTACTTTAAGGATTTCTTATGCGAGAGACTGTGAAAAAAATCTTCTCCAGCCTTCTTTTAGCCTGTGTTTTTCTTGGTACTAGCCCCATTGCCACAGCTAAAAAAGACGATGGTTCACAAATACAGCCAGACAACTATTACCCGCGGGTGAAAATAGAAACTACCATGGGTGATATTGTGGTGGAGTTAGATAGAAGAAGAGCTCCCATTACTGTGAATAACTTTTTACGCTATGTAGATAAACGGGCGTATAACGACACCATCTTTCATCGCATTGTTCCTGGGTTTGTTGTGCAAGGGGGAGGATATACCACTGACTTTAATGGCAAATCGAATTTTCCTGATATCTTCAATGAATCGGGTAATGGACTTACTAACGATTTACATACCATCGCCATGGCTCGTCAAAATGGACCGCATACAGCAAATAGGCAGTTCTTTTTTAACGTTAATGACAATGAAAGCCTAAACCCGGGAAGAGATTGGGGCTATGCGGTTTTTGGCTTAATTGTAGAAGGTTCGGATATCGTCGATGCTATGTCTGAAGTGGAAACAGAGTACTCAATTCGCTTAAACGCCAACAACGTGCCTATTGAGCCCATTGTTATCAAAAAAGTGACCGTGCTACCGCCGCTTTAGGCGCACTTTTTTTGCATTAAACGCGCTGCTCTAACCGCATTATTTTAACCGCGAATAATGCCGGTTTGCGGTAACCTTAAAAATACCTACACCACCGCCTTGGTTATGCAACTTCCCAAGGCTGGTGGCGTGTGAAGCGTTAGTTATCAAAGTTCCGTTAAATTCCCGTAAAGACGGTATTCATTAGATACACGCCAATCGATAGACACACCAAGCCTAGCGTGACCATGGGTACCATCATTGTCGCAACAACTTTTGCCGTTTCTTTACTCGTATCGTTTTTCTGTTTAGTCATGTCTTAGCCCTCACGAATTAGGCTTTAATTGTACGCGATCACGACCTTTCGCTTTAAGCGCTAAACCGCTGATTTTGAGACAATAATTTTTAACTTTTGTTTATGAAATGTTAAAGGTAATCGGCTAGTTTTTTCTGACAAGTGCTCATTGCTGCCATTAAGCCTACAGGAAAGTTGTTATTCTATTAATTGCCCATAAATCTAATTAATGAATACTACGTCACTCAAAAATAGCATATTAATCACCGCATTTGCCGTTGGTTTCATTTGGTGCTTTAAAGCTTTTGAACTCAACTTTAACGTCGACCTGAGTTGGCTTGGGGTTTATCCTTTAGCCCTGCATGGCTTGATTGGAGTCATAACAGCGCCTCTCATTCACGGCTCATTAGAGCACATTTTCAACAATACGCTGCCTATGTTAGTACTTGGCTCATTTCTCATCTACGGTTATCCGAAAACACGTTGGCGTGTGTTAACAGCAGTGTGGTTACTATCTGGTATTGGTGTATGGTTTTTTGGGCGCGAAAGCTATCATATTGGCGCCAGTGGTTTAACTCATGGTGTGTTTTTTTATTTATTCGTGGTGAGTATATTCCGCAGAGAAAATACCACTCCGCATAGATACTTATCCACTCAGCGAGACTTAAAATGTTCGTAATCGCGGCGTGTTACCGCAGGTATAGTGGTTCTACATCAAGGTGACACAACAAAGAGTACGGACATTTTAAACTCGCCCTTCGGGAAGGTCTGGCAAGCTCCCTAGCTTCATTCCGGGAATTTGAAAGGGAAGAGCCATTCCTGCATTCCCACGCTTTGCTAGGAAGCTTGCCAGCGCCTTCTGAGGGGGTAATTATCTATGCGGACTGGTATCATCGTTCAGTCGTGCTTATGATGGTTGCTTTTTTCATGTACGGTGGAATGACGATGAGCATATTTCCTCGCCAAGAGGAGATTTCGTTCGAATACCATTTATTCGGTGCTTTGGCTGGTGTTCTTTGTGCCTGTTTATGGCATTCGCTCGATCCAAAACCGACAGTTAAGGCATATTCCTGGGAAGTAGAACCTAAATCGGAAGACCCTGTTATAGGTGACCAGTGGCGTCTTGATGGGCAAGCTGAAGAAAATGAAGGGCGTAGACACACTGTGCCGAATGAAAAGGATAAACATGAATGACTAACGTTAAACCTAATGCATTTGAATTACTGCTAAGAGTTCGATACGCCGAATGCGACCCTCAAAACGTTGTATTTAATGCGAGATACGCTGACTACGCAGATTTAGCCGCAACTGAGTTTATGCGAGCGTTAATAGGTGGGTATCAAGCATTAACAAACCAAGGCTTAGATAATCAGGTCGTCAATCTCAATATATCATGGCAAAACTCAGCGAGATTCGACGATATTTTGTGCTTATCGGTGCATGTTAGCAAGGTTGGCAATACGTCTTTTACGATGCAAATTAACATGCTGAATTGGCAAACTAAACACGCTGTCGCATCGGCTGAAATTGTCTATGTGATGGTCGATTCACTTACACTTGAAAAGAAACCCGTACCCAATGAATTTAAAGAAACGTTATTAAAAGGGGCCCCAGGAAAAACGATGAACCTAGCAGGCATTGAGCTTTAATAGCGAAAAGAACCCAGCTAGAAAATTTACGCTCTGCTATACAGCAGCGCTATGTCAGCACCTTTCAATTACGTGTTTCGTCTTGAAGCATCACCTGTTAAGCTTAATTTCATTCCACATAGACAATTACTGAATAGGTAACTATTTATGTGGACTGATATAAGAAGCTAGGGAGGGCTGTCTATTCAATGATGTCGATTCAATATGCCTCTCCAATATATAAATTATCTGAGAGAGGTCTCATGAAAGCAGGTTACTGGATAGTTATCATTATTGTCACATCCGCGATAGCTTTTACCGTTGGGCGTAGTATCGAAAGTAATATTGGGCATATTACAGGGCAAGAAGTAACGCCAGACACAAATGAGGGCGTTAATGTAAAGAGCACGTCAAACAACCAAAAGTCGTCATCTAACAAAGCGATGACAAGTTATGTCGACAACAATATCGCAGACAACTCGCCGTCAAAGTCATCTGAGAGTTCCCCTAGGTCAATGGAAGATATTGTAGTAGAGGTGGGCGAGTTGTTAACAAAGATAGAAGAAAATCCAAGGGAGGCAACGTCAATTCTAAGGCTAGTTGCATTCTTAGAGAGGTTAACTATCGAAGAGCTTTTAGCGTTAGCCCCGTTATTCGAAAACAGCAGTGAGTCACAACGAAGTCAGCTAATTAGGTATATTACTGCCCAAATAATTGAGAAAGACCCCGGCCAAGCACTAGCATTTGCACAACGTTTCAACCCCATGCCAGACTTTCCAATGTACTTACCATTGATAAAGGCACAAGTTGCTGAAAAAAGACCTGATCTCGGATTTGAATATTTAAATCAAATGCTTAATCTTGCACCTGAAGACATCGATTTAAACGCTCACTCCGCTTTGCTCAATGTGCTGGCGAAAGAAGACTTAACGCTATTAATTGACACCCTCGCCCAATTTAAAGAAAAGGGGGCCGACCTTGAGAATAGTTTTAATTTGATGGGCTATGAGTTGGAAACAAGTGAAGAATATCTAAATCTATTTAATGAACTTAGACGCTTGGATGATATGTCGATACTGCATTCGGTAATGATTAATTGGGCAAAAACCTCACCCACTGATGTGCTTGAACGCTTAAATCAAATTGAAGATAACGCAGAACGCAAAGAATTAAGTAGAACTGTTTTTTACAGTTGGATGCGTAATTCACCGGAAATCGCTGCTGATTATTTTTTAGCGGAAGCGGCAAATAAAGTGGAAATACTTAAAGATATAATGCGGGCATGGCCAGAAGACCGAGCCTCTGATGCATTAGTATGGATATCATCGCAAAGTAATATTGATGCTAATCGCTATAAAATTGACTACTTGCAAGGTTTAAGTTATCTAAAGCCAAATTTTGTACTGGCTAATTTAACTAGCATCAATTTAGACAAAGACGAAGAAGTAGCGTTCCACCGCAATTTATACAATAGTTTTAAGCGCAAAAGTAGCAAAGACGCTGCACAGTTCCTAAATACCACTCCGTTTAAAGATGAGATACTCGGTATAGCAACAGAACAAGAAAACTCTGATGAAAACAGAGTCGCTAAGATTAACCAAGTCTTTAATAAATATTTTGATTTCAAATACAAGAAAGCGTTTGCGCTGGCCTTAGGTGCCAATGGTACCTACGCATACTCTTATGTGGTGAATAAACCGTCTCAAAATGAAGCGAACCAGCTCGCACTTAGTCGATGTGAAAAGTATCGCTACAGATATAACGTTGATAATGCGTGTGAAATTTATGCTGAAGGCGATGTGAAAATGTTTAATTTGATGCCATGAGAGCGCATTTGCGTTAAAGCGACAGCCAATAGAGCGCTTGAACGGGGTATGACTTGTCGAAATACCATCCCTGTTTTTCGTACCCTAGTTTAGTCAACAGTGCTTGAGAGCGAGTGTTATCTGGATGGGTCATTCCTGTGAGAAAGCTGTAACCTTGGCTTCTTGCCCACTGAATAACCAGCTCGCAAGCTTCTTGGCAAATACCTCGCCCGCGTGCCTCTGGCAGTAATGCAAACCCCAAATCTGGACACGTAAAAGCGAAGCGATTAAACAGCCCGCATACTCCCAGTGGTAAATCAGTCTTTATATCCTCAATGGCTAATAGCCCATATCCCCACTCTTCGCGCTGCGCGTTGGTGCGGGCAATGTAGTCACAGGCATCTTCCCGCGTATTCACGCCGCGACTGCCAATAAACTTCACCCACAGGGGATCTTGTTGTAGCGCCAACACCCATTCTTGATCTTGATAACTCAAAGGCCGCAACCGTACACGCAAGCCATGAAAATTAATATTCATATTGTTGGAACGCCATTTAGCTAGTTTTCACGCTGTTCACACTTCGCTTTATCAAACTTACTGCACTCATAACTTACTACGCTCAGAACTTACTACATTAAAAAGCGTATTGGGACTATTTACTTTACGAACTACAACTACTGACTAAGCGTTGCGGCTAGCACTGCGTCTATTTTTTCATGCATATCAGCGCTAACCTTGGCAGCTCTTGGATATTTTGGCAATGCTCTGTCATTAATTCTAGGGTGATCCCACATTGAGGTGTGAACAACAAAATCTCGCGCCGCTTTTTCACCCGCGTGTTCAATGCAGCCAGCTAGACAAGTATCAATATAGGTTTGGCTTACTGGAAACGCCTCGGTAGCTGGGCTGCACTCAAGTGTTTCGCATACCCATAAATGATAGGCACTAAGCACCTCATACAATTCGTCAAGCTGGGCGCCTGTTTTTAGGTTACCTTGCGAGTGTGTAGCTAGGTCAAATGTAATTTGGTCTGCTGACACTTGGGTAAAGCGATAGTCTTTTTCTCTTTCTTGTAATGCTGGGTTTAATTGGGTGGGTATTAGTTGGGCATTGAGCTTTTTGCTGCTGTTTTTTATCGCACCCACATAGGTTTGCTGCTCTTGAATACTTCTAGTTACCCACGCGCGCTCAAAACCGCTTACCATTACTGGAATACCCAAAGTATTTATCTGTGAATAACGCTCTCTGCTATCTCGGCTTAGTAAACTTCCGTATCCAAGCACAATGTGTGACTCATCAAGTTTATTCAAATATTCAACAATGTCACTGACTGACGGCGCATTCGGGTAATTCAAGCTATCTCCTATAAAACAAAGCTTGGACCATAGAAGTAGTCTACAATTTCACAGCGGTATTTACTGCGCCAAATTGATTAAAACCCATTAATAAGCCCGCAGCGGTTAGAACTTCAGCAGTGAAGAGCATTACTTTTAAGAGCTTTGCAGATTACGCCACATTAAAGAAAAAAGGCGATAACCATCGCTGGTATCGCCTTGTTTTTCTGCTGTCGGTTAATACGCTATTTAGAAAACAGCCCTTACGCCGAAGGTTAGGTTTCTACCCGGAAGTGGTGCCTGATCCTTAAGGAAGGATGTATGAACACGTGCTTCTTCGTCAGTTAAGTTGTCGCCTCTTGCAAACACAACCCAATCTACGCCATCACCTGCAAACTCATATTGAACGCTCGCGTTAAGCAATGTGTAGCCTTCCGTTGATGTTTCAAAAGATGCTGTATCGTTTTGGTCGTCTACCCATGTGAAACCGGCATCGGCACTTAAGCCGCCGCTCACGTAGCTTAACTCTCCACCAATTCTCATAGGAGGTGTACGCGGTAGGTTATCGTCTTCAATTTCTGCACGAATGTAGTCGGTAAATACCGTTACACGAAATTCGTCATTTAAATCGAAGTACGCTTGCGCTTCTACACCCCAAATATCCGCATCGGCTTGCTGGAAGTAATAAACAGGCAATCCTTCGTCGCTGTGCGACTCGTGGCCTTCCTCATGTTCACCCTCGTGCTCGTCGTGACCTTCCTCTTCGTGTATTTCTTCTTCGTGCTCTTCTTCACCGTGGTCCTCATGCCCTGCAAGTGCAATTAAACCCGTGTTGGTTTGAAAAATGTAATTGTCGGCCTGGTTGTAAAACAATGAAACACTGTAGCCCCAATCACCAGTAAACTTGCGGAATGTCACATCAAGGTTAGTACTAACTTCTTCAGAAACACCCCTTAAGTTCTCATCAATATGGCCCTCTTCGTCCATATCAAACACCAAGCCTACCTCATAGCTCTCTGTAGCTAAATGCTGACCCGCGGAGAACAGCTCTTGTTGACTTGGCGCTCGCTCACTGCGAGATAAGGTTACCGCCACCGATTGGCCATCGGTATATTCCCAATTAGCCCCTGCAGACAGTGACACTGCGGAAAAGTCATACTCGGGGAATGAAAATGCTACCCCATGGGCTTCGTGTTCTTCGTCGTGCTCTTCTTCGCCCATATGATCATCGTGCTCTTCATGAAGTACTTCCAACTCTACCTCACTATTGGCCACATCAATGGTGGTCGACTCAAGACGTCCGCCTATTTCAAAAGTAACATTACCTACTTTTTTCTGCTCTATCAGGTAGAGTGAAAAGCTGTCAGTCACATTTGCCGGCGTAAATGCCTCTTCACCCACGGCGTTGTAATCACTTTTGGTATATTGCATGCCGAATACACCATGCCATCCTGCGACTTCTTCGTGATAGGCCGACAGACGAATATCAGTGGACTCATTGGTGAACACGGTACCCTGTTCGCCATCTTCAATTTCAGCATGTTCATAATCGGTGTACGCTGCAGCAAATTTTAAATTTGAGATACCCTCAACAGGCGAGTGCCACTCACCTGCTGCTTGATAACGGGTCATATCAACATCAAGCAACACACCTTCTTCGGCCATGTGCTCTTCGTCGTGCTCTTCATCATGCTCGTCAACATGAGCACCTTCGTCATGTTCATCGCCGTGGCCGTGACTATGCCCAGGCACGCCATACTCGTTATCTAGTTGTTCAACAGCGAAACCAAAATAGCCTTCTTCAGCAACGTATGACAAACCTGCAACTATGTTCGTGGTTTCCATGGCACTGCTTTCTAGTTCGCCACGTTCTTCATCTTCATCAGGCTCTACTGATGCAAAGCCAGGTATGTCTGCATTGTCGGTATCGCGAAGAAAGCCGTCTAGATGCCATACAAAGTTGCCTTGCCCGCCGGTAATATCACCTCGAGTGTATTTACCCTCGTTAACGGTGCTGTAACTCATTTCAGCTTCACCTTCCACACCATCAACTTGATATTGTGGAATACGTTTATCAACAACGTTCACCACCCCACCAATGGCACCACTACCGTATTGGAGCGTAGCCGGACCGCGAAGTACTTCTACTTGTGTTGCACTTGCCATCGTAGTTGCTACGTTATGGTCTGGACCAACACGAGATACATCCGATACGTCTAAGCCGTTTTGCACAATTTTTACGCGAGGACCATCGTTACCACGAATAATAGGGCTACTTGATACCGGTCCAAAATACGTACTGTGAACTCCCGGAGTGTTTTTTAAGGTTTCACCTAACGTTGGCGCTTCAATTTTACGAAGCTTATCTGCACTAATTACCGTTACTGGTGTTACTGATTCTAAAACTGAAGACTGCAGCGCTGTAGCAGTTACCACAATGTTTTCAACCGATGCAGGCTGCAACACAAAGTCGACATTCTGATCGTTGGATACGTCGCCAAGGTCGTTGTCGCCGTGAATGTAATTACTGGAATAAACATGCAAATGAATATGAGGTTTTTGTACGTCATTAAACCGATAAACGCCGTTTTCATCAGTGAATGCCACATGACGTGTGCCCTCAATCTTCACCTCAGCTCCTTCTACGGGCTTACCAGAAACATCCGTTACCTTTCCGGTTACTGTAGTTGCTAACACTGGGGCACTTAAAAGCCCAGCAATTGTCATACTTAACAACGAGCGCATTCTCATGAATTTCCTCTGAAATGTAGGTTTGCTTATAATGTGATGTTATAACATTTTTAAGCATGCAGAGTTCAAAGTCAACCATGGCGAAGTATTACTTTATTTTCATCTGCTAAGATATGCCGAGATATGTGCGGAAGGGTTTACGTTTTTAGGAGCCACGCTAGCGCAACTGATTTATCAAGATGGGAGTGCTAACTTGGGCTTGCTAACTTGGGCAGATTAACTTGGGCTTATTAGGCTCGGCTTACGGGGAAGTTGATAACGTCTTGAATATGCTTGGCATCAATTTTAAGCATTAAAAGTCGGTCTATGCCCATGGCTACACCAGAACACTGAGGTAAGCCTGAGTCTAGTGCAGCTAAAAAGTTCTCATCGATAGGCTTTGTCGGTAGGCCAGCACAAGCGCGCTTTTTATTATCTTGCTCAAACCTGCTTCGCTGTTCTTCAGGCTCGCTGAGTTCATGGAACCCATTGGCTAATTCAATTCCTTTGAAATACACCTCGAAGCGCTCGGCTACGCGACTATCCTCACGGCTTAGTTTTGCCAGTGCAGCTTGAGAAGCGGGGAAATGATAAATAAAACATGGGGTCTTATTGCCAATTTTAGGCTCGATGCAATAGGAAAACAAAAGTTGTAGCTTACTGTCGATGGATAGGGTTTCAACATCGTCAATGTCGATGCGACATTCTTGCATTTTGTGATTCAGTTCTTCGTTTGAGCACGTAAGCGGATCTAACGCCAAATGCTGTATAAAAGCCTGCTGGTAGGTTAACCACTCGCCTTTTTCTGTTCCTAAAACCGCTTGCAAAAGTTCGTCAACTTCTTGCATTAGCGCTAAGTGATCGTACCCAGGCTGGTACCATTCCAGCATTGTGAATTCTGGATTGTGCCAACGACCGGCATCTTCATGTCGGAATGCCTTGCCTATTTGGTATATGGCACCGCTTTGTGCGCATAACAGTCGTTTCATCGCATATTCGGGAGACGTTTGTAAATATAACGACTGAGGTTTTCCCTGTGAACCAAACAGAAACTGGGTTTCAAAAGCCTCTAAATGCTCATCGGTCACTGTGCCTACCGATAAAATGGGAGTTTCAACTTCTAGTACGTGTTTACAGTCAAAGAAATCTCGAATAGTGCTGAGCAAATTTGCTCTAGCCACTCTCGTGCTATGGGTGGTGGTGGGTTGCCATGGCTGCATATTTAGGCCGACGCTGTTATGAAGAAATGAAAGCTGTTTTTAGCGCGTTATTGAAAGCGATAAATAAAAACCGGTACATTCACGTACCGGTTTTACCCATTTTTTCGCAAAAAATAAGCGAACAAATTGTCGAGTTATTTTTGGACTCGAGATACATACTCACCAGAACGCGTATCTACGCGGATAACTTCACCAGTTTGTACGAACAAAGGCACGCGAACTACTGCTCCGGTACTCAGTGTGGCTGGCTTTCCGCCAGTACCTGCTGTATCGCCTTTTAAGCCAGGGTCGGTTTCAGTAATTTCCAACTCTACGAAGTTAGGCGGAGTTACTGTAATTGGCGCACCGTTCCACAAGGTGATAGTGCAAACGTCGTTTTCCACTAACCATTTTACATTTTCACCTACCGCTTTTTCGTCAGCCGCGATTTGTTCGAATGTATCGTTGTTCATAAAGTGGTAGAATTCACCGTCGGTGTAAAGGTAGGCAAGCTCGGTGTCCATAACGTCTGCGCCCTCTACTGATTCACCAGAGCGGAACGTTTTTTCTAAAACTTTACCTGAAATAAGCTTACGAATTTTTACGCGGTTGAACGCTTGCCCTTTACCAGGCTTTACATATTCGTTTTCTAAAATGTTGCAAGGTTCGCCATCCAGCATGATTTTCAGGCCGCCTTTGAACTCGTTAGTGCTGTAATTAGCCATAATTCCTCTGTCCAAACATAAGGTACAAAAAGTTTCGTGGAACAAATAATACCTAAAAAAGCGATTTCTGTAGAGCATAACTGGCAAAAAGATCTATCGAACAGCTTTACCGACCCATTAAAGCTTATTCATCACTTGAATTTAGATGCAGAAAAATACCACCAGCACGCCAAAGCCAGACGTTTGTTTCCCATGCGAGTTCCTCAACATTTTGTTGAATTAATGGAAAAAGGAGACCCTAACGACCCTCTGCTTTTGCAAGTTATGCCCTTAAGCGACGAGTTTTTAACGTCGCCGGATTACAGTGAAGATCCTCTTGATGAACACGACACCGCAGGGAAAGGGCTGCTGCATAAATACGACTCAAGGGTTTTACTGATGGTTCGTACCGGTTGCGCTGTGAATTGTCGATATTGTTTTAGACGTCACTTTCCCTATGCAGAAAACGCGGTCAATAAATCACAATGGAAAGATGCTTTATCTTATATAGCCAGCGACTCCTCAATTAACGAAGTTATATTTTCCGGAGGCGATCCATTAATGGCTAAAGACGAACATTTAGCGTGGCTAGCCTCTGAAATAGCGGCGATTGACCATGTAAAGCGCCTTCGTATTCACACTCGGCTACCGGTGGTATTGCCTAACCGTTTGTGTCAGGAATTTGAAGACTGGTTTACCGCCTTACCCTTGCAAACGGTATTGGTGCTTCATGCGAATCACGAAAAAGAAATATCATTTGAGCTTGAAGAAGCACTTAATAGGCTAAGAAGAAAAGGAGTTACCTTACTCAATCAATCAGTGTTGTTGAAAGGCATCAATGACAGTGCGGATGCTATTTGCGCACTCAGTGAGAGGCTTTTTGCAGCTGGCGTGCTGCCTTACTACCTACATGTATTAGACAAGGTACAGGGAGCAAGTCACTTTTTTGTCAGTGACGATGATGGCAGAGCGATAATGAAAGAAGCGATAAAGCGTCTGCCGGGATTCTTAGTGCCCAAACTCGTGAGAGAAATTGGGGGACAACCCGGCAAAACGCCTATCGACTTACACTTGCATCCCTAACCTATGCGAAGGTATCGATGTTGGCGCCCAACGCAGGGTTTGCAGAAGATGCTTTTGGTACGTCAGAAGCTGATTCTAGCAACTGAAGCGACGCTTGACCCTCTTGCTCTTGCTGGCTTTTTGCCAACTTAAGAGAGGCCAACTCAAGCGAAGCACCGGACGCTGCAGAGGCATTTGCACCTTGTAGTTCCATACCGTTTTCCTTTGTTGCTTGTAGCAAAGTAAAAAAATGGGCAAAATTGCCCACCTCAAAGGTTATCGGCCATATGCGCAGAAACTTTAACCAATTTTTAAATCACACTCTATGTGGTCACAACTTTAAGGCGTTCTCATGCAAGAAATGCACAATGTACATCAACAACTTCAAGAGACCATGCAAACGCTTTATCGAAAAGCCGTAGATGCTGACAAAGCACTAGATGAACTTCAGCGAGACCAGAAAGGCAAGTTTTCAGCTGTATTTGCAGCTGATAGTGGCTTCTCTACCTCGGCAAAACGCTTTGTTCCTTACGTTGAAGAAATTGCTTTAGACTGGCAAGCGATGAAAGACATGGACGAGGAGCAAACCAAAGCAGCTCTTGCTCCGCTGGTAAAAAAGATTGAGCTAGCTCTTTTAACCATAACCCAGTTTCAACAAAGCCTGGCTACTAAGTCTTAAGCTTTACCCACCTGTGAACGAAAGGCCTAAGCAGCATGTTACTTCATTAAGCCACTAACGCTTATATAAAGGAATTTCCACTATCCGCTGCTTAAGCCTTGCAACTTCATTCAGGTAAGCTTGGCTGTCTACACGACCGTATTGCTCGGTGAACGCCTGCTTGCTAAGCCCTTCCGGTATATCATCAATAGCTGGGATAATGTCGACTTCAGAGCGAATTCGGGCTAGCGTGTTTTGCACATCTTCTGCGCGATGCAGCGTGGTCGCTGTTTTAGCCAGTTCGGTACCAGACATATCCGCCACTAGGTCAACAAAGCTATAGCCAGAACCACCAATACCTCTATCCATAAGCTCTTTGAATTCGCCAATAGCAAATGACATACTTTGCTCTGACAGCAGCTCCAAGGCCGCAGAAATAATATAATGACGAGCAAGGTCGTTGCGATTGTGCAGCACCGCACCGGCACGAGGCCTCAGAGCCTTGTCTTTATCAGGCTGAATATCGCCGACTAAATTTCCTACCCTGTGGTGACCAACATAGGCTGCCAAGGCAAGTATTACTGCTTTGTTATGCAACACGGCTTGCTGCGGAGAATTGCTTTGCTCGCGGGCACGAGCCATTCCCTCACGTAAATATTCGATAAGTGAAACAGGCGTATTAGAAAGAGCAATTTCGCGCCCAGAAATGTAACGTAAATAATAAGCGGTAAGCGTTTGAAGCTCGGTTTCTTCATCTACCGATAAGTTCGATGCTACCGTGTTTAATTCGTTAAGGAAGGTATCTAACCGACCAATATCGAGGGTGAGCTCGCCCCGTCGCATAGACACTTTTTCTACGCGACTAAGCGCTAATGTGGCAATTTCTGAGTTCGTATAATTGTTTACTGCATATTCAATTACGTTAAGTAAGAAGCGACCTGGAATTGACAAACTGCCAACTTGAACGTGCTCAATGCGCAAATTGTCGCCGGGAAGAACTAAAGCCGACACATTAAAAAAATAACCAGTATCTTTGATCGCATAGGTTAGGTTTGCCGTGCCGCCCGTGGAAGTGATATTTACTTGGCCTTTGAAATCGGGAAGCCCCCGCTGTAATACGCCAACAAGACTCTCTACTTGAGTTTCACTTAGCACAACTTGGTGCCCCTCTTCCCGTCGAGAAAAGGCGCGTTTAAGCTGACTTAATAAGACTTGAACGCTATCGGCGCCATCAAGCTGGCTCGATGCGCTGTTCGTGACTAAAGGAGTCGATTGAATGGCCATTGCGGTAAGCGTGATAGCACTAACGAGAGATAAAAACGCGATTACAACTAACGCGATAGAGAACCATTTGATGATGCGCAATATCATATGTGTTGAGATGAACCTTTATTTGTAATGATATATGAACTGATTTGAAGATCGCCGAATGTTTGAAGTTTTAAACGCTTATTATGGCTAACTTAGGCGTCTGGTTTTTGCGCATTTGTCTCGCTTTGCTCTCGCTTCTCTCTCTTTAATTACGCAAATTTGTAGCGCTTTCTTGTGAAGAACCAAAACTTAATAACCTCTGTTTTGATCATTGTTTGTTTTAAACACACTTATTTTTCAACAAACACCTCCAAGGGGTAAAAACCAAAAGCGAGTGAAGAATAGCGCAATAAAATAAATAATACACTGTTTCGAAACACTATGTTACTTAACAGGCTTCGCTGTCTACGTTTATTGATAATATCAAGCGAATGCGAAACAGGCAGAAACACAAAAAGAGGCCGACGTAACTACGCCAGCCCTCTCATCTCATTGACTCATTTGCCCACTAACGTCTTCACTATAAGTAGCAATGACGGTGCATAAATAGCACTTGATAAATAGCTAATTAGTAAAGAGAAAGTACCGATACCGATTCAGGCGCCGTGAATGACACACTGTAATCTGGTGCCACATCACCTGAATTCGCATTCAGAATATTGTCAAAACGCAACACCGCGCCATTTGACTTTTCAGCCACATAAACATGCCCATTGCTTAGCATCAGGTCAACAGGGTTACCTAATAGAGAAGCTGGACCAGCAATATTGACGGTAACGTCTGTTTGTCCCTGAGCAGTTTTAGCACCAGGTATCACGTAAATCTTACCGTCTGTAGCATCAGCAGCACTACCCACATCCGATACCACCAGGCTGTCGCTTTGACTATCGTAATCGATACCGTGCAGATTTGTTGGTGCAGCAAATGCTACGCCTCCGCTAGTAGGAACGATTAAACGATCTTCACCAGTGATAACAGACTCGCCGCTATCTAGGCGCCTTACCACTTCTTCAAATACAGCAACCGTACCATTGGTTAATGCCATATATGCGCTATCTGTTGCTGGGTCGTAGTCGACATCCCAAGGACGAGCACCGTTTGCCGCTTCAAGCGTTAACAGCGGCGCCACATTACCCGACGCACATGGAGAGAACACTCTAACTGCCGGTGTATTTTCATTAACATCAGCCACAAATACCAAGCCGTCATCAGTTGATATATCTAATCCCTTTGGCGCTATTAAGCCTGTATCAGCACCTACAATCATGTGGTCATAACTGTCGCTATAAGTCATACCATCGCGAGATGACGACAGTCTATTCACCACTAACAGGCCACCTGTTGACGTATCTGGATTATCAAATGTGATAACGCCATCGCCGAAAGCAGTATAGGCAGCACTTTCAATACTCATCCCACTATCGAAGCTTTTTAGCTGACTTGAAAGCAGCGCACTAAACTGAGTCACTGCACCTGTGCTATCTCCTGCTGTGCTTGGGTTACTCGATACAGACAGCCCCGCAATAGGCATAGTTGTAATACCATCATCAGAAGAATCTACCCGTGAAGTTATCTCCTGCACCTCTGCAATAGACTCAGGCTTAATGGACGGTGTTGATAACGTGGGCGCTATGTCTCCACTATCACCGTTAAAGATGTTTGAGAATACAAGGATAGCGTCATTCGACTTTTCTGCAACGCGAAGGTCTGAACCAGATAGGGTTATATCAACCGGATTGCCAAGCTGTGTGCTGGCGCCAGCTACCACACGAGTAGGTTCGACCGCACCAGAAGCCGCGGCGGCATTTTCAATAACGAAAAGTTGTCCATCGTCGGCAATACTTGCATCGCCAACGTCTGAAAGCACTAAACGGTTCGACATTGGTTCGTACACGATACCGTGAAGGTTTACAGAAATCTGATTGCCATCAGCGTCCGATGGAGTAATGACACGGGTTACCGTAGGCGCAAAGTCAGAGGCAGTTACATCGTCGTATACCGCTACAGTACCGTCGGTCAAAGCCACAAAAAGTCTGTCTGCCGCTTCATCAAAAGCAAGATCCCAAGGTGGCGCAGAGGTAACCAATTCGGCAATGGGCGCTACATTGCCCGCCGCTTGCCCACCAAATACTGTTACTCGCTGACCGTTGAAATCAGCTGCCATGATAAGACCGGCTTCTTCGGCAAATACAATTCCTTTAGGATTAACTAATCCCGAAGCTGACCCGGTAATATCGTGACCAAAATTGGCATCGTAGTCATCGTTAGCTGAAAAAGAACAAAATGAACGAATAAGAGGTAAGTCACTATCGCCAGCTTGAATAAAGGTATTGCTCTGGCTTAGTACCAGTCCTTCATTAGCACCGGTAGATAAGGTATCGAGAACGTTGGCGTTTTGGTCGACCACCGATACCGTGTTGCGATTGCTATCGCCGTTGTTGGCTACTAAAAAAGTAGCGGAAGGAAAACCTGGGCTTCCGTCTTGTCCTGGTGCACCGACTTGTCCGTCTGCGCCGTCAGCTCCGTCTACGCCATTTACACCGTCAACACCATCGTCACCATTACAGGCTGAAAGAGAAAAAACAATTGCTGTTGCTAGTAGTGATAACTTGATGTTGCGTTGTGATGTTTTTGATAAATCCATCATCGTCTCCGTTTTCTTTTTGATAGTAGTGACGCGATACAACTTACGTCCTGTTCAAAAAGCCAAACGCATGAGACGTTAAACTAGATGCAAAGAATTAAATTTTTTAAAAAAATGTTTTCTCTTTGTTTTTCTTTTTGTGGCTTGAATGGGCTGCGCCTGTTTAAAGCACAACCTCTGCCATATTCCCTTTACTCTCTAGCCAGGTTTTGCGGTCGCCAGAACGCTTTTTAGCCAGCAGCATATCCATTAACTCCATCATATCTTCAGCATCTTCAATGGTTAGCTGAACCAAACGGCGAGTATTTGGATCCATGGTGGTTTCACGAAGCTGTAGAGGATTCATTTCACCGAGGCCTTTAAAGCGCTGCACGTTCACCTTACCCCGTTTTTTCTCTGCCTCTATGCGGTCAAGAATGCCCTGCTTTTCACTTTCATCTAACGCATAAAATACTTCTTTGCCAACATCTATTCTAAATAGTGGTGGCATTGCCACATATACATGGCCTTCGTTAACTAGGGTTCTAAAGTGGCGAACAAACAAAGCACACAATAGGGTAGCAATGTGCAAGCCATCCGAGTCAGCATCGGCGAGAATACAAATTTTGCCATATCGCAAACCTGACAAATCGGTAGAATCTGGATCAATGCCTAATGCTACCGAGATATCGTGGATTTCCTGTGAGGCCAGAACTTGAGAAGAGTCTACTTCCCAGCTGTTAAGAATTTTACCTCTAAGGGGCATAATAGCTTGAAACTCTCTGTCTCTAGCTTGTTTAGCCGAGCCACCCGCCGAGTCACCTTCCACCAAGAACAGCTCTGAATAGCTAATATCTTGCGAGGAGCAGTCGGTGAGCTTTCCGGGCAAAGCCGGGCCCTGCGTTACTTTTTTACGGGCAACTTTTTTGGTTTGACGCAGTCGGCGCTGAGCATTGTTAATGCACATTTCGGCCAGTGCTTCTGCTATTTCAGTATGCTGATTCAACCATAGACTGAAAGCGTCTTTTACCACGCCTGATACAAACGCACTCGACTGACGAGAGGACAAACGCTCTTTAGTTTGACCAGCGAATTGTGGGTCCTGCATTTTGGTAGATAGAATGTAGGCACACCTATCCCAAATATCGTCGGGAGAAAGTTTAACGCCTCGAGGCATTAAGTTTCTAAACTCACAAAATTCACGCATAGACTCTAACAGGCCTTGGCGCATACCATTTACGTGCGTACCGCCCTGAGCTGTGGGAATGAGGTTTACATAGCTTTCCGTAACCAACTCACCGCCCTCAGGCAACCACATTACCGCCCAGTCTGCGCCTTCAGTATTTCCGCTAAAGCTTCCCACAAACGGGGTATCTACCGGTAGGGTTTCGAATTCTGCTACCGCTTGATACAAATAATCTTTCAAACCATCTTCGTAGTACCATTCCTGGCTTTCTTTTGAAATTTTGTTGTCAAAGCGAATGCGCAAGCCTGGGCTTAGCACGGCTTTTGCCCGCAAATTATGCAGCAGCCTGCTTACCGAGAACTTGGCAGAATCAAAGTATTGAGGGTCTGGCCAAAAATGAACACGGGTACCCGTATTGCGTTTGCCACAACTGTCTATAACTTGGAGATCTTCGACTTTGTCGCCGTTTTCAAAGGCAATTTGATAAACATTGCTGTCGCGGCGAATAGTGACTTCCACACGGTGGGACAATGCGTTAACCACGGAAATACCTACGCCGTGTAAACCACCGGAAAATGCATAATTCTTATTTGAAAACTTGCCACCAGCATGCAGCTTACACAATATAAGCTCCACCCCGGAAATACCTTCCTCGGGATGAATATCTACAGGCATTCCACGGCCATCATCAATGACTTCTAACGACTGGTCTTCGTGCAGTATTACTTTGATATTCGATGCGTGACCGGCCAGCGCCTCATCCACACTATTATCGATAACCTCTTGCCCCAAGTGATTCGGGCGGGTGGTATCGGTGTACATGCCGGGGCGGCGTTTTACTGGGTCGAGGCCATTAAGAACCTCGATAGCGTCTGAATTATATTGATTTGACATAGTTATGGTTATTATTCAAGCCAGAAACATGAGTAAACGTACGCAGAGTTCTCCTGCAACGCAAGGTAAAAAGATGTTATCAGGGCGATTTAACCCTGGCAATTCAATCCTGCCAATTCAATCCTGCAGTTTCAATAATAGCTGCGTAATAGGCTATTGCCTTTTTGCCGCCCGCAGACACAGTTTAATCAAGCAGAAACTCGGCTATGGCCGGCAAATGATTTTCATAGCCTACAAAACTGTGATCGCCCCCCTCCTCTATCACTAAATCACTTAGCGCATATTTAGCCGCAGCCAAGCGATAGTCGAGGGTTTCATCATTAGTTTGGAGAAGCACCTTATACGCTTTGTCATTATTGAGTGCATCAATATCAAGGGCTTTTATAATATCAATATCCGTGAGCCCAATACTAAATTTCTCACCACTATACGGATTCACATGGGGGCCAATAAATTGTTGCAGCAACTCGTAAGGGCGTACGGCGGGGTTAATGAGTACCGCTTTACCTGAGTATTTTTCGATAAGAAATGTTGATAAGTACCCCCCCATAGAACTACCAATAACCTTAAGCCCTCCTTCAAGCAACTCAGGATTGTTCTCAATGAGTTCTACTAACTGGGCCTCTACTTTACTGGGGAAATTCGATAGTTCAGGTATGTGCAGAGTAACCTCAGGATGGTGCTTGGCAAAATAGTTTTTCGTTGCCTGTGCTTTCACGGAGGTTGGCGAACTTAGAAAACCGTGAAGATATAAAAGATGGTGCATGTGGAATCTCTGTAATTGCTATTGTTAGTTTATTCTTTTAACCGTCACTTCTGCATGACCATTATCGTGAAGTTCTATGACTTGGTAACCCGGCCGTTCATTGCTTACGGCAAAGTCTGGCTGCATCTCCCATTGCCAACAGGTAGACGGACAGCCGTAGCTGTTTATGCGACGTTTACCTACACATTGACGCAAGCTTGAATGCACATGACCGTGTATCACGTTCGCAATACCCTTCACATCCTCTAACCATTGAATAAAGTCCTCTGCATTTACTAAATTATGTTTATCCATCCAACTGTTTGAAGGCAAAATATGATGGTGTAAAGCTAGCAGATGGTACTTATGAGCATTTTGGGTAACGCCAGAGTGAACTTGCTCTACATGCGCAAAGTCTATTTCTCCCTGCGCACCTACTGCATTTACTTTTGGTCTTGTATCTAGACCGTGAATGCACCATTCCCCCAGCTCAAGTGGTGAATTGGCATCTAACCTTTGGTTTTTGAAGGTGCAGTCGAAGTGGGCATTGTTATCGTGATTCCCAGGTATAACATACCAAGGAATGTCGACATACTTTTCCATAAGTTGTAGAAAATGGTCGTAGCTGCCCTGCGAATCATCACCACTAATGTCGCCGGTGATAAGCATACAATCAGCATGTGTATCCAGTGAGATAAGCACCTGCTCTAAAGAGTAATAAGGCGCCAGATTTGCGTATCCTTTTCTCTCTTTTTCTCTTAGCAAGTGACAATCGCTAATCTGTATTATCGTTTTCACGCTTCAGATGTGACTCGCGGCGTTTGCTGTAGACAGAAGTTAAGCCACTCAGCAAGAAATATATTCACCATCTGTTTCTCGTTTCGCTGGCGCATTTTTAGGTTCGGATACTCATAGGAAGGCTCTAGCGCTCCCGTATTTTGGCTGTTAATCACTTCAGCCAGTCTGGCATCGTGGTACAAGCGCACTGTCATTGACGGGGTTAGGTAATCCGGCATGTCCTTTGTGGTTTGCTTAATACTTAACGAGCTGGTGTAGCGAGATGACTCAACAATTTTTATTTCATACGCTAAATGTTTACCAATAGAGAAGCGGTAGCTTAAATCTTCCGTGTCGCAATCGGGCAAAATACGCAAAAGGTGCGCATAATTCACCTCACACACAGCCTGCATGGTAGGTAAGTGAGGTATGTATTTTCGCGGTGTACGATAAGTCACGGTGTTTTCCACTGCTCCAAAAGTTGAGTTTTATGCATAAAAAACCATTGTAGCGCAATTAAGGCCGCTGCGTTGTCTATGCGACCATTTTCCAGCCATTCAAGGGCTGTATTTTCTTTCACGCGGTGCACCTTGATATCTTCAGACTCAGTTTCTAAGCCGTGTATACCATGCGCCTTAGTCGCATCTGTCTTCGCTATAAAAATATGTAATCTTTCTGTTGTACCGCCTGGGCTCGACAGATAACTTAACGCTTTTGTCAGCTGTTCTAGCTCAATGCCTGCTTCTTCCATGGATTCTCGGTGGCAAACATTTTCTTCGGTTTCGCCTTCGTCAATCATGCCAGCAATAATTTCTATTAACCAAGGGCTTGAAGATGTGGGTAATGCCCCAATTCTCACTTGCTCAATAAGCACAAACTCTTGCGTTATTGGGTCGTAAGGCAATACACCAACGGCATGGCCGCGCTCAAATATTTCGCGACTAACCGAGTCACTCCATTCACCGTTAAAGCATTTATGACGGAAAATGTATCGATTCATGGTGAAAAAACCGCGGTAAACAGGGCTAACTTCGGTAATTTCAACGTCATTTGAGGTAAACGAAAGGATTTCCTTGCTCATTTGCTGACACTTATGGTTCAAATAGATTTATCATGTAGTCTACATTTGCATACCACACATGTATACGCGTGAAAAACGCGACAATTTAAATGTTTAAATAACAGAAAACTCAGGTTACAAGTCGTTTATATAAAAATAATGAGCGTGGGTAGATCACATATTCTGTTACAGTTAAAGCAATACTGTTACGAGTTTGGACTTTTGGTTTGTGGTTGAATTTTCATACACTTGGTTTTAACTAGTCGGCACTATCGATTACAGTAGATAGGGTGAGCCGACACAACTCGAACACTACAGGAAAACGTAAGCATGAAACGAACACTTCTATCGCTGGTAGTCGGCATGTCGATAACCACGGGCGCGATCGCAGATGACCTAATGCAGGTTTATCAACAAGCACTCGCCAACGACCCGCTGGTGAACCAAGCGAAAGCGCAACGCAATGCAGCGTTCGAAGGAATAAGCATTAGCAGAGCTAATCTTCTTCCTCAAATTTCAGGCTCGGTACAGTACAGTACATCTACCTCTGAGCGTGCGCAAACATTGGGTTCTGATGCAGACAATCTACAAATTGTTGTATTTGAAACCGACGTGGATAGCTATAGCTATGGTCTACAAATGTCGATGTCGCTTTACGACCACGCCAACTGGCTTGGCTTAAACCGCGCTGAAAAAGTAGCGGAACAAAGTGATGCACAGCTTGCCTCCAGTATTCAAGACGTTATTGTACGCACAGTCACCGCTTATTTTGACGTGCTTCGCGCCAGAGATAATGTTGAATTTGTTGGTGCTGAAAAACGCGCTATTGAACGTCAGTTAGAACAAACTCGTCAGCGTTTTGAAGTAGGGCTTACCGCCATTACTGACGTACACGAGGCGCAAGCTAATTTCGATCGCACAGTGGCACAAGAAATTCAGGCTAAAAACGAGCTTGAATTTGCCCTAGAAGCTCTTCGCGTTATTACTGGTAAATACCACGACAAGCTGTTTGGCCTGAATACAGAGAGTTTTTCTGCCTCCATGCCAACGCCGGCAGACGTGACTACTTGGTTAGAAACTGCTGAAGAGAAAAACCTTGCGTTGCTTGTAAATCGCTTCGCTATGGATATTGCAAAAGAAGACATTTCTATTGCGCGCTCAGGGCACCTTCCAACGCTCTCGCTATCAGCGAACGCCACAAGAAGTAAAGATGAGATTGAAAACCCGGTACTGCAGTTTGAAACGCCATACTTAAACAGCCAATCTATCAATGTGTCGCTTAACGTACCTATTTACCAAGGCTCACGAGTGACCTCTCAAACAGACCAAGCTAAATTTAACTACGTTGCAGCGAGTCAAGCGACAGAGCAGACTTACCGTCAAACCGTGCAGTCGGTGCGCAGTTCATTCAACAATGTGAAAGCAGCCATATCTACTATTCGTGCCTTAGAGCAGTCTGTTGTTTCAGCAGATAGCGCATTAAAAGCTACAGAAGCTGGGTTTGATGTAGGTACACGTACTGTGGTTGATGTACTTGATAGCACCCGCAACCTGTTTGATGCACAGCGTAACCTTGCTGGTGCACGATACGACTTCGTGCAGTCGGTCATTACACTTAAGCAAGCAGCAGGAACCCTAACAGCAGAAGACGTTGAAATGATTAATCGCGGCCTAAAGCCGGTGGATATGTCATCAGATAGCTAATATAGCTAATGCTGTAACGAGCAGAACCTAAAGGGCAGCATTTTTTGCTGCCCTTTTTAATGCCCCTAATGTCTCCTCAAATACTATGTGGCAGGTTGATTTTGCTTGCATAGCACCTATCTCATCATCCATCATACTGCCGCTTCAGCTGCAGCCTAATTAGTCGTGCTATTAAGCAGCTGTGCTAGTACCCAACCTGAACATCCTTAATCATTGTTCGATATAGAGTGATTTAAAAAGATGCAAGCTTCTGCACTACAGAATAAATTTGAACGCATTCGAGCCAATAAATGGTTTGAGATATTTGTGGTAAGCGTCATTGTGGTTTCTGCGCTGCTCGTTGGCGCAAAAACTTATGAATTACCCAACGGTATGGTCTCGCTTACGGTGTTTCTAGACTGGTTTATTAGCGCTTTCTTTCTTACCGAAATATCTATTCGCTTTCTGGCAGAAAAGCGAAAACTGCACTTTTTTAAAAGCTTTTGGAATTGGTTCGATACGCTGATTGTGGTGATAAGTCTTATTCCCGCTGATGACGCAGAGCTTGCACTTATTGCACGTTTAGTCAGGGTGTTTAGGGTACTTAGGATGATATCCATCATTCCAGAGCTGCGCATTTTGCTGGTGTCACTGGTAAAAGCGCTACCTCAGCTTGGCTACGTTATGCTGCTTATGTTTATCATTTTTTATATTTACGCAGCTGTTGGCAGTACGTTATTTGAAAACATTAACCCTGTTTTATGGGGTGATATTACGATATCCATGCTCACGTTGTTTAGAGTAATGACGTTTGAAGATTGGACTGATGTGATGTACGAAACGCAAGAGGAATACCCGCTAAGCTGGATATACTATCTTACATTTATCTTCTTTACCGCGTTCGCATTTCTTAACATGGTCATTGGTATCGTAGTAAACGTAATGGAGCGTGAGAACGAAAAAGCACGGGCAGAAAAACAAGCAGAGCTGCTCGCCGAGCTAAAAGCTCAGGGCAATGTAGAACCAACACTAAGAGATGTAATGGCCGAACTTAATGATATAAAAGCGCGGTTAAATCGCTCGGAATAATAGCCATTATTCGCTAATGATTCGGTTAAAAATAAAAAGCCACTTCAACTGAAGTGGCTTTTTACGCGTTACAGAAATAGCAGTGCTTATACTTTTCTACCCATATTAGCCATTACTGGCAATACCAAGCGCTTTTCTCAGCTCAGCTGCTTTTTGCTTTAAGTCGTCACGAGTGAACTCACGCGCTTGCAATCTGCGCTTAGCTAAGGCCGTTTTATCCAGCTCCACAAGAAGCTCCACATGGTTCAGATACACCTCTTCATTAGGAATATCGCGGGTGGCTATTTCTTCATATAACGAAAGGGCTGCTTCATTATCGCCTTTTGCTATATAAATTTGTGCCAACGTATCTACGGCATCGGCATTATCGCTACGTAAGGCTACAGCTCGTTTAGCTAACGTTTCGGCCTGTACTAAGTTATTATCTTCGAAAGCTAAATACGCCAAGTTATTCAGGGCGACAAAGTTATCCGGCGTTTGCGTCAAAATGGCTTCATACGTTGCTAGTGCCGCCGCTCTATCTTGGCGAATCTGGCGCTCGGCTAACAGCATACTGCTCGATACGTCTTTACTGTTTTCAGCTACATGTTTTTCTAGAAACTTAAATGCCTGCTCGGCCTTACCCGACATTTCATACGCTGCTACCAGCAGCAGCGCGTTGTCTGAGTTAGGCGTAGCATCATATGCTGCCTCTGCATGCTCTACCGCTTCAGCAGGTGCATTATCAATAAGGTGTAAGCGCGCAATAATGCCGCGTACAAACGGCAGCTCTTTTACGCTATCTGCGCTGTTATTAATAATGCTCCACGCTGGCTTGCTTTGACCAATGCGGCTATGAAAGTAGGCTTTCAATAGACTAATTTGCGCATCTGGACGCTTGTCTAATACTCTGCTTGTTAGCGCCACGCCTTGGGTAAACTGCTTTTGCGAGTCGAGAATAAGCAGCTTGCCTAACACCGCACTTTTGTCTTGTGGATAGAATGACAACCAGCGATCAAAAAAGGTTTCTGCATTTTTCACGTTGTTAGCTGCAATCAGTGCCTGACCTTTAATATTCCAAAACGCCATAGGCGTTTCTTTATCCCCTTCAACGTCAGCCAGCAGCGCTACCGTTTTATCAATGGCGTTGTCAAAGGCATATAGCCTAGCCAATAACAAGCGCATTTCGATGGCATCTGGAGCACTATCTAGCTGCGCTTCAACGTGACTTACCACCGGTGCCACTGCATCGTTTTGTGCAGCAAGCGCATACCACATAGTAAGTGCTCTAATATCGTTTGGATTTTCATCGATAAAGGCGCGTATAAACGCAGTAGCAGACTCGTTGTCATCTTGTGCAATAAGCAGCTGCGTACGGGCATAAACGAGCTCATTCTCTGCACCTTCACGAGTACTGGCGTCGTCAAAATAAGCGGCCGCTTTATCAAACTCGCCCTGCGCTGTAGCAATGGCACCTAAGTAAACAAGAGGTGTAGCATCGTTAGGAGACTGCTCAAGCCAATTACTAGAGGCATCTTTGGCTTTATCGAGCTGGTTAGTTGCAATATAGGCACGAACTAGGGTGCTTTGCGTGGTTGCCGATTCAGGCGCTTGATTTACTGCCTCTTCTAAATTCACCAGCCCAGCTACATCGTTAAGCGACAGCTGAAGTACGCCTAAACGCGCAAGATCCTCGGCAGACGTACTGATTTCTTCTGAACGCTCGACCATTTGCTTAGCGCCCACGACGTTGCCGTCTATTAGCAATTGATAGCTTGCCTTTGAAAACAGAGCCGCATCGGATGCCGCTTCACCTTCCACCCGCTCTAAGATCTCGAGTGCGTTATCGTTTTCACCGAGTTGCAGCATGCTGTCTGCCAGCATACGAAGGCCTGGATGATTATCGGGTAAACTAGACGCAATCATAGTGAGATGACGTTGAGCCGACTCAAAATCTTGTATTTGATAGGCACTAAACCCCGCAATTAAACGAACAACTTGGTCACTTCTGCCATTTTGTACCGCAATTTCTAATCGCTCTAGCGCCTCGGCATAATTGCCTTTGGCAGACTCAATAATTCCCTTGAACGTGTTTAGCAATGGGTGTGTATCATTAAGCGCCAACAGCTCCTCTACAATAGGTTCGGCGGTGTCAAGGGCTCGCAGTTCAATCAGTAATGCGGCATAAGCAAACTTGCTTGCCGTATCGTTTGGATAACTTTTTATATAGTCCCCATAAACTACCGCGGCCTTCTCAGGCGTACCGTTTTGTAAATACAGTTTGGCAAGCTGCTGCAAAACATCTTTATTGGTTGGAGCTTGCTCTCGCAGTGCTTCTGTTGCCGCAATGGCAGCTTCTGCATCGTTGTTTAAAACAAACACATAGCTGTCGATTAAGCCTTTATACACCGAGCTGGTGTCAAGTGTGGTTAAGTCGGCAATAAGTGCTTCTGCTTCTTCGCGCTTATCTAACTGCATGAGCGCCTGCAGTTTATAAAAGCCCACCTCTGCCGATTCAACCGCTGTCATTCCCTGAGCGCGATAATCCACTTCAGACAGCGCGTTTTCGGCTCCCGACTGCTGGTAGGCTTTTGATAGAAGAGGAATAACTTCACCTGCGGCATAGCCTAACTCCAGCGCCTTATTCAATTCTTTTTCTGCCGCAACAAAATTGTTTGTTTCTAAATACAGCTTTCCAAGCTCGAATCTAGGCTCTGGGGCATTTGGAGATTTCTGTATTGCGTTCTTATATTCAACTACTGCTGCGTCGGGCTGCTGCTCTGAGACATAATTACGGGCGTCGGCTAAATGACTTTCCATAGATTTTTCGCTGCACCCAGACAAAAGAGCTGTCAGTAGCAATACTGCCACCGTAGAGCGTTTAAAGATTTTATTTGAATTGTTCTTACTCATTGTAATTCCCTGCTCTGTCTCGAAAATTTTGGCTTCTATTTAGCTACTAAGTGTAAGCCACTTCCAAAAACTGGTTATTATTTCAGCATTATTGTGCAATTTCATGGCAACCTGCCCATTATTCGAATATAATACGTTTTTTAGCAATACTGCAGGCACACTTCAACGTTTTTAGGCGTTACTCACGTATGCCGCACCCTCCTTACTTTTAACATCAGGACCCTTAATGACAACAACTGTCGACATGACATTTAAAGACCTAAATTTACCAGAACCTATCTTACAAGCCCTTGAAAAAGTTGGCTACGAGAAACCGTCACCTATCCAAGCTGAGAGTATTCCACTTTTGCTTGAAGGTCACGATTTACTCGGTCAGGCACAGACAGGGACAGGAAAAACCGCTGCGTTTGCCCTGCCCATGTTGGCAAATATCGATCCTGAACAACGTAAGCCGCAATTACTGGTATTAGCCCCAACTCGTGAATTAGCGATTCAGGTTGCAGAGGCATTTCAGGTTTATGCGAGCTTTAGTCAAAAAATTAAAGTACTTCCAGTATATGGCGGTCAATCTTACGATAACCAAATTCGTCAGCTAAAACGCGGCGTTCAGGTTGTGGTAGGTACACCAGGTCGTATCATTGACCATATTAAGCGCAAGACATTAGATTTAAGCGAACTTAAATTTCTTGTGCTTGACGAAGCTGATGAAATGCTTCGTATGGGCTTTATTGATGATGTAGAGCTTATTCTAAGCCACGCACCTGCTAAACGTCAGACGGCGTTATTCTCAGCAACAATGCCTGGTCCAATTAAGAAGATAACACAGCGTTATCTTAACGATCCTAAGCACGTAAAAATTGCGTCTAAGGTAAGTACTGCCAGCACCATTCGCCAGCGCTACTGCCAAATTGCGCCTCATCACAAACTTGAGGCACTAACGCGTATTATGGAAGTCGAAAAATTCGACGGCATGATCATTTTCGTTAGAACCAAAACGGCAACGGTAGAACTAGCAGACAAGCTTTCAGCACGCGGATTTGATGTAGAACCGCTAAATGGTGATATTCCACAATCTGCCCGTGAGCGCACGGTTGATAAGCTTAAGCAAGGTAATATCGACATTTTAGTAGCAACAGATGTTGTTGCTCGTGGTCTTGACGTTGAGCGTGTGAGTCACGTTATCAACTACGACATACCCTATGACAGTGAATCGTATGTTCACCGTATTGGTCGTACAGGCCGTGCCGGTCGTCAGGGTGATGCAATACTGTTTATTTCTCACCGCGAAAAGCGTTTGTTATTCTCAATTGAGAAAACAACTAAGCAGCCTATTGAAGTGATGCCTATTCCTTCAATTAGCGAAATAAACCAGACCCGTTTGACGCGCTTTAAGCAGTCGGTAATGGAAGCAACGCAAGACGATAGTATTGAATCTTTGATGCCAATTGTCGAAATGATCAAAGACGAGAATGAAGCTTCTCCAGAAGTACTTCTTGCAGCAATGATCAAAATTGCTCAAGGCGATGAGCCATTGATGCTTAAAGAAGGCGATCGTCCAGACCTTAACAGCAAGCCGCCTCGCGATAGTCGTGAGCGCAATGAGCGTGGTGGCCGTGAGAGCAGAGATAGAAAGCCAAGAGCGCCTCGTGGCAATCGCAAGCCAGACGAAGGTATGCAGCGTTTTCGCATTGAAGTTGGCCATGTGCACGGTGCTAAGCCGGGTAACATCGTTGGCGCCATTGCAAACGAAGCTAACATTAACTCGAAGAACATTGGTGCTATCGAGATTTATGATAACTTCAGCACGGTAGATTTGCCTGAGGGTATGCCGAAGGAAACTCACTCTACGCTTCAAGCAACTCGTGTTGCAGGTCAGCGCTTAAATCTGCGTGAATGGTCGGATACACCACCACCAAAACGTGAAAATCGCGGTGAAAGACCAAATCGAGCACCTCGAGAAGATCGCGGTAATCGTGATAACCGTAAGCGTAAGAACTAAAAAACAACTGTAAACGCCTTTATATATCAATATGTAATATGAAGGCTGTTTTCGTTGTTTCTAAAAAAGAAGAATTGGCGCAAAATAGCGTCAGTTCTTTTTTTTTATGTGCTCCCTATGGATTACTTTCCCTTATTTTTAGACGCTCGCTCGCTTAACTGCCTTATTGTAGGTGCAGGTGAAGTGGGGGCTCGAAAGCTCGAGCTTATTATGAAGACCCCCGCCACCATTACCGTGGTGGCCCCTTGGGTGTGTGATACGGTAAAAGCGTTGGCGAAAAACGATAAAGTTACTCTTATCGAAAGAGAATTTATCGATAGCGATTTAGCACATAAAGACATGGTGTTTATTGCTACCGACAAACCTGAAGTTAACCAATATATTCACGATTTAGGCCGCGCCCAAAAAGTGTTGGTTAACGTTGTGGACAATACGCCGTTGTGCCAATTTATTACGCCTTCTATTGTCGATCGTTCCCCTATTATTATTGCTATGAGCAGCGGTGGCGTGGCCCCTGTATTGCTCCGCTATTTACGTCAGAAGCTAGAAACCGTACTGCCTGCCAACCTCAGCAGGCTTGGCGCATTCTCTGAGAAGTTTAGAGATAAAGTAAAACAGGCACTCGACGGTGTGACTGCCAGACGCTACTTCTGGGAAGATGTACTCGACGGTGACATTGCTGAGATGGTTGAAAAAGGGCAAGACGAGAAAGCAGACAAAGCTTTCGACATAGCCCTCCAAGCGGCGGCAGAAAACAAAGAAGTCACAGGGCAAGTGTATCTTGTGGGTGCAGGTCCAGGCGATCCAGATCTACTCACCTTTCGCGCATTGCGCTTAATGCAAAAAGCCGACGTGGTTGTTTACGACCGCTTGGTCTCCCCTCAAATTTTAGAATTAGTGCGACGGGATGCCGAAAAGATTTATGTGGGTAAAGCCATGAGTAACCACACACTGCCTCAAGATGATATTAATCAGCTCATGGTTGATGAAGCGAAAAAAGGAAATCGCGTTGTAAGGTTAAAAGGCGGAGACCCGTTTATTTTTGGACGAGGCGGCGAAGAAATTCAAACTCTTATTCAGCACGGTATTGAATTTCAGGTGGTACCTGGCATTACCGCCGCCAGTGGCGCATCAAGCTATGCGGGAATACCGCTTACTCACCGCGACCACGCTCAATCGGTAGTGTTTGCTACAGGTCACTTGCGAAACGGTACCATCGATTTAAATTGGTCCGCATTAGCGCACCAAAATCAAACGGCTGTTTTTTACATGGGGCTTACTGGTCTGCCGGTAATCTGCGAAAAGCTCATTCAGCACGGCTTACCAGAAACTACACCCATTGCACTAGTACAGCAAGCTACCACAGATGCTCAGAGAGTACTTATCGGTACACTATCCGATATATGCGAGAAGCAAGAAAAGGCGCAGCTTAAGCCGCCCACCTTGGTGATAGTTGGTACCGTTGTTAGTTTGCATAATGAGTTAAACTGGTTTCAACAGTAGCTAAGCTAAATTCTACCTTGAATATTTTTATACAAAGAACATACTCAAATGGCAGGGAAGAGAGCTTTCCCGCTCGCTAAATTGGCTTTGTATAGAAAAATGTTGGTAAACCACTATGCGCGAACGCACCGCCGTTAAACTATTACGAGGGCTTGTGACATCATTGGCTGCATTGGTAATAGCAGTGGCAACAAGCTTGTGCATCAATGTTAAGGTTAGTGCAGAACAACTCAACTTTGCCACTTCCAATAACGGCGATAGCGTTACATTCAACTACCAATGGACAGATAGCAAGCAAGTGGTTCATTCGGTGAGTTTTGAGTTGCCACGAGAGACAATTAAACAAAACCCCACGCTTCAACCGAATTACAAACCTAAAATAGCCCAGCGCTATGTCATGGTGGCGCTATTAAAAGAATCTCAAAAGCTTAACCCTAAAGAGGCCAAAGTAAGTCTTAAACGTCAGCAGGACGGTATTGATATTAAGGTCACGTCACCAAGCGAGGAAAAGGCTGCCGAGGTGCTAGAGAACCTTCAAACTGTGCAGCAAACTGCATTTAACACCTATTTAGATGAACATTACTACACTCGCTTCTCCACAATCTTTAATCAGCGCGCGGTAAAACCCGATCACCTTCGTTATATAAATGAGTCGGTTAAGCCTATGGTGCCAGTATCTCAGGCGTTTTATGAAAAATTAGCCCCTCAATCTAATTCGCGAGACTACTTTGCCCTGCTGCTAAGTTGGATCCAAAGTATCCCCTACAATGCCATGGAAGACAGAGTTGCAAGCAACGGTTCCGGGTTTGTTCCGCCGATAGGTTTATTGCTTCAAAACAGTGGTGACTGCGATAGTAAAGCCGTTTTGGCATCTTCTATGGTGAGAGCGTTTTTACCAACCACAAATATGATCATTGTTTTCCTCCCCAATCACGCGCTTTTAGGCGTGGCTCTAACGCCTATGGTCGACGATGAAACTATTGAGTTTGAAGGTAAGAAATACGTGCTTTACGACCCCACTGGCCCTGCGCAAATCCCCTTTGGTCAGGTATCAGAGAGTACAAAGCAATTTATTGATACGGGAAGGTTTCAAATTGAGCTGGTAAAATAAAGAAAGCCCGCAATGGTCACCTAAATAGCGACCATTGAGGGAAATACTTAACGCTATCGGTCGAGAGAACTTATAAATTCTCCTCGGCGAAGCTTGCTAGACGACTTCTTACCACGCCATCTAAGTTGATAGTGGCACTGCCTGAGAAGTCTTTAAACTTCTCAACCAAATACGTTAACCCCGAAGTAACGGCACTAAGATAGTTGCTGTCTATCTGCGCTAAGTTGCCCCCTACGATAAGTTTGGTACCTTCGCCACAGCGGGTAATTATAGTTTTCAGCTGAGATGCCGTTAAGTTTTGCGATTCATCGAGAATAACGATGGCGTTTTGAATACTGCGACCACGCATAAAATTCACCGATTTATACTGAATGTTCGCTTTTTCCATAATGTAATTCATCGACCCTTTGGTATTCTCATCATGTTTGTGGAGCACTTCCAAGGAATCAGTGATAGCCGCCAGCCAGGGCAGCATTTTTTCTTCCTCCGTACCGGGTAAAAAACCAATAGATTCCGCAATTTCTGGCGTGCTGCGGGTTACAATTATCTTGTCGTACATGTTGCGCTCTACCACCATTTCAAGAGCGGCAGCCAACGCTAACAGGGTTTTACCACTTCCAGCAGGGCCGGTAAGAATAACCATATCAATATGAGGGTCTAACAAGGCGTGTAATGCCATACCCTGACCGATATTTTTAGGAGTAATTCCCCACGCATGTCGGCTCATAAGTCGCTCGTAACCTAAATCGAGCACTTCTATATTGTCGCCAGATATCTCTTCAACAAGTCCGGCAAACTCTTTGCTGTCATCAAGCAAGAACTCATTAATGTAGGCCTCGGGCAGTATAGACTTGGGCACCGTATGTATGGTGTCTCGGCCCTCTGTGCGGCTATCCACACTTTTCACATTATCCCAAAAGTTGCCCTCGAAGGTATGAAACCCTCGGGATAAATATTTAATATCGGTGATTAGCTGATCGGTACGGTAGTCTTCGACATGAGCAAGGCCAGCGCCCTTCGCTTTTAAACGCATATTCAAATCTTTTGTAACCAGCACTACCTTTTGAGGAGCGAAGGTTTTTTGAATATGTAGCGCAACATTGATAATACGATTGTCGTTTTCATTGCTGGTAAAAACCTGCTGCGCTTCAACCATATTTAAGTCAGCAAAAATAGATAACTTCCCAGAAGGGGCTGTATCTCCTGCGCCTAATCCTTCCATTGATACGCCTGCCAGCATCTCTTCTGGTGTGGCATCGTGAAGAAGGTCTTCCATGGAGCGAATTGACACTCGAGCGTCGCGAGCAACGTCTTTTTTGCTGTCTTTAATATAATCGAGTTCCTCTAGCACCGTCATTGGAATGACAACGTCGTGTTCTTTAAAAGAGAGAAAAGCATGAGGTTCGTGAAGCAAAATGTTGGTATCGAGGACGTATATTTTTGTATCGGTGGCGTTTTTTCTTGGCATCCTTTACTCCGTAAAATATGGCCAAGCCAGCCAATGAAAACCATGGCCAGCAAGCTACAGTTCCACCACTAGAAGGATGTCGTTCGAAACAGGACCATCCCCCTAATCGCGTCGACTGAGAAGCAGTCAAAAATAAACTGCCTCGCGCGTTTTAGCACGGCTAGAACAAAATCGTGCAAACGCTTAATTCCACCATAATCTAGAAATCGAGAATTCGCACTGTTTTTATATTTTTTTCTCCATTTAGTTTCGATATGAGCCCTTGTAAGAATTGGCGATATAGAAAAATAAATGTGCATTTTTAATCTTTACAGTGCCGGTAAACGTTTCAACACACACGTAATTGAACAAAAAATTGGCTTACAGAAACTGTGCTGAACAAGCGTTATAGCAAAAGCGCAGTGGGAAAACATCCAGATAAAAAACGAATAGCGTTAACTGGTGATAATCAGCCCGCCTCAGCCCGTAAGCAGGACAGGATGTGAACTTGAAATGGAATTGATTTATGTTGACGATAACTTACCCGGCATTACTAGGAAGCGTAAAAACGATATGTGGCTTTATTTCGATCCGGTTGGCAACAGAATAACAGATGACAAGATTATCCATCGATTAAACGCATTGGCGCTACCTCCCGCTTATAAAGACGCTTGGTTTTGCCCAGAGGAAAACGGCCACATTCTTGCCACAGGCATCGACAGTAAAGGCCGTAAACAATACCGTTATCACCCAGAGTTTAGAGCACAACAAGAAGAGAAAAAATACGAGGCTTGCGCGGTATTTGGTAATAAGCTTCCCTTGTTAAGAGCTCGCCTGATATCTGATCTGCAGGGAGATGAACTTACCGTTGAGCGCACAGTAGCGGCAATTGTCAGGCTCATGGACTTAGGTGCGCTTAGGGTTGGCAATGAACGCAATGTAAAACTCAATAAGAGTTTTGGCGCCACTACGTTGCGAAACCGTCACGCCAAGCTTACTGGTAAAAATATCCAGCTTAGGTATCGTGCAAAATCGGGTAAGGAGCGAGAGGTAAATATAACGGATAGAGTGCTAAGCCAAGTGATTAAAGCGCTTCAAGACCTTCCCGGTCAGCACCTTTTCCAATACATCAGTAATGGCGAGCGAACCAATGTTTCCTCCAGTGAAGTGAATAACTATATTCAGCGCATTATGGGAGAAGAGTTTAGCGCCAAACACTTTAGAACGTGGCGAGCAAGCACAATTGCATTTGAGCAACTCGCGAAAGCTAGGGGAAACCTTACGTTAACGGCTATGCTCGATAGCGTCGCTAAGCAACTAGGCAACACGCCCTCTATCGCCCGTAAATCTTATGTTCACCCTGCGCTAATTGATTTATGTAAAAAAGATGAGGAAACTCAAAGGGCATGGCGACAGTCTCTCTCTTTACCTAGAAAAACGAAATACTTAAGCCGCTATGAACGCGGGCTTCTCGCATTTTTAAAAGAATGACTCAAAATTGCGCGATATTTTCTTCATTTACCGAAAATTTCGTGCAGCAGTGATCAACACACCCTAGTATTAATGACTTATCACAACGCAATGCGTACAATACCGCCCCCGCAAAAAAGGTTGGTGATTTATGAGTTCAGACAGTCAATTTTCTATTGGTCAGCGTTGGTTAAGCAACACGGAAACCGAATTGGGATTAGGCGCCATTATTGGTGTTGATTTTCGTTCAGTTGAAGTTTTGTACCCAGCAACTGGCGAAGCGCGCATGTATACCAAACAAGAAGCGCCTTTAACAAGACTCATATTTGATATTGGCGATACCGTTAAGAGCCAAGACGGCTGGGAAATGACAGTAACTGAAAAGGAAGAGAGCCAAGGGGTATTCATTTATCACGGCTTACGAGAAGACACCAAGGCTCAGTCTCGACTTCCTGAAACTATGCTCGACCATCATATTCGCCTTAACCAACCTGAAAAGCGCTTATTTAGTCAACAACTAGACCACCCCAAATGGTTTGATTTACGAGAAAGCGCCTTACGCTATCAGTATGACTATCAGCGTTCGAATACAATTGGCGTAGCTGGCGCGCGTATTTCACTTATTCCACACCAATTACATATTGCTTCTGAAGTGGGTAGCCGTCATGCGCCGCGAGTGCTGCTTGCCGATGAGGTGGGGCTGGGTAAAACCATTGAAGCTGCGCTTATTATCCATCAGCAAATAAAAACTGGACGAGCATCTCGTATTCTAATTTTAGTGCCAGATTCGCTTATGCATCAGTGGCTAGTAGAAATGTTGCGCCGTGTTAACTTGGCGTTTGCTATCTTTGACGAAAGCCGCTGCGAAGCCTTAGATGAAGAAGGTATTAATCCCTTCGACAGTGAACAGCTAGTATTGTGTAGTATCGACTTCTTAAGCAAAAGTGAAAAACGTCAGCAGCAGGTTGAAGATGCGACTTGGGATTTGATGGTTGTAGATGAGGCGCATCACCTTTCATGGTCTCAAGAAGCACCGTCTCAAGAATATCTTTGCGTAGAAGCACTCGCTAATACGACACCAGGTGTATTGCTGCTTACGGCCACACCAGACCAATTAGGTCACGAAAGTCACTTTGCCAGACTGCGTCTATTAGATCCTGCGCGCTTTCACAGTTATGAGAGCTTTTTAACTGAAGAGTCTCAATATAGCCAGCTTGCTGATGCAGTAGCTCCACTTCTTTCAGATGCCGAGCCAAATGAGAAACAGCGTACAACGCTATGCAATTTTGCGCCTGAGGTTATGGAGCATGCGGGTGACTTATCCACCTCACAAAACAGGCACGCCTTACTGCACCAGCTTATCGACTGTCACGGTACAGGACGTATGCTGTTTAGAAACCGTAGAGCGAATATCGAAGGTTTTCCCGAGCGTAAACTTTCGGCGTACGAACTTGCCTTACCACAAGAATATGAAGCCGCCGTTGAAAGCGATGACTTGCTGGTAGCTCTTTATCCGGAGCGCACGCCTAGTGTAGTGAACAGTTGGACCAAGCTAGACCCTCGCGTGAACTGGCTGATGGACTTCATGCAGGACATAAAACCAGAAAAGATATTGCTGATTTGCGCCAGCGCTCGCACCGCGCAAGAGCTAGGAGAAGTCATTCGCACGCAAACCGGCATACGACACAGTGTATTTCACGAAGGCATGAGTATTGTTGAGCGCGACAAAGCGGCGCACTACTTTGCCGACGAGGAAGAAGGCGCACAAATTTTGCTGTGTAGTGAGATAGGCAGCGAAGGGCGTAATTTCCAATTTGCCCACCATCTTGTTTTGTTTGACTTGCCTATTACACCAGACTTGCTTGAGCAGCGTATAGGTCGCTTAGATAGAATCGGACAAACTCACACAGTGAATATCCACGTGCCTTACCTGGCAAAAAGTGCTCAGCATGTGTTGCTAGATTGGTATCACGAAGGCTTAAACGCGTTTGAAAAAACCTGCCCCACAGGCTCTGGCGTGTTTGACGATGTAAAACCGTTACTAATGAACGCATGTTTACACCCTAGCGACATGACGGTACGCGACGAACTCATTAATTTGAGCGTAACGCTAAACAGTCAACTTGTTGCTCAACTTGAAGCGGGCAGAGATAGGTTGCTAGAGCTTAATGCATCTGGTGAAGGCCGTGTCGAGCAGTTACTCGAAGATATTATTGCACTTGATAGCGACCAAGATTTATCTCGATTCATGGGGCGTGTGTTCGACGCTATTGGCGTTCAGCAAGATGAAAAAGGCAACGACTGCTTTATTTTAATGCCAACGGAACAAATGGTGAGTCAGCTACCAGGCTTAGATCCTGAAGGCATGACAGTAACGTACAAGCGACGTGTGGCAACAACGTTGGAAAATGTCCAGTTTTTGAGCTGGGACCACCCGTTAGTTCATACCGCCATCGATGCCGTGCTTACTGACGTACACGGCAAAAGCAGCATGGCCTTTATTGCAGACCCTGAGCTTCCCAAAGGGGCATATTGGATAGAGGCATTGTTTGTTCTTCATGCTCAAGCGCCAAAAGCATTGCAGCTCGGTCGATTTTTACCGCAAACGCCGGTAAGAGTGTGCCTTGATGCACAAGGCAATGCCGTAGATTTAACATTTGATGTTAAGCGTAAGGTCAATCGTAAGATTTCAGCTCAGCTGCTCAAGGCGCTACAACAACCTCTTAGCATTGCGATTGAGAAAACCCGCTCGCTAGCTCATCAGCAAGCTAACCAAAAATTACACGACGCGCTCAATACTATGCATACAACGCTCAATGATGAAATTCAGCGGTTAAAAGACTTACAAAAGCGCAACCCGGCTGTACGCGACAGCGAAATTGAGTTTATTGAACAGCAAATGAACGCCCTTGATAAAGTGATACAGGGCGCAGATGTGCAGTTTGATGCTATTAGAATTATAGTGAATAACCCGTAATGGCCAATCCAGCGTTCGTCTATAACCCACCATATCACCCCTATCTCAATTTTTTATATAGAGATGATTTTATGGTGGTGGCATTAAAACCCAGCGGATTACTGAGTGTACCCGGCAGGCTTGAAGCCCACAAAGACGCACTCATTACCCGCGTTAATAAAGTTCTGCCTACTGCGACTGTAGTGCATAGGCTCGACATGGCTACGTCGGGCATTATGGTTATGGCGCTCACAAAATTCAGCCATCGCGCTATTAGCAAGCAATTTGAGCTAAGAGAAACGAAGAAGCGCTACTTTGCCCGGGTCTACGGGCACGTTGAAAAAGACAGTGGCGAAATAGATTTGCCTCTTATTGTTGATTACCCTAACAGACCCAAACAAAAGGTTGATCACGAGTACGGCAAACCTTCAGTAACTCACTATGATGTAATAACGCGCTCTACAGACAGCGAGAATCGCCCGTTTACGCTAGTGTCACTTCGCCCCATTACGGGTCGCTCTCATCAACTCAGGGTGCATATGCTATCTCTTGGCCATCCAATACTTGGAGACCGTCTTTATGCCCATGACAGGGCATTGTCGATGGCAAACCGTTTACAGCTGCATGCAGAAAGTTTAAGCCTGAAACACCCAAAGTCGAACAACTGGCTGAATTTTCAAAGCACCATCCCATTTAGCGACTTTAAACCGACGCCGCTTACTACTTTTGCCTCGGTGCACCTCGCCAAATAACTCATGAACGCAAACATCTGAAAGCGAAATGGCTGAAACGCTGCAGCCCACAGATTTGATAAACTTTACCGAGTAGCTGCCGATATACTATTACCCACTCAGTAAGTATTGAAGACATACTAGCTGATACCGAAAGTTCTCGACAAGTAAGCTGAATTTAAAGGTTTCAAAGTTATGCAAAGGTGCACTGCTATCATGTTGTCTCTGCTAGCGCTAGGCGCAATGCCTTTTGCTGCCTGCGCAGACTACTTTACTGATATCAGTCATGGCTTTGCACTTGGCGAAGTACAAGAACTTATGGTTGGCGAGCAAGTCGCACCAATTATTGAAGTTGAATCGCAAACGCCGCTTTCTCAAGGCGTTGCAATTATTCTTGTTGAGCCATTTTTGTCTAATTTTTCACTGGCACAAAGCAAAGAACTGGCAGATTACCTTTCACAGAAAGGCTGGCATGTAGTAATCAGCCCGTTTAATATGAGCATGATGCCACTGTCTGAAGAAACGGCCAGTGAGACAACTGACGCGCCCTCATCGGCCACAGATCCTTCGGATGCTGCATCAAGCACGTCGAATAAGGAAGGTAACCCTGGCTCAAATAACGTTTCAATTCATCCTCGAAGCACAAATTTAACCCAGTATTTCGATTTTGACGACACCACTCAACAGCTTTCCACCCAGCTCTTAGCGCTCAACAACAAGCTTCAGAACGTGCAAGGCTATCGCCTAGTAATTGCTCAAGGAATGATTGCAGCAGCGTTTTTAGATGCCACTAGTAAAAATAGCAACTTTGAACCCGATAGCTTCATCAGCGTTTCTCCCTATTGGCCTCAACATACTGTTAACAGAGGTATAAGTGAGCTTATAGCCTCCAGCACGTTCCCGGTTTTAGACCTTTCTATAAAGGGACTTAGTGACTGGGAAAGCAAAACCGTTGTTATGCGCAGGAATCGTGCAAAAACTAGCCTAAAGCTACACTACCGGCAAATTATCCTCCCTTCATCCAACTCAGTCTTTAGTCTAAATCAAAATCAAAAAACCCCTTACATTCAACTGGTTGCAAATAACACAATTGGCTGGACACGCTATTTAGGCTGGTAATTTTTTGCATTCACCACTAGTCTAAATTGATACGCAGATCAATTACCTATCTGAATCTCCGCAAAAAGTAACCCGGGTTTAAGAGCAGTTGCAATGTTATGAACTATAATACGCTCAGTAGTAAGAAAACGGTTGGGGTCTTATGACTGTGACAGAATTTGTTGATAGCAAGTCAAAACAGTTGTGTTTTTATCTAAAAGCTTTTTGGAACGAAGGCTTGCCGGTAGAAGAGCTCGAATTGTTTTTTTGGGACTGCATGGAAGAATGGGGGCAAGTCGACTGTACTCTCACACAACCTTACACCGAAAAAGAGCGTGTATTTTGGCATGTGCTGCATCAAATTCATTACTGGAATGATGACAAACTAAAAAACGACCAGATATTGATTGATGAACTCACTCATTGTGTCAGCTTTTTAGAAAACGCTGGAAAGTGTCCTATAGACTGCGTTGGAATACGACCTTAACCCCTACTCTTTTATTGTCATCAATGAGTCCACAGCACACCTTGTTGTAGTTTGAGCCTCTTTAAACTCGTAAATTCCACTTCCTCAGTTGCTTGCAAAAAATTAGTAATCTCGAAAACCCTTTATCTGAAGCTTTTTTGTAGAAAAACTCTGCCACCCATAAAAAGTGCTGACGCTGTTTTCAGCTTTCTGACAGAGGTCATTGGTTGTACGTGTTGCCATTTTCCCCTTTACATGGCTCAATACACAACTTGATTCTCTGATGGGCAATATTTTGCTAGGCGCTATAAAAACATATAACGACAAACGCTTTTTAAGCATTTTTTGCTTTGGTATTGCAAGTGGTTTTCCATGGATAATGATAGGCTCTGTGCTGTCAGCCTGGCTAAAAGACGACGGTCTGTCTCGCTCGGCCATTGGATTATTCGGCATTATCTTTGCCACTTACTCAATCAACTTCTTGTGGTCTCCACTGGTGGATAGACTAAAACCACCGATTTTAGGCCAGCGAAAAGGCTGGATTTTTTCCATGCAGATTGGCATCGTTGCATGCTGCATAGCCATGTCTCAACTCACCACTTCGTCTCATCTTTTTTACATCGCGCTTGTAGGGCTTTTCACTGCCATTTTTTCAGCCACTCAAGATATTGCTATTGATGGCTTTCGCATAGACTGCATTGCCGAAGATGATAAAGACGGTATGTCTGCAGCCTCTTCCGTAGCAACTGCGGGTTGGTGGACAGGCTATGGTGGCTTGGGCGCCATTCCTTTTTTCCTTGCAGATCTGACTGATTGGAGTTGGGCCAACATTTATTTGTTGCTAGGGGTATTAATGGGCGTGCTTGCTGTAGCTACGTTACTGGCCAAAGAGCCGGATATCGACAGAGATGCACTGTTTGACCGCATAGATTCTAATGGAGCAGGCACTGGCTCTGTAGACTCTAATGCCGGCGTCAAAGATAAAATTTCACGCTGGTTAAAGAGCACATTAGTCAGCCCATTTTCTGAGTTTTTTGCTCGAAATGGAGTGAAACTAGCGCTTTCCTTCTTATTATTTATTTTTCTCTTCAAAATAGGTGAAGCCTTTCTCGGGCGCATGAGCATTGTTTTTTATAAAGAAATTGGCTTCACTAACAGTGATATTGCTACCTACTCAAAACTGCTGAATTGGTGGGTAACTATTGTATTTTCCCTGTTAGGGGGAATTGTAAACATTCGCTATGGCATTTATCGCGGCTTAATGGTGGCGGGCATCGCTATGGCAGCGTCTAATTTACTGTTTGCAGTAATAGCACAAACAGGCCCTTCCACCTCATTACTGGCCTTCACCGTGATTGTAGACGGTTTTACGGGAGCTTGGAGCACGGTAGCCATGGTGGCGTTTATATCGCTACTGTGTAATCGCGCCTTTAGCGCCACACAATACGCCCTAATGGCATCCTTAAGCGTGGCAGGAAGGACATTTGTCGCTTCAAGCAGCGGAATAGTTGTGGACAGCTTGAACGGAAATTGGAGTCTGTTTTTTATACTCACGGCGGTAATGGTGATACCAAGCTTGGTGTTTCTCTACAGCATTCGAGAGCATATTAAAAACGTGCAGAATCCGTTAGCGCCGAGAACCTAGAATGTATCCATTCACTGGTACGGTTACAAATACTATTAAGCTATAGTGGAGCTTCTGATTAGAGAAGTTCAAGTGTTCGTAAACAAACTTGTTAGTGGCTCTATACATCAATGGGCATCTGCTAAGAATGCACTGCTGGTCGAAGGGAGATAACTCATGGAAGGAGATAGTTAATGCCTAAACGCGATGGTAAGTTTTTATTCTTGTTTTTACTCTTGTTTTTATTCGCAATACTCTCTTTATTTTACGTATTTACCGTTACCGAGCCGGAAAGTAAGATAGAGGAACGCTCAGCAAAGAACGAGCAACCAGAGCGATACAGTAATAAAGAACAATTTTTCAATAAAGCAGTGTCACCTCATGACCAAGCTGAAGACCTATCAATACATTTATGCGAAGAGTTTAATCAAAAAGTAAAGAGAAACACGCGTCAATCAGTCCAACAGCAGTTGAAACCTCTGCAATGGCAAAGACATATAAAAGCGGGTTACTCTACAAATGAGATAATTGCTGCCATAGACTATTTAGGCTCACCAAATGCAGCGTTAAACATTGCTATTCAAGCCCAAAAAAATGCTTCAAAGCATGCCGAAGATAACCGGAAGTTGTACGACTATATTGAGAATGTCGCGCCAGATTTACTTGTCTCTTCACCTTTTATATTTTCTGTAAAGGTGCCACAGAATGCACTAGCAGGTTACACGTCATTGTCCAAAGTAGAAAGACAACGCATACTCGAGGACACCTCTGTAAACGTCGATGACGTGGCATTCTTTATGGCTGATGATTCAACAACTGATGACATGCTATTCGAACTAATAGCTGCCCTTGACGATCCAAACGATGTTGTTGGTTATTCTGGGTTCTCGCATACCACATCACTCCTTGACTATGCGCTTTTTCGTCGCAGTGCTGAAATAGTAAATTTACTGTTGGATAGAGGTGCTAACGCTACACAACAAATGTACGTAGGCGGAAGCTTAGACTGGGCTTTAGCTCGCATACACTACGCATATGTAGGGGAAGACGAAGGAAAGTGGCTGAACATAATTAAACGCTTAATTGAAAAAAACGCCACTGCTCAATTAACAGAGCAAACCTATACTCAAGTTGTTGGCGGCACTCCTGCGTTTAGCTATTCGTTTAATGAAAGCGAAATCAAAGCCTTCATTGAAAAATACAATGTAGACCTGACTACTCTTGAAACCGCACCATTGTTTTCAGCAAACAATCATGATCGATTGATAAAAGACATTGAGAATAAAGCATCAGCAGATGTTAAGGCAGCACTTAATATTGAAAATTTAGCGCTACGCCAAGCTGACTGCAACGCTTTACTGACTGAGTTTCAATTAAAATGGTCGCCTAAGCATGCAAAAGACTTTATAGAGAAAGCGCGTTTGATTGTAGGTGACAACCCTAAGCCAATAGAAGACATGCTCAAAGGTATTGACCCTGTGTTGGTCGATGAGTATCGAAAAAACAGCCTGAAAAATATTAGGAACATCGATTTAATAAGCGAGAAACCACTTCATATCGATCTATCCAAATTTGAATCCATGTATGCAGCGATTTTGCATTTCGAAAACATGCCTCTTACGGACTCACAAAAAAATTATGTCGTAGGCCGTTTTGTCAGTTCATATCCAACATCCTACGCGCTCCTTCTTAATTCATCACTGATGGTAGAGCCTTTGCCATTGAGAACGTTTGAATTTAGGGGACTATTGAGCAAAGCATCTTTACAAGCATTATTTAATGCAGGGGTAACTAATAAACTTCAGGATGAATCAGGAAAGACGTTACTGCATTATGTTGCGGAAACTGGCGATATTGAACTGATTGATTTTCTCTATGAACATAACCTCCCATTCAAAACAGGAGTTGGTGCCGACCCTCTTCACTACGCGCTCGACGCATCAAACAAATACTTTAAACCAGAGCTCGCACTTAACAAAATAAATGCGTTGATGGCATACAAACCAACAATTGATGAGTATCACATTCACCGTATGGCGCTTATAAAGATGAAATATCCTGAGCTTTACCAAGCAATCACAAGTTCGCATCCAGGCTTAGAGGCGGATGAAGGTACAAAGGTTTACAACATAATCCGCTGAGAAAAGAGAGTATGATTATTCTAACTCAACCTCGTGAACGCAATACTGGTTACGCCCGCTTTCTTTGGCACGATATAGCGCTTGGTCGGCCTGCTCTAACCATACCATGGGGCCATTCAGGCTTTGCTCAAACTGTGCAAGCCCCAAACTAACAGTGAAGGTAATGGTTTGCCCATCGTGCTCTACTTCAAGGAGTTCGGCCAGCCCTCGTATTCTCTCGGCAACACGCGTGGCGTTTTCCAGAGTAGAATCGGTAAGTATGATGGCAAACTCTTCGCCGCCGTAACGGCCTGCCAGGTCAGTTTCCCTTACGCAGCGCTTAATAAGCGCTGCCAACATTTTTATTACCTTATCGCCCGCTTGGTGACCGTAGGTATCGTTGACCCGTTTGAAATGATCGATATCTAACATCATTGCGGTACTGGGCTTGTTTCTGCGTTTTGAGAGCTTATAAAGCTCTTCAAACCGCTCTTGCCAATAGCGTCTGTTGTACAGACCGGTTAACCCATCTACCCTACTGGTAATTTTAAGCTCTTCATTAAGCTCTGCCATGCCGCGCTTGCCTAGCGCTTGCTCCGTCACGTCGTAAACCAGAATACAGAAATTTTCTACACTGCCGCTATCGCCAACAAGAGGAAACATGGTCACGTTTTGGTACATATGCGACGCGGCGCTGGTCACCGGTCTGCTACTTCCAAACTTAAATAAATACGGGCGCTGTTCCCAAATAATAAAGACAGGGCTTTTAAGACTGAAGACCGGGTCTACTTTTGCCGTTAGCCACTGCTTATCTATTTCAGGAAAGTGTTCAAATAATGAGGTGCCCAACAGCGACGATGCTCGTTTACCGCTGTGGTTAGCCATAAACTTATTCCACACCTCAACTTCGAATTGCTTGTTGAGAATAACAATACCGACTTCGATAGAGTCTAGTAATTCATCAACAACATTAGGCGTGGAAGAAAGAGTAACACTGCTATGCATCGCTATTGACGCTCCCTGTCGGTGTTCATTAATCTCGCGTAAATTTGATTCATTGCATTGCCGGGAAACAACAGTAACAAATCAAAAGAGATGTCCTTGGCTTTTATGGCATAGCCAATTTCAACGGCCATAACTTTGCCCCACTGATGCACATTCTCACTTAGAAGCGTGGAAAGGCCTTGGTGTTGCCCTAATAATACGGGGTGAGTATGACTGAATGCCACCGCCAACTGCTCTGACAAACCATTTAAGCAAGCACCAATGAGAATATTAGACACATCCATCAGTGCCTCAAGCTCTAGATTTTCAGATGATGCGGAGGGCGCGTATTTAAGTAATTCAACGATATTCTGTGATTTTGTATCGTTAAAAATAACCAAGGCTTCACCGCTTATTCCTTCACTAACAAAGCCCTTAGAGACTGCAGAAACACGATCGTTTCTGTTGATATCTGCAACAGCCATTGAGAGCTCATTGCTCTCTATTAAGTTAACATTAGGAATAGGTAAATCGATAAACTCACCTAATAACTTGGCAAGGTTTTCACCTGCGCGCCCCATGGCGACATTCACCATCTCGCGATAGGCGTCTAACTTTTCTTCTTCGGTGACCGCGTCTTCGCTGTTCGCAATGGTATTGCCAGCGGCTGGCGTAGCACTACTTTGTTGGCTAGTGCCACCCGTTGCCAAGCTGTCACCGCTATAAATGCCGTAGGAAGTTAAGATGTGCATGAGCTTGGCATTGTCTATGGGCTTGCGAATAAAATCGATAGCGCCGAGCGACAGCATACGCTCACGCGCTTTCTCTTGAACATCGCCAGATACCACAATGACAAGACACGGAAGATCTTCTTTGCGAATCACCTCCATAGTCTCATATCCATCCATTACCGGCATATTCAAGTCTAAAAAGACAACGTCGCCCTTTCCTTCTCGAATTTGGCTAAGCGCGTCTTGTCCATGCTCTGCAAAAGATACCTCTACATCCCAACCGTCTGGAATACTGCGCGCCATTTGACGCCGAGCAAACCCGGAATCATCACAGATCAAAATGGGAGTACTCATTGTATCTCCTCAGATAGCGACAGGGGCTTTTATATGCGGATGGCACTGGTAATTTTTAAGCTCAAAATCTTCGTATTTAAACCCAAAAATATCCTTTACTTCTGGATTTATTTCCATCGTTGGCCGTGCAAATGGTTCACGGCTAAGCTGAAGCTCTACTTGTTCGAGGTGATTAGAATACAAATGTGCATCGCCAAGAGTATGAATAAAATCACCGGGCTCTAGGTCGCACACTTGAGCAATCATCATGGTAAGCAGTGCGTAACTAGCAATATTAAATGGCACACCTAGGAAGATGTCGCCGCTGCGCTGATAAAGTTGGCAGCTTAATTTGCCATCAAGCACATAAAACTGAAACATGGTGTGACAAGGCGGAAGCGCCTGCTTCCCCATTGCAGCGTTTTCTTTCGGCGAGTATTGCGTATCGGGTAATGCAGCAGGGTTCCAGCCACTTACTATGAGTCGTCTGGAATCTGGGTTATCTTTTATTTGCTGAATTACATCAGATATTTGGTCAATGGTAGTGCCATCACCACGCTCCCAACTGCGCCATTGCTTGCCGTAAACCGGACCAAGCTCGCCATCTTCTGTTGCCCACTCATCCCAAATTCGCACGCCGTGCTCTTTTAAGTAAGCGATATTAGTTTCGCCTTTGAGGAACCACAAGAGTTCGTGAATGATTGACTTTAAATGACACTTTTTGGTGGTAACAAGAGGAAATCCTTCCTGCAGATTAAACCGCATTTGATAACCAAATACGCTTAACGTACCAGTTCCGGTGCGGTCTTCTTTCTTCACACCTGTATCGCGTACATGGCGCATGAGAGCGAGATATTCTTTCATTGATTCTTATATCTTCTACGTTTTAACACTATTTTTCGTGCCCATATAAGCACGTACAATTAATCCTATGCCCAAAGCAATCATGGGTAGGCAAAGAAGCTGTCCTTGGCTAAGCCCCATTTGGTAAAGCCCTATATGTGCATCGGGCTCTCTGAAAAATTCCACTATAAAACGAAAACTACCATAGCCCAGCAAAAACAGGCCGCTTACTGCACCAACAGGGCGTTTTTTCGCTGAGTACAGCCATAAAATAACGAAAAGAAGCACACCCTCTAAGGCAAATTCATACAGCTGTGATGGGTGCCTGGGAACATTACCCGCATTCGGGAATATTACCGCCCATGGGACATCAGTGGTTCTACCCCATAGTTCTGCATTTAAAAAGTTACCAATACGACCCGCTCCCAAACCAATGGGCACTAGCGGTGCGACAAAGTCGCCTAACTCTAAAAAGGTAGCCTTCATGCGTTTGGCCTGCCAAGCTAGTGCCACAAGCACACCAATTAAACCGCCATGGAACGACATTCCACCTGCCCAAATCTTAAAGAGATACAGCGGGTTGTCTACAAACATACCAAATTGATAGAAGAAAACGTAGCCTACTCGGCCACCTAATATCACGCCTACAAAGCTCCAGAACAATAGGTCGCTTAATTGGTCTTTATTCCACGGCGTTTGCGACAAGCGTTTTTGTGCAAGTAAAAACGCTGCGATAAATCCAACGAGATACATTAATCCGTACCAGCGTACGCTTAATGGTCCCAAGCTAAAAATAACGGGATCGATACTGGGAAATACCAGGTAACTGCTCTGTTCCATTATATTATTCAATTCCTAAAATCATTCGAATACTTACCAGCACTAACAAGCAGGCCAGCATAGCTTTTAAAATACGTACGTTTACTTTTTGCCCGAGTTTAGCACCGATGTTTGCGGTAATCATAGAGGTAGCAATGATACCTGCTGCCGCAGGTAAATACACATAACCTAAACTGTACGCAGGTACATCTGGGGCGTTCCAACCGGCAATAATAAAACTCGACGTGCCAAATATTGCGATCACCAGCCCACAAAATGCCGCACAGCCTATTGCCGCACGGGCATTGACTCGAAACCACACAAGTGCAGGCACAAGTAAAGCGCCGCCGCCAATACCCATTAGCGCACTTATTATACCCGTACCACTTCCTACGCAACTGAGCACTGCACGGCTAGCCTGGTTATCAGACTGCTTTTGCTTGCCGAATATCATCTGTGCCGCGATAAGAATAACCAATACGGCAAAAATATCTTTTAATAATTCGCCAGAAATATGACTCGCAATTTGTGCACCAATAATAGCGCCCACTGCAATCCCCATTCCTGTATACAGCACAATATTTTTTTGAATATTGCCTAACCGATAATGCGCATATGCGGATGACATACTGGTAAACACAATAGTAGAAAGCGACGTAGCTATTGCTACCGGCATAACGGTTTCTGTGGTCATACCGAGTAAGTGAACAAGCAGGTATGACAACACGGGAACGATAATCAAGCCGCCGCCAATACCCAGCATTCCCGCCAAGATACCTACAACTGAACCTAGAAGCACACAACTTAGAAGAATGACAACGACAGGTTCCATTCATTATCCTTTAAATACTTATCATCGGTGAGGGTAGCATAGTTACTATGACGTGGGGCAAAACACTGACGGCAATCAACCATCTTTTTCAATAACAAAACTTAGGTCATTTTTGTTACGACCCAGCGCGAATTAACCCAGCTAGCGATTTTCTTTCAAGGTATTCGTTCAGATGAGTAAATACCTCTTGCTGCGAAGATGAAGTAAGCGAAAGAGAGAGCAATTGCTTACATTCTTCTAGCGTGACTTTGCGTAACAACCAGTTAATTTTACGAAGGTTAAAGCCATTCATACTTAAACGACGGTATCCCATACCCATAAGCAAAAGTGCTCCCGCAGGCTCTCCCGCTATCTCGCCGCAAATAGTAACGGGAGTGCGGTTAACATTCGCTTTTTGCACTATATCGTAAAGTGCGCCCAATACGGCTGGATGATAGCTATTGTATAAACTCGCCACCCGCGCATTGTTTCTATCAACGGCCAATAAATATTGTGTGAGGTCATTACTACCTACCGAGAAAAAGTCCACATGCTTTGCAAGTTGTGGCAGCTGATAGAGTACCGAAGGCACCTCAAGCATTATCCCAAGCTTGGGGCGTACTATGGTGTGGTGGCCTTCTTCTGCCTCTTCCGATATTTCTAAAAATGCCTGATTAATGAGTTGCTTGGCCTCAATAACTTCCGATACTGTAGAAATCATAGGAAGCATAATTTGGAGGTTATTAAGCCCTATGTTAGCTCGCAGCATAGCGCGGATTTGAACCAAGAATATTTCAGGGTGGTCAAGGGTAAGCCTCACTCCACGCCATCCAAGAAATGGATTTTCCTCATTAATAGGGAAATAAGGCAGTGGCTTATCGCCACCCACATCAAGGGTTCTCATGGTTATTGGTAAATCTGGGGCAGCTTCTAATATCTGACGATACAAAGTGACCTGCTCTTGCTCAGAAGGAAACCTTTCTCTAAGCATAAAAGGAATTTCAGTTCGGTATAAACCTACTCCAGCACCAATCTGCTGCGCGTCAAGCTCTACTTCAGCTGAGAGCCCAGCATTAATATAAAGCGACATTCGACAGCCATCAATTGTCTCGCAAGGCTTGTCAGCCTCCGCCTCAATTTTTTCAGCAATGGCCGACTCTTCTTCTATCAGCTGAATAAACTCAGCTTTAACGGGTCGCGCTGGCGATATTATCACCTCGCCAGAATATCCATCGAGCAGAATTTCTTTGTCTTCTAGCAGAGCAGGCGACACGCTCTGACAGCCCATAACGGCTGGAACACCCATAGCTCTGGCCAAAATAGCGGCATGGGAGTTGTTGGAGCCACGCACTGAAATAATACCCTGAAGCTTATCTCGCGGGCATTCAGCCAACATAGTCGCTGAAACTTCATCAGCAACGAGAATACAGGGCTCGGTTACCGATTTTTCAGCTAACTTGTGCCCGTTTTGCTCGCTCAGAATGTTAGCGAGTATGCGGTCAGACAAGTCTATAATATCAATGGCCCGCTCCTGCATATACGGGTCTTCCATAGCTCTGAAGCGAGCTGCGTAGCTTTCCACTACCATTTTTAATGATGACGCCGCATCCCACCCCTGACGGATTTTTTCTTCTACTTCACGTCCCAAGCTGTTGGCATCTAAAAGGTGATGATAAAGCTGAAATATTGACTTCACGTCGTCGGGAATGCCATCGTCTAAACGCTGAGACAAGGTGTCTACATGGCCTCGAGTGACTTCTACGCCTTTGCGATAAAGAGCGATTTGATCGGCCGGTGAGCGAGTTCGCTTTACCACCCAGTTTTTTAAATTAATTGACTTATCGGGTGAGAAACCTTTGCCGATGGCAAGCCCTGGAGACCCAGCGATGCCGCGCACGTTTTTCTGCTGGTCGACATGACCAGCAGTATGAGAGAGTGTTAGCGCTCCTCGAATGTCCGCATTAGTAATTTCAAGAGCTAACTGAGCTGCTAAGGTAACTAGGAACGCTTCTTCATCTTCGCTGAAACGCCTAAGGTCAGTTTGCTGCAGCGTGATAACGCCAAGAACGCGACGCTGATTGGTAATAGGGGTACCAAGAAACGCGTTGTAATTGTCTTCCCTTACTTCGGGATAATGTTTAAAACGGGGATGGTGTTGCGCGTTTGCAATGTTAAGAGGCTCTTCCCGCTGACCAACTAAACCAATCAGTCCCTCGGTAAAGCCTATGCGAACATGTTCTACCGCGTCGGGATGCAGTCCGTCTGTCGCCTTTAATACGAACGCTTGGGCGTCATTATCGGCAAGGTATATTGAGCATGAGTCAACATTTAAGGTTTGCTTTACTCTAGACGCAAGACGAAACAAAGCGGTATCGAGTGCAGGAATTTGATTCATTTCCTGCACAATACGCTTTAACGTGTTTAACATTGCGCCTGAGCTATTAGGGGTATTCAACGGTTACTCCTGATTCCTTACCCGCGCCTGCGTTTTTTACCGCGTTTAGTTGAAGCGTTCCCCTGACGTTGAGGACTTCGCTGCTGCGCAGACATGACCACCGGGGAAAATTCCTTCATCACCCTGCGATAAACGTCACGTTTAAACGAAACAACATTTCTAATTGGGTACCAATAACTTACCCATCGCCAGTCATCAAATTCTGGGTGGCCTGTTTTTAACACATTTACATCGCGATCTTGACAATCGAGTTGCAAAAGAAACCACTTTTGTTTTTGTCCTATACAAACAGGATTACTACCTTGTCGAATAAGTCGCTTTGGTAGCTTATATCTAAGCCAATTACGGGTAACACTTAAAATAGTGACATCTTTTGATGTCAAACCTACTTCTTCGTGTAGCTCGCGGAACATGGCTTGCTCGGCAGTTTCCCCTTCATCAATTCCGCCTTGAGGGAACTGCCATGAATGTTGGCCATAACGTCTTGCCCAAAATATTTGTCCCATTTTGTTGCAAATCACTATACCCACATTCGCACGGAATCCATCGGCATCTATCACATAGACTCCCGGGCACACAATACTGGTAATATGTTTTCATTCTTCCACAAACTATGCTCCAATCATAGTGTTAATATTCAATGGCTAAGTTCAAACAGGAATTTTACGATAACAATGCAGCCTCCCCAGTCACCGCCAAGCACTCCAGACGAGTTGCTAAGCCGCTGCCATGCTATAGCAGGTCTCTCTCTTGGTGAGTTGGCTTCTATGGCAAATGTGGCAATACCTGCAAACCTGCAGCGTCACAAGGGCTGGCCAGGCATGCTTATTGAAAAGTGGCTAGGTGCTAGCGCCGGCTCCAAACCTCAACAAGATTTCCCAGAGCTGGGTATCGAACTTAAAACCATTCCCATTGATGCATCGTTTGCTCCCCTTGAAACCACTTATGTGTGTTTTGCGCCATTGCTAATGCAGCCAGGCATTACCTGGACAACAAGTAACGTACGCAACAAACTACAGCAGGTATTGTGGCTTCCTATCGAGGGTGATAGGCGTATTCCCCTCGCTGATAGACGGGTTGCTACTGGGTTTTATTGGCGCCCAAGTGAGGAAGAAGACGCTCTGCTACGACAAGACTGGGAAGAGTTAACAGAAAAAATAGTGACTGGGCATGTCGAGTCCATTACCTCAAGGCAAGGCACTGCGCTGCACATTCGCCCGAAGGCCGCAAACGGACGCGTGCTAACAGAAGCCCGTGGACCTGAGGGTGAAAAGCTGCAAACCCGTCCGAGAGGTTTTTACCTGCGTAAAACCTTCACCCATCATATTCTCAATACCGCTTTTGGCTACTAATTCAGCAAACTGTTGCTATTCGCCGCTGCCATTTTTAAGCAAGTGCTTAACTAGGTAGTCGCTTAAAAACTTCTCAGAGTTTAACCCCAGCCGCTTTGCCACTGATGCTACCTTGGTGTCGGTTCGCAACAGCACTTTTTTGGCGTACTCCAAACGGAAATGGTAAATAAACCGTCGGAAGCTTTTTTTATCAGACACACGAAGTGCTATCGCTAACGAGGTCGGATCGAGGTCTGCACTTCGACAAAATTCAGCGATAGTGAGGCCTCTTTCTTTATACGCTTTACTATCGATGGTGTGACGCTCGGCTTTGGAAATAATACTGCTTATTTCATAGGGTGTTGCTTTTCCTTCTTCTAACCTCTCGTGTTCAAAGGGAGATGGAGACGTGTTTTTAACAAATAAAAGGGACGTTAATACAATAAGCAACCCAGTGCCCAACATTAAATGGTGATAACTCTCCCACCCCGCTAGACGGAAAAATCCAAACGTAGCTGCCGTTACAAGCAAAATACTCATAAAAGCAATGCCTACAAGCATGCCCATAAAGCCCGCAAGGCGAGCTATTTTAAATTCTCGAATATCCACGGACTGTTCAGGTAGATGCCTGTGATAACTTTGAATATGCTCGGTAATAAGAATACCAATGAGCAATACGCTAAAGCCGGTGAGTAGCGGCGCAACGTAAGCCGGCCATAAATATAGAGGCTCTCCTATTGGCGATTCAGACAACCATTGCATTCTTTGTGATGTGGGAATTAGCAGCACCGCTATTTGGAATAACGCCGTAATAATGAACGGCAGCCATAAACGCCGTCTCGCGGTAGGTTGTTCATACAACAAGGGCTTAATAGCCCTATAACAGCAAGTAATAGCCAAGACTGCGAAGATATCGGATAGGCCGTAGACTACCGCAAAGTCCGGCTCTCCACTTAAACGGATCCATTCATCAGCCATAAATAAAGGCCAGCATAGCAGTGCTGCGCATAACCACCCGCTCTTGCTTTCGCCTTTGTTCGATTTAATGAAGTACACAAGACCAAATAGATAGACGGTAAGTAGCAGTAACAAACCGTAATCTTGCACTGAAAAATACATCGCTATCACCTGTCCATGTGAATTTGAAAGAGAAAAGTCATGATGATACGTCTACGCTCTCTACCAGTAAACATCGCGCTGCATCGCCACTTTTCGAGTCCGCTCCATAATAATAATCAGCGTTGTCAGCTTTTGAGCTGTCCATTTGCGCAGCTCATCCTCTGTTTCTATTTCGGCATCATCTATAGATTTGTGCAACATTAGAAGCGCGTTAAGCTCATCAATACCCGTGAGAAGATCAAGCCACGGCGCTCTGAAATTGCCCCGTTCTTCTACAAATAAATCGCCAAGTAGAAAACCACTCCATAAGGTTTGCCTAAGCAGTACTTCTATGGCTGAGTAGTTTGCAGGCCCCATGTTTTTATTAAGAGGCATACTTTGTTGAACAGTTTGCCATCCCTGTGAGAGCCAGCCCTTCGCATGGTCTGAAACTTTATGATCGTAGCCCGTTGAGCAAGCTTGCCACGGCTTTCTCTGTACAAGGCGAATGGCTTCTATCTTTATATCGGTCGCTTCGTTATTGAAAAATAACTGCTTTGGCTGATGAGCGTGCATTAAGCCTGTTTTTCGCCCCTGCAAATAGCTGACAATGGCAGGGTGCTTGCTTAGTGTTTTGCTAAACAAACTTTTCTTTGAGAGCAGATAGCGAAGGCTTTGAAGGTCGTCTTGCCATCCCCATTGCTGCGCGTAGGCGATAAGCTTTTTATGCAGACGAAGTAATTCTGGGCACTGCAGCACTGGCAAATAAAGCGACACGCTTTGCAGTAATAGCTGAATACTCTTTGCTACTTCTGCCAGCATTTTAATACTTCCGCTTTCGCAAAACACATGCTCGTGATGCTGCCAATGGGCTAATGCAATTTGAACGGCCTGACAAAATGCTTCTTCGGTGGAAGTGCTCTCTTTTAAAGCAAGAAAGTTAGGCAATGGACGAATTTTAGCATTAAAGCCGTGAAGCAGCTGATAACCCTGCGCAGCTTTAGAAACATCGCTTAATCTCACTTCCATGTTGTCATTAATCAATAAGGCAAGGACAAACAGGCTGTCTACTTCGCCGTCAATAAGCTCAAGCTCAATTTCATTAATTGGCGAGCTAGCTTTGTCTGTAATGGCTTCGCCGCAATCTAGGACAATCTCCACCTTGCTGCCGTTTACCTCAACCACATACGCATCACGAGTGAAATGTGTACTGAACTGGCGTGTAAGACTACTGTTTTTGCTGCCTACGTCCCAGTCTTGAGGCCATACAGAGGCATCGAATAACGTCAAATCTGGCGTGGGTGTTTGTAAGTCGACATTGTATTCTGACCGCGTATGCAAACCTCCACTCACAACACCGTTGGTTTTCAGGGTTTGTTCATACCGACCATCATTCCCTCTTACTCGAAAACCCATCTTGCTTTGTTGAAAGTCGAATTTTTCGGTGTCGTAATAGTCATTTTCCAAACGCATTTGTTTGTGCGAAACAACCGTTACTTTTTGCTTATCAAACAGTGGGATCAAACGCTCGGAAAAGCGCTGCTGTGCATTCTCACCGGTCACAAATTTTAATTCTATTTCTGACATTGTTTTATTTCAGACATATTAGCTCTATGTAAAAGTAGTAGCTTTGGTTACACATCACGGCAAAATTAAAAAAACGCCGCTCTAATCGAAAAACGGTATTCATATTAGAATACGGGTGTGAAGGCACTTCTGAAGTACTGACACCTTACCCTTGTCGCTTGTTTTTGGCAATAACAGTAATGTGTTCTATTAGGTTGTGTATTGCCCTATACCCTGCCAACAATAGCGTAAATTACTGCTATTAAGTGCTGTATGACGGAACAAACTTGCCTTTATGTCGGTCAACCAATACCATCTTTATGATTTAAACGAGCAATTGGAATTTATATGATTCGAAAGTGGTTAGCCGTTGCCCTTTTCACGTACTCTTTTCAGGCAGTTGCACTGCAGGATATCGCTGATTTGGAAGCATCATCATCTCATTACATAAAAGATGATTTGTTCATTTTTATGCATACGGGACCTAGCAGGAACTACCGTATACTTGGCTCTATTGAAGCGGGTACGCCAATTACGGTGTTAACGCAAAATAACGAGACCGAATTCACCCAAATTACCGATAATGACGGACGTGAAGGTTGGGTAGAAAGTAAATTTATATCAAATACAATGTCGCAGGCTGAGCAATTGCCCAAGATTCGTGAGCAACTTGCCGAAAGTCAAAGTGCGTTGCAAGCCTCTCAGTCAGAAAGCGCTCGGCTGCGCCAGCAATTGAATGACGCACGTCAGCAGATAACCCAGCTGTCTACTGAGAACGAATCGCAGGCTACCGCAATCGTAAAGTTAACGAGTAAAGTAGAAAGCGCCAATAAGGACGAATTAGTGACTTGGTTTACCCGAGGAGGCTTAGTGGCTGGCGGCGGTATTTTACTTGGTGTGTTACTTACCTACTTCCCTAAGAGAAGACGTCGCAGCAGCGAGTGGATGTAAGCGGCTGCAGTCGTCAAGCAATGTGGTCAAGCAATTAAACATAAAAACGCCAGCGTTCAAGCTGGCGTTTTTGTCTCTTAGTGTCTAAAGACTATTCGTCATCTTCAACCATGGTCATCAACGATGTGTTACCGCCAGACGCTGTGGTGTCGATACTTATCGCTTTTTCTGTGACCAAACGCTGAATAAGGTGGTCATTATATTCAGCACTGATAACTGGCAATATAGCGCCCTCTCTTGACGAAAGCATGGCCGTGATACGTGCCGTACGCTCTGTGCTTGAGTCTACTACTACGCCAGACAAGTCTTCATCCATCAACAAGCTATCTAAATGAGCAAGGCGTGCCACTTGGAATAAACCTTTCGGGGCACCTGTTGCTTCAAACTTGTTCTGAATTTCTACGGCTTCATCGTAGAAGATTTTAGATACAACAGAAACAACGGGGTTACCAGTTGAAAGTGCCGTTACAATCGACAGTAACCAATACTCAAAGGTAACTTCCTTATCCGCAAAACAAACCAATATTCCTCGAGGCTCGAGGTAAAGCTTGTTCGACTCACCCGTTGGTCCCGGCAGCACCTGAGGTTTAGCCAATTTACGCTCAATGCTGGTTAACTGCTGACGCGCTGTGGCAAGAGTGCGGTTTAAATCGTCTGCAAGCTCATCAACAATGTCCACCTTGGCAATTTTCGCTAGCAGCTGGCGCACCATTGAAATACGATCATTCAACGCAGTATGTCGCCACTGTGTTTCCACCGCTTTCGCCTTGTCCATCATAACCTGGGCACGCTCAGCAATTTTTTCATCACCCACAAGCGCTTCATCGGTTCCGTCAACATCATCTATGTGTGATGGTTTAGGTGTTGCGCGCTCCATGAGGAGTCGCGGTAGATAGTTTGGACCACCTGCTTTTGGACCCGTACCAGATAGACCTCGGCCACCAAATGGCTGGACACCAACAATAGCGCCAATCATATTCCGGTTAATATACACGTTACCCGCACGGCTCTTCGCAGCTAGCTCATTGGCACGCTCTTCTATGCGCGAGTGAATGCCCATGGTAAGCCCGTAACCTGTACCGTTTATTTGCTCTAGTACGTTATCTAACTCTTTAGCTTTGAAGCGCACCATGTGAACCACTGGCCCGAACACTTCTTTTTCAAGCACATCAATATTGTCAATTTCGTAAAGCGTTGGTGGGAAGTAAGTACCATTTTCTGCATTTGCCGGCATTTCATTGCGATGCAGTACTTTACTCTTACCTTCCATAAACGATGTGTGGTCAGTAAGGCTCTTCAGTGCTTTTTCGTCAATAACAGGACCTACATCAGTAGACAACTGCGTTGGATCACCTACGGTAAGTTCTTTCATTGCGCCAACTAACATTTCGGTTAGCTCATCGGCAATCTCTTCTTGTACAAATAGAACTCTTAACGCTGAGCAGCGCTGTCCGGCACTTTGGAAGCCCGAGTGAATAACGTCGTCTACCACCTGCTCTGGAAGCGCGGTAGAGTCCACAATCATACAGTTTTGGCCGCCGGTCTCTGCAATGAGTGGAACCTGTTCGCCACCACGCTCTGCTAGCATCTGCGAGATTAAGGTGCCGGTTTGAGTAGAGCCGGTGAACATAACTGCCTTCACACGCTCGTCAGGAAGCAAGGTATCACCTACTTCTTTCCCGGGTGAAATAATCAGTTTAAGGGCGTCTTCTGGCAAACCAACAGAGTGCATTATGTCTACAGCGCGCTTCGCTACCATACTTGTTTGCTCAGCAGGCTTAGCAATAACAGTGTTACCTGTTACCAAAGCAGCAGCAACCTGACCTAGGAATATAGCTAGTGGAAAATTCCAAGGACTAATACACAGCACCACACCCCGTGGCACAAGTCGTTGGTCTTCCGCTAACTCTTTGCCTCTAACCGCATAATAACGGCAAAAATCTACTGCTTCACGCACTTCATCAATACTGTCTTGCGCAACTTTGCCCGCTTCACGCATACAAATAGCAATAAGCTCTGCCATGTGACGTTCTAACGCGTCGGCCGTGCGCTCTAGAATTTCAGCGCGCTCTTCCACATCCATCTTCGACCACGCATCGAAGCCAGCATTTGTTTCATCAAGCGCTTTAAGCATGTCCTCACGCTTAGCGTAATAGTGGTAGCCTACGATGTCGTTTTTATCAGCTGGACTTACGACTGGCGTTGCGCCTTCAGGAACACCGTCGGTAACTTTGTAATAGTCTTGCCAGCGTTCTAACTCGTGCTTAAGCGCCGTAACCGCGTTAGTGTCGGTAAGATCTAAACCTCGAGAGTTGTCGCGCTCTGGTGCGTACAGCCCTCGCGGCGTTTTAATCAGCTTGTTGTAACGAACCTTCAATCGCTGAGTTTTTTCCACTGGATCTTCAAGTAGGGTTTCCACTGGCTTTTCATCGTCAACAATAGCGTTTACAAACGATGAATTAGCGCCATTTTCTAATAGCCTGCGCACAAGATAGGCCAGCAAGTCTTCGTGTTCGCCAACTGGGGCGTAAACGCGACATTGAATTTTGTCATCCTTCACCACTTGGTCGTAAAGGGTATCGCCCATTCCGTGAAGGCACTGGAACTCGAACCCTTCTTTGTCGTCGCCAGCTAGCTCAACAATAACCGATGCAGTGTAAGCGTTGTGGGTGGCGAACTGTGGATATAGGGTGTCGCGATATTCAAGCAGTCTGTTAGCGCATGCATGATAAGACACGTCTGTTGATGACTTACGAGTGAATACGGGGAACTCTTCTAAACCAGCTTGCTGTGTGAGCTTGATCTCAGTATCCCAATAGGCGCCTTTCACTAAGCGAACCATAAGAGGACGGCCTACTTCTAGAGTAAGTACTCGCAAGTGCTCAATTACGTGAATAGCTCGCTTTTGGTAGGCTTGTACCGCAAGACCGAATCCAGTCCAGCCGTCTAGATCTTTATCGCGGAAAACAGCTTCAATGATATCAATAGACAGTTCAAGACGATCAGCTTCTTCAGCGTCTACTGTAAGGCCGATATCGTGCTCTTTTGCCATCATACACAGCGCTTTCAAACGCGGCGGAATTTCTTCCATGGCGCGCTCGCGATGAGAAAATTCAAAACGAGGATGTATAGCCGACAGCTTTACTGAGATACCCGGCGAACGTTTAGGGCCTCGGCCGTTTGCGGCTTTGCCGATAACTTTTATCGCTTTTACATACGAATCGTAGTAACGGTCAGAATCTTTCATAGTACGAGCGGCTTCACCAAGCATATCGTATGAGTATACATAGCCCTTGGTTTCTTTCTCTTTCGCTCTCTCTACTGCGTCCTCAATGGTTTCGCCCATAACAAACTGACGCCCCATAACTCGCATAGCAATGTTCATTGCTCTACGGATAACCGGCTCACCTAAACGACCCAGTGTCTTTTTCAACAAACCAAATTGTTCAGTTTTGCGCTTGTCTGCATAGTTCACCATATTTCCGGTGAACAGAAGGCCCCATGCAGATGCATTCACAAATAACGAATCTGAGTTGCCTAAATGTGGAGTCCACTGCCCTTTAGACAGCTTGTCGCGAATCAACTCATCTTGCGTCGCTCTATCTGGCACACGCAGTAAGGCCTCGGCTAAGCACATCAATACAACACCTTCCGCAGTAGAAAGTGAATATTCATTAAGCAGTGCGTCAACGCCACCATGACCCTGTTGTTCACGGCGAATTTGCAGCACCATTTTCCTTGCTCGTTCCCACGCCCTACTTCTTGCACGAGGGTTTACCTCTGCAATGGGTAAAATTTGATCGACGGCTACCGACTCGCTGATGCGGTAGTAGTCTCGGATACGCTGACGTAGTGGCGAAGTTGTATGGAGTGTATCGTTTATGAGCATTGCAACCCTTTCGTAGAAATAGCTGTAACAAAAAAAGCGTTTCCGCCGTAAAAATAACGCCTACGGTCACATGGAAATCGCAAGAAAACAAGTGAAGTCGAATCTTCACGTTTGCACCTTTATACAGTTTAAACTTCGCACTGCTAAATGAAGATCAAGCTGTCTGGCAAGTAGCGCCGATAATAGCACAATAAAAATCGCCGCCAAGCCTTTCCAGTCATGACTTTCAGCCGTTTACTACCGAGCCAAACTGTTAACGTGAAATTCACATAAAAGACGCAGATTACGATTCTTTAAAACGCATTTTTTTTATTAAGAGTAATAGGTCATAAAAAAACGACTACACTTAAATGTCGCTGTTAAAAAAGTATCGCTGTATTTGATAAAAGGAGACTAGGCAGTTTGAAACTTGCGCCCACGTTTGACCTTATGACAAACGCCTAAAATAACGATTAAATGGTAAATGTATTATGTGGTTAAGAAATTTTAGCTTGTACCAACGCCTTGGAATAATTGTCGCGCTGATAGCACTTCTTTTTATAGTGCTTACTGGCATAATTTTAAACCGGCATTACCAAGCTCTTAAAGATAAGTCGTATAGCGAAAACAAACATCTTGTTGAAGTTGTGCATACCATGTTGCAAAGCTTTGACGCCATAGAGGGAATTTCGGAGTCTGAGGCAAAAGAAAAAGCACTGGCCGCTGTAAAAACACTTAGGTACGACGAAGGAAACTATTTTTGGATCCAAGATTCAACGCCGACTATGGTAATGCACCCTCTTAAACCCGCATTAGATGGCCGTGATTTACGTACTTTTAAAGACGGCAATGGAAAAGCTTTTTTCGTCGACATGGCAAATGAAGTGAAAGCCCAAGGAGATGGCTTTGTTGACTATGTGTGGCCCCTTCCCGGCGAAGATGAACCCACGGAAAAAATTTCTTACGTTAAAGAGTATTCGCCATGGGGATGGACTATAGGTTCAGGTATTTATCTCACCAACCTTAACGCTGAATATGCTCACCTGCGTAATCTTATAATTGTGTTTTGTGTCATCAGTGTAATTTTAGTGGTAGCACTGATTTACATCATTGGCGGCAGTATTGTTAAGCCGGTACAAGAAATTGCAGAAAGAATGAAAGACATCTCTCAAGGTGAAGGCGATTTAACCCGCTTTTTGCCTGAAAGTGGTCAAGACGAAGTCACCCGAGTGGCCCGTTACTTCAATCAATATACCGACAAAATGCGCCAGTCTTTAATTGGTATAAGAGACAATATTTCGCAGTTAAACGAGCAAGCTGAGCGTGTTCAAAATTCTAGCGACAGCAGTAACAAACAAGCACAAACGCAGAATGAAAATATGATGCAAGTAGCCGCAGCCATGGAGGAAATGACGACACAAATCAGAGACGTGAGCTCTAACACCGACTCTGCAGAGAAAAGTACCAGTAGCGCTAGAAGCAACGTTCAAAACGGTGCGTCTGTGGTGAAAAGCACCGTAACCGATATTCACTCACTAACGGCGGACATTGAGAGCGTATCAACGGTAGTTACCGAGCTTGCCGCCCAAACCGAGAGCATTGGTGCAGTACTTGACGTTATTCGAGGTATCGCAGATCAAACTAACTTATTAGCATTAAATGCTGCCATAGAGGCTGCGCGCGCTGGTGAACAAGGTAGAGGCTTTGCGGTGGTTGCAGATGAGGTGCGTACTTTAGCGAGCAGAACCGGGCAAAGTACTGATGAAATTCAAACTATGATTGAAAAATTACAGCACCACGCCAAAAGTGCCGTAGATGCTGTAACAGTGAGTCAATCTGCTTCAACGAAAACAGTAGAACGTGCAGCGCAAGCTAATGACAACTTGCAAGAGGCGGACAGGCTTATGACAGATATTGCGAATATGAGTAGCCAGATAGCTAGGGCGACGGAACAACAGGCCGAAGCCGCCAACGAAGCAAACATGCGAATAAACGCATTGTCTGGAGCCGCAGACAATAGTCTGCGAACGGCAGATGAACTAGCGGCATCTAGCCAAGCGCTGCGCGCAAGCTGCTTAGCGATTATGGACATTGCTAATCGCTTTAAGTTGTAAAGTCACAGCCAAACTAGCTGAGGGGCAGCAGAGATCGTTGATTTGCTCAGCCCCTCTTTTTAGCGAAATACGGCTTCTACATTGATAACACTTATGTATGGAACTGTTCTTGGTAGTACATTACACTGAATGGACGAGGTTATCCTCGCCAGTAAAGTAGAATCAAGGAGAGAGATATGAGTAGTAACGCTAAGGGCAAACCTATATTACTTTGGGTTGTCGGTTTTTTTGTCGCCATTTTTGCCATTTACTTTTTGTTCGCCAATACAATCATAAAAGCAGTGTTGGAATCTAAGCTTGGTGAGTCTTACGGCGCCGAAGTAAACATTGAAAGCTTTGATCATTCTCTTTTCCCCACCACGGTAACTTTAGAAGGTATAGCCCTTACAAATCCTACTAAGCCCTCGCACAATCAAGTGTTCGTTGGCAATGCAAACGCCGACGTTGAGCTTGCGCCACTGCTCAGTGATAAAGTTATTGTTAACAACCTCAATCTTCTTGAAGTGCAGTTTGATACCGAGCGGAATGCGCCCGGCGAAGTATACAGAGTACCCGAGCGCTCTCTTTCTTTTGATGAAATAAAATCGAAAGCAAAAGACGCAGTACCATCTGTTGATGAATTACTAGAACGAAACCCGTTAAAAACTACGGCCGCTGTGGAAGATGCGAAAGCCGCGTATGAAACGTACGGTAAAGGGTTAAAAGAAGACTATGAGTCGCTCCCAGACAAATCGCGGATTGACTATTACAAAACCCAAATCGCTCAGCTACAAGAAACCGATTACAAAGATCCACAAGCTCTAGTTCAGGCAAAGTCTGCATTTGAAAAACTGAAAGAGGAAATGCAGGCCGATCGCGCGTTAATATCAGACTTCACCGATAAAGCATCACAAGCAAGAGATGCATTGAGTGACAGCGTAGAAGCATTGAAGAATGCGCCGCAGCAAGACTATGCGCTGCTAAAAGGTGTTATAGCCGGAGATCAGGCAGCACTATCTCAGGTCACCTATTTTGTATTTGGCGATAAAGCTGCTGAATACACAGAGTATTTAATGGCAGCGATGCAAATTGTTATGCCACTTATTCAGGGCGAAGAAAAAAGCGAAGCTCCTGCAGATATCCCTTCTATATTGGTGAAAGAAGCGAATGTTTCTGTACTTTGGCAAAACGAATCTATTAAGAGTAAATGGAACAATATAACCAACGTACATGAGGTGTTCGGAAACCCAACTACCTTCACTATTGAGGCGGCGGGTGAACTTCTTAAATCGTTTACGTCTAGCGGTGAATTCTTTATTGACGGTGACGGCGTAGATGCAAGTCAAAAGTGGTCGCTTGCCGGTGTAAATATGTCGAATATACCTTTATCAGGTAATGATTCATTAACAGCGGTGCTGACTTCAGCGCTTATGCAAACTACTGGTTCTATGCAGGTAACCGACAACAAGCTAGCTGGCAGCGGAAAAGTGAACCTTCAACAGCTCGTTATGCAAGCTGCGGGAGAAAGTGATACCACCAAAGCTATTGCGCAAGCGTTAGAATCGCTATCAAGTTTAAATATGGATATGTTGCTTGATGGCACGCTTGCTAACCCAGACTTTTCCATTAAATCTGACCTGGATAACCAACTCGCACAAATGGCGCTATCTGGACTGACTGCGTCGCAGCAAGATAAGTTAGATGAATTAAATCAGAAATTAAATGCCATGGTTGGAGACGAACAGTCGTTACTTACTAATGAGCTGGGCGATATTGGCAGTATGCTCAGTGCGGCTCAGGGTGACAGCAATGCGCTTCAAGAATTGCTAAAATCGCAGTTAAGCAACGTGGTTGAAGAACAAAAAAATAAATTGTTCGATAAATTAAAAAGTAAGTTTGGCAAAGAAGAATAAAGCGTCTTTGACTCAAACTTGGTAATCGGCATAATAGCAAAGCGCAGGCAAACGCCTGCGCTTTCTTTGCGCTCAATGAACGGTTAGGTGAATGTGTGTTAAAAGGTAAATGGCTTCCCATTTTGCTGTTACTATTTTTTGGACTGCTGCAATACCGACTTTGGTTTGGTAAAAACAGCATTCCCGATTACTACAGCCGGAAAGCGGAAGTACAGACACAAGCCCTACAAAACGCCAATTTAGCTCAACGCAATGCTTTGCTAAACGCTGATATTAACGATTTAAAAATTGGTTTAGAGGCAATTGAAGAAAGAGCACGTAACGAGCTGGGATTAATTAAGCAGGGAGAAACTTTTTACCGAATTCTTCCTGCAGATTCGAAATGAAAACAATGACAATGCCTCGTGTTATAGCGGTAATTCCCGCCGCAGGGGTTGGCAGCAGAATGCAGGCTGACCGCCCAAAGCAGTACCTTACCATTGCAGGTAAAACAATATTAGAACACACCCTAGACGCCCTATTGACTCACCCAAGCATTCACAGCGTGGTACTTGCTGTTAGTCCTGATGATATTTATTTTTCCAACTTAGATATTAAAGAGAACAAGCGGGTTGATGTAGTTCATGGAGGAAAAGAGCGCGCTGACAGTGTGTTAAATGGAATAATGCACTTGCAACATGATGACTGGGCCCTTGTACACGATGCAGCTCGCCCCTGTGTATCGCATAAAGACATTACTGCGTTACTCAGTCTCATTGGCGATAACACCGTTACAGGCGGAATTCTTGCCACGCCGGTACGTGACACAATGAAAAGAGCAGCGATAAGCGAAGATATCCCACACCAAAATCAGCTCAATGTAATATCTCACACTGAAAGTAGAACCAATTTGTGGCATGCTCTTACTCCACAACTGTTTCCCGCACAATTATTACGCGAGGCCTTACAAAAAGGGCTTTCAGATGGCGTCAACATTACTGATGAAGCATCGGCTGTAGAATACGCGGGATACAAAGTGGGTATGGTTAACGGCAGCCCTGCTAATATTAAAATTACGCACCCTGCAGACCTGCCCCTTGCAGAATTCTATCTTCAACAACAATTAGAGGCGCGAGTTGCATGCGAATAGGACACGGATTTGACGTTCACAAGTTTGGGGGTGAAGGCCCTATCGTTGTTGGCGGTGTCAAAATTGAGCACAGCGAAGGACTCATTGCGCATTCTGATGGCGATGTATTATTGCACGCATTGTGCGACGCAATTCTGGGTGCTGCAGCACTGGGCGATATTGGTAAGCACTTCCCTGACACAGATGATAATTACGCTGGTGCCGACAGCAGAGTTTTGCTTAGACATGTAGTTAGCGTAGCAAGAGAGAAAGGCTACAAGCTCGTGAATGCCGATATGACTATTGTGGCGCAAGCGCCAAAGATGGCGCCTCACATTGACAAAATGCGCGCATATATTGCACAAGATTGCGATGTTCAAATTGACGATATCAATGTAAAAGCCACCACAACCGAAAAGCTTGGATATACAGGCAGAAAAGAAGGGATTGCATCACACGCTGTGGTGTTGTTAGAAAAAGCATGAAGCCATTACACACCGATCACTGGCAATACTATTTTGCCAAGCCTGTCTCTACCGGCATTTTTAAATTTCAAGCTGACGATTTTCAGGTAGTAGAAGACTTAGGCTACGAGCCCTGCGGAGAGGGTGAGCATCAATTCGTTTTTATCGAAAAAACAAATACCAATACTGCCTTTGTTGCAGAGCAGCTAGCAAAATTTGTCGGCCTTCCTCTGCGGCAAATAAGCTATGCAGGTAGAAAAGATAAATACGCAGTTACCCAGCAATGGTTTGGCATACACGCGCCAGGAGTAGATGATTTCGACTTTAGCGATTGGCAACTTGATGGTGTCAAAGTCATAAAACAAACTCGACATAATAAGAAGTTACGTACTGGGCAACTCAAAGGTAATCACTTTACCATCACGCTACGCCAGGTTGTGCATCCAGAAGCGATTATCGAACGCCTAGAACAGATAGCTATTCATGGTGTACCCAATTATTATGGTGAACAGCGCTTTGGCGTTATGCGTTTGAATGACATGGGCGAAGTGCAGCGAGGTGGAAACCTGGTTATGGCTGAGCGCATGGTAAATGGCGAAACGATACGCCACAGAAACAAGCGGTCTATGGCACTGTCCGCTCTTCGCAGCTGGCTTTTTAATGAAGTGCTTTCTCATCGAATGGAACAGAACACCTTCGACACCGTGCTTCTTGGCGACGCACTTGTATTAACCGGCTCAAACAGCTTCTTCATTAATCGGGAAAATGAGCAAGAAAGTCAGTCTCGCTATGAAGACAAAGATGTATGCCCGTCTGCTCCACTGTGGGGTAAAGGACAATTAGCTACCGAGGCTAAGGCAGCGGAAATTGAAAATGCTGTCGCTAATGAACACCCTGAGGTCACCACCTTTCTAAGGGAAAATGGGTTTGAACACGAGCGTCGCGCCATAAAAATTTGGCCTAAAGAATTAACATGGCAGAGTAAGGGAGATTCGTTTACGATTTCTTTTAGTTTGCCAACGGGATGCTTTGCTACATCTGTATTGCGCGAATGCGTGGAAACACTGTCTCCGATTAACCGCGTTTAAGCAGACAAACATTTATAAATAAAAAGCGTGGCTAACACTAACAATATAGGAAAGTACGCAAGATCATGAGAGCTTCTAGAAAAGGAGACGCATTAGCGCAGCTGCTTTATAACGAGGGAATACGTTCACAAGCTGTGTTAAATGCCATTGCTGGTACGCCGAGGGAGGCTTTTCTTCCAGACGCATTAAAACACAAAGCCTATCAAAATACGGCATTGCCCATTGGCCAAGGCCAAACAATTTCGCAACCTTACATAGTGGCGAAAATGACCGAGCTTTTGCTAGAGAGCCCAAATAAGCCTGAAAAAGTGCTGGAAATTGGCACGGGCTCAGGTTACCAAACCGCGATCCTGGCGCAGCTTTTTACGCAAGTATTTAGCGTTGAACGCATAAAATCGTTGCAGTTTCACGCTAAGCGTCGCATGAATCAGCTAGATTTACATAACATTGCTATGAAGCATGGCGATGGCTGGAAAGGCTGGGAGTCGAAAGGACTATACGACGCCATTATTGTAACCGCTGCAGCAGCGAGCTTGCCCCAATCTTTATGCGAACAATTAAAAGAAGGTGGCAGACTCATTATTCCAGTTGGAAACGAGCAACAGTCGCTGCTATGCATTGATAGAGTGGACGGCGAGCTGCAAACTAAGACTATTGAATCTGTACGTTTTGTCCCTCTCGTTGCTGGAGAATTAATGTGAAGCTTTTTGGGCCTCTCTATGACATGGCAATTCGCTGGGCAAAGCATAAACATGCCGCAAAATATTTAGGCGGGCTAAGTTTTTCAGAGTCTGTTTTCTTTCCTATTCCCCCTGACGTTATGCTAGCGCCTATGGCGCTGTCTCAACCCTTACTTGCATGGCGGTTTGCATTAATCACCACTGTAGCATCTATTGTTGGAGGCATCGCGGGCTACTGGTTAGGTTTTTTCGCATTCGAAGCGTGGTTAGCTCCCCTTATTGAATCTTGGGGCTATACACACAAAATTGAAACTGCCACAGGTTGGTTCGAAACCTACGGTGTTTGGATTGTTTTCTTAGCGGGTTTCTCCCCTATACCGTATAAAATATTCACCGTAAGCGCGGGTTTTTTACAAATGGCATTTTTCCCCTTTGTGATTGCTTCAGCAGTAGGACGGGGTGCCCGCTTCTTTTTAGTGGCGGCGTTAATGCGTTGGGGAGGCGCGCCTATGGAGCAAAAATTACGTCAATATGTTGAGGTACTAGGATGGTCTGTTGTGGCGATTGCTGTTATCGCGTACTTAATATTGCGATAAAATGAAAAACAGCACTTTTAGATGCTTTTTTATTTACTTATTTTTAACAATATTGGCTGGATGTGCAGGTAGACAGGCACCTGCTCCGGTTGTTCTTCTCAACAGCCAAGTTGAGAGTGGTAGTGAAGAATACACTGCTAGCACGTACGTAGTAAGACCTGGAGACACGCTTTACGCCGTTGCCTGGTTTACAGGAAATGACTATCGTGATATTGCAGAATTTAACAAAATTTCAAAGCCTTATACCATATTTCCGGGTCAAGAATTACGTTTAACTGCACCTATCGTAAAAACCCCTCCCCGCCATCAAACTACCAACAAGACCACTCGGTCTACACATCCGACCTCACAACCATTAGACAAAAGACCCATTGACCCACCTAATCCTCAAGCGTATGTTGATCGTAAAGAAAATGTTAAACCACAAAATGTTACAAGCGTCAAGAAACCGCTCACAAGTGTCAAAAAGACATCACCGAAAGGGTTTCCAGATAGAGTAAAGACGTGGATGTGGCCTGCTGAAGGCAAGGTTGTTGATACCTTTAGCAAAGCTGAGTCTGGTAACAAGGGGATTGACATTGCTGGTGCAAGAGGCAGTAATGTGGTTGCAGCAGCAGACGGTAAAGTTGTCTACGCCGGTAGTGCATTAAGAGGTTACGGTAAGCTTGTTATAGTGAAGCACACCGACACTTTTCTCAGTGCATATGCATATAACGACTCCATTTTGGTAAAAGAACGAGAATGGGTGTATGCTGGTCAAAAAATAGCCACCATGGGCAGTAGCGGCACAGATTCGGTAAAACTTCATTTTGAAGTTAGGTATCGCGGTAAGTCACTAGATCCGCTGCGATACCTGCCAAAGAAGTAACAATATAAAAAAAATAAATAATAATAAGAAAGCGACAAAGGAGAAACGTCATAAGGTAACCTTTAAGCAGGAGATTCACCATGGGTAAGTCAAATAAAGCCTTAGAATCAAAATCTCAAGATGACTTAGAAGTCATTGATATACCAGATGAAGTTAAAATAGAAGATGCAGTATCCGATGATATTGAAGCGGAAAGTGACACTGCAGTTTTTAACCAAAACGAGCAACCAAAAAATTTAGATGCCACTCAATTATACCTAGGCGAGATAGGCTTCTCTCCACTGCTCACTGCAGAAGAAGAAGTATACTTTGCCAGACGGTCTCTCAAAGGCTGTGAAGCCTCTAGAAAGCGTATGATTGTTAGTAATCTTCGCCTTGTAGTAAAAATCGCAAGACGATACAACAACCGTGGCCTGGCCCTCCTTGATCTTATTGAGGAAGGAAACTTAGGTCTTATTCGCGCTGTCGAAAAGTTCGACCCAGAGCGAGGCTTCCGTTTTTCAACTTATGCTACGTGGTGGATTAGACAAACCATCGAACGGGCCATAATGAATCAAACGCGCACTATTCGACTGCCTATCCATGTTGTCAAAGAGTTGAATGTTTACTTACGTGCATCTCGTGAACTGTCTCAAAAACTTGACCATGAGCCTACTGCAGAAGAAATTGCAATGGCACTAGACAAGCCTGTTGAAGACGTTACAAAGATGCTACGTCTAAACGAGCGTATTACTTCAGTAGACACCCCGATAGGCGGAGAAAGTGACAAAGCGCTGCTAGATATTATTGCTGATGAAAAAGAATATAGTCCTGAAGAGACACTTCAAGACAACGACATCAAAGGCAATATAGTTACTTGGCTTGAAGAGCTAAACCCTAAGCAACGAGAAGTACTTGCTCGTCGATTTGGGCTATTAGGCTATGAGCCATCAACACTTGAAGATGTGGGTGCAGAAATTGGGTTAACCAGAGAACGCGTTCGTCAAATTCAAGTAGAAGCTCTGCGCAGACTGCGTGATATGTTGAACCATCAAGGGCTATCACTGGAAAGTTTATTCGATCAAATGAAATAGATATAAATTGGTGTAATAGAAACCAAATATACAGGGCAGCGTGGTATTTACGCTACCCTGTTTTTTTGTGGGCTGCTTCAACTCTTCAATATTACGCAGACCTGCGCTGAAAAGTTACAAAGGTATAAGCATATTTATTTTTTTCGTCGGGCGAATGGGCTTCCCGTTCAGTTTCAACCCAATTTCCCTGAGACCGAAAATCTGGAAACTGGGTGTCTCCAGCAACTTTAAGATCGATAAAAGTAAGATACAGAGTATTAGCTAAAGGCAATAAGGCGTTGTAGATAGTACCACCACCTATTATCATTACTTCATCATTGCTGCCACACTGTGCTTTAGCTGCTTCTAAGGCTTCAGCCTGAGTATGCACTACCGTTGCATCTTCAAGTGTATAATCTTTATTACTTGTCAGAACTATATTTGGTCGCCCCGGTAAAGCACGGCCAATAGATTCATAGGTTTTTCTACCCATTATGACCGCTTTGCCCATTGTAACAGCCTTAAAATGTTTCAAGTCTGCTGGTAGGTGCCACGGCATGTCGTTATCTGCACCGATAACTCGGTTTTCGGCCATTGCGGCAATCATTGATATCTTCATCTTATTCTCACTACAAACACGGTTAGTGGATATTACATACAAAAAAGCACGACATAAATCGTGCTTCTATTGAATTTATTTTTAAGCTTTAGCGACGATATTCAACATCAACGTCGTAGTCGTCTTCATCCCAGTCCTCATCATCGTCTAAATCGTCCATGAGATCATCATGAGCATCTAGCGTGTTGCGATGGTATGTGTCCCATTTGAACTCTACTTCTTTCTTCTCTTCCTCTTGCTCAGCTTCCGCAGGAAGAGTTTCAATGAAGTTCATTACATCGTTGCAAAGCGGATCGAGGTTAATTTTCTGAAACGCAGAAATTTGATAAACAGGGCCTTCCCAGCCTAGCGCATCAACAACTTGCTGACACCTTTCTTGTGCTTCTTCCTCAAGCAGCAAGTCTACCTTGTTAAAAACAAGCCAGCGAGGCTTCTCAGCAAGCTTAGGGCTGTATTTTTCAAGCTCTTGTACTATTGCTTTAGCGTTTTGTGCTGGGTCACTCTCATCTACTGGATAGATATCAACCACGTGTAGCAAAATACGGCAGCGCTCTAAGTGTTTTAAGAATTGGATACCTAAGCCAGCACCTTCTGCAGCGCCCTCGATAAGACCGGGTATGTCGGCTACAACAAAGCTTCGCTGAGAGTCTTGACGTACCACACCTAAATTAGGCACTAAGGTAGTAAACGGGTAATCGGCTACTTTCGGCTTGGCAGCTGAGACTGAGCGAATAAAAGTAGATTTACCCGCATTTGGCATACCTAATAGGCCAACGTCTGCTAGCAACATAAGCTCAAGCTTAAGGTTGCGAATTTCCCCCGGTGTGCCATTCGTCTTTTGTCGTGGCGCACGGTTGGTACTGCTTTTAAAACGCGCATTACCTAAGCCGTGAAACCCACCCTGCGCAACCTTAAGCTTTTGTCCGTGACGGGTAAGATCGCCAAGAACTTCTCCTGTATCGCAATCTGTTGCGCGAGTACCAATTGGAACACTAACTTCTAAATCTTGTCCCTTGCGCCCAATGCAGTTTGCACCTTGACCGTTTTTACCGCGCTCTGCACGGTGAAAACGTTCGAAACGATAGTCGATTAATGTATTTAGGTTTTCATCAGCAACAAGAAATACGCTGCCGCCGTCACCACCGTCGCCACCATCTGGTCCGCCTTTAGGTACGTACTTTTCCCTTCTAAAGCCAATTACGCCGTTGCCGCCATCTCCGGCTTCAACACGAATTTCAGCTTCATCTACAAATTTCATTTATCACTCCGGGCAACTTTGCCTTGGGTTGTTACTAATTCTAAGAACCCTAAGTTTACACCACAATAAGCGCTTTCGCGTAACGGTATGCTTAAGGATTTAAAAACATTCGACCTGTGTATCTTTAATAAAGACGCGCTTTCACTACGCACTTTCGTATACTACGTCAAAAAATAAGGTCTCATAAAACAAAAAACCCCGCAAACGCGGGGTTTTTGAAAGCTTTCTTGGCTAGTTAGCGCAATGCTTACTCGCCTACGATGCTTACAAACTTACGGTTCTTCGGTCCTTTAACATCGAACTGAACTTTACCGTCTTTAAGTGCAAACAACGTGTGGTCTTTACCGATACCCATGTTGTCACCAGCGTGGAAACGTGTACCACGTTGACGAACAATGATGTTACCAGCAAGAACAGATTCACCACCAAAGCGCTTAACACCTAGGCGTTTACTCTCTGAATCACGACCGTTTTTGGTACTACCACCAGCTTTTTTGTGTGCCATGTGTTCGTGCTCCTCTTATGCGTTGATACCAGTGATTTTCACTTCCGTGAACCACTGACGGTGACCAGCTTGCTTGCGCGAGTGCTTACGACGACGGAACTTAACGATAGTTACTTTATCGCCACGACCGTGTGTTATCACTTCTGCAGTCACCTTACCACCAGCAACGTTTGGTGTGCCGATTTTTACGTCGTCACCGTTGCTTACCATTAAAACTTTGTCAAATTCAACCGTTTCGCCTGGGGCTACTTCGATTTTTTCAAGACGAACGGTTTGGCCTTCGGCCACACGGTGTTGTTTACCGCCACTTTGGAAAACCGCGTACATAGTTAACTCCGCTCTGCGTCCACTGACGCGTCAATTCAAAAAACAGGGCGCAAATTCTACGTGAAACATCTGTAAATCACAAGCCCGATTCGTAGAAAAAATGATTATTTTTCCAACATGGAGCGAATTATGCCTCAATTGCTTATTTGATGCAGCTTACAATCGCGTAAATATGGATAAAATTTAAAAAAATTGTGCGTTACACCATTAAAAATCTACTTTCTTCACCAAGTGAAGGTAGTTAATTTTGGTGCTGAAAACACAAATTTCGAATATCTAACTTAACATTGATCATTTTGATCTTCGTGCTTATTACTTTGCCTGCATGACAACCTACATGGACAACGCGATCCCTTTTTACAAAGCTACGATCCGAGAAAAATAGTGGTTACATTTCTTACAAACATGGCTAAGTCTGGAGCAAAACGCACAACACAGAGAAAAATACTTAAAGCAGAATTCACAAAGTATCAAAAATAACGACTTTAACAAAAATTGTAGTATTAAAGGCCAAATGTCTAACTCTTCTCGTTTTTTTTAAATTTTCTTTGCCTCTTTTTCTATTTTCTACCCTTGTTCACTGTTTTTTCTCTCTGTTTTCTGTTCTTTACTCTCTGTTGGCAGCCTAGCATTCATCAGCGAAGTTTTTTAAAACGGTATGCTAACGGTTTGTTCTATTGGCTAAATAGCTGGAGTAAACACAGAGGCGCAAAGTTCTAACATGCTTAAGGAGCAATTTTTAACGGGTATATCAATGATTACATTTCAATTGCGTTAAACTGTCATTTTTTAAGACAATTTGGTGGATAGTGCGAGCCATTAAGGTACAATCGCCAACAATATAGTACCAATTGTAAGAGTAAGTATTTATTGCCATGCCTATGGATATAGACCAAATTCGCGCACTGTCGAACGACGATATGCAAGCGGTTAATGCGCTGATTCAACAACAAGTAGATTCTGACGTAGCACTAATTAACCAGCTTGGCTTTTATATCGTAAATAGTGGCGGTAAACGCTTACGTCCTCTTCTTACCGTGCTAAGCGCACAAGCAATGGGCATTCAAAACAACGACCATCACACGTTGGCCGCCATTGTTGAATTTATACATACCGCTACTTTGCTGCACGACGATGTTGTTGACGAGTCGACCATGCGCAGAGGGCGTGAAACGGCAAATGCCGTGTTCGGAAACCAAGCGTCAGTGCTCGTGGGTGATTTCTTATATACCCGTTCTTTCCAGATGATGGTAGGCCTTAAGCGTATGCGAGTTATGTCGATTCTGTCTGAGGCAACTAATCAGATTGCCGAAGGTGAAGTACTGCAGCTAATGAATTGTAACGACGCGAACACCACAGAATCTCGTTACTTCGACGTGATCTATGGCAAAACTGCGCGTTTGTTTGAAGCGGCAACGCAACTTGCGGCGGTTTTAACTGACCAGAGCGAAACGATAGAACACGCCATGCAAGAGTACGGTAAGCATCTTGGTACCGCGTTTCAATTAGCTGATGACTTGCTTGATTACATGGCTGATAGCGAAGAAATGGGCAAAAATGCGGGCGACGACCTTGCTGAGGGTAAACCCACGCTGCCACTGTTATACGCCATGTGGCATGCGGAAAACGAAGACGATAAAACGCTCATTCGCGAGGCTATTGAACAGAGTAACGGTTTGCCACACCTAACAAAAATACAAGGCATAATGGAAGCTACGGGTGCGCTGGACTACACCAGACAATGCGCACATAACGAAGTAAAAATGGCAATAGACAGCCTTGCGCCTATTCCAGACTCTGACTATAAAGAAGCGCTAATCTCTCTAGCTCACATTTCAGTAGAGCGCACCAGCTAAAAAGCTGGTGCCGTTTAAAGGCAACGCAGCTCTCGATGCTAACTCTCCAGCATGTAGCCCACTACCCCCACTAAAAAACCTAGTATTCCTCCTAGTGGCGGTAGCCAGTGGTTTTCCATTCGTATTTGCGGTGCAATATCTTGAAAAACAGAATATAAGATCCCGCCTGCAGCGAAGAGCATAATGCCGCTAGTAATAACCGGAAATTGAGATAAAAAGAAATAGCCAATTAAACTGAAAATTGGCCCTAATAACGCCATTAATACAAAAATGATAATCAGCTTATTGCTGTGCTTTTTATTTTTCGGCAGCATTTCTCGGTAAGCGTTAAAACCTTCAGGTAAGTTTTGTACCGCAATTAGCGCCCCCAAAAGCAGCGTAGAACCACCAAGCGCTGCTGTTGCTCCCAATGCAATAGACTCGGGCACAAAGTCGCTCAGCATAGCTGCAAGCTGACTACCAGCAGTTTTCTTTTTTGCCAAAAAGATATCGAGTGACATAAAAGCTAGTGAGCCACTTACAAAACAGGCTACTACCCCAAACACTGATAAATCCATTGCCCCTTTAGGCACTAATACCAACCCAACCGCTGATATCAAGGCTCCCGCTCCCAACGCCAAAATACCGTGTCTCAACTCTTGCTCCAACCACTGTGGTTGAATACTCTTGCGCGTTGAAAGCATGGCGCCGACAGGCATAGCTAAACCTGCAATAGTAGCAACAAGAAGTAAATTGATAACGCTTGAATCAAACATAGTGCTGCCCTTCCGTTGTGCAAACATTATATGCGAAGGCTAACCGTTTTTTATCAAAATACGTTAGCGGCTTCAGGAAGCTCGTAAAACGAAGCTGTATAACAAAGCTATAAAATAAACTAAAAAGAGCAGCGTATAGCTGCTCTTGTGTTTTTATAACCATTTCGACATTCTTGCAAATACCCAATGAAACTATAAAGGCAATTAGTTAAGCCCTAGGTCGCGGGTCATATTTTCGTTTTTGTCACGATGAACAATTATATTGTCCTCTATGCGGATCCCGCCGAATGGTTTGTAGGCTTCTACCGTGTTCCAATTGATGTATTTCGAGGCTGGCGTTGCTTTTAAGTCTCGCAGTAAACTCTCGATAAAATATAGTCCGGGCTCGATAGTGAACACCTGTCGCGGCTCTACCACTCGTGTACAACGAAGAAAAGGATGATCTTCTGGCGCAGTCTTAGGCGTGCCTCTGTCATCATTAACTAAGCCACCAACATCGTGTACCTGCAAACCCAGAAAGTGACCTATTCCATGAGGGAAGAAAGTGCGAGTTATCCCCATCTCAACAATTTCTTGAGGCGTTAGGTTAACAACCCCGGTGTCATGAAGAATTTGCGCAATTCCATCATGAGCAAGCAAATGAATATCGGTGTATGCCACACCTGGCTTCAAATTATCAGCAAGGGTAAGGGTTACCTTATCTACTGCTTTAATAAGATCTGCAAATAACGATGATTGTTGACTGTAGGTTCTCGTTATATCGGCGGCATAGCCGTTGTAGGTAGCACCTGCATCAATAAGAAAAGAGCGTGAAGTGCTAGGAGCAATATTGTCACACTGCATGTAATGCAAAATAGATGCGTGCTCATTTAACGCCACAATACTGGTGTAGGGAACATCGTTGTCGCCCTGTCTGCAAGCGGTTGCATAGGCTAAATTGATATCGAACTCGCTTTTCCCTTCTCTAAAAGCTTGTTCTGCCGCGCGATGACCTGCAACGGCCAGCTTATTTGCCTCACGCATGCAGTCGAGTTCGTAGTCTGTTTTGTAAGCACGCTGATAGTGCAAATAGTGTAGTACTCTATCTGGGTTTACATTGTCGAACCCGAGCGCTTTAGCAACTTCAATATACTCGCCAATATAGGCCATACGCGACTTATCGTAAGGAAGGTGTTTTTCAACTGCATCAGCTTGTTTAAGCAGGATGATATTAAAACTGTCTGTCCAGAAATCGTTAGGCTCTGGTGGTACTTTGTGCCAAAAGTCTTCAGGACGATAAAAGATAAGTGTGGGCTTGTCTTCGCCGTTGACTACCAGCCAACAGTTGGGGTTGTCGATGACCGGCACCCACGCTTTGAATTGCGGGTTCACCTTAAAAGGATAGTGATTGTCATCTAAAAATAGTCGTTTTCCCTGACCCGAATGAATAACCAAGCCATCGAGCCCTTCACGCTGCAAAGCCTCGCGAGTTCTCGCCTGTAATTCTTCTATATGCTGTTCGTAGGTTGCTTTATGGTGCGACATAGCCCCTCTTATCTTTCTCGTTAATTGTTCTATTTGCGTTGCTTTTCTATTTGTACTTTCCACTCGACGTTAAGTATAACATGAGCCGTTGCGCATATTTATCCTGCCACGATAAACTGCAGTTTTGAGATGCCAACTTGCTTAAAATCTCTCTGCATTGATGGCTCTCAAAGTACTTATTTTTGAATCTCAAACTTCTAATATGCACATAAAGCACACCTATTACTCACTTTAAATAAGCGTCAACTCGCAGTAACTTAAGTGCTATTTTAAGTGATACTAACTAGGCTACTTTGGTGCCAACTGCACTATGCCTGTTACAGGGTGTGTACTTACAGCCTCTGCCGAGGGGATCAGATCGGAAGTAAGTTGGGGAAATATATTATTATTACCCCCTAATTGTTGTTCGTATATATGTTGATATGCCATTACAGCTTTCACATAAGCTCGGGTTTCTTTGTAAGGTATATTTTCAATCCAAATATCGACGGGAAGGGCTTCATTTTCTGGTAGCCATTCCAGCACTTTTCTCCAACCAGCATTGTAAGATGCAGAAACCAACACCGGATTGTTATTCAGTTTATCCATAAGGTAACGAAGGTACTGGACGCCAAATTCAACGTTTTCGTTAACATTGAAAAGTTGGCTTTGACTCACTTTGGCTTGCGCAACGTATTTTGCAGTACCTGGCATAAGCTGCATTAACCCCGCCGCGCCTACCGGTGAAATGGCATCGCTTCTAAATGAGCTTTCTCTTCGAGCAATGGCCATGGCGAAAGAGGTAGGAATATTATGCAGCTGCGCTTTTTCACTAAATACCTCGTTAAACGCAAGTGGGAAGCGTCTTCCTACATCGTCCCAGTAGCCACTGCGAGCAAAGCTACTGATTGCTTGGTCGTAAAGCCCCCATTCATAGGCCAAAATTCCCGCGTCGGTAACCTGTTCATTCGGAATATGCGTGAGTAAGTAATACCACTCCCTCCTCGCCTCGGTAGCACGGTTTAAACGAAAAAACTCAACCGCCCTAAGTGTGGCTGGTGTGGTTGCTAACTTCGCGATTGTGGCAACATCTTTGGGTGCAGGGTTATTTTTAAGAGAAGGAAAGGCGTTAATACGAGCACTTGCCATAAAACCATAGTAGTGGCGCTCTTGTGCTAACTGACGATACAACACGGTGGCCTGCATAGGTTGGCCAGTTTGTTCTAGCGCCCTGGCCAACCAATAACGATAGTTTGCTTTGTTTTTCAGAGACACGGGCGCCTGCTCGATAATGCGAATGACCTCATCGAACTGCTGTGTGCGCAACAGGTGAGAAACATGCCAAAGCTTTATATCGTCACTGGCACCCGGTATGTCGGCGTATTCTAACCACTCATGCGCCTGCGGAAGCTTTTCAAGGGTAAAGCTAAGTGCAATGGCTCGATTGATAGCGTGGCGCTGTGCATCAGAAAATACGCCTTGGCGCTGATATCTTTGATAAACCTTTTCTGCCAAAGCGGGCTTTTGCCAGGCCAATTTTTCAAGAGCCCAAACCATTGCTTCTACTTCACTTGGTTTGTTTTTTAACGGGAATAACCCTCTTTTCTGCACATTGCTAACGTTGCGAGTAACGGCTAACCAGATATCTGCAATATATTGATATTTAGCGGGTAACTGGCGCTTTAGGTAGTGAATAATACGGCGATTCTTTTCTTTCGCTGCAATTTCAATGCGCTTTATCACCATGGTAGATGTCATTAGGCCAGCTTTCTTCCACTTAGAGAAAAGCGGGTCGCACTCATCGGGTTGAGACTGCCCGCTTAGCCACAGCGCATCAACCTCTCGCAGTACTTTAGCCACTGGCTCTGCTCCTTGCAGGCGGTAGTTAAGTGCAACACAAGTGAGCCTTGCCCCCATTCCGCTGCGGTAGCTATCTAAAAATGCGTTTCGGTGATTATGCTTCGCCAAATAACTAAGCCATTTGTAACGTAACCCATAGCTCACAGGCTGACCGCGGTAGTCCTCTAAAAATTGATTCACTTCGCGCTTAGTAGCAATTGACATTGTGCGCTCTAATTTCAAACGCAAAAGGTAGGGGTATAGTGGATAGTCGGCTAACGCATATATTTCACCATCAAAGTCATTCACGCGACGTCGAGAATAAGTGCGTAACTTCTCTTCTAAATTAAGAAAATGCTGACGCTCTTGTGCATATACATCTTGAGGAAGCGTTAATGTATGGCCTGGAAGTGGCTGAGCGACGGTATGGGGTATTACCACTACTGACAGTAATAGATAAACTAACAATGCTGGTGCATGTTTAGATAAATGAATGGCTTTAGACACAAAAAGTCTCCTACCCTTTATTGAATTCAAACTGGCCGATGACTTACTCGACCGCCTGAATTGCTTATTGTATATCGCCAATATAGACGACATATTTTGCTGTTTAGGCTCTCACAATGTGAACGTACAGCTTGGCTCCGTGCCAATGAAGATGTTGTGTCGACCGCTATAAACTGTGTACTAATACGGTAGTGAAACTCTAACCGTTAGATATGCGTTACAGCTAAAACAGCCTTATTGCTTATTATTCGTATATTGGATTGGCGCTTTGCGCTAATAATGCTCATTATACAACCACCAATACCGAAATGAAGCGAGAATTCACTATTTGCTCTTGAATTTAAGTCATCCGACCACTACCTTATGACAAATGAAACAGATGTTTGAATTTTTGTTGAAATTTTGTGTGGCTTTGTAAAATATTTAGCCACCCTAACGCGTTAGTAATTTGGTACTACCCTACAACATAGTTGGATTAAATTTACTAACATCCTGGCCAATGCCGAAGGAGATGATAATGATATACACAGGCAAAAGTCTTTCCGTCAGCCTGTTAGATGACGGCTTTGCTGAGCTGGTATTCGACGCCCAAGGTTCAGTAAACAAGTTCGACCGCCAGACGGTTTCAGAGCTTGATGAAGCAACACAAGCTCTTGTTGCCAAAGGTGACATTAAAGGCTTAATAGTACGAAGCGCAAAATCTACATTCATTGTAGGTGCTGATATCACAGAGTTTACCGATCTTTTTGCACTGGAAGACGCTGAAGTACTAGATTGGGTTGCCAATACTTCTCAAGTATTCGACCGCTTCGAAGACTTACCTTTTCCTACCATAGCTGCAGTTAACGGCTTTGCCCTAGGCGGCGGTTGTGAAATGACATTGGCATGTGACATGCGTATTGCAGACACCACAGCGTCTATTGGTTTGCCAGAAGTTAAGCTAGGCCTTATGCCTGGTTTTGGCGGTACGGTTCGCCTACCTCGCCTTATTGGTGCAGACAACGCCCTTGAGTGGATGACCACTGGCCGCGATAGAAAAGGCGCGAAAGCCTTAGCAGAAGGCGCAGTTGATGCAATGGTAGCGCCAGAGGCGCTCGTTGAAGGCGCGCTTTCAATGGTGAAAGACGCTGCTGACGGTAAATTTGATTGGCAAGCACGTCGTGCGGTTAAGAAAGCTCCATTACAGCTAAACAAAAACGAAGCGATGATGAGCTTCTCTACTGCACAGGCCATGGTATTTGCACAAGCTGGCAAACACTACCCTGCGCCACACAAAATGGTTGAGACTGTTCAAAAAGCAGCGGGTCTTGACCGTGAAGGTGCACTAAAGCTTGAAAACGAAGGCTTTGTAGCTCTTGCGAAAACCGACGCAGCGAAAGCGCAAATTGGTATTTTCCTTGCCGACCAGCTTGTTAAGAGCAAAGGTAAAAAGCAAGCAAAAGCAGCAACTAAGCAATCGAAGCTTAACGCTGTACTAGGTGCAGGTATCATGGGCGGCGGTATTGCCTACCAAAGCGCTGTGAAAGGCACGCCGGTAATTATGAAAGACATTAACCAAGGTGCACTAGATCTTGGTCTTTCAGAAGCCGCGAAAATTCTTGGCAAAGGTATGCAGCGCGGTAAGGTTGATGCGACTAAAATGGCGCAAACACTTAACGCTATTACGCCTACCCTTGAGTACAGCACACTTAAAGATGCAGACCTTGTTATTGAAGCGGTGGTAGAAAACCCGAAAGTAAAAGGTATTGTACTTAAAGAAGTAGAAGACAATGTAGCAGACGACGCTATCATCACTTCAAACACTTCGACTATCTCTATCAACCAGCTAGCTGAAAGCTTAGACAAGCCCGAGCGCTTCTGTGGTATGCACTTCTTTAACCCAGTGCACCGCATGCCGCTAGTTGAAATTATTCGTGGCGAAAAAACCTCTGAAGAAACCATCAACGCAGTAGTAGCGGCAACCCTTAAAATGGGTAAAACCCCGATTGTGGTTAACGACTGCCCAGGGTTCTTGGTAAACCGCGTATTGTTCCCATACTTTGCGGGCTTCAGTAAGCTACTTATCGACGGCGCTGACTTTGTTGCTGTTGATAAAGTAATGGAAAAAATCTTCGGCTGGCCAATGGGCCCTGCCTACCTAATGGATGTTGTGGGTATCGACACGGGCGATCACGCAGCAGACGTAATGGCGGCAGGTATTCCAGAGCGTATGGCTCGCCTAGACAACGACCCTGTAACTCTTTTCTACAAAGAGCAGCGTTTAGGTCAGAAGAACGGTAAAGGTTTCTACAACTACGGTGTTGATAAGCGCGGCAAGCCGTCTAAAACACCTGCTGAAGAAGCATACGCACTTATGGCGCCACACGTCGCTGAGAAGACAGACTTCGAAGCTGACGACATTATTGCACGCCTTATGATCCCTATGGCAAACGAAGCAATTCGCTGCCTAGAAGAAGGCATTGTAGATAGCGCAGCTGAAGCAGATATGGCGCTACTTTACGGCTTAGGTTTCCCTCCATTCCGCGGTGGTATTTTCCGTTGGATTGAAACCATTGGCTTGGCGAACTTCGTTGCGATGGCAGACAAGTACGCTGAACTTGGTCCAATTTATCAGATCTCAGATGGCGTTCGTGAAATGGCCGCTGCTGGTAAATCCTATTTCGCATAAGACCCGGAGGAAAATCTAATGAAAGAAGTGGTCGTAATCGATTGCGTACGTACCCCTATGGGTCGTTCAAAAAACGGTGTTTTCAGAAATGTGCGTGCAGAAGACCTATCTGCAGCACTAATGACCGCGCTACTAGAGCGTAACCCTGGCGTAAATCCAGCGGAAATTGAAGACATCATTTGGGGCTGTGTTCAGCAAACTAAAGAACAAGGCTTCAACGTTGCACGTAACGCGCAACTACTCACACAAATTCCACGCACAACTGGCGCGGTAACGGTTAACCGTTTATGTGGTTCATCTATGCAAGCCCTTCACGATGCAACAAGTGGCATCATGAGCGGCCGTGGTGACATTTACATGATTGGTGGTGTTGAGCACATGGGTCACGTACCGATGAACTACAACATCGACTTCCACCCAGGTCTTGCCAAGTACACAGCGAAAGCGTCGGGTATGATGGGTATGACTGCCGAGCTACTTGGCCGTCAAAACGGTATCACTCGTGAGCAACAAGACGCATTTGGCGCACGTTCGCACCAATTAGCGCACAAAGCACACCTTGAAGGCCGCTGGGCTAACGAAATTGTGCCGGTTGAAGGTCACGATGAAAACGGCGTATTAAAGCTAATTGACTACGATGAAGTAATACGCCCAGAAAGCACAGCAGAAAGCATGGCGGCGCTTCGCCCAGTGTTCGACCCAGTAAACGGCACGGTGACTGCGGGTACGTCTTCTGCGCTGTCTGACGGTGCATCTGGCATGCTGCTTATGTCGGCAGACCGTGCGAAAGAGCTTGGCCTTACGCCACGCGCGAAAATTCGCTCAATGGCAGTGGCTGGTTGTGATGCAGCGATTATGGGTTACGGCCCCGTACCGGCAACACAAAAAGCCCTTAAGCGCGCAGGCCTTACTATGGACGATATTGAACTTGCAGAGTTTAACGAAGCGTTCGCGGCACAGGCACTATCGTGTATTAAGCAGCTAGGTTGGATGGACCACCTAGATACTAAGATTAACCTTAACGGTGGCGCTATTGCACTTGGTCACCCACTTGGTTGTTCTGGTTCACGTATCTCGGGTACGCTTATCAACCTAATGGAATCACAAGACGTAAGCCTAGGCTTAGCGACTATGTGTATTGGTTTAGGCCAAGGTATCGCTACTGTATTCGAGCGTGTATAAGCGTTTGTATAGCTAATTTTGAAAAGGGCCTTCGGGCCCTTTTTTGTTGGCTTCAACTTACTGTATAAGTTACTTCAATACGCGAGATAAAGGACTCACCACGCCCTGTGCCCCTTGCTGTAGCACATGAGTATAAATTTGCGTCGTCTTTACGTCTGAATGACCTAACTGTGTTTGCACCGTTCTAATATCAGCTCCCGATTGCAGTAAATGCGTTGCAAAAGAGTGACGCAGCGTGTGAGGCGTAACTTTCTTTTTAATATCACAGGCTTTAGCTGTATTGCGTATCGCTTTTTGTATACTCGATTCATCAATATGGTGCCGTCGCACTCTTTTGTTTTCAGGGTCGACAGATAACCGAGAAGAGGGAAACAAATAATGCCAGCCTAACTCTCTGGGCGCGTTTTTGTATTTCAAACGCAACCTGTGAGGTAGATAAACCCCCGCGTATTTCGGGTTCTCAAGATCAGCCGCCAAGAAGTTTTCTACCATAGCGATTTGTCGTGTAAGACCCGGTTTTAGTTCTGCAGCCAAGGTTACAATGCGATGCTTACCACCTTTCCCATCCCAAATACGAATGGCGTTGTAGTCAAAATCAATGTCTTTAACTCGTAGTCTAACCGCTTCCATTAGCCGCAAACCACTTCCGTACAATAAAGATATAGGTAATTTTAGATTGGCAGGAACTTGCTCAAAAAGAGAAACGACCTCTTCCTGCGTTAATACAACTGGAAGCTTGGCCTGCCTACGACTTGAAACAAAGTTGAGTTCGCACGAAAGTGGTCGCTCTACTATATCGCGGTATAAAAACGCCAACGCATTTAACGCGCTCGCCTGAGTGGCCGGAGCCACATTTTTAGCGTTAACTAGGTGAGACAGAAACACTTCAACTTCTTTGTCTCCCATTTCAGAAGGGTGTCTACTATTGTTAAAGCGAATAAAGCTAATTATCCATTTACTATAGAGTTCTATCGAACGCTTCGCATAGCGACGGTTGTGCATATGCTCTATCACCATTTGCATGAACATTGATTTCATTTTTTTGATTTTAATTACTGTAAATAAATACAGAATTACGGTTTTTGACCCGACCGTAAAATAAAAAGGAAAGATTCCGTACTTAAGTTCAGTATTTTCAGATACTAAGTGTAGGTTATTGATGAAAGTGTATTTCCATGCGAAAGTAAGAAAACTATTAATGTGATATACGGAAATTATCCACCTTGCATAAAGGATTTTTTCCTTACACTAAATTGTTAGCAGTCAGGAGAAATAATTGAAACTTGCGCTCTTCGATTTTGATGGAACAATAACGACACGAGATACCTATACGAAATTTGTTATCTCAAACGCGAATATTTTCAGATTAATTTTAGGAGGCTTCCTCCTTTCCCCTTTAATCCTGCTAAATAAGTTAAAACTAATGCCATCACCTGTATTAAGGCCCGTAATTACAAAACTAGCATTTAAAGGGACTAAGGTTGATGACATAAATCAGAGCGCACAAGAATACGTTCATAAATACTTACCTACAGTAATTAGACCTAACATGCTGCACCAAATAAAAAAACATCAAGAGTCTGGCGATCGTGTAGTTGTAGTTTCTGCTTCAATTTCTCCATATCTCAAAATTTGGTGCAAAGGCTTAGGTATTGATTTAATTTGCAGTGAACTAGAGGAAAAAGACGGGTACTTTACTGGTTCATATGTTAACGGTGATTGCAGTGGTCAAAGGAAGGCAGATAGTGTTAAAAATACAATTAACTTGGACTCCTTTGAGCAAGTAATTGCTTACGGCGATACTAAAGAAGACCACGCGATGCTTAAACTAGCACATGAAAGTTATTTTAGAGGCAAACCTTTTTCAGCAAATGACTGCTAACAAAAAAATTAAGCCACTCACTTCGTTCGCTGGGACGCATACACGCGGGGCGGCTTCGCCATTATGCCCCACATGCCTGCGCCCCTTATTTAAAAGTTAGGCATATGGAGTAATGGATTACTTGAAAGCTCTTTTTTGGTTTGTAACAGCAGTTATTGTTGTTTTTTGTGTAATTTGTTCACGCGGTAATTCAGGTGGTTCATCGGATACTTTTTTTATGGTTAGCTTGGGAAGCTGGGCTCCATGTCTATTAGCATTCGTTTTTCACTGTTTAGATAAACAAGCTAGGCTTATGCTTTATGTGACAGCCTGCTCATTTATCGCAGTATCAGCGTTTGCAGTTTACTTTTTAGGATTATTGTCCCTTCACGTACTAAACACGGGCTCGATTGGCCCTTCCGGTATAGTTTTGGCCGTTTTCCCATTTTGGTATATTGGCTTGTGTATAGGAGGTGCTGCCGTAGGTTTATGTATGTATGCGACTGAAAGTCTTATTAAAAAATATGCCTAACAAAACACTAAAGGCACTCGCTTCGCTCGCTGGGACGCTAACACATGGGCTGCGTCACTTCGTTCCTAATTTTAGCCCATGTGTTATCGCCCCTTAGTGGGGTGTTAGGTACTCAAAAGGATTATTATGAAAACATTTGTTGTTTCACTTTTGTCTTTTATAGCAGGCATCGCGGCTATGTTTGTACTTCACTTGGAAGACACTGTGAGCGATTCAAAAATCAAAGTAACTCAAGACCTTGAGTCATTTACCTACATTACTGAAAATCTTAACCAAAATGACTTAGAGGCCGTTTCTAGGTTGAGCTGCAATATCCTAAATGGTGCAATATTAGCAGCAAATACGATTACGGAAACACCTCATAGAAACCTTAGCGCCTCTGACGAAAAAAGGTTTATTACTTTCCAAGAAAAGGCTCAGAAACTTCTAAAAAACAAGGATGTGTGTGCACGTACCTAACAAAAAAATCAAGTCACTCACTTCGTTCGCTGGGACGCATACACGTGGGCTGCTTCGCATTATAGCCCACATGTATGCGCCCCTTATTTAAAAGTTAGGCGTCATTTACTCACAGCATTAAAATATGGGTTCAACCGTGACATTCCAGCATCAAGGTTGTTTCGCTAGGTCGTGTTCGCGGCTAGCTTTCTCGGTTGTTTCAACGGCTTTAGCAACGCGCTTTTCATCAACATCGCAACGCCAACATTCAACATCACCAGCTTTCTAAACTCGCTCTTTTATCCAGCAATGCCGTTAACATCTGGCTTTTCGCACAGGGTTGTTTTATCTTAAATTCAATAATTTAAACACGCGGTCTAATTGGCTAGTGGTGGCAGCAAAGCTGCGTACTTTCAGTTGTACGCCTAACAAAACGCTCAAGCCACTCCCTCCGGTCGCTGGGACGCTAACATGTGGGCTGACTCACTTCGTTCGGATTTTAGCCCACATGCTAGCGCCCCTTAGCTTAAAGTTATGTGTCAAAGGTAAATCAAGATAAGAAGGATTTTTAACTATGAAACTAGGAACTAAAATTGGTTTGTCATTCAGCTTTATTGGCTGTGCTGTCGGCGCTTACTTCGGTCTATCACCTGTTTACTCTCAATTACAATCTGGTGTGTTATCGGGTTTAGAAGCCGGTCTAACCTTCAGTATCGCGGGTATCTTTATTGGTAGTGTATTGGCTACTGCTAGCATTCTTTCTTCGAATAAGCATGCCACATAACAAGCCAATAAACACACTCACTTCGTTCGCTGGGACGCATACACGCGGGGCGGCTTCGCCATTATGCCCCACATGCCTGCGCCCGTTATTGGAAAGTTAGTTGCCTACAGGAAATTTTTGCTTTTGGTGTAAAACTCGAAGAATGTGAATAATGTCGTCTTTTATGAAATATGAAACGATCATTGAAACCTCTGGAATTATTAACAGTCTTCCCGGTATAGCCTCTCTCTCCACTCCCATAAAAGGTTGCTGGTTCAAGTTTTCAACTTTCTTCTCAATTATTGCATCAGTTTTTTCTGCTGCTAATGGGTTAAATTCGTATAAAAACTCGAAAATAGCCTCACGATCGTCCAACGAACTTTTTTCCCATAAGATCATTTTTCGGCTTTATTCCTAATTTTCATTTTTCGAGCTTCCATGTCCAAGTTCGCCTCTTCATGACTGACAAACTTGCTTTGCCCACTCTCTAATTTACTGAACGCAGCATTAACCTCTTCAGTAAGCCACTGATCATGAGTAATTATTTTTCGTTGCTGTTCAGCGAGTTCTTCCGTAAGCTCTCTACAAGCGTCACTTAAAGTGCGTCCTTGGCTTTCGGCCATTATCTGAGCTAGCCGTTTAGTTTCTTCATCTACTCTAAACTGAATACGGGTATCCATGATAAACTCCTTATGAAATGTACGTACAAATGTTAGCACATCTGTTGAATTTACGGCAACTAACAAGCGCATTAACTCAGTCGCTGGCGCTCCTTGGGACAAAAACACGTAGGCTCCCTGCGCTTCGCTTGGTATTGTAGCCTACGTATTTTTGCCCGTTATGCGGGTGTTAGAGCTAGATTGACATCGTGAGTAATTTAATTGAGAGTTTGATGCTTTGTGGTTACGTGAGCTTCTGTGCTCTCGCATCAATTGTTTACTGGCGAACTAATCGAAGTTTAAATTTCATCAAACGACTTATTGTAAGTGCTCATGGAATTCTAGTCTTACTTGTATTTGGTCTTGCCTTTTCAATAAGCCATTTAAAATTGAGTAGCTTCGATCACATGCAGTGGTATACAGTGCTCTGTGGAGTTCCACTCATATCTGTTGTGTACAGTCTGTATGCTCATAGAGGCACTAAGTTACTTCACCTTATTCATATAGGCGTAATACTCGCGCTATTGTGGGCTTTGGTCATTGGTGGAATGTACATCACGGGTGATTCGCTCTAACAAACGCATTAACACTCGCTTCGCTCGCAAGGGACAAAAACACGTAGGCTCCCTGCGCTTCGCTTGGTATTCTAGCCTACGTATTTTTGCCCGTTATGCGGGCGTTAGGCGTCATTTACTTACAGCATAAAAAGGTGGGTTTAAGCGTGACATTCCAGCATAAAGGTTGTTTCGGTAGGTTGTCTTCACAGCTAGCTTTCTCAGTTATTTTAACGACTTTAGCAACGCGTTTTTCATCAACACCGCAACGCCAACATTCAACATCACCAGCTGTCTAAACTCGCTCTTTTATGCAACGTTCCCGTTAACATCTAGCATTTCACACTGGGTTGTTTTATCTTAAATTCAATAATTTAAACACGCGGCCTAATTGGCTAGTGTCGGCAGCAAAGCTGCGTACGCTCCTTTGTACGCCTAACAAAACGCTGTTGGCACTCCCTTCGGTCGCTGGGACGCTAACACGTGGGCTGGCTCACTTCGTTCGGATTTTAGCCCACGTGCTAGCGCCCCAAAGCTTAGCGTTAGGTGCTAAAAGGAAAAATTATGAAATCATGGAATGAATTAACTAATCTACAACGCGCAGTTATCGGTATCGCAATGGTTGTTGCTGCGGCAGTTTTGCCAGAGATAGCCTTCTTAGTTCAATTAGGTGGTATGGAAGTCGCATTTGCTCTCGTTTTTGCTAGCCTAGCTCCCATCATTTCTTGGTTCTCAACAAAATACCAAGCAATTAAAGAGTGCTTTAAAACCTCACTGGTGGCTTTTAGGCATAGTGCATCTGCTAAACCTTCCGTCTTTATGGTTCAAGCTTCTTTTTGCGCCTTCGCACTTCTATTTACAAGTTCGGGTTTATTGGCTTTTTACTTTTTTATGCCTAGTATGCTGCTAAACGGGGTCTTGGCGTGAGCGCACCTAACAACCCAATCAACTCACTCACTTCGTTCGCTGGGACGCATACATGCGGGGCGGCTTCGCCATTATGCCCCACATGTCTGCGCCCGTTATTGGAAAGTTAGCCGCTACTTGTAAATCCAGCCTTTCACTTCTCTTTTTTAGTGGTAATATCAAATCATACCCAATTGGAGTTATTTTATGTCTGATGCATTGAAAGTGATGCTCGAAAATATCGAGCAACTCAGTACTAAAGAGAAAGCACTTGCTGCCCACTGTCTTTTAACGGCTATGGATACCAAGATTGATAGCGATGTGGAATCCGAGTGGGTAAAACTTGCAGAGTCTCGCAGCGCAGAGCTAGAGTCTGGTGCGGTAAAAAGCATTAGTTGGGAAGAGATAGAAAAGGATCTTAATTAAAAGATGCTGCCTGTTTCCTTTCACCCAGAGGTTAAAAGGGAAATAAAAGAGTCGTTTGATTGGTATCAAGAACAGTCATTGGGTTTGGGTCACGAATTTACTCAAGAACTCAAGGAAGCCATCGATTCAGTTAGCTCTTTGCCATCGGCATGGACAAAAATAGGGCAAACTCATCGACGCTTTGTCTTAAGCAGGTTCCCATACTCTATTATTTATAAAATTATCGAAAACAGGGAAATTAGTGTGGTAGCTATTATGCACAACCACCGAAAACCAGGGTATTGGCACGAACGCGGCTAACAAGACGCTCAAGCCACTCCCTCCGGTCGCTGGGACACTACCATGCGGGCTAACTCACTTCGTTCGGATTATAGCCCACACGCTAGCGCCCCTTAGCTTAGTGTTAGGCGTCATTTACTTACAGCATAAAAATGTGGGTTCAGCCGTGACATTCCAGCGCCAAGGTTGTTTCGCTAGGTTGTCTTTACGGCTTGCTTTTTCGGTAGTTCCATCGGCTTTAGCAACGCCCTTTTCATCAACATCGCAACGCCAACATTCTGCATCATCAGCTTTCTAAACTCGTTCTTTTATCCAGCAATGTCGTTAACATCTGGCTTTTCGCACAGGGTTGTTTTATCTTAAATTCAATAATTTAAATACGCGGTCTATTTGGCTAGTGGTGGCAGCAAAGCTGCGTACTTTCAGTTGTACGCCTAACAAAACGCTCAAGCCACTCCCTTCGGTCGCTGGGACGCTAACATGTGGGCTGACTCACTTCGTTCGGATTTTAGCCCACATGCTAGCGCCCCTTAGCTTAAAGTTATGTACTCAGGGAAGAAATTTACATGTCAAAGAAATTATTACTACTTTTAGCCGTTCTAGTTGGTGTCTTTATTTATTCCAAGAACGATCAAAACGTGGAAGTATTGCCGCAACCTGCCTTACCTACGCAAGAAACTCTAATTCAAGCAGACCGTTTTTCATTTCGTTGCGATGGTAGACAACATTGCAGTCAAATGACATCTTATGAAGAAGCAAAATTTTTCTTAGAAAACTGCCCAAATACAAAAATGGATGGCGATAATGACGGAATACCATGTGAAAGGCAGTTTTAGCAACGTACATAACAACCCAATCAACACACTCACTGCGTTCGCTGGGACGCATACACGCGGGGCGGCTTCGCCATTATGCCCCACATGTCTGCGCCCGTTATTGGAAAGTTATGCACTTAAAAGGATGGATTATGAAAAGGATTTTTTGGGTATTTCTCATATTGGCATTTTTGTTCGTAAACGAATACCTTTCCAAATTTTTGCTTGCTATTTTCGTTGGCAACTTGGAGTTTTCACAAGCAGTTGAGCAGACTTTTCAATATGCTACTGCAAAAAGCTATTTGCTTTCCGCTGGCTTTCGCGTAATACCATTTATTGCACTAGGTCTATTTGCTGCAAAATCAAGTGTAACTAATTCTATCATCGGAAAAGTAGGGATTTGGATTATTACACTCTTTACTATTTCATTTATCCTATACGGGTACTTAGGAATGCAACACTCATTATTTACAGATGAACATACCTCTTCTACATCTGCTCTAGCTTTAATCTGGATACCGATCTGGGCATTTTTGTTTGTAGTTGTTGGGGCTGTTGCTTTGGTTGTTGTTTCAAAAATCGCAAACTTTTTTCAAACACGTGCATAACAACCCAATCAACACACTCACTGCGTTCGCTGGGACGCATACACGAGGGGCGGCTGCGCCATTATGCCCCACATGCCTGCGCCCCTTATTTAAAAGTTAGGTACTCAAAAGGAATAATATGAAAACTTTTGTTGTTTCATTCTTGTCTTTTATAGCAGGTATCGCGGTTATGTTTATGCTTCACTTGGAAGACACTGTGAGAGATTCAAAAATCAAAGTAACTCAAGACCTTGAGTCATTTTCTTACATTACTGAAAGTCTTAACCAAAATGACTTAGAGGCCGCTTCTACGTTAAGCTGTAATATGCTAAATGGTGCAATTTTGGCAGCAAATACGATTACAGAAACCCCTCATAGAAGCTTGGGCGCCTCTGACGAAAAAAGGTTTATTGCTTTCCAAGAAAAAGCTCAGAAACTTCTTAAAAACAAGGATGTGTGTGCACGTACCTAACAAAAAAATCAAGTTCGCCCGCTTCGCGGGCTGGGACGCAAACATGTGGGCTGCTCACTACGTTCGGATTTTAGCCCACATGTCTGCGCCCCTTATTTAAAAGTTATATTGCAAGGACGATTTAGCTTGGTAAAAAAAGTTTCACTGTTTATTCAAACCGCATCGCTGTTAACGATGCTGATGATGCTTTTTTTGAATATTGAGTTTTACTCTTTGCTCAGCGTCTACTGTTTTTTTGTTATTTGGAGTATTGATAAAGTAGTTCTCTTCTCACTTAACGAAGAGTTTGGAATTGCCAGTCAACTAAAAATAAAAGCAGATGCGCCACCAGCTCTAAGGGTTGCAGGGGTAGGCTTCGTATTTATTATTCTAGTATTCAGCCTCAAAGCGCTTTTTCAGCATGTTGCAATATAACAAACAAATTATGGCACTCGCTGCCGCTCGCTGGGACGCAAACACGTGCGCGGCTTCGCCATTATTGCACACGTATTTGCGCCCCATATTTGGAAGTTATGTGACTAGAAGCTCATGCAAAATGTAAAAGTTGAGGAGGATTTAAGGCAGCTTGTAAAAGACGCAAGGTGGGCCATCTGGGCGTTTGCCATCTTAAACACTTTTGTCTTACTTTTTTTCCTTGCTGATGGTCTGTACAACGAATTTGTTTTCGTCTTATTGTTCATCCAAGCTTTCTTAGTTCTATTTTGGTTGGGACCTGTATTTCTGTATCAGGTCTTTATTAAAAAAGTAAGGCTAAAATACGCGGTTTACAGGGCTTTAGCATCGTACAAAGAAGCTTTGGCTCACTTTTCGTGGTAGCGTCACATAACAAACAAATTATGTCACTCGCTGCCGCTCGCTGGGACGCAAACACGCAGGCGGCTTCGCCATTATCGCCTGCATGTCCGCGCCCCATATTTGGAAGTTAGGTGCTCCATAAGGATTGATGGTGAATTCATATATCGGTGGTAAATACATCCCATTAAAAATGGTACTCTTCCCTTCGTTAGCAATGTTTTTAGCTTTAATGATGGTCGTAATGCCAGTAACTTTATTTGCGAAAGGAGTTCCATTTCAAAGTTGGGGTCCTGCGTTTACCTCAATTTCTCTTTGGGGATTTACGATGATTGGTTTTTTCTCTTTTATGGCTTGGATTTTTTGTGAGTTACTAGCCTCGACGATCTCTCGTATTAAGTCAGCTATTCTTTTTGGTATTGTTAGCCCCGTTGCCTTTATAGGGATTTTGACACTTGCTGCTTTTTTTGATGGTAACAACTTTTTGGCTGGGCTAGATACAGAGAAAGGGATTAATAATATGTTAATTTTAAGCGGATGTTCTTTTCTCTTTGGTGTAATTATCTATTGGCAAAGTACCAAGAGCACCTAACAAACGCATTAATGCGCTCGCAAGCTCGCTGGGACAATAACACGTAGGCTCAGTCGCTTCGCTCCAATTTTAGCCTACGTGTTATTGCCCATTATGCGGGCGTTATGTCTCAGAAGGAATTGATAAATGCGGTTAACTTTTTTACTACTTCTATTGGTCAATTTTGGCTGCCTTGCCTCATCTTGCATAATCACCGATGAAATGCGCGAGCAGTTTAATTTCAAACATGGTGAAAAAGTTTCCATTGACACTGCCCTTAGAGATTCGAATTTCTCTGTCACTATCAAATTACCAGAGG
>NZ_JAAAWP010000006.1:0-28706 GCF_010500915.1 Alteromonas hispanica
CAGCGTTCAATCTGAGCCATGATCAAACTCTTCAATTAAATATATCGAATTATGAATCGTCGTATAGACACTCTTAACGAGTGCCCACACAGATTGTCTTGTCTAAATTGTTAAAGAACATAGCGACTTCGTCGCTATCTCACCGTAAGCCGTTGCTTTTTGGTGACTCACCCTGTTCGAGTGAGGTGCGCATTATACGCTGGAAGTTTTTGCTGTCAACACTTTTTGAAAATTTATTTTCTTAAAGCTAACTTCGAAACTCCCGTCTTTACTGCCTTACAAAGGTAGTAGAGGCTAACTTCAAAGTGTCTGCCGTTTGGCTTTTCCCCCGAAGCGGATGCGCATTTTAGGGATCTGAGCGCTCACGTCAACAAGTATTTTAAAAAAAGTGTCATTTATTGCTTTTTTGATTACTGATCGAACGATCTGGCGTTTAAAAATACAAACACGCGTATGCAACGCATTCTATTTCCCTCTTTGGCGCAATACAGAGAGGTATTGTCCCGCATTTTGCAATTCATATAGGTTGTCGAAACCAATAAACGCAACTAATTTGTATATACGCCTATCTTCTATAAATTACATAGAGAACTATTTCTAAAGGGTGCACGACAAGCTATGAAGATTTCTGAATTCAAAACAGCCGGAAAGCTTATTACAGGCCCAGGCGCAATAAACGCTCTTGCCGACGAAGTGAATCGTCTTAAAATGACTTCCCTTGCGATAATTACAGATAAGGGTGTATCGCAGGCCGGCCTTTTTGAACAGTTGCTCGCTAAGTTGCCCATTGAACCTTCTATTGTAATTGACGATATCCCCCCTGAGCCTGAAGTAAATGTAATTGAAGAAAAAGTACGGCTACTTAAAAAATCAAAAGTTAATGGAGTTGTAGCATTAGGAGGTGGAAGTGCTATTGACGCGGCAAAAGTGCTTGCCGCTACTTATGACTATAGCGGGAGTATTAGTGACTTGTTTGGAGAGAACCTTATTAAAGAAAGAAATATTCCTCTTATTGTGCTTCCAACTACCGCAGGTACAGGGTCTGAAGTTACCAATATTGCCATTCTGTCTGACCCAATCGAACAGGTGAAAAAGGGCATAGTTAGCCATTGTTTGTTACCCGATGTTGCAATAGTTGCACCTGAAATGACACTTTCGTGCCCCAAAGCAATTACAGCCGCCAGCGGTGTAGATGCATTTGTTCATGCACTAGAAGCATTTATATCAGTTAACGCCAGCCCAATTACTGATGCATTAGCAGAAAAAGCGATGACCTTGATATTCAATGCATTGCCACACGCCTATAGAAATGGAGAAAACCTTGTCGCTAGAGAACAAATGGCAACTGGCAGTCTTATGGCTGGGCTCGCATTCGGCAATGCGGGGGTTGGCGCTGTGCACGCGTTGGCTTATCCCCTAGGAGGCCGCTTTCATTTGTCGCATGGTATGAGTAATGCTGTAATGCTGCCTCATGTACTACGAGCAAATGCGCCATTTTGTAGCGATAAGCTTTTTTCGGTAGCCCTATTACTGAAAGTTTGTCCGCCTGATACTAGAAAAGAAAAGGCGATAGCTACGCTATTAGACGCCGTTGATAAATTATGTATCGATGTAGGCATTCCCCGAACACTCAGAGAGTTCGATATACCAGAGCAAGTTATTCCACAGTTAGCTGAGGATGCGAGTAAGGTTACTCGGCTTTTACGAAACAACCCTAAACAACTAACTGTTGAAGATATTGAAAACATTTATCGTAACGCATACTGACCACTCTTGTTAAAAGCGAACTAGCGCGATTGAAATTCGCGCCTACTTTTTTACTCATCGTTAAATTAGTATCATAGCGTTCTAGTTGTCAGCAGTAACAAAAAGCGCATAAGCTCTGCAGCGTTATTCTATAAATTGCCGCGGAGCGTCTAACCCCTTCCTTTACAGTAGTAGTTTTTATGAATGAATTATTAAATTCCCTATCTCGCGCATTAAGCCCTTACTACACGGAAATGAGCATTATGCTTATGGCGACAATATTAGTGGTTTACGGGGATATAATAAATGGCCATGTGAAACGACTTTTGGCGCCCTACCACTTTATTGTCCGTATCAGCCTATTTATTGTGCTATGTGCATTTGGTTACGGCGCGCTTACTTTATACGGCGCTCCTTTTTTAAAACACGTGCTCGCTTTTGTTCCTTGGCAGTATCGAGGTACTGCTTATATTGCATCTTTCATACTTATTGGTTTTCTAGCGGAAAGACGAAGGTATATTTAAGCTTTTTCTTGGGGCGTAATACTAGATCTTTGCTCAACATACATTTTTGGGGGTACCCCCATTATTTTTTTAAATGTCGTGGAAAAATACGCTGATGTAGCGAAGCCAACGTCAAGACACGCATTTAGAATACTGCTACCACCTAAAAGAATAGGGATAGATTTTTCGATTCGGTAACGAGAAAGAAATTCACTGAAATTATAATCAAATAATTCAGCCATTCTGCGATTAAGACTTCTCGGGCTGATAAGAAGCGCCTGCGCTGCTTGGTCTCGATTAAACTCTTCGTCTTTGTAGTTATTTTCAAGTACAGCTATAAAAGAGAGGTAGAAGGCCATGTCTTTTTCTGTTTTAAATTCTGGAATATTTAAGCAGCCATATTTAAATATATTGGCTTCGCTTTGATCTTCTGTCTGTAAACATGCGCCTCTTAACGAAAGAAGGTGCTCTACTCGTAATTCTATTTCTCTGTTTGAGCTTGGTTTAATTAAAAAGTAATCAACCTTCATTTCAAGAGCACGTTTTTCTACACTGGCATCAGAGCTTGCTGTTAGCATAAGTATTAGCGTGGTGCATAGAGACGCGTGCTCTCTTATCTTCTTAGTTAAAGACAGGCCGTCAGATTTACCCATCATCTGATCGCAAATTACCAAAGAAACAACGTGTGTTTTCATCACTTCGAATGCCTGCTTACCGTCTTTAGCCACTAAGCATCGGTATTTCGGTGATAGTAGATTAAACAAGTAAGTTCGAAACTCTCTGCTGTCATCTACAATTAACAGCGTTTGCTTTGTTCCCCGCCATGCAGATGAATCTTGAAAACTTGATTGAGCGTTTATGTATTCGGTATCGTCAATGGGAAATTCCACGGAAACTTTAGTGCCACCACCTTGTTTGCTATATAAAAGAATTTCGCCTTGGTTTAGCTCTACTAAGTTTTTTACGATGGATAAACCTAATCCTTCTCCGCTTTCAGTGTTGTTAAATCGAACAAAGCGGTCGAAAATTGAAGCCTGCTGCTCTTTTGTAACTCCAACTCCGTTATCACTCACCGTTACCTTGAAGGATTTGTTCTCTATTAAAAACGTTACTTTTATTACACCGAGTTTGTCTGTGTACTTTATCGCATTTTCAACTAGGTTGATGATAATTTTCTCTAAGCTATCGGTAACGAGCGAGACCGAACCGTCCCCTCTGGATCGTATATCTAAACTCTGCCGTTTTGCTTTTGCTAAAGGCTCAAGTGACATAACAATGTGACGCATGCTTTCAATGTCATAAGACTGGTAATAGTTAGAAACCTTGGATAGTTGAGGACTATCACTTTGCATTTGCTCTATTAATTGCTCAACCCGCCGCATGTTAGACTGCACACTTTTCAAAACGCTGTCGCTCTCTTTTTCGCTATCACTCACGTTTTCTAGCGTACCCTGAATGATTTGAATAGGCGTTCGTAGTTCGTGGGTTATCTCGCTAATATGCTCCTCTTTTGTTTTGAGCATTTTTTCAAATTTTGATTCGCCGTCTGTTATTTCGTAGCGAGTAAGTTGTTTATAGAGGGAGGTTGAGACCAAATAACCCTTTAAATTAGTAAAATAGCCAAACCGCCACAAAACGACACATAAAAGTAAACAAAACGCGTACACCGCTAGCGCTTGCGTTGATGCCCAGATAGGAGGTTGCACTGTCAATGTTAAACTTTTGATAGGTCCAACCGCATTAGGTGATTTGACTCTCACCTGAATTAAATGATCTCCGGCATCTAGGTCACTAAGTGAAATCACCATCTCCGCTTTGTCATGACCTGACCAATTTCCCGTATTTTTATCAATGCGATATTCTAGGGATTGTGTTCCATGATAGAGAAAGCTTTCAGATACAAAACTCAGACTTATGTCGTCCAGACTGTTTGGTAATTCCAGTGAAGTCTCTACCGGAAAATATTTTTCGTAACTGCCAGACTCATCATTCCAGCTTATTTTTGAAATAACAGCGCTTACCTCAGTAGAGTAATTTGAAGGCAAATTTTCAAGCAGCTTTTTTTCATCGATGATATATGAATATTTATCGCCCAAGATAAGTAGTTTTCCATTGACGTCAAATACCCCCCTATATTCAAAATCTACGTCAAAAATACCTTCAGTCTTTGCAATCCTCTTCAAAGCATTGCCGTTTCTCATTTGAACAAACAATCCCATGTTTGTAGTTATCCAAAGATTACCATCTTGTGTTATGACTGCTCCTCTAATGAAACGAAGATTGTTTTGATGAACATACGGAAAGCTTGAAAGTTCACCCGTTTTTTTACTGATACTTTTTAGCCCAGCGCCCGACGTACAAACTAGAAATACATCGCTTCGTTCCAAAAGACACTGAAGTCCCTGCCACTTAGCCTCAGTTGCGCTTATAGATCGCCAGCTAAACTTAGAGAGTTGAAAATGAACATTATCGAAAGCATCGTAACCAGCTAATTCACCACTAGAGAGAAGCGTGCTAAAAATTAGAAACCTCGGCGCTTTAAATCTATCAACAATTGCTCCGTCGTGAATTGCGTAATAATACGCCGATTCCCCATCATCAAAATAAATAAAAAATTCATCATTATTAAGTGTTACCACATGACGATACTGACTAGCGCAAAATTTGGGGGCTGATATGTTTGAAGCATATATAAACGCTTTCTCTTGTTTACGAATACACTTAACGGTTAAACCGGACGATTCATCAAGAAGCTGAATAACCCCTGTTGTTTCATCTAAAGAGAAAATACCAATATTAGTGGTTAAAAGTACGCCTTCCTCCTCGAGGGTTATGTCGTGAATATTATTACGGAGAACAGCTTCGTTAAGAGAGAGAAGGTTTACCGCTTTTTGAGATTTAGAAACCGCAATTAGACCTAATTGAGAAGAAGAAATCAGCAGGGACTCATCGGGACCATCAGCTATCTTTACTATTGTCGTTACTACCTCAGATGACAAAGTTGGATTCATAAATTTAGGGCGGACTAGCGAAGACTCTTTAAGTTGCCACAATGTTCCATCAGAAACCCATAAATTTCCGTCCGCACTTTTGAATATATACTCAATATTGGAAGGTTCTTCGCCTGGTGTAGAAATAAAGCGTGACTCTCGCCCATCAGGCTCAACAATGTAGAAACCGGAGTTGCCGCCTAGATAGATTTTTCCGTCTATTTCATTTACAAACGTAGCGTAGTCCAGCTTTGAAAAATCATGAGCGAGAGCTTTTACTTCAATTTGATTTTCTGATGGTGAAATAGCTAAATAGCTATTTCTTGTCGCGATGAGGAATTCATTCTTATCAGACGTAGTAATCGAATATACATCCTGAAGAGTTAAGTGGTTAATATCACTATTAATCGGGGGTAATTCATGAGTTATTTTATCTGCGACTACCACACCATCGATAACAGACAATGCAATATAGTCGTGAGTAACGGCAATTGCCCATACAGAAGTAGACCATTTGTGTTCTGAAAATACTTTTACTACATCTCGAGTCTCTAAATCGAGCCTAAATACACCAACCGCATACTCTGTTATCCAAAGGTATTTTCCATCTAACTGGATATCAGAAATAATTCCCGTTTCAATTCCTGGTTTGTTATAGTCCAGTTTATTAGAAGTCGCTCCTATAATTTCAAAAACGCCATTTTCTGCTGCAACATAGACTCGCTGCTGGTCCGACTCTACATCTCTTATGACCCCCGCAGGAATACCTGCAAACTTGGTTCTTCCGGCTAAATCATCGGCGCTAGCTTTGCTCACAAATTGAGATAACTGAATAATCAATATCAAAATTAGGACAAAGCCCTGCAAAAATACATATCTGAATGATAATGTCCCTATTAGCATTTCCACATATTCCTTTTTGATTTTTACTCGATTTCGCTCAACAGAGCTTTCTAAAATCTATCGAGGAACACCAATGAATAGCGAACAAATTTTAAACAATCAAGAACTTCAACCCGAAGATTATACTAAAGTATATGGAGGGAGCAGTGATTTACAGTTTGAAGAAACTGACAGATACTTTATATCGCCAGTAGAGCCGTTAAAACCTAAAAAGCCTGATCAAAATTTAGAGGTCTAAACCAACAACCACTGCATTCCTGCATTCTCCGCAGCTTGCTGGTCATAAATAAAATCGCCAACGTAAAGGCAGTCCTCAGGTTGCAATTGCCATGTGCTTGCAACCATTAGTAACGCGGTGGGGTCTGGCTTTGCTGGCGCATCTTCTCTTGTTAATACATAGTCGATGGGAATATCGTTATTGGCCAGCTTTATTGCAGTGGCTTCGCGACAGTTTCGAGTAACAATTGCCATTGGTAATTTGTGCTGCTGAGCTTTTTCAACCATTGCTCGGCCAATGTTAAGCCACTTTGCATTTTGTGCATCTTCTATTTCATGTTGCAAAATAATATTGTGCGCGTCTGACTTCGCTTTTTCGCACTCAATGGCATCAACAAACATCAAAATGTCTTCATTTTGAGGACAGCCAATTGTTTCACGCATACTCGAAAAATCTAAACTCGATTCCACCAATGTGCCGTCTAGGTCGAATATTACGCCCTTTATGCCTTCTAAATTCATACTATTTTTCTCTTTTTATAATTTGATACTGCGCCAAATAATGCCATTGGTATACATACTCTTATAGTTACGTTTAGATTAAAAACAGACTTCTTATGTGTGAAATCGTACTTACGTAATGGCTTACTTTGAAGTAGCATTGCCGCTCTTTTTCGCGCAACAATATTTAACTAAAAGGAAAATAAATGGGAGTATTTGCAGCTTTAGGCACTGCGCTTTGCTGGGCTATAGCAGCTCGTTTGTTCAGTGGTACTGGCAATGCTTTTTCGCCACTTACCATGAATTTTTGGAAAGGCCTTATATCTATAGCGCTGCTCGCCATTGTTTTAGCTTTTGTTCAGCCCTCATTATTTTCTACTTCCGCCATTTTATGGCTGTTGGTAAGTGGCTTTATAGGTATAGGAATAGGCGATACCTGCTTTTTTAAGGCCCTGCAAAGTATTGGCGACAGCCAGGCAGTGCTTGTGGCTGAAACCCTTGCGCCGCTTTTTACAGCGCTTTTTGCCATGGCTTTTATTGGCGAGTGGATAACATGGCAACAATGGATAGGCGTTGCTGTTGTGCTGTTCTCTGTGGACATGGTGATTAAAGCACGTAAGCGCAATACTACGCATGTATTTGCCACCAGCGGATACCTCTTTGGCGTAGGTGCAGCTCTTTGTCAGGCTATTGGGGCTGTAGTTAGCAGAGATATCTTGGGGAGCGGTGATGTCGATGCGGCAAGTGCAGCATTTTTACGGCTTGTTGGCGGAATGGTGTTCGTAGTTCCTTTTATCGCTGTTACAAAAACAAAGTGGATGCCCGTTATCAATGAAGGCCAGCGAGTGTGGCCTGCCTTTGTATTAGCCACACTATTGGGAACAACCGCAGCTATTTACCTGCAAATGTTTGCTTTTGCCTATGCAAAGGCCGCTGTGGTGCAAACACTTATTGCCACCAGCGCACTGATGTCACTAGGCGTTGCATTCATACTGGGCGAAAAAGCGACGAGAGCAACCATGATATGGTCTGTATTTGCATTGTTAGGCGTCGGTATTTTAGTGAGCTTTGGCGAAGCCTCACTGCACTAACCAGTCTGTTTTGGTTTGCATTTGCTTTACCCTGGGATAAAAACAACCTTATGCTGAACTGAGGTAGTAGTTCTCATCATTAATGGCTATGATAATTAAAAAATTAGAAAAGTATTAATATGCGTATGCGCGCGACATATTGTGTAACCTCATTCATTTTTATAGCGTTGCTTTTTAGCAAGTTTTCTTTTGCTGAAGATGGCGACGTGCGAGCAGTAATAGAAAAAGTTAGATCTGTTTCATACGACTGCCCAGACGCAAGCCTACTTCCAGAGCTAGACGCTACATTAGCTAAAGAAACGCTAACGGCTCAACAACGCTTCGCCCTCTCCTCTGCAAGAACACAATTTCTTATTTGTGCAGGAAACTATGATGAAGCTCAAAATACGCTGTTTGAAAGTATTGAACAGCCTAACATTGACAAAGAGTCTTACGCGTTTGCTTCAGCTATTTATCAAATAGGTTTCATTTATGACTCAAAAGAGCATCCTGCCCGCTGTCAGTTTTACGAACAAGCCAAGAGCTTATCCTCTCCTGTAAAGCACAGCGACATCTTCACCAGCGCCTCATTAGCCATCATCACATATTGCTCAGATGAAGATTCTGTTTCAGAGCGTCTCGGTAAAATGTTCAACGTCTTAGACCGTTATTCAGATAACGGAAGCCCCGGTGAACTTGCGCACATTCACAATAGTATCGGCCTTGTTTATGGCAGTTTAGGGCAACACGCACTGGCAGCTGAGCAGTATGTAAAGGCACATGAACTTGGCTTACAGGTGTATCAAGGCAGTAACAAAGTCTCTATTTTAATTAGTGCTATTGTATCTTTGGTCTCGAGCGGCCAAACAGAAGAAGCCTATCAACGTATACTTGAGCTAGGGCAGCTGAATCAAGAAATTGGAAACTCTTATACCAACTTTTTATATCAATACTCACTGCAAATTTATTACCGAAAGCAGCAAGACTATAACAAACTAGCGTATCATCTACCTGAGTTTAAAGAGGCTCTGTCTGCCGTTTCAAATTCTTTCTATCAATCGCTATATAACTGGCACTCTACAGAAATATGTTTGTTTAAAAACGACCTTTTTTGTGTTGAAGAGTACCTAAGCAACATGAAAGCAAATGACTCTCTTATTCCTGAGAAATTTAGGATGAATTTGGATTATCTTAGTTTCAACTTATCAATGTTCATCGCACTAAACGACCTAGAGGGTGCAAAATCCGCACTTGAGGCTTACACAACAAGAGTTAATGAAAAGATTAAATCCAGCCAAAGCTCAGCAAAGATCCTTGGGGCAGCCAACCTTTACAATAAAATTTACGACCTCGAGTTTGAGATAGAGCGAGCTGAAAGACTGCGCCAAAATACACTGTTCATTGCTATTTTAGCATTTATCATATTTGTAGCTGGCCTCGCCATTTTCTTACGCAAAAAACATCTTGCCCGAAAAGCAATAGATCCAACAACCGAGCTATTGAATGCGCAAACGTCTATTAACCGCATTAATAAACTTGATGCGCCCGATAATGATCGAGCCATCGCTATCGCAGTTTTTGATTTAAGTAACTTCAGAGAATTAAATCGAAAGATTGGATCAACAAAAAGTGACTACGTGCTTCGAGAAATTGCAAAAACACTTCAGCACGTGGTGAGAGGCAGCGATATCCTTGGCCGGTTTGGCCCAGAACAGTTCATTTTGTGTCTGCATAATATTGAAGAGCGCAGTGCCCGAACATTTTTAGAAAGAGTGCAAACAGCCCTTGATAATACCTTTGAAAAAGATTTGTCTGTCGGTGATATCAAGGTTGAATCAAACATGAGCATTTTTATCACATCAGAAAAGCTCACCAACTTAAATGACATACTCGATGAAATGCTTATGTCTTTTAATATAAGCAAGGGATAGCCAGCGTACTGGAAACGGCAAGTGTTTAGCTCTTTTATCGATGATCTTAACGCCTGTGGCGATGGTATTAATCTCTGTAGCGATGGTATGAACATCTGCAGCGAGAAAAAAGCCTGTCATAGCAGCACAAATGAAAGGTTACTACAATAATGATAAAAGCGTTGATATTTGATGTGAACGAAACTTTACTTGATATTGGAGCAATGAGGGCAGGACTCGCTTCTGTGTTAGACGGCAATGAAACGTTAGTTGATTTGTGGTTCGCAAATTTACTTCACCATAGTCTAGTAGATATCGCTTCGTCACAATTTCACGACTTTATCGATATTGGCGCTGCCGCTCTTGTTATGGTGGCTTACAGTAAGGGCATTAGTTTAACGCAAGACAAAGCAAAGGAGACAATAAAAAAACACATTACCTCTTTGCCTGCTCATGATGACGTTACGGATACTCTTAAAGCCCTCAAACATCAAAATATCACCCTGGTAGCACTTTCAAACTCTTCATCTAGTGGACTCGACGCCCAGCTTTCTTACGCAGACATAAAAAAATATTTTGATTTAACGCTAAGCGTGGAGAATATTCGCACTTATAAACCCTTTCCAAGTGTTTATCACTGGGCGTGCCGACAAGCCAACGTTACACCAAGAGAAGCAATGATGGTTGCTGCTCACGGGTGGGATGTGAGCGGCGCAAAAGCCGCAGGCATGCAAACTATGTTTGTTGAAAGGCCGGGTAAAATGATGTATCCGCTAGGCTTGCCTGCAGATTACTCAGTTAAAGCTTTAGGCGATTTAATTGAAACTGTTTTTCCTCCGCTGTAAACAAAAAAACCTTGCCATAAGCAAGGTTTCTTTTCTTCATTGTCTGAACAAAATTTTAAAGCTTTGCCAATTCTGGACGTTTCTCTTCAAACCCTTTTACGCTGCACGAAGAGCGCTTTGTATTTAAAGCGCTTAACTGGCGCTTAAGCCAAGATTTTTGGATACTCGACGTTGTGGTTTCCATCTCTCCGCTCACTCTAACTATTTCTTTGCCAACATTAACACATTCTTTTTTTGTTGGCTGAAAACCACCGTTGGCTAATGCTGAAGATGAAAAAACAATGGCTGAAAGTGCGATAATTGTATGCTGCTTCATAAGAGTCCCCGATTGCTCGTATTTTTCTAGTATGTTTTCAAGCCTTTCTGGCCCGTGCTTTGCGCTAAATCTGGAAAAAACTATAGCAGGTCATTTATTATTTTTAGGTGTTGAAAATTATACGCAGTAATAAAACTGCTTATTTTTAACACGCCCTTATACTGACCCCATAGTATGGGTAAGACTAAACAACTCTTATCAACACGCCATACTTCTATCGTATAGATTTACGCTTTTTGCAAGTTTTGATAATTACCCCATCCCTAGAGGTGGCCACGAAACAGCAGTTTATGGCAACGTAATAAATTATCGCCGGTATTTAAACACCTAAAAAAGTAAGCCTCAACCTTTAACACCGAATTGGCTTTAACTTCACTTTTACCTTGCTTAAACACGCTCTTAGGTATTTGCAGAAATGCTAGTAACTAAAGTCGGCTGCTTGCTGCCATTTTATCGACCGTTTCTAGTATTTCTTTGCCCATCTCAGACAAAGCAACAACTTTTTTTGTTGCGCCCTTTTCTATCGCTACTTTAGGCATACCAAACACAATGCAGCTTGCCTCATCCTGGCAGAACGTCTCACTACCTGCATTGCGCATTTCAAGGAGCCCAGCAGCTCCGTCACTTCCCATCCCAGTAAGCAAAACACCAATGGCGTTGCTTCCAGCGCTTTTACATAGAGAGTTGAATAGCACATCTACCGATGGCTTGTGCCCAGAAACGCGGGGACCATCGCTTAATCTAATACGGTAATCTGCGCCGCTTCTCTCTACTTCCATGTGTTTATCGCCAGGCGCGAGGTAAGCTTGCCCCGGTAAAAGACGTTCGCCACCTTTTGCCTCTTTAACGGTAACTTGACACACAGCGTTGAGTCGCTTCGCATAAGTAGCTGTAAATCCTGCAGGCATGTGCTGCGTAATAATTGTGGCAGGTGCATTGGCGGGAAACGTAGACAGCACCTCCTTTATAGCTTCAGTGCCTCCAGTAGATGCCCCTATAGCAATAAGCTTTTCCGTTCCTTGGTAACTAATAGTTTTAACAGCAGAATTCTTATTTGGCGCTTGAGCCGGCTTTTTCACTCTCGCCCGGGCGGCGGTTCTAATTTTGTCCACTATAAGTTCGTGATACGCCGCCATTCCCTCTGCTACACCTATTTTAGGTTTTGCAACAAAGTCGGTAGCTCCAAGCTCTAATGATCGAAAAGTCGCATCGGCACCTTTTTCTGTCAGTGTAGATATCATCACCACCGGTGTAGGTTTTGCGTTCATTAACACTTCAAGAAAACGAAGTCCGTCAACTTTAGGCATCTCTATATCTAGAGTAATGACATCGGGCTGCTTCTCTAGAACTAGCTTCTTTGCAACAAATGCGTCAGGTGCCGTGCCAACTAGCTCCATATCAGATTCACTTTTAATTATTTCCCCCAGTATTTGCCTTATTAAAGCCGAGTCATCTACCACCAATACTTTTATTGTCATAACTAAAGATCCTAAAATAAGTCTATGCTACCTACCACGGGGTTTTCCGAGAGTTTCCAGCGATGCTGACTTTCTCGCTCTATAATAGTGCTGTTGTTTAGCTCATGAATTCGTTTCATAAATACACTTCCCGTTGCGGGAAAAAAGTATATCTTTCTGGCGTATTCTTCGCACAAGTCACTGGCGACGATGGGAATACGTTCTGTGTTTAAAAAATTCACCACAAATTCGGCATTAAACCTGCCTACATCGTGTTGGATAAACGATGGAACAACTCTTCCTCCTCCAAATACTTTGGCTTGTAATCTGCGTTTTTCTGCTCCCGACTTCACTAACTCATTAACCAGCACTTCCATGGCATAAATGCCATATTTCGTTGCCATACATTCGCTTTTCTCAAGCTCGTTGGCGGTTTTATTAATTGATGGCAGCATAAAGTGATTCATCCCACCCACCCCATTTGATGGGTCGAAAACACATGCAGCAACGCATGACCCCAACACGGTAACTAGCAGCTTTTCTTGTTGCGTTACTGCATATTGTCCAGGTAATAACTTTATTGCCTGAACGCCAAAACGTTTATCGTAATATTCAATAGGAGAGTCGAAGTCGCTGATGTGCACGCCTCCTCCTACTTCACAGGACGATAAATAGTTTTTCCCACGGGTCTGACAAGATTGGTGCACATGTTAAAGTTTTCCGAATGACCAGCCATATATAAGCCTTCAGGCTTGAGTAGATTTACCATTTTTTCAAGCACTTTCAGCTGTGTTGGTTTATCAAAATAGATCATCACATTTCGGCAAAATATGACATCTACAGGTGAAGTAATGCTCCATTTCGGCTCTGTTAAGTTCAGTTTTTTGAACTGAACCATCTGGCGTAATTCATCGACCACACGAACCTTTCCTTCATTAGAACCTTTGCCGCGATGGAAAAACTGTTTTTGTCTGGCTTCCGACACTTTTGATATAGAAGCAAGCGGATAAATACCGTTTCGTGCTTTGGAAAGCACTTTACTGTCAATATCTGAGGCTATTATTTTCACGGGGGTCTTAAAGCTTCCAAAGGTTTCTGCAACCACCATTGCAATGGAATAAGGCTCTTCTCCCGTTGAACTTGCTGCGCACCAAATCGTTGAAACCTGAGGGTGCTCACGAAGGTAATCAGCAAGCGCGGTAAAATGGTGCGGCTCTCTGAAAAAAGAGGTCAGGTTTGTAGTTAGCGCGTTAATGAATTCTTCTAGTTCTGCCTCTGACTTATCAACTAAGGCTAAATATTCATTAAAGCTTTTAAGGCTTCTAGCTCGTATCCGTCTTGCCAAACGACTGTAAACCATAGCCTCTTTCGCATCGGAAAGTTTTATACCTGCTTTTTTTAAAAGCATGGTTTGTACTTTATTGAAGTCCGCCTTTTCAAAGGCGAACTCCCTAGTCGATGCTTTATTTGCTGACAACACTTCCATTTAAAACGACTCCCACTCAGCGTCCTTTGGTAATGCAGGTGACAATTCAGCTACACGTCTGCTGCTACCCGACGCTACGCGGGGCTGGTAAGCGTTCGTTGAACTACGCTGCAATGAATGGACAGAAGGACGAGACAGCGCTGCGGACTGATTATCGAAGTTTGAACCATTACCCACTTCGAATACGGCAACGCGTTCACTTAGCTGAAGCGATTGATGTTTCAAGCTGTCTGCCGCGGCCGCAGCTTCTTCTACAAGTGCTGCATTTTGTTGCGTCATCTCATCCATTTGAACTACGGCTTTGCCCACTTCTTCAATGCCCGCAGCCTGCTCAGACGATGCTGCTGCAATTTCCGACATGATGTCGTTAACTCGCTTAATTGCAGTGACCACCTCTGACATTGTATCGCCAGATCTCACAACTAACTCATTACCGCTTGCTATCTTGCTTACCGAGTCGGAAATCAGCTCTTTAATATCTTTCGCAGCCTCAGCAGAGCGTTGCGCAAGGCTTCTTACCTCAGAAGCAACTACCGCAAAACCTCTACCCTGTTCGCCGGCTCTTGCCGCTTCAACAGCAGCATTAAGGGCAAGTATATTGGTTTGAAAAGCAATACCGTCTATTACACCAATAATGTCTGAAATCTCTTGTGCAGAATCATTAATAAGCGTCATTGTTTTCACCACATCAGCGATAACTTCTCCGCCTTGAGTTGCTATTTGACTCGCCTGTGAAGCAAGGCCGTTAGCTTGTTCAGCATTTTCTGCATTCAGTTTAACGGTGCCCGTCAACTCTTCCATGCTCGATGCAGTCTCTTCTAAGCTTGATGCCTGCTGCTCTGTTCGAGAGGAAAGGTCTGCATTGCCTGTGGCTATTTCGCCAGAAGCAACATTAATAGTCTCTACCGCCTCATTTATATTAGTAATTGTGCTGCGCATTTCGTCTATAAATTGATTTATAGACTCACCTAACGATGCAAACTCTCCGTGAAGCGCATGGTCGATATGCGCAGTGAGGTCTCCTTGCGTCAGCCTCGTCATCACCTCTTTAATTTCTTCAACGGCCTCTGTTCTGCCAGTAACGTCGGTAGCGAACTTCACCACTCTGAAAGGCTTTCCATTATGGTCCAAAATAGGGTTGTAGCTTGCCTGTATAAATATTTCGCTGCCGCCTTTACCTATTCGCTTATATTCACCAGTTTCAAAATTTCCCTCTCTCAACGATTCCCAAAACGCTGCGTATTCATGGCTTGCACGATAGCTAGACTCTACAAACATACTGTGATGTTTACCTTTGATCTCACTTAACGTATAGCCAACCGTTTTTAAGAAATTCTCATTGGCAGTTTGAATAATGCCATCCATATTAAATTCGATAACAGCTTGAGATTTTCCAATAGCGTCGAGCTGCCCTTCGTAATAGGAATTTCTAACTTTCTGTTCGGTGATATTACTGGCGTATTTCACCACCTTTATTGGCTTTCCATTGATATCCAAAATTGGATTGTAAGTAGCCTGAATCCAAATATCTGAACCATCTTTAGCCACTCGGTGAAACTCACCAGAATAAAACTGGCCTTGCGCAAGCTTTTCCCAAAATGAACGATACTCGTCTGATTTACGTTCATCTTCGGTCACAAAAATACGGTGATGCTTGCCCTGTATCTCTTCTAAACTGTAACCGACAGTGGCCAAAAAGTTATCATTAGCGGTTAAAATATTGCCATGAACATCAAACTCAATCACTGCCTGCGATTTATCTATGGCGTTTATCTGGCCTAAATTGAACGCATTCAATATTTTTTGCTCGGTAACGTCAGATGCATATTTAACAACTTTTACAGGCTTTCCAGATTCGTCAAAAATTGGGTTGTAAGACGCTTGGATCCATAAGTCGCTGCCGTCTTTTTTGACGCGTTTGAACTCGCCAGATTTGTACTCGCCTTTTTTCAAATCACGCCAAAAAGCAGAATATTCAGGGCTCATCTTATAGTTCGGCTCCACAAACATGCTGTGGTGTTGCCCTTTTATTTCACTTAATAAATAGCCCGTTGCGTTGCAGAAGTTTTCATTGGCAAAGAGAATGTTACCTTCTAAGTCAAATTCAATAACCGCAAGAGATTTGCCAATAGCCTTAATTTGGCCTTCATAGTTGGCGTTCTTTCTCTTTTGCTCTGTTATGTCGGTAGCAAATTTAACAACTCGAACAATGTTGCCTAGTTTGTCGTAAATAGGGTTATAAGAAGCTTGGATCCAAATTTTGTCGCCGCTTTTTGCCACTCTGCAAAATTCACCGCTATTGCGCTCACCATTTTTCAGCTGTGCCCAAAAATGTTTATATTCTTCTGACACGCCATATTCAGTGGTAACAAACAGTCGATGGTGCTGACCGACTATTTCTTCTTTTTTATACCCTGTGACCTTCAGAAAGTTATTGTTGGCATCTTCAACAATGCCATCCGGAGTAAACGAGATTATTGCCTGGCTTCTGTCTAGCCCATCTAATAAACCTGTTTTGTATTGAAGTTCTTGGTCATCTATCCATTCCACCATGCAGCCTAGCTTGTCGCCTTCTGCGCTATTAATGGTGGATATATTCAATGTAAATAATAAGTCGCCTACCGGAAGCATTACGCTATCTTTGGTTCGACAGTTATCGTATCGAGCCGATAAATTAGGGTGGTTGACAAGGAATGAACGCAAGGTCATTCCAGCTAACGACTGAAAATTGATTGCTGGCAAATGCTTTTCAAGCTGGGAACTGTATTTTTCAGCAAGCTGGTAAAATGCTTTGTTGGCAAACGTTACTTCGCCATTTTTGTCTACTAGCATCAGGCACGCACTGCTCTCGCTTAATGCTTGCTCTTGAAAGCGCGTTAAACTTTGTGCAGCGATTAACTCGTCATTTTGGAAAATATTAAAAACGCCCATAATTCGACTCCATAAAACTTACGTAAACTTTTCAGTAAAAAAAAGCGACTACCTTTCGGTAAGTCGCTTTCAGCTTTATTTAGAATGATTCCCACTCATCACTGCTTGGTACTTTTGGCTGCAGCGCTCTGTGATTACTTATCGACGCTACTACTGCTTTTTTCTGTGGTTGGTGACTCATTCTTGGCGCAGGCGCAGTAACTTGATGTTCATGCCCTCTGTCGCCAATATTAAACGTAGCGACTCGCTCTGCAAGACCACCCGCCTGCTGCTGCAAGCTTTCGGCTGCCGCAGCTGCTTCCTCAACTAACGCTGCGTTTTGCTGTGTCATTTCATCCATTTGCACCACAGCTTTACTCACCTCTTCAATGCCTGAGGCCTGCTCTGAACTTGCTGCGGCTATTTCAGACATAATATCGTTCACACGCTTGATAGACGTCACAACTTCTTCCATTGTGTCGCCAGATTGATTAACCAGTTTGTTGCCACCATCAATCTTATTAACAGAGTCTGATATCAACTCTTTGATTTCTTTTGCTGCTTCTGCAGAACGCTGTGCCAAACTTCTTACTTCAGAAGCAACTACTGCAAAACCGCGCCCTTGTTCGCCGGCTCTGGCGGCTTCCACTGCTGCGTTGAGTGCCAGAATATTGGTTTGAAATGCAATACCATCAATAACACCAATGATGTCTGAAATTTCTTGGGCCGACGCATTGATAGATGACATGGTTTCAACGACTTGCCTTATGAGATCGCCTCCCTTAGTGGCAATATCACAGCTCTGAGCGGCTAGACTGTTCGCCTGCTCGGCATTTTCAGCGTTGAGCTTTACGGTACCCGTAAGCTCTTCCATGCTTGACGCTGTTTCCTCAAGACTCGACGCCTGTTGCTCAGTTCTGCTTGAAAGATCTGAGTTACCCGTTGCAATTTCGGAAGAGGCCGTAGTAATTGTTTCAACAGCTTCATAGATAGAGCCGATGGTACCTGACATTTGATTAACAAAGTCGTTGATTGCATCGCCTAAAACTTGGAACTCACCCTCAAACTTCTCATCTACAACGGCAGTTAAATCGCCATCAGACAAACGGGCCATAACATCGTTAATAGAACCGATGATTCGGCGCATATCGCCAATAAAGCGATTAATTGAATCGCCTAACTCTTGAAACTCTTCATCGAATTCATGCTCAATTTTGCAATCTAAATTACCTTGTGCAAGCTCCCTCATAGCGTTTTTAATATCACTGATAGCCTGTTTGCGACCGGTAATATCAATAGCGAATTTAACGACTTTGTAAGGACGACCATTCTGATCCAAAATAGGATTGTAAGACGCTTGGATCCAAACGGACTTGCCGCCTTTTCCTAGCCGCTCAAACTCACCGTCAAACATAGAGCCATGTCGCAGACGCTCCCAAAACTGACCATATTCGGCCGAACGCCTGTAGTCTTCTTTTACAAACAAACTGTGATGCTTACCTTTTATCTCGTCTAGGCTATAGCCAACCGTGTTTAAGAAGTTTTCGTTCGCGTCAAGAATGTTGCCGTCTAAATCGAATTCGATGACAGCCTGAGCTTTGTTTATCGCCTTAATTTGACCCTCGAAATTGGAACTTTTGAGTTTAGATGCGGTAATGTCAGTGGCAAATTTAACGACGCGAATAACATTGCCTTCATCGTCAAATACTGGGTTGTACGACGCCTGTATCCAAACTTCACGGCCCATTTTATTAAACCGACAAAACTCACCGCTGTGCAATTTTCCGTGCTTTAAAGAACGCCAAAACTCTGTGTACTCTTCGGAGCGAATGTATTCACTGTCACAAAACATTTTGTGGTGATTACCCACTATTTCATTAAGCGAATAACCTAAAGTATTGAGAAAATTGTCATTCGCGTTTTGGATAATCCCATCCGGCGTAAACTCAATCACCGCTTGTGCCTTGTCCAACGCATTGAGCATAGTGCTCTTGATAAGAATTTCAGATTGGTCAACCCATTCCACCATTGTACCGATATTCTTATGTTCCTGATCGAACATGGGAGTAAGCGTTAACTTAAAGTTCAAGTCTCCAATTTTAATGGTCGAAACCATAGTTGACTTTAACTCTGCAAGTATATTTCGCTGGTGTGACGGGTTTTTATGGAACTGGTCAATGTTCTGACCTTCGAGGTTGTCTGCAGAAAAGCTGGGTAATAATTCTTGCAATTTTTTCTCGTTTGCCTTTAACAGGTCTTTCACCGATTGATTTGCAAAAATAATATTGCGCTCGGCATCTGCCATCATAATGCAACACGTTGTTGCATCTAGTGCTTGCTTATTTCTTAATGCTTGATTGGCATCCGTAGCCTTAGTGAAGTCCTCTAACCACGTCATAATACCCATTTCATTCATCCTCAGTTATTACTGATTTTGTCTCAACTAAACCCAATTCATTGCTAGTAATTAAGCTTTCAATATTCACTAAAATGATCATATTCTCGTCTACATCCGCTAGGCCATGTAGGTACTTACTATCAAACGACACACCGAACTCCGGTGGTGGAAGCATTTCCTCTTCCGACAGTCTTATTACATCGGAAACACCGTCTACCACTATGCCCACAATTCGGTCGTGTACATTTAGCATTATGACAATAGTGAATTGGTTATAGGTCGCCTCACCCACGTTAAACTTCAAACGCAAATCGACTATCGGCACAATATCGCCGCGTAAATTAATAACGCCCTTGATGAAAGCGGGTGCATTGGCAATTTTTGTTACCTGTTCATAACCGCGTATTTCTTTCACCGTTGTGATGTCTAACGCATAGTGTTCTTCACCAAGAATAAAGCTAAGGAACTCGTTGACGTTTGACGTACCCACGGCTTGCTGCAGTGCTGCTTCGCTCATAATAAGACCTCACTATTTGATACAGTGGCACAACTCATAGCCACAGAATCGGCATCTATAATCATGGCAACTTTACCGTCGCCCATAATGGTTGCGCCGGCGATACCCGCGACTTTTTTGTAATGTTGTTCGAGACTTTTAATGACTACCTGCTGCTGGCCAACTAATGAATCGACTAACACGCCGTAGCGCTTTTTACTGCTTTCCAGCAATACCACAATGCCTTTGGTTGGCTCGGTGACACCGCCATCGACCTGCATTAGCTGCGTAAGAGAGACTAAAGGCCAATAACGATCGCGGATCCAAAGCACTTGTTCGTTTCCAAGCATTTTGACTTGAGAGTCTGTAGGCTGAAATGACTCGATAACGTTTAACAGAGGAATGACAAAAATTTGTTCGCCTACCGATACACACATGCCATCAACAATGGCTAAGGTAAGCGGTAGATGGATGTAAAACGCAGATCCTTCTCCTTTAGAAGATTCAATCTCTATGCGACCACCAATAGACTCTATGTTCCGGCGTACCACGTCCATCCCTACACCGCGACCCGATACATCGGTAACTTGCTCAGCCGTTGAGAAACCCGCTTCAAAGATTAATTGCCATACTTCGCTGTCGGGCATATCTGGAGATACTGGCAGACCGTTTTGCATTGCTTTGTCTAAAATGCGCGCCCTGTCCAACCCTGCACCATCATCGATAATGCCAATAATGATGCTACTGCCTTTCTGCTCTGCGCTCAGTATGACGGTACCCTTCTCGGCTTTGCCGTTGGCCACACGTTTCTCGGGAGTTTCAATACCGTGATCAATACTGTTGCGAACCAAGTGCGTCAGCGGGTCTACAAGCTTTTCAATCAGGCTTTTGTCGATTTCAGTACCACCGCCTTGAATCACTAAATCTACCTGCTTGCCAAGCTTGCTTGATAGGTCTCGCACTACTCGAGGGAAACGATTAAACGTCATGTTGATTGGCAGCATGCGCATAGACATTACCGACTCTTGAATTTCACGCGTATTGCGTTGAAGCTCGTCGATAGCTAGCTGTAAACGCTCACCTAATTGTCCCTCTACTTCTTGCCCAACATTCGACAGCATAGACTGAGTGATCACCAGCTCTCCAACAAGGTTCACCATTGAATCAATTTTGGTGGTGTCTACTCTTATCGAAGCGGCCTCTTTGGCAGCAGCCTTTGGTTTGGTTTTAACGGGTTTAACGATAGGTTGAGTTGGCGCAGTTCTTTTTTCAGTATTTGCAGCAGGAGCAACTGGGAGGTTTTCTGGTTCATAAAACCCAAAGCCTTCGTCTACCTCTTCGCTCTTTGCCGCTGGCTCTACAGGCGTTGAGGGCTCATCATCAAAAAATCCAAAGCCCTCAATTTCCGCATCAATCTCAGCACCAATATCAACACCGGCTTCCGATACCGTATTTATGTTAGTATCGTCGTCGTCAAAAAAGCCAAAGCCTTCAATATCATCACTGATATCATCTTGCTCACTGCCAGCTACATTTGCCTGTGCGCTGTCGCTAGCACCAGAACTTGCTTTACCGGATGCATTAGCTAGCGCTTCTTCTAATACCACTATGCTGGCGTCAATTTCATCCTGCGGTAGGTCAGTACTTTCTTTATATGCGGTTAGGGTATCTCTTAGTACATCCAAGGTTTGTAGAAAAATATCTACAATGTCTGATGTAACCTCAATTTCCTGATTCCTAGCTTTATCGAGCAAATTTTCCATAACGTGAGTGAGGTTCATCAACGCATCAAAGTTGAATATGCCACTTCCGCCTTTAATGGAGTGTGCCGCTCTAAAAATACTATTCAGCTGCTCCTGATCAGGAGAGTCTACATCCAATGTCATTAACAGCTGTTCCATGTCTTGAAGATGCTCTTCGCTCTCTTCAAAAAAGACATCGTGAAACTGGGTTACATCTATGGTCATAAGAAACTCCTAGCCACCACATTGAATAATTAAAAGATACTTAGCCTAGAACCCGCTTCATCACATCAAGTAGCTTATTAGGGTCAAACGGTTTAACCATCCACCCTGTGGCACCCGCCGCTTTTCCTTTTGCTTTCATATCATCGCCAGCTTCGGTGGTAAGCATAACGATAGGTGTAGACCTAAAGTTAGCTAGGCCGCGTAACGACTTAACTAAAGACAGACCGTCCATTCGAGGCATATTTTGATCGGTAAGTACAAAGTCGAAACTAGCACCTTTGCATTTTTCTAAAGCGTCTTGTCCATCTTGCGCTGTAGTGACTTGATAATTTGCTGACTTGAGGGTCATCTCAACCATTTGACGGATTGAAACTGAATCGTCGACTATCAAAATACTCTTACTCATTATGTTTTACCTTTGCCATATCACTTGTTAATGAGGTGCTATTAGAGAAACGCTGGAAGCGTGTCTTCAAAATATTTTAAAAAAGTTCAATATCACCAGCTTCGACAGAAGTGGCAGAAACAGGGTTGTGGTCGGTTTGACCGCGTGCAGCCAGAGACTCTTTGTAGTTCAGAAGTCTTTCGCGAACTTCTGACACATTGTCGGTCGACAGAAGATCTAGCTGTTCTGAAACAAAGTTGATGATCTCTTGGGTATAAATTAAATTTTGGCTGTTAATATCACCGAACTGCATACCTCTTATTGCCGTATTGGTTGAGTCTGCTAGCTTTTGCCTAATAGTTTCTAATTCGTCTGCATTTTGAATATCAGACTCCGCTTTTCGTATAATTCCCATGAGTTGCAGACTAATGTCATCTTTCGCTTTTACAACGTGGGAAATATCCTGAGAAGCAACAAACTCTGCAGTTTCAGTTAGTCGGTCTATCAAATCTTTAATGTTATCTATTTGCTTTTTGATAACGTCGCTGAACTGAGTAGAGCGGGTAGAAAGCGCTCTTACCTCATCGGCGACCACCGCAAATCCTCTGCCCGCTTCACCAGCACGTGCGGCCTCAATAGCTGCGTTTAATGCAAGCAAATTGGTTTGCGCTGCAATTCCGTCGATGCCACCTAAGGCATCAATCACCGTGGGCATTGCTTGTTGAATAGTTTGAACCTGGCTTTCCAGCGAGCGCGTAGACGCAGTCATTTCCTCGGTGGAAGATATAAAACTGGTTAGTGTGTTATCAGTGTTGTTAGCGAACGTGCGCATCTTCTCTGCGTAAGCAGAATCGCTGCTTTCGTCGTCGTTTAACAGGCGATGAATACTTGTTTCTTGTTGGTTAAGAAGTGTTTGGAGACTAATGAACGCTTCGCTGAGCGTTGCCACTGCATCGTCTTGAGTATTGAGAACATCAGCAATATTTGCTGACGATACCGATAGTGTTTCCTTTACGTCTGATATTGTGTCAAGAAAATCACTATCAGCCACTTCGCTGCCCTGAGCATTGCGGCCTATTTCATCAGTATTTGTAGACGAAGTAGTGTGGGTATTATTAATGTTGGCAACATCTGTATTACCCCCTTCAGATGAGTGCTGAATAACTAAGAGTAAGTATACAACGCAACTTGAACTTAATACGATGCCAAGGTGCTCGACGCTTGAAAACTCCAGCCCCCAACTAACGAGCATAAGCAAAAAAGCCGTTACAAAAGCAGTGCTTTTTTTGGACAAAACCGAATCAATAAAGTTAGAAGCAATAGCCGTCACGTCGATACCTCACTGTCGTTACCAGCGGTAACTGTTCAATTAACGATTTAACTATGGCTCATAAACGGGGCTTATCCATTATACTTTTGAACACTTTTACACATTATAGTTGTTGTGAGCCTTTAGTGACATTTACGACATAAAGGGCAACTTTGGAAGGCTATTGATGATTTAAATCGGGATCGCAACGAGCGGTGCAACCGCAGGGGCACGTTAGCGTATATCATTATTAGGCAGTTCCGAGCATACACTTATTGTGTGAGGCCTCGAATTGTAAAAGATAAGCAGAGCAGTACGGTAATAGCATGTTACTAACGTACTGTTTTTGTTGTTACTTAAAAAGGAAATACCGCAAGCTTAGCGATAAGTTTGTAACATCTTGACCTTGCAACTCACGAAAATCATATTCTAAACGCCATACCAAGGATTTGCTTTGAACATAACTTGCACCTATGCCATAGACCCAATCATTCTCGCTATCAGATGCTCTGCCTTGTACACCGTTTTCTATCGTGACGTATTTTCTATCCCATTGCGAATACCCCAAACGCAAATCAAACTTGAATTGGTAAGATAGCGGAATACTAAAGATGGCACTAAGTACTTGCCCCTCAGCAGTCTGAGGGTAAACCTCTTCAGCGGCATCAAAAAAACGCGCTAGGTCCTCACTCAGCACGCTACCAGTAAAAGACACGTTGCGCTCACCGAGATCTTGATAACCATATGCAATTGCAAAGTATGTATTAAATTGATAGCCAATATTAAAGCTATAGCTCAAGTCATTGTCTTTAATAGACACGCTTTGCGCTTCAATGCCCGCTAGTTGATATGCCTTATCTAAGTCTGAGGTAGAAACGTCAGTTTCAGACAAGCCAACGCTCCCTTCTATAAACCATCCCTGCGGCCAACCTTCGTTTTGTTTTACTTCTGAACCTTGTTGATCGCGCTCAGCCTCTTGGTTTTCTTGATTAGCATAGGCGTAAGTGGACGTGAAAAAAAATACAAAAATTGCGATGACTTTTCGCATCGACATTCTCCTAATTAACGTAATTAAGGCAAGCCCCAGCATGCTCCAATAGCTCCACGCACCGCCCGAAGTCTCTGTAACAGCGATAACCTCAACAACTTGTTTTACCGTGATGGTAAAGCGCGCTGCACTTTGGTTGCCAGCAGTATCTTGTAAAGTATAATCAATGGTTGCGGTTCCAAAGAAGTCACAATGCGGTGTCAACATCACGTCGCCATTGTGGAGTATTGTTACCACGCCGTGTGGGGACGACGCTTCAATGACACTCACCTCATCGTCTTCAGGGTCGGTGGCCACACTTAACACATCTACAACGGCTGAGTCTTCACACTGAATCAAGGCGTTATGGACTACTTCACCAGGAATTGGCGCATAATTGGGTGGAAGCACATTTATTGTTACTACACCAAATGAAGTACCGCCACTCCCATCAGACACACCGTAGGTAACGCTGGTTACACCAGAGAAATCCGTTTGTGGTATGTATGTCATCCAATAGCTATTTAGTACATAGCCACCAATTTCTGGAGTGATAGAAGTAACCTCTAGCAAGTCGTTGTCTTCGTCTGAGATTAATTCGCTCAAATCGACATCCACTTCCTCATTAAATGCTGTTGTTAATACAGTATCTTCTGCTATTGGCGCCACGTTGGAAGTTTCCCATATTCCAACATAGCCAGGGTCTTCGACAACGCCGTTTACTTGGCCATCATCGTCGTTCGGCCCACCGTCTTCAATTTCAATTTGTACGCACCAATGACCTTCAACGAGACCTTGCTGCCATCCTTCCGAGCGCGGTGGCGGACAATAGCCAGGCTCACCAGCTATTGACCATAGTGAATTTTTTGCATCCTCTACAAAATTTTTCCAACCTTCAACCCTATGATATTTGCGATAAATTGCGTTTTTGGGGATTGGATTTTTTTGAGGTAATACAACAGCAATCGATTGCGACTCCTCAAGCAAACTATGTGCAATGAAATCAAATATACCGCCAATGTTACGTGCTTCGTTATCCTTTGTTACACCACCAACGCTTCTATTCACATCGTTGTCTGAGATAAAAGAACCGCCAAACTCACTTTGGAGTGCAACGCTGCCAATACGCAGACATGCACTAGGGTCACCTTCAATAAGATACCCGTCCTGCTTGTTCAACTCTTGATACAGGACGTTGCACTCATCGATTCTGTCCATGTAGTCTGGAATACCATCTCTATCGGCGTCTTGATAGCCTTCAATGTTATCAGGGATATTGTCACCATCGCTGTCTTGTGCATCCAGTGCCATAAGAAGAGGGACAACGTTTATAAACACAAACTCGTCGTCATCCCCCATAGGTAAGCCGCTGTCAGTGACGCGAATACTCACCTTGTAAACACCAGAAGCAAGTGTACTCGGATCAAAATCGAATCTATTATCTGCTGAGCTCAGGTTTTCAATGGTACTATCACTGACAGACCAGAAAATATCGAATGTATCGTCTAGATTAGGGTCGTAAATATCTGCATTAATAGACACAATCCCTCCGCCTTGCGTCACCGTAAGTCTCGATTCATTCGCTTGCTTAACAGTAAGTGTAACCTCAGGCGCTAAATTACCTTCACTGACTGTGGTTTGATGGCTAAATTTCGCGCCTCTATTGAGCTCGCTATCAAGCGTAATGATTATCGTCTCATCACCCTCTGTAGCAGTATCTTCGAAAGTTTCTGTTTGTATGTAGCCATGAGTGCCAGCTTTGATGACAAGCACGCCGTCAACCAGGTTGTGGTCCTGCAAATCACTGCTCCCCGAAACCGTGTAACCCACCTCTACAGGGTAAGTCGGTGAGTCACCATTTAAAAAGACCCCTATTTTTAAAGTTTCACCTTCAGCAATGGATTGATCTTTCGCTATTGAAATAAGTGGATCAACACACACACGCTGCGCAGCCACAGATTGGTTTCCTCTGGCGTCAATTGCCTGCCAATAAACAACGTTATTACCAGGTGCAAAATGCGTTACGTTGTCGATGACAGAGACAGGAAGCACGTTTCCGTATTGGTCGTACGCACGAGCCTCACCATAATTTACACGGGTATACAAACTGTTCGCGGGTATTGATAGTGGCCCACATAAATCAGCAGGAACCTCTATAACGGGTAATTCATCAGATAACTCAACGTCTACCGCAACATAAACAGTAGCTGAAGCGACCTGTTGCTGATCGTCTTCAATAATATAAGGAATTCTAACTAAGCCTTTGAACCCTGAAGGAGGAGTGAAGAGAATTTGGTTATCTACAATCGAAACGACACCAAATGTTGAATAAGCGTAGGTTAAGGTTAGCTCTTCTCCTTCTGGGTCGTAATCATTTGCAAGCACAGCAATCTGTGCCTGCTCCAGCGAAGTAATCGCAAGCTCATCGTTTACCGCAACAGGTGGAAGGTTATCCTGTATCGTATCATTCACTAAAATAGTGACGATTCCAGGCTCTGAGCTTAATTCTGCGTCCCGCGCAATATATTTGAAGCTATCAGTACCATCAAATTCATCATTTGGCGTATAGGTACAGAATTGGCCGTCACAAATTATGGACCCATTGGATGGCTGCACTGTTATTTCATAGTTTAAGCCATCTTCATCTTTGTCCTCACCAATCAACTCTATGTCTTTGGGCGTAGCCTCATCAGTAATCACGGAGAACGACTCAACGATAGGCGCATCATTGGCAGCTGTGACCGTGACCGTTACTGTCCCAATATCTGAGTCTTCTTTACCGTCACTCACTTTAAACGTGAAAGTGTCGGTACCGGAGAAGTCAGTGTTTGGCGTATAGGTTTGCGATGCTTCACTGCCTGTTAATGTACCATTACTTGGCTGGGTCACCACCACGTAACTCAATGTGTCGTTATCAGCATCACTGCCCGTAAGCGTAATGGTCTTGGCCGTGTCTTCTGCCGTGGTGACAGACTGGTCCTGTGCTACTGGTGCATCGTTCACGTCGCTGACTGTGATCGTTACTGTCACCGTGGCCGAGTCTTCACTGCCGTCATTCACTTTATACGTAAAGGTATCAGTGCCAGTAAAATCAGCATTGGGGGTATAGGTGCGCGTTGCACCACTGCCGCTTAACGTACCGTTGCTTGGCTGGGTCACCACCACGTAACTCAATGTGTCGTTATCGGCATCACTGCCCGAAAGCGTAATGACCTTGGCCGTGTCTTCTGGCGTTGTGACAGACTGGCCCTGTGCTACCGGAGCATCGTTCACGTCGCTGACTGTGATCGTTACCGTCACCGTGGCCGAGTCTTCACTGCCGTCATTCACTTTATACGTAAAGGTGTCAGTGCCGGTAAAATCAGCATTGGGCGTATAGGTGCGTGTTGCACCACTGCCGCTTAACGTTCCGTTGCTTGGCTGGGTCACCACCACGTAGCTCAATGTGTCGTTATCGGCATCACTGCCCGAGAGGGTAATGGTCTTGGCCGTATCTTCTGGCGTGGTGACAGACTGGTCCTGTGCTACTGGTGCATCGTTCACGTCGCTGACTGTGATCGTTACTGTCACCGTGGCCGAGTCTTCACTGCCGTCATTCACTTTATACGTAAAGGTATCAGTGCCGGTAAAATCAGCATTGGGCGTATAGGTGCGCGTTGCACCACTGCCGCTTAACGTTCCGTTGCTTGGCTGGGTCACCACCACGTAGCTCAATGTGTCGTTATCGGCATCACTGCCCGTAAGCGTAATGGTCTTTGCCGTATCTTCTGGCGTGGTAACAGACTGGCCCTGTGCTACCGGTGAATCGTTTACGTTACTGACTGTGATCGTTACCGTCACCGTGCCCGAGTCTTCAGTACCGTCGTTCACTTTATACGTAAAGGTATCAGTGCCAGTAAAATCAGCGTTGGGGGTATAGGTGCGTGTTGCACCGCTGCCGCTTAATGTACCGTTACTTGGCTGGGTCACCACCACATAGGTCAATGTGTCGTTATCGGCATCACTGCCCGTAAGCGTAATGATCTTGGCCGTGTCTTCTGGCGTGGTGACAGACTGGTCCTGTGCTACCGGTGCATCGTTTACGTTACTGACTGTGATCGTTACTGTCGCCGTGGACGAGTCCTCACTGCCGTCATTCACTTTATACGTAAAGGTATCGCTGCCGGTAAAATCGGCGTTTGGCGTATAGGTGCGCGTTGCACCAGAACCACTTAACTTACCGTTGCTTGGCTGGGTCACCACAACGTAACTCAACGTGTCGTTATCGGCAT
>NZ_JAAAWP010000006.1:28800-285189 GCF_010500915.1 Alteromonas hispanica
CGGCATCAATGCCCGAGAGGGTAATGGTCTTGGCCGTGTCTTCTGGCGTGGTAACAGACTGGTCCTGTGCTACTGGTGCATCGTTCACGTCGCTGACTGTGATCGTTACTGTCACCGTGGCCGAGTCATCACTGCCGTCATTCACTTTATACGTAAAGGTATCGCTGCCGGTAAAATCGGCGTTTGGTGTATAGGTGCGCGTTGCACCAGAACCACTTAACTTACCGTTGCTTGGCTGGGTCACCACAACGTAACTCAACGTGTCGTTATCGGCATCAATGCCCGAGAGGGTAATGGTCTTGGCCGTGTCTTCTGGCGTGGTAACAGACTGGTCCTGTGCTACTGGTGCATCGTTCACGTCGCTGACTGTGATCGTTACTGTCACCGTGGCCGAGTCTTCACTGCCGTCATTCACTTTATACGTAAAGGTATCAGTGCCAGTAAAATCAGCGTTGGGGGTATAGGTGCGTGTTGCACCACTGCCGCTTAACGTTCCGTTGCTTGGCTGGGTCACCACCACGTAACTCAATGTATCGTTATCGGCATCACTGCCCGAAAGCGTAATAACCTTGGCCGTGTCTTCTGGCGTGGTAACAGACTGGTCCTGTGCTACTGGTGCGTCGTTCACGTCGCTGACTGTGATCGTTACTGTAGCCGTGGCCGAGTCTTCACTGCCGTCATTCACTTTATACATAAAGGTATCAGTGCCGGTAAAATCAGCATTGGGCGTATAGGTGCGTGTTGCACCACTGCCGCTTAACGTTCCGTTGCTTGGCTGGGTCACCACCACGTAACTCAACGTGTCGTTATCGGCATCACTGCCCGTAAGCGTAATGGTCTTTGCCGTGTCTTCTGGCGTGGTGACAGACTGGTCCTGTGCTACCGGTGCATCGTTTACGTTACTGACTGTGATCGTTACTGTCGCCGTGGACGAGTCCTCACTGCCGTCATTCACTTTATACGTAAAGGTATCGCTGCCGGTAAAATCGGCGTTTGGCGTATAGGTGCGCGTTGCACCATTGCCACTTAACGTACCGTTGCTTGGCTGGGTCACCACCACATAGCTCAATGTGTCGTTATCGATATCGCTGCCTGAAAAGGTAATGGTCTTGGCCGTATCTTCTGGCGTGGTGACAGACTGGCCCTGTGCTACCGGTGCGTCGTTCACGTTACTGACTCTGATCGTTACCGTTACTATGGCCGAGTCTTCACTGCCGTCATTTAATTTATAGGTAAAGGTATCGCTGCCGGTAAAATCGGCGTTTGGTGTATAGGTGCGCGTTGCACCAGAACCACTTAACGTACCGTTGCTTGGCTGAGTCACCACCACATAGCTCAATGTGTCGTTATCGGCATCACTGCCCGAGAGGGTAATGGTCTTGGCCGTGTCTTCTGGCGTGGTGACAGACTGGCCCTGTGCTACCGGAGCATCGTTCACGTCGCTAACTGTGATCGTTACTGTAGCCGTGACCGAGTCTTCACTGCCGTCATTGACCTTATATGTAAAGGTATCGGTGCCGGTAAAATCGGCGTTTGGTGTATAGGTGCGCGTTGCACCAGAACCACTTAACGTACCGTTGCTTGGCTGGGTCACCACCACGTAGCTCAATGTGTCGTTATCGGCATCACTGCCCGAAAGCGTAATAACCTTGGCCGTGTCTTCTGGCGTGGTAACAGACTGGTCCTGTGCTACTGGTGCATCGTTCACGTCGCTGACTGTGATCGTTACTGTAGCCGTGGACGAGTCCTCACTGCCGTCATTCACTTTATACGTAAAGGTATCGCTGCCGGTAAAATCAGCATTGGGGGTATAGGTGCGCGTTGCACCACTGCCGCTTAACGTACCGTTGCTTGGCTGGGTCACTACCACGTAGCTCAAAGTGTCGTTATCGGCATCACTGCCCGCAAGCGTAATAACCTTAGCCGTATCTTCTGGCGTGGTGACAGACTGGCCCTGTGCTACCGGTGCGTCGTTCACGTCGCTAACTGTGATCGTTACTGTCGCCGTGGCAGAGTCTTCACTGCCGTCATTCACTTTAAATGTAAAGGTATCGCTGCCGGTAAAATCGGCGTTTGGCGTGTAGGTGCGCGTTGCACCACTACCACTTAACGTACCGTTGCTTGGCTGGGTCACCACCACGTAGTTCAATGTGTCGTTATCGGCATCACTGCCCGACAGGGTAATGGTCTTGGCCGTATCTTCTGGCGTGGTGACAGACTGGCCCTGTGCTACCGGTGCGTCGTTCACGTTACTGACTCTGATCGTTACTGTAGCCGTGGCAGAGTCTTCACTGCCGTCATTGACCTTATATGTAAAGGTATCGGTGCCGGTAAAATCGGCGTTTGGTGTATAGGTGCGCGTTGCACCAGAACCACTTAACGTACCGTTGCTTGGCTGGGTCACCACCACATAGGTCAATGTGTCGTTATCGGCATCACTGCCCGACAGGGTAATGGTCTTGGCCGTATCTTCTGGCGTGGTGACAGACTGGCCCTGTGCTACCGGTGCGTCGTTCACGTTACTGACTCTGATCGTTACTGTCGCCGTGGCAGAGTCTTCACTGCCGTCATTCACTTTAAATGTAAAGGTATCAGTGCCGGTAAAATCAGCATTGGGCGTGTAGGTGCGCGTTGCACCCGAGCCACTTAACGACCCGTTGCTTGGCTGACTGACCACGACATAGCTCAGATTGTCATTATCAATATCACTGCCTGACAAGGTGATCGTTTTAGATGTGTCTTCTGCGGTGCTGACGGACTGCGCCATTGCAACCGGAGCGTCATTCGCATTGGTAACCGTAATGGTGACGGTTGCGGGTATTGAATCAACGGTACCGTCGTTCACTTTAAACGTGAAACTGTCGGTACCGGTAAAATCAGCGCTGGGGGTATACGTTCGTGTTGCACCACTGCCGCTTAACGACCCGTTGCTTGGCTGACTGACTACAGCATAGCTCAAATTGTCGTTGTCGATATCGCTACCTGACAGCGTGATAGCTTTAGATGTGTCTTCTACAGTACTAACAGACTGCGTGATTGCAACCGGCGCGTCGTTGGCATTGGTGACCGTGATGGTGACGGTTGCGGGTATTGAATCAACAGTACCGTCGTTCACGTTAAACGTGAAACTGTCAGTGCCGGTGAAGTTAGCATTAGGCGTATAGGTGCGCGTTGCACCCGAGCCACTTATCGACCCGTTGCTTGGCTGGGTAACTACCACATAGCTCAATGTGTCGTTGTCGATATCGCTACCTGACAGGGTGATCGCTTTTGGCGTGTCTTCTGCAGTACTAACAGACTGCGTGATTGCAACCGGCGCGTCATTCGCATTGGTGACTGTAATGGTGACGGTTGCGGGTATTGAATCAACAGTACCGTCGTTCACTTTAAACGTGAAACTGTCAGTACCGGTGAAGTTAGTATTAGGCATATACGTGCGTGTTGCACCACTACCGCTTAACGTACCGTTGCTTGGCTGACTGACCACAACATAGCTCAAATTGTCATTATCGATATCACTGCCTGACAAGGTGATCGCTTTAGGTGTGTCTTCTGCGGTGCTTACGGACTGCGCAATTGCGACCGGAGCAGTATTAGTCGGCAATCCGTTAAACGTGACGGTTTCGGAATCGGTGACGAGCGTATTATTTACGTGAACAGTTAGTGTTGCCAACCCTGCTACTGTTGAAGTCAGTATAGCGCTGTAAGTACCATCTCCGTTGTCTGTTATACTTGTTAACACACCCAAAGAACTATCGATGGTAACCTGTTGCCCAAAGGCATTAAGAGGCTTACCTGTTGCATCATGAATTGACACCGTAATAACTATAGAATCAATGCCATCAGCAAGGGCTGTGTCAGCTGACGTGCTTACCTGGGTTGAAGAAATATCTATTTCCCCACCCGCAGTACCTTGAGATTCCGCTTGCGTATTCGCAGCTACAAGTGTTGAGTTATTCGCTGCATTTCCTTTAACGTCGTTGGGAACGACATAATCAACATCGTTCGGATCCGCCGAATCTAAGCAGAGTAAATACGTTTTACTGAAACCCGGAGATAAGACAAACCCGTCACTAACAAACTCATCAGTTATAATACCGATTGCATTAGTATTCCCTTCTCGCCAATTAACTGCTCCATTAAAGGAAACCGAATTACCGTCCAAAAAAAAGACTTCCGCGGCAACCGCATAATCGTTACCTTGCGTTCCGCCAAAAACTCCATTATCGGTGAGCGGAGCAAGAATAACCTTGTCGATAGACAGAGAGGCTAGCGTCTGAATTGCTTCAGGAGAATGCGCCGGAGAACCTGTCTGATATTCACCTACAACGCCACATGTAAACTGTGCAGATGCAATAATGTTACTCGTGCCGCTCACTTCAATATCTACTTGAGCTGGCTGCGAGTAGGTGTTGGAACCAGTAAGATCTATTGCTCTAAACGTGAACGAGTCGCTTCCTGAATAATTTGCATCGGGTGTATAAGTGCGCGTTGCACCACTGCCGCTTAACGTTCCGTTACTTGGCTGGCTAACTATTTCGAAAGAAAGCACATCGGACTCTGCATCACTCCCGGTCAGCGTAATAGTTTTTGCAGTATTAAAATCGACTACAATGCTGTTATCGTCAGCTACAGGCGGTTGATTGATATATGCATCAATTGGAATATGGTTATTTATCACTCCGTTGCTGCTTGTTACTAATGTATCGCCAATTACGAGTTCAAACGTCAGATAGTACGTAGTGTCGTCGTTAACGCTTGGGGCCGTAACTTGTGGTTGTATAGCGACCAAACCACCACCCAAACCTGAGTCATACGGCCCTGAAGTAGCGGGAATCACACTGCTTTCGAACGTGTATCCATTCGGCGGTGTTACGTCAATTGAATAAATTGTAGGAACCTGAGGTGCATTTCCGTTTAGTACAAATGAATAAAAGCCATCTGCTTGTGTTATCTGCGTATTCGCACCTCCGGCGGTCAAGTCTAACCATGCATCAGGAACTAACGTTACACTCCCATTATCCGAATAGTTAAACTTTACCGTTGCCCCAGCAATTGGAAGGCGAGATGAAGAATCGTAAACAACGCCGGCAGGGTCAATCAGGATCGCGTCAACTTCAGTAATGTTTTCACCATTAATCGTAATACTCTCAACCGTATTAACACGTTTCGATGACGAATTGGGCGATGCACCTCTATTACCTTTCTTACTCTGAGCCTTGAATTTACGCCCATTACTTGAAGCGAACTGAACGCTGTAGTCACCGTTAGTGAGGTTTTCAAATGTATAGGTCCCATCACTCGCTGTTGTCTGTGTCGCTAATGGAGAAGAGAATTGCGTATCAGTTGCGGCGAATAAGTAAACATCAACCCCCTCAACTCCCACATTACTCTGCCCTCTTACTACAGCGCCAGAAATGCTATACGTCGCCACTTGCTGGGCGATGAATTCTACCGTCGCTCTTGCATTCATTTCAGTGCCGTCAACAAAAGCAAATATTGACGCCATGCCAGCTGTTGAAGAAGAGATAACTGCAACGTAACGACCGTTTCCTTCATCACTCACAGGACCAATGGCCCCTATTGTTGAAGTGAAGGTTACGTTTTGACCTGTAAGCGGTAGAACCCCGTCATTTCCGTTCTTTAACTGTAATGCAATCGTTGATGAGTCGTTACCATCGGCCAGGACCGAAGTTTGACTTACCGTAACGTCAGAAAACGCTGCACTTACAGAGCCACCACTTGTTCCCTGCGCAGCCGCTTCAAGGTTTAGGTCATTCATCACGGACGATAAGGCTCCCTTCGCTGCATTTCCTTTCGCTGAGTTGTCATTGGTATATTCTTTGGTGGAAGAAGACAGACGAAGTAAGTATGTAGTTGGCGGATTAAAATAGTTAACACTGCCGAACATCACGGTAGCGTCGTTATCGAGAATGATCCCTATGCTATTGGTTTGCCCGTTGTCCGATTGGCGCCAATTAATCGCACCATCCACTGTTACACTTGGGCTATTACTAAAAAAGAATTCTGCAATAACTGCAGTATCGTTGCCCTGCGTGCCTCCAAACGTTCCATCATCGCTACTAGCAATCAGCTTAACGTGAGTAATATCCAAGTCAGATAAGGGAACAATTCCCTGGGGTTGATGCGCGTTATTGGTGTACGTACCTGCAATACCATAGCTGAAGGTAGCTTGAGCATTTAGCTTTGCATGAATAAACGAACTGAAAAACGCTAAATAAATTATCGCTAAGAGTTTTGCTAACTTCATACGATGCCATTTGCACTTATTAACCCAATTATCTGTTGAGTATATTTTAGTCAAGACAAATACTATATTATCAATTGGTATAACGACATTTAAGATACTAGTGACTTTAATGATTTTTAATCACTTTACACAGTTTATCGGGCTCAAAAAAGCCACTGCTTCCCATTTCCAGATCAAAAAAGCCCTGCAATTGCTTGCAGGGCCTCTTGAATAATGGTGCCTCGACCCGGGGTCGCAACGCGCGGTGCAACCGCAGGGATACGCCAGCGTGTGCCTGCGTTTTTACAACCACCAAGATCAAAAAAGCCCCTGCATTACTGCAAGGGCTCTCTGAATAATGGTGCCTCGACCCGGGATCGAACCAGGGACACGCGGATTTTCAATCCGCTGCTCTACCAACTGAGCTATCGAGGCGAAACTCGTTTGCGTTACAGGCGTTTGCTGCCTGTGCTGCTATGGGTGCGTATTAAACGGATTTAGCGTTAACAAGTCAACCGTTTTACCTGCTTTTTTTTCACTTTTGTGACCGTTTGCACATTGTTTACACAAAAACTTAGGTTTTGTTTACTTTTCAGGCGGCACATAACCTTCAATTGTTGGTTCTAAACCATCAAACAAGTAAGCCGACATTCTTTCTTCTAAAAACGCCCTCGCCTCGGGCTCCATCATATTCAACTTATTTTCGTTTATTAGCATGGTCTGCTTTTTCTGCCAGTTGCCCCATGCCTCTTTTGAAATGTTATCAAATATACGTTTACCTAATTCACCAGGATAAAGTTGAAAATCTAATCCATCAGCTTCTTTTTGCAAATTCTGACAAAATACTGTTCTACCCATCATGCACCTCTATTGTCTTATCTTACACAACACCTTACGTGAAAATGTACGCGGCTTACTTTGCCAGTGTTTTGATTATCTTTGTTGTTGGGGCGGCTAAACCAACCTCAATAGGCTCATCAAGCAAAAACCATCTCGATTCATTTTCTGCCACCCGCTTTTGTGGTGTAGAGTTTACCACGGCGATGAGCGGGGTTATATCTAAATGAAAGTGACTAAACGTGTGCCTGAACTCTTGAAGCTGCTGTACTTCATCCACGTCAATTCCTCTATGAGCAAGTAACGATATTCCCTCCTCAACAGATTGCGCCTCTAAAAAACCATACAAACCGCCCCAGATTCCACTTTGTGGACGTTGTTCTAAAAACACTTGCTGCCCAAACATAGGAATGAGCATATAGGTTTGCCTTACCGGCGTTACTTTTTTAGGCTTTTTACCCGGATAATCGGTTTGCTTTCCTTGAGCAAAAGCTACGCAATCTCGTTGCAATGGACACTCATCACACTTCGGCTTGCTGCGAGTGCATACCATTGCGCCCAAATCCATCATCACCTGTGTGTAGTTAGCGCAGCGGCTTTGTGGTGTATTTTTCTCGGCCACGTCCCAAAGAGCATTCTCTACTACTTTTTGCCCGGGCCACCCGTCAATAGCATAATATCTCGCTAGAACACGCTTCACGTTTCCATCAAGAATGGGATAACGCTCATCTCGTGATAAAGATAAAATAGCGCCAGCAGTAGAGCGACCAATACCTGGCAGCGCCATAACTTCTTCTAGACTTTGAGGAAACTCACCATTGTGAACTTCCACTAACGTTTTTGCTGCCTTGTGCAAATTCCTCGCTCGCGCATAGTAACCAAGACCTGTCCAGTGGTGTAACACATCATCTTGAGAAGCATTAGCAAGGTCAAAGACGCTGGGATACGACGCCATAAATCGATTAAAGTACGGAATTACAGTAGCCACTTGTGTCTGTTGAAGCATAATTTCAGAAATCCATACCTTGTAAGGAGTAACATCTTTCTGCCACGGTAAATGCTTTCTTCCGTTTTCATCAAACCACGATAATACGCGCTTTGCGAAACTGCTGTTGTGCTTTGTTTTTGTCATATGTTTTGAGCTTATATCAATTTTGATTGTGTGTTTTTATCGTCAGCTTTTTGCGGGCTTAAGAGGCGGTTTTTCTTCATTTTGCCCAGCCTTAATGCTCTTATTTATAGCGCCAATTAAACATTCTATTAGGTATACGCTATGGTAGCATGGAACCTCTTGGTTATTTTTTAAGACAGTTACTGTCTAAGGTATTGGTGTGTCTTCTACAGCCCCCGTTTTATTCTTTCCTGGCACTTTGTGTGATGAACGTATTTTTTTACCGCTGTGGAAGCAGCTTTCAATAGCCCAGCGTCGCTATGTTCCACTGCAATGGGCATCGTCAAAAGAAGAGATGCTTGCCTTAAGTGAAGACAGAATACTCAGCGGTGAAAAAGTGCATCTTGTTGGCTATTCCATGGGTGGCTATATTGCCACGCTTGTAGCTGCAAGAAACATGTCTAATATCGCGTCAATGACTCTGATTAGCTTCGACCCGGCAGGCTTGAGCGACAGCGAAATAAGTCAGCGCAAGACGCTCGTAAAAACACTTAAAAACGGCCATTTTAAACCCGACAATGAGGCTTATTTGGCTCGGTTTATTCATCCGTCTCGCCTGCAAGATAACGAAGTAGCAGGCGTAGTTAAATCGATGGCGCAGGACTTAGGCAAAAGCACTCTGCTAGCACATACACTTGCGACCACGCCCAGAGATAATACTTATAAACTGCTAGAAAGGATTTCTACCCCCATAGCTCTCGTTGGCGGTGTTGACGATAAGATTGCCAATATAGAGTCACTTAGGCTTGCAGCAACTAAATTATCGAATGCGACGCTTTGTGAACTAGAAAACACAGGGCACATGCTCCCACTTGAGCAAACCAGTCTGCTTGCTTCTGTTATCTCAACGAACATTGGCGTACAAAAATAATACAAAACTTGTATTCTAACGTTGCATAAAAGGTGGGTAAGTGGATAATGCGCGAGCATAAAATTTGGGTATGAAAGGCATTGCAAATGAGGCAATTCAAAAGTCAGGCAGAAGCAGAAGCTGCCGGTGTTTATATAAGTAAAGTTAAAAGCTACGTTAAACGCGAAGGAAGACTTACCAAAGGTCAGGAAAAAGCGTTGGAAGAACACTGGCCAACAATGGGTATTGAATACCGCAACGAAACAATTTCTCTTGTCGAGGCATTCGAACGCGATGCGCCTGTGGTACTCGAAATAGGTTTTGGTATGGGCAAGTCCCTTGTGGAAATGGCCGCTGCCGCCCCAGAAAAAAACTTTATCGGTATAGAGGTACATAAGCCCGGTGTCGGAGCCTGTTTAGGTGACGCTGGCGAATTAGGCCTCAGTAATTTGCGTGTTATGGAACACGATGCCGTTGAAGTACTCAAAAACATGCTTCCTGATGAAAGCTTGTCACGCTTGCAATTGTTCTTCCCCGACCCTTGGCATAAAAAACGCCACCATAAGCGTCGTATTGTGCAAGCTGAGTTTGTTGAATTAATTCGGACCAAACTAGCAATAGGTGGTCATTTACATATGGCGACAGATTGGGAACCTTATGCCCAACATATGGCTGAAGTTGTAAATAATAACTCTGCGTACACTAACACCGCAGCAGAGGGTGATTACGTTCCTCGCCCAGACTATCGTCCTATTACCAAGTTTGAAACCCGTGGCCAAAAGTTGGGACACGGTGTTTGGGATCTAATATACGAGCGAACAGCGTAATGATTCTATCTCCTCAGAGCCAACTGCTAGAACGCAACTTATCGCTTTTTGAGCAGGGCAAATGGGCGTTCGTAAACCCCTCAGATGCTTATTTTCTTGATGCCCTGAGCGCGCAGGAAGTGACGGTTATTCATCAGTATTTTGATGTTTTTTCAGAAAGTGTACGCGTGATACCGTCGGTCACGCTAGACAGCCGTGATGTTGGCAAGTCAGGCTTTGAGGTAACGCAGAAGGCGGGCAACCATACCCATATATTTGCGCCATTTGTCACCCTTGCGGGTGAATTCACCGACATTATGCTATTTTTACCCAAAGCAAAAACACATTTTCAAATGTTGCTTAACATGGCAGCTAGCATGGTAGGTCAGCAAGGGCGCATTCATGTAGTTGGAGAGAATAAAGGTGGCATCAAAAGCGCCGCAAAACTTATGCAGCAGTATGGTACTCCACAGAAGATTGACTCGGCGCGCCATTGCAGCTTAGTTACCGTTGTAGTGGAGCAACAACACACTCCTTTTAACCCAAGTTCATGGGTAGACGTGAGCGAGTATGCGGTAGACGAAGTAAAGTGGAATGTTGCTTCAATGCCGGGTGTATTCAGCCACAAAGAGCTTGACGCGGGCTCAGAGTTATTGCTTCAAAAGCATGCAACGTCTTTGCGTGGGAACGTGCTAGATTTTGCCTGCGGCGCGGGCGTAATAGCCAGTTATCTTATGCTTAAATACCCGCACTTAACGCTATATCTCTCAGACGTAAGTGCATTAGCACTTTATTGCAGTGCACTCACCTTAGCGGAAAACAAATTAAGTGCGACACTTTTTGCGGCTGACGGCCTGCACGGCGTATCGCAAAAAGTTCAGCATATTATTACTAACCCGCCCTTTCATACGGGTATAAAAACCGATTACACCATAACCAAACGCTTTATTTCAGATGCTAAAAAACAACTAACCTCGAAGGGAACGCTGCAGATGGTAGCAAATCGTTTCTTACCTTATCCTGGATTGTTGGCAGAAGAATTTACAACCGTATATACAAAAGCGCAAACATCACAATTTTCTGTATACGAAGCATCTTTGTAAGCCTTTATCTAGTGCACGTTAATCTTTACTGTACATTTTTATAGCAAAGATCGACACGCACAGGATATTGCATGATAAGTTTAATGCTAAGCACTTTTGGCCTTTTCTATATAATTTTTCAGAAAATGCCCGTACCTCTGGTACATTTATAAAAATGTACTGAAAAAATAAATTTTAAAAGCGTATCAAACCATTCTCTGCATCTGTGTTTCAATCAACTTGAGCCTATGCAGAGACTATGCAGAGATTATGAAAAGGATTACCTGTGGACATTGTATTTGCTATCTCAGAAGTAGAAGAATTGGTGAAAACGGGCGGTCTTGCAGATGTAGGTAAGGCTCTCCCCTTGGCGTTAAAGTCATTAGGTGAAAATATCACTATTGTCATGCCCTACTACAAAACGCTTAAAGAGCAATTAGATTTACCCGAGTACGGGGAAAACCACACCTTATTTACAGAAGGTAAAGTTTACCACTTTCAAATTAAACACCTTCAGTGGCATGGCATACCTATTTACTTTATAGATGCACCAGACTTCTTTATGCGAGATGGTTTGTACTCTGATGCTTTTGATGCCTTTGAAGACAACGGAGAACGCTTTAGCTTTTTTAGTGGCGCTGTTTTACATGCACTTAAAGCGCTGGCAATTAAACCGCACATTATTCATTGCCACGACTGGCATACTGCCATGCTGCCGTTCTTGCTAACTAATGATAAGACAGGCTACTTCTTTGGTACAAAAACGGTGTTCACTATTCATAACGCCGCATTTCAAGGCGTACATAAGCTCGATGCCATTCCATTTTTGCGTCACCATGCAGACATTGGTAGTCAAGTACATGGTGGCTATATAAACATGCTGCAAAGCGGGATCGAATTTGCTAACAAAATCACTACGGTAAGCCCTAATTACGCTCGAGAATTGCTAACAGACTTAGGGAGTCATGGGCTTCATGAACGACTTGTTAGACGCAAAGACGACTTAAGCGGTATTTTAAACGGGTGCGACTATACTCAATGGAACCCACAAACAGATAGCTTTCTTCCCGAAAACTATTCCGTTGATAACTTGCATGCCAAACAAAGCTGCAAAATCGCATTACAACACAAGTCAGGCTTACCCGAGAATACTGATGTGCCACTTATAGGCATGGTTTGTAGACTCACTGACCAAAAAGGCTTTGGCTATATTCTTCCCATTCTAGACGACCTCATTGCCCACAACGTGCAAATGGTTATTGTGGGGACTGGTGATCCTAAAGTGTGTATGGACTTGGGCGAATTTGCTCAACAGCATCCTTCGCAATTTGCTTTTATTAATGGATTTAGCTCTGAGCATGCACACCTTGTCGAGGCCGGCGCTGACTTCTTTTTAATGCCATCACAATTTGAGCCCTGTGGATTAAACCAAATGTATAGTTTGGCATACGGAACCATACCAATCGTGCGTTCTGTTGGCGGTCTTAAAGACACCGTATTAGATTCAACATCGAGCGAACACCGAACGGGTTTTGTTTTTGACGAACCATCCCCTTCTGCACTACTAAGCTGTATACGCAGAGCACTATTGGCCTACTACGAAGACCGTGGAGCATTTAGGGCTATGCAAATTAGGGGAATGAACACTCGGTTCACTTGGGAAGCCGCTGCAGAAAATTATCGCACGCTTTATCAAAACATGATGAATTAGCTCAGTAACTTTGCGTATATTTTATTATCTTTGCTTACCTTTCTTTTTAAGGAATTATGCGCCAATATTATTGTGGCAGTAATAACGTGACGATATTAACGCGGCGATATTAACGTGACTAAGCAACGTGGACAGTAGTTAAAACGGACATGACAGACAAAGCAAGCGGGCTTACTATTCGCAATATATTTTTATGGACCGTGATGTCTGTGGTCTCTATGGGACTTGCTGTTGTAACCTGTCTGTCACTGTACATACAAATAGACAATTACCGTCACGAATTGAATTCTAAAGCGTATACTCTATCAGATTTAGTCGCTCGCACATCATCCCAATATATTATCAGCAGCCAAGATGAAGCAGCAGAAAAGTCGCTTTATCACCTAGCAGCAGTTCCTTATGTGCTAAATGCACATATCTATCATAAAAATAATCGCCGCCAACCTAATGTAGAAACGCCCCGGATATTTGCCTCTTACAACAAAGAGGGTCATTTAATGACCGGAGGAAAAGAGGCTCAGATAAATGAACTACTCGGCTCGCCTGTTATTTCAGATACCGGCGATTACCTGGAAATAACTGCCAAGGCATTTGATGATGAAACAGGCATTCACTTAGGGTGGGTTTATTTAAAACTTTCCACAGACGAATTTTATTCGCAGGTGCAAAGTGCCATAGTCACACACCTTGTCACTATTTTGCTGTTGCTCGCTATTAGTTTTTATATCGCGTACAAAAAGCAGCTGGGGATCTCCACGCCGGTGCAAACCATGGCCGATTTTTTACAGCAAACATCCCGTCAGCGAAACTATTCTGCAAGGGTAGTGGGCTCGAGAATTCAAGAGCTCGATACGCTTGCAAATGCAATCAACGTTATGCTGTTTCGAATGCAAGAATACATGGAAAAGCAGCAGCAAGCAGAAGAACGTCACCGTAAGCTCAATTCCAGCTTAGAAGAAATGGTGAATGAACGAACAACGGCGCTAAAAGATGCTAACCGTGAATTAATACAAACACTTGAAAAGCTGCACCAATTTCAGCGGCAAATTGTACAGAACGAAAAAATGGCATCACTAGGCGATATGGTTGCAGGTGTAGCGCACGAAGTTAATACGCCGATTGGCTTAGGGGTGACGGCCTCAACAATGATGCTAGACCGACTAGCTGTAATTCAAAAAGATTTTGAAAGCAAAACCCTCAAAGCGAGCGCAATGAAGCGCTTTATCGAAGAAAGTAACGAAAACCTTAATATTATTTATCGCAATTTGAATCGTGCGGCAGAGCTCATATCTAGCTTTAAGCAGGTAGCTGTTGATCAATCTACAGAAAATAGTCGAAGTTTTTGCGTTGAACAGCTAGTTAATGAGATACTACTGTCATTACAGCCTCGATTAAAAAAATTAAAACACAACATCAACGTAGACTGCGACCCTACCCTAAACGTTGAAACGAAGGCTGGCCCAATTAATCAAATATTGATTAATCTAATAATGAATTCTGTTATCCATGGTTTTGAATTCATGGATAAAGGCACAATTAATATTCGTGCTGAATTAGTTAGTGATAACAAATTAAAATTAGTTTATTCCGATAACGGAAAAGGTATACCTTCTGAGATCCGTAAACGTATTTTTGATCCGTTTGTAACAACAAAGCGCGGTCAAGGTGGCTCGGGACTTGGTATGCATTTGGTATATAACTTGGTGACACAAGCCTTACTTGGCTCTATTACATTGACGAGTGAGGAAGATAACGGTGTGGAATTTGTCATAATATTCCCCGTTTCTAATGCGAAAACGTCGTAGTCATTGTATAAAGTATGAACTTTTGTTGAAATTTGTTGGCTAACCCCAAAATCCTAACCGAGTTGTTATTCATAAGTTACTTGCAAATAAGTTTATGAATATTAAAATTTAACCAGTTAGTTGCTTAAATCTTATTTTTGAAAGAGTGTAGAACACCATGCAAACGCCAAATGTGTTAATTGTTGAAGATGAAGTGGTAACCCGCACCACGCTTAAAAGTTTATTTGAAGCGGAAGGGTACAACGTATTTGAAGCTGAAAACGGCAACCAAATGCACGATTTCTTCGAGAATCACGCAATAAATTTGGTTATTATGGATATCAATCTTCCAGGTAAAAATGGGCTAATTCTCGCTCGTGAAGTACGTGACCGTAAAAACGTTGGGTTAATCTTCCTAACAGGTCGCGATAACGACGTAGACCGCATTTTAGGTTTGGAAATTGGCGCAGACGATTACCTAACTAAGCCATTTAACCCAAGAGAGCTCACCATTCGTGCGCGTAACTTGTTATCTAGAACAACAAACTCTTCTGAAGACGATGACTTACCAAGCCGTGTTAATTTTAACGGTTGGACACTAGATGGCGATAGCCGCTCTCTTATTTCACCTACTGACAAAGAGTTCCGCTTGCCGCGCAGTGAATTCAGAGCGTTGCATTTATTTTTGAGCAACCCTGGTAAAATTCTCACTCGCGAACAGCTTATTATGGAAATGACAGGTCGTGAACTGCGTCCTAATGACCGTACTGTAGACGTAACTATTCGTCGTATTCGTAAGCACTTCGAATCTCACCCTTCAGAAGAAGAGTTGATTGTGACTATCCACGGTGAAGGCTATCGCTTTTGTGGTCAGGTAGACAGCTAAAAACTGCACTTGCCTAGATAATTGCGAGTAAGCCAGTAGGTTTATTGTCGTATTGAAAAAGCCGCTATTGAGCGGCTTTTTGCTGTTTGATGTATGGCAAGCTTATCAGCCGCCAGTGAGAGTAAAGGAATAGGCGTAGCGCTTTTTCTCAAGAAGAAACGCTTTGTGCGTACTCGGACTCCATGAGTCGTCGCCCCCCACACCCATATGTGCGTGATCGATGTAAACAAAGGTACAATCTTGTTTAACAAGGTCACAAGTATGCTTAGCCACATCTAGCTGCGACTGCCCATAGGCACTCACCGCGAAGTGAAAATCTCCACACACTTTTACACTACCCACCTTTAGCATAGAGCAATGACTTCGTAGCCCATTGTCAGTTGGGAAAATATAGTCGGTATGCATATCTGAAACAGCCATTTCATAACGCCCAAATCTTGCGGCGGCTTGTCTGTCTGGGTAGTTTTCAAATGGCCCAAGACCTGTATAGGTTATCGTATCACCGCGCGGGGCAGTATCGCTTCCGTCACTAACGGTGTTGCCTTTAACACCCAAAGGTACAGCGAACTGCACGCCAACTCTCGGCAATGGTGGCACCATATCCGATACAAGCACTTCAACATTTGTGGTCAATGTTGAATCAAGTGCAAGGGTGTAAGTCCACTTTGTTACTGCCTGAACTGCGCCGTCATACGTATATTCAAATAAAGCTATCACCCGAAGATCTCTGTCGCTCTGCTGAATGGCAATATCTTTGCACTGGCGTTGCCATACACCTAAGCCAACTCGACGCCATCTAGACTCCCATGCATTTGGATCTGGATTATCAACTTCACTTATACCAATATCATTATCGAGCGGCGCCCGGAAAAAGTTGTCTTCTAATGGTGCGGATAAAAGCTCTTTATCGCTTACTAACCAGGATAGGAGTAAACCGCTTTCGAGGCAGAATGAAAGGACGTTAGATCCAAGCTTGGCAGTTAATAACGCTTCACTTCTGTTTACTTCAATATTCTTTGAAACAGCGCTGCTCTTTTCAAGCTCACTACTATTAATAACGTTTCCAGCCGGCTGGCCAATCATCTCGCCAGTGAGATTATACGAGGCTATGCCTGCTCTGTTTTTAAGCGTTAACTGCTCTGTATCAAGAATGTGTCCAGCCGGAGCCCAAGCGCTATCGTTAGCTACCACAACATCGAGATTTAAGTGATATACCGCCCCAGGTTTATACGTTATCCCTGGTGATAACGCTATGTTTTGGCTATCTTGCGGTTTAACAGCTAGGAGGGTTTCGCCCTGAAAAATACATTCACCATCTTCGAGTACTTTCCATTGCAGTATTTCATTGTCGGTACTGCGGAACAAATAATCGCTAAAAATTGTAAGGGTAAATACACCACCTTCGTCAGCTAAAGCAAAACTTAAATGCTGTTGGCAGTATTTGGCCTCGAATAATGCTGGATGAGGCGTTCGGTCGGGGAATAAGAGACCGTTAATACAAAACTGTCTGTCATTATAAGTGTCACCAAAGTCACCACCGTATCCCCAATAGGGCGTGCCATTCTCCGTGTACTTCTTTAAACCTTGGTCTACCCAATCCCAAATGAAGCCGCCTTGCAAGCGCGGGTAGGCTTTAAACGCTTTCCAGTACTCATCAAAACTCCCAAGGCTATTTCCCATTGCATGAGCGTACTCACACAAAATAACGGGTCGGGTCTCATTGGGCATAGAAAGCCACTTTTTAATTGCCCACTTTGGTACCGCATCGTCTTCAATATCTGTGTCAACTCGGGCGTACATGGGGGCCAAAATATCTGTGGCCGAAGTATTTGCGCCACCGCCTTCGTACTGCACAGGCCGCGAGGGGTCAAAAGACTTAGCCCAACCATACATGGCATCGTGGGTTGGGCCGTGCCCACATTCATTGCCCAACGACCAAATTATAATAGACGGGTGGTTTTTATCTCGTTCAACCATTTGAGTGAACCTCGCCATGTAAGCGCCTGCCCACAGAGGGTCGCGAGATAGTCGCCCCATAGGAAACATGCCATGGGTTTCAATATTTGCTTCGTCAACTACGTACAATCCGTATTCATCACACAGTTCATACCATCGTGGATGGTTGGGATAATGAGCCGTTCGAACCGCATTAAAGTTGTTTTGCTTTAAGAGCTTAATATCCTCAAGCATGTCGGCCTCATTAATTGCATGGCCTTTACTCTCGTGATGCTCATGCCTGTTCACGCCGCGAACTAATAGAGGTTTACCGTTTATGCATAACTGCCCTGATTTCATTTCAATGTTGCGAAAGCCAACATCGTAGGCTTCCACATCAACGATTTGTCCGCCTTCGTCAATGAGCGTTACTACTAAGCGATATAGGTTAGGGGTTTCCGCAGTCCAATGTTTTGGCTCTTTAATATCAAGAGTTTGAAAGACAACATCGTCCCAGCCTCCTTTCTCATCAATACGTTTATTGTTTGTACCGTCAACCACACGTTCTGTAACAGCGATTTCTTTATCAAATAATTGCACACCTACTTTATACTTATTCGGTGCATTTACTGCCGTGCGAACAGAAAGCGTGGCATCTCGGTAACAAGCGTCTAAGGAAGGCGTAACGAATACATCTTGGATATGATAAGTAGGTTTGGTGATAACACTTACGTCTCGGAAAATGCCGCTTAACCACCACATGTCTTGGTCTTCTAAATAACTGCCATCTGACCACCTGAACACCATAACCGATAGACGGTTTTCACCAACGGTTAAAAATGAAGAGATATCAAACTCGGCGGGTAGACGACTGTCTTGGGAGTATCCAACATAAGCACCGTTACACCAAAGATGAAATGCGCTATTTACCCCTTCAAATACTATATGGTTACGCTTTGACAGCGCAGATTCCTTCATAGTAAACGTGGTCCGATAGCACCCTGTTGGATTATCCTCTGGTACATTGGGAGGACTTACCGCAAAAGGATATTTCACATTGCAGTAAATGGGTTTATCGAACCCTTTCATTTGCCAATTAGAGGGCACCTCTATTGCTTGCCAGTGTTTTACATCCGTTTCGGGCAACACGTCTGCAATGAACTCATTAGCTACCGCATCGGGCGAAGGATATAGACGAAACATCCATTGCCCATTTAGGCTCATTTTACTGGCGTTTCGGTTGTTTAGTGCATCTTCTTGCGTAATAAAACCGTTATGTGGTGCGTGTGCATTTACTCGATTACGCTGGTACACAAGTGGGTTCTGCCAGTCTTTTTGCGAAATAATCTGTTCGACGTTGGCCATCAATGGCTCCTATTTTTAAGCTTACGTTGGCTTTAACCGAGTTGTTTCAGGGATTGTATCTAATCTCAATATGGTCAAAGCATAGCTAATATTGAATAAATACTTTATGCTTAAACCTCTCCTTCTTTTATCCAAAACTCTCATTTAAAAATTATGCAGCCTGCTTTCTCAGATATTATTGATATTGGCCAACAGTGCTACGAACGTTTTATAGATGGCAGTAATGCGCCAGAAATCGCCGAGTTAGATATTGAGCTTGCAGGTTGTTCAAACTTATCAGGTAACTATACAGTTGGCAGAGTATCGCCGCCTAACCACACTCTATTTTATTCACTGTCGGGACAAGGCCACTTTCGTACGCCGTTTGGATCTTTTACCATTTCTAGCGGTCAACTTATTGCGCTACCGGCTTACCAGAGCTTCGAAGTGACCATTGCCAGCGAAGCGTGGGACATAATTTGGCTTAATCTGTCAGATACCCCTCAGTGGGATGCGCTTCCCAAGCACAGGCCTGAGATAGTGGAGAATGTGAACTTATCTGGCGTTCATCATGCCATGGAGTTGCTTTATTTAGAGGCGGATGCAGAAAACCGAGAGGCAGCAATACACATAATAGGCAGACATTTACACCAACTAATAAACCGTGATGTCACCCACAGCACAGATCGTCATGCCACTAGACTGACATCGCTTTTTGCCGCGGTAGATAATCAATTGCAGTATCAGTGGGACGTTTCTCAGTTAAGCAAGAAAGCCCATTACTCTGCTCCGCATTTACACCGTTTATGCTTAAAGTATTATCAAAGAAGCCCTATGCAGCAGGTTATTCACCTGCGCATGCAGCGCGCGCGCAATTTGCTGCTCAATACGCAGTGGCCTATTTCATACATCGCCCACTACGTGGGGTATGCTAACGTATTCACATTTTCAAAGAGGTTTAAAAAATCGGTGGGTAAACCGCCCCGTGAATTTCGCGAGGCGGAGGTCAAAGAAAAGACATAGCAACGAATCATATGCTGTATTGACAGACTCTGATTTCTTGCCACTTACCTGCAAATTCTCTGCTTATTCGCTGGTTATTCGCTGATCGTGCAAGAAGCGTTGCATTAGTTGCCGGCTATTTTCATTTCGTTGACAAGAACAGAGCCAGTTTGAACACTGCCTCTCACATCTTTGTCTTTGCCAATAGCAACGATATTACGGAACATGTCGCGTAAGTCGCCAGCAATCGTTATCTCATGCACTGGATATTGGATAATACCGTTTTCTACCCAAAAGCCTGCCGCGCCGCGAGAGTAATCGCCAGTAACAATATTAACGCCCTGACCCATAAGTTCAGTAACGAATAATCCAGTGCCCATCTCTTTTAATAGATCGGCGTCACTATGACCTGTATCGCCCACTAACCAGTTGTGAATGCCACCAGCATGTCCATTAGACACGGTGTTAAGTTTACGTGCAGAGTACGTAGTATATAGATAGGTAGCTAATTGACCGCTATCCACAATGGTCATGTCTGAACAAGAAACACCTTCATTGTCAAAGCTCGAACTCGCTAATCCAGACTTGATAAGGGGGCGCTCTTCAATATTTAGCCACTCTGGAAAGACTTGCTTACCTAAGCTGTCGAGTAAAAAAGACGAGCGTCTATACAAACTGCCGCCGCTGATTGCGCCAACATAATGACCAAACAAACTGGAAGCGAGATCTTTGTGAAACAATACAGGCACATTGGCAGTATTAATTTTTCGAGCGCCAAGGCGTTCAACGGTAGCCTTCGCAGCTTCCTCACCCACAAAGGTCGCAGATTTCAGTAAATCGGCTTGTCTGTTTACAGTGTAAGCATAATCTCGCTGCATGTCGTTTTCTTGAGAACCTATCACCATGCAGCTTAGGCTGTACCGGCTGCTTGGATAGCCCGCATTGATCCCGTGCGTATTGCCGTAAACGCGCATCCCCAAATTAGCGTTATAAGACGCGCCATCTGAATTAGTTATGCGAGAGTCGTAATTCATCGCCGCCGCTTCAGTTTCTATGGTGGTTTTTATCGCTTTCTCGGTATCTAGCTCTTGCGGGTGATAGAGCTCTAGATCGGGAAACTCTGTGGCGATAAGCTCTGCATCGGCAAGGCCTGTGCACGGATCCTCACTGGTGTAACGTGCAATATCTACTGCTTTTTCCACCGCCAAAGATAGCGCTGCTTTGCTCAAATCTGCCGTAGAAGCACTTCCTTTCCGTTTACCTACGTAAACGCTAATACCTAAACCGCCATCGTTGGTAAACTCAACGTTTTCAACTTCTTGCATACGCGAAGATACAGCAATACCCTGTACCTTAGACATGCTTGCTTCGGCTTGTGTTGCGCCTTTTGATAAGGCCATTTTCAGTACATCATCAACGACATTCTGAATTTCTGATAGCTGTTGCTCAATTTGCATAGTAAGTTTCGCTGTCTATATTCGACTGTGATAGTTACAATTTGGCTAAAGTGTAACACTAATGAGTTTGAAATGAGTGATCAGAAACATAATTCTCCACAAGATCCTAACTTTGACGGTGCTAAGGCAGGAATGTCTGAAGACGAAGATTTTATAAGTAAAACCGAACTTAAGCGTCAGGCCAAAGAGCACCAGAAACTAGGCGAAACCATTGTAGGGTTGACCGATGCCCATGTGGCAACAATCCCCATGGACGAAGAGTTGGCAGATGCAGTGGCAGTAGCCCGCATTGTTAACAAGAAAAAAGACGGTTATCGCCGGCAACTGCAGTTTATTGGAAAGCTACTTCGCCAACGAGATACTGCCGATATTGAAGAAGCGCTAGCGAAAATAGCTCACCAGCATCAGGCGAGTAATGCAGCTTTTCATAAATTAGAACTGGCGAGAGAAGCGGTGATTGAAGAGGGTGACCCTGCAATTCAGCGCTTAATCGAAGAATACCCTGACTTTGATAGACAAAAATTGCGTCAACTCAGTCGCCAGGTTAAAAAAGAGCGAGAAAAGAACGGGCCACCTAAAGCATTTAGAGAGCTTTTTCAGTACATCAAGGACATCGTTCAAAACAGCTAGAGCCGCTTCATCAGCGAGCTTGTAGCCTTCAAAAGGCTGAGCTTTCACATAAGACAGGCTACTAAAAAAGGCTGGTACCATGAAGTGACCAGCCTTTTTGCGTTTATTCGATTGAATCTTATATAAATTTTACAGCTAAGCTGTTCCGCCCACGGTGAGCTCATCAATTTTAAGCGTTGGTTGACCCACGCCAACCGGTACACTCTGACCGTCTTTGCCGCAAACGCCAATGCCTTTATCTAAGGCGACATCGTTGCCAATCATTGATATCTTTTGCATAACCTCTGGCCCGTTGCCGATAAGGGTTGCCCCTTTCACAGGCGCTGTAATCTTGCCATTTTCAATGAGATAAGCTTCTGCACTTGAGAACACAAATTTACCCGAAGTAATGTCTACTTGACCACCCGCAAAGTTAGGCGCATAAATGCCCCTTTCGATAGAAGCTATGATTTCTTGCGGATCGTGTTGCCCTTCAAGCATGTAGGTATTTGTCATTCTTGGCATAGGCAAATGCGCATAAGACTCTCTTCTGCCATTGCCAGTAGGTGCTACGCCCATTAATTTCGCGTTATGCTTGTCTTGCATATAGCCTTTTAAAATACCGTCTTCAATTAACACGTTATGCTGAGTAGCCGTACCCTCATCGTCTACCGATAGCGAGCCACGGCGATCACTTAAGGTACCGTCATCTACAACGGTCACACCTTTTGCGGCAACACGCTCGCCTATACGGCCACTAAAAGTAGAAGCACCTTTGCGGTTGAAGTCACCCTCTAAGCCATGTCCCACAGCCTCGTGCAGCAGTACACCGGGCCAGCCGTTACCAAGAACTACTGGCATAGCTCCAGCAGGCGCCGCTACAGCTTGCATATTTACTCGGGCCATGTGCAAGGCGTCGTCGGCAAGCGTTTCATACAAAGGCTTGCCGTTGTCGTCTGATTGAAAAAATGCATAGGCATAACGGCCGCCCGCGCCAGCGGAACCACGCTCTCGGCGCTCTCCACTTTCTAACAATACAGAGCAATTTAGCCTTACCAAAGGGCGTATATCCGTTGCAAGAGTACCGTCGCTTCCAGCAACCAATATTTCTTCGTACACACCGCTAATACTCACCACCACCTGATTAACAGATGGCTCTTGCTTGCGGATGTATGCGTCTACTGAACGAAGAAGAGATATTTTTTCTGCGTCTTGCATAGCAAGGATCGGATTGTTATCGCTGTAGCGCGGGTTAAGGGCTTTTTCGCCCAGCGCAGACACCTTCAGAGTACCGCCACTTGGGGCAATTCCGCGGGCCGCTTTACACGCTTTTAATAGTGCGTCCTCGCTGATTTCATCAGAATAGGCAAAACCGGTTTTCTCACCGCTTATAGCCCTTACGCCAACACCGCGCTCAATGTTGTAACTGCCTTCTTTGATAATGCCATCTTCAAGCACCCAGCTTTCATGCTGACTAGACTGGAAATATAAGTCGGCATAGTCGGTGTCGTGACGATGGATTGTGGCTAATGCACTCTCAAGCTTAGCAATATCAAGCCCTGAGTCTGATAATAAATGGCGCTCTACAGATTTAGACAAAGTGACTCCTGAATCGGTTGTGTTCGGCAACGGGCATATTTTGTTTGATGGTTTCTCGTTGCGCAATATCTACGCTGGCTTTTACTACGCCTTTCTCTGTCGCTAGCTCTGCCAATGTTTCTCCCCAAGGAGAGATAACAATGCTATGCCCAAAGGTTTCACGCCCATTGGCATGCGTGCCCGTTTGCCCTGCGGCGACTACAAAGCATTGCTTTTCAATAGCTCTGGCCTTTAACAGTGCATGCCAGTGGGCTTCACCAGTTTTTTGCGTAAACGCTGCGGGCAATACCAATACATCAATATCGCCCATTGCGGTAAATAACCCTGGAAAGCGAATATCATAACATACCGCAAGGCCAATGTTGCCAATTGGTGTGCTAACCGTTATCACCTCGTTTCCCGCTTGTGTAAAGCGTGACTCTTTGTAGCTTCCTGTTGCATCGTTTACCGAGACATCGAACATATGAATTTTGCGATAGTCGGCCAAACACTCTCCATTCGGGGCAAACAACATGCATGCTGCAGAAAACATATCAGCGCTTTCTGTCTGTAAAGGGAAAGTGCCAGAAATGATGTAGCATTGATAGTCTTTCGCTAATTGCGAGAGGTGGGCTTGAATTGGCCCTTTACCCTTTTCTTCGGCAATAGCAAGCTGGCCTTTATCCTTCCCACCAAAACAAGCAAAACATTCTGGCAACACAACAAGGCTATCTGGTGCGATGCTAGCGTCTGCCATTGCGTCAGAGACTGCGGCTAAATTTTCATTAACATCGGGGGTAGATGTCATTTGTAGTGCGACTAAATTAACCATCAATAACCTCCATTTTTATCCTGCGGACATCGTCTTCCGTAAGCGGCCTATCGAGGGGATCTTTTTGCACGGGAACGTTTTGCGCAGGTAGGCTAATATCTTTGCTGTTTCGTTCAACCTCTTCAAACTGTGGTTCGCTTATAGTGCCTGAAACACGGTAATTTACATTTGAAATAACCTTTGCCGATGTCAAAACCTGATCTATAGCGATGGCGGCAAGAGCGGTAGGCGGAGTAGCTAAAAAATACACCAAAAATGGTAAGTTACCTGTCACATTAGGAGCAAAAGATACATTGTAGTTAAGATCTCCCGTGCCTAAGTCTGTAAAACCCATTATTTCTATCTCGCCAGCGCCTCCGTCTATTTCAGTGTCATCGGTATACGCTTTGCCATCGACAATAGTTAGCGTGCCTCCCATATCATCATAAAAGAAGCCTTTCGCAAATACGTCCCTAAAGTCTAAGCTTAATTTTCTCACTAATGAATTTAAACTAAACAGTGTGAAGATGCGCGAGCCTTGATCGCTTAATTCGGTAAGATACCCATCTGACAATGACCACTCAACGTCTCCCTGAAGTTTATTGAGTTGTAAGTCCATGGGAGAGTTTGGCCATTGAATATTAAATGCGACATCGGCTTCGGAGTCTTTAATACCCGACTCGATTTTGTACTCTTTAAGCATTTGCCCTACATCTGGTGCCAAAAGATTTCCTTCGATACGACTTATTGACGCACCGTCTTTGTATTCCCAATCACCCTTTGCCGTAATGGTTGCCTCGGGAGAGCGGATGACAAGCTGCCTCGCTTTAAGCCCACTGTCTGTTTTTACGATATCTAGGGTAATATTCCCTAAATCAATACCGTGGAATATGCAGCTTTCGCAGCGAAAATACACTGGAGGAAGAGAACGAGGATCAAGTTCAAACGGATCGTCAGACTGTTTGGCATTAAAATCGGCGAGTACATTAATGTTGGTCTCGTTTACTTCTAGCTCTATGGCCTCAGGCTTTATTAAGTTTAGATAGTCTGCGTTTATCTCTATGCCCTGCTGCGCTAAATTGCCATTAACGAGTATGGTTCCCCTCGCTGCGGCCGAGCCAATATCGAGCAGCCAATTGTTGTTGCGCTCCTGTGCATTTATTTGAACGTCGTTAATGGCATGCCCAGCAAACGTTAACTCACTTGCTTTGGCAAAAATGCGTGAAGGCGTACCAAATAGTCCGTTTTTAGTAGGCTCAGAAGAGGATGAAGAAGCGTTAGCGGCTTTGCTAGATGAGAGTTCCTCACTGCTACTGACTTGCTGCTGATTGCCCGAAGTCAACATTGAGATAGTTGTAAACCACTCTTTTACATTGGCGTTATCAAGGTTTGCAGCAATACTAAAGCCGGTTCCGATGTTGGCTATATCACTCTCACCAAGCGCTAAGTGAGCGCGAGAAAACTGCATTTCTTTATGTGGTAACGTACCGGTAAAACGAATGTCTTCCCCCAATGTTGCGTTAACGTTTGACGCCGTAAGGTTGCCACTGCTTTGAATATTTAGCGGGAGACTTGTTCCAGCGGCTGTGTTGAAAGGTTCAGGTAACACACTTTGAGTTGCCGTTAAGTCAGCATTTAAATCGGCAGTATAAGAAAAAGTGTCTTTCCCCAGGATCAAATCTACATTAGTTTGCCATTGAGTCTCGCCGTCTACGTAGTCGGTCAACTCAGTATTCACGTAGTTTGCAAGAGGGTGAACATGCCAACGCCCCGCTAGGCCGACATTAAGCAAATATTCTTCTTTTTGCTGCCCGTGAATATCAATCGTCACCGCTTGATTTAGAAACTGTGCTGAAAGTTCTTTTGCATCTATATTGCCGTTGTCGAAAGCTATGTTGCCTTTTGTACGCTCAAAACGCATGTTAGTTTTTGGGATGTATACGGTATTTTCTGCTAGCGCAGCGGTGCCGGTAGCTCTCACTTGCTCACCGTTTAACGGAATATGTAGGTGGATATCGGCAGATAGTGGCCCGGCAACCTGTACATCCTGCTCTAATACTTTTCCTAACGAGTCTTTGATAGAAGATGCCATCATTAGACTCGTTAAACTCTCCCCTGCCCCATCACCTGCCGCATCAATAGTGAGAACAGCATCCCGTTTAAATGTGGGAATAGCTGCCGACATATTGCGCACTTTTACACCCTCAAGCTCTGCAGAAGAGCTTGTCATGAATAAGCCTTTATTAATAAAGCGAAGGGATAAATCGAGCTCACTGAGTGCTGGCCATTTCGATGAAAATAGGAAGTCACTCTTACTGATGTCTACAGAGGCTTGAAAAATTCCCTGTTGTTCTGTGAACGGGTATTCATTAATTTTCCCAAACCACAGTACTCGTGCCGCTTCTATCTCACCTCCACCGACAAACGCTCTGGTGAGGTAGTTGTCTAGATTGTCGCTCATGACAGGCGCAGGGAAAAGATCGCTCACACCAGCGAGCGGCAGTGGGTCAACGTCGGTGAACAAAGACAAATGACCAGAGGACAGGTCGAAGTTGAATGCAGACGTTAAGGAGACGCTATCTGTATCTATTATGATATTGTCGCTGCTAATTCCCCATCGACGTGGCTCTGCTTTTCGCTGTCTTTGCGCTTGCAGAGTACTGATTTCTTCGCTGCTATTGTCGGAGCTTTTCTCATTGCTTTGGAGAGGATAAACGTAGATATCCGCTGTAATATTATTTACATGGACATCTTTTTTGATAATTCCCTTACTTGAAAGCTCGCTGTCACTGGACTCTAAAAACACAGCGCCGTTGTGCTTGTACCAAAATATATCGGCATCTAAAGACGACAACCCAGGAATAGCATCCGTTTGTGACCACTTTAGGTCGAGCACTTTCGCCGCTAGTGCGGGCGACCCGTGCTGCCATTGTAATTGTAAGGTAGCCAGCTCTCCCTTGGGATCAAGAGCTCTAATTTCATCTTCACTGGTATCATCAAGAAAGAGCGGAAGCAGAAGTAAAAATGGATTAATTTCGACAGGTTTTATCGTATTGAAAACGGCATTGCCGTTATTCGAAATAGTACCGATAACATCAGTGGTCAGAGTCGCATTACTCGAGTTGAGCTTAAGTTGGTCAACGCGAATATTCCATCCATCCGTTGTTGGCAATGCTTGTAGACTCCCCCCCGTAATGCCTGTGACGGTTTTAATCTGTTCATCGCCCCATTGCAGCAGACTGTTGTTTAACTCTGCCTGTACAGAGTTAACCGCACTTTCACTAAAGCGGGTCCATATTTCTAGGTTTGCCCTACTTTGTGCCAGTGGGCGTTTGGTTTTAATAAGGTCACTTACCCATGGAGATATATCTAAGTCTTCAGCTTTGGCGTAGAACACGCCCTCAAACTCATCTTTCGTGCCCTGAATATCGATAACAAAGGACGCTGAGTTTGCTGATACCCCATCGACTTTTATGCGTCCTAACCCTTGATGGCGTTCTTCAAAGTTATTCCACGATAAAGTGGTAACATCAAAGCTGTTTGTATCGCCATTTCGGGTAAGCGAAATAGTGCCATCTTCTAAAGAAAAGCTTTGCAACTGCTCTAAAAACAGGCGTTCTAATGCGGTTATAACAGGAAAGTTATTCTTGCTGCTGCCAGACACTCGATCTGCATCAATATCAAGCTGCAGACCTCGTAATTCGAATCGAGGGGATGAGATTAGCTGCTGGCGAAGAGATTGCCAAAAATCGAGTTCTACATAAATTTGTCGAATATCGAGGGCAACAGGAGACGCCTCATCTTTCGCTAAAGACACGGAGTTTAAGACAATGCTCGGGCCGCTTCGCTCCCAAACAGCATGCACACTGTCAATGGATAAGTTTACGCCGTATTGCTGGTTTATGTAGTCTTCCAGCAGGTACTTATTGTGTTCAATGTGGGGCAAGGCGTACCTTGCAGCGCTCAGTATCAGCGCAAAAAGAACAAGTAATACAGCAAGCAGCAGCCAGAACTTCTTTAATAAGTACGCAGCTGCCGACGAAAATTTTGTCACACTATGCCTTTCTTAACGTTAATGCGTTACATCATAACGACGTCGTACTTGTCCTGGTTGTACAATGTTTCGGTTTGCACTTTAATTTGTTTCGATACAAACACTTCTAACTCGGCCAACATATGAGACTCTTCTCCCATCAGAGCCTCAGCCACTTTGGGGGACGCGTAAACTACAAATTTATCAGCGTCATACGCGCGATTTACACGCACAATTTCACGCATAATCTCAAAACAAATAGTCTCTATTGTTTTAACGGTTCCACGCCCTTTACACACCGGGCACTCACCGCACAATATGTGTTCAATACTTTCGCGAGTGCGCTTGCGGGTCATTTCAATAAGCCCTAACGCGGTAAACCCGTGAATATTGATCTTGGCTCTATCCTTACTTGTCGCCACCTCTAATGAGTGTAAGACACGCCTTTTGTGATCAGGTTCCATCATATCGATGAAGTCGATAAGGATCATACCGCCAAGGTTGCGTAATCTTAGCTGACGCGAAATTGCCTGCGTGGCCTCTGTATTGGTGTTAAAGATGGTTTCTTCTAAATTGCGATGACCAACAAATGCCCCTGTATTAATATCTATAGTGGTCATTGCCTCGGTCTGATCGATAATCAAATAACCACCCGACTTTAAATCTACGCGGCGCTCTAAAGCTCGCTGCGCCTCATTTTCAACATCATACAAGTCGAAAATAGGCCTATCGCCGGTATAATATTCCAGCTTTTCATTCATTTCAGGAACGTATTCTTTGGTAAACTGAAACAACTCTTGGAACGACAGCTTCGAGTCAATGCGTATTCTATCAAGCTCAGTGCCAACGAAATCTCGAAGCACCCGTCGTGCTAAAGGCAAATCCTCGTAAAGCACATTGGATTTACGCTTTTTCATACGAGATTGAATTTTGTCCCAAAGCCTGCGTAAAAACGCTGCATCTTGCTGCAACTCGTTTTTGCCCACACCCTCTGCAGCTGTTCTCAGTATGAAACCGCCGTTTTCATCGCAAAACTCTTGAACTAAGGTTTTTAGTCGCTCGCGCTCGGCTTCTTCTTCGATACGCTGAGACACCCCTACATGGGTAACAGATGGCATAAACACAAGGTAACGACTGGGAATAGTGATATCGGTAGTTAAGCGGGCTCCTTTGGTGCCAATGGGATCTTTAACCACTTGAACAACAATATCCTGCCCGTCTCTTACAAGCTCTCGAATATCTTGTTTTTGTATATGACTTGCCAAAACCTCTTCGGCTATTTCATTGTGAATAACAATGTCTGAGGCATGAAGAAATGCAGCTTTTTCTAGTCCAATATCTACAAATGCCGCCTGCATACCGGGTAAGACTCGACTCACTTTGCCACGATATATATTGCCTACCAGCCCCTTTTTCGTGTGTCGTTCAACGTGTATTTCCTGCAAAATACCATTTTCAATGAGAGCAACTCGTGACTCAGAGGGTGTAACGTTAATTAGTAGCTCGGCACTCACTTCGCAACTCCAAATTCATTGAGCAATTGACGGGTTTCATACAGAGGTAATCCTACTACAGAACTTGGACTGCCGTTAATAGAAACGACGAATTCGCCACCTATGCCTTGAATAGCATAACTACCGGCTTTATCTTGCGGCTCCCCTGTTTCCCAGTACGCAATAATTTGCTGTTTAGTCAGCGTTGCGAATGTGACTGATGTAGTTACAGTTCGCGTTATCTGTTTCAATTCAGACATTGCACTAATTGCTGTTAACACTTCGTGAGTTTGCCCCGACAGCATAGATAATATGCGTATAGCATCCTCTCTATCTACAGGCTTACCAACGCTTGCGCCATTAAAAGCTATAAGCGTATCGCTGGCTAACACAACGTTAGAAGTGGCCGGTTCTGAACTGGCGTTTACTTTAGACATGACGGCCTGCGCTTTCTCGCTGGCCAGTCTGGCAACTAAATCGTATGGAGATTCGTTAGGTTTTGGCGTTTCATCAATATCAGCTGGCAAGACAGTGTGAGCAACCTTCATTTGATTTAACAAAGCGGTGCGCCTTGGCGATGCAGAGGCAAGAATGAGATGAGAATGCATTGGCAAAACCTTATTAATCACTTACGAAAGTGCAGTATTTTTAAGAACGATGTTCTGCGCAATTATCGGCATAAAAAATTATCGGCAGACAAAGCCTTATTACATAATGGAAAACTGTCTTCGCGTGCGGCGCAGCAACCAAAAGACCCATGGCCATATCACCATAGACGCAATTACTGGCCACAAATAATCAATCTGAAAGTAAATGTCAGTGAGAATGTGCTGAACCCAAAACGTAACCAGGTGGTAAAGCGAAGATAAGAGGCCAATGATAATGGCCTGTTGCCATACGGAATAATTTCTTAAACGCTGATAGTTTGCCGCAAGAATATAGATTGAAACGCTTAAGCCAAGACTGTGAATGCCAAGTGTGGTGCCAACCAAAATATCCATTGCCACGCCGGTAATAAAAGCAACACCAACATTCACTCTGCTTGGCAGTGCCATACTCCAATACGCCAATACTACCAATACCCAGTCTGGACGGTATACATCGGCTTGAATAGGTAAGGGTACAATCTGCAATACCAGTGCAATTATGATGCTGCCCCAAATGATGAGGTTGCGTTTACGCATTTTCTGACTCTTCTTGGTCTATATCTTTTGAATCTTTATCTTCTGGCGCTTGCTCTTCAGTGGCGTCGTCTAATGTTTTTGGGTTCAGCGTTTTAGGAGCCAGCGTTTTAGGATCCTGGGTTTTGGAGTCCTGCGACTCGTCACTTTCATGCCACAAAAGCAGCAGGTGGCGCAGCCTGTCTAAACTTGCAGTTGGGGTAACAATAACTCGTGAAAAAGGACGACTTTCATCTCGAACTACCTGTTTCACCCGGGCGACGGGATAACCTTCTGGGAACACACTGCCTAAGCCGGAGGAAATAAGAACATCGCCCTCTTGAATATCTACACTATGCGGCACATGCTCTACATATAACTCGTTCAAAGAGCCGCTTCCTGTTGCGATAAAGCGAATATCGTTTCGCAGCGAGCGTACGGGTATAGCATGGGTTACATCGGCTAAAAGTAAAACGCGACTGTTTGTGGAGCCCACTTCCATAATTTGACCCACAATTCCTGAGTCATCAATAACGGGTTGAGACAAATAAACACCGTCGATTGCGCCTTTATTAATGAGTACTTGCTGGCTATACGGGTTTTTATCCACCGCCATCAGTTCAGCTACCATTTTGCGCGACTCTTTTCGCACCGGAGCGTCTAACAGTAAGCGAAGCTGTTCGTTTTCTTTTGCAAGCACATCAAATTGCTGAAGTTTCTGGCTCATCAACAACAGCTGATTTGACATAGTTTGGTTTTCTTCCAGTAACCGCTCTTTGGAAGCGAGACGTTGGGCGCTCTCGCTCAATATAACGCCTGGCAAATTGGCCAGGTACTGAATAGGACTCATGAAAGAATTTAAGTAAACTCGGGTAGATTTAAACCCCTCTAGCTTGTGATCGACAAAAATTAATAGCACAGAAAGCACTAAAGCCAGAGCTAGCCGGTTATTTAATGAGGGACCGCGAGTGAATATAGTATCCATGATACAAAGAAGGCAACCTCAAGGTTGCCTTACCTGTTTACTCGTAGCTAAACAAGTCGCCGCCGTGAAGGTCAATCATGTCGAAAGCCTTACCACCGCCGCGTGCTACACATGTAAGAGGGTCATCGGCAATCACTACCGGAATACCTGTTTCTTCCATCAGCAATCTGTCGAGATCTTTAAGTAGTGCACCACCACCCGTTAACACCATACCGCGCTCAGATATATCTGACGCTAACTCTGGCGGGGATTGCTCTAGTGCTACCATTACTGCTGATACAATACCGGTTAACGGCTCTTGTAGCGCTTCGAGTATCTCGTTTGAATTAAGCGTAAATCCGCGTGGTACACCCTCTGCCAAGTTGCGTCCGCGAACTTCAATTTCGCGAACTTCTTCGCCCGGGTAAGCAGCGCCTATTTCGTGTTTAATACGCTCAGCTGTAGCCTCACCGATTAGTGAACCGAAGTTTCGACGTACATAGTTAATGATCGCTTCATCAAACTTGTCGCCACCAATGCGCACAGAAGAAGAATAAACTACGCCATTAAGTGAAATGATAGCGACTTCTGTAGTACCACCACCAATATCAACAACCATTGAGCCTTGTGCTTCAGATACAGGAAGTCCTGCACCAATGGCCGCCGCCATAGGCTCATCAATTAAGTATACCTCTCGGGCGCCAGCACCTAGCGCCGACTCTTTAATTGCACGTCTTTCTACTTGTGTAGAGCCACATGGCACACACACGAGTACTCGTGGACTAGGGCGCATAAAGTTGTTGTCGTGAACTTGTTTGATGAAATGCTGAAGCATTTTTTCGGTCACGTAGAAATCAGCAATTACGCCGTCTTTCATAGGGCGAATGGCACGAATGTTACCTGGTGTACGACCAAGCATGCGTTTCGCCTCTGCACCAACCGCGGCCACGCTTTTGGGGCCGGCAGCGCGTTCTTGTCGAATAGCGACAACAGAAGGCTCATTAAGAACTATGCCTTGGTCTTTAACGTAAATCAGCGTATTAGCTGTTCCGAGGTCGATGGACAGATCGTTAGAGAACATGCCTCGAAGCTTTTTAAACATGAAGAGTGTATTCCTGTTTTTATGTTAACGCGTATTTGCAAGGGTGAGATGGCGACGCTTTAACGTGAAGTCGATTGTTATTTCGCACACTTTAACAATGAGGGCAATTTTGGGCAAGCAATGCCTATGTTTACGGTTAAAATAACTTCATTTTTTGCAACCTCTATTTATGCAACGTACTGCAAAGGTGAGAAATGAAGGTCAAAACTTATGCAAATAACCAAATTTCTCAAAAATCACACTGTTAATATGAAATAGCAGAAGAAAGTGGAGTGTAGCAAAGATTCACCGCATCCTTTTCATCGGCATTTTACTGTAGCACTTGCAAACTCTTGGCAGAGGTGCCTGATGCCCGTGGTATTAAAGTTTAGTGATAAATCGGCTCTTTAAAACAAATAGATGCGCTTATTAACTTTATCCTAAAGTCTAGGTGGGGTTACTTCGCCAATAGCTGGAAAGTAATCAAATTCTACACCTTTACTTATACTGTATCGGCACCAAAAACTTCGGCTATCAAAATCGCCATCGTTAGTGTCAGTACCCGTTGAGTAAAACCGTGCCTTAACATTGAACCCGTCCACTCGTAGAGGGCTTCCGATTAACGACGTCCAGACTTTTGCACAGCCTTCGTCGCTTTCTTGCGCGTTGGGCCAACCGTAGTGATTCATTCTCACCGGCTTTCTATTCACTTCCCTTCCACTGTCATTATAGTGAATAAGCATGATCATGCTGGGCTTTTGTCGCACTTGCCACTGATAATGCGAAGATATGACATGGCGTTCAAACTTCTCTGCATGCTTTGAAAAGGCCACGACCGTGGTATCAGAGTCTCCGGTGTAAAGGTTATTTATAAAAAAACCGAGGACACCGATGAAAATCAAAACTATGAATATTTTCAGTGCGGTTGATTGTGAACTATTTTCTTTTTCTGTCATTTTTGTTGTCCAATAGTCATCAAAGATGCGCAAGCTAATGATGCACACTCTTTGAGATTATCGGCCGCTTTTTCAAAAAGATAAAGCGCTGCATGACACCGTTATGCAGTTGCTCTTATATCAACAAGTTGCTTAATCGCCTTTACTTTGTATTCTATGTAATTAGACAGAGATTCTTTTTGAATATCATTCAAGCGTAAACCGTGCTTAGTTCTGCGCCACAAAACGTCTTCAATTGTTAGCGCCCATTCGTGCTCTATCAAATAGTCTATTTCTGCTTCAAATAACTGGGCTCCAAAATCTTGCCCTAAATCATTCAAACCTGACGCGCCGCTTAAAAATTTATGGCAAAGCAAACCGTACTGGCGCACATAGCGCTGAATAACGCTTTCTGGTAACCACGGATAGCTGCTTTTTAACTCGGCTGACAATGACGCCTTATCAGAAAATGCACCTCCGGGAAGCGGAGCTTCCCTTGTCCATGCCTTTTTTGCTCGCGGAAAACATGACACAAGCTTGTCTACAGCATGTTCTGCCAGCTTTCTGTAAGTAGTAATTTTCCCGCCAAAGATGTTGAGTAAGACTGGCTCTCCTACTTCACCCTTAAGCTCTACTTTGTAGTCTCTTGTGAGCTCTTGTGCCGAGGCATTCTTTTCTTCTAGTAACGGTCTTACACCACTATAACTGTGCACGATATCTTCTGTGCTTATCTTGGTTTTAAAATAAGTGTTTACTACGTCTATAAGATAACGAGTTTCATCATCAGAGATAGCAGCATCTAGAGGGTCTCCTTGGAAGTCTTCATCCGTTGTACCCACTAAGCTGAAGTCGTCTTCGTAAGGAATAACAAAAACAATGCGACCATCTTTATTTTGTAAAATATAAGCTTCATCGGTGTCATAGAGTTTTGGAACAACAAAATGGCTGCCTTTTACCATGCGCATAGCATTTGGATTTTTCACATCCACCAATCTATCAAGGAATGAAACAGCCCATGGCCCCGCGGCATTGACAATAGATTTCGCCTTTACTGTAAACGTTTTACCTTTATGGTCACGTAAAGTCACCTTCCACAATGCAGCTTCTTTCTCAGCGCTTATGCACTCTGTTCTGGTGCGGATAGTAGCACCCTGGTCTTTTGCTGCTAATGCATTAAGAACAACTAAGCGCGCATCATCAACCCAGCCATCTGAATACTCAAAGCAGGTTGAAATGTCGGTAGCTAATGGACTTTCACTGGAGGTTTTTACCCTTTTTGAACGAGGCAGCATATTCCGCTTGGCCAGCGAGTCGTAGAGGAATAGCCCAATTCTTATCATCCAAGCTGGACGCAAATGCTTTTGGTGAGGTAAGCGAAAACGCAATGGCCACATAATATGTGGGGCTTTTTGAAGCAATACCTCACGCTCGGCCAGTGCCTCTTTAACGAGTCGAAATTCGTAATGCTCTAAATATCTGAGGCCGCCATGGATAAGCTTACTGCTAGACGATGATGTTGCACCAGCCAGATCGCCCTTCTCACACAAGGTGACAGATAACCCTCGCCCTGCCGCATCTAAAGCCACGCCAACGCCGTTAACACCGCCTCCAACAACAAGCACATCAACTACGCTGTTATCTTGCATACTTTTATCCATTATCTGCCCCTTAGTGACACACTATTTATTTGGTTATTTGACAACCAAAAAGAACTCATGTCAACAAAAACGAACATAAACGAAAATTAAAAAACAAATTTTAAGATACAAATCACCAAATCTAATGGCACTTATATTTATAAATGCTAATTAACAGTATATGTGTGGCGAGCTGCCGCAGTAATGCATTTAGAGGTGCAAGTTATGAATAAAAGGGGCAAGAGGGTAGCAGGCTTTGATGTGCCTAAGCTTGAACAAACTTGATATTGTTTTCTTTGATGATTTTTTTAATTGATGCAGGGGGTGGTTGGTCGCATACCAGGCAGTCTACTTGCGAAATGTGGCCCTGCTCTACCATAGCGCGCCGTTCAAACTTGCTGTAGTCGGCAGCTAAAATAACGTGTTGTGTATGCTCTAGTATGGCTTGAGAAACCTTTACCTCACGAAAATCAAAATCGAGAAGCGCGCCGTCGGCACTGATACCGCTGATACCAATGATGCCATAATCCATTCTGAACTGGCTGATAAAGTCACACGTTGCCTCGCCAATAATACCGCCATCTCTGTAACGTACTTCACCGGCCGCAATAATTACCGAGAAATCTTCTTTTGCTGACAAGATGGTCGCCACGTGAATATTGTTCGTTACCACATGCAAATTACTGTGGTTAAGTAGCTTAGTTGCAATTAGCTCTGTTGTGGTGCCTATATTGATAAACAAAGATGCGCCGTCGGGGATCATAGCGGCCACTGCGTTAGCGATTTTCTCTTTAACATCGCTGTTTTGCGTTTTACGTTCTTGGTAAGGCGTATTTTCCCAACTTCGGTTTAAGCCAGCGCCACCATGGTAACGGCTTATAACGCCAGTATTCGCAAGCTGGTTTAAATCTCGTCGAATCGTTTGTGGAGTGACGTCACAGGTAGACACCAGATCATCAATCGACATGAAGCCATGCTGCTTTATAAGGGCTATTATTTTTTCATGTCGTTGCGTTTGATTCATTTCTTACCTTGGTGACCATTCAGCCTTGTTAGCGCTAGGTGTTAACTCAGAACAATTACGCTAACAGTATACTTGCAAATGACGCAAGTGCACACGTTCGTTCGAACATTCAAATGTTCGTTTTCGAAAATACGGCATTGTTAAATAGGTGTAAATGATGCAAACTCTATGAAAATAATATTGTAGAGGTGACAGCATGAGCCAACATATTCTTGCCATCGATCAAGGCACAACAAGTTCTAGAAGCATTATCTTTTCACCTAATGGCAAAATAGTCGCCGTTGCTCAACAAGAGTTTTCTCAGAAATACCCGAAAGACGGTTGGGTAGAACACGATCCAGAGGAAATCTGGGAAAGCGTTCTCTTTACTCTCAAAGAAGTTTTCAACAAATGTTCGTTAGCGCCCTCCGACATAGCGTCAATTGGTATCACTAACCAACGTGAAACGACGTTGGTATGGAACAAGAATACAGGTAAAACTGTCTATCCTGCAATTGTATGGCAAGACAGGAGAACAGCTCAACAATGTCGAGAACTCAGCAAAGATGAAGAGTTTGTTTCCTACATTAACACCTCTACAGGGCTTCTTCTTGACCCCTATTTTTCAGCAACAAAAGTAGCATGGATTTTAGACAATGTGGATGGCGCTAGACAGCAAGCCGAAAATGGAGAGCTACTGTTTGGTACTGTAGATAGCTATCTTATCTGGCGATTAACCAACGGCAAGTCGCACAAGACAGATGCCACTAATGCCTCTCGCACTATGCTTTTTGATATAAATGAGCAACAGTGGGATGAGCGTTTGCTTAAACAGTTTAATATCCCTGCAAATATGCTGCCCACTGTGATGGATTGTGCCGATGACTACGGTGTTATTGATGCAAGTATTATAGGGTGTGCCATACCTATTGAAGGCGTAGCAGGCGACCAACAAGCAGCACTTGTGGGGCAAGCCTGTTTTGAAAAAGGCATGGCAAAAAGTACTTATGGGACTGGTTGCTTCATGATCTTGAATACAGGCAGCAAGCCACTTCAGTCTAAAAACAGATTACTGACCACTGTGGGATACAGAATTAACGGCGAAACCACCTATGCACTAGAGGGCAGTATTTTTATGGCCGGAGCCACTGTTCAGTGGTTGCGAGACGGCCTAAAACTCATCGGTGATGCGGCAGAATCAGAAGCATTAGCACAACGAGCAAGACAAGATAACGGTGTATTTTTAGTTCCTGCCTTTACTGGTTTAGGTGCTCCGTACTGGGATCCCGATGCACGTGGCGCTATCTTAGGACTCACAAGAGACACTGGTATAAGCGAAATTGTAGCAGCCGGATTGCAATCGGTTTGTTATCAAACCAAAGACCTTCAAAAGGCAATGGAAAGCGATGGTGCAAGGCCAACAAACATCCGTGTAGACGGCGGTATGTCGCAAAATGATTGGGTTATGGGCTTTTTGTCAGACATATTAGGCGCAGAAGTAGAAAGGCCTGACGTTACTGAAACTACGGCGCTTGGTGCAGCATTTCTAGCCGGTCTTCAACACGGTATTTTTTCATCTATTGATGAGCTTACTCATTGTTGGACAAGCGATAGAGTGTTCACTCCTCGATTGTCAAAAGCAGAGCGTGATCAAGCTTACGGCGGATGGAAAGAAGCTGTAGACCGCATTCGGTGCAACTAAAACTCTTTATTTTTCCAAATGTTAATAAGACGTTGTAATAAAATGCTCTTTTTTTATGCAAAAAAAGTTTTTATAACATTGTAATTACATTGTCTTTTTGTGCTAGTATTGAAAACAAGGTAAACGTTTCACCTTTTACCTTTTTAGAATTAGCGTATATTTTTCATAATGTTACAAAATTAAAATTAGAAAAATATAACACTCAATGTGTAAAAGTAATGTTAAAAAGCTTGAAAGGCGCACATCTAGACGTAATTTGAGTGAAAAATACGTTAAACGTAGCCTACCCACGGAGAAAACACAGTGATACATAAAAAAAGCACATCACAATACGGACCAGTTGCCAGACGCACCCTACTAGGTGTTGCCGTTGCATCTGCGCTGCACTCGCCCGTTGCATTATCGCAAGATTCTGAGACGCAAAATGTAAACGATGCACCTGTTGAAATTATTGAAGTTCGCGGCATCGTTAGCAGCTTAAAGCGCGCCATGGCCAACAAGAAAGAAAACCTTGCTGTGTCAGACGGTATTGCCGCAGAAGACCTAGGTAAATTTCCAGATTTGAATGTGGCAGAGTCGCTACAGCGTATCACTGGTGTTTCAATCGATCGTAACGGCGGTGAGGGTCAGCAGGTTACTGTACGTGGTTTTGGTCCACAATTTAATACGGTACTGGTAAATGGACGTCAGTTGGCAACAGACTCAGCCGGTCGTGCGTTTAACTTCGACGTTCTTGCTGCCGACCAAATTACTGGCGCAAACATTTATAAAAGTGCGGTTGCCAATCTGCAGTCTGGTGGTATTGGTTCAACGATTAACATTACGACAGCGCGCCCATTTGACTATGACGGTTTTCAGGCCGTTGGCAGCGTAAAAGGAATGTATGAAAGTCTATCTGAAGAAACCGCTCCACAAGCGTCTTTCTTGGTAAGTAACACCTTTGCCGACGACAAAGTTGGTTTATTGCTAGCCGCTTCACATCAAGAACGCCAAGTTCAAATAAACCGTATTCAAACAGCCGGTTGGCGTCCAGGATTAACGCTTTCAAATCGCAACGACGGAATCATTGCTGATAACGTATACCTCCCTCGCAACTGGGATCAAATTGTCGATCAACAAGATAGAACACGCACAAATGTGTCGCTTGTTGCACAGTATGCGCCTTCAGATGACGTAACCATTACGTTAGACGGTTTCGTGTCTAAATTTGAAGTTGACTCGCAAGTAACCGATCTTGCTTCATGGTTTGAACCCGATCGCGTGGGCTCAGCTCAAATTTCCGATAACGGTACCGCTATTCAATTCACCCAAGAGATAGACTTACACCAAGGTAGTGGCAATCCAGCTTCTGACTTCGTTTCGTCATCTCGCGGAGTACGTGATGTAACCAGTCAAGGCTTCGGCTTAAATATTGATTGGCAAATTAATGATGCATTGTCTGCAGAGTTTGACGTGCAAAGTTCTTCTGCTGAAAACGATATCGCGGGTGAAGGTCGCTTTAACGTAATTGGCATTATTAACAACTACTCTTTCGATGGAACGGGCAGCACGCCAACAGTTATTCACGACGGTTTCGGCAATGGCCAGCTTCCTGATATTTCACTAACTCGTTTGCACTATAACGATTTGGGTAACACTCAAGCGTCTGAAGATGATGTTGTTGAATATAAAGCAGACTTCACCTACCTCTCAGACTCTGATGTTTTTCGCAGAGCGGACTTTGGTATCCTGCGCTCAGAACGTGAAAAGTACGTGTTCCAAGAATTTGCATCTCAGTGTGCTTTTTGCGGGTACGGAACACCAGCGCCTGTGGACGAGCTTAACATTCGCCCATTCACTGCCAATAACTATTTCAGTGGGTTAATTGATACGTGGTACACCTATGATGGTGATGCTTATCTAGACTACCTAGCGTCACAAGGCGCTCCGGTTATCCCAACGCTTCAACCTAACTACTACAACATTGAAGAAGATGTAACGGCGCTATATGCTCAGTTTGAGTTTGGTTACGACCTTGGTGATATGCCACTAACCATGAACTTTGGCGCACGTTATGAAGAAACAAGTGTAGCTGTATCTGCGGTACAAGCTTTTGTTTCTGATATCGTGCCCACCACCGATTTAACGCTGTTTGCAAACCGATTTGCTCCAGCTGACGATATTACAGGTACGTCCTCATACTCTAACCTGCTTCCTAGCCTAAACGTTAAGCTAGAAGTACAGGAAGATATGTTAGTGCGCTTCTCGCGCTACGACTCGCTTACTCGTCCCACCATGGCGCAAATGTCTCCAGCGACAACCTTTGGCGAACCACGTCGACAAAACTTGCAAGCAAATGGTGGTAACCCGTCGTTGCAACCATTTGAAGCAGAAAACTGGGATCTATCGTTTGAGTGGTATTACAGCGATGACTCTGTTTTCTCGTTCGCTTTCTTTAGTAAAGACGTTCAGAACTTTATCGTGACACTGTCTGGCAATGAAACATATTCAATGACAGATAGAAGTGCGGTAGATGGATATCGTTGTGCCGAAACGAACTGTGCTGAAGGTCTTTCACTAGACCCACAAAACCCAGACCGTGATGTTGTGGCCGATACGGAAGAGTTGAACGGTGAAAGCGAAGTTTACACTGTAACTCGTCCACAAAACGGTGAAACTGCAACGGTTAACGGTTACGAAGTTGCACTTACGCACGTTTGGGACAACGGCTTTGGTATCACAGCTAATGCCACCGTTGTAAACAGTGACGCAGAGGTAAGCGGCGATACATCACAAACGTTTGCTTTACCCGGGCTTGGCGACTCTCAAAACTTAATTGTTTTCTATGAGCGTGATGCCTTCCAAGCGCGAGTGGCATTCAACAATCGTGAGTCGTTCTTATTTGCGCTAGACAACACATCTGTAGGCGGTGCAACAGGAGAACCTGTTACTACTGAAACTTACGGACAGTGGGATGTGAGTGCAAGCTACGATATCAACGAAAACTTCACTGTATTCTTTGAGGGTATTAACGTAACCGAAGAAGAATTAACGCAAGTGGGTCGTTTCCCTGACCAAATTTACTCTATCGAAGATAACGGCTCTCGTTACGCGGTAGGTATTAGAGGTTCATTCTAAAGCGTGTGTGTGTTGGCAGGGTGAGAACCCTGCCTTTTATTCACAAGCTTGTTGGAAAATGAGTAAGTTTGTGAATAAATGTAGTAAAACAATGGCAATCGTCTCCTATGAATAATTCAACTAACACATCATCAAAACAACTTATCGTTATTGTTGGCGGTGGAACAGCTGGTTGGTTAACTGCGGCCATCGTTGCTGCTAAACATAAAATAGCAAAAGGGCAATGTGGATTAGATATAACGCTGGTTGAGTCTAGCGACATCCCCACAGTAGGCGTAGGTGAAGGAACCTGGCCCACCATGCGAAATACGCTCAAAGATATCGGGCTTTCGGAAAAAGAAGTATTTAGAAAATGTTCTGCCGCGTTTAAACAAGGTGGGAAGTTTGTTAATTGGGTTAATGGAGACGGCGATTTTTATTACCACCCGTTTACTGTACCTCTGGGTTACGGCCGCGTAGAAATGGCTCCGTATATCGACAATGTTTCTGAATTTGCCAACTCCACTAATTTTCAGCAGCATGTCTGCGAACAAAACATGGCACCGCGTACTCTTAATGAAGAAGAATATAGTAGTGCACAATCAAACTATGCCTATCATTTAGACGCCGGCGCATTTGCCGATATGCTGAAAACATTCTGTAAAGAAGAACTGGGCGTCACTCACAAAGTAGCCACAGTAGAACAAGTAGCAACGTCTTCAAAACAATGCATTGAGAGCATTACGCTAGACGATAATAGTATTTTAGAAGCTGATCTGTTTGTAGATTGTTCTGGTTTTCGCTCAATGCTTCTGGGCGAAGCACTGGGTGAGCCTGTAGTTTCTGCCAACGACACGCTATTTAACAATTCCGCTTTAGCACTGCACGTACCCTATAACGGTGACTTCGAAATCAAACCTTATACTCAAGCCACCGCGCAAGAAGCGGGTTGGATTTGGGATATAGGGCTATCCTCTCGACGTGGCGTAGGCCATGTCTACTCTACAGACTTTACGACAGACGAACGTGCAGAAGAGTTGTTGCGCCGTTATGTAGGAGACGACAAAGGTGAGCTAACGCCTCGCGTGATACGCTTCGATTCCGGCTATAAAAAGCAGATTTGGAAGGGCAACTGTATTGGTGTGGGGTTATCTGCCGGGTTTGTAGAACCTCTGGAAGCCACTGCGCTCATGTTAATCGAGATTTCTGCTCGCTATATTGCCGAACAAATGCCAACGCCCGCTTCTGCTATGCCAATAATAAGTCAGCGCTTTAATAAGCAAATGCAGTATCGCTGGCAGCGCATTATCGATTTTCTAAAGCTTCACTACATCTTCAATCAGCGCTCTGAGCCCTATTGGTTAGCGAATAGAGACGCGGCGTCTATTCCCGACTCGTTAAAAGAAGATTTGGAAATTTGGAAATATCGGGGGCCTCAAATTGCTGACTTTTCCGCAGCAATAGAGCTTTTCCCCGCCGCCAGTTATCAATATGTTCTGTATGGAATGGGGTTCTCCCCAGACTTCTCTTTGCAGTCCCACTTCTACACTCAACGGGATTTAGCCAATAAGGTTATTCAGCAAAACCAACTCATTACGCAACAAAAATTAAGCAGCTTGCCCAATCATAGAAATTACATTGAGCAGTGGTTAGCGAGCTAACGAGAATAAAAAATGCCAAATTTTCAGATTTTATCTAGTGAACAACATAGTAGCACTTACGTAGACGAAAGCCGTCTACCGACAACATTTTCCAATTTTCATCTTGTCAATGTGGAAATTAAAGAAGCCGTTCAGGCTTCCAGTGAATTCCCTCTATTTTTCAGCAAAGTAGCAAATCAGCAGCGCTGGACTATTTCTGCGCTGTGCGGCTTTGCACCAAAAGAAAATGTGTTTGAAACGCAGGGGACGTGGCTTGCTCGCTTTACTCCATTAAGCTTGCGGACCTTGCCGTTCACGCTTAATTTTGAAAAAGATCCAGAGGCACCTCAAACAGTTCTAGATATCGACTCTCCCGCTGTATCAACAACTAAAGGAGAGGCGTTGTTTCTATCTAGTGGCCGACCAACGGCTTATTTAGATAATAAACAGAAACTGTTAAAAGAGCGGGTTACCGCAATGCAGCAAACTGCCGCTTTGCTTAATGACATTGCAGCATTAAATCTGATTCAGCCAACAGATTTGATCATTGAATACTCAGACAATACGCAACAACGCGTGGGCGGTTTGGCAATGTTAAACGAGCAGCGATTGCAAAACTTAACGTCTGAAGAACTTTCGTCTCTCCACAAAACCGGCGTACTTTCTGTTCTCTTCAATATATTGGGGTCGATTTTTCAAATTAATCGAACCATCCACCTTCACAACACTAAGTTTCCTTCTCGCTTTATCAATAATGTGAAATTCGAGACCAGCAAGCAGTAATGAAATCTAGGAGTAAGTAAATGTTTTCCAGCACTATTCAAGTGTCTGTCTTTGTTTTCGTTACCGCGCTAATTGGTTTTTTAACTTACCTTAGCTGTCGCGGCCAAAACAGAAACTCACAAAGTCAAAATCGCGAGTTTTTTCTTGCCGGCGGCGGGTTAGCCTGGTATTTCATTGCAGGCAGTATTACGCTCACAAATTTAAGTACCGACCAGCTCGTTGGTATGAATGGTAATCAAATGGCATTACTCGCTTTGTGGGAGTTTTCTGCTGTTGTGGGGTTGTTTGTTTTAGCCAAAGTATTCTTGCCCGTTTATTACAAATTCAAATGTACAACCACCACTGAGCTTTTAGAGCTTCGTTATAACGATAAACATATTCGAGCCGTAATAAGCGTTCTATTTTTTGCAGGCAGCGCACTCATTTTTTGTCCTGCGGTTATTTATTCTGGCTCATTGTTTATGCAATCCATGTTCAATGTTGAACTGCCGTTAATGTATATTGCAGTGATATTTGTTGTAGTAGGTGCGCTTTACGCCATATTTGGAGGCCTTCGCGCAGTAGCAGTTTCAGATACGTATTCCGGTGTTTTGTTACTTACTATGGCAGTAGTGGTGCTCATTCTGGCATTACAAGCCATTGATTATAACTTCGATGGCATTCCCCAAGAGCGTCTCACACTAATTGGTGATGACGACTCGCCTATTCCTTGGCACACGCTGCTAACGGGTATGATTTTCATCCAGATGTTTTACTGGGGTACCAACCAAGTTATTACTCAAAGAGCCATGGCGGCGCCTTCGTTAAAAGAGGCACAAAAAGGCGTTTTTGCGGCAGCAGGAATTCGATTAGTTATTGTACCGGCAATTATTGTTATTCCCGGCATTGTTTCATACAAGCTGTTTGGCGACATCGGCGACAGTGCCTACGGTAGAATAGTTGCCACCGTGTTACCCGATTGGCTCTCCGGCGTATTCGCCGCAGCTATGGCAGCTGCAGTACTCACCACATTTAATAGTAACCTTAACTCGGCTACTGCTCTTTATGTTTGCGATATTCACGAAAGCTATGTGAATAAAACACCTAATGTGCCCAAGTTAAGCGGTTATGTGACGGTGCTTTTGTGCTTAGTCTCCCTTGCACTTATTCCTGTATATCAACAAGCCGATAGCATTATTAACCTCGTACAAAAGCTGTATGGTCTTTTGAGTATGCCTATTCTATCAGTGTTCATTGTTGGTTTACTGTTTAGAAATGTTCATGCGTTTGCCGCTATTGGTGCGGTGTTATTTGGGGTAGCGTTTTATGCATTTGTGAGTTTTGAAGCGTCGCCTTTTTATGCACCGTTTGGTTTGCACTATATCCATCTTATGTTCATCACGCTCTTAGGCTGTGTTTCTTTTGCACTTATTGTGAATAAAGTCATATTTCGTCAAAAGAGTGAATTCTCCCTCGCTATCGAGAAGCAACAGGCCTAATCAATTCAATGGCAAAGAGAATAGGTAAGCTATTCTCTTTTTACTATTGAGCGAAAATAACCAGCAACAATGTTTTAAACATGATTAAAGCAGAGGTTTACATGTCATCTTTTTCTTCATTCGTAACATTAAAGAACAATGTCACAACGCTCATCTTTGACTGCCAAGGCCGTATGCCAAAAGTCATCTATTACGGCGCGCCATTAAGCGATTCCACAACGCCTGAAATGCTCAGTATTTTAAACACCCGTCAAGAGGCTAAGTGTGCACCGGTTATCGAGCCTCCTATCAGCTTGGTGCCTACTCATGGTGAAGGATGGACCGGACAACCAGGCCTTGAAGTGTCAGGTGATAAAGATCAATGGTCAGCAGGATTTAGTCTTGTTGATGTTATCCAAAACGACGCTTCTGTAGAGTTTATTGGTGAAGATGAGCATAGAGGTATGCGACTAATTACAACGGTGAATTTAGACGCCAATACTACCGTAGCGTCCTTTTGCTCGCGTGTTGAGAATACGGGGCAAACAGCGCTTCATCTTGGCTATTTAAATGCTGCAAGCCTGCCGCTTCCAACCACTGTTAATAAAATTAAAACCTTTGAAGGTAGATGGTCAGCGGAATTTCAAACTAGTGATCACGACCTCTTTTTTGGCAGTTACGTGAGAGAAAACCGCCGCGGTAAAACCTCCCACGACACCTTCCCAGGTTTAATTGCCTACCCTCAAGGCACAGGGGAATTGCAGGGTGAATGCTACGGCTACCACTTAGGTGCATCAGCCAATCACAAATTGCGTGCAGAGCTTATGGCTGATGGTAGAAGCTATGTGCAGTTTGGCGAGCTATTATTCCCCGGTGAAGTAGTACTTTCTAAAGGTGAAAGCTATACCACCCCCGTTTTGTACACCGGCTATGGCAATGATGGCTTTTCCTCGCTGTCACAGCAATTTCATCAATTTATACGCAGCAATATTTTACACCATAGCGCAGAATCAAAACCTCGTCCTGTGCACTACAACACGTGGGAAGGCATTTATTTCGACCACGACGAAGCAACCCTAAAGGCCCTTGCTGACAAGGTGGCTCCGTTAGGGATTGAGCGTTTTGTGCTTGACGACGGCTGGTTTAAGGGACGGCGTCATGACAAAGCAGGCCTTGGCGACTGGTTTGTAGATGAAGAAATTTATCCAGAGGGACTGGATGGTTTAATTGACCATGTAACCGGGCTGGGAATGGAGTTTGGTATTTGGTTTGAACCTGAAATGGTGAACCCAGATAGCGACCTATATCGCAATCATCCTGAATGGGCATTACAAAGCGAAAACAACCCTCACGTACCGTTTAGAAATCAGTATGTACTCGACCTGACCAACAACGATGTTGTTGAATATCTGTTTAAGGTGATTACCGACATACTCGCCGCCTACCCTAAAATAAGCTACATCAAGTGGGATATGAACCGCGACGTTAATCACCCTGGCAACCTGCACGGCAAGCCTGCCATGCATGGCCAAATGGCCGCTCTCTATAGTCTCATCGACCGCGTTAAAGCAGCCCACCCTGGTATTGAAATAGAAAGCTGCTGCTCGGGCGGCGGACGTATTGATTTAGGCATACTTCCTCATACTGACCGCTTTTGGACTTCCGACTCAAATGACGCGTTAGACAGACTGTATATTCAGCGTGGCTGCTCGTTCTTTTTCCCATCAGAGGTAATGGGTGCCCATGTAGGCCCGCGTGACTGCCATATTACAGGTAGAAACTTACCCATCGAAATTCGTTCTGCAGTAGCGATGTTTGGTCATATGGGTATTGAAATGGACCCACGTGAACTGACAGAGCACGAAGAAACAGTGCTTACCGATGCCATTTCACTTTACAAACGCATTAGACATCTCACGCATGGCGGCGACTTGTTCCGTATGGATGATGATGGCCTTAATGTTAAGTTTGGTTATGTGTCGAAGAATAAAGAGGAAGGTGTTTTTGCATATAACAGTGTGCAAGAAACCCGTCGTACTACTCCTGCTCGTTTTTATTTTGCAGGGCTAGATGCTGAGAAAAAATATACCGTTGAACGAGTTTGGCCTGAAGTACTTAAAGAGTATAGCCCTTCCATTCTTCAGCAACTAGATGGCAAGGTGTTTACAGGAGAGGTGCTTATGAAGTATGGCATGCAACTACCCGTGCTTTTCCCAGAAACAGCGCTTATCTATTCAGTGAAAGCGGTTTAAATCAAAAAACTAACAGCCTGAACGTGATATTGACTGCGTTCAGGCTGTTCTTAACAAACGGCTTTAAGCCCGCTTTTTAATCTTCTTTTTTAACGCTTTCAGAATTTTTGAAAAACGTTCGCCCTCGCTCCCATTGATAAGCGCCAGCGTACTTTTCGCTTTCTCAATGTCATTGGCATTTAAGCGCAACTCTGCGAATCGTAGTTGAGCCCAATTTACACTTGGCAGGCCTGCTGTATCGATATTCGTCGTATTGAAGCCATCAATATACTGCTCTAATGCAGCAATGCCCGTATTGGTAAATACGTCGCTGTTTAACGCTACTTGGCCAAGGCGGTATTTGCCGTACAGCAAATTGCTTTCGCGCTGTTCGTACTCGTCCCATTGCGCCGAATCTTTGCTTTCTACCCTTACTACCGACATTTCCATTAGTGGCGACAGCGCTTCAAAAGCGTGGCTGTATTTTTCAGCAGATAAATAATGACTGCCTAATTCAAAGTTAGCTCGTAAGGCCGAGGCCTCATTCTGTGTAAGCGCGTCGTAAATAGCGCGTGCTTGGTCTTCATTATCGTCTTTAAGATAGAAGCTAGCCAAAGCAAATTGGCCTTCTACGCTATCAATTGTGGCGATCTTTTCTGCCAACTTTTTCGCTTCATCCATATCACCACCGGCAATGGAAGGAGCAACTAAATGAAATTGCATTAGGGCGCGATAAACCGCAATCTCGTCAGGCGCGATAACAATGGCTTGCTCTAAGCTGCTTTTTGCTTTTTTTGCATAACCCAAAGCTGAAAAGATACTGTTTGAGGCTTGTGCTCCCATTACGTTGGCATGGGTATGAAAAGCACGGTAATCTTGGCTGTAGCTTGCTATAAACTCTTCAGCGACTTCTTCGGCATCGTCTAAATCTGTATTCATGAGTGCTGAAATCAGCAAATTATATTGCTCAGGGCTTTTTCCTTTTACGTCCTCGAGCTTATCGATAACACGCTCCCACTCTCCTTGTCTGGCATACATTTCAAGGTTGGTAAGCTCTGCACTTTTCTCAGACGACATTGATACTGAGCTATCAGCAGCGAATGATGTGCTCAATGGGGTAATTGATAGCATGGTTGTTAATAGGGCAGAGCGTGCTAGTTGCGATGCAGGATAATTCAATTTCATAGCAATTCCTTTTGGGGAAATAATGGTGTCGAGACACTGTCACAGCAATGGTTACTGCAGACTAAACTTGATGCATTGTGTGCTAGATATTAGGTTGATGCTTACACTTATATTGGCTCTGTTTAAATTAACCTATGCTGAACAATATTCCAGCAATTAGTTGTAACAAGAGTTATACCAGTCCGCGATTACGAACATTATAAGTCTCGCTGAGTGGGGGAATTATCTATGCGGACTGGTATTACCGTTTCACAAGAGAAATAAACGAACAAGAAAGGCATAAAAAAGGGGCTCATGGTCGAGCCCCTTCGCGGGTAACAAATAAACTCTCTAACAAAAGTTTTTAAAACAGAATTACTTTCCGCCTTTTCCTTCCATAAGCAAGCCTAACGCCCAGCGATTATCGAAACCTTTCCAAGGCGCAGGCGTTTCACCGCCGCTTGGTACCTGGTCACTACTACCTGTTACCTCTAAAAAGGCACAGTAATCTGCCATGGCTTTTACATGGCAGTTCATGAGCGCTAAAGCAAAGTGTTCGTTAATGGCATTGAGCTTTTGCTCTTCCCATGCGGGCTCTATGTAGCTACCCAAGTCGAACTCACTGCCATACGCTTCTTTAGGTGCCGGATGAGGAGCAACATTATGACGTGCGTTTTTAATGGTAAGTAACTTTGTATCTTTATGCGCTGTGTGATCAAACAACCAACGAATACCATCGTAGCCTGAAATATCGTCGTTATCACCAGCAACAAACAGCACGGGTACGTCGATGTTAGATAGGGAGTTTGTATCGAACAGCTGCTGCTGCCCGCCCCAAGGTGCTAGTGCCAGGGCGGCTTTCCATGCGGGTAATGTGTCATCACTTGAAGGCTTACCGCCGGCGCAGGTGTTTAAGGCCGCTTTCACTAACTGTACTGTTGCAGGGTCTTGTGTACCGGTAAAAGTGGCAGCCGTAGTATCGTTAAACGCGTAACAACCTCCCACCGTGCTCATTGCGCCGAAACCACCCATTGAGTAACCAATTACTCCAGCGCGAGTATCGTCAACCTCATCTGCGAAAAAGCTGTGTTGGGCTATCGCATTAAGCGTAAACACCTGATCTCTCGAGCGATTCAACAGCGTACTTGGAAACCCACTGTAAGGACTTTCTGCAAAATTAACGTCTTTGTTTGTTGAGTCTGTATGGTCAATGGCGGCAACCACATATCCATGAGAAGCCAAGTGCTCGCCAAGATAATGCATTAGTGTGCGGTAGCCGGTATAACCGTGAGAAATGACTACGATAGGATAGTTTTCGTCCGTCGCCATAATGGGCGCATCGCGATAGGCATCAGCTTGAATTTCAAAAGACTTACCGCTACGTGTTTCATCGCTATAGATCGCCAGCTCCGTGCTCTCTGATGCAGGATACCAAACCTCGAGGGTTAACTTACGCTTTACCATTTCTCCTGACATTGTCATTGCCGCTTCGGGGTATGCAACATCAATGGTTTTAACCCCTACCTGTAGCTTTCCACTTTCGCTAAGCTCAGGCATCACCTCAGCCGGAAAATCTTTATAAATAGTTTGCGCAGAAAATGCAGTTGCAGAGAATGTAGTAGTAACAAGCATAATGCTTGTGCTGCAAAGTAGAGATAACGTTTTCATATTTTGCTAATAGCTTGTTAATTAGTAGGCATGGCCATATTACTTTATTGGTATCAACAAGCAAGCAGGGCTTTATTTTTTACATTAATTGTTACAGCTAAGTTATTTTTATTGGCTGGATTACGCGCTCAAAAAAGGTAAACGTATAACCTTCTTACCTTATACTTTATAGGGGCAAAGCGAAAGACAAAACGGTGATTAACGCTAAAACAAGCACTACAGGCTACATAACATTATTTAAATATACACACAGATCAAATAACGTCGACGATAAACTTACTTATTGACTGTTTGGAATTTAAACCAACAAAACACAGTCCGTCAGTCAATCACTCATCAGTTACAAGGTGGATTAACGTTTTATCAGGGTTTGAAAGTTTACTTTCAATTACCTCTTTGATCCTATTCACCAGATCTTCCGATGTCCACTTTTCAGCATGAGATAAGAATATTTCGCTTCGTTTTTCATCGCCTTTTTCAGCCTGCATACGGAAGTCTACCCATAAAGAGTAAATATCTTTTTTACCTTTTTCTCGCAATGTTAAGTCGATAGCCTGGTGAATAAGTAAGCCACAAGTATAATATAAGTCAAATCGACCTTTATCAGCCGCCTCAACAAGAGGGAAGTTGCCTAAACCTGTTGAGCAGTGTTTTCTAAATCTATTGATTTTATTGGCCACATATTCACTCGTTTCAGGATATAATTCCAGTAAGGCTAGAGCAGCCAACCAATCTGCATGCCCTTCATGAAGCCAAGATTCGTGCTTTTCCCCGTAGATATCACCTTTACTACTTCTTTGGTATAAGTGAGCGACTTCATGAGCAAAAAACCAAATCGTGTTATTTAGAAACTTATTGTCTGTCACTTTTTCACTAAGATTATTTAGATTCCAGTGCATAAATATTTGATTAGATAACGTACCACCTTGAGATGAGTGTCCATCAATATTTGCATAAGAAGCAAATAATGTCGGTTTTACACCTTCAAGTTCTCCCAGCCTCTGCTCAAAGTAATTCATCAATTTAGGAATATCAGAATCTAATGAAAGCTTTATTTTTTCAGGCAAACCACTATCAATTTCCGCTATAACATTCTCCGTAACAATAGGTTGTTGAGAGCCAACATAAATGTTCATACCGTCATCACTGTCTATCCAACTAGTCTCTCCTTTATAGACCTTACCAGATACGATGATATGTTCGCCTTCAGGTACTTGTATAGAAAGACGCCATAAGTTGGTTTCATCAAGGCATTGATTAATACAGGCAAATAAACGTCCGGTGTAAATTAGTACACCACCGTCTGAATATGGTGAGAATGGAGCATAATCTTTCGAAAGATGCTTATATGTCGGCGTTAAATGTAAACTGACTTTTGTAAAACTAGAGCCATCTTTTTTAATCAAATATTCTTGATTTTCAATAAAGACAATCTCAAAGTCTGAAATTGTAGGCTTCCAGCGTTCAATGCGAGAATCATCAGGGTTTCTAACAAAACTCAACCGGAATACAGGCTTCTGCGTTTGATACGTTAATGTCCATTTCCCTTCTTTTGATATTACGACAGAAATATCTACCATTGACTCATCTGTAGCCCATGTAGGAAAGCTCAAAGAGAACAACAAGATAAATTTTATGATGTTCAAAATTAATTCCTTTTTATTATATATCTCACGAAACCAAAAAAGCCCTCAAAAAGAGGGCTTTCAATGATTTATTGAGCAATTTTCGGTTTGTTATTGATTAGAACGGAATATCGTCATCAAAGTCAAAGTCTGGCTCGGCCATTGGCGGAGTCTTCGGCTGAGGCTGATTACCACCTTGCGCTGGAGCTTGATTGAAACCGCCGCCTTGGTTTTGGTTGTAACCGCCTTGTTGCTGACCGCCCTGAGCTGGTGCTTGATTATAGCCACCGCCCTGGTTTTGGTATCCACCGCCCTGGTTATTTTGCGGACGTTGGTAACCGCCGTTACCACCACCAGCTTCACCGCCGCGACCACCAAGCATTTGCATTTGGTCTACAATAATTTCTGTGGTGTATCTGTCTTGACCCTGTTGGTCTTGCCACTTACGAGTTTGCAATTTACCTTCAACATAAATCTGCGAACCTTTCTTTAGGTACTCACCCGCAATTTCAGCCAAACGACGATACATCGTTAGACGATGCCATTCGGTGCGCTCTTGCGGTTGTCCCTGCTGATCCTTCCAGCTTTCGCTAGTTGCAAGACTTAGGTTTGCAACGGCGTTTCCGTTCGGCATGTATCTAACTTCAGGATCATTGCCAAGGTTTCCTACAAGAATGACCTTGTTCACGCCTTTCGTTGCCATTGATGTCTCCTGTAACGTGTTTATTTGGCTTGCTGCTTTTTGTTTATAGTAACGTGCACAGCATATTACTCAATAGTATTACGCTGTGCCTTGTTAGGTACTGCCTTCATGCATTCTATCTACGCATTGTATAAGAGTACGACAGCAACAAGCTCGAAAGTTCATTGATTCAAGCCCTGTAGTATATCGTATTTTAATGGGGAAAAATGAAGTTTTTATTCCCCTAGTTCAGTACAACAACGCTAACAGAATATTTCTACACCGTCTTCTGATCTTTTGTGCGGTTTAACAGGTGCGGCAAATTGTTCAGTCTATCTACCACCAAGCGGTATAGAAAGCGATGAGAATGAAAATAACTGCAACAGCTGCAATGTTAAAACCTCTGGTGGTATGGAACTGCACCTCATCTAAATGTACCGCGTTCTCATGCACACCTTTCTTCTCTAGAAGAGACACTACAACCGCCAGTGCAATACACAGTACAAACACAATTCCTACGCGATCTATAAATGGCAGTTCGGGCCAAAACTGTCTGAATACAATACTGAGAACAAAGGACCCCAAAGCTGCTAGCAAACCACCATTGGCGGTGGTTTTCTTCCAGAACATACCCAGAATAAAGAGAGCACAAATACCCGGAGTAAAGAACCCTGTAAATTCTTGGATATATTGGAAGGCTTGATCGAAGTTGCCAAGCAGCGGCTTCGCCGTGATCATGGCAATAACAAGTGCCAGCAGGCTTACAGAACGCCCCACTTTTACATAATGGCTCTGTGTTTCGTTAGGACGCTTATCTTTGTATATATCCATAGTAAAAATAGTTGAAACGCTATTGGTCATAGAAGCAAGAGACGAAACTATTGCCGCAACTAGAGCAGCGAAAATAATTCCTTTCAAGCCAACAGGCATAAGCGTCATCAAACTGGGATAGGCCTGATCGGGTTTAGCAAGCTCTGGAACCAGTATAACTGCTGCGATACCCGGCAGCACAACAATAAGCGGCATGAGCAGTTTCAAAAAGGCAGCAAACGCAATACCTTTCTGAGCCTCTTGTAGACTCTTCGCAGCCAGTGTTCGCTGAATAATATATTGGTTAAATCCCCAATAAGACAGGTTCATTATCCACATCCCACCAATAAGAACAGATATGCCCGGTAAGTCCATATAGTGTGGGTTGTCTCTCGCAAGAATCATATCGAATTTACCAGGTAACTGCTGCGTTAAGTCGATAAACCCTTGAATAGGGCCGGCGCCATCGCTTATTAAATTCAACGCAGTGTAAGAGAGAAATAGACCACCAAATACAAGCAGTACCACTTGAATAATATCTGTAAATGCGACTGCTTTTAACCCGCCGTAAAGAGAATATGCTAAAGAAAATAGACCCAAAAATATCATGCCATACATCATATCTACGCCGGCAATAGTATTAATAGCGAGTGCACCTAACCACAGTACAGCGGTTAAGTTGACAAAAACATATACCCCTAACCAAAATATTGCCATGACCTTGCGAACGCGATGATCGTAGCGCTGCTCCAAGAACTGAGGCATAGTGTAAATTTTGTGCTTTAAAAAAATAGGTAAGAAGAATTTGCCTACAATTATCAACGTAATGGCAGCCATCCATTCATAAGATGCAATAGCCAGCCCTATCTGATAGCCCGAACCAGACATCCCAATAATCTGCTCTGCCGATATATTTGCAGCAATCAGTGACGCGCCGATAGCCCACCAAGGTAAGCTAGATCCCGCTAAGAAATAGTCATTCGTATCTTTTTCGTGTCCCGCTTTCTCTCGGGAAACCCATGCAGCTATTCCGATAAGCGCGATAACGTAGATCACAAACAAGGTGATATCTAAGGTGGCTAATTTCATAAAATTTCCCGAGTAACACTAGGGCCTTAAAACCTAGAGAGTGCAAAAATATTTGTTGACGCTGTTTTTATGGCGTTGCATTTTATGACATTAAAGAAAGCGTTATGCAAACGTCTAAGAAAGTTAACTGCACAAATCGTAGTACCACATCTTAGGGCGTGTTGAACTTAGCTGAACGCTTATCTAGTACTAGAGATAAATAGTACCAGAAATAAAAAAGCCGCAATCAGATGATGCGGCAAGGGGCACAAATAAATTTTTTATAACGCCAATTATTACATTAAGCAAACGCACCTTGTGTGGCAGTACATACGTAAATGTCTGCATGATAACCAGTTTTATCAAAGTAGCTTTTATCTACCACTTCCTTTACTGCATCTACGCTGTCCGTTGGGACTAGCGCAACTACGCAACCACCGAATCCTCCACCTGTCATACGTACGCCGCCAGAACTTCCCAATAGCTCATCAATTATTGATACCAGATAATCGATAGGAGGTACGGTAATTTCAAAATCATCTCGCATAGATGCGTGAGATTGAGCCATGGCTTTACTTACCGTGGCAATATCACCTGCTTTCAGTGCATCACTTGCTGCCAATGTGCGAACGTTTTCCGTAATAATGTGTTTTGCTCTGCGATATACCACCTCCGGCATGTCAGATTTTGCTGCTTCTAACATTTCGATGGTAGCTTCGCGCAGCGAGGATACACCAAGTAATGACGCCCCACTTTCGCACTGCTCGCGACGCAGGTTGTATTCACTGTCTACCAAACCGCGTTTAACATTGGAGTTGATAATGACAATTTGATGAGTACTTGGCAGCGGAGAATGCTCAATAGATAGCGACTGGCAATCGAGCAGCATCGCTTTACCTTCATTCCCCATAGCCGAGATGAGCTGATCCATAATGCCGCAAGAGCAACCCACAAAAGTGTTTTCAGCTTTTTGTCCAAGTAGCGCGGCTTTCACGCCATCTAACGGAAGTTTATAAAGCGAACTGATCGCTTTTAAAATTGCCACCTCAAAAGAGGCAGAAGAACTTAAACCCGCCCCCTGCGGCACATTACCGGTTACCAGTAAATTAGCACCACCAACAGTAGGAAAATCTTCTTTTAAAACCTTTACAACACCCCGAACATAGTTTGCCCAGCCCTGTTCTTTGTCATATTGAATGTCGTTAAGCGAGAATTGGTTTCGTTGGTCTTCGTAATCTGTAGCGGTTACAACAATAGTGTTGTCCCTGCGCTTAGATGCTGCAACCCAAGTACCGAAGTTGATTGCAGCTGGAAAAACAAAGCCACCATTATAGTCGGTGTGTTCACCAATAATGTTTACCCTGCCCGGTGCATGGGCAATAAGGGCTGGCACTTCGCCATAATGATGCTCAAAACTTGAAGAGAATATTTGGTTATCCATTCGTAATCTCACGTTTCTTATAATGCTTGCTAGAAAGCGCTTTTAATCTTTCTGCAGCTTGTTCTGGCGTTAAATCACGCTGTGCTTCTGCCATCATCTCATAGCCCACCATAAATTTTCGCACACTGGCTGAACGCAGTAGCGGTGGGAAAAAGTGAGCATGTAAGGTCCATTCCGGATGCGCTTTTGAGTTAAACGGCGCACTGTGCCAACCCATAGAGTAAGGGAATGAAGTCTCAAATAAGTTGTCGTAGCGCGCGGTAATATCGCCAATAATTTGTGCAAGAGTTAATGACTGTTCTTTGCTTAACTCGTGCAATGCACACACATCAAAGCGAGGTAATAACAATGTTTCAAAGGGCCATGCTGCCCAATAGGGCACTACTACCACCCAATCATCGTTTTGACAAACAACTCTTTTCTGTTTTGCAATCTCTTGCTGTGCGTAGTCGGCTAACAGGGCTCGACCATGTTCAGCGAAATAAGCGCTTAGCTGAACTTCTTTTTTGGCAGGGTCTGTTGGTAAGTGCTGCTGCGCCCACACTTGGCCGTGTGGATGAGGATTAGAACACCCCATCATTGCACCTTTATTTTCAAATACCTGAACCCATTGATAATGTTGTCCTAGCTCTTGAGTCTGCGCTTTCCAGCACTCTACAACATCCAAACGTTCCTCATCGGTCAGTTCAGGCAGTGTTTTGCTGTGATCAGGAGAAAAGCAAATAACGCGGCTACAGCCTTGCTCGGTTTCAAACTGAAACAGCCCTTTCTTGTCACTCGCGGCTACTGTATCTTTTTTTAACGCGGCAAAATCGTTCTCAAAAACAAAGGTGCCTGTGTACTGAGGATTGACTTCACCGTTTACCCTTGTATTGCCGGGGCATAAATAACACGTAGGGTCGTACTGCGGTTTTTGTTCATTATTGGGCTCTTCAGACTGTCCTTGCCAAGGTCGCTTGGCACGATGAGGCGATACCAGCACCCACTCACCTAATAACGGGTTAAATCTTCGGTGTGGATCATTTGAAGGGTCGAATGGACCTGCCATAGTCGCTCTCTTTAAATATGAATGTAGTGCTACTCTTTTACTCTAAAATAATAAACTGCGCACTTGAGGTTAAACGTTTACCCAAAATCATATAGTAAAGACTGAAATTTATCAATGTTCGCAGAAAGAAAAATAAATGTTAATTTCAATAACATCTACATTAACCACCTAATATCTGCTGGCTAACTCACAGAAAATACATAACAAATTTCCATATTTGCGGGCTTTTCCGGTGATGCTATGCAGCTTGGGAAATGAGGTTTGTTCGGGGAGTCTGGAAAATACTGAGGCTCAAGGCATAGGGCACCCATTTGCTTATCGTTTCTCAGGTTGCCGGTGTAAAACTGTAAGCCCGGTAATGTGGTGAACAGTTGCATTTTTAGCCCTGTATCTGCAGCAAATACCTGTGCTTGTGCCTGACCACTTCCATCATTATTTAGCACGTAGTTATGATCGTAACCGCCCACAATATCAAATAGTTTATGGCTTGGCGTATTATGAACTCTATTCCCTATCTCAGTGGGCTCAGTGAAATCGAATGGCGTATTTTTCACATCAATAAATTCGCCTGTAGGTAAAAGTGTGGCATCTGCATCTGTTACTTTATTTGCATTTATCTTCAACACGGTGCTTTTTACCGAGTCTGCGTTACTCAATGTAAAATAAGCATGCTGAGTAAAACTAAGAGGCGTCGCTTTATCGGTAGTGGCGTGTATTGTAAGTCTTAGGGCGTTGTTATTGTCTAATGTATAGCGGGCCTTCACGACAACATTACCAGGAAAGCCACCTTCTCCCTCTTCGCTGCGTAACGTTAGTTCTACACAAGCAGCATTGTCGTCGAAATGAGAGGTTGCCTCCCATATGCGCTTGTGAAAACCAGCGTTGCCACCGTGAAGGCAATGCTCGCCGTTATTTTTGTCAAGACGATACTCTTGTCCGTCAAGTGTGAAGCATCCATTACCAATACGATTAGCATAACGTCCCACTATTGCGCCGCGGTAGCTTTCGTCGGCAATATAGTCGTTAAGGGAGTCGAAAGTTTGCACGCACTGCGTTGGCTTGCCATTGGCATCAGGTAGATTGATTTCTTTGATAATTCCACCAAAGCTTAAAATCTTTACTTCCATGCTATTCGCATTTGTTAACGTAAACATGTCTACGGATTCACCCTTAGCGCTACCGAAACCTGATACCTGAATATTCATAATACTTTTAATGCCTTTTTCCGTTTGCGAGATAACATCACTAGTGTAAAGCCGTGGAGGTGTTGACCGATGTTTTTATCTGCCACTTGGCTAAATACAATCGTGTCAGTCAACGCATTGCTCTGTTTATAATTTATCGAACACACTTTTTACAATAAAAAGCGTTTATACCCAAGAAGATTAAGGGTATACGTTTTCAATAATGTGCAATTGTTGTGAAAGTATACGTTACAAACTAGAAACCACAACGTTCCAGCACACTTGATGAAAGCGCTAACTAAAGCGTTAGAAATTTACCCATTTTTGTAAATATAATGTACGCTATAGCTTAAAAATGGCCTCCCCAATTGCGTTCCGCTCATGCGTTTATAGAGCATTAAATAGCGCACTTGTCGTGTAAAACAAATATAAAAACAGAAAGTTGTAAAACAAAATGGCGACGATAAAAGATATAGCTCAGGCGGCAGGTGTTTCACTTGCAACAGTGTCTCGCGTAATCAACGACGGACCGAAAGTGGGTAACGATACCCGCAAACGCGTAAAGAAGATTATGGAAGAAATGGGCTATCGCCCGAACGCGAATGCTCGCGCGCTGGTTACCAAAAGAAGCGCTTCTCTTGGTGTTGTTATAGCAGAGTTGCACGACCCATTTTTCGCTATGTTAGCGCATGGGGTTGAATCGGTAACACGTAAAAATAACGTACAAATTCTTTTAAGTGCCGGCTCTATTGAAAAAGAGACCGAATTGCGCGCAATTGAAACGTTACTAGAGCATCGTGTAGAAGCCATGGTTGTGCACAGTAAGGCCCTTGACGATAAAACCTTAATAGAATTTTCAAAACAAGTCCCTGGGTTTGTTCTCATTAACCGTTATATACCCGAAATTGCCAACAGATGCGTGTGGCTAGACAACGTAACTGGCGGGCGATTAATGGCTGAATACGCAATCAATCAAGGTCACCAACACGTGGCGGTTATTAGTAGCCAATATCGTATAGACGACCCCAATCAAAGGCTTGAAGGCGTGCGCACAGCGATAAAGAACGCCAATTTAGTGTTACCTGAAAGCATGATTGAATATGCAACGCCAGATCAAGAAGGTGGCGAACTGGCAATGCAAAATCTGCTAGCCACAGGCGCGAAATTTACCGCGGTTTTAGCCTATAACGATGCTATGGCATCGGGGGCGATGACCATGCTGCAAGACCACGGAATTGCCGTTCCAGAACAGGTATCGGTTATGGGTTATGACGACGTGTTACTAGCTAAATATTGTCGACCTAAACTCACTACACTTCGCTATCCTGTAGAAATGATGGCATCGAAAGCGGCAGAACTTGCACTTAAATATGCTTCGGGGAAACAACCTGAGGAAGGTTTAACCTTTAAATATACGCCTACTATTATAAAACGAGATTCGGTGGTCAGGGTGTAGCAACTGGTACACCTGTTCCCCTGTATACTTGCTGTTCTATTTGATGATGATAACGAAAGCCTTATTGCATTTTCTCTCGTTACAACCTTTAGTGCTATAGCGGTTATCCCCAATAAGGGAAAGTGCTTGATCCTTCACACAATAACGATCAAAAACACATAAGATCTGTAATATATTTGCTACAGGTATTGATTTTATTGACGTAACGTGATCGGATCAGTTGCATCCTTCCGATCCAGATCTCGCGCCATTACTCACTGTTAACAGACTTACCAACAAGGTTTTCCACTATTTATCCACAAGCAAAAAAATGGGCCCCCGCCAATTTAGTTAGCGAGCTGTGATACAAAGCGTTTGTACTCTGCAATGGCAAAGTCTGAATTAAGTGTGGCGTTGTGGGTCGCCTCGGGGATGACAGAAAGGAGTTTTTTACTACTTGCACTGTCTGCAAGCAGCTGCTCACTAATTGGCTGCGGTGTAATTTTATCTCGGGCGCCTACAAGTAACCAAAGCGGCCCGTCAAAATGCCTCAGAATAGGCGCAATTTGCATGCTGTGAACTTCGTCGTGTAACTTCATTGCGGTAAACGAATTCGAAAACCCGGGCACCATATTAGCTATGAGGTCAGAAATATTATTGAAAGCGCCGTCTAGCACAAGCCCGTCTATTTGCCGATTTGCAGCTACATAACTTGCAAAGTAACTGCCGATACCGCGCCCATGAACAATAGTGGGAATAGAGGTGTCAAAAGCGCTTTCGACGTAATCAAACTGGGTAAGCGCATCCTGCTTAATGGCATTAATATTAAGCTTATCCGCCTTTTCACTTGCACCAACCCCTTGGTAATCAAGCCATAAAATATTGGCTGGTAACTTTCCTAGCTGATGTATAACGCTGTTATTTTCTGATAGTGGCATTCTATTATCAGCGAAGAATACAATATTGACGATAGGATTAGCGTAAGAAACTGCAACACCGCGCAGGGTTTGTCCACCCTCGTTTTCAAGCTCTACAATACTTATACCCGCAGACAAATTATCTTTTTGAATAGCACTATGAAGCCGCGTTGTATCTAGTGGTTTAGGTGTGGTGTCTTGGTAAAAGAAGGCGCTGGGCGTAACGTTGATTGCGCATCCAAATAGCAATAGGCAAGCAATGACAACAGAACAAACGTTTTTAAAAGCCATATTTGAAAGCCATGTTTGAAAGCAATAGCGAAAAACTATCCGTGTTAATATGTTACTCATTAAAGCAGAGTAGTCTTTGCTTAACAAGCGGCTAAATAGGCCTAATCACCGCCCTCGCTTTTATTGCATCAAAATCTCTATCTACCTTTAGATACACGGCATCACTCTGAGTATTGAAGGTGACTTCCAATACCCCCGGCACAGTAAGCAGTTGCTCTTTTAAGGTGTTCTGTGCACTAGCATCTGGATTCTCTACGTTCATCATAACCCGCTTTACGCGGCTTACTTCTTTGATCCCACTAATGATATAAAGCCAAAGTAATGTGCTAGCTGCACCCACCATATAGGCAGTGTTAGGCGACCATACATCGGTGACCACGCCAGATATCATTCCACCTAAAAAAGCGCCAAAGAACTGAAAACTCGCATAAATTCCCATGGCCGTGCCTTTTTGCCCAGCAGGAGCAATACTCGATACCAAGGCTGGAAAATTCGCTTCTAGATAATTAAACCCAGTGAAAAACAAAATAACGGCTGCTGTAGTTAGCCACCAGTTAGCGCTGCTTATGCCAAGGGCAAAAAATGCGCTACCCATAAACACGGCCCCTAATAGTAACAACGATTTAGGCGTACGACCTCGGGCTGCGCCCATCATAATGATAAGCCCAACTACAGAGGCGCCCAAAACGGGAAGATACATGCGCCAATGTTCGCTCAACGACATATCAAAATCGGTCAATGTAACGGGGAGTTGTACGAACAATAGGGTAATGAGCATGTGTAGTATCAACACGCTCACATTTAGTCGCCACAATTGCTTTGATAGAATTAACTGGCCCAGCTGCCCCTTTTGCGGAAGGGTTTCGCCACTGCTTAAAGGTTCTGAGTTTGGCACGACCCACTTTACAAGTGGAATACACAAAATGGCTAACAGGCCCGTTACGGCGAACACCCCACTTAATCCAAAGCGGTTGGCAATAAGAGGGCCCACAATCACGGCTATATAAAACGAAAAGCCAATAGCAATACCAATAATAGCCAGTACTTTTGCTCGCTGGCTTTCCCGGCTCACATCAGTAGCGAGTGCCATTATAGCCCCGGCTATTGCTCCAGCTCCTTGTAAAATTCGCCCAACAATCATCCACGCCATTGTATCGGCATTAGCTGCCACAAAACTACCTATGGCAAACACGCTCAATCCAAGCAGAATAACGGGTTTACGCCCCCATTTATCAGACATCATCCCCATGGGAATTTGCAGTGCTGCCTGAGTCAAGCCATAGCCGCCCACCGCTAGCCCTACCAGCAAAGGAGAATAATCTGGATAGTCCATCGCAGCCACGGCTAACACAGGCATGACCATGAAAAGGCCTAACATTCTTAAAACATAAACAGAGGCTAGCGCAAGCGCTGCGCGTAATTCCAAGGCGTTCAAAGCGTCTGAGTTCCTCAAAGGTTACTGTGCGAAAATAACGACGGCGAAGTGTAGCATAAATTGATGGTATGCCCATGAAGGTTAAAACTGATTAATGTCATCGTTTATTTCATCCTTCTTAACAATTGCGTTTGCTACAGAGAACTAAAAAAGGGACACACATAACATCACACTCTCGTTTCTGCACGAATACAACTAAAAAGGACACGCATAACATCACACTCTCGCTTCTGCACGGATACAGCTAAAAAGGACACGCATAACATCATCCTTTCGCTCCTGCACGAATATCGCCACGCATAGCAAGATGAAGGTGATCTCCCCAAGTTTCAAGGAGTATAACTTGAATGCCATATCACTTTAGTTGACACCTATGGCATACTGTTTCCTTTAACTCAGATTCTTTTTCTCATTAGGCTTAAATGGATAAAATCGAAATACGCGGTGCACGCACTCACAACCTGAAGAATATCGATTTGACACTACCACGAGACAAGCTGGTAGTAATAACTGGTCTTTCCGGATCGGGTAAATCGTCTCTTGCATTTGACACCTTGTACGCTGAGGGTCAGCGTCGTTACGTTGAGTCACTCTCTGCTTATGCGCGTCAATTCCTCTCAATGATGGAAAAACCAGATGTTGACCACATTGAAGGCTTATCGCCTGCCATTTCGATTGAGCAAAAATCTACGTCGCACAACCCACGTTCTACGGTGGGCACAATTACCGAGATTTATGACTACCTGCGTTTGATGTTTGCCAGGGTGGGAACCCCTCGTTGTCCTGACCACGACGTTCCACTTGATGCACAAACCGTAAGTCAAATGGTGGATAAGGTGCTGGCTATGCCAGAAGGCAGCAAATTGATGCTTCTTGCACCTATCATTAAAGAACGTAAAGGGGAGCACGTTAAAGCCTTGCAGAATTTGTCTGCCCAAGGATTTATTCGCGCTCGCATTGATGGTGAAGTGTGCGATCTTTCCGATCCTCCACCGCTGGACCTGCACAAAAAGCATACCATTGAAGTGGTAGTAGACAGGTTTAAAGTGCGCGATGATTTGGCACTTCGCCTATCAGAATCTTTTGAAACCGCTCTTTCCCTTGCTGGCGGTAACGCTGTTATTGCTGACATGGATAACAAAGATGCAGAAGAAATTGTATTTTCTGCAAATTTTGCCTGTCCTCATTGCGGTTACAGCTTGAGCGAATTAGAGCCTAGACTATTTTCATTTAACAATCCTGCTGGTGCCTGTCCTACTTGTGATGGCTTAGGCACCCGAAACTTTTTCGATCCTTCACGCATTATCACCAACACCGAGCTTAGCTTGTCTGGTGGTGCAATCCGCGGATGGGACAAACGCAGTTATTATTATTTCCAAATGCTGCAAGCAGTTGCTGATCACTATAAGTTTAGCTTAACAGCCCCTTTCGAAGAGCTAGAAGACGCACATAAAGACATTGTTCTGTATGGCTCAAAGGGTAAATCGTTATCGTTCAAATATATTAACGAGCGCGGCGATATTATGGAGCGTAAGCACCCTTTCGAAGGCATTATTCCGAATATGGAGCGACGCTATCGCGAGACCGAGTCAAACTCTGTGCGCGAAGAGCTTGGCAAATATCTCAGCCAACAGCACTGCAGTAGCTGCAACGGCTCACGCCTTCGCGTTGAAGCGCGTAACGTATTTATTCAACAAACCACGCTGCCCACTATTGCCGATATGTCGATAGCCGAGGCATATACGTTTTTTGAAACTCTCGATTTAGCCGGCCAAAAAGCTCAGATAGCTGAAAAGATCCTAAAAGAAATACTCGATCGGCTGCGCTTTTTAGTTAACGTTGGGCTTAATTATCTGTCACTGTCTCGTAGTGCAGACACACTTTCAGGTGGCGAAGCCCAGCGGATTCGCCTCGCTAGTCAAATTGGTGCAGGACTTGTTGGCGTAATGTATGTGCTTGATGAACCCTCCATAGGGTTGCACCAGCGAGACAACGAGCGACTACTAAAAACCCTGACGCATTTACGGGACCTAGGCAATACAGTGCTCGTTGTTGAACATGACGAAGATGCCATTCGGCAAGCAGACCACGTTATTGATATTGGCCCTGGTGCTGGCGTACACGGCGGTGAAATTATTGCTGAAGGCACCATCGACGACATTCTTAAAAGTGAGCACTCGCTTACAGGGAAGTACCTATCTGGACGTGAAAAGATTGATATTCCAGAAAAGCGAACGCCAGCGAAAGATAACAAGTGGCTAACGCTTAAAGGTGCCACAGGCAACAACTTACAATCTGTTGATTTACGCATACCTACGGGCGTGATGACCTGTGTAACTGGCGTGTCTGGCTCAGGTAAATCGACGCTAATTAACGACACTTTTTATAAGATTGCCCAGCGCGAATTAAACAAGGCTACCACGGCAGAGGCTGCACCTCACGTGTCGATGGAGGGTTTAGAGCTACTCGACAAGGTGGTTGATATTGACCAAAGCCCTATTGGTAGAACTCCACGCTCTAACCCGGCAACCTATGCTGGTATTTTCACGCCAATAAGAGAAATGTTCGCAGGCACCCAAGAAGCCCGCTCTAGGGGTTACAAGCCAGGACGCTTTAGCTTTAACGTGAAAGGCGGTCGTTGCGAGGCGTGTCAGGGTGACGGTGTTATTAAAGTTGAAATGCATTTCCTTCCCGATGTGTACGTGCCTTGCGATGTATGTATGGGCAAACGGTACAACCGCGAAACCTTGGATGTAAAATACAAAGACAAGAATATTCACGAAGTGCTAGAGATGACAGTGGAAGATGCAAGAAAATTCTTCGATGCAGTCCCCTCTATTTCTCGCAAATTGCAGACATTGATGGATGTCGGTCTCTCTTATATCAAGTTAGGACAGGCAGCGACAACTTTGTCAGGTGGTGAGGCTCAGCGTGTAAAATTAGCAAAAGAGTTGTCAAAAAGAGACACTGGTCAAACGCTTTACATACTTGACGAGCCGACAACAGGTTTGCACTTCCACGACATCAAACAACTACTGGCGGTACTGCACGAGCTGCGCGACCACGGGAATACCGTGGTTGTCATAGAACATAACCTCGATGTTATTAAAACGGCTGACTGGATTGTTGACCTTGGCCCTGAAGGCGGATCAGGAGGTGGCCTGATTATTGCTGAAGGAACACCAGAGCATGTTGCTGAACAAGAAGTGTCGCATACAGGTCGTTTCTTAAAGCCCTTGCTCGAGTAAGCCTAATCGTAGAGTTAATGAGCAGGTAGTACACATTCATCACTGCTTTTTAGTGTGTATTAGCCGCTCATTAACGCATTCTGGTCAGAGCTTATTTTAACGCATCATAGGTTACGATGATGATTGTTAATATGCAGTTTATATTACCGGAGCAACAAATGAATCAAACACCACCACTGGCTTTAGTTAAAACCTGGTATGACTTACTTTCTTCATCTGAAGACAACAGTGTAAAACAGCATGCTCAGCAAATGCTGCTTAACGCTTTTGAGTCTCCAGAAGCCATCGCGATATATCTTAAAGAGAACAATATTCTCAAGCATTAATCCTCCACGCTTGCTTCAAATACAGGCTCAAGTACTTTTCTAGCGAGCTTTATACTTGTGCATTAAGAGCGTGCTGTGAAATATACAGCACGCTAAATTGTTGGAGTTAAATACGGGCAGATACTTGGACAGGCACTTTTAGCTACTTTCCCCTATTTTAAGTGATAGAGAAATTACTGAGACAGTCACATTTTATGTCGTGGCTAGAGAGACTATAGAGACAGTCACTTTTAGCTATCTTTTTGATAGCGTATGCAGACTAGCCTGTACAGACAGGCACTTATTTACTAATTAAAACTTAGACGCCTGAATAGCGAGCCCCTCACACACTGAGTTAAATGCATCGTTTTCTAAGCGTGGAAGCCCTGTCAGTAAGTTTTCATACAGCGCATCTACCACGATGGGCGACAAACTCATGCCGCCAGTAATCATTACCACCTCTGGCTTTACGTCGGTGTTGTCTAAACACTCGGTAACCAAGGTCTTAACCTTATCAAGCCAAGGTTTTAACGCTTTTTGTAGAGCCTCTTGGCTTATATCCACACCAAACTCATCTTCTATGTAGTGCAGAGGAAGAGTTATTCGAGATTTACTCGACAGCAGTTCTTTAGCCATACGCGCAGAATTTACTACCCGAGCCGACAGCTTGTTTTCCTGTACAGTAAGCAAGCGCTCTAATTGTGCAGGCTCTTTTATGACGGACATAGTTTGAGATATATCCAATCCATAATCATCAGAAAAGAAGCGCATTAAGGCAGGAATGTTATCTACCGCGCACATATCAGAAAAGTAGGTTGGCGGTACGGGCAGGCCGTTCATCATTTTCAGCCCCATACCCATTTCAGGGGCAATCGTTTTAAGCACCAGGCTTTTATCGCAATCCATGCCTCCCAAGCGTCGTCCTGTTACCGACAACACATCTTGCTTTCTATCTAACTGATTAGTGCGCTCTGGCGAGAGATTTATGCAGCAAATATCGGTAGTGCCGCCACCGATATCAACAATAAGAGTTGTGATATCACGCGGCAACGTTTGTTCAATCTTATAGGCCGCAGCAATAGGCTCGTCCAAGAAGTTTACCGTTGAAAAGCCAGCTTTTTTCGCGGCTTCCGTCATAATTTCTATGGCTTGAATGTTCCCTTCTTCACCGCGCGTGCCGTGAAATTTAACCGGGCGACCAATAACCGCCGCATCAATATTCGCATTTAGCTGCTCTTGAGCACATTGCTTAAAGTAGCTTAGCTGTTTTGCGATAATTCCAACAAACGCTTTCTTTTGATCGCTATCTAGCGACGCACCCAAGAAGTTTTTGGGTGAGTAAATTAAGCGCCCTTTTTCAGGCATTTTCAAAAATCGGCGAAAACCAGCTTCACCAAAAGCAAACTTGCCGTGCTCTACCAGTCTTAGCAGAGGAATTTCATCCAGGGACATGGCATGCATTAGCTGTGCAATAGCTTTACGTTGCAGAGCAGGCTTATTGTGAAGGTCGCCACGCAGAGAATTAATGCGCTGATTATACGTAGCCTGTTCTTTGGGATCTTTCGCCGAATAATAGCCGTCTTTGGCTTTATCTATTTGCTCGTTTATAACGCGCTGCAACTGAGCTACTTTCGCTTCAACCATGGCATCGGGCGGCGGTGGCAGCTCGTCTTCAAAGTAAATAAATACCGACGAACGAATTTTATTGCCCTTCTTATCTAGAGGGTCAAGTTTGATGTGCTGATGGGTGGCACCATCAAAATACACCACTTCAGAATTTGATGTGCCGTAATCAATCCCAATTGCAGTCATAGTTATTACGTAAAAGAAATTTGGCGTGAATTGTAAGGAAAAGCCAGTGCCCTTTCTAGCTTTGTTTACAGGTTAATCACGTTGCCGTTAAACGAGGATCAGTTACCGCCCCCTGTTAGACTATTGTATTCTTCTTCAGACACTATAGTGACTGTCACGCTATCAAATAACATAAAAAAATAAGCGATTTAAAATCGTAAAGCGCATTTTTCAAATTGCAGATACTTTTGAGACAGACATGCTAAAAACAATCAAACCTCGCAGCTACCTCTGAATTCCAAATACGCCACTAATAAGACAGTCATATTAAAGACACAGGCGTAACAATTGATAAAGCAGCTAACCTCCTCAAAAAGTGTAAAAAAGCCATAATTACTTAGCTAAATATGCAATCGATTTGATTATATTAAACTTGCCGAAATATGTAGCGAGAGATGAAGCACTTACAGTGGAAAGTCAGCAGCGGTGCTAATTAAATTTATAAAATTTTTCAATTAATAAGGAGTTAGCCAAAGAGGTGCATAGCGTTTTGTCGGCCGTGCACTCGCTGTTGATGTTGATTGTGGGCGTACTGCTCGAGGTGAACCACTTTTCCCGCAGCGTGCTTGAAACAGTGTTCAAACTGGGTAGTTAACGTCAGCCATTTTTCATTCTCGATACCAAGACGCGCTTGAATGTGTGGCGTATTGCTCTCTACTTTGCCGTGTTTAGCTGGATGAATATATCGACATGTTGTATCCACAAGCTGAAGGTAATCGCTAAGAGTGAAAGGTAAGCAACTTTGCATATCTCGCTGTGGTTTACCAGCAAAAGGCATAAGTCGTTTCGGTGTTTTACCCACCCTCGCAGCACGAATTCGGTATTGAATACTGGTATGGTTTGAGGCTTCAGGCGTTTTCGCCACATTAGCGCGTACCGGGTTTAAATCGACGTAGGCCATACAGGCAGCTAGTGCAGACTCATCCAGTAGCGCCTGGGATTTAAATCTTCCCTCCCAAAAATGTCCTGTACATTCATCCTCTTTATTGGCCGCGCGAGCTATGTACTCATTGAGTGCGCGCATAAACCAACTGATATCATAAAGGCGCGCTCGCCACACGCCCGCGGTACGCTCTACAGTGTCTCGCTGCGCCTCACTCAGCGCTTTTCGTGTCATGGGCGAGGCGTATTGCTGCGTTAACAAGGTTCCTCTGTACAGCGAATGCCAGCGCTCAATAACCTCTTCTGTCGAGAGCGCTATCGCTTTCTCTTTATTCACATGCAGAACGATATGGGTATGGTTACTCATTACCGCGTAAGCACAAACTTCTATCGCAAATACATCACTTAATACATGAATGCGGTCTTCAACCCACTTGCGGCGGTGTTCGAAGCTTTTTCCGTGCTCTGTTCCACATAAGAATGCGCGGCGAACACAGCGAGATACACAATGATAATACGGTGTATCTGATAAGCTAATTTGAGACTTTCGGGCTTTAGGCATCGAGCTATTCTGACGTTTAATTGTGCTGCTACCAGTTTGGAGTGCTACACCACCTAAAGAAAGTGTATTGAGGTACAGTTTTTTTGGTGGCTTAGGCTAATAGCGGCTTAGTCGTAACTGTCTTGATAGCGGTCTAGCCATGCCTGTCTCGGTAGTAGCGGTGTTGATAGAAATGATCGGGCATTGCAAACATGCCTGTCTCATTAGAAGAAGTACAAAAGCGGTGTAAAATTTTTCGCGGCAATGCTAGATTGCTATAAAAATAAATAACAAAGCCTTACCTATTTTATGACAACTGAAACTCCGTTAGTCACGTCGTTCGACGTGCGTTTCTGCGAGACCGACGCGCTGCAGCATGTAAGTAATACCGCTTTGGTAGCATGGTTCGAAGCGGCCCGAGAGCCTATCTTTCGTATGTTTACCCCCGAACTCGATTTACAGAACTGGCCTCTTATCCTAGCTAGTTACAAAGTTGAGTTTTTAGCTCAAATCTTCTACGGCAAACCCGTAACCGTAAAAACCTACATTAGCCGTCTAGGCAACAGTGCATTCGACGTGTTTCAAGAGCTATGGCAAGACGACAAGCTATGTTCCACGGGCGTTACCACCATGGTGAATTTTGACTATAAAACCCAGCGTTCGGCGCCTATTCCAGATGATGTTAAAGCAATGCTTCAATCTCATTATAAAGATATTTCTGGAAAGTAGAGACAGCCGTAGGGAAGTACAATGAGCGATTTAATAGAAGTAATCGATGACGTTTTATCGCCTGAGTTATGTACTCAGCTAATAGAGCGATTCGAAAGCAGCCCTAATTTAAGCCAAGGCCGCACTGGCGGCGGTGTTGATTTAGATAAAAAGCGTAGTACCGATGTTTCGATAAGCCGTAACAACGAATTTCAAGATTTGTTTCAGCAGGTAATGCAGCACACCGGTAAACAACTAGTGGCCTATATTGAAAAGTACTATTTTGCGTTAGTAGGGCCAATAGGGCTTACCGTAAAACACCCGAAAACAGGTGAGCCGGTTAAACTTACCGGTGAGAACTTTGAGGAAGTGGGCAAACCCAACTTAGCTAATTTAGTGAATTACTTGTTTCGCGTGGGCGATGTCAATGCACAGCGTTACACCGCAGGGAATGGCGGTTACCCTTACTGGCATTCAGAAGTCTATCCTCAACTACAGCACAACGATGCGCTGCACCGAGTTATGCTGTTTATGTTTTATCTTAATGATGTGGATGAGGGCGGAGAAACCGATTTTTATTATCAAAACCGTTCAGTAAAGCCAAAAGCAGGAAGAATGGTAATTGCTCCTGCGTACTTTACCCATACACACCGCGGGCAAATACCAAAGAGTAACGATAAATATATTCTAACGTCATGGCTTTTGTTTAATCGAGCTGAGCACATTTATACCCAGGGTTAGTGCGATTGACTCGTTATTTAATCGCAGAATATCGAAGGGCTAAAACCCTTCGATAGCTTCACCTTTTAGGCGATAACCCACTGAAGCGATATCGCCTTTCCAGCCATCAGTAGATAACTCCCCTGTTACCCATATAGCATCATAAATATTATCGATAGGAATGCCATTTTCAAATTTAACGTACACTATTTGATTGGACGCTGGCGGTGGAACATGTATGCAAGCGCCAAAATAAGGCACCAATAAAAACTCAGTTGTTAGCTCTGCGGTGCCTTCAAGCGGAACAACAAAGCCCGGGATCTTAACGCGCTTGCCGTCATAGCTCTCTACTACTGGCGCATCAGGCTGAAGCTGACTCATTTCACCGTTATGCTGAACAGCAGGGGGCGCTAACTCGTTAAAACCCGGCGGCACTAAGTCTTCCCAATACACTTCCACGGGTTCACTTTCTGCCTGCACTGAAAAAGCAGACAATAGAACACTGGCTGTTAATATACATAGCGCAAGAAATGACTTAATTTTTGAAGTAACCATTGTTCTCCCCTGAAAATAAAACGGGCTGGTAATCACCAGCCCGTTTTAGCACTAATTTCACAATCAGTGAATTATTCTGCTTCGAAACGCTCAACGCTTGAGACAATTTCAGCTTTTGCGGCTGCTGCGTCGTCCCACCCGTCAATTTTAACCCATTTTCCTGGCTCTAAATCTTTGTAGTGCTCGAAGAAGTGTTCAATTTGCTTAAGTAGCAACGGTGGAACGTCTGCCAACTCTTTCACATCACGGTAAATTGTAGAAAGCTTGTCGATTGGAACAGCAAGCACTTTCGCATCTTTACCCGACTCATCGGTCATGTTAAGCACGCCAACAGGACGGCACTTAATTACTGAACCCGCTAGAAGAGGGAACGGCGTCATTACCAAAACATCAACAGGGTCGCCATCTTCAGACAAAGTGTTGTTAACATAACCATAATTGGTTGGATAATGCATACAAGTAGCCATAAAGCGATCTACGTATAAAGCACCAGTGTCTTTATCTACTTCGTATTTTACCGGGTCAGCATGGGCTGGGATCTCGATAATTACATTTACTTCTTCAGGCAGATTTTTGCCAGCAGGAACTGCGCTCAAGCTCATTCTATTGTCCTTACAGTAATAGATTAAAAATTTTGCCCGTAAGTATACGGCGACAGCAGCAAAATAAAAATGGTTTAAGACTGATGTCTCAACAAACTAAGCTATTTTGCCGCTTTTTTGTCAACTATTTCGCTTTTTCAGCGTAACTCACACACATTTCCACTTCTTCACTCGACCCAATAATGCATGGAACGCGCTGATGTATTTCTTCTGGCATAACTTCTAGTATGCGGCCGTTACCTGTTTCGGCTTTACCACCTGCCTGCTCCATAAGAAAAGCCATGGGGTTCGCTTCATAAAGCAAACGCAACTTGCCAGGTTTAGACGGGTCGCGGTTATCGAAAGGGTACATAAATATCCCGCCTCGACACAGTAGTCTATGAATATCGCCAACCATGGCAGCTACCCAACGCATGTTGTAATTTTTGCCACGAGGACCGTCTTTACCCGCTAGTAGGTCGGCAATATAAGCTTGCATTGAAGGTTCCCAATGACGTTGATTAGACGCATTGATTGAGAATTCAGAGGTTTGCGCTGGCACTTCAATGTTTGGATGGGTTAATAGAAAACCACCGTGGGTTTTATCTAGCGTGTATATATGCGTTCCGCGGCCAGTAGTAAGCGCAAGCATGGTAGATGGCCCGTAAAGTACGTAGCCTGCGGCCACCATTTGCGTGCCGGGCTGAAGAAAAGCAGATGGGTCGTTGGGCTCCATCCACTGGGGCGCGTGAGTAATGGAAAAAATTGTGCCGATTAAACTGTTAATTTCAGTATTCGATGAGCCATCTAGAGGGTCGAAGCTAACAAGGTATTTCCCTTCTGGGTTACAGGGTACTACATCGTCTTCTTCTTCAGAGGATATTGCTTTAACGTAGCCAGACTCTCTTAATGTATCTTTTAAAATATGGTTAGAGATAACGTCGAGCTTCTTTTGAGTTTCACCCTGCACATTTTCTGAAAGCGTAGAACCAAGAACGCCAGCTAGCGCTCCTTGACTCACACGGAATGAAATTTCTTTACAACCTGCCAACAGGGTTCGAATGAGCAGGATTAGCTCAAGCGGTGCACCGTCTTGTTGCAACTGAGAGTTTAAGCGTTTCATTTATTATAGGCCTTTATTTGAGTGTAGGGTTTATCGTCACAAGACGCACAGTTTTATCACTGGCTTACTGCTTGTTACTATTTATTACTTATTTTTGTCGTCTTCCATCATGGATAACGTGAGGCTGAGTCATTATCACCCGTTGTAGAAGCAACCTTATAAAGCCAATATGCGGCCTTATAGAAGGGAACTTGCAAGTTCAATGTGGAGAATGTGACATCGTTTTAATTGTAACCATGTTCACACAGAAATAGAACACGGTTGCCTTTCAACTTACAAAAACATTCACACACCATACCAAATTTCTTATCGAGACAGTCACCATACCAGTTTCTCTTTATCATGACTGTCATCATAACTTTCTTCTTAAAAATTTTGTGACTGTCTCTGTAACTTGTTGTGACTGTCTCCGTAACTTCCTAATTATGCCTGTCTCGAAAAGCTTTTTAACATGCCTGTCTCAAAAACTTTGCCCAAAAACTTTGCTTGGTACAACGCGCCTGTTTCCTTTACTAAAGAAATTGAGTTATCCATCTTTATGGCGGTTCTGATAAAGTACGTCGTAATAGATAATAATGACGAGAACGCGCTATGCACGTACATATATTAGGTATCTGCGGCAGCTTTATGGGCGGTATTGCCGCTATTGCAAAGTCACTGGGCCACAAGGTGACAGGCTCAGATACCAATGTTTATCCACCTATGAGTACGCAACTAGAAGCTCTAGGAATAGAATTAACCCAAGGGTTTGATGAAAGTCAGTTTGCGCCAATCCCTGACATTGTGATTATTGGTAATGCGCTCTCCCGCGGTAACCCAGCGGTAGAGTATGTATTAAACCGTAACTTACCCTACACCAGCGGCCCCCAGTGGCTGCTTGATAATTTATTAAAAGACAGATGGGTTATCGGTCTATCTGGCACCCACGGCAAAACTACTACCAGCAGCATGGTTGCTTGGATTTTAGAATATGCTGGGCTGAAACCTGGATACCTTATTGGTGGCGTACCGGAAAACTTCGGCGTGTCTGCGCGTATTGGCGAGGGGCCCTTCTTTGTTATCGAAGCTGATGAGTACGACAGTGCCTTTTTTGATAAGCGCTCTAAATTTGTGCATTACCGCCCAAAAACTCTGGTTATCAACAACCTTGAGTTTGACCATGCAGATATTTTTCCTAACCTGGCTGCCATACAAACACAGTTCCATCACTTGGTGAGAATGGTGCCGGAAAATGGCTTAATACTGAGTCCTTCAAACATCCCCGCTATTGAAGACACCTTACAGCAAGGCTGTTGGACACCTCGTCAGTGTCTGGGTAAACAGTGGGATAGCGAACTCGTTAACAAAGATGGAAGCGTGTTTGATGTTATTCATAACGGTGTTGTAGCAGGCCGAGTTTCGTGGTCGCTTCTGGGCAAACACAATGTCGACAATGCCCTAATGGCTATTGCTGCCGCGCATCATGCAGGCGTAGCTCTAAATGATGCTATTGAAGCGCTTGCTCACTTTAAAAATGTGAAGCGCCGTATGGAAGTAAAAGGTGTGGTTAATGATATTACGGTTTACGACGATTTTGCGCATCACCCCACAGCGATAGCCACAACCCTTGAGGGGCTTCGCAATAAAGTAGGTAATCAACGCATTTTGGCCGTATTAGAGCCTCGCTCTAATACTATGAAAATGGGCATTCATAAAGATACGTTGGCAAACTCATGGCAGCAAGCCGACCATGTTTTTCTATACGAACCCAAAGCAATGGGCTGGTCGCTAACCGATGCTGCCACACAAAGTGAAGTTCCCTCACAGTGTTTTAATGAGGTAGAACAGATCGTTCAATCTCTTATCACCGTAGCACAGCCAGGCGATCATATTCTGGTGATGAGTAATGGTGGCTTTGAAGGTATTCATGAGCGTCTACTTCATGCGCTTAATAAAAAATCATAACAGGGCAAAAACATGAAACATGACAAGCAAGTCACACTTGCTATTACCGGCGCTTCGGGTGCCCCATATGCATTAACACTTTTACAGTCTTTGGTAAAAGCTGATTATCAGGTTTATGTGCTGATTTCATCGGCGGCCAAAGTAGTGTTTGCCACCGAAGAAAATGTCAAAATCCCCTCACGCCCGGAAGATGCTGCAGCTTTTTTTACTGAGCACTGTGGCGGTAAACCAGACCAAATTAAAGTATTTGGCAAAGAAGAGTGGTTTTCGCCTGTTGCGTCAGGCTCTGCTGCTCCAGCTAAAATGGTGGTATGCCCCTGTTCCACGGGTACGCTTTCAGCCATATCCGTAGGCGCTAGTGACAATCTTATAGAACGGGCCGCTGATGTAGTGTTAAAAGAACGTGGACAACTTATTCTAGTTCCTCGGGAAATGCCGCTATCCTCTATTCATCTAGAAAATATGTTAAAACTGTCACAAATGGGTGCCACAATAATGCCAGCAGCGCCGGGTTTCTATCACAACCCGAAAACCATTGATGACTTGGTGGATTTTGTTGTGGCGCGCATATTAGATCATTTAGGTATAGAACAATCATTGGTGGCTCGCTGGGGCTACCAATCATCAAAACATTCAGAGGAATAACTATGTTTGCATTAGCAAATAGGACTTGCGCAGTGGCATTAAGTGCACTGTTAACAATGTGTGTGGCCACGCCGGCATTTGGGTGGGGACAAACTGGCCACCGTGTAACGGGTGCTATTGCAGAGCAATATTTAAGCCCCCTTTCTCAAGCTGCACTTATGGAGTTACTGCCTAATGGCTCGTTAGCCGAAGCGTCTACCCACGCCGATGAAATGCGCTCTAACCCCAGTGAGTTTTGGCAGAAAACCGCTAACCCTTGGCACTATGTCACGGTGCCTGAAGGAAAAACCTATGTGGAAGTCGGTGCACCATCTCAGGGAGACGCATTTAGCGCGTTAGCCGAGTTTACAAAAACCTTGAAAAGCGACACTGCCAGCAACGATGAAAAGCGTTTAGCGCTGAGATTCATCGTTCATATAATTGGTGATTTACATCAGCCGCTTCATGCTGGTAATGGTACAGATCGCGGTGGAAACGATGTGAAAGTTCGCTTCTTCTGGCAAGACTCTAATTTGCATAGAGTGTGGGATTCGCAAATGTTAGATCAGCGCGCCCTGTCTTATACCGAGTGGACCGCGTGGCTAACTGAAAAAATTACCGCTGAGGATATTCGCAATTGGGCATCAACCGACCCCTATGTATGGATAGAAGAAAGCGCAAGCATTCGCGACACCATATACCCTGAAGACGCTAACAAAATGAGCTACGACTACCTCTATAATCATTTGCCAACAGCAAAACGCCGCTTACAAATGGCTGGAATACGTATGGCCATGTATCTTAATGAAGTGTTTGAGAGCAGCAAATAAATCGCACAAAAAAGACCCTATTTAGCACGCTTAAATAGGGTCTTTTTCTCTGTAGTCGTAATAGTCGCGGCGCTCTGCACTCATCGATTGTCTAATCAAACTAAATGAAACGAACTAAATGAATCGAGGCCACCGAACCAATAGCGCTTGTGCGTGTTGACCTAGTCCAAATCTAGCGGTTCTGGCGACAGAATAACCCCTGTGCTATCTGCATAGAGATGATCTTCTGGCAAAAAAGTAACACCGCCAAAATTAACCGGAATATCTACATCACCAATGCTTTCTGAGTCTGCGTTTACCGGAATAGCAGCCACCGCTAATACACCTATATCCAGCTCGGCTAGGCTATCAATCTCTCGTACACTGCCGTAACACACCACACCTTCCCAATCGTTATCGATAGCAATTTGTGCAGAAGTTGCATCAAACAGAGCCCTGCGCGTAGAGCCACCGCCATCGATGAGCAGTACTTTTCCACCACCAGGTTGAGCAAGCACGCGGTCGACTAAGCCTCTATCTTCAAAACACTTAATCGTTGTAATTTCACCGCCAAAGGAATATCGCCCACCAAAGCTCGCAAAAATAGGATCTACCACATCCACGCTGTCTGCAAACAAGTCGCATAATTCTGAAGTGTTGTATTCCATGGCCCTGCCTTAGGTTAGTTTGTTTAATTGAGTATTCGGATGAATATTCATATGGTGCTCTATCTCTCTAGCATAGCACTAATTTTAGCGTTGAAAATGCTTGTTTTAGTCGGTTTGATTAAATTCTTTTCGCTCATTATTTGCATTTCACTGTACGCAAACTGAAAGACCAGTAACAAATTGATTAAAGCTCTACCCGGAACCGCTTCTAAACCAAAATGAGCACGCAAATTGCTTTACATATATCGCCTTAATGTGAGCAGCTACACTTTAAAAGTGGTCAGGTGATACGAAAAACATCTCAAGCCTACCAGCCTCACATTGTAAGAAATGTTTCTTCTTTCTGTCACCCATCAGTCACAGAAGCCCTTTAACGTGTTCGATAAGTAACCAATAGAGGACAGGGTCTAACCCATGAAATCCTTGACTAAATACGATACAGACTTATTTTACCGGCTATATAGACTGACTCAAAAAAGAGACTGTCGCGCTATTGTATGGCTATCTAAAACCGGCGATGGTTATTTATATCTTGTTATTGGTGCGCTGCTGTGGGCATTTGAGCCCCAACACGGTGAGATATTTTTGTACACCGCGCTAATGGCATACGCCCTAGAGCTTCCTATTTATGTATTGCTGAAAAAAACCTTTAAACGCCCTCGCCCCTGCGATTTCTTAACCAACTTTAGTGCACATATTACGCCCTCAGACAAATTTTCTCTTCCTTCTGGGCACACTGCGGCAGCCTGGCTCATGGCCAGTATCGTTGCGCATTTTTATCCGTCATTTTCTGTACTGGTTTACAGTTGGGCTGCGCTTATTGGTTTATCGAGAGTGCTCCTTGGTGTGCATTATCCATCAGATGTTGTTGCAGGAGCCTTGCTTGGTGTTGCGATAGCATTCTTAAGCACGACAATATTGGTATAATATGAAACTACTTTATGGTGTGCAGGGCACCGGCAATGGTCATATTGCCCGAGCGCGGATCATGGCTGCAGCATTTGCACAACGAAACGACATAGATGTCGATTTTGTCTTTTCGGGTAGAGCACCCGAGCGCTATTTCGATATGGAAGTTTTTGGTAACTACCAAACGCTAACGGGTTTAAGTTTTATCTACAAAGACGGCAAAGTCAGAAAATGGGATACGGTTAAGCAAGCCAACATCCGTCAGTTTATCGGCGATGTTAAACGCTTCAACACCAGTCAATATGATTTGCTGATCAACGACTTCGAACCTGTTACTGCATGGGCCGCAAAACGCCAGGGCTTGCCTTCGATATCAATAAGTCACCAGGCAGCATTTGCTTATAATGTGCCCAAAAGCGGCAACTCGATGTTCGACACCGCACTAATGGCAACATTTGCACCAACAAAACACAAAATTGGCGTACATTGGTATCATTTCAACCAGCCCATCATTCCGCCTTTCGTTGTTGATAAGGCGATATCGCACAGCAAATCTAATCATATTCTGGTTTATCTGCCTTTTGAAAACATCGATGATATTAGAGATATGCTAGAGCCACTGGCCGACCAAACCTTTGTTTGTTTTCACCCTGATATTGAACAAGCCAGTACTGAAGGGCATATACAGTGGAATCCCACATCAAAAGTCCACTTTCATAGAGCGTTGCAAAGCTGTGGAGGTGTTGTAGCCAACGGCGGGTTTGAGTTATCAAGCGAAGCGTTGCAGTTAGGTAAAAAGCTATTGATAAAGCCTCTCCATGGGCAGTTCGAACAACTATCCAATGTATTTATGCTTGATAGCCTCAAATTGTGCCAGCCATTATTTCAGCTAGACACCGACGTACTTGAAGAATGGTTATCCTCGCCTGAAAATGAGCCTATAACCTTTCCAGATAACGCCAACTTGCTTATAGACTGGATAAAGCAAGGTAACTATTCAGACACCAAAACCCTGTGTGAAACCCTATGGAAACACGTCCAATACGGAGATAAAACGCGAGAACGTTTATTGTCTCTTGCAATTTAATACCGCAATGCGATGATAGCGGCATTTATCGTATTCATTGCGGGATTTTCTGTGCTTAATAAGTTGGCTGTTTTTCTGCTTACCCTTACTGCATTAAGCGGTTGTGGTTATAAAGGAGCGCTGTACATTCCAGACGCCCCAACGCAAAATTCGCCCCCGCCCTCAAGCGCCACCCAAGGCGATTCTGAGCAAGGGCCCAACACAAAAAGTACTGCACCTGCCTCTATATCTGGAGAGACTAACTAGTGGATTACTTTGCCTACAAGCAAGGTCAGCTTTTCGCTGAAGACGTTGCCGTTTCCGACATTGCAGCCGAGCACGGCACACCAGTTTATATTTATTCACGGGCAACACTAGAGCGTCATTGGCATGCATTTAACGATGCTATAGGCGACCACCCACACCTCATTTGCTATGCCGTTAAAGCTAACTCAAACATAGGCGTATTAAGTGTATTGGCAAAACTTGGTTCCGGTTTTGATATTGTTTCTGCTGGCGAACTGGCCAGAGTTATTGAAGCCGGAGGCAGCGCCAACAAGGTTGTCTTTTCAGGCGTAGGCAAAAAGCATGACGAAATACGATATGCACTGCAGCAGGGTATAATGTGCTTTAACGTAGAGTCAGAGCCTGAATTACATCGCATAAACGAAGTGGCCGGTGAGTTAGGCGTTAAAGCTCCTATTTCACTTCGCATTAATCCTGATGTCGATGCAAAAACTCACCCTTATATTTCTACCGGGCTGAAGGCAAACAAATTTGGTATTGCGCGAGAAAATGCACTGGCCACCTACGAATTAGCGGCCTCATTGCCCAACCTTAATGTAGTGGGCATGGACTGTCACATAGGCTCTCAGCTAACTGAAATTGGTCCATTTGTTGATGCATTAGAGCGCCTGCTTGTGCTCATAGACGAGCTTGCCGAGCGCAATATTATTATCGAACATCTCGATGTGGGCGGTGGTTTAGGCGTTACTTATAACGATGAAGAACCCCCTCACCCCAGAGCGTATGCTGCAGCCATGGCCGAAAAAATGGTAGGCCGCGAGTCGTTAAAACTCATTCTCGAACCAGGTCGTGCCATTGCTGCGAATGCAGGCATATTGGTTACTGAAGTTGAGTTTATCAAACAAGGCGAAGAAAAAAGTTTCGCCATTGTAGACGCTGCGATGAACGATTTACTTCGCCCTGCTTTGTATTCAGCATGGCAAAACATTATTCCCGTACAAGAGCACAGCGACGCCGAACCTAACACATATGATGTCGTTGGCCCGGTGTGCGAAACCGGTGACTTTATCGGTAAAGATAGAACGCTTGCCATAAAACCTACCGATTTACTGGCAGTTCGCAGCGCGGGCGCCTATGGTTTTGTTATGGCCTCAAACTACAACAGTCGCTGTCGCCCAGCCGAGATTATGGCCGATGGTGAAACGGCTATCGTTGTACGCGAGCGAGAAATTCAAAAAGATCTCTGGAAAGGTGAGCACAAACTTCCGTAAACTAGAGACAAATATAAGATTAAGACGCACCGTTAATGCAGGTTCAATTTTCTAAAATGCACGGTTTGGGCAACGATTTCATGGTTATTGATAACGTTACCCAAAATGTATTTTTCTCAAAAGATAAAATAAAACAGCTGGCCGACCGGAATTTTGGCATTGGTTTCGACCAATTACTGATGGTTGAGCCACCTTATGACCCAGAGCAAGACTTTCACTATCGCATTTTTAATGCCGATGGGGCGGAAGTGGAACAGTGTGGCAACGGCGCTCGTTGTTTCGCGCGATTTGTGAAACAACACGGGCTCATCAGTCGCAATAAAATTGTGGTAAGCACAAAAGCCGGAAAAATGGTGCTGTATCTTGAGAAAGATGGCCAGGTTACTGTGAATATGGGCAAGCCTATGTTCGAACCCGCCTCTGTGCCCCTTAAAGCCAACAAGCAAGAAAATACCTATATTTTGCGCTTGGGCGATAAAACCTTGTTTATTGGTGCCGCCTCTATGGGCAACCCCCACTGCGTAATGGAAGTGGACGATGTCGATACTGCGCTAGTTCACGAGATTGGCCCAGCGGTGGAGAAGCATGAGCGCTTTCCAGAAGGCGTTAATGTTGGCTTTATGCAGGTTATCAACGAATCACACATTAAGCTTCGTGTATTTGAGCGCGGCTCGGGAGAGACTCTGGCCTGTGGCAGCGGCGCGTGCGCGGCAGTTGCAATTGGCCAAATACAAGGTAAATTAGGAAAAGATGTGCGGGTAGATTTGCCTGGCGGCAGCTTGCGAATTCGCTGGCCCGGGCCAGATAGCGTGATGAAAATGACAGGGCCTGCTGAACACGTATACGACGGACAAATTACAATATGAGCGAATTACTCGGGCAATCTAACGCAACTCAAATTATTGAGCCCTTTACCGACACCTCGGCGCTTACTCCAGCGCAGGTGCGCGATTACTTGTTAGAAAACCCCGAGCTTTTCGTGCAATATCCAGAACTCCTTGAAAAGATAAAGGTTCCACACGAGCAGAAAGGCAGTGTGTCGTTAGTTGAAATTCAGGGTGAGCAACTGAGAAAAAAAGTGCGTCAGCTTAACCTCAAGCTCAACCAATTGGTGTCTATCGCCAAACAAAACGAAAAAATATACCGCGTTTACACAGACCTAAACGTTCAACTTCTGCGCTGTGAAAGCGTTGCCGAGGTTCAGTTTACTCTTGAGGATGTCTTGCAAGAGCGTTTGCAGCTATCTTCAGCGGTCATCAAAAGCTTTAAAGGCCCCCATGCGATCCCCGAATTACAACAGCGACTATTTACCGAAAAGCGGTTTAAACAGTCTAACTTTTTTTTCGGACGTCTTTCGCAGCACGAGCGTCAATTGTTGTTTGGAGAAAGTAGCGCAGAGTCAGTGGCTCTGATGATTCTTGGTGATAACCGCGACCTTGGCATTTTAGGAATAAGCAGCAGCGACGCCAGTCATTTCACGCCTGATATGGACACGCTATTACTTCAGCAGCTACAGCAGGTACTCAACATTATCTTACCCGACATGATGGGGTACTAATTTCTGTGTCTCACGACGCATCGCAAAACTCTTCTCAAAACCTAATCAGTGACGCATGCCAACACTGGCTTGATAAATTTTTATTGCATTTGCAGGTAGAGCGCGGACTCTCCGACCATACGGTTAAAAATTACAGCCGCCAGCTAACCGAAGTAGCCAAACTATTGAATCTGCACGAATGGTCTGGGCTAACGCCTAGCGACATAAAACGTGTGATGGCCGACGGAAAAATGTCGGGACACAGCGCGCGAAGTATTGCCCTTCGCCTTTCAGCACTGCGCACATTTTGCCACTACCTTATTGAGCATCAGCAGCTTTTCAGCAACCCATTAGAAGGTATTCAGGCACCCAAGCAAGGCAAGCCTTTACCTAAACAACTTAGTGTGGATGAAATGCAGCAGTTGCTCGGCGCACAAACAGGCAGTGAAGATGACGAGGGCATGCAACTGCGCGACAACGCCATGTTTGAGTTAATGTACGGCTGTGGATTGCGGTTGAATGAGTTGACAGGGCTTGACCTTGCCGACTGCCTAAAAGACGGTACGATTAGGGTAACGGGCAAAGGCAGTAAGCAGAGAATACTCCCACTTGGTAGACACGCACAAAAAGCACTTAATGCCTGGTTAAAGGCTAGGCCAGCCTATGCATCTCCTTATGAAAGTGCCGTGTTCGTAAGCAAACGCAAAACCCGGATATCAAATCGGCAGGTTGCAAACAGACTGGATAAAATGGCACAAACCCAATCAATTTCGCAGAAAGTCAGCCCTCACAAACTGCGCCATTCCTTTGCTACCCACGTACTAGAGTCAAGCGGTGACTTACGAGCCGTTCAAGAGTTGCTAGGGCACGCAAATTTATCTACTACACAGGTTTATACGCATCTCGACTTTCAGCATCTTGCGAATGTTTACGACGCTGCCCACCCCCGTGCACATAAAAGTAAAAACGACAAATAAACACACAATATTAAGGCTAGCCAGTTTATGCAGTTTTTTAAACCCGTTAACAAGGTGAAGGCCATGACCTTCGATCTTGACGATACGCTTTACGATAATGAACCGGTTATAAGACAGGCTGAGGCCGCGTTAGCTGCTCACTTAGCCGAGCACCACCCTCATGCGGCCACGCTTTCACCCCGTGACTGGTTTAATTTAAAACGTGCCGCAATTAGACTAGACCCTCGCTTGGCATCTGACATGGGGCAACTGCGCAAAGTTATACTTACTGCAGCGCTGTCAGGCAAAGACTCAAGTACACTTTGTGTTGAAATAGCTAACGATGACAGTCACAACAGTCAGCTCAAGCAGGAAGTAGAGGCCTGTTTTAACTGTTTTTATGATGCGCGAAGCAATTTGACGCTAGCGCCAGATGTGCACCAAATTCTTCAACACCTAAGCACACGCATGCCGCTTATTGGCATAACCAATGGCAATGTTGATGCGGATAAAATAGGGATTACGCCCTATTTTGACACTATCTTGCACGCAAGCCTGACACGCCCTATGAAGCCGGCAGTAGGCATGTTTAACGAGGCAGCAGCACTATTAGAACTACCAGCCAGCCATATTTTACATGTGGGAGATAATCTTGTTAAGGATGTGATGGGCGCAGTGAACGCAAACTTCCAAGCCGCTTGGTTCGCCTGTAATCGGCCCATGGATTTACACAATGAGCCGGTGTCGGTACTGCCTCACGTTGCGCTAAGCAGTTTATCTGACCTCGCTTATTTCTGTGAATAACAAACAGCGGCGCTAATGGGATAATGCCAGATCAGCATAAGATAGGTGTTAAGCGTTTGCCTCTTTAGGTGTTGTCTTCTTTAGACGTTGTCCTCTTTAAGCATTGTCTTCTAGCACATTTTGCTGCATAGACTCGCAAGGGTTTTGGCAAATGGGCCGACCTACTACTTTTGCCGGTACACCTACTACGGTAACGTGGGGCGGAACGTTATTTAGCACCACACTGCCGGCGCCTACTTTAGACCCCTCGCCAATTTCAATATTACCCAGTATTTTTGCACCAGCGCCCACTAGCACACCCTGTCGAATTTTAGGGTGGCGGTCGCCAGACTCGTTACCCGTACCGCCTAGTGTCACGCTTTGAAGAAGTGACACATTGTCTTCTATCACAGCTGTTTCACCTACAACAATGCCGGTGGCGTGGTCGAACATAACGCCTTTACCAATTTGTGCAGCCGGATGGATGTCCACGCTGAAGCTTGCCGAGTTACGGCTTTGAAGGAAAAGCGCCAGCTGGTGACGATTATGCATCCACAAATAATGTGCCATTCGGTGAACCTGCACCGCGTGAAAACCTTTAAAATGGAGCAATGGCGTAAGATAGTCATCAACAGCAGCGTCGCGAGCTTTTATCGCTAAAATATCTGCCATTGCTGCCTCGCTAATGCCAGGCTCTAACAAATAAGCCTCGTCAAACACCTCACGAATAGCTAATGCAGGCATAACATCGTCGGCCATTTTGTTAGATAAAATAAAACTTAAGCACGACTCAAAGTTATGATGGGCCAATACACTGGCGTGAACATAGCTCGATAACAAGGGTTCGTTATCAGCGACTACTTTTGCTTCTTGTTTCAAGGTTGACCAAAAATCGATGGGCATAGAAAGAGAAGTCATGGCATTTCCTGTTGGTGTATATCGCAGACGTCATAAACGATTGTCTTTGCCTAAAAGCGCAAAACGTTTGAAGAACCGAGTGTAGGACTCAGAGTTTACCTGAGATAACAGAATATCAATATAACACTAGTACCCAAGGTGAAGTTTTTTCGATCAACAAAGCTAAACAATTTCGTATTAGTTATTCCATTTAAGAACACTTAAAACTGCATTTTAAACGCGCAAAACTGGACTGTATAAATTAACAGGCAGCTGGCATAATAGCGGCGCGTTTAATTTGTATATAAAAAAAGATAACAGGTGCCACACTATGGATGTATCCAGACTGCTAGATGAGCTAAACGACAAACAGCGTGAGGCTGTAGCAGCACCACTTTCAAACGCGCTTGTTTTGGCCGGCGCCGGAAGTGGCAAAACACGGGTATTGGTGCATCGCATTGCATGGCTTATGGAAGTCGAAAATATCGCCCCCTTCTCAATTTTAGCCGTAACCTTTACGAATAAAGCCGCAAAAGAAATGCGCGGACGAATAGAGTCGTTAATGGGCCGAAGCTTGCACAACATGTGGATTGGCACCTTCCACGGCTTGGCACATCGCTTATTACGAGCCCATCACGCTGAAGCGAAATTACCTGAAAATTTTCAAATTATCGATTCAGACGACCAGTACCGCCTTATCCGCCGCATACTAAAAGCCATGAACTTAGACGAAAAGCATTATCCGCCCCGTCAAATTCAGTGGTACATAAACGGCAATAAAGACGAAGGCTTGCGCCCGCAACACATTGAAACCCATGGCGATCATATTCAGAAAACCATGCGTGAAGTGTATACCGCTTATCAAGACGCCTGTGACCGCTCTGGCCTGGTAGACTTTGCTGAACTATTGCTTCGTGCCCACGAACTATGGGCGAAAAATCCAGAAGTGCTAGCGCATTACCAACGTCGATTTCGAGCTGTGTTGGTAGACGAATTCCAAGATACCAACAACATTCAATACGCCTGGCTGCGCATGCTGTGCAGCGGCGATAATAACAATATTATGATTGTTGGCGACGACGACCAATCGATTTACGGCTGGCGTGGCGCTAACGTAGACAACATTCAGCACTTCTTAAAAGACTTCGAATCACCTGCCACCATTCGCTTAGAACAGAATTATCGTTCCACCGGCAACATTTTAAAAGCAGCCAACACGGTAATCGACAACAATACTGGTCGTTTAGGTAAAGAGTTGTGGACAGAAGATAAGCAGGGCGAACCTATCTCGGTGTACGCGGGGTTTAACGAACTAGATGAAGCCCGTTTTATCGTATCGAAAATTAAAGATTGGCTAAATCAGGGCCATGCGCTAAGTGATACCGCCATTTTATATAGAAACAACGCACAATCTCGTGTTTTAGAAGAAGCGTTACTTCACGAGGGTTTGGCGTATCGTATTTACGGTGGTCTACGATTCTTCGAGCGCCAAGAAATTAGAGATGCACTTGGCTATATGCGCATGGTTAGCCACCCTCACGATGACGCGGCTTTCGAGCGCGTAGTGAATACACCAAGTCGCGGTATTGGCGAAAAAACGCTGTCGCAAATTCGCGAGACCGCACGCTCTCACAACTGTTCCATGTGGCAGGCTAGCCAGCTACTTATTAACGAAGCCAGTTTGAAAGGTCGTGCCCTTAACGCCATTCAAAGTTTTGTGTTGCTAGTGACAGAGCTTGAGCAATCAACGGTTGATGACCCCCTTGAACAACAAGCAGATAAAGCAATACGCCAGTCTGGGCTCTACGCTATGTATCAGTCTGAACGCGGTGAAAAAGCCCAAGCGCGCCTGGAAAACTTAGAAGAACTGGTTACCGCATGTAAAACCTTTATTGTGCCCGATGAAGCTGAAGAAATGACGCCGCTAGCAGCGTTTTTAGCTCATGCATCGTTGGAAGCGGGCGATACACAAGCCGATAAAGACCAGGATGCGGTGCAAATGATGACCATACACACAGCGAAAGGCCTCGAGTTTCCGCTCGTGTTTTTAGCGGGTGTAGAAGAAGGCATGTTCCCCAGTCAAATGACCAATGATGAACCAGGCAGAATGGAAGAAGAGCGTCGTCTCTGCTATGTTGGTATGACTCGGGCTATGCAAAAGTTGTATATCACTTATGCCGAAAGTCGTAGATTATATGGTCAAGACAAATACCATACAGCGTCGCGCTTTATTCGTGAAATGCCCGATGATTGCATTGAAGAAGTTCGGCTAAAGTCGACGATATCGCGCCCCGTGCACAACAGATTTAGCCCAATGACGTCTCATGCGTCATTTGAAGAAACCGGCTTTAAGTTGGGCGAACGTGTGGTGCATCGCAAGTTTGGTGAGGGTATTGTGCTGAATTATGAAGGCAGCGGTGAGCACGCGCGCGTGCAAGTCAACTTTGATGAATTTGGCAGTAAGTGGCTGGTTCTCGCCTACGCAAAACTGGATAAAGCGTAGTACTAACACGGCAAGGTAGCCTGTATCTAAGTTGGATTATATGCAGCAACATGTGCTGGTCATTGAAAATGGCGATAACAACCTTGAAATTATATCGAGGCTGGTGAGGCGTGCAGGCTTAACCCCTGTCGGTGCTACCTCGCTTATGGAAGGGCGCGCTCGTTTCGCACAAAACACACCCGAAACTTTCTTATGCGCTATTATTGCTTATTCTTTGCCAGACGCACCGAAGGGCGAAGCTATCGACTTTGCCATTAACGCATACATTCCTACTATTGCCACCACGGAAAGTTTAGACACGCTCATTCGAGACAAAGTGCTCGAGCGGGACGTTGTCGACTATATTCCCAAAGAGAACGCGCAAAATTACGATTATCTCATCCGCCTTATAGCAAGGCTTGAGAAAAACAAATCTACTGGCGTTGTGGTTGTAAGTACCAACAGGGTACAGCGGACCCGAACGCTTTCCCTGCTTGAACGCCACAACTTCGTTGTTTATGAGTGCATTACAGCAAGTGAAGCCATGAGTGCCCTTTCCGACCACAAGCATATTAGATTGGTTATTACAGACAACACGCTTCCCGATATGTCGGGCACGGTATTTGTGGCGAGTTTGCGAAAAGCATTTTCAAAAGAGCAACTGGCTATAATGGGCATTGCTGGCGGCCAAGGTATGCTAATGTCAGCGCACTTTATCAAAAGCGGAGCAAATGACTTTTTGAGGATACCCTATTGCCACGAAGAGTTTTTGTGCCGGGTTATGCAAAACGTGGAATACATTGAGAGTGTTGAAGCCATTAGACGCGCTGCAAATACCGACTATTTGACGGGTTTACCAAATAGAAGACATTTCTTTTATACCGTTACTATGCAGCATCAGCAGCTTTCAGATGAGCACGCATTGGCACTTATCGATCTTGATTTCTTTAAGTCTATCAACGATACCCACGGCCACGATGCGGGTGATGCCGTGCTTAAGGCAGTTGCCGCATTGATAGAGTTCTACTTTCCAGATGAAATTATTTCTAGATTCGGCGGTGAAGAGTTTTGTATTTACCTACCAGACACGCCCTTTAGTGAGGCTTATGAGCGGCTTGACGATTTTAGAAAGGTGGTAGAAGCTGAAGCTATTGAGCTACCAAAAACCACCACTCATATTACCTGCAGTATAGGTATGAGCGGAACCACCACACAGCGAATAGACAATCTCATCAGTGATGCAGACAAACAGCTTTATGCTGCTAAAAACAGCGGTCGCAACAAAGTCATGTTCGATAAAACCGCGCATTTAGCTTTTGAATAGAGCGCAGAGCCAACCTTTTTAAATACCGAAGTTACCGTCGCTGTTCTTGCATTGCCTGCTCTTGCGTAGCCTGATCCTGCATTTTCTTAACCTGCACTCTTGCCTCAATTCGTTGTCTGCGAAAGTGAAATATAGAGTCTGCACTGAATACCGCTAACGCTAACCACACAAATGCAAAGGTGGTGAGTCGTGCCTCTTCTAACGGCTCGCCATAAAGGTAAACCGCTAAAATAAACATAAGCGTTGGGCCAATATATTGGAAGAAACCTAGGGTGGAATACATAATTCGGCGTGCCGCTGCGGTAAAGCACAGCAAAGGCGCGGTGGTAACAATACCCGCAGCGAAAATAAGCACGTTTAAATCGATGCTATTGTTGAATAAGTTACTGTATTCAGACCCGTAAAGTATCCAATATCCTATCGCCAATGGAGATAGCATGAGGGTCTCTATAAACAAGCCAGGTAAGGAGTCTACCGCTACCTGCTTGCGTAAAAGCCCATAAACACTAAAGCTAGAAGCTAACACCAGCGCAATCCACGGTAATTCACCGTATGAAATAACCAAAATAGCTACGCCAACCACAGCCAATATCACAGCGCTTCTCTGCAGCGTTCGCAACCTTTCTTGAAGAAAAATACGCCCTAAAAACACATTAATGAGGGGATTGATGTAATAGCCTAAGCTGGCATCAAGAAGGTGGTCGTTATTGATGGCCCAAATAAACAGCAGCCAGTTAGCTCCAAGTAATAGGCCAGCAAAAAACAGAATTGTCATTACCCGCTTATTTTTTAATGCGGTTATTACTTTCGGCCACTGTTTAAGCACCGCAATAAAGCCAACAAGCAGCACCACAGACCAAATAACCCTGTGCATTAATATTTCAGCCGCAGGCAGCACCATCAACTGCTTAAAGTAAACAGGTGCTACACCCCACATACTGTAGGCGGCTATTGCACAAATAACGCCTACTTGGGCGGCGGAAGCTGGCTTAGACAATGGTGGCTCCAAAATGAAAATAGGCAAAAAGCGCGCTATTGTTTATTACAAATGCAGAATTCACAAGCACTGTATTGTATATCGCCACATAAAATGTAGCGCTATACAGCGGCCTAAATGCAGTACCTAATGCAGAATAAATGCGTTAAACATTTTTAACGCACACAATTACTATTCACTGCCGCTGACTTTAGCTCTCGCTTGCTAGAGCAGAAATAGCGTACCTAAACCGAGGAAAGCAACAAAGCCTACTATGTCGGTCACCGTTGTGAGTATCACGGAGCCAGACAGCGCAGGGTCTATCTTAAGCTTGTCGAGGATAATAGGCACAAACACACCGGCTAACGCCGCAGCTACAATATTGAACAAGATAGCCAAGCAAATAACCACGCCAAGCATAATATCGGTAAACCAAAAATAGGCGACTATACCAATAACCAAGGCCCAAATTACGCCATTCACGCCCCCTACTTTGAGCTCTTTTATCATTAAGGCTTTTATATTCGCGGGGGTAACTTGCCCAAGGGCCAAGCCCCTAACAATGAGCGTTAACGTTTGGCTACCGGCTATACCGCCCATGCTGGCTACCACTGGCATTAACACAGCTAATGCCACTACCTGCTGTAGCGTGCCTTCAAACAAACCGATAAACCACGATGCCATAAACGCCGTTAACAGGTTTATACCAAGCCAAAGCGCTCTGTTTTTGGCACTCTTTGCAACAGGGGAGAACAAATCTTCGTCTTCATCCATACCCGCTGATGCCATAACTTGGCGCTCATAAAACTCGTTAACAAGCTCGCTTGCCGAGGTAATATCCAGCCTGCCAAGAAGCGTGTTGTTTTCATCTACCACGGGCAGTGAGGCTAGCCCAGAGCGCTGAACGGTTATCGATGCATTCATAGCATCATCTTCACCTTTGAACGTGGTGATGTTTTCTTCCGCAAGTGCAAGCAGCGATTTGTCTTCTTCAGCCGAAAACAGCTTATTTATTTTAACCAGCGCTGTAAATTGCCCCGTTCGATTCACTAAATAGATACTGTCGCAATGCTGAGGAACGTCTTTTTTCAACAAGCGTAGCGCCTCTCTCACCTTCGCGTTAGAAGGAAGCACAAGCTGTTCGTGATTAACCCAGTGCCCTATTTGGTTATCTGGAAAAAGGGACGCCTCTCTAAAGTATTTACGTTCTTTTGAATCAAGAGATTCGTAGGCCAAATCCACAAGGCGCTTGGGAAGTGAATCTAAAAGCTCGAGTAAATCATCGGCATAAATATCAGCAAAAATCGAGGCCCACTCATTGTGAGGCGTATTATCAATCAGGATTTCACGAGGATCGCTACGCATCTCTACCAGTACGTTAAGCTTTTGCTCTCGTGGTATCCCTTCCCAAACCACTAAACGAGGCTCTACGGGCAGCGATTCAAGCAAGGTGGCGATATAAACATCGTCTTGACCATTAAGCGCTGCTAATAGCGATGCAGGATCTTCGGCCATACCTTCAGCGACAATCTCTTCGATTAAATCTGGTAGTTGATCAGCCACACTCATACTCCTGTGAACACGCACTTATTAAATTGCTAATATCTAGAATATCATGTTGATACAAATGAAAATACTGACAGGTTATTATCAATACGTGACAACAAAACGGTTTATCCACTTATTTTTCAGTAGCCAAAAATTTTCGCGCTGAATTTTAGTCTAGTTTTTGCAATTGCCCCGTGAAGCCAAGCCAAAAAAAGCGTAAAATCTCGGGCTATGATAACTGCATTAGCTACTAGCGACTTACCAGCCCATTCACATAACGCCGTGTCTCCAGAAAGCGTCCTAAAAGATGTCTTTGGTTACGGCGAGTTTCGCGATGGTCAAGGAGAAGTCATTCACCATGTGTGCCAAGGGGGGGACGCGCTGGTGTTGTTACCCACCGGCGGCGGCAAGTCGTTGTGTTACCAAATTCCTGCCTTGGTTCGTGAAGGCACAGCCATTGTTGTATCGCCACTGATATCGTTAATGCAGGATCAGGTAGAACAGCTCAAAGCCCTTGGTGTTAAAGCCGACTACCTCAACTCCACGTTAGATGCCGAAGCACAAGCAAACATTAACGATTCGCTGATTACCGGAAAACTCGACCTCCTGTACGTTTCTCCGGAAAGGCTAATGCAATACGCTTTTCAGCAGTTGCTTGGTCGCGCCTCCATAGCACTGTTTGCTATTGATGAAGCACACTGCGTTTCCCACTGGGGGCACGACTTCCGACAAGACTATAGGGCGCTAGGTAAAATAAAGTCTCGCTTTTCACATATCCCTGTTATTGGCCTTACTGCCACTGCAGATACGGCCACTCAAGCCGATATTTTAACGCAACTCAACTTAAACGCGCCTTTAGTTTACAAAGGCAGCTTTGATCGGCCAAATATTCGCTACCGCGTTATGTCCAAATACAAAGCCTTCGACCAAGTTGTAAGTTATGTAAAGCAACAGGAAGGTAGCGGAATTATTTACTGCAATAGCCGCGCAAAAGTTGACGACCTACACAACAAATTATTCAGACTGGGCTTTCGCTGCGCCGCCTACCATGCAGGAATGGACAGTGATGAGCGCGAGTTGGTGCAGCGTCAGTTTCTCAATGACAAAATAGATATCGTTGTTGCTACCGTTGCCTTTGGCATGGGCATAAATAAATCCAACGTGCGCTATGTTGTTCACCACGATGTACCCCGCAGTGTCGAAAGCTATTATCAAGAAACCGGACGGGCTGGTCGAGATGGGCTTGAATCTGAAGCATTGCTGCTGTTTGACGAAAAAGACGCAGCAAGGGTAAAGCAGTGGATAGAACAGGGGGAAAGTGGCGATAGAAACCATATTGAACTTCAAAAGTTCGCCGCCATGGAGGCTTTTTCCGAGGCACAAACTTGCCGAAGACAGGTATTGTTAAATTACTTTTCCCAATTTAGCGATAGCGCATGTGGCAACTGCGATATATGCCTAGATCCGCCTAAAATGATAGACGGGCTGGTAATTGCTCAAAAAGTCTTATCATGCATATTGCGTTTGTCGCAACAGGCCTCAAGCCAGTACATTATTGATGTATTACGCGGCAAGCAGCTTAAAAAGCTTCAAGAGGCAGGACACCATAAACTGTCTACCTATGGTATTGGCAAAGATAAATCGGATAGCTACTGGCACAACATTTTAAATCAGCTTGTGCACAAAGGTCTTATTCGCGTCGATATCACCGCCTATGCAGCACTGCGCTTAACAGAGGCCGCGCGCCCAGTACTTAAAGGAGAGGTGCCGGTACAGCTAGCGGTACCAAGATTGGAATTCAAGCCCGATAAAAAGACCAAGCAAGCACCAGCAAATTACGACCGTACATTATTCACTCGGCTTAAGCACCTGCGTAAAGTATTGGCGGAAGAAAATGAGGTACCGCCATACGTTGTGTTTAGCGACGCGACTCTTGTAGACATGGCCTGCAAGCTGCCCGTAAACCGCACTACTCTGCTAGAAGTGAGCGGCGTGGGGCAAACTAAACTCGACCGGTACGGCGACGCCTTTATAAAACTCATCGACGACTATATTCATAGAGACAGCTAGAGCCATAGAGACAGCGAGAGTGTTGATCCGCACCGCACATTTTTGTAACGCTAAAACAAAATCAGCATGCCCTAGGCGTAAGCGTACTCTCCACCTTTCTCAAGGGCACGCTTATAAGCTGGGCGCTCATGAACACGCTTCACGTATCCACGAATAGCGGCAAAATCATCCGCTCTACCGCTAGCTACCAACGATTCTAGCGGAAATATCATTTGTACGTCGGCACCGGTAGGCTCGTCGCCAGCAAACCAAGTGTAATTGGCTAAATAAGACTCTACGTAACGAAGGCTTTGAGCCAAGTTAGGGCCGTAATATGCATTGATGATCCCGTCTACCAGCTTATCGGTGATGGGCTTAATGAAAAACGGTTTCGACCCTTTTTGTCGCGCCTTTTCCAGCACTAAGTTTGCCACTAGCGGCGGCATTAACGAACCCTCGGCGAAATGTAGCCAAAACCAATATTGTTGTAGCGCCTCTTCATCTTTAGGCGCAGCAAAACTCGATTCGGCATGATTTCGTACTAAATATTCTACAATGGCACCCGACTCAGCAATGGCGCCGTGTGGTGTTGATAGAACAGGAGAGCGACCAAGAGGATGCACTGCCCGAAGAGAATCAGGCGCTAGGTTAGTGGTACTGTCTCGCTCATAAAATTCTATTTTGTAATCAACACCTAATTCTTCAAGCAACCATAAAATTCGTTGAGAGCGAGAATTATTTAAATGATGTAGTGTTAGCATATCTTTCCTTTAAACCCGTTGATTGTACTAGTGTGGAAACTAGGGTCTGTTAATCGCGTTATTGCTTTTGTTCTTGTGTTGTACTGTATACATTTATAACAGCCTGCAGGATTACTTATTACTGCCTGTTCATGTTGAATTGTCTGCATGTATTGAAAGCGGCTGCCCACGCTTATCGACCAGTTGCTGCTGCGTAAGTGCTGTAGTTAATCGCGTTTCTGTTCTTTTTTCTTTAACGCCTTTTATTTACACCCAACTCATACTGCATTTAACGAAGAAAAAAGTCTGCTTTGTAATAACTATGTCGATATATTATCAGAACCTATACACTACAAGGGCGTGTTGATCTTTGCTGTACATTTTTGCAGCGGCCTGTGAGCTATTTAAACAAGGCGAATGGTTGAAGGTCTAGCGGGCTAAATCGAAACCATTCAACGCAGGGTAAATAGCTCATAGGCGCTGCCCGAAGGGGGCTAAATGGAAGCATTTTACTCTTTGTCGCCGCTTTTTTATTTAGGCTCTTTGACTTAGTCCACTAGGCCTACAGGACTGTTTCGCGATTAAAATGCTTCCATTTAGCCCAAAACTCGTACAACAAAGATTAACACGCCCTACTTTTTGGTTTTTTAACACGCAAGCGATGTGAAAACTTATGCACAACCCTTCTCACCACTTTGTAACGGACATCATCAGCGCCCTTCACACTACACAAAGCAGTGTTCAAATAGCCGTACCTTTGCCTATGTCGCCGTTGAAAACTGAACAATGGGTAAACCAATTTATATCCCATTTTTCATTTCAGCCGTCGCAACCAGATTGGGGTGCCGATAGGTATCAGGTGGTACTGACCTCTGCAGACCAAAACCCTTCCACCTCAGAAAAAAAAGCATTTCAATGCTTGCTGTGCATCGAATGGTTATGTGAAGCCATATGGCTTGAACCTATTGGTAATGAGCATGTGGGAATGACGCAAAACCCAGGGTTTATTAGCGACTACTTAAGACAGCAAGCTGCGCTGGTTTGATCGGAAAACATCCATTTCCTTACGTTCACCTTTGAATTACACTAATTGAATGAAAATCAGATTGTTACCATCAACAAACAACAACACTACTGGCCTTTTTGCGTTGGTATGGGTAACGCTGATTTTTTTTAGCTTCTGCGGCGTCGCAACAGCTAGTGTCAAAGATATTGCCATTGACGAGTCTTTTGAAAAGGTGCTTATTAATGAATACGCCGTTACTACCTACGCTGCCAACTCCGCTACCTATTTCGATATTCTAGAAGGCACTCGTTCTTTCGCAACGCCTCAAACGTCTATAGCGAATTCGCGATTATGGATGTCAGCTAACATCAATCACACGGGTTTTAGTGCCATTTCCTTAGTACTTACTGTCGATCGCTTAAACCTGGACGATTTACAGATTTATCTGCTCAACGATAATAACCGTATCATCAAATCTTATCGTTATCAGGCAGGAAAAGGAGACTTCTCGCTGCCACAGCCAGCGCCAACTATTCGCCAAGCTTTCACTCTACAACCCTACCAAAATGCAAGGGTACTGATAGGAATTAAAGACAATGGGTTAACTCACATTCCTATCACTCTTTGGCAAAGGGATTTACTCGAACAATACGATAAAAATATGCTGGTGACGCTGGGCGCAATATTGGGAGTATTTGCACTTATTATCGCGTATTTTTTACTGTCTTATTTTCACCAGCGCATAGCTACCCGATTTTGGCTTACCATGGCAACTGTCGCAATGCTGGCTACGTTTTTGATTTTTCAAAGCGGTCTTGGATTTTGGCCTAGCCTAACCAACGCCGCAGAATTGGCTTTTACCGCTAGTATCACTATGCTGCTGCTGTGCTTAGCAAAAGTTACGCATCACCTATTTCCCCGTATTCCAATATATCTGCGCACTATCAATTTCGCCGTTGCACTAGCAGGTTTATATTGCTTGTTTGTCGCACCTGCTCAGACGGTATTTATACTACTCATTGTCTTTGCGGCAGTGGGTTTGTGCCAGGTTTTACTGGCCATCGTGTTTAATGAAAATAAGCAAACAGGCCGCTTTTTTTCTATCGGCTGGCTTTCCCTTTTCGCTTTGTTGGCCTTGTGTGTGCAAGGCCTTTATCACCTCATGGTTTACACCTTCGACGTCATGCTAGCTATGCTGTTTTTCAGCGCTTTTAGTTTGCTATGTTTTGGAATGGCGGCTATCGCAAAAGAGAAGTTATACAACCGCAGACAGCTGGTTAAAAAAGAAGAAATAATTACCGACTTAAATCAATTTTATGACCTCTTTAGGAATTCTGCTGAAGGCCATTACACCTCTACGTGGGATGGTACCTTGCTGTCGGTAAACCCAGCCATGTATAAGCTGTTTGGCTATGATGATGAAGAAGACATGCTGGCAACGGGAGAAAGTACTCTCGCGTTTTACGCAAATACCGAAGACAGGCAGCATCTACTTGGTGAACTTTCACAATGTGGCCATTTAACCGGAAAGGAAATAAGGGCTAAGCGCAAAAATGGCGATGAATTTTGGGTGTCACTGTCCTGCCGAATGCAGGAGAAAAACGACGGCCCTCGCATTTTTGGTTCAATTATCGATATCACGGAGAAAAAGCAATCCGACCTTAACCTGCAATATTTGGCTACTCACGACTCGCTAACCGGTGCCTTTAATCGCCGGCAATTTGAGACTGAATTTAAGAAAAACGTAGCGTCGCCATCAACGCCCCCAGTGTGCTTGTTATATTTAGATTTAGACAGGTTTAAGATTGTAAACGATACCTGCGGTCATAAAGCTGGGGATGTGTTAATTAAAGATATCGCGAAGGTAATTGAAAACACGCTTTCTAGTAATGCGCTCTTAGCTCGGCTGGGAGGTGATGAGTTTGGCGTCATTTATACCGAACTTGAAGAGCATGCCGTATATTCTAATGCAGAAGACATACTCAATGCGGTACATGACTACCGCTTTATGTGGAATAACCGAATTTTCAATTTGGGGGTTAGCATTGGCATGGTTGTCTGTGACGACGCTTCTGTCAGCGCAGGGCAATATTTAAGCATGGCTGATGCTGCATGTTACTTTGCCAAAGATCAGGGTAGAAATCAGATACACAGATATAACCGAAACGATGAGAGTATGCAGCGCTATCAGCGCGAACTCGACTGGGTATCGACCATTAACGGCGCGTTGGAAGAAAATCGTTTCGAGCTTTATTATCAGCCGTTGCGACCTCTTACAAAGGCGAACGATGGTTATTATTATGAAGTGTTGCTGCGTTTACGTGAAGCCAATGGAAAAATAGTGGAGCCGGCTAATTTCCTGCCTACTGCAGAACGATTCGAAATGAATGTTAATGTAGATAAGTGGGTAGTAACTAATACCTTTAAATGGTTATCAGAAAACCCCGAGCATCTCGAAAAGCTTAAACGCTGCAGCATAAACTTAAACTGCCATTCGTTAACAGACAGAGATTTTACGCTGTTTATTTTAAACGCGTTTGAAACCTACGGCATTCCCCACCATAAAATTTGCTTCGAGGTTATCGAGTCGGTAGCCATCATCAAATTAGACGACACGCTTGCATTTATGCAGACCTTCAATAATTTAGGCTGCTCATTCGCCTTAGACGACTTTGGCAGCGGCTTCTCTTCTTATAACTATTTAAAGAGCCTGCCTGTAGACCAAGTAAAGATAGACGGAATGTTTATTAAAGATATGCTCAACGACAGTATTGATACCGCCATGGTTGCATCGATTAAAGATGTGGCGAAAGCTATGGGAATGAAAACCGTTGCAGAATTTGTAGAAAATGAAGCCACTATGACTCAGCTTGGTAATATGGGAATAGACTTTGCTCAGGGCTACGGAGTTGCGAAGCCCGCACCATTACGCGATTTCACTCCGCTTTAATAACAAACCTTAATCCCTCCTTAAACAGGACTCAGGTTAACAAATAAAAAAGAGTAATAGGACAAACACACCAAAACCCGTCTAAATGCGTATAATACCCCACACAATACAATGCTATCGTTTGATTGCGCAGTAAAAACAATACACACAACAAATGATATAATGTAACATTAACGAATAAATGTGCTGCCAAACCCAGCAGCAATCAGTGACGATATCCGGCTTGTAAAAGCTGAGATTATCCCCACATATGGCCTACTGTCCTAAGCGTAGAAGTAACATGAGTAGCAAACAGCCTAAATACGAATTTGTCAGTTCAGCGAAATTGCCAACACGACTTGGTGAATTCAAAATCCATGGTTTTGTAGAAGCCAGTGGCCAAGAGCATGTTGCTCTGTCTTACGGCAGCTGGAAAGAAGGCGACGTTGTCCCTATTCGTATTCATTCAGAGTGCCTTACCGGCGACTCACTTTTCAGTACCCGATGCGATTGCGGCTTTCAATTAGAAAAAGCCATGCAAAACATTGTCGATAACGGCTACGGTGTATTGCTTTACCTTCGTCAAGAAGGACGCGGTATAGGGCTACTCAACAAAATCCGAGCGTATAATCTGCAAGACAGTGGAATGGATACTGTAGAAGCCAACGAACATTTAGGCTTCGACGCCGACCTTCGCAGCTATGATATCTGTAAACTCATGCTCGATACGCTGAACATAAAGCGTGTAGAGTTGATGACTAACAATCCTAAAAAGCTTGCTGCTCTTGAAGCACTTGGCATTGATGTAGTGTCTAGACGTCCTATTGACCATGGCATTACGAAGGACAACAAGCAGTATTTAAAAACCAAAACAGAGAAGCTGGGGCATGCATTCGACCCTCACGTGTTTAAATAATATAAAATGATAATGAAAACGCCCGCTTCAATTTAGCGGGCGTTTTTTATTCAGCTTAGGTTAATTAACGGCAAGTTATAACGTATACAGACTTACCCACATTGTCGGTCGCTCATCAAGCGACTTTAAGCAATGTAAGGAGAATGTATGAAAAACTTAGCCCTATCTTCTGTTATCGCTATAGGCAGTGTTGTATCCACAATACCAGCCTTTGCTCAATATACTTCTGTGCCTGTCACTGCAAGTGCCGCCTCAAGTATTGCTGTTTCAGGTGCTGTCGCCTCAGGAGCAGCGAGTGAAGATTACGCGTCTGATGCCCAATTAGACAGCCTTCTTGCGCCTATCGCGCTGTACCCAGATACCCTGCTAACCCATATTCTTATTGCCTCCACCTATCCGTTAGATGTGGTTTCAGCTGATAGATGGCGACAGAGCAACAAGCACCTAACGCCAGAGCAAGTAGAAAACGTTCTTGAAGATGTAGATTGGGACCCTAGCGTAAAAGCACTCGCATCATTTACCGATTTACTTAATACCATGGCCAGTGACTTGCAATGGCTGCAGCAGCTTGGCGATAGCGTTTTGCTTAGCCAGGAGAGAGTGTTAGATCGGGTACAAGTATTGCGACAGCACGCCCGAAATACAGGGAATTTAGAGACCAACGACTACATTGATGTAGAAGCAGAGCGCAGTAATTCTAGAGAGATTATTTACATCGCGCCGCGCCAACGTGAGGTAGTGTATGTCCCTTATTATAATCCACACACGGTTTACGGTAATTGGTGGCACCCTATTGCACCTGTTCTATGGTCACATCATGTGAATTATCACAGGCACAGAAACGTCTTTTGGTCACCCCAAATAAGACTATCCGCTTCTTTCTTTTTTGGCGCGGTGCACTGGCAGAATCGCCACGTTGTTATTCACCGCCAACCAGTGCGACCTCGTAACATAACAAGACGCTATGTAAACAGACTCTATCAAGACAGTCACCCTAAGCGTGTTATAAGCAACGATTATCAACGGTGGGAGCATCGCTCTGCTCGCAGGGGGCAAGCTGTGCAACGCGCTACTCATCGACAACATATTGGAAAAAGCTATGGCAATAACAAGAACCTCAGCACGCGACGGGACGTTGGCCATAGCTTAAGTCCCAGTGTTAATAGAAACCTAAAGCAGGGCTCTAATCGTGTCCTGAATCGTGACCCCAAAGCCGTGCGTCAGGCCACAATAGCAAACCCCAGTAGGCAAAAAAGGGAAGCTATGTTAGGCAAGCTAAAAGACAATAAACGCCAGTACAGTAACGCGACTAAACGTGCCCATCAGCATAAAAATAATTATACCAATGGGCCATCAAAGGGAATAAAACAACAACCGCTTAGTGCTAAAAATAACCGACAAGTGACGCCGCAACCTATTGTGAACCGTTCGAAAATACAGGCGAATCAGCCGGTAGATAGAGGCTCTTTAAGAACGAAGTCGACAATAGGCTCTAGAGAGTCGAAAGCAATTTCGCGGTATCAAGATAAGAAACGTACGTCACCAGAAAAAAGGACGATGACTAGGCAGCCAGCGCGCAGTAATGAGCATATAAGCAGTCGAATGAGCAGCCGAGCAAGCAGCCAATCAAGTAAAAACAGTGGAGTGCAAAGTAGCTCTCGCAAAATTGAGCGTTCAATGCCTGTTCAAAGAGTATCTCGAGACAAGCGTTAAAAAATTACAGGAATGATGATAGAGATAGCTATAGGGATATAGTACAACTCAACGTTTTTATCAGCGCGTTCTCGCAAAAATAGCGAGAACGCGCCTTTTCTCTTTTGGTTGTGCCCATTTTGCAATTCGCTGCTAGGCTGCTAATTTAGACACGACCTAATTATCGACATTAAAACCATCGCAGCGTGCTACCTCACATAGCGCCTTAACAAAACGCTCTGGTGAAGCAGCATCTAAATTGAAATACAGCGAAGGTTCAATAAGTTCCAGTTCCATTATTGCCCAATTATCGCGCTGACGCACCAAATCGACTCGGACATAAAGCGCTTCTGTTGGCATTGCCGCCAGCGCTCGCTGCGCAACATCTTGCTGTTCGTCACTCGCGTCAACAGTGAGAAGCCGCCCTCCGTGTTCTTCTTGAACGCGAAAGTCACCGCTTTTAGGTACCTTCAATATGCTGTGGCTATAAATTCCACCGAAATAGAACAACGAATATTCACCCTCTTCTACAATAGTGGGTAAAAAAGGCTGGATCATATACGAGCGGGAAGAAAAGGTATTTATGAGTGAAGACATTAACTCCATACTACTCGCCTTGGAAACTCGATAGGTATTATCTGCATTTGCACTTAGCGTTGGTTTTACAACCACTTCATCGGTGGCGAAATTCGCGAAGGCATCCTCGATATGCTGCGGTGAAAATTCGCTCCCCCAACAAGTATCAACAATAGGAAGACCAGCCGCTTCTAAATCTTTTAAATAGTATTTTTCAAAGTTCCACTTTATGAGCTCAAGCGGGTTTAACAAAGTCGCTGAAGATTTATCAATGATCTCTAATACTTCTGCAAAGGTATCAGCATGGTGTTGATAATCCCACGTACTTCGAACCACTACGTAATCGAACTGGTTCCAATCAACATTTTTCTCATGCCATGAGAGCGTGGTCACCGACCACCCTAGTTCATTGAAATAAGGAATAAGCAATTCGTCATAGACAAAAAACGCTTCAAGATTATCGGTAGAAAGAAAAACAACCTGGGGCATAAAATGCTCTCAAAATAAGCACCCTCGAATAAGTGCTTTTTAATAAAAATTTCTCATGTTAACTGCCTGAATAGCCGTTAAATGATAGACCAAAGTCACATGTTAAAGGATGAGTGATTCGTTTATTATCTCGCCAATTTAGCAAGCCTCAATTATTTCATCTACACTTCAGTACAAACTTATACTTTAGTGTAAACACGTTGCGGAGACCAATATGCAGTACCCTTGGTTATTAGAAGGTCAAAAAATATTTCGCGTAGTCATTGTTGTTCAACTGATTATCGCTATTGTTATTGGCCTTATCACCGGAGAACTCCTTCCTGCGTTTATCTTTGGTATCCCTATTGCTGCCGTACCATTGGTACTCAGTATGCAGTCGCCCTATTCTGCCTTAAGCCGCCATGCGATGGCAATTGGGGTTCAACTGTTGACAGCGTTACATATTCATCAGTCTTTCGGCTTGATTGAAGTGCATTTTGAAATCTTCGTTCTACTTGCGTTTTTGTCTGTGTTTAGAGATTGGAAGGTAGTAGCGACGGGCACTGGCGTGGTGGCTGTACACCATATTAGTTTCTTCTTTTTACAATCTAGCGGCGCGTCCTTATTTATCTTTGAAGAAGGTCATGTCACTTTCTCAATTCTACTTTTACACGCCGTTTTTGCTGTGGCGCAAGGTGCGGTACTCATGTACATGTCTAAAGTAGCGCATGAAGAAGGCGCTGGTGCGGCAGAGCTCACCCTTGCTATCAACAACATGCAAAAGATTGACAATAAATTAGATCTCACTGTAGATATTGATAGAAACAATAAAGTGTTGCGACCATTTGGCGAGCTCATCGACCAAGTAAGAGACCTTGTCCAGCTTGCCTCTTCGTTAACTGACGACGTAGTAACAGGCTGCGGAAAAATGGAAAAAGCAGCAAACAATATGTTTGAAATAAGCAATAAAACAGACCAAGAAATTGCTATGGTTTCGGCCTCGTCAGAAGAGATAGCGCAAACAATGCAAATGTCGACAGAGCAAACTACTGTCGCAAGCGACAAAGCGCTGGCGGCTCAAGCCTCGTCACAGGCCACCAAAGATTCTATTGGTACCACAAGCGCTACCATCAACTCGTTGCGCAGCACACTTAACAACGCGGCGAAAACCAATTCGGCATTAAACGAACAATGTTCTCATATTTCAGATGCCATGCGCTCTATCACCGCTGTTGCAGAACAAACAAACTTGCTAGCACTTAACGCAGCTATCGAGTCTGCCCGAGCCGGCGAGCACGGTCGAGGCTTCGCTGTGGTAGCCGATGAAGTGCGTACGCTAGCCATTCGCTCAAAAGAGAGTGCTGAACAAATTACAAGTATTACCGAACAACTTGTTTCGCAAACAGCCAGCTCAGTAGATCAAATGCAATCTTGCATCAGTTTGGTAGATGAGGCTGTGGCTTCGAGTGAAAGCGCTACCAATGCCATGGCAGATATTATGCTGCAAATTGGTAATGCCAGTGAAAGTATGACTGAAATTGCCACGTCAGCAGTAGAGCAAGAGACAGCGTCGGCATCCATAGCCGAAAGCACAGCGCGATTAAGTGAATTCACGTCAGAGGAACTCGCGACGGCGGAGTCACTCGCCAGCGAAGTGCAAGTGCTCTCTAGCATTTCACAGCGAATGCGCACCGCCATTGAGCGTTTCAAACTGCAATGAGAAAAGGGGTATCTTGGGCGCTGCTTGTCTTGTGGGCAGGCAGCTTGCTGGCCGCCATGCTTGTTTATGGCCAACGGCAACTGTCTGAGTTCGACCCCGACGGCATTTTACTTCACAAATCTACGTCGGTAGATTTCGACTCGCAGCTTACGCTTCTGCTAAAAAGCAACGACATCCCTAGCGCCAGTATTATTCACGTGGGTGCATCGGATAATTGTTACTGTGAAACACTGACTACTCCCCATCAAACACAGCTGCTTGCCAAGCTGGATGAATCTAAATATCAAATTGTCGATATAACGCTGGATAACGTGAGAGGTCTTGGCGATTTCCTCACCACAGTACCTGCGCTTATTGTTGTCGATGAGAACTATCAGCTACGCTATGTGGGCCCGTACGCAACCGGTTACGGATGCTTTACGGGAAAAAACCTCGTTGAACAGGTAGCTAGCTATACCCACCAAACGCCTTATGTAGGCGCTGTAATCAATAGCGACGCTGTCGGCTGCTTCTGCTGAGTTGGCACGTGTAGTGCAGCTCTATTACACAAAGTTATTCTAAACTAGCCGCACAAGTGGCTACAGTGAAGGTCTTTGTTCACTCACTGTGAAACTATTCCACTGTCCACTTGCAAATGTGAAAAGCTTTCAAAGGGGATTGTACGTCATGACTAAAGCAAGAGAAGCGACACTTTATAGAATGGTGACCAACGAGCATATCTGTCCGTTCGGACTAAAATCAAAAGATTTGCTTGAGCGAAAAGGCTATAAAGTAGACGACAATCACTTAAGCTCAAGAGAACAGACCGACGCGTTTAAGGCAGAGCACGACGTAAAAACCACACCACAAACCTTTATTGAAGGGCGTCGTATTGGTGGTTACGACGATTTACGAGACTTTTTTAATCTCGAGCAAGAAGAAGACAAAGGGTCTCGCTATACGCCAATTATTGTCACCTTTTCACTCGCCGCACTAATGGTATGCGCAATAATGCTGAGCGGTGAATTTTCTTTTAGCCTAGAGCGGGCAATAATGTCGTTTATTGGCATTACCATGGTGTTGTTAGCCATGCAGAAACTTCAAGATTTAGTGGCGTTTTCTAACCAATTTATCACTTACGACCTACTCGCAATGCGTCATTTACGCTACGCTTATATCTACCCGTTTGCAGAGGCTTATGCCGGCCTTGGGATGCTAGCGAGCTTTCCTGCCTATATCGTTGCCCCCATCTCCTTATTTATTGGTAGTGTGGGCGCAGTGTCGGTGATAAAAGCGGTTTACATTGATAAGCGAGAGCTAAAATGCGCCTGCGTAGGCGGCAATTCAGACTTGCCACTAGGCTTTATTTCGCTTACTGAAAACGTTGCCATGGTTGGTGCGGCTATTTACATGCTCGCGTTTTAGGGCTGGCTTAGCCCTTTTAAGTGAGCAACCACGCTGCGGCCAAGGGCGCTAAGGTCATATCCGCCCTCTAGCATACTCACAATGCGCCCTTCGCAGCAGGTGTCGGCAACGCGCCTGAGCGCTTGGCTAACCCAAAAATAATCGTCTTCTACGAGGCGTAAGTGAGCCATTGGATCTTCAGCATGTGCGTCAAAACCCGCTGAAATCAATATAAGCTGAGGCTGAAAATTGGTCAGCGCACTAAACCAATGCTGTACTTTTTCTCTGAACACGTCGCCGGTTATTCCCGCATCAAGGGGAACTGCCAGTATATTGCTAGCTGATACTGGTGCACCGCTATGAGGGTAAAACGGATGCTGAAAGCTTGAACACAGCATTATGCGCTGATCGCCAGCCACTATTTGCTCTGTTCCATTGCCATGATGCACATCAAAATCGACAATCGCTACTCGCTGCAAATTGTAATTTTGCAATGCATAGCGCGCCGCTAAAACAATGTTATTAAACACGCAAAAACCCATGGCACTATCGTAGGTAGCGTGATGCCCAGGCGGGCGAGTAGCACAAAAAGCTTGGCGCTCGGTTCCGGCCATAACATAGTCTACTGCGTTACAGCCGGCTCCCGCAGACTCAAGGGCAGCGGCTAAGCTGTACTTCATTAACCCGGTATCTTCATCTAGCCATGCTATGGCGATCTTCTCGCCTGAATACATCGTTTTTTCATCGTCACTAAACGTAACTTGCGCAGCACGTTCAAATACACTTTTTATGTAATAAGGGTCGTGTGCCAACGATAAATACGCTTCGGGAATAGGTGTAGCGTCGCCGTGCTCGCAAATCATCTCTAACCCTGAGGACAGTAGCTGATCGTCTATGGCAAACAATCTGTCTGGCGATTCTGGGTGCTCTTTTCCTAAGTCGTGTTTTGTACCGTGTTTGCCACGGAAAATTTTTATAGTCATGTCAGTGACGCCACATCAAGTACCAACTCAACCTCACTCGGGTCGCCGGTAAATTTTCGCTTAAATTTAGCATGCTCAAAAATGGTAATCATGGGCATATTGTCTCCGCGCACGTATGCCATCATCTGGCTAATAGAGCGCTTTTTCGCGATATTAATGAGCTCTTTTAATAACAACTTCGCCATGCCCTTACCCTGTTGTGTTTCGCGGGTAACAAATGCCGCCTCACAGGTATTATCTGAAGGATTAAAATAAAAGCGTCCCACCGCATGAATAGTGATACGCGAGCCCTCTTGGCGAACTATACAAAGAGCCGCATCGGAACTTTGGTCCACGCTCACTAAATTACATGATTTTTCTCGCGACATTTGCTTAGGATCGTAGTTATAGCGAAGGCGCAACGTCTCTTTGGTATGGGAATAAAAGAATTCCTGCAGTCGTCTTTCATCAGCAGGGTTTAGGGGGCGCATATAAAAACGTTCGCCCCGAATATCGAGTTTTTTAAGCTGAATAGCGCCGAGTTCCGGAATATCGGTAGGGTACTTTTCTTGGTAGTGCGGAACCCAGTAATGCTGGCGCACCTCTTCTAATAGCGCAGAGCGAAACTTAGGGTGGGCAACCCGAATGAGTTCAAGCGCTCTTTCTCGAATACTCTTACCTTTTAGCGACGCTATCCCATATTCGGTCACTACGTATTGCACATTTCCTCGCGAGGTAACCACACCTGCGCCTTCACTTATTTTTGGCGTAATACGCGACACTGTTTCATTTTGCGCTGTAGAGGGTAACGCGATAATAGCCTTGCCGCCTTTGCTGATTGATGCCCCGGTTACAAAATCAACTTGCCCACCTATTCCGCTATAAAAATCGTAGCCCAGAGAATCGGCAACAACCTGCCCGGTGAGGTCTACTTCAAGGGCACTATTAATGGCTACCATGTTGTCATTTTTAGCGATATTAGTGGGCTTATTAACGTAACTGCTCGGGTAAAACTCTATGTGCGGATTATTGTCGATAAGCTCATAAAGCTTGCGAGTTCCGATAGCAAAGCTAGTCACCACTTTGCCCGGGTGAAATGTTTTTTTCTTATTCGTGACTGCGCCAGACTCTAGTAGCTCGATAATACTGTCGGTGAGCATCTCGCTATGAATACCTAAATCTTTGTGCGTGCATAAATATTTCAGCGTAGCACTCGGTATTTTTCCTATCCCAAATTGTAGCGTTGCGCCGTCGTTTACTAACATTGCAACATACTGACCAATACGTTCAGCCACACTATCAATGGGAGGAGTAGATACTTCTACCAGCGGCTCATCGGCCTTTATACAGGCGTGAATTTCACTAATGTGAATGTAAGAATGACCCGCGGTGCGGGGGACATGAGAGTTAATTTGCGCAATCACTTTTTTACTATGACGCTGTGCAGACATTGCAATATCTACCGCTGCACCTAGCGAGCAGTAGCCAAATTCATCAGGGGGGCTAACATTCACTAAGGCCGCATCTAATGCCAATGTACCGTCACTGAACAAGCTCGAAATTTCAGATAGAAATACGGGTGTATAGTCTGCCCGTCCTTCATCCACCGCTTTTCTTACCGCATCTCCACCGATAAAAAAGGTGTTGGCTTTAAACAGGTTTTTATATTCCTCTTTTACCCAGCGTGTATCGCCTAACGCCAACATATGAACTAACTCGATGTCGCTAAAACCCTCGCTGTTATCTATGAGGTGTTGTACTAGGGCGTGAGGTACTGACGCGTTACCGCCAACAAAAACCCGACATCCGGATTTTATCAAAGAGGGCCAATCTGGCTCTTGAGGTAGACTAAATGCCATTTTCTTCTGCCTGTGTAAAATCACGATAGCTTACGTTCATCATGCCATAAAAACGCTCTCTTTCCTGCACTTATAAAAAACGAACAACTAAGCGATTAGTCTTATTAAAGGCAATCCACTAAAAACAAAAAACGCCCACATAAAGTGGGCGCTTTTTGTAAAAGTGCGTGTAATAGCGTGCCGAAATTCATATTGCTATGAAATTAGTAGCTATATATTTAATAGCGAAACTTTTCTAACCAATTTCTGAAGAAGGGTGAAATAACAGACTTGCTGTTTGCCAAACGGTGCCCGTCATTTAAAAGCAACAACTGTGCTTTTTGATCGCGAGCGTATTTGAGGCTGTTCTCGATAGGAATAATATCGTCGTTCCAACCGTGAACTACGCTCACATAGCCGTCGTAAGGAAAACGCTGAATTTCATAATCTGGCATATATAGCGCGGGGGCCATCAGAAAAACCCCACGAGCGGATATTTGGCTAGCTGCCGCCAACGAAACGTAACCGCCCATGCTTGAACCCACCAAAATAACGTCGTTACACTTCTCAGCAATAGTGTCTTTCAGCCGTAATAATCGAGCCTCCGGGCAATCGAGGTCTTGATAGTCGATACTTTCAACACCAAAGCCCATATCACTTGCTACGTTAGAAAGTGTGGTAATTTTACTGCCCCATGGGCCACTTTCTTTTCCGTGAGAAAATACAACAGTCGTCATCTTGCTAATGTCCTTATTGAAAAGTCGATAGTTTCAATATCACGCTAACTAAACCTCTTTTACACCTCTTTTTGACCTTACATTACTTGTTTTGTTTATGGAATAGTTTTTCCACCATCACATAAAACATGGGAACAAAGAAGATAGCCAAGAAAGTGGCCGCGAACATTCCCCCCATCACTGCAATACCAATGGCGTTTTGACTAGCAGCGCCTGCTCCACTAGCCAGCGCCAGTGGCGTTACACCTAAAATGAAAGCCATAGAGGTCATTAAAATAGGGCGGAAGCGCTGAGACGCGGCATTAGATACGGCAGTCATTAAATCGACACCGTTCTCGTATTCTTCTTTCGCAAATTCCACAATTAAAATTGCGTTCTTTGCCGCTAAGCCCACTGTGGTTAAAAACGCCACCTGCAAATACACGTCATTGGGCAGATTAAATATAAACGCTGCAGTTACAGAACCAAGGATCCCCAACGGCACTACCAGCATTACCGCAAAAGGAACCGACCAACTTTCATATAGAGCAGCAAGACATAAAAACACCACTAAAATAGAGATAGCATAGAGCATTGGGGCCTGCGAGCCTGCCTGCTGCTCTTCATAAGATAAGCCAGCCCATTCGATGCCGTAGCCCGGTGGTAACTGCGCAACCAACTTTTCCATTTCAGCAATGGCTTCTCCCGATGAAACACCCTCGGCAGGGCTGCCCTGAATATTCACCGAAGAAATACCGTTAAAGCGTTCAAGTTTAGGTGATCCGTACACCCACTCAGTGCTGGCAAACGAGCTAAACGCCACCATTTCGCCATTACTGTTGCGTACATACCATTTTTCAAGGTCGTCTGGCGTCATGCGATGTGGAATGTCACCCTGCATATATACGCGCTTAATACGCCCTTTATCGATAAAATCATTAACGTAGCTCGAACCCCATGCAATTTGTAGGGTTCGGTTAATGTCACTTAAGTTCAGGCCCAGTGCTGAGGCTTTCTCACTGTCGATGTTTATCTTAAATTGCGGCACATCGCTTAATCCGTTGGGGCGAACGCCCGCAAGTTTCGGGTTTTGCGCAGCCATACCTAGCAACTGGTTACGGGCGTTCATTAACGCCTCGTGACCATTACCACCTCGATCCACTAGCTGCATATCAAAACCCGTAGCGTTACCTAATTCCATAATAGGTGGCGGCACAATAGGAAATGCAGATGCATCTTCAATTTGACTAAAGGCACCAAACGCTCGGCCTAGTACAGCAAATGCCGAGCTATCCTCGTCGCGTTCGCTCCAATCATTCAAATTTATAAATGCCATGCCCGCATTTTGCGCTTGGCCAGCAAAGCTAAATCCAACCACTGAAAACAGGCCGTTTACCGCCTCTTGCTCTTGATCGAGAAAATAATCTTCCGCTTGCTTTATCGACTCTAGAGTTCTTCCTGCGGTTGCTCCCGGAGGTGTGCTTACTAACACCATCATGCGGCCTTGGTCTTCATCGGGCAAAAATGCCCCTGGAAGCTGGCTGAAAATAAACGCCATACCGCCCACTAACAAACCATACACAACAAAATAGCGCTTAGCCCGCTTTGCCATATGTGTTGTTGTGCGCTGGTAGGAATCTCTACCTTTATTGAAAGTGCGATTAAACCAGCCAAAAAAGCCCTTATTTTTATCGTGATCTTCGGGGTGCTTTTTTAACAAGGTAGCGCAGAGCGAAGGAGATAAAACAATGGCCACTAATACTGAAAACGCCATTGCTGATACAATAGTTACCGAGAACTGACGATAAATTGCCCCTGCAGAACCACTAAAGAAGGCCATGGGAATAAATACGGTAGAAAGCACAGCCGCAATACCCACCAGCGCGCCGGTAATTTGAGTCATAGATTTTTTGGTGGCTTCGGCGGGCGGCAGCCCCTCCTCTTCCATAATTCGCTCAACGTTTTCTACAACAACGATAGCATCGTCTACCAACAGCCCGATAGCTAACACCATCGCGAACATGGTAAGCACGTTTATGCTAAACCCAAATAACAAAAGCACTGCGAATGTACCAAGCAATACAACCGGCACGGCTATGGTAGGGATAAGCGTTGCACGCCAATTTTGCAAAAACAGCAGCATGACTAAAAACACCAGTATCACGGCTTCAATAAGTGTTTTCACCACAGATTCTATAGACAATTCAATGAAAGGAGAGCTATCAACGGGGTACACCACTTTCACACTATCTGGCAGGTTAGCTCTAAGCTCTTCTACACGAGCTTTTACGTCTTTTATTGTCTCAAGCGCATTTGCGCCCGAGCTTAAGCTAATGGCCATGCCCGACGCAGGACGCCTGTCGTAGCGTACAATGACATCGTAACTTTGCGCGCCGAGTTCTACGCGGGCAACATCGCGCACTCTTACCTGTGAGCCATCGGTATTAACCCGCAGCACAATGTTTTCAAAATCTTTTTCTGTTTGTAGGCGGCTTTGCGCCTGAATAGTGGCATTAATTTGCTGATTATTAATCGCAGGTAAGCCACCTAACTGACCAGCAGAGACATCGGTGTTTTGCACCTGAACCGCAGCTTGTACGTCCACAGGCGTTAGGTTGTAACTGTTCAATTTATCCGGATCTAACCAAATACGCATAGAACGCTGTGCGCCGAATACGCGCACATTCCCCACGCCATTGACTCGGGAAATGGGATCTTGAAACTGCGACACCAGTAAATCACTCAAATCGTACTGATTCATAGTGTCGTCTTCAGAATAAAAACCAACCGCTAATGCAAAAGCGCTGTTCGACTTAGATACGGTAACGCCCTGTTGTTGCACTTCACTTGGCAACAGCGGCAGCGCACTCTGCACTTTGTTTTGTGTTTGTACTTGCGCAATATCTGGGTCGGTGCCTGGTTCAAACGTTAAGCTAATTGAAACACTGCTGTTCGAACTGCTAGCAGAAAAATAGCGTAAGTTATCAATACCCGACAAGCTTTGCTCGATGACCTGTGTAACAGAGTTTTCTACGGTTTCTGCCGATGCTCCAGGATACGATGCACTAATAGTAACGGTAGGTGGCGCTACTTTAGGGTACTGTTCAATGGGAAGAGAAATAATGGCAAGCACACCTGCCATCATAGTAATAATTGCTAGCACCCATGCAAACACGGGTCTGTCTATAAAAAAGCGAGCCATAACTAAAAATTCCTTGCTTGCTTATCGTGAGCCGCGTGATGAGGGTTGCCATTCAGATGCATTCACTTTGGCACCTGGTTTAACTTTCTGATACCCGGTAACAATAACGCGATCACCTTCGCTAAGGCCGCCGTTAACTACATACTGGTCGCGATATATTTGCCCAACATTCAGCGTTCTGCCCTCTACGGTGCCGTCGTCGCCTACAACATATACTGACAGCGAGCCATTCGGCTGACGGGTAGTGGCTCTTTGCGGAACAAGCAAAGCATTCTCTCGCCCAGTTATTACATGGCCTTTTACAAACAACCCTGGTAACAAAATGCTATCGGGGTTGGGCATTTCAGCACGCAACGTTACAGACCCGGTGCTTTCATCTACAGTCACTTCTGAAAACTTTACGCTACCTGTATGCGAGTATTTTTCGCCACTTACCTCGTCTACAGTGAGTTCAACATCCATTGAACCTTGATTGCGCATAGACTGACGTAAGGTCAGAATTGAAGCACCCGACTCCTGCATATCAATGTAAACTGGATCGAGCTGAGTAATAACCGCAAGTTGCTGCGCCTGATTCGTAGTAACCAAGGTTCCCTCAGTAACAAATGAGCGACTTATTTGACCGCTTATTGGCGCGTAAACCTTGGTGTAACCCATGTTGACCTTGGCTACGTCTACCGCTGCTTCTGCCACACTTATAGCGGCTTGGGCTTGCTCTTTTTGAGCAATGACATCGTCGTACTCTTGTTTACTTACTGCATTTTTCTCAACCAAGTCGTCGTATCGACGCGCCTTGGCTTCCAGTGTTTTTAGATTAGCTTGTGCACTCTTTAAATCTGCTTTTGCACTATTGAGTTGCGCTAAATAGCGCGCTTCATCTATTTGATAAAGCTGCTGACCTTTTTTTACCTGCGCACCTTCTTCAAAAAGTCGCGCTGTAATAACACCATCAACCTGCGGCCTGACCTGAGATTGCCGTGACGGGCTTACGCGCCCGGGCAACACCATTTCGTGAGTAACAGGCTGTCTTTTAATAGTTATCACAGAAACCGAAGGCGCAGGCATGGCCTGCTGAGAACCTGGTGATGATGCTGACTCGTTTGAACACCCAACAACGCCTAACACGGTGAGTAGTGTTGCAGTAAGATAAAAAATGCGACTCATAAATCTTCTTTTTCCCAATAACTTATTAAATGCAGGCGGCGAAATACCAACTACATTACCTCGCCAATGACGGCGAAATGCATCGAAAGGCCTTTTGACCAAGTTTAAATATGTATCTTTAAAAACTGCCGGGATACTCACTTGTGGACTGATGCCATTAGCTGTGGAGTACCGGTTTAGGTGTGGCATAGTTAGGTGATCGTTTAACGAATCTACGCTCTTATCCTGCGTATTGTGCGCGCTTATACTAAAGAATAAAAGACCGAGCGGCCGAATTTACAAATGTTGTCGTTAAACAGCCTTCGACGTTCTTTTAATCCTTATAATACCTACAAATCAGCCTTATTTTATTCTATTTAAACGAATAAAATTTTACCAATAATTGATATGCAGAAATAACGCGCTGAGCGCCTTCTACGCTGCCACCTTTGTCAGGATGCTGTTGCTGCAGCTTTTTTCTGTAGTGTTTTTTAACATCTGCTAACGTGACGTCGCATGATGCCTTTTCTTTCATTGGTAAGTACGTAGTGTATGAAAACCCTAATACTTGGTGAGCATCGTCGACTTCGTGGTCGGTATAGGTCTCGAATTGAGCATGCCCCATTTGAGTCCAAAAGCTATCAAGCAACGCTTCTACGCTTTCTTTGTCTGTCTCTTCAAAATTTGACCAATTTAGATAGTAAGACGCCAACGCGTCGTGTGCGTCAACCGCATGGTTTTCAGGTTCGTCGCTGTTGTCGCTGCTATCTTGGCTGCTATCTTGGCTGCTATCTTGGCTACTTTTCTGGCTGCTTTTCTGGAAGCTTTCATAAGCGCTATCACATGAAGAGGTAGGTGCAGATAGCTGGATATTGAGTGCGTGAATATCTAACTCGCCAATGCCGCTCATGCGCCATTGATTTCGCAAGCAATACAAAGCGTGAAATAAGACAAAGTGAGTTTTAAATAGCACGAGAGGGTCTCGCAATTCCTCATCGTCAAATACCGAATAAGGCGGATTTTTAAGCTTTGAGATTAACTGGTATTCGCTAACCCCTTGTCTAAAAAGGTCAGTCATTGTTGATAGTATGTCCACGAGCAAATCAGCCAGTACTTCATGTACTTGAGAACCACTGTTCTTTGTTTCCCTGTTATTTATTTCCAAACCCACCTCGTTAAACATTATTGCTTACAGCAATCTAACCGTAACATGACTGTCTTGAAAGCGTTAACATGCCTGTCCTGAAAAGCGTTACTTGGCTGTCTGCAATAACCGGTCTGCAAAAACCGCCAAAAAACGCTTCTCTGCTCGGTCTTTTGCAATAACGCGGGTACTTGCAAAATTATGTTGTGAAAGTAATCCAAAAAATCACAATGCCTGTTAAAGTAGGTCCATAACATAAAAGAAAAATAATGGAGTTAACGTGAAAGTATTAATTGCCTTAGCCAGCATAGTCGGCTTTTTAATGGTGGTTTTGCCCGGCCCCCTATATCAGTTTGCAGGTGTGAGCTTAGGTACTGCCTTTACATCGTTGCGCTTTGGCGTTTATGTAGGCGGCGCAGCCCTTATTCTTATTGTACTGCAAATGCTAATTAACCGTAAAAATGTGAACTGGGGAAGTACAGTTGCTTGTGCAGTCTTGGCGCTCATAGCCGTAGCCATGCCGGTAAGCATGATGAGCAAGGCCAGTACCGTACCTCCTATTCATGACATTACTACCGACGTAACAAATCCACCTGCGTTCGTTGCCATTGCGCCGTTACGCGAAGGTGCGCCAAATGATATAAATTACGCTGGCGGCGAAATCACTAAACAGCAGCTTGAAGCTTATCCTGAAATAAAGACCCAGCTACTTCCACAGCCTGTTAACGAAGTTTACGTAGCTGCAGAGAAAACCATTGCTATTTTAGGGTGGGATAACGTCACCGCTGGCGCTTTGCCCAACACGCTCGAAGCCACAGATACAACCACTTGGTTTGGCTTTAAGGACGATGTGGTAATTAGGCTAACAGAGAAAGGCGACGACACTTTGGTGGATGTGCGCAGTAAATCTCGCGTGGGCAAAAGTGACTTGGGTAAAAATGCTGAGCGTATTAATGAATTTTTTGCGGAACTTAGAAAGCAACTTGGCTAACGCGTAACTTATTACTAGCCCTAATCAAAGCCCGTATAGCGCAAGTTTTACGGGCTTTTTCATGTGTACATGAAGCACTACGGATAGCACTCAGCGAGTGTTAACTCATAATGTTATTGATTAAACATCCTACTAGCGAGTACTGACCTTCATTTTGTTCCAACAGATAGTACCAACTGACTTTCATTTATATTTTCAAACACTTTCTTGCATCTAAAACGCAATGCCCCCCGTTCTGTTAATTAACATCCTACTTCATTAAGGATAACTATGAACTCAGGTTATGCACTTTCAGCACTGTCTCTCAGCGTTGCGTTGATTTTATTTCCATCGTCGGTTTTTGCATTAGACGATCCAGCCGAAGGTGACATAGAACACATTCGGGTTAAGGGTGACATGTCACAAAAAAGTGGTGAATTTGTGTCTGCGTCTCAAGGATGGGTGTCTGGAGATACTTTGCTAGAGCGCCCCATGCTGCGCACCGGCGAGATGCTTGAATTCATTCCAGGCATGATGGTGACCCAGCACAGTGGCTCAGGTAAAGCCAATCAATATTTTTTAAGGGGCTTTAATTTAGACCACGGAACCGACTTCACCGTGAGTGTCGACGGCATGCCCATTAACATGAGAAGTCATGGCCACGGTCAAGGTTACAGCGATTTGAACTTTGTTATTCCCGAAATGGTAGCTAACTTGAGCTATTTTAAGGGCACTTATTACGCCAACATTGGCGACTTCTCCAGTGCCGGTGGCGCGTTCTTTAATCTAAGAAACTCTCTAGAAAAGAATCAACTGTTTCTCACTTTAGGTGAATATGGCTATCAACGAATTACCACGGTTAATCAGGCCGACATAGGTGACGGAAAAGCTATTGCCGCCCTTGAATATCAAACCTACGAAGGACCGTGGAGCGATATTAGCGAAGACGTCAGAAAGAAAAACGCCAATATCCGCTACATAACGCCGTTATTCGATGGAGAGTTAACGGTTACTGGAATGGCTTACGGCAACAGCTGGAACGGCGCTGACCAAGTGCCGGCTCGCGCCATAGAAAGCGGCCTTATCGATCGCTTAGGCTCTATCGATACCGAAGTGGGAGGCGAATCGTCACGTTACTCTTTATCTGCGAATTACAAAAGCGACGACGTCAATGCATCGTTCTATGTTATCGACACAGACTTAACCTTATTTTCAAACTTCACTTATTTTCTCGACAACCCAGACACCGGCGACCAGTTTGAACAAGCCGATGACAGAAAAATCTACGGCGGCGAAATTTTTACTACCCTTCCCCTAGAAGTAACCGAGGGAAGCACTATTACCATGGGCACCCAATGGCGCTTCGACGATATTGATAATGTTGGCTTATACCGTACGCAAAATCTTAAACGCCTTAGCACAATCAGAGAAGACGCAGTTAAGAGCAGCAGTTATTCATTATTCGCACAATCGAATATTGTACTTTCAGATGATCTGAGTCTTTCATTAGGTGGCCGCTATGATTATTTAGACGTTGAGGTAGATAGTGACTTAGCAGCAAACAGCGGCGATGAAGGAGACGGATTATTTACTCTTAAAGCCGCACTAAAGTACGCAGTAAGTGAAAACTTAACAGCGTTTGCCAATGTGGGTCAGGGCTTTCACTCAAACGATGCAAGGGGAGCAACGATCAGTATTGACCCGTCCACAGGTGACGCTACCCCCCCTTCGCCTTTGTTAGTAAAATCTTTAGGATATGAAACCGGATTAAATTACACAGACGGAAGAACCTTTAACATCTCGGCGGCGCTTTGGCGGTTAGAACTTGATAGCGAGTTACTGTACGTTGGCGATGCAGGCTTCACCGAACCCAGCCGCCCTTCCGAGCGCCACGGTATAGAGATAAGCGCCTATTATTGGGTAAACCACCACCTTACTACCGACATAGAAGCAGCCTATACAAAAGCACGCTTTAGCGACCGCGTTGAGGGCGAGGGAAGACATATCGACGGTACGGTTCCTGGTGTTATTAGCGCTGGCGCGACTTACTACCAAAACAGTAATCAATTAGGCATGAGCTATACATTGCGTGCCCGCTACCTGAGTTCACGCACCGTTGAAAGTTTTGATGAAGTTTCTCCACCTTCAACTTTTCTACTTAATGCTCAGGCGGTATACAGACAGCCCAACTGGGATATTACCTTGGAAGTGTTAAACGCCCTTGATAGTGACGACCACGATATTGACTATTTCTATGCTTCGCGATTACCCGGTGAGCCCGAGGGGGGCATTGAAGATTTACACTATCACCCAGTAGAGCCAAGAAATGTGCGTTTAACATTCGCGCTAAGGTACTAGGCTTGTAAGCCATCACTCTCGTTGTTTTGTTTGGGCATTTTCTTTGTAGTGTTTGTTTTGTTAATTTGTGATTGCAAACTCAAGAACAACTAAAAGTTTCTGCCCTTTTTTCAACACTCTTATCAAGCGAATAAACCTTGAATTCATTCTAGGCTACATAAACATTAATTATTTGTTAACATGCTTTTTTAATGTAGTTTAACAACGTAATCTCTAAGAGCTTTTTTAGTAGGTCTGTTGGAGCATTCGTTGAATTCATTCGCTGGAAATATGCCTTATAAATCGTTATTCCTACCCACTGGTATTTCGTCGTTGCTGCTACCTTTTCTGTTTTTTTTGAGCATACATTGTACCAACGCGTCTGCAGCAGATGCAGAAACAACGCCTAATTCTCGCGCTGAGGCGCGTTCAATACCCTTAGTCTTCAGCGGTTCAACAATTAGAAAACGCTTTTTTTTCAGTGTTTACAAAATCAGTCACTTCATGGCCTGGCCCGCAGAAAAGTCGAGCGATCCTGACGAACTTATAAAACTCATCGCTGCTGGCGACCTGTCGCAACGGGTTGAAATAGAGTTTTTACGCGACGTTTCACGAGAGCAAGTAGAAGAGGCACTTATCGACGGTATTGAGCGTAATAACCCCGGTAAAGATTTGAGCAAAATTAAAAACGACATAATACGATTGTCAGAAGGCTTCGATAACGATATAACTGAGAAGTCCCGATTGGTGTTATCTCGTATAAATAGAACGAAACTTATCGTACATTTTAATGAACAAAGAATTGTAGAAACAGACAACAGAGAACTCACTGAGGCACTCTGGTCAATTTGGTTTGGTCAAAAACCAATAGTAGATAATAAAGCATTGATAGCAAATCAACTGCGCTAAGAGTAATGAGGCGATTGTGTGAAGGTTGTAAAAGGCAGTATACGTTGTGATAGGTTTCTTGTGCCCTACCGTATTTATGGAGACAAACCAAACACCATTGTATGCATTAGCGGCGCTAAACAAACGATGGCAGTATGGCGAACATTTGTTAAGCGTTTTGTTCCCTCTTTTTCGGTAGTTGTATTTGATTTACCCGGTACAGGTCGAGCGGAAATTCTATCGGGAGAACCACAGGTAACGTTTGAAGAACAACAGCAGGTACTGTTGAATGTTATCGCAGATACCGCAAAGACCGACAAAGTGGTGCTAGCCGCGGCGTCTTGGGGAACCATACTTGCGGCTTATATTGCGGCAAAATATCCTGCCAAAATCGAAAAAATGATATTAGGCAGCTTTGGCGTATCGACCAACGATACCATTTTAGAGCTTATTCATCAGGGTCAGTCGGCATTTAAGACCGGTGATTTTGAAAGTATTGCTCCACTTATGATCGAATGCTTTGGGCAGTACATTCCCGAATCGCAAAAACAGCAAATGATAAACCAATTTTCGAACATGGACGAGAAAGAGCTGTTGAACTTTTACGAACACTGCGAGTTTGTAAAAACAAGCCGAGATATAAGCAAACTTATCAATCTACGGGAAATAAAAGCAAAAACCTTGGTAATTTGCGGAGAGCACGACACCATTTTAGACCACGAAGGCATACGTGCTGCAGTAACCAAAATACCCAATTGTGTATACAAACTAGTGCCAGATACCGGTCATTTCCTTCACTGGGAAAAACCCGCTATATTAGACACTTACAGTAATTTTCTACACTCTACAGAAAGCGCCTGATTAATTTACAAGTACAGTGGAATTTATTGTTAATTTAAGTGCCTAGTTGTTAATTCGTATTGCTGACTTACAGTGTTGACTGTTTCAGCAATGCGTTATTCACTGCGTTGCACTAGCTTGTACACTCCTCACTAAAATCGTGATAACTCATTCGTTCATCGCAGCCTCATTGACTGTTTAATTTATACGCTACACTATGAATTGAGTAGTCATACAACAAAGTAAGTAAAAATTCAGCTAGTCATTGTCGTACGCATGACTTGTCTAACACCTGAATGGTCAAAAACGATAGGCTGGCTAGTAATTACTTAGAAAAATCAGAAAGCGACAAGGGACACACATGAAATCTATACAAAAGTGGTTCGTGCTATTGCTAGGCATAGCAGTAATGCCTGCTTATTCAGCTATTCTCATGAAACCTATCAAGGATCCAGACCTACAATACAAGGGTGAGTTACTTACCGGCACTTACAACGAAAACATTACCCCCCCAGATGACTTGCTGGGATTTCCTATAGGGTCTCGCGTTGCAGACCCAACGCAAATACACAGCGCCATTATGCACTGGGCCGGGCAAAGTGACAGACTGCAAGTAGTTGAATATGCACGCACTCACGAAGGGCGCCCCCTTGTAGCTGTTTTTATATCAACACCGGCGTTACTCAGTGAACTCGATACTATCAAAAGTAATATCGATAAGCTTGCTAACCCTTTAAATACCAGCGATAGCCAAGCCAGCAACATCATCGATTCACTGCCCGCCGTTGCCTGGATGGCATATTCTATTCACGGTAATGAAACATCAGGCGCAGATGCAGCGTTAACCGCTATCTATCATCTGATTGCCAGTGAAGACAAAGACGTGGAAGCCCTGCTTGATGATATGGTGGTTGTTATCGACCCCATGATGAACCCAGACGGGCGCGCTCGATTTGCCAAATCACTGGAGCAGTATCGCGGCACAGCACCTAATGTTGACGATCAATCCTTGCTGCACCGTGGTGACTGGCCTTACGGCAGAACAAACCACTACTTTTTCGATTTAAACCGAGACTTCTTTTATCTCACGCAGCCTGAAACCGTCGGTCGAGTGGAAATGATAAACGACTGGCGCCCCCAGCTAATGATTGATGGTCACGAAATGGGAAGCCAAGACACCTATTTAATGGGTCCACCCCGCCAGCCACTAAATCAGAATATAGATCCTAACTTGCAAAAATGGGCAAAAACTTTTGCGCGCGATCAATCTTCAGCGTTCGATAAGAAAGGCTGGCGCTATTACACGGGTGAGTGGTTTGAAAATTGGTACCCAGGCTATTCAAATTACTCAGAATACCGCGGAACTATGCATATTTTATATGAACAGTCTCGCATGGCAGAAGACGGCGTTCGCCGCCCTGAGGGCACAGTGCAAACTTATATCGAATCGGTTCACCATCAGTTTGTTTCTACGCTAGCTAATTTAAAAACACTCGATAAAAACAGCAAAGCCATGTATCGAGATTATTGGCAGGGGCGCAAAAATAATGTGGCCTCAAAAGGCAAATTCGCCAATCGCACTTACGTGGTAATGGCAAATGATAACGTGGGAAGAACAAGCGCACTGGTAAGCCGTTTGCTGGCACAGGATATTAATGTGTATGTTGCGGATAAAGATATTGAAGTAGACCGTGCTACCACTCAATTAGGTGAAGTGAAAGAAGACCTCATCATTCCCAAGGGAAGCCTTGTTATACCCAACCGCCAGCCTGAGGCACCGCTTATTGCCGCTATCATGGAGTTTGACGCTGGCGTTAATGACGCAGTATTACTAGAAGAGCGCCAGAAGACTTTACGTGACGGCTCATCGCTTATGTACGATACAACAGCATGGAACCTGACCATGATGTACGGCCTTGAAAGCGTTACTGTACCCGAGAATATAACGCGTAATGTTAGCCCCTATTCACTAAGCACACCTTCTCATGCGTTTGTTGATAACGCGATTGCATGGATAGTAGATGGTGCTGATGACCGTTCAGTGGCTTTTGCTGCAAGACTTATGGAACGCGGTGTTCATGTTCGCTATATCGATCGCGATTCTGAGTTTCAAGATACCACGTTCAATCGTGGTTCAATCGCCGTCACCGTTACAGACAACCCCAACAAAAAAGATCTCGCTCAAACCATCAAACAAACGGCTGACGAACTTAAAATATCTGTTACAGCAACGACTAGTGGGTTTGGCGAAGGTGATTTGCCTGAGTGGGGTGGCAAGCACTTTGACTTACTCACCCAGCCACAAATTGCCATTTTAAGTCATGGTAACTTTGCTAGCTACGATGTAGGCGCTACCTGGTATAGCTTAGACACGCATCTGGGCATTCGTCATAGCCAAATAGATGTAAACTCGCTAAATCGCACCGACTTGCGCAGATATAACGTTATTATACTACCTACCAGCTACGGCGCGCTAGATAAGCAAAAGCAGGCGCTTTTAGACGAGTGGGTTAAAAATGGCGGAACCCTTATTGCCCACGGACGAAGTGCGGCTGCATTGGCTAATAAAGACGGTATAGCTAAAGTCAAAACAATTGAAAACAGTTTTGAAAAGGCACTCGATTACGATATTTCTCTTACGCGAGAATATATGGCAGGTGAAGACAAGGTTGATAGAAAGGCAGCTATGTCTCATACCCTGGATGCAGACTACACATTCCCTTGGGACGACCTTCCTAAGCCACTGAAAGAAGACGAGCTAACGCGTCGCGACAAATGGCTAAGTCATTTTATGCCAAGTGGGGCTATGGTAGCTGGCAGAACTGACCAACAGCACTGGTTGACAGCAGGTACCCCTGAAGTGCTGCCGTTACTTTACAGCAATCAGCCGCTACTTATGTCGGCAGATAATAGCGAAGCTGTGGTTAGAGCGGGCGTATTTGGTCCAAATGATAGTAAGAAGAAAACAGCTGGTGAGAGCAAAAAGACTGCCGACCTTTGGTTTACCCTACCAGAGAATAAAGCACTAAACGTAAGAATGAGTGGCCTGTTGTGGCCGGAAGCTCAGCAGCGTATTGCGAATACGGCTTACTTGACTCGTGAACGCAGTGGCAAAGGGCAAATTATCTTGTTCTCTGGCCAGCCTAACTTTAGAGGTGCGGCACTAGGCACAAACAGGCTATTGCTCAATGCTATTGTGTATGGCCCGGGCCTAGGTAGTCAAAAGCATGTGTCGCTTTAATCAGCACTGAGGCACCACTGAGACATAGCAGAGTTATAAAAAACCGAAGGGGCCGTCCTGTTGCATAAAGTACACGGCCCCTTTTTAATTTTAGCTGATATATTCCGTTGCTGTGTATAAAGCGCTACGATGCTCCAGTGACATATTTGATAGGGGCGTAGTTTCGCAGTTTTGTGACCACTCTCTGCACTCTTTGCAGTTACCGCATTTACCGCATTTACCGCAGTCGTCTAGATTAACCAACCCTCCTAACGTTCACGGCTTTGTTTATTCCACTCACTACAAAATTAAGTTTCTCTACTCCGTTTAATTTAGGGCGAGCAAAAAGATAGCCTTGGAACCGCTGAGCACCAGCATGTTGAAGCCACAGCCATTCGTCCATGGTTTCTACTCCCTCAACAATAAGAGGAATGCCCATAGAGTTGGCAAATTCAAATACCGCTTCAAAAATAGCCTGTCGCGGTCCATTTTCATGAATATTGGTGGTAATTCTGCGGTCGAGTTTAATTTTATCTGGAAGAAAATCGGCGAGTAATGATAACCCCGCATAACCGGCACCAAAGTCATCTAGGGCAACCCGAATTCCTCTAGAACGCAAATTCTCTATAGCGTCAAAAAAAAGCGCTCCCTCTTCTATAATTTCAGATTCTGTAACTTCCAAAATCAACTGCTGTGGCTTTAAGTTGTTGTCTGATGCTAAACCGAGAAGATAATTCGTAATATCAGGACAGTGCGTTATAGCACCGGGACATAGATTAATGGCTAGCGCTTGGTCTGGGCGCAGTATTTGTGCACCCTGCGCAACAGCAATAGCCTTACTATTCAAATCAAACTGATACTTTTCACTTCCGTGAAAACTATCTAAAACATCTTCAGGAAAACGTCCATCGTTACTGCGCAATAGCGCCTCGTAAGAAACAATAACACCTTTATGTGTATCCACGATTGGTTGAAAGGCAAATTGAATGTCGGACTGAGCATAGGCCGCTATGTTGATCTCATCTTGAACCACAGACGCCCTCAGCGCCTTCAAATCCTTATTAGATAAGCACATGCGCCATTTCCCTGAGGCAAAACCGTTCAGTAAGCCAAAAATCCGGCTATCACGATGAAGGGAAAGATCAGACGGCAACCAGTAGGCACCGCTTTTTTGGTCGAGCTTTATTGTGCGTAATGCCCAATCGCCAAAATCACGTTGATGTATGGCGTTATCTGTAATTTTAACGATGTTGCCATGTCGCGGATCTTTTTGAATATGTTCATAAAGGCCTGCGATTAAATTCGACTCACCTTCAAGAACCTGAAAAAAATATTCCCCGTCGAAGAGCAAAATACCCGTTACATCATTGTTTAGATTGAAGGGCAAAGAGTCGCTAGTTACCTTATCAAGGTCAACTTGACTCATTTGTGCAGACGCTCTACTACGATATACCAGCTGTCTTATCACGCTAAAACCCTCTATGTGAGATATTGATTGCCCCTGCTTTTTCACCTAACTTCTAATAATGAAAAAAATACCTCCCAAACAAAATGTAGCGCCATTTGTCTGTTTTTTCTAATTTTCATAGATTACAAATTTAAAACCCAACCATTAATGCTTGTAAAAATATCTCTGAATTTCCTTTTGCCGGTGGTTTGCAGAGATAACGACATGCCGCACTATGCAAAAAAATGCAAAAAATTAATTTCTACACTAAAGTTAAGTTCAGCCTTAAAAATCGCTTTGTTGTATCTAACCAAGAAGTTAAGCGAGTATCTACATGAACAAAAGTATAATTCCCCTTCATTGCGGCCTTACCCGGCTCTTTAAACTTATTCTTGTCCCTCTTTTTAGACGACCCCGCAGCTTTCTGAGCAGAAGCTTATGTCTATGCATTATTGGCTATACCGTAATTGGCAACGCAGCAGTTGCTGAAGACAGCCATCACCACTGGCAGCAGTCACCACATCACCTTTCAGTGCTCGCTGCCACCACATACACCGATAGTCACGGTAATGCTTTTACTCTCGGGATAGATTACGAATACCGCATAAATGACTTCCTTGGCGTAGGGGTGGTTGCCGAATATGCTTTTGGTGAACTTGACGCTTACACTTATCTTGCAGTAGCCGACTTACACATTACCAATAGTTTTATTGCTCAAGTGGGTCCAGGCGTTGAGTTTTTTGAAGGTGAAGAAATAGCAGTGGCGCGATTAGGTCTATTATACGAATTTGAAATATCAGGGTTTACGCTATCCCCGCAGCTTCATTACGATTATCACCACAATCATGATGATGCCATAGTGGCAGGTTTAGCAATTGGTATTGCTTTTTAAAACGTAAAGCCATCGGCACGTCGAAAACATGTCTCTGGCTTTAAATATTCAGTGTTGAAACTGTATCAGCGATACTGGCGAATGAAGTTGCGTAATTTAACGCCCGATACCAATTTAAAGTTTTGTTTATCGCTAGGCATCACATTGCGCCCGTCTTGCACCACTAAAAGTCCTTCGGGATAACCCGCGCCAAGGTTGGCACTGCTAATAGCAAGCCCATCAGTTTCCGACGCACCGTCAATACCCTTTTCAATGTCTGGGGCAATACGAAAGCTTCCCAACCAGCGCATGTCGTCATCGACTGCATAAACAGCGTAGCTATCATTTCCTTGACTTGATGCAACCAGATAACGTTGGCCATCGAAAGTATAAATTTCCATGCCCTCAATGTCTGCGTGCACTTTGTCATTCAGATCAGCCACTTTTTCACTAGACAAGTTAATATCGGCTAAACTGCGAAGCCATATACCCGAGGCCTCCTCACCGTAAAAAAGCTGCTGATGTTGATCATCCGCCACGCAGCCCTCCGGTTGGCTCGGTACGCTAAATTGCTCCATCAAAGATGCACCAAACTCACCATTATCCACGCTAAGTGCATATCGCAAATAGGTACCATCTGAATCGTTGACCAACACCTCTAAGCCTTCCTTTGGCTGATAGAGACATAAGCCGTACACATCATTGAGCGGTGTAGGAAGATCAGCAAGATGAGAAACTTGGCGAGTCTTTACGTCAATGTTGAAAACACTAAGTTTATTACCAGTGCGATTACTCGCTACAGCAAGATCAACAGACTGTGTGCCAAAGCGCACCGACTGACGCACATCAACATTATTCACTTTGCCTATCGGCAGATGCTGAAGCCGCTCTCCGCTGAGATTGTACACATCTAATCCCGCCTTTTTATCGGTACCAATAATAAGGCTTTGTTCGGGATCATCATTATTTACCCAAATGGCTGGGTCGTCGGCGGCATCGCCAAAGCGTTGTACCGGGTCGGTTTGTCCATCTACCACCAATAGTGAAAGATCATCACGGACATAAGCCACAGGCTCAGCGTCGAAGGTAAAAACCTTACCTTTTTCATCCGTGACCTTAACACTATCTTTAGAGGTAAGTGTTATATCTACCGTATCTTCATTTAACGCTAAAGGCGCTAAGTGACGCACCAACTCAGATTCTGGTGCCAGTGATATTTGCCACACTCCCATGCCCTCTTCGGCCATGAAAACGCGACCAGATGCGTTATCTACAGTGCAATATTCAATTTCGCCACCAACGGCAAACTCTCTAATGGGTAAAAGCTCCCACTGTTTTGTTGCTTTACGATAGAGGTAGTGCTGCTTTGCCATGCCTCGCACATCAAAGAGAAATGCGCCGACACCCTGTTCGTCTTCAAACAAACACAGCGTTTCTACATCGGCCTGTGGTGATGAGGTGCGATACTTCTCTGACATTCGCGCACCATTATGTTCGTGACCAGCGTCTAACGTGCTCACAACTAGCGCCTGAGTGAGCGGGTCGATGTGAGCGGCGACGTGACGTTGCTTGTCAATACTGTGAATGGCATACGTTTCAATATCGTCAGAAAAAGGCGCTGGCAAAGGCTGTGTAGATGCATAGCCCACATAGCAGTGCAGACTTAAAGATAGGGCAAGAAGCCCACTTAAAGGAAAACGGGGTAACATTACTTGTCCTTTTTTAAAGAGAGGGCATAGTGATAAATCACCTCTCCGCTATCATTAACAAATTGCACTAAGCACTTAGCGCTACTCACTGACACAACGGCAAAACCCGCCTGGGACTGGGCAAACTTCGTAAATTCACGCTGCTTTACAGGCCGAAGCTCAGAACCCGCCCCTGAAACAAAGTGCTCAACCTTCAAATCGGCGGCACGATTATGTTGAAGATCATGCTCGTGTCCTGCGAAATAGGCGTCGACACCATGCTTTTCGAACAATGGCTCGAGTACATCGCGAATACCGCTGGTTTTACCATAGCGTTTTCCACTTGAATAAAGTGGGTGATGACCAATAACAATTTTCCAGTCAGCATCAGACTCGCTTAACTGTTTATCAATCCACTTAAGTTGAGTTTCCCCGTCTTGCCGCATCGCCTCAGCATATTTATCTCTTTCCCGATATGCAGGATTAAGAGGGCTGGTATCAATAAACAATAACAAAGCGGTGATATCTTCTGAAACATCGACGTTTTTTGCGTAATAAGGCGCGGGCATTTCCCAGCGTCGGCTTATTTCGCTGTAATCTATTTGCGCCTGCCAATTGCCGCGATAATCGTGATTCCCCAATACCGCATGCCAGTCGATGAACAAGTGCGGACCGGTGTAAACGTCTTCAAACGAGCTGCGCCAATAAGGGTCTTGAGTAGAGGCGATACCATTGCTATAAAAATTATCCCCCGTGGTTGCTACAAACTCTGCATCGACCTTTTGAGCGGCGATGTCCATCCACTTAGCCACTGTGCGTTGATGGTAGTGACCGTTGCGCCCCCAATCCCCGATAACCAAAAAACTAAAACTGTCATCTGATGTTTCAAGGCCCACAATAGGATGCTGCTGATAATAGTCGCTGTTTATATTCTCTTGGCTTGCCAGCGAAAAGCTGGCAAGACAAAGAAAAACATGAACTGCAGTAAGGAAGCTTTTCAATTTCATGTTTATCTATTTCCTATTACTGCATGCGCCAAATGAAGCCAACTTCGAACGTACGACCATATTCCTCGAACTGCGCGTTGCGGTTGCGCTCGTCGAAGTAGTGATATAACGGTTCATCGCCTAAGTTAATGCCGTTAAAGTACAACTGCATATCATTATTTATGTAGTACTTGGCAACAAAATCAATTTGTTGGTGGTCGTCTTCAATACGCAACATGCCGTCATCAATTTCTTCTAAGTTGTCGCTTTTATAGGTCATGCTCAAGCGCAAACTCAGCGAATCAGTTTCATAACCAACGGCGACATTGCCGACGGTGTCTGATTGATTAGGCAAATTAGTTTCGAAACGCTCGCCATCTAAAATAGTCACCGCGTCTGAATTTGAAAATGTGCCATTTGCTGAGAACAACAGGCCATTATTAAAGCTCTTAACCCAGCTAAGCTCTAAGCCCGTTAACGTTGCCTCTTCACCATTAATAGGCTGAAATGCCTCTTCAAACCCTTCAAAAGCGCCAGAGCCCGCAACGTTCGCTTCCACGATGAAATTATCGATACGTTTGTGAAAGATGCCTGCAGAAAGGACGCCGATGTCACCTGGGTAATATTCCAGCATTAAGTCAAAGTTATCCGCTTCGTAGGGCTGCAACTCGGGGTTACCTACGCTTGCTTCACGCTCTATCACCTGTTCGCCGTCTTGGGTTCTCACGTTAGCTTCAATAATCTGAAACGCTGCGGCGTCTTCAAAACTGGGGCGCGAGAGGGTTTGGGTAAATGCCGCGCGGGCTATCAGTTTTTCTGAAAACGCGTATCGCAGATTAACGCTAGGGAATAAATTGTCGTAGTCACGTGAAGCATTTACTGGGTCTATCGTTAAATCAAGACTGTCGGTGTCTTCATTTTCAGTTAACGATACCTGAGAGCCAGACGTGCTGTAAGATGTGCTCTCATAACGCAAACCCGCGACCACACGCAACTTGTCCCAGTCAAATCGCGTCATGGCATAGGCGGCAAAAATATCTTCGTCGTTAGTAAAAGAATCTCCTTGAGATTCGATGCGAGAGTCTAACTCCGCAAGCTCTAACTGCTCACGACTCTGATTAAAGTTACTTCTCAGTGCACCGCGGTTAAAGCCCGGCCCAAAATCACCTAAGCCGTAATCGGGTGATGAAGTAGCAAACGACGCATTGTCGAAGTTATCAAAACCGCCATCAAATATGGCAATATCTGCTACCGCTATTTTTTCTCGCGTGCGGTATTTCGACCCAAATTTTAGTTCGCCGTCGCTGCCTAACCACTCTATTCGTTTGGCAATATCGAGACGGAAACTAAGTTCCGTGTCTTTAGCGTTTCCACGCTCGAGGCTCATTTGGTCAAGCTCATAATTGCTAAAATCGTTGAGCGAGGCCGGAATAGTTAGTTGTGGAATGCGCTGCTCAAGATCACCATCAAGGCCAGCATCAGCGCCGGTAAAAACATAGTAAAGTGCGTCTGGCTCGTCTTCATCAGAGCGCGAATAACCGGCCTGATAGCTAATCGTCCACGTGTCACGTTCGTGCTCAGCACCGGCTGATATACTCAGAATACTTTGTTCTTCAAAACGGTCTTTACTTTCGCGCTCTACTTCTGAGTCATCGCCATCTAATACGAAAACGTTGGCTTGTCTGAATTCATCGTCTGAGAAGCGGCTATATAACGTACGAAGATAGTATTGATTATTAAAGTCTGGTCTAAAATCAATATTAACTGCACCGCCTAGACGCTCTCGCGTTATGGAATAATGACGCTGCTCAATTTCATCATCGCCATTGGTTTCAATGTTGTCCGAGCCGAATTCACGATCAAAATAACTTAATGCTGCAGCAATACCCCATTTATCGTTAATTTTATGCGTAATACTGCCTGCTAATTTAGGGCTTAATGCATCGCGCAGTTCGTTTTGACTTAATTGTGCCGTAAATGAGGCGCTGTCAGCTGCGCGGTCGAAGGCGCTCACGCTTTTAACTTCAATATTACCGCCGATTGTATCGGCATCCATATCAGAGGTGACCGACTTAGACACGGTTAAGCTGCTGATTAACTCAGAGGGGATAACATCTAGCGCCACCGATCTTACACCGCCCTCTGGGGAAGGAATGTTAAGACCGTTGATAGTGACGTTATTTAAATTAGGGTCAATACCGCGAATTCCCACAAAACGACCTTCACCCTGATCACGCTCAATTGAAAGGCCCGGTAAGCGCTGTAAAGACTCCGCAGCGTTCTGGTCAGGGAACTGACCAATCGCATCTGCAGATACTACCGAGGTGATACCATCTGACATACGCTGCTTATTAATGGCGTTGGCTTGCCCGCTTCGTTGTCCGCGAACCAGCAATTCTTCTAACGTATCGCTTGCTGTACCCACCAATAATGTCACGTTAGTAATTTCGTCTTTCACCACTATCGTTTGTGTTGATGGCTGCGTGCCTAAATAATCAATTTCTACGGTATAAGTACCCGGCGCTATACGAGGAATGTTAAAACGGCCTTCTTTGTCAGCATAAACGCTTATACCAAGCTCTTTGATATCAATTTTTGCGCCGGCAAATAGCTTACTACTATTCACGTTAGTGACTTTTCCCACTAACTGGGACGACTCTTCCGCAAGTGCTTGCGGCGAAACAAATTGCATGGCTGCTGTGCAGGCCATAGCAAGGAGAGATAATTTTTTAGTGTGCATAACCGAGTTCTTTTGTGGTTGTGTGAAAGCCCCGTCAAAGTAGAGTTCAAAAATGACGTTTCCGTGACATTTTTTTGACTGGTACTGCTTACGGACCTGGTTATGCACGAATTCATTGAGAATTTTGACTTTTCTGAGCCAAAATAACCCCCACATATCCAATTGTTTTAAAAAGAAAAAAGACAATTTAGAAGGGTGTAACGCGGTAATATTTCGTTAAAGTGTCATATTTGTGAGCCAAAATAACGCTACGCATTAATTGCGGTTTGCGGTAAACAACACACAATAGTTTTCTTCACCACTAGGTAGTCATCATGCTTTCACATTTTACTCGACATCAAGGTTTGTTTCTGATGTCAGTCATTTTGCCTCTACTTGCATTTTTTATGTGCGTTGTAGCCGGCAATGCAGAACCTTCAAACATTGAATGGCTAGATGTGTTAGGAGAAGGAAGTGTAAGCTTGGTGCTCTTACTCTGGATACTAGCGCTGTTAATCAGCCGCCCAGCGGGCAAGTTAACTCACCTTTTGGTGATAGGCCTTAACCTCATATTGTTTTCGTCTCTACTGGATTTAATGGATGAGTTTATGGACTATTCTGCCTCATCAAATTGGATTTCGATGATGGAATCGATTCCCGCTTCTATCGGCATGGTAATGACTACGTTTGCAGTATGGCAGTGGCACAAAGAGCAACTAGCGCTTAATTCACAATGGAAAACTCGAGAGGGGTTCGTCCGTAATACTAAAGATCTAGACCCAATAACCCAACTTTACAGTGGCGAGCACTGGATGGAAAGAATGGAGCGAGCCATCACCCACACGTCCTGCAAGTTTAAAACCTTGGTATTGCTAGATATTAATGATTTTAGCCAGTTCAATTGTCATTACGGGCACGTCGAGGGGAATCGCTATCTGCGCGGGCTTGCGTCTATGCTATCCCTGTCATTACCTGAAAATGCTTTAGTTTGCAGGTTTGCAGGTGATAGGTTTGCCATACTGCTACTGCAAGATTCCGAGACTGCGACAACAAACTGTATTTCTCAACTCATCATAAGCATTCAACACTATGCTTTTTATCCTCAACAGAGTAATTCGCCTATTTGCTTAAGTGCCCGATATGCGTCAGAGCACATAGGTAATTTGAAGCAAATTCAACCACTAATACACAGACTCAATCGACTCTTAGATGACCAACATACCCATGCCGCCTAAGAGTAGTACTTTCGCTTCAAGACCTACTTTGCTTGGCGCTTACGATAAGCGGCTTACGGCATGGCCATTGGCGCAGGCTATGATTGATGTTGGAGTTTCTCAGGGTATTTCAAGCGCATCTCTATTACGAGGCACGGGCCTTTTTCTCGAAGATGTTGCAAACGGCTCTTCCATGAGTGCAAGGCAGCTTTCTCAACTCAGCATGCGAGCACATAAAAGCATAAAAAATCGTGACGCAGGCTTGCAGATAGGTCGCATGCTAACTTCAAGTCATATGGTAGGTCCATTATCGCTGGTGTTACGATGTAGCAGTATGGAACATTGCTTTTCGTTGCTTCCCCAACTGCGATGGGGGTGCATGCCTCTTGTCCATTGGCGAAGCTATATTCACGACGATTCTGTATACGTTGTCCCGCAAAATACCTTTGGAGTAACTGAACAATGGCCTTTTTTAGTTGAAATAGCGTTTGCATGGATTGTATCTATCCTTCGACAAGGAACAGGAAAGCGGTTTCCAGTAAACATCGATTTCGCTTGGTCTCGACCTCGCAACATTTATGACTATGAAGAGTTCTTAGGCACGCGCCTTCGGTTCGATCAAGCCATTACCCTGATAAGAATGCCTCAAGAGGCATGGGATACAGACTTTTTAATGGCTGACAACGATTGGATTACAACGGGTATGGCCCCGTTGAAAAAGCAGCCCATGTTTGCTCTCTCCGAACATGTACAAGATATGTTGCTTAAACAGCCAGATATAACCGCTGCACAAATAGCCGACTCTCTCGCTATGAGTTTAGCCACATTTAAGCGTCGCTTAGCGGAGCACAATATGAGTTTCAAACAGCTTAGCGATGACATTCAAAAGCAGCACGCCCTAATGATGCTGCAAACTTGTAGAGCGAATACACAAGAACTCGCCGAAGCCTTTTCAGTAAGCGACACCACCAACCTGCGGCGTTTTATTAAGCGCTTAACAGGAATGACACTCACGCAAATACGAGACTCAATGTCTTAAAACAAAAACTTGGCAAGCATATTGTAAGTCTGTGGTCATAGAACGCAAAAAACGCTTAAACGACGAGAATTTGACTATGCGCTTACCTACCAAACAGCTAATTAATAAAATCGAACACCTGTCTAAAGGCTTATCGCCTGCACAGCTAACCCACTTCCTCGACATTATTGACGCCATGACGGCGCTGGCTGAAGACGCAGCAAAGGTTGACTTAAGCGGTGACAACACACCAACTCCCAGTGTTCCACAACCCTCATCGGCTATTCATTAGGTTTAACAAGCAAGCACGTTCTCAATTTGGTTTTGCCAAATACTGACAGCGAACCAAAATCTTGTTTTAAGATAGGAAGATGCTGATAGTCTAAATCGGCATCTTCGCGCTCATCAATATTGGCGTGAGAGGACCGGTCTAACCGATTTCCAGATTCGTCATAAAACCCTTCACTGCCATCAGGATCATGCAAGTACAAACAGCGGTCATCGGCATGGGTTATCACCACCCAATGGGGCGCCTTAATTCCATGGAACTGGTAAGTACTTATAAGGCAAATAACGCCATAGCCCTTGTTCAACGCCGTCTCAATTTCGCTGAGCTCAATTTCTCTTTGATATATCGGTATTTGGGCATTCGTCGCCCGCTCAATAAAGTCTTTCTCTACAATACGCATAATCGATTTTTTATGCTCGCTGCGCACGCCATCCAAGAACAGATCGTTTATCTGCGTGGAGTATACTTCAACAGCGAACCCGCGCTGATGGCCAGCTAAAGCAAGACCTAACGGATGACAACCGCCGTGTCCTGACGTCATAAAAACAGTAGTAGCTTGACGCCAAATATCAATTTCAGTGGTTTGATCGAGCGGAGTACCGCCTCGCACATGCTTCATAGCCATCATCAACGCACTTGGGCCGCAGGTAAACGCCGTGGTCTGTTTGTACCACGGATAATGCTTCATAGCATTCGCCATATTCGGGTGTAATACAGGCTTTTGAAAACGAAGAGCATCTACACCTGTGGCATAGTATTGGCGATAAATACCAAATTTACGGTATCCCAACTTTTTATACATACGAATGGCTGCAAGGTTATCTTCAGCAACCTCTAGGCGAATAAACAACTTTTCTGCACTTAACACCATTTCTTCTAGCTTAATCAGCAGCGCTGGAGCAATGTTTTGCCCCCTAGCCTTTGCAAGCACCGCCAGTGAATACAAGCGAGCAGAACGGCTGCCTCTGCGCAAAATAACCAGGCCATAACCTAAAACCTCACTCTCGGTTTCAGCAACTAGCAATATACCGTGTTCAGCTTTTATCCAGTAGCGCATGCGCCTGCGTGAAAGCCTATCGCTATCAAAGCAGCTAAGCTCAATTCGCTCTAGCGCATCAAGGTCGTTAATTTCTGCCAAGCGCAAATTTACGGCAGCGTTAGTCACCACAGGCTCCCATTTGTTACTAACGCCCACGGGCTTCTAACCTATTAACAAACTCCTGCATAATGATCATATAAAGCTCTTTACCTAAGTATAGGTCTTCCACTTTTGCCTCAATACTAGGGTTGTCGTTTACTTCTATCACGTATACTTTGCCGTTGGCCTGCTTAATATCAACGCCATACAGGCTTTTACCTATCATTGAGCAGGCTTTAATTGCCGCATCTAACACGGCCTTTGGCACCTCAAAGGTTGGCAGAGTTTCAAAACCACCCGACGTATTGGTTTTTGCATCATGGTTATATATTTGCCAATGCCCCCGCGCCATGTGATACCGACATGCGTAAATAGGTCGGCCATTTAATACGCCAATGCGCCAATCAAATTCGGTAAAGATATATTCTTGAACTAACACCAGTGCAGATTCGTTAAGCATGGTTTCAAGCTTATCTTTCAGCTCATCATTATCCTTTACTTTAAATACGCCCATTGAAAATGAGCTTTCTGGCAATTTCAGTACCATCGGAAAGCCAAATTCATCGGCTAGCATTTGGCACGTTGATGTCGTGTTGTCAGACACAAAGTGACTGCGTGGCGAGGGCACCTTGTGATAGCTAAACGCATCGTGCAAATACACCTTATTACAACATTTTAAAATGCTGGTCGCGTCGTCTATCACCACTAACCCTTCCTGCTCTGCCTTACGAGCAATATGATAAGTTGGGTGGTTAATGGCGGTAGTTTCACGAATAAATAGCGCATCATAATGAGTAATGTTAGCTGCAGCTTGGGCCGCATTGACTACTTCAGCGTTAATACCAACGAGCTTTGCCGCTTTAATAAAATGCTTAATTGCTTTAGCGTCGCTAGGCGGTGTCGCTTCATTTTCATTACATAAAATCGCCATATCCCAGCGGGCTTGCTTTTGCTTACTTCCACGAAGCCAGGTTTTTTCTACGTAGTGTTGAAGCGCATCAGCTAATGCCGATTTATCCTCAGCGTTCGCCGTACACCAATCGCCGAATGCTACCGTCATTACCGTAGCGCTCGATTGTTTACTTATCGAAACACGCAAAAAGGGCGCTGGAAAACGTTCGAAGGCAAACTTTGCGATTGCGCTCATTGACGCTTTTTTAGTTGTTCCAAAAAATACATCACAGCTACTGTCATCAATGGCTTCATCGCTCAACGATTTTGGTAGCGTACCGGTTTTCATTTGAAGCGACTGTTCTTCACTTTCAATAATCAAATTATTAATGGTATTCACGCTTGGCAGTACTTTGTGCGTGCGCGCTTCGGCTAACAATGAACAGTAATAGCCCTTACTTAAATAGCGGTCGGTTGCGCACAAATTAATAACGCGCATTTTGCCTTCCCCACGCTTGGGGAATTGCGAAAGATATTGCTCAAAATCAACCACTTCGCAGTTTTGAAAGTGCAGTTGATGAGCATCAGATAGTGAATCGACAACAATTAACGTTGTTATCATTTTTAATTCCAAATAGGTACATGTCACACACTACATGCGACATTGAGTTGATTGCGCGGAATATAGACTTTTTTGATGCTATATCAATGGATGGGAAGCAGTATTTAAATGAAATAATTTGTCCTTAACGGTCATATTATTTTGCTCGTATTTATCTCTATTACTCCTAAACTTTGAAAGCTAAATTGAACGATTACTAGGAGACTACATGAAGTATTTAACATTATTAGCAAGTCTATTCTTATCTACATTAGCCATAGCTCAAGAACGACCTGTAGCTGATAAAGAATTAGTTTTAGAGTTAAAAGCCTATTGTATGGAGCTTGCAGAAGATGAAGGCACAGACAATAAGTCGCTAAATGAGTATCTACTAGACTGTATTAACGAGGAACTAGAAGCTGAGGGATACCAACCCATCACTGTAGTACCAAGTTAAACCACCTCTTCTTGGTCAGCGGCTTAAGTGCCGCTGTTTGCCAACTTTTAAGGCCATAGTTGCAGTCAATAGTAAGGTTGCATCGCTTTGCTCTGGCGTTTATGATTTAACGAAAAATAAACAGTTAAGTAACAGCTCGCTAAAAATCTAGATAGCTATTCGCGCTGTATTTTCGTGAAAGGAGAAATTATGAGCTGGGCAAGTAAAGGGCTATGTACCGTTGTTTTTCTTACATCGCTTGCGTTGGTGTATGCAATGGGCGAGACCAACTTAAATAGCTTTAACAATGTGAAAGACTCTATCGAGGAGATTTACGAAGATCGCCTTGTGGTTAACGGCATGATTTACGAGCTTGCTGGGTTCCTGCACGAAAAAGAAGTTGCACTTGCCTCTCAAAACTATGAGTTCTTTGCCAACCAAAACGCAAAAATCAACAAACAAGCTTTCGCCATTATTAACGCGTTCAAGAAAACCTATTTAACAGACTTTGAAGCCTTCACGCTAAATCATTTTGAAACCAGCTTTAATGAGCTTGTAGCGTTAGAAAAAGATATCCCATTCTCTGAAGACCAGCCAGCTGACTCCGCAGCCATCGCAACACTGCTACTTGACCTTAAGGCATTAAATAGCGATTTAGATAAACTGTCTGATATTCAGCTCGCCGAAGGCAAGAACAAGTTAGCAATCAGCAAAAAAGCTGCTGAATCGATGAATACCTACCGTTCACTTGAGAAGTACTTTTTAATCATCACAGCGGGACTTATCTTTATCATTATTTTACTGCCTTCTTCGAAGGAAAAAGATGAGTTTGTCTCTGAGTAGTTTTATCGCTGTGAGTTTAAAGCTGTGCAATTATAGCCGCAGATTTTAAGCTGTTAAGTAACTGCGGTGCGGTAATGGCAGCTTAAGAACAGGCTTATAACTTCACACCCAGCTTCTCGCGCATTTTTTGTTTTGCTAGCTCAACTTGAGAAAAGAATTCTTTGAAGAAGGGATGACCGAGTTCATCTTTATAAGCATAACGCAGTGCGGGGATATTAAACCAAACAAGATCTGGTCTATATGAATAGCTTTCTAACAAAGCCGAGGCTTGCTCATACTCCTTTGCAATAATGAGTAATTCTAATTCCCACCATTCGAGTACGTAGAATTGATTAGATTCGGGGTACTGCTTTTTATATTTCCGCAGTACATTTAAAGCCTTATGAGCTCTTGCAGTCGCTTCTTGATTTTCACCCAACTTTTTTAATATAAGAGCATAACCAACCACACTATGTATTTGCGGCAAAGTATTTTCTGGTGGAATCAGTTCGTAAAATCGCTTTCGCAATTCAGATAATTTTTCCTCTTTTTGTGCCCGGTCAAAAAGTATCGAGGCATATATGCTACCGAGCTCAAAATGATCCTTTATTTGCATTCGCTCCCAAAGCTCCTCAAACTTGATTGCCGGCAGTTGATTGGGCGTAAAATAGGTATCAAGATAGGTATTAGTCGACCAGAACCCTTTACTATTCATATCAATACTGCTCATCAGTGATTGAGCGGTCGAGTGATCCTCTAAAAATGATAAACTAGTAATATAAGAGAAAATATGTCGCTGATTCGGATTTTGCTCATAAAGCACCTTATATTTTTTAAAACTCGCTTCGAAATCCAGTGGTATTGTAAAAAAGTCAACATCTTCGGTAGCAGCCGTCGCAAAGAATTTTTTCGCTTTACCCGGCTCCAAGCACTTTAATATTAAGTACCGAATTTGATTTTGAAGCGTTTTTTCTGCGCCACTTATATCTAAATTGCTGACATTCTCATTTATCTGTTCGCATGGCGTAAACGATGATATCAATGTGAGTATATAACCCTTTATAAAATAAGAATCGTAAGGGTAAGCGCGAATTGCCTTGCGGTATAATTGCTGTGCTTTAGTAACTAAATATTCATAATCATCATATGTAACAGCTAAAGTGAACAGAGCATCTCGGTTAAGTGGGTCGAGCTCTAACGTACGCTCTGCCATTGCAGTTCTGTCCTCCTCGCTCGTACTAGCATTTTCTGTAAAAGAAACCTCCATCATGGCAACATACGCACCCAGCCCCAGTATTGCCGGCGCATCCGGATATTTTTGAAGCAATTCTTCTAATATATTAATTGCTTGCTTTATGCCCTCGCTAGTTCGGCGGTTGGCCAATGCTCTTGCTTTCACCAATTGCTCCACCTCGATATAACTTAGTTTATCTAATGCAGCTGAATAGCGGTCGTCTTTATGAATAAGATTGAGTTTAAGTGCGGCTGCAACCTGATCACTCACTTCTTCTTGCAGCGTAAAAATATCTTTGAGGGTACGGTCAAAATTATCGGAAAATAAGTGGCTGCCAGTTTCGGCCTCAATAAGTTGCACAGTTATGCGCAAATTGTTGCCGCTTTTTCGCACGCTACCCTCAATGAGATAATCTGCGTCAAGCTCATTGGCAATAATCTTCAGGTCTTTGTTTACGCCCTTATAAGCAAAGCTAGACGTACGCCCCAGCACTTTTAGCTCGCGAATACGCACTAGCGTATTAAGTAATTCTTCTGTTAACCCATCAACAAAGATGTCTTGGTCGTCTTCGGTACTCAGATTTAAGAAAGGCAATACTGCTAAAACTTTGACTTCTTCTGCCTGCGAGTCCGCTTCAACGTTTTGCGCCAGAAGTTCGCTTGATGCAGCGGGCTCGTTTTCGTTGGCCGATACACTTTGATTTTCAGCAGCAGACGAGACCGAAGCTGGCTTTGCTGTGGCAGGCGATGTTGAAAGCCATATTTTATCTACAGCAACATAAGCAATCAAAAGCACAATAAGCGTTACTAAAAGGCGATTTATTTTTTGTCCGGTTTCGTGTGCAATTGAAACTTCATCGGGAACTTTGCGGGTCGGCTTTACGCCTTCGGGGGTAAGCTCGAAGGCCCATGCAAAAATGCAGGCTACGGGCAAACCTATGATAAGTACAACGGTAACACCGGTTCCAAAAGCAGTGGGCAGCTTTAAGTAAGGAGAGACCACAGCAATAACTTGTAAAATAAGCCATGCCGTTACCATATACACGCTGGCTACTTTTACCACGTTGCGGCGCTTTAACTCAGTGATAAACGACATGCGAGTCCTTTTGCTGTACAAAATACACTCAACCAGTATAGGTAGAATCTATGGTAGATACTAGCCTTTAATGTACATATCTAATTTGTCATGGATTGCTGTAGCATCGGCGGGAGAAATAGCTTACACCACCTGCCCGGCTGCCCAGCCACTGCTCCACGCCCATTGAAAATTGTAGCCCCCTAGCCAGCCGGTGACATCCACTACTTCACCAATAAAATAGAGCCCTTCCACGTTGTTGGCCATCATGGTTTTTGACGACAGTTCATTGGTATTCACGCCGCCAATAGTGACCTCAGCTGTGCGATAACCCTCTGTGCCGTTTGGCTTGATATGCCAGTTTTCTAACGTGTTTGCGATACTCTCGCATTCCCCGTGAGAGAGTTGCTTCACAGGCACGTTGCGCCATTCGTTTAACTCGATAAAACTTTGCGAAACACGTTTAGGGAAAATTTTATTTAAGCAGGTAGCGAGCAACGCATCAGGAGTTTGTGCCCTCGCGTTATTTAATAGCTCGTGAGGGTCGTTATCGGGAGTAGTGTTAATACTTAACGTATCCCCTGCTTCCCAATAGCTGGATATTTGTAGCATAGAAGGGCCACTCAGCCCTCGGTGGGTAAACAGCATAGCTTCTTTAAAGGTAGTGTCGTTACAGCTTGCATAAACATCTACTGCAACACCGCTCAAATCCGCCAGTGTTTCTTTGTCTTTGTCATGCAAGGTGAATGGCACCAGTGCGGCTCGGGTTGGCAACACATTTAAGCCAAACTGCTCAGCAATTTTGTAACCGAAAGGCGTAGCGCCTAATTTGGGCATACTTAACCCGCCGGTAGCAATTACCAAGGATTCGCACTGGTAATCACCATTACTGGTAGTGAGTGAATACCCACTTTCACTTTTTTCTACAGAAAGAATGTCACAGCGAGTGGTGACGGTCACCTGCGCCTTTTCGCATTCTTTAAGCAATAAATTTACAATGTCTTTTGCACTGTCGTCACAAAACAATTGGCCAAGGGTTTTCTCGTGATAAGCAATGCCGTGCTCGGCAACTAAGCTAATGAAATCCCACTGGGTATATCGACTCAGGGCAGACTTACAAAAATGGGGGTTTTGCGAAAGGAAGTTCTCTGGGCCTGCGTACATATTGGTGAAATTGCAGCGCCCACCACCAGACATTAGGATTTTGCGCCCTACCTTTTTGGCGTGATCAAGTACTTCTACGCTACGCCCTCTTGCTCCCGCTTGCGCAGCACAAAAAAGACCTGCAGCTCCTGCACCAATAACAATAACGTCGCGCTTAATCACACTTATACACCCTAGGTTTTCACTTAAAAGCGGGGGGTTAAAACAACAGCAAATACACTCCCACATCGGCGGCGAATTATACGTTATATCGGGACACGTACAATGTCTGTGCTAATTCCATGAAGAATTTAATAGAAAGGCTTACACAGAAAAGCGTCTAAAGTTTACTTCTTTCTTTATCAAAAGAGCGCTAAGCTCTAGATATTACACTAGTGATAGGTTCAAAGCGTGGCAATAACATCTAATCTTAGCCAAATAGATCGATTTATACGTGGTGTCATAGGCGTTGCGGTTACCGGATTTGCACTGTTCAATGGCAACCTCATCGAAGATGTCTTCATTGAAATATTGCTTGGTATTTTTGGATTATTAAATCTTATCTCTTTAGTGTTTGGCTGGTGCCCTGTTTATCAACTAGCCGGTATAAGCACTAAATCAGATTAACGTCATCGTCGAGCTGTAAATTTGGAACTACTTTCAAAACTTCCCCGTGATACAACCATGCGTTCAAGGCTTATCTTGGCGTGTTTAACTGTGTCTGTGCTTATTTCCGCAATCTATGTCACCGTTTCGTATCGGCTAACGTCAGATATGGCGATTAAAGCGGAGTTGAATAGCATGAGGGTTGCACTCGCTTTCTTAGAAAAAGAGGTGCAGACCAACGAGACACTGGCGCCTAGTTACTTACAAAGCATTGGCGCATTGCTTGAAGAAAAAGATATCGCGTCGGTTATTAGGGTTCAATACAAGGAAAAAGAAAGAAATTTTTCTCATCAAATTAGTAAGCTCGAAAGTACTACACTTTTAAACAATATTGATGGCAACTTAGCGGAATCTGAAAACTCAGAACGCATAATTTCACTCAATGAAACACGCTACCTGTGGTATCAAGTACGTACCGAACGCTTCTCCGCCACCTTTATTAAAGAAACAGTTATTCTTGATGATGCGCGCCGGCTTATGGCTAAAAGGCTTATCATTACTACCTTTATAGTATTTTGGATAGCAGTATGGCTGGCCCTAACACTATCATCTATTATCGCAAAGCGCGCGGACGAGATTAACGGTACGTTAAAGAAGCTAGCCACCCACGATACGTTAACCGAACTTCCTAATATTTTATATCTGAAAGAGATACTAACTGCTTTCGATGTCAAAGAACGCAACAAACCAGTCAAAAGTGAAAGCTGCCTTCTGGTTATCGACTTAGATAAATTTAAAGACGTTAATGATGCCTTTGGGCACAGTACAGGCGACCAACTGCTTAACGCCGTATCTAAGCGTATACTGGCTTCGCTAGACCCAACTTGCACACTCATCCGCGTTGCAGGTGATGAATTCGTCGTTTGGGCGCCAAATTACACCATTGATAAAGGGAAAGAGCTCGCCAAGCGTATTGTGGCCGTGTGCGACACCAGCTTACCTTTCAACGGTCTTGAATTGAGCATTGGCGCAAGTATAGGCTTTTCGCATTATCCATCGCACACCCGTAACGTAGAAACGCTCATATCATATGCAGATACTGCGATGTATAAAGCGAAAAAACAGCGCAGTGGCTGGGAACTATATGACGTTCAAAGTGCGCTAAATAACGAACGAGATATGATGCTTCGAGGCGCATTGAATAACGCAATGGACAGCCGTCAGATCATATTACATTTTCAGCCTAAGATAGATATGCGAACCGGAAGCGTTTTAGGCGTTGAGGGGCTATGTCGTTGGCAACACCCTGAACTTGGTCTGCTTACACCGTTTGCGTTTATCGATCTGATTGAACACAGCGGAAAAGTGCAGGCCTTTGGACGTTATATAATTCAAAGCGCACTTGAGCATGCAAAAGCGTGGAAGCAGGAGCAGCTTAATGTGCCTATTGCAATTAACTTATCGCCTTACAACTTACTCGACCCACAGTTGCCAAACTACATTTCGCAGTTGCTCAACGAATACAATTTACCCGCCGATGTACTAGAAATTGAGCTTACAGAAAACGAAACGTGTCTAAATATAGTTCATATTCAATCGGCACTTAACGAAGTTAAAAAGCTTGGGGTAGAAGTTGCCATAGATGACTTTGGTACGGGTATGAGTTCGTTGGCTTATCTAGATAGCCTCAATGCTAATACTATTAAAATAGACAAAGCCTTTATTGATGATGTAGATACGAATCGCGGACATAGAGCTATAGTTTCAGCGGCTGTGACTTTGGCGAAATCCTTCGATTGCAAGGTGGTTGCAGAAGGTGTAGAAACGAAAGAACAAGCTGACATGTTGGTTTCTTTAGGATGCTATATTGCTCAAGGCTACTATTTTGCCAAACCAATGCCGGAGGACAATATAAAACAGTTCATTCAAAACAGTAAGAGCCCGCAAAAATAAAGCGCGCCAACCTTATCTGTTGAGTTTTGCAGCTACTTACAATCTGAAGGCAATTTGTAGGCTTAGCCATCAAAAGAGCATTTCACTACCGTGGAAATACAGCTAATGGATGGGTGGTAATCAAGCTCATATGGGCTCGCTCACCAGGCTTTATGGCATTTTCGTGGCTTACTCTCACTTTCAGCTGACTTCCGTTATCGAGCATAACTGCATACAAGCGACTTTCACCCTCATAGCGTACCCAGTCTACGGTACCGTTTGGCGAGGCATGACTTGCATCTAAACTTAAGTCATCGGGTCTTACCAATAAATCTACGTCGCCATGAGCATTTTGGAGCGGTGTTCCAGGAACATTGCCGATATCCGTAATAACGGTGTTATCTACATTGTTTTCGCTATTGTCGAATTGAGCCTTCAGAAAGCTAGCTTCGCCCATAAAGCGGGCCACAAAACGACTGTTCGGCGTTGAATAACACACTTCCGGCGTGTCTAACTGCTCTAATACGCCTTTATTCAGTATACCTATTCTGTCGCCCACACTGAGAGCTTCTTCTTGATCGTGAGTAACCCAAATAGCGGGGACATCGGCTTTTTTAAGGGCATCTCGAATTTCCCAGCGCAAGCTATCTTTCAGCGCTGCATCTAGGTTAGACAGCGGCTCATCTAGTAGAACAAACGCTGGCTCATGAGCAAGTGTACGGGCTAATGCCACCCGCTGCTTTTGACCGCCAGACAAACTGGCAGGCTTTACATTGCGAAAGTTATCCAACCCCAACAGTGTTAGCCAATGATCGGCAAGGGACGTGTCTTTTAAACGGAAACACACATTTTGCTGCACAGTTAGATGCGGAAACAAAGCAAAATCTTGAAACACCATTCCCACGTTGCGCTTTTCTGGCGGAACATGCTTCGCAGGAGTACTTACCCAATTACCTAAGCGTACTTCGCCCTCTGAAACAGGAATTAGCCCTGCTAATGCTTGTAATATGGTGGTTTTTCCACAGCCTGTAGGCCCCACCAACATGAGAATCTCGTCTTGACCAAGTTCTAAATTTAACTTGTCGACTACTCGGGTAGCCCCATAATTCACTGACAAATTACTTACACTTAGCATTACGAACGTTCATCCTCGGTAACAGTAAATTGGGCTTTTCGCTCACCCGACAGCATTAGCACTAAACCAACACCTGACAATAGCACTAGTAACAACCCTGGCACTGCGGCGCGACCAAAATAACCTGCCTCGTAAACTCGCCACATGTAGGTAGCCAAGGTCTCAAACCCTGTTGGGCCAAGCATAAGGGTGGCAGGTAACTCTCGCATGGCTTCTAAGAACACCAATGCAGCGCCTGCTATCATACCACGAAGGGTTAAAGGTAGCGTAATTCGCATAAAGGCTTCTTTAGGCGTTGCGCCAAGTACTCTTGCCGCTTTGACTAAACCTGAATCGATATTTTCAGCGGTAGTTCTTACACTGCCTACTGCCAATGGCAAAAAGCGCAGTACGTAAGCCATAACTAATAGCCCTAAAGTTTGATATAGCGCAGGAAGCTGAAGGCCTACATAAACCAGAGCGGTACCCATAACGATGCCAGGTACACCAAAGCCAAAATAGGTAATGCGCTCCATAAGCCGCCCGGCTTTGCCGGCAATAGCCGCGTGTGCCACCGGAATTGCCAAGAGAACGGCTACCAGCGCAGCTAAGAAAGAAGCGTGAGCAGAGTTCCACGCATAGCTGAATTCAAACCCTCCGGTTCCTTCGCGAACCAACCATAAGGTGAAAATAGCAAGGGGTAATACAATCGCCATCAGCACAATGGGCATAGCGCTTAGTAGCATAAGGTTGCACTGCCAGCGTGGCGGGAACAAAGAAAGATGACGGCCAGGTCGCTCGGTCGCGCCGCTTATACGGCTTTCTATAAACAGAATGAGCCCCACTATCACCATTAATTGCAAACTCAGCATAGCGGCCTGACTTAAACCAAACGCGTTGTATTCAACAAAAATAACGCGGGTAAAAGTATCTAGCCCCATAATGGCGGGAGTACCAAAGTCGGACAATGCGTAAAGGGCCGCAAGCAATGCACCTGCACCAATGCTGTTAACTACCCGGGGCAGCACTACGCGCCACAAGCTTTCACCTAATGACAATCCAAGGGTTCTAGCGGCGTTCACAAGGCTGGCATCTAAACTGAGTAGGCTTGAGCGAGTTGTCATCATCACAAAGGGGTAAGTGTAGAGGCTCATGACTAATGCAGAACCCCATAACCCGCTTATGGGTGGAGTACTTATGCCAAGTACGTTTTCTATCTCGCCGCCTCGGCCAAATGAGAAATACATAGCAAATGCCCCAATATAGCTGGGTAGGGCCAGGGGAGCAGCAAGAACAATTAGCCAAAAACGTTTAAAGGGAAGATGTACGTACGCGGTGAATATGGCTAACGGCACACCAATCAACACAGAGCCAATGATGGTAAGCACCATTAGGGCCACCGTGTTTCCTAGCACTCTTAAATTATGCGTATCAAAAAGTTGGGCACTATCTTGTGCTAAAGAAAACAAAACGCCAACGGGCAATAAAGCCATTAGCGCGATAATTAATGCCAGTGGATACGACTTTGGCCAATTTGTCACAGTACGCCGACATCCCTCATCATGTTAAGGGTTGGACGTAAGTCTGCTAATTTACGAAGATCTAACTCTGGCGGAGAAAGCGAACTTAAACTTGCCAAGCCCTCCGGCGCTGCAACATCTTGCACAAGCGGAATTTCATAGGCTTCGCGAGCCAAGTAGCTTTGCACCTCATGGGTAAGCAAGTAACGGATAAAGTTAACAGGCAAGTCGCCCTCGCTTAACGCCACAATACCCGATGCATTCACCAAACAGCCGGCGTCGTTATTGGTGTAAGCCAATGCAACGTTAGCGTCTGGCTTGCCCGATTTTAAGCGTAATGTGTAATAGTGATTGGCGAAGCCGACATCTACTTCACCGCGTTCCACGCCCATTACCACACCAAGTTCGCCAGCGTACTTTTTAGCATTTTTATTAATACCTTTAAGCCAACTGCGCGTAGCGTTTTCGCCTTCCAGTATACGCATTGCAGTAACAAACGATTGAAACGATGAGTAGGCAGGCGCCCACCCAATTTTTAAATCGCTATCGGCTAATGCCATAATGCTGTCTGGAATTTGCTCTGGCTTTACGCGTTCTGTGTTGTAAGGAAGCGTTCGCACTCTACCCGTTACCGGCGACCAACTTGGGTATTGAAAGCCGTCTTTTAATTGGCTGGTAACGGTAGATGGAAGTGGCTTAGCGGCGCCTGAATCTGTCACCATACCAATTGAGCCAGTGTCGACTGCCCAAAAAAGGTCGGCGCGTTTAACACCCGCCTTGGTTTCAGCCACAATGGTATTGGCAAGTGCCGCGGAACCGCCGCGACGAACTTTAAGATTGAGTTTTGGATTTCTCTTTTTAATGGCATCGAGTACATTTTCATACAAGCCGCCCTCACCACGACCTAAATATAAGGTCAGGTCGCCTTCTAGCTTTGGCAAAGTTTCAACAGAAACACTGCCAGCGGCAGAGACTGCATGCGCTAGACTAAAGGGTACGCTGCCCAATACTCCGGCAGCAGCTAGGCCTTGTAAGAATGTTCTTCGTTGCATTAAGGTTCCTTAAAATACGTCTTTACGACCTTTTTCTGCTTCTACCAGCAGTGCACGTGCTTTATTAAGCTTAACCTGCATGGCTTCTACCACGTCTCTTACGCTATCAACGCTTTTATTGCTGGAAATAGCTTGTGGCAAAGTCACGTTGAAGTCTTTTTCTAGTGCTTCAACCAAGTCGGCGTCTTTGGCAATTAAATCACCTTCTACACCTTCAAAGCGTTGGAGGTAAGTGTCGTGAACCAAAGTGGTCGCTACTTCGTTAAGCTGCTCGGCATATTTGGCAACAACGCGATCTAAGCGCGTTTTTATATCGTCGATAACAGCCGGCCCGGTAGTTGGCTCTACTTCAGTAGTGCGAACTTGATCAACCAGTCCTCGCTGTTGATATTGGGATGCAAGTTTAACCGCGCCTAATGCTTGCCACAAGGCGTGATTCAGTTTCTCTTGCTCTTCTCGAACAACATCAATAGGTTTGCTTTCATCAATGGCAACTTTTACGCCGTAAATTCCCTGCCAAATTGACGCATAAATAGGCACGTATTGCGTTTCAATTGCAGAGTGAAAATCGACCTCTTCCCAGTATTCCATAAGGGCATCGGTTTTAAGATTTTTGTCTTTGCTTGCATAGGCATCAACAACTGAGCCAAACTTGCTTTCCAACCAATGAACTTCTTCAGTATATTCACCAATATGTGCGTGAAGATTATTTACGTGATCGCCAATTTCGCCGTTGGCTAGCGCACTGGTGGATACCATTGATAGCGACAAAAACGACGCAGTCAAAAGGGTACTTATTTTTTTCAATGTTGTTGTCATATTGGTTCCTAAAACATTGTTCTTTCACGTTGGCATCTGCGCAAATGATACTTATTATCATTAACTAAGTAAAGGCAACTCATCTCGCCCATTGGTCGTATACCTACAGGTTATGCAAGAGCGCAGGGGGTTGAGGAAATAAACTATTGGACATAATAATCTGCCCAAGCTTATATGCTAGGTCGAGCAAAGTAGATTTGTATGCGGCCAAAAAAAGCCCGCATTGTTTGCGGGCGTTTTATATGCGTGAGGTTTACACCATGTGGCTGCTACAAACTGTCTAGCATGGTTTGAGCATCACTCACATCGAAGCGGCCCGGATCTTCAACGTTCAGCTTTTTCACTTCGCCATCTTCTACATAAATAGAATAGCGAAGCGAGCGTACGCCACCAAAGTTGCTGGTGTTCATATCCATGCCTATTTGTCGTGTGAAGAATGCATTGCCGTCTGCCAACATTATAATTTCTTCAGCATTACTCGCTTTGCCCCATGCATCCATCACAAACGCATCGTTTACCGACAAACAAATAATGCTATCAATACCCTTCGCCTTAAATTTATCGGCAAGGGCAACATAACCGGGTAAGTGAGAGTGTGAACAGGTTGGTGTAAAAGCTCCTGGCACAGCAAACATTACCACCCGCTTCTCTGCGAAAAGCTCGTTAGTGCCGGGGTTAGTAATTTCACCGTCTACCAACAAACTAAAGTCTACCTCGGGCAAGGTACTACCAACTCGTATCATGCTACTCTCCTAGTTGTTATTACATAGATATACATCAAATCTGTGTTTTTTGCTTTCTATCGCCATAGTCGGGTTTTCTCCGGCTAACACCTCAGCACTGTTTGGGCGTTTTACCACCACGCGATGGGTAGCTAACTTCCGTGCAGGCGATAAAAGCGCATCTGCGTCTGGGTCGTGTCCCAACAGTTGTTGAAACAACCGCATTTCCTTTTTTACCAGCGCCGATTTCTTTTTGTGTGGGAACATAGGATCTAGATAAATGGCGTTTACGCTCTCACCTTCAAAGTATTGCATTACATCGGCACTATTTCCATGTTGAAGTGATAATAGGTCTGCTAAATCTGGATAATCTACTTTCAGTCTTCTTATGCCGTCTTCTAATAATGCAGCAACAATAGGCGAACGCTCTATCATAGTAACTTTACAGCCAACGCTAGCCAGTACAAATGCATCACGGCCAAGCCCCGGTGTGGCATCTATCACATGCCAGCTGTCATTACCTTTCAAACCAATGGCTTTTACAATAGGCTCTTTGCGCCCACCGCCGTGCTGTTTGCGATACAGGCTTGCGGGAGAAGCAAAATCGACCTCTACCGGCAGTACTTTTTTCTCACTTGCATCTGCCAAACCCAACACATTATTGTGAATGTGTAGATATAAGCCTGACTCTGGCTTTTCCTCTTGCGCATGTAAGGCGTGGTGCCACTTTTCCACTAAACATTTAGTAAGTAAGCAGTCACTTTCGTAGAATTTGCTATCTTTAGGGGTAGCTAAAACTAACGGAATAGACGATGGTGTCGAAGAAGAGGGCGAGTTATCAGGCATTACCGTATTGCTCCTTGTGTCCAATCCATCGATTAATAATAGCCTGCGCGTGAGAGGGATATTTGTCCCACATGGTATAGGCAATATCTTGAACTTTGGGAATAAGGGCGGCATCGCGCACCAGATCAGCTATTTTAAGCTCTGCTAAACCGGTTTGGCGCGTTCCCATAAACTCACCCGGCCCACGTATTTCTAAATCTTTTTGAGCAATGTAAAAACCATCGCTGCTCTCTCTTAACACACCTAAACGTTGAGTCGCAGTTTTTGAAAGCGGACTTTGATACATAAGCACGCACTGACTTTCTACAGCGCCTCGGCCTACCCGCCCACGCAACTGATGTAATTGAGCAAGACCAAGTCGTTCGGGGTTTTCAATGATCATAATACTTGCATTAGGTACGTCTACACCTACCTCAATAACGGTAGTGGCTACCAGCAAGTCTAGCTTTCCGTCTTTAAAGTCGGCCATCACCTGTGCTTTTTCGGCGGGCTTTAAGCGCCCGTGCACCAGTCCAACTTGTAAGTCTGGAAGCGCCGTTCGTAGCGTTACCGCTGCGTCTTCTGCAGCCTGACATTCCAGAACCTCAGATTCGTCAATTAACGTGCACACCCAATAAGCTTGCCGGTCGTTGTCTTTGCACGCTTGGCGCACACGCTCTATAACATCGCCACGGCGTGTGTCAGGCAGTACCACTGTGGTAACTGGGGTACGCCCAGGCGGAAGTTCGTCAATAATTGACGTATCTAAATCGGCATACGCCGTCATAGCCAAGGTTCGCGGGATTGGTGTGGCTGTCATAATAAGCTGGTGCGGATATCGCCCTTGCTGTTCACCTTTATCGCGCAGGGCTAATCGCTGGTGCACTCCAAAACGGTGTTGTTCATCAACAATAACTAAGGCTAACTGTTGGTAATTCACGCTTTCTTGAAAAATAGCGTGAGTACCCACAAGCATTTGAACATCTCCTGCCTCAAGCCTTGCCAGTACCTCGCTGCGTGCTTTACCTTTAAGCTTTCCGGCCAACCACCCAACTTCTATACCCAAAGGCGCTAGCCATTCTCTAAAGTTATTGGCGTGCTGTTCTGCTAATAATTCAGTAGGTGCCATTAACGCCACTTGATAGCCTGCGCCAATAGCCGACAGCGCTGCTAAGGCGGCAACCAGCGTTTTACCAGAGCCTACGTCCCCTTGTACCAGTCGCATCATGGGTCTGGCTTTTTGCATATCTTGCTGAATATCCTTTACTACTCGTTGCTGTGCACCGGTAGGCGAAAAAGGAAGCTGAGCCAGCATTTTTTCTATTAGCGTAGAATCAACCTCTATCGCTATTCCAGGCTGAGCGTCAGACTGTTTACGCACTTTTAGTACGCTGAGGTGGTGTGATAGTAGCTCTTCAAGAATAAGACGATATTGAGCCGGATGAAGCCCCTCTTCAATTTCATGAACATCAGCATCTGGCGGCGGCCGATGCACGGTATGCAGTGCCTCGTTGAGCGACACTTGATTGTCGTAAATACCCTCTGGCAGCAAATCTGTTAGCGCACCTTTGTCTAATAGGGCTAGCGCTTGTTCGGTTAAGTTACGCAAGGTAAGTTGTTTAATACCCTCGGTTGTAGGGTATACCGGAGTTAAGGATTCTTCTGAGGGCGGAGCATCTTCGTCGACCACTTTGAATTCGGGGTGCATCATTTCAATGCCCCACTTGCCCGTGCGCACTTCACCAAAGCAGCGCACAATATTACCCGGTGTCATCATAGTGCGCTGCACGGCACCAAAGTGAAAAAAACGCAGCGTAATGGTGCCTGTACCATCGCTTATTTTTACCACCAGCATACGTTTTTTGCCGTACTGAATATCGGCGTTCATCACCTCGCCCTGCACGCTTACATGGGTAAAAGGACGACATTCAGCCACGCTATATATTCTGGTTCGGTCTTCGTAGCGAAGCGGCAAGTGAAAGAGGATATCTTGAAGGGTAAACAAGCCAATTTTATTGAGCTTTTCTGCCACCTTTGCGCCAACCCCTTTAAGGGCAGTAATAGGTGTGGTGGCGAGTGCTTGCATGCAGCCTTATCCTCAAGTCAAACGGTTGATTAGCGTAAAAAAACAATAAATGAAGTGTAAAGGATTGTCACTGAGTTGGCGAGTACGCTTTGGGCCAGTTTTGAACAACTGGCCATTTGCATAAATCAGAGTTTAGCTTGCTTCTAACGCCTCAGCTTCGGCTTTGGTAATTTGCATTTCGCGCCACCAGCTTTCGTCGGCATCTACTTCACCTATGTCGTTAATACGCGGCATAGGCAGGCCCTTTCGCATACAGAGCTTATACAATCTAGGGTATCCATTTTTAAACGCTAACGCATGGCACTCTTCTTCCGGCAACTGTTGGCGTTCATACATACCGGCTATGGTGCGCTGACGCTGAGCTTCGTAAAGCACAAGGGCTGCAGCAACCGATACGTTTAGCGACTGCACCATGCCCATCATAGGAATAACAATATCCTGATCGGCCATAGCAATGGCTTCGTCGGTGGCCCCGTACTTTTCTTGACCGAACAAAATCGCAGTCGGCTTGGTGTAATCTACGTCGCGAAAATCTACGGCAGTGTCAGACAGGTGTGTTACCAGCACCTGCATATTTTGGGCTTTGAGCATATGCATGGCATCGCTAATATTGTCGTGATTTGTTTGGCGCACCCAGTCTTGGCTGCCCATCGCCGTACCGCGACGTATTTGGTATTTCTTTTCCCACACCGTATGCACTTGATGAATACCTACGGCATCGCAGGTACGCACTATGGCCGATACATTATGCGGCTTGTGCACGTTTTCAAGGCAAACGGTAAGATCGGTTTGCCTTTTTTCCAGCACGGATCGTATGCGCTGGTAACGCTCAGGCGACATAGTTTACTCCGGTAATTCCATAACGCCGTCTATTTCAATTTGCGCACCTTTTGGCAACGCAGAAACCTGTACAGCAGCGCGGGCTGGATAAGGCTTATTGAAGTAACGAGCCATAATTTCGTTTACCAACGCAAAGTGACCTAGGTCGATAAGGAAGATATTCACCTTAACTAAGTCATTGGTACTGCCACCGGCGGCTTCACATACCGCTTTAACGTTTTCAAAAACCTGTACCGCTTGCGCCTCAAATTCTTCAGACACCATTTCCATGGTTTCAGGAACCAGTGGAATTTGCCCTGAAAGATATACCGTAGTACCCGCTTTTGCAGCTTGGCTGTATGTACCAATAGCAGCAGGTGCCTTATCGGTCTGAATAATAGACTTAGACATAAATATTCCTAATGTTTTATAAAATTAGTGTCGAGATTGACTATGACGAGACACTTTTTGAACCTCTGGCATAGTGCGTATTTTCTTCATCACGCGGGCCAGGTGCACGCGATTATGCGTGGTAAGCTCTAGGTCAATAAAGTAGATGTTACTCTCTTTTTCTTCGGTTTGCAGACCAATGATATTGGAATCGCACCCAGAAATGGTGTTCGTTAATGTTGCCAGTGTACCCTGGTGATTAAACAGCTCGATACGCAGTGATGCTTTGAATTCGCCCTGAGGTTCGTCATCCCACTGCATGGGTAACACACGCTGAGGTTCTTCTTTGCTAAGCTTGCGAATATTGTTACAGCCCGTTTGGTGGATGGTCATGCCTCGACCGGGGCTTAATACCGCTACAATTTCATCATCGGGGATAGGATGGCAGCAGCGCGAATAATTTACTAATAAGCCTTCGGTACCACGAATGGCCACGTTGCCTTTTTTATTCGATAGATCGGTTGTACTCTCGCCCAACAATCGCCTTGCTACTATGGCACTCAGCTCGTTTCCTAAACCAATGTCTATTAGCAGTTCGTCAAAATCATTGTGCTTGGTTTCTGCCACCACACGCTCAATATCTTCATGGGGTATCTCGTCTAACTTTACGCTGCCTAACGCATGTCGTAACAGCCTATTGCCCATATTTACAGCTTCTTGAGAATGCTGCTTACGCAGATATTGGCGAATACGGGTTCGCGCTCTGGCACTTACCACAAAATTAAGCCAGTTGGCGTTTGGTTTTGCTCTTGGAGAGGTAATAATTTCTACCGTCTGACCATTTTCAAGAGGTTTACTTAGGCTAAAGTTACGACGCTCAACACGCACCCCTACACAGGTGTTACCAATATCTGAGTGAACAGCATAAGCAAAGTCGACCGCAGTGGCACCCATCGGCAATTCGATAATGCGGCCGTCGGGAGTAAACACGTAAATTTCATCGGGAAACAGGTCTGTTTTTACCGATTCAATAAATTCAAAAGAAGAGCTGGCCGACTGCTGTAGCTCTAACAAGCTTTGAGTCCATTTGCGAGCACGCAATTGCGCGGTAGTACCATTATCGCCCGGCTCTTTGTACAGCCAATGTGCAGCAACACCTTTGTCTGCCATTTGGTCCATTTCATGGGTACGAATTTGAATTTCTACCGGAATACCGTGTGGCCCAATAAGCGAGGTATGCAGCGATTGATAACCGTTAGTTCGAGGGATGGCAATGTAATCTTTGAAGCGATTTTCAATAGGCTTATAAAGCCCGTGCATGGCTCCAAAGGCGCGATAGCAATTATCTACCGAGTCTACGACAATACGAAATGCGTAAACGTCCATGACTTCGCTAAACATCAGCTCTTTGTTTTTCATCTTCCGATAAATAGAGTACAAATGCTTCTCGCGACCCAACACCTTCGACTCGATGTTATAGGCGTCTAAGCGCGTATTTAACTCTTCTCGGATATTTTCGATAATTTCTTTTCGATTTCCACGGGCCTGACGCACCGCCGATTTAAGCGCACGATGGCGCATGGGGTACATGGCCTGAAAACCTAAATCTTCAAGCTCATTTTTAATATCGTGAATACCCAAGCGATGGGCAATAGGCGAATATATTTCTAGCGTTTCCAGTGCGATACGGCGGCGCTTATCTGGGCGAAGAGAGCCTAGGGTTCGCATGTTATGAGTTCTATCGGCAAGCTTGATAAGAATAACCCTGATGTCTTGCACCATGGCCATCATCATTTTTCGAAAGTTTTCTGCCTGAGCTTCTTGCTTACTGCTAAATGCAATTTTGTCGAGTTTGCTAACGCCTTCTACTAACTCGGCAACGGTATTACCAAAAGCTTTCGCTAAATCTTCTTGGCTGTAGTGGGTATCTTCAATAACATCGTGAAGTAATGCGGCCATGAGAGTTTCATGGTCTAAATGCATGTCGGCAAGAATACTGGCCACTGCAACTGGGTGAGTAATATACGGATCGCCACTTGAGCGCATTTGTCCGTCGTGGGCTTCTTGCGCCAAAACGAAGGCATCTTGAACCAGCTGCACCAAGTCAGCGGGCAAGTACTCAACAACTTTCTGCTTTAAACCTTCAAACAAATACACAGCGTCAAACGGCCCCTAGTTACACTACTTCCTTAAGAATACGTTTATTTTCGCATTAATCCAATACGCTAAAAGCAAAGCGCCAGTGCTTTTTTCAAAGCACTGGCGCTAATTCACCTGTAAAACCCCTAAAAAGGGAGAGTTACTGATCAGATAGGATATTAGCTACTGACGCGAATTCAGCATTGTCTTGCTGTTCTTGCGTGTGAAGCTCATCTTGTTCAAGAGATGCAGCTGTAACCAAACCTTCTTCAATTTCACGCAAAGCCGTTACGGTTGGCTTGTCGTTTTGAACGTCAACCATAGGATCTTTACCACCAGTGGCTAATTGACGAGCACGACGTGCAGCAACAAGCACTAAGTCAAAGCGGTTACCAATTTTATCTACGGCATCTTCTACAGTTACGCGAGCCATCTATTTCTCCGAAAATCAGGTTGAGCGAGGAATACAAAAAACAGCCACGCAGTATACACGCATAGGCTTTGCGATCCTAGTACTTTGTTGAAATATAACACAGCGTGATCGCGGTGATCTTACTGTTTTTTCCCTTCTACCAATAGTAGATTAAGTATTAGCAACCACAAGTTACAATTACGCCGTACCAAGTAATGCGTCGAGCAAAGGCTGATGGCGAATTTGCTGTTTAACCGAGCGCAGACGCTGCGCACTTACTATAGCTTCTAACTCACTAAGTGCGGTGGCAAAATCGTCGTTAACAATAATATGGCCAAATTCATTAAAATGAGACATTTCATCCACGGCTTGGGCCATTCTTCCTGCGATGACATCTTCGCTGTCTTGGCCGCGATGGTTTAATCGCTGCTCTAGCACCTCAAGCGAGGGCGGTAAGATAAAAATACCGCACGTGTCTGGCATAAGCTCCTTCACCTGCCTGGCGCCCTGCCAATCGATATCTAAAAATACGTCGATACCGCGATAAAGAGTTTGCTCTATGGTAACGCGAGAAGTGCCATAGTAATTGCCAAACACTTCTGCATATTCGAAAAATACGCCCTGTTCAATAAGTGATTCAAATTGCTTTCTAGTAACAAAGTGATAATGCACGCCATCTATTTCGCCAGGCCTGGGTTGCCGCGTGGTGTGAGACACAGACACCTGCATTGGAGTATTGGTGTTGCCCTCGTATTTTTCCATTAACGCCTTAATAAGGCTTGATTTCCCAGCGCCTGAAGGTGCTGCAAGAATAAATAAGTTACCGAGTAGTGAAGCCATGGGTAATAAAGTTTCGTTAAACTGTGGTGATTTTATATGTCGATGATAGCATATAAATCTGCTGTCCAGCAGACAACAATTGAGTTGTGCATAAAGCCAATAAAATACGACTAACAGGAATAAAAACAATGATCGAGCCGCTACTACAATGCGTAGAAAATACGCCCGCATCAACACCCGACGCCTGCGTTATTTGGCTACACGGGCTTGGCGACTCTGGCCATGGCTTCGCCCCCATTGTCCCTGAACTCAAGCTTCCCGGTTCTATGGCGGTTAAGTTTTTATTTCCTCATGCTCCAGAACGCCCCATTACCATTAACGGCGGTATGCGAATGCGGGCATGGTACGACATTAAATCCCTCGATTTTGAAAGTCGTGCCGATTTAGACGGCGTTGAAGCATCTGCACTGCAAGTAGAGCAATTAATTCGCGCACAAATAGAAAGTGGCATCCCTGCTAGTCGCATTGTGCTGGCTGGATTTTCTCAAGGCGGCGTTATTGCGCTGCATTTAGCTCCGCGTTTCAGCGAAAAGCTCGCCGGCGTGATGGCATTATCCACTTATATGTGCGAGCCCTCACTACTTGCTAACCAAGCCAATGACGTAAACAAAGAAACACCGATTATGATGGCCCATGGCGAGCAAGACGAAGTAGTGCCGGTATTTATGGGTAATGCCGCGTATAAAACCATGGTGGAGAACGGTTACAACGCTACCTGGCAAACTTACACTATGCAGCACAACGTGTGCATGCAAGAGTTAAACGACATCAGCGTATGGCTTCAAAAAGTATTGGCCTAAACTACCTTGTTTCTGCCAGTCTTTTTCGCCTGATATAAATTATCGTCTGCGTGTTTTAGCGTGGCGTTAATATTGCCATCGGTAAGCGCCGTGGCTACTCCGAAACTTGCAGTAATGGGGTGATGAATGTCACCTTTGTCGAAGGGGTTTTGCTCTACTTTAATGCGGATCTTTTCAGCCAATTTTATTGCTTGTGTAAGTGTTGCTTTAGGGAAAATAACTAAAAATTCCTCGCCCCCAGTACGCGCCACGATATCAGTGGTGCGCACGGCACTTTTCATCAAACCAGTAAAGTATTGCAGTACTTCATCACCCACATCATGCCCGTAGGAGTCGTTTATGACTTTAAAGTGGTCAATGTCTACTACCACCGTACTAAGTGGAAAATAGTCTGCGGGGTCTTTCGTCACTTTTTCAAAATACACTGCCTCTAAAAAACGACGATTAGGCAGCTTAGTAAGCGGATCTGTATTAGCCTGACGCATTCGCTCTAAGTTTTCCTCTAGCATTTCACGTCGGCTTTGATGCCAGAAGTTTTCAGCAATAAACGATACACAGATAAAGCATGCCATGGAGATAAGAAACCGAGACACGTCTGCTTCAGAATATTGTGCGTGAATCAGCTCTTGGTTAAACAACATAAACACAGCCAGTGCCATGGTGACTGACACGTACAACATTGCTGGCTTGAAGCTCACCACAATTATCTGAATGAAAATGAGAGGGTAAAGAAAATACAGCCCGGTATTGTTGTAACCACCGGTGTAAACAAGGGCATTGATGGTAAACATCACAATGAACCCAGCGAGATAATAAGAAAAATCCGCTTTAGGGAACTTATGCGATAAAAACAGATTCAGGTAAATTATGACAGCAGATAGGGCTAGTGAACCAACTAAAAAGGGATTGTCCCCGCCATAGTTTATTCCTGCCATTACGGCCATAATGGTGCCGCCAACATAAGAAATAAAATAAAGCGTTAAGCGTCGTCGTTTAGATTCAGCCTCGTCCTTGTGAACGCTCTGCAATAAATTACGCAGAAATGAATGTTCCATATAACCTTCTTTTTCGATAAAGCGTGAGGACAGTGGTCAATCTGTCTTCACAAATATAGTATTTAAGACTTTATAATAACGCTCGGCGTTACTCGCCTACCGTTAATGTAACAAAGCAATTAACGCAGTTGCCTAAACGTGTTTATTCGGCGTATTTATTCAGCACATTTGTTAAGTGTTGTTATTCCATATAAATATGAGGAAAACCAGCCGAAAACGAACATTTGCAAGTAATATGCGTATAATGCGGCTTACATTTATTAGTAAACTTTTTTGTCAATATTAGCATAGCTTGTAATAACGTAAGGTTAATACGCGCTAATCAACTAGAGCAGCATTTTGGAAATCATAATAACCTAATGCTAGCATCGTATTCGTTTATCTTATTTATAGTCTGGAATTATCATGAGTAACCTCAACACTTCTCGCACCATTCGAATTGCAACCAGAAAAAGCGCACTTGCGCTGTGGCAAGCTGAGTATGTGAAAGCAAAGTTACTAGAGCATCATCCTTCTCTCACCGTTGAGTTGGTGCCAATGAGTACCCAAGGCGATAAAATTCTAGACACGCCGCTAGCAAAAATTGGTGGTAAAGGCTTGTTCATAAAAGAACTAGAAATTGCCATGTTAGAAGGCCGCGCAGATATTGCTGTGCATTCTATGAAAGATGTGCCGGTAGCATTCCCTGAAGAATTTGGATTACACGCCATTTGCGAGCGCGAAAATCCGTTTGATGCGTTTGTTTCTAACCACTACGACAGTCTTGATGCTCTGCCTAATGGCGCTGTGGTGGGAACCAGTAGTTTGCGCAGACAGTGTCAAATTCGTAAACATCGCCCAGATCTTGTGATTAAAGATCTTCGCGGTAACGTCAATACCCGTTTAGCCAAATTGGACGCCGGTGACTACGACGCTATTATTTTGGCCTCTGCTGGGCTTATCCGCTTAAAAATGCAAGACAGAATAAAAATGGCATTACCCGCCGAGGTGTCTTTACCCGCGGTAGGCCAAGGCGCAGTTGGCATTGAGTGTAGAAATGACGATAGCCAACTTATTGAATTACTCAGCGCGCTAAATCACAGTGAAACCCACGTTCGCGTTAGCGCAGAGCGAGCCATGAATGAACGCTTAGAGGGCGGATGTCAGGTACCTATTGGCAGTTTCGCTACTTTGGACGGAAACACGCTTACACTGACAGGCATGGTAGGCAAGCCCGATGGAAGCACCCTGCTATTTGCCTCGGCCACAGCTTCGGCAGAAAAAGCGAAAGATATTGGTATTGAAGTTGCCGAAGCATTGCTTGAACAAGGCGCTGGCGAAATTTTAAAAGCGCTTTACGAGTAAACCCTTCGTCATGCTTTTATTTACACGCCCTCTTCCTAAACTAGCAACGAGTGCAAAAGCATTTAGCGATGCTGGGATAAATGCGGTGGGCGTAGCTACTTGCGACATCATTGATGTTAAGTCTGAGTATTACGCCATTACCACATTTATGGCAGACAACCCTGTCGATATTATTATTGTTACCAGCGTTTACGCTGTCGCGGCAGCAGAAAATGCAGTAAAGTCTCTACTAAAAGAGCATGGCTCTTCTACTGCTTCTCAACATACTCATTCTCAACATGCTCAGAGTATACAAAGAAACCTACCGCTTATTATCGCAGTAGGTGACGCCACGAAGAAAAAGCTTACTAGCGCACTTTCGCAGATAAAACACCTCACCATCCTTACCCCAGAAAAGCATACTTCCGAGGGTATATTGGCTATGCCTCAACTTAATGAGGCAAATGACAAACAAGTGGTTATTATTAAAGGCGAAGGCGGTAGACAGGCTATCGCTGATGGGCTAGATGCAAAGGGTGCGTTGTGCCAGAGCTTCTGCGTTTACAGAACAGAGCAACTTGCAGACCCAATTTACACAAAAGGCTGGAAAGTTGAGGATGTTCGCGGCATTATCGCTACAAGCGAAGCAATGGCAGCACAACTATTACGAAGCCAAGGCAATCATATTTTGTCGTTACCTTGGTTAACGGTTAGCGAGCGAGTTGCAGCATCGCTAGAAGAAATTGGAGTGTCTAAGGTGTGTGTTTGTCACCGTGCCACTGACCAAGCGCTCATTGCTTGGGTAAAGGATAACTGGGAGTATTGAATGGCCGATAATAAAGCAAATGGCTCACAAGATGAAAGCGCCTCGAAAAGTAAGAGTACTTCACTAATTAAAGATAGCTCACAAGATAACGGCGTGACTGGTGCTGCTGGTGCTGACGTGAAAAACAGCACAGACCAACCCACTCATGCCAGTGCATCTAAACGCACAGCCAAAGGTGACAATAACAAAGCGAAAAAATCATCATCTGGCAATGGTCTGTTATGGTTTGTTGTTTTCATTCTCTTTGTGTTGGTTATCGGTCTTGGTGGCGCTGGATATTGGTACTATACCCAACAACAGGCAACGAGTAGCCAGGTGACCTCAGCACAACAGCAAAACTCAGCTCAGGTGCAAGCATTGGTAGCTGCACGAGATGAAGTGAACACTGCACTCAACCGCATAGCTCAAGATAACCAAACACTTAAAGACACCATTTCTAGCCTGCAAAAAGAAAATGAAAAACTGTCGCTGCAAGCGGAGTCTACCCTAGAGCAATTAAATCAAATGGAAGGCCGTCGCCCAGCAGACTGGCTAATTGCAGAAGCAGATTATCTAGTGCGCATGGCCGGCAGAAAATTATGGTTAGAAAATGATGTTCGCACAGCCATTTTATTGTTAGTGAATGCTGACAAACGCTTAAAGTCTCTTGCTGACCCCTCTGTTCTGCCGGTAAGAGCCAGCCTAGCAGAAGATATTCAAACTCTACAACAGCTAAACCCAGTGTCGCAAAGTTCAGTTGCCCTTGCGTTAACCGGTATGGTAGCGCAAATAGATAAGCTACCTTTAGATACCTTTGAAAAGCCAGAAGACACATCAGCGCAAGACAATGCGCTCTCTGAATCTACCGACGACTGGAAAGACAACCTTGCTAAAGTTTGGCATTCGTTGGTGGATGACTTTTTAACGGTAAAATCTATTGAAGGCCCTATTGAACCGGTTCTGTCGTTAGAAGCTCAGTTTCTAATTAAAGAGCAGCTTCGCCTGCAGCTTATGCACGCTCAGTCTGCCGCCCTCACTGGCGATGCTGGACTTTACAAGCAGTCGTTACAATATTCGCAAACCCTTCTTATCGAAAAGTTTGATATAGAGAAAAGTCAGGTAAGCGGCTTTGTCAACGCTGTTCAAAACTTATTAGAAACTGATATTTCTCGCCCAATTCCCACAGAGCTTGTGTCGCAGCAGCCGCTAGAGCGATTGTTAGACAGCCGCGTTAAACAAGTCTTTGGTCAAGGAGCAAGCGCACTATGAAATGGTTAGCTATTGCCCTAGCGGTATTAGCCGCATTTGTTGTCGCGCTTATTGTTGGCCCAATGATATTGGGAGACAAAGGCTATGTGTTAATTTCTTTAGGTGAAACCGCGGTTGAAATGACCGTTATCAGTTTTTGTATTTTGGTATTAGGTGCGCTGATAGCCTGGTATGTACTATCTCGTTTAGTGCTTTGGTCGCTTAGTTTGGTTACTGGATCGCACCGCTGGTTTGGAACGCTGGGAGAGCGCAAACGCAGACGCGCCTTTTACGACGGCCTACATGCAATGGCAGCAGGCGATACCGAACTTGCTCAAAAGTCCCTCGCTAAAACCACCAATGGCGATTTTGAGGGGGTTAACTATTTGGCTTCGGCACAAATAGCCCACACCAACGGTGAATTAAGTAAAGCGCGTTATTTTTTAGAGCAAGCGTCAGATTTTGCCAACGCTGCTCTTCCCGCCACTATCATGCAGGCACGTATTGATGTGAGTGAAGACAAACACAATGACGCGCTGGAAAGACTAAACGCTCTTGGTGAAAAAGAGCAAGAAAATAAACAAGTGATTCGCTTGAAAGCGCAAATACTTGCAAAACTTGGCAAGTGGCAAGACCTTCAAAACAACCTTTCAAGCTGGCGCAAGTCACTGCCAAAAGATGATTACAAAACATGGTCGCAACGCATTGCAAAAGGCAAGTTTGCTGAGATAGCCAGTAAACAAGGTGCGGTTGAGCTAAAAAATTACTGGGAAAACCTCCCACGTAAAATGCGTCACGACGATACTTATCAAGCAGCTTATGTTCAGCAATTGCTCGACCAAGGTATGCACGCTGATGCACAGAAGCTACTAGTAGACTGGCAAAAGCGCGGTCCAAATAGCCTTTTATTCCCACTGTTTTCTCAGCTCAATATTCCTGATGCATCACCTTCACTGCGTTTATTAGAAAGCTGGATAAAACAAGACGAAGAAAACATTCAGCTCTACTCTACCTTAGGGCAAGTGGCATTTAATTCTGGCGACGATGTATTAGCTGAGAAAGCGCTGTTGAAAGCCACGAAGATGGCTTCACGCAAAGAAGACTTACTCCTTCTTTCAGCCATTAGTGAACGTAAACAAGATACTGCAACAGCACTTCAGTTTTATAAAGAAGGACAACAAATCGCTGGATAAAAACCATAACTTTTTCTAATGCACTTTTAGAGAAAATTTGTTTTGCTTTCACCAAGAAGGCTCCGTACAATCCGCACAAAATTTAGCCAGATAAATTGATGTTTATCTGGCTTTTTCTTATCTTAAGTTTATGTATAAAGCAGCCACAAGCTGCTACAGCTCACTAAGGAACCCTGTTGGATACGATTGAATTTATTCAAATTCGAAAGTTCATTGTTAAACTTGGCAAAATGCTGCACAAGTACGGTACGCCTGCATTTAGATTAGAAGCCTACCTTACGGAAATCGCCACGTACCTTGGTGTGCATGCGTCGTTTATTTCTACGCCCACGTCATTAACTATTGTTATTTGGAGCGATCGTCACGAAGACGAATATAATCATGCTGCTCGCCTTATGCCTGGTGAGTTAGATATGAATGCCCTTTCGCTCACCGACGAACTTGCCAGTTCACTGCTTAACGGCGAACTGTCATTAAGCGAAGCGAATACCCGGTTAGACGAAATAGATGCCATGGGCAGTCCGTATGGCAAAATTCCTACCGGTATTGCATTTGGCATGGCGACCGGTGCGTTTGCTATGCTAATGGGTGCAAGCTGGTCTGAAATTGGTTGGTCGAGCGCGCTTGGGTTATTAGCGTTTGTATGGACACTGTGGGCCGAGCGCTCAAAACGCGTTAACCTTATGCTTGAACCCATGACCGCATTTATTGCAGGTTTGCTAGCCTGCGCAGTTGGCAGCTACGTAGATCCGGGCATTAATATTCCCTTGGTGGTGCTATCGTCTGTTATTGTTTTTGTGCCGGGGTTAGCGCTTACTATGGGTTTAGCCGAGCTATCTTCTCGCAACATGGTGTCTGGCACTGCGCGCACTATGGACGCTATTATGCAGTTATTTAAGCTGTATTTTGGGGCATTTTTAGGTGTTACCGCAGGCTTTAATCTGTTTGGTGAGAATATTTATACACCCGCTCAGTCTCTGCCTTATTGGGCAACTTGGCTATCGGTTTTACTGCTTTGTATTGCTCTAGTCGCCATTTTTAGAACGCGAGTTAAGCACATTCCATGGGCGTTAGCTGCGGCCTTCATTGCCTATAGCGCTACAGCGTACAGCGCTGACTTTATGAGCCCCGGACTAGGTGCGTTTGTGGGCGCATTTGCGCTAGGTATTTTCGCAAATGGTTTTACTCGCATTGCTAATCAGCCCGCCACCATTGTTGCTATGCACGGGTTAATTGTGCTGGTACCGGGCTCTAAAACCTATATTGGACTCAACTCGTTTATGACGGGAAAAGACTTTGTGCAGGCAGATCATTTAGGCCAAGAAGTCTTTCTCATTTTTATGTCGTTAGTGGCAGGGCTTATATTTGCCAACGTAGTTATGCCCACGAAAAAGGCGCTGTAAAGCGCCTTTTAGCTGGCTATCGTTTAAAGCCACACAAGCACTAGTGCTTATCTCTCATTTATTTCAACAGCGCGATTAATGCTCTGCCTAATCTTGCGTTTAATGCCCCTGCCGCAATGGCCTCGGCGGAATTTTCCATAAACTTAGCCGATAAACTACCACCAATTTGATTCGCCACTTCGTCAGTAGCTAAATCGAAAATACCCTGCGCAGCAATGTTTTGTGCCAGTACTTTCAGCAGCTTCCAATTTCCCGCCGTACTTGGGCGTAAGCCATAAACTCGCGCCATGCGGCGAATAGTACGAAAGCTAATCCAAATAACAGCGAAGGTTTGAATTAAGTTGTTAGGGCTTATAAAAGCTAAGCTACCGGCGGTAACCGATTCTTTATTTAGCACCTTATGAGCTTTGGCTTGTACCGGCGTTAGCACAGTATCTTCATACAACCCCAACAACTCAGTGGCATTCATATCATCCTGCACCAACTGCTTATAGCGAGCAAAGCACTGTTGGGCATAAGAGCCTTTCGAAAACCGCTGGCCGTGGGCGTTAAGCACTTTCTGGACATGGTTTTTACTGATGCTGCTTTGCGCCATAGCATCGTTTTTTTCGGTAAATAATGTACGAATAGCAGAAGCGTCTTTCATGGCAGTATTGACTTGCTTATAGCCTCGCCACTCTCGAAAGCTTAAATAGCTAAAGCTACTTACAAAGCCAATCAGTAATGCGCCCAAAACTCCCGTGCCCACAGGGTGTTCACTCACATTAGCGACCAAGGTGGTGTAAGCGTCGAAGGTAAAAAAGCCAAGCACACTCAACACACCAAAAATAAGCGTAGCGCCCCCTAGCGAGATACCGCTATCTGTTGAGTCTACTACCCAACTGTCTTTTTCAACCTGCGCGGGAAGTTTAGTCTCTGGCGGCTCTATATCAAGGGTATGGGTAGTAACCTTCGAGCGATACGGTGCTTTGTAGCCACTATGTTCACTGGCTGTCTCTGGTGCTTGCTCAGACACCTTGCTGTCATTATCTGACATACTGTCTGAAGGGCTATCTGACTGACTTGTGTAAAACGGCCCGTCTTTGCGCTCGTTCATTGTTGCTCTCCTTTGCCCAGCAAGAACTGTAGCAACCTGTCTACACCTTTGCCGGCCAATATTCTTGCTTTAAAATCTGATGGTACTCGTGCATTGGGAACAGGAAAGTGCGCCCCCTCTTCCATCTCTTTTAATGTGCTTGGAACAGGTTCAAACACAGATTCAACATAGGCCCCGTCGCGGTTTTTGTAGCGAATAGCCTGCGGCGTGCTGCCCTCATCTGTAACTTGCATGGCCGATACCAGAAAGTGCTCAAATTCTATGGGCTTATCGGTAAAGCGCGCTCTTGCGCCCTCTGTAATTTGGGTAAGTAAGCTTAATAAGTTTTCACGCTGATTTACCGGAATAAGATCGGCCTTGGTAGCCACAAACGCCACTTTGCCAATTTGCTGTTTCTTTAACACATTGCGCGAAAACCAACTGCTTTGGCCATACACAAAGGTATCGGCCAAATGGCTTAACGTTTCTTTTAACTGATACAAATGCTGACGGCTATGATTAAGCCCTTCGAACAAATCGACCAAAATGATTTGTTTATCGGTTTCTTTAAAAATTGACTGCTTAAGCGGCGTTAGCCACTTCTTCTGAAACGTACCAAAGTGTTCTTCGAATGCTTTATACCAAGGGTGAGATACGTCGCTGGTAATGCTAGAAGGCAATGGCGTAAAGCCAAAGTGCTGCCAATCAAAATCGCTGGCGTCGAGTAAAAAACTGCCCGGTTGTAACAGCGATATGCCATGGCGCTTGGCTTCTATCAGATATTCTCGGTAGGCCATAACTAACTGTTGAATACGCTCTGTTGTGGGCGGTTGCTCAAAATCAAAGGCATTAACCACCTGCTTCCAGTTTTTGGCAAAATGCTGTTGAGGCCCTCCGCTTAACTGAGCCCATGAGGAATCAGACCACTGCGCATACGTTTTGCTCAACATGGGAATGTCGGTTATCCACTCACCAGGATAATCGATAAACTCAAAAACTACATCGGTATGAGGCAGCAAGTGCTTTTTAATAGAGGCCGTTTGCTTTAACCGTACTATGAGCTTAAACCCAAAGGCTTGCTCGGTTGCTGCTGGCCATTTCCCCTGTTCAAGGGCGGCAATATTTTCTTCTTGGGGAAAAGGCGTGTAGCCATCAATGGGCTCAACGCGTATGTCTAACACCTGTGATGGCGGCAAGTAACGCAGTAGTGGTAAGCAGGCATAACCTTCCTCACTTCTGCTTTTAAGCATAGTGACCAAGCTGGTAAATAGCATCGACTTTCCGCTGCGACTTAGCCCAGTAATGGTAAACCTGTGAGTTTCCTTGCTGAAAACGTCGGCTAGAGTGTTACCTGTAAGCGACGCTGCTGTCATTGTTTTCTCTAACAGTGCAGCCATTTTATTTTGCGCCACTTTTTTTTGCGCCACTTTTTTCTGCATGATGGTGATTTGCTTCTCGTTATTGGCCAAGCGATAACTAAATACAGCCATAACAGCGTTACACAAGCTGCGTAGACTCTACTTACTATAGTGGTTCTTCTTGCGATAAAAGCAAGGCTGGTGCCACAGTTTCAAGCCGTGCAAAAATGTAACAGGCGGTAAACAGAGTTAGTGCTCTTCAGTCAGCCCAAATAGCTTTTTCTTGATGCGATTTTTACTTGAATGCCAGTGATTCTTGGGCTTTTTCGGCGCGTTGTCGATAACGTGCTCAAAGTCGATGTCGGCTTTTGCGGTAGGCGGAACGTGGGCACAAAAAAAGGTTTCTATCGAAGATTGGGCCAACGTCTTCAGGCTCTCCCTGTATTGATTGGGGTGGCAAAGCGGATATGGCGGTACAAGCTTTCCCTTCACCTTCACCAACACATCGGCAATATAAGCTTGCTTGCTAGGAACATGCACTACAGACAGGTCATGATCGGTATGGCCTGGCGTGTAAAGTACTTGCCACTGTTTGAACACCGGCAAACGCTGTTTGTCTTTTAAAATAATATCGGGCGCTAACACTGGGTTATACCAAATAGGCGCTCTTTCTTTACCTATTCTGTCTGCTACCCACCAGGTTAATAGCAAGTCGATAACATGCGCTGTGCGCCCACCTAATCCGGTATACCATGCGGCTGCTTTAGGATGTGCTGCCACCTGCGCGCCGGTTCGAGCGCGAAGTCGCATTGCGCCACCGGCATGGTCGGGGTGCATATGAGTAACCACAATTAGCTTGAGATCGCTTAGCGGCCTGCCCAACGTGCTAGTGATATACAGACACACCTTATCAACATCGGCGCGGCTACAACCGTCTAGCAAAAGCAGTCCCTCACTGTCTTCTGCGAGATAAATATGTTGTATATAACCTGGCAACGTATGAATTTTCATAAACTCACCTAAATAAGCACGTATTGCATGCTAGCAAAAATTATCTGGTTAGACCAGATTCGGCGAACAGCAGTAACATAAGTGCTTTTAACCACATTAAACCGGGCTCACCTTCGTGTTGACTGTGCCAATACAGATGAGTTTCCAAGGCGGGTAGCCCATAAGGAAGCGGTGCAGAAATTAGATTGTCGCCGGAGATGGCATCGGCGACAGAGCCAGGTAAAGTAAGTATTGCGTTAGTGCAGGCGACTACGTCGGCAGCGGCACGGTAGTTTTGGCAGCGCCAAAGTGAAGGCCTATTTACGCCAAGTTGTTGCAAAGCAATCTCTTCAACCGACGCTCCCTTCGTTCTGTTAGATACAGTGATATGCCTGGCCTCTAAATAGGCTTTTTTATCTACATTATTCACCAACGGATTATTGCGGTTCATAAGAACCCTATAATTATCGCGGCGAAGTAAACTATGAGAAATAGGTTTGGGTACTGCTCGTCCGATATCAATGGCTAGATGCAAATTGCGATTACTTAAGTCTGCCTGCATCGAGTCTCGCTGTAAGCGTGTACTTACTATCTCAATATTTGGCGCTTTTTCTTCTAGTGTTGCCAGCAAAGTAGGAAGCACTCCAAGTTCCAGTGATTCTTGCATCGCAATTACAAACCTTTGGTGGCTGAGCGCAGGGTCGAAATGATTAAACTGCCCAAGCGCACTTCGTATTTGCGTAAGTGCATGCAAAACATCTGGAGCAAGTCGCTCACAAGCCGCTGTTGGTAGCATGTGCTGCTTGTCTCTTACAAAAAGCGGGTCGCCCAGTATTTCTCTGAACCGGCGCATAGCATGGCTTACTGCAGAGGGCGTAATGTGCAACGTTTCCGCAACTCTCGACATATTGCGCTGCTGCCACAGGGCTTCGAATACTTTTAATAAATTCAGGTCGAGCTTTTCAAATTGTCTACTATCGATCATGTTTTTTCTTCCTCACCGTGCCCCGCTTGAACGTGCTACAAAAAGTGCATGGCGTATATCCAGTTAAATAACTAGGCTTCATGAACTAGTTAAGCACGATGTGAACAGCATTCATAGTGTAGTGGGATTATATTTCATTTCATTCAACGCTCTTATTTTACTAAGCTGTGTGAATAAAAGATGCATTAATCGTGTTGTTGAGCCGATTCAGTAAGGCAAGCCATCATTTAGCAAATTATTAGCAAACTATTAGCAAAATATGCTTGCCGCCATATACGCAGACTAAAACCGAATACAATTTCACTATCGAGGGTAGCTATGGACTTTTCACATAACGACAAAACTAACGCAATGCTGGAAAAGCTAGATGCGTTTATTGCTGAGCATATCGAGCCTATCGAAAACGAGGTTTACGATTTTCATCATAAAGAAAATAACCATAGCGACTGGAAGAGCTGGAAGCTTCACCCAAAAACTGAAGAGCTGAAGAAAAAAGCGCGCGACGCGGGTTTAGCCAACTTGTTTTTACCCGATGGCGAATTAGGTAAAGGGCTTACCACGCTCGAATATGCGCCTATGGCTGAGCGTATGGGTAAGTTTTTATTTGCGCCTGAGATCTTCAATTGCAATGCACCAGATACTGGCAATATGGAAGTGCTTTATCACTTTGGTAACGACGAACAAAAAGCAAAATGGTTAACGCCGTTATTAGCTGGTGAAATACGCTCAGTATTTGGAATGACTGAACCAGATGTAGCGTCGTCCGATGCTACAAATATGGCGGCAACCATTATTGAAGATGGCGACGATGTTGTTATCAATGGCAAGAAATGGTGGTCTACCGGGTTAGGCCATCCTAATGCAGCGTTTACTATTTTTATGGGGCTGTCGAATCCAGATAACGATAAGCACAGCCGCCACAGCATGGTGATAGTGCCACTTGATACACCAGGAATTACAATTAAACGCATGCTAGATGCCTATGGCGACTTTGATGCCCCCTACGGCCACGGCGAAATGCATTTCGACAACGTGCGGGTAAGCAAAGCCAACGTAATTGCCGGTTTAGGTAAAGGGTTTGCAATAGCGCAGGGCCGATTAGGGCCGGGCAGAATTCATCACTGCATGCGCGCAATCGGCATGGCAGAAAAATCGTTAGAATTGGCGCTTAAGCGAGGCCATGAACGTGTGGCTTTTGGTAAGCCTATTATTCGCTTAGGTGGTAATTTAGAGCGGGTTGCCGATGCACGTATGGCCATTGAACAAGCCAGACTGCTAACCCTTCACGCTGCCTGGAAGATCGATAACCTTGGTGTAAAACACGCCATGACAGAAATTTCAGCCATTAAAGTGGTAGTGCCTAATATGTTGCAAGATGTAGTAGACATGGCACTGCAATTACATGGTGGAGCCGGTATGTGCAGCGACTTCCCACTAGCGCGCTTTGCTGCAGGGGCGCGTGCCTTGCGCTTAGCCGACGGACCGGATGAAGTGCACAAAGGTATGGTATCTAGACTAGAGCTTAAGAAATACCAGTAAGCTAGGGTTAAATTACCGCGTATTTCAGCGCTTTATGCCAAACACAAAAATGCCGCTTTAGCTTATACTCTATAAAAAGAGCACAAACAAAGCGGCATTTCTTTATGTTGTTACTTTTAGCTTTTCACTTACCTAAAGCTTTAAAGGCTTAGTAAGTATAGCGTGCCTGCACGTAGTACATGCCGCCGTTAAAGCCAAACGGGCTTGCTTCTGAATATAGCTGACCCAGGCTACCCGCACTTGGGTTCTCTTCAGGGTAAGTGTCGAACAAGTTGTTCGCACCCACTACTAAGTCAAGATATTCGTTGTAGCTATACACCACTTCAACATCAATCAATACTTCCGCATCGATATCGTCTACACCGTTACCCGTGTCGTCCCAACCACCGAAGTAGTTAGCTCTTACTAGGGTTCTGAAGTCGCCTTGAGTGTGTGTCCAAGAAATATTACCGCGCAAGTTAGGCAGCAAATCTTCTATGGCAGCAACACGTCCTTCGCCAATTGGGTTGAGTGTACCTACATCATCAACTTCTGTTTCGTTGTAGTTAGCCGCAAGTGTTAAGCGAGAACTACCGCCCCATGCATCAAAACTGTAGTTACCTACAACATCGATACCGCGTGTTGTGGTATCAAAGCTGTTAGAGAAGAATCTGAACTGCGATAAATCATCTAGGCCAATAAAGTTCTGACGGTCGATAATGCCCGCAGAATCAAGCTCAGTTAATGCTTCAGATACCGAGCCATAGTTAGCACCGCCACCTGCAAAGTTAAGTGCATCCAGGAAGTCTACGTTAGCACCTAGTGCTACGCGGTTTTCAAGCTCGATATTGTAGAAGTCGACAGTCCAGCTCATATCTGCGATATCAGCAGAGAAACCAATTGAGAAGTTTTTCGCTTCCTCTGGGCCTAAGTCTGGACGACCGTTACCTTGGCTTTCGATGAAGTCGGCAGCTAACTGACCGGCTGCTGATGACAGTGGCAATGTACCCTGGTCAATAAGCACGCCGTTTACGTTTTGCGTAGTTACGTTAGTGATATTCGCCTGGCCAGCTGTTGGTGCGTGGAAGCCAGTTGAATAAGCACTTCGAATACGGAAATCGTCAGTTACGTGAAAGATACCCGCTAATTTAAAATCGGTAGTATCACCAAATTCACTAAAGTCCTCACGACGAACCGCCGCTTGTAACGTAAGAGACTCAGTAACATCAGCTTCTAAATCCACATAGAACGCAGTACTGTCTTGCGAAGCACTGGTGTCGCTTGGGAAACCACCGAAGCCGTTAGAGCTTGAGGAAAACCCTTGGCTTGCCAATGGACCTAACGCAAATGACGCTGCATCACCGGCGAACAAATCAAACTCTTCTTTGCGGTATTCGGCACCAAATGCCACGTTCAAATCTGATTCAAAGCCAACATCAACACCGTACACAAAGTTAAGGTTAAACAAGGTTTCTGTTTGTTCCTGACCACCCGGTTTAAAGTCGCGAGGCGTATCTGGACCAAGTGACGCATTAATGGTGTTGTTGATAAAGAAGTCGGTTCTGTTAGAGCCGCGCTGTGCGCTCACATCGTAGTAAAGGCCGTTACCTATTTCTAAGTCGCCGCGTAAACCTACAGTGAAAGCCATATCCTCATTGTCACCACCAAAGCGAGGAACAAAGCCCGTTGGAATGGTTTCGATGAACGAGAAACAGTTATCGTCTGCTTGAACCTGTGCAAGGAAATCTGGGTCTGGGAAGACATTACCGTTTCCGCCAATTGGAATACCGGCAATACAGCTTCCGCCGACACCAACACCGTCTAAATCACCCACTAGCACAGAGTGAACACCGTTCGGATCTTCAAGACCAGTGAGTGGATCAACCAATGGACCTGCATACACACCACCGCGCTGGCTGCCTTCTGTAACCGGGTTACGATAGAAGAAGCCGCCGGTTACTGTACGCTGACCGTAGTTACCGAAAAGATATAATTCAGCCGCATCACTAAACTCGTAACCTGAGTTGATAAATACTTTTACGTCGTCTTCAACGTCTGGCTGTCCCCAGTACTGAGGAACTTCGTTGGTGTAAGCGTTAATGGTAGAGAAGTCTGATTGAGCAAGATAGCCCGCATCAACCATACCGGCCACATCGTCACGAACCACAGAGCGAATAGTGCCTTCAACATCGCGAACTTCAGCCGTTACGTTTACAAAACCGCTGGTGCCGAGGGAGAAACCTGCGTTGGCAGAAATGGTGTAATTGTCGCCATCGCCTTCATAGGTAGAACCGTAGTTTGCACGCAATTCGAAACCTTCGTCGTTGTCGCGCAACAAGAAGTTAAGTACACCGGCAATGGCATCAGAACCATACTGAGACGATGCACCATCGCGCAATACTTCAACCTGCTTAAGGGCAAGTGAAGGTATCGCTGAAATGTCTACACCTTGTGCACCATCAGAAATACCACCACCTAAGAATGAGATAATAGAGCCACGATGTCTACGCTTACCGTTAACCAACACAAGCACGTTATCTGGTGATAAACCACGCATGTTCGCCGGACGAACAATGGTTGCCGCATCACTAATAGGCTGTGTGTTTACATCGAAAGACGGTACGTTAGTACGAAGCATATCTTGAACGTCAGAAGACGAGTTTTGACGGAATTCATCACCGCTAATCACATCAACAGGTACTGGAGAATCTGCCGCAGAGCGGTTGGTCATTCGCGTACCAGTGACAATAATATTTTCAAAACTTTCTTTTTCTTCTTCCGTTTCCTGCGCTAATGCGGGGAAAGAAAGTGCGGCAAATAATGGTAATGAGCCAGCAAGCAGCGCTGACGTAATACGATTAAGTTTGCGACCCTTTGGGAAGTTACTTTTGTTCACTGTGTGTCTCCTTCAAGACGTGGTGTTTGTATAAATATTATTCTTATTATGTTTGGTGATGTGTAATACGACGCGGTGACGTGTCATTTCAACCTGCGTGCAATTCATGCTACAACAACATAGATTATTAGTACAAACATTTCGTTAATTTGATTCAGATGAAAGACTTGTAACTTTTATATATTAAAAATATATAAATTTAGGATGAATATTTTTATATAAAAATTAACCAAGGGGACACAACTGATTAAAAAACACCCATTAAAATTAACAATAAAATTACATTCTTAAACGATTCAAACTTTACGTATTTCTCCTATTTTCATCCGGTCTTTACCCCTTCCTTTTGCGTCATAAATTAAATGACAACCCTGTATAAATGAAAACATCCAGTAACATATAAGTCATTGAAACTTAGAGACATAGCTTTTTGAAAAGCGTACATTCCAGCCGCTGCGTACTTTTGGTTTCCCAACCATCAACACGTTATAAAAAAGGAATGAATATATGAAAAAACTAATTCTTGCTGCTGCATTAAGTGCTATTTCTGCAGGCTCTTTCGCTGCAGCTCCTGCATGGGATTTCGTGCAAGGCAGCTACGTAATGACCGACTTTGATGATTCTGATTTTGAATACGAGCCAGATGGCTTCGCTATTTCTGCATCGAAGCTTGTTACCGACAGGGTTTTTGTTACCGGTGACTACTCTCAACAAAACGACGATATTTTTGGTTTAGAAGTAGATTTAGACATGCTGACATTGGGCTTAGGCTATCGCTATGCCCTCTCTAACCAAACAGACTTGTTCGGTATTGTTAGCTATGAAGATATTGAAGTATCTGGTGTGGGTGAATCTGACGGTGAAGATGGTTACGGCTTGACTGCAGGTGCACGCTCTATGGTAATGGACAATGTAGAACTGCGCGGTGCGGTGAAATATATAGACAGCGATAGCGGCAGCGACACGTCAATTATTATTGGAGCTGATTACTTCTTTTCTCCTGCTTTCGCTGTGGGTGTAGGTTATGAAGCATCTGATGATTTAAATACATTTGCACTAAATGCACGTTATAACTTCTAATTAGTAGCGGCACCATTATGGCGTTACGTTTTGCAATGTTGTTGTTTTAAGCGCTAACTGTAAAGCCAGGTATGTGAATTTCATACCTGGCTTTTTTTTATTTTTTCCCTTACTTGCTTCTCAAAATATTTTACAAACCACGAACCCTTTTGCCCCTTGATACGTCTTTACTTCATTAATTAGGTATGGAGTATGTATGCTAGTTCAAATTTTGAGGATGGTGATCGTGTTTTTAACTGAGCTTATCGAACTTCTTTTACGTCATGGATGATTTAGAAATTGAAATTTTAGTATTAGAGGCTCAGATGGGCTCCCGCTCTGCCGTGCAGAAATTGTATGAACATTTTAACCACTCTCTTAAAAAGTATGTGTACGTTCGCGTTAAAAATAAAATGATAGCCGAGGACATCACGCAAAATGTATGGCTTAAAGTTTATCGAAGGATAAATAGGTTGAACAACGTTTCACTGTTTAAAAGTTGGTTGTTTAAGGCGCTAATTTGGGAGTTAAATGACTGGTATCGAAAGTCAAATCGAGAAGTTTTGTTACCCGACCCACAGAATGAACACGTTTACGAAACCGATGGTTCGAAAGACTTCGATTTGTTTCCCTTGCTTCAACAATTAGACAGTAGCGAGAGAGAAACCGCAGAGCTTTACTATGTAAACGATCTTTCTGTTCGAGAAGTGAGTCTGGTACTTGGCGTCCCTGAGGGAACCATAAAGTCGAGGTTACATCGGGCAAGAACTACGCTCAAAGCAGTTATTGAAAAAAATGAGAGGAAATAAGCGATGAAAAATGAAATCGATGAAAAAATAAAACGTGAATTGCAAAAGCAATCTGAAGAACTCGATGAGCTTATAGACGGAGGGCTTAAAAGTTACCTCAAGCTTGGTTTCGAATCTAGATTCGTCGGAATAATGAAAATTGGCTACCTACTGGCCATTCTATTTACCTTTTTGCTTGTTTGGTGTGGATATGAATTTTTTAATGCGTCGAGCGATAATCAGGTTTTTTGGGGAGTGTGCTTTATTTTGAGCGTTAATATACAAATTGCAGTGAAGCTGTGGATCTTTATGCAGACTAATCAAAATATTCTGTCAAAAGAACTGCGTTTAATGCAGCTACGTCAGAATTCGAACGGTTAGCGTTTAAATAATCCGTAATCGCAAAATCTATCGCGTCGATAAGTATAGCTCTTGATTCCTCAAGCGTTCCAACTGTGACTTTAAGAGTGTCTATTGGAACGGTTGTTATTTGCTGTGAGAGAAAAATATAGTCGACACCGTCAAAATCAATTTCAGGAGTTAGTGTAATTCTCTAAGCTCGCCTAGAGAATTAAACTCGAAACATGAGTGCTAGTGCATTACTGTATATGATATCTAAATTACAGTGTGGCGCTTATGCATTTTACTCCAACCAACATTGAAGATTTACCCACTCCGTGCTGCTTGATAGACAAAGCCAAAATGCAGCGGAATATCGCTCGGCTATCCGCGCATATTGGTAATTTGCAATGCACGCTACGCCCTCACGTAAAAACTCATAAGTCGATTGAGGTAACTAAAGCCATCATTGATGCTGGCAACGTTAAAGGCATTACGGTTTCAACATTAAAAGAGGCAGACTATTTTTTTAAACACGGCATGAACGATATTTTGTATGCGGTGGGTATTACACCAAACAAAATAGCTCACGTAGCGCAGCTTATTCAGCAAGGCTGTGACCTAACCATAGTCATTGATAACGAAGATATGCTGTCGCTAGTGCTTGATAAAATGGCGGAGCACAACTGCGTGTTCAAAGTCATTATTGAGCTAGACACCGACGGGCATCGCTCTGGGGTAAACCCTCACTCACATGCGCTTCTCTCTATTGCCAAACACATCAACAATAGTGCTCATGCAAAGTTTGAGGGGGTTATGACCCACGCGGGTGAGTCTTATGCCTGCTTTACTGAAAAAGCAAAGCAAAACATGGCGGCACAAGAGCGTGACCTTACCTTACACGCAGTAAAGCGTTTATTTGAGGTGGGAATACATTGCAATACAGTTTCTATTGGCTCTACCCCTACCGCATTTGCGGTTGACCAACTAGACGGAATAACCGAGGTACGCGCAGGCGTATACGTTTTTTTCGACTTGGTTATGGCGGGATTAGGTGTATGCGACATAGACGATATTGCCATGTCGGTATTAGGCACGGTAATAGGCCATCAAAAAGATAAAGGCTGGGTAATCACCGATGCAGGTTGGATGGCCATGTCGAGAGATAGAGGTACTGCCGACCACCCGCAAGATTATGGCTACGGGTTAGTCTCCCCTTCAGGCAGCCACGAGGCGCGCTATATTATGAGCGACGCCAATCAAGAGCACGGTATTATTACTGAGGTTTCAAATGCAAGCCCAGAAAGCCATTCAGAAAAGCATATAGACAGTTCCTTAAATAGCTCTGCAGAGAACAACGACAGTATTTTCACTCAATTTCCAGCAGCAAAAGCCATAGAAATCTTGCCTAATCATGCATGCGCCACCGCGGCGCAATACGACCATTATTATGTTGTAGAAAATGGGGTTGCCATAGATAAGTGGCTGTCGATTGGGGGATGGTGAAGAAGTTGCTTGCCACAAAAGTGGCAAGCGGTTTTTTTGCTTTGGTTTTAATCTCGCAGTGTTAAGGCCTTAACCATTCAAACCTTAAACCTTTTGCTGTTCGATTTTTAAAGCCTTTCCAGTGCGTATGCTCTGGTTTTTCTTGGCCACTTTCATCTTTAGCCCAAACGCCTTCATTTGAATAAGGCACCAAATCTAAATATCTATTCATTGCATCGTTGTTTTTTAAATACTTTCCTAACCATGCAGTTGCGAAGTGCTGGGCAATGTTATTCATTCGTGTATTGGCCCAAACTGGGTCGGTGTAATGTTCACTCACATTAATGCCTAGCTCGGTATTAAAGTAAAAACTTTCCTCGGGCGCCGGCATCGGTGCTCCTGCACCGTGATTGGCGTTTTCATAAGTGAGAAGTGCGCGCTCAGTATTTTGCGCCTTACCCCATATGGCCCTCACACCATTCTCATAGCCCGATACATCATCGACAGAACCCGCAACAAACAACATAGGAATATCAATTTCCCCTAACTCCTTTTCATTCCACAAACGATAATTCATTCCCCAAGGCGCAAACGCTATCACTGTTTTAATGCGTGGGTCTGGCCTGCTCGATTGTGAAGCTGCCCCACTTTGATACATGCTCAAAAGACCCGATGGTACCAACATATCAGACGTTACTGCTTGTTCAGTTATGCCTGCTCCACTCATGATAACAGCACCATATCCGCCCATAGAGTAACCAATGATGGCGCTATTGTTTATATCCACCATTCCATGCAAAAAGAAGCTGGGCGTTGCGTTCATTTTTTCCATTTCATCTAGAACAAATCCTTGATCTAATGGGCGATTAACCAGCGTTGACTGAAAGCTTGCGAGAGTACGGTAGGTAGAGTCAGTATGGTCAATGGCAGCAACTATGTACCCTTTAGATGCCAAATTTTCTCCCAAATGCGCCATTAAATAGCGGTTACCTGGGTAACCGTGAGAAATCACAATGAAAGGAAAAGCCTCACTATCCTTTAGCGGTTTCGCATCGCGCATTGCCTTTCCGCTAATCTCAATTTCTGTTGTTCCATCTCGCAAATAAGTGGTTTGTATCTTACCACCGTTAGCATCGTCAGCTGCTGGGTACCAAAGCTCCACTGAGAGCGGTCTGTCGTATCTTGGGATCACGGGGGAATCTGGGTCGGTGGTATCAATATTGACCACATCAATTTGGTTTGGATTAACAAGCTCAAGTGTACGCACACCCACCTTATGTTTTCCATAAGCAGCTAATTTGGGGGCATCGGGTCGCTGTGTATCAATTCTGTTTTGGCCGTTCACACTTGTGCTTATTACCAGCGTCATGGACAAGAAAGTAAGTAATGTGACAAAGCTAGATGGGTACAAATTTTTCATTGAATGCACTCTTTTTAAAAGCAGTAGTAGTTGGTTTGCTATTGATAGTACGTAAAAAGTAATACTCTTTAGCTATCAGTAAAAACAAAAAAGCCAGCGGTAATAAATCACCGCTGGCTTATACTTATTGCCAATTCTAGTATCTTAGGCGCGCTTGAATACCAAAGTATCTGTCTGCATCGCGAGGTATCTGATATCGGAAGTTGTCACCGCTATACGTAGTGACAAAGCTCTCATCAGTGAGGTTTTTACCAATTAAAGATATACGAACGTCATCATCGTTAAACGAGAACGCTAGGCTCGCGTTTACAATTCCATAATCTGGCAACAATGCTTCAGGGTTTGTCTCGGCAGTTGTACCTGGACCACCCGCAAATATTTCGTCGGTATAAACGTAAGATGCGTTTAAGTAAACGTCCATATCGTTAAGCTCCCAAACGTATTCACCGCTTAGAGAATATTTTAAATCTGGTGAGAATGGTAAGTCGGCACCTGATCTGCCATCGCATGTATCTAAACCTACAGGGCATCTAAACTCATCAACGGTAGCATCTACGGTAGCCATTCCACCGAACAAGCTAAATTGATCGCTCACTTGCCAAATAAAGTCAACTTCCGCGCCTTCGGTAATAATAGACCCTGCATTGGTTAAACGAGTAATGAAGACACCGTCTAACAATTCTGGGTTATTAGCCTGGAAACCGTCAATTTCTGTGCGGAATACTGCCGCATTAAAAACGAAGTCACGGCTAGCGTATTTATATCCTAATTCATAGGCATCAGAGGTTTCAGGGCCAATGGGGAGCGTATCGTTTGGCGACATATTGTAAAACACGTTAAACGCAGGACCTTTGTAACCTTGCGAGAAGGTAAAATACGCCATGCTGTTATCGTTAATGTCGTACTGCACGCCAAGCTTACCAGACAAGTCGGTTTCGTCGGTTTCACCATCAAAGTCTGTGTCAAAACCACGAACGCCCACACCGGTCCTCGCATACTCATCGTTACTGCGGCGATTGTGAGAAAAGCTCACTTCGTCTTTCGTGTAACGAAGACCAAATAATAAGCGCAAATCGTCGTTAATGTGGTATTTACCGTCAGCAAATACAGCGTAATTTAGAAACTCAGTTTCCATAAAGGCTGTGGCGCTTACAATATCATTTGCCAAACAACTTAAAGACTCATCTTCAATGAACTGATTTACTTGTTCTTCACTGGGGTTTTCTACGCCTAACGTGTCGCTTAAATAAGCACTAATTGCTGCAGGGAATTGCCCGTTATTGTTCTGGCAACTTGCGTCTCGCGTAAAGCTACGGTTTGATTTTTGTTGCCACCAGAACACACCACCTTGATACTCAAGTGCGTTCCCAAGTGGAGAGGCAATACGGAATTCCTGCGACACTTGGTTCCAGTCTTGTGGACCTATATCGTGCAATTGAAATGGCACTCCAAATACAGGGAACGGGTCATCCCCAGCGGTAGAGGTAAAATCACCCTCACGGAATTCAGTGTTTGCCCAGTCGCGATATGCGGTAATAGAGGTAAACTGATGGTCGCCTATCATCGTGTCAAACTGCATTGAGAAAGCAGTATGCTCGTCGATGGTGCGTGTTTCAAAATCGTGATCTACTTGTCGTTGGCTTAAATCTAAGTCTCCTACACCAGTGCTATCAGGCGATGCCTCAGACTGATGTCGACCACTTGGCGTTAACTCTAAATCTGCACAGCAGTCATCATTTGACTTCATATTTTCAAATATGAAAAGCATTTCGGTATCATCAGAAATACGATAATCGAGCATAGCTCGCACGCCTTCTCTGTCGTAACCGTTAACCATTTCATTGTTGAAAACGTTTTCAATGTAGCCGTCAAAGCCAGATTTCATAACAGTAATACTGCCGCTGGCGTCTTCATTCAAGGCACCATGCATACTGCCTCGTAAACGATATTCATTACCTTGGAATAACGTAGCTTCTAGCATTCCACCAAACTCATCCCGTGGACGTTTGGTTGTAATGTTAACTACACCGGCCGATGCATTTTTACCGAACAGGGTACCTTGAGGGCCACGCAAAACCTCAATTCTTTCAAGGTCGTAAAGATCCATAAATGCCTGACCAGAACGACCAAGAACAACACCATCTACCACGGTTGATACACTTGGTTCTGCAGCAACACTAAAAGATATAGTACCAACACCACGAACGGTGATTGCCGAGTTACGCGTTGTATTTCCTTTTCGAAAGCTTACAGAAGGCACTAATGCCTGAAGGCCCTCAATATTATTAGCGAAGGCCGCATTAATTTGGTCTTCGCGCAATACTGAAACGGCAACAGGAATATCGCTAATACTCTCCACACGCTTTTGTGACGTTACTACAATTTTTTCGAGTGACTTTTCGTCAACAGCGTCTTCAACCTGTTCATTGTCTTGCGCATAGCCGTGTGCACTGAAGAGTAATCCTGATGTCATTGCAAGCGTTACCGCTCGACTAACAATCGACCTTCTTGTTTTCATGTTGTTCTCCAAGGAATTCGCCTTTTATGCTTCTCGCCATTCACTATTTACGTTGAACTTATCCAACTTCGAAACATTGAAAGGCGTGTTAACTGCAGGGCCGAAGCATGTGTTTTATTTTTTAATGATTGGCTACATTGCCATTTCATTTTAATTATTGTCTTATAGAAGAAATCTTATGTCTGATGTCTTATATAAGAGATATAAAGTTAAACAATTGTAAATGCATTTGCAAACGGTATGTTAATTTTTTTGATGTGTTTTTGAGTATGGCGAGGATAAGCAGAGACAATATATGTGTCTCTGCGTATTAATTACGTGCCCACTGCCAAGCGCTTAAGACTTTGCACATACTTTGCTCGCCACCATTTCAAACTAATTCCAATGGCAATAAAGCATGTTGCCCATAGTGAAATTAAAATAGGGATAAACGATTGACTTAAACCGCCCACAAAGCCTATTGGTGAGAACATTAAATATAGCGTTGCTATAAGGCTTAAGAGCACAATGGCGCATGGAATAGCGTAGCGCCATGGCGTCATATTCACTTCTGCTTTTAATGTAAACTGCCATGGGGTGCTTCTTGGATACATGTGCCCAATGGTCAGCATAATTGCCAGTTCAATCACAAATAAAATGGCGTAAATATGAATGAAGTTAATATCTACCTCCCACACAAATTTTAGCAACCCGTATGCAATAACATGGAAAATAATAGCCACCTTTGCTGCTAATGCAGGGACATGCCTTGTAAATAGCCCCACTAATACAATTGTGATAACCGGTATATTATAAAAGCCGGTAAATATACGAATTATTTGCCACAACCCGTCAGGGGCTAGCATAAGTAACGGCGCGGTAATAAAAGACAGCAACGCAATAACCAAGCTGGTAATTTTCGCAACGCGAATTATCTTTTCATCGCTCACATTGTCTTTCTTAAAGGGCTTATACACGTCTAAACAAAACAATGTAGCTGCGCTGTTAAGCAGTGAATTAAAAGAACTAAACACGGCACCAAGAAGCACGGCTAAAAAGAAGCCAGACAGATATTGTGGTAGAACATCTTTCACTAAATGCGGATAGGCGAGATCGATAGTTTGCAGGCTTTCATCTTGATATAGGTGATATGCAATTACACCCGGAAGCATCATCATAAAGGGCACTAGTACTTTGAAATATCCTGAAAAAAGCACGCCTTTTTGACCTTCTACTAAATTTTTAGCCCCAAGCGTACGCTGGATAACATACTGGTTGGTGCCCCAATAGAAGAGGTTAGCTAATATCATTCCGGTAAAAATGGTGCCGAAGGGTACGGGATCGTCGGGCCCACCTATTGCATTCAGCTTTTCAGTTTCCGTAGTAGCAATAGTAGTCAAACCGGCGCTAAAGCTGCCATCTCCTAAAGCTATAAGCCCAAGTATTGGCACCAGTAACCCAACGATAAGTAGGCCAACACCATTAATCGTGTCTGACACCGCCACCGCTTTTAAACCACCAAAAATTGCGTAAAGCGCACCTACAGTACCTACAACGACAATCGTTAATACGAGACTTGCTTCGTAGCTCAAATTTAACAGGCCCGGAACATCGAACAACCGCAATACAGCAATAGAGCCGGAATAAAGTACCGAAGGAATTGTAACCAAGGAGTATCCCACCATGAATAGCACCACAGTCATTCGGCGTACACTGTCGTCAAATCGATCTCTTAAAAACTCTGGTAAAGTGGAAAATGCTCCTACTAAGTAGCGGGGTAAAAATACCAGGGCCATAATAATAGTTGAAACACCCGCGGTAACTTCCCACGCCATAGCACTTAAGTTATAGCCAAAAGCAGAACCGTTTAGCCCAATCAGCTGTTCAGCAGACAAATTGGTTAAAATCATAGAGCCGGCAATAAAGGTTCCGGTTAGTCCTCGACCAGCGAGGAAGTAACCATCTTGAGTATTCACCTCGCCTTTTGTTTTCATATAAGAAATGACGGCCACTAAAAGCATAAACGCCATACATGACAACAATGTAAGGGTGATATCCATTATTACTCCTCGCCAGCTATTGTGCAGGCCATAAGGTTACATTCGACATATCCATGTCGGTATGCTGAACATCAGGCCCTAATTCAATGCGACTGCCTTTTTTCGCAAATACTGCAATGTCGTTCAACGCCAGTGTTTCTTCTCTATAGACGCCGCCGCTTACCACTTCTTCGCTTCCGAAACGCACCCACTCTCCTTTCGGGAGGTAATATTTCAACTTCCCACCCGGCACCACGCATGGCACAACGAGCAAGTCATCACCACACATAAATTGCTGTTCGAAACTGTGAGATAGCGGTTCATCTGGAAACGCGAGTACCATGGCACGTTGCACCGGTAGCCCTGTTTCTGTTGCCTGTTTCGCCACTTTTTGTAGATAAGGGATAAGTTGATACCTTAGCTTTATTGCCTCGAATACGGCAGCTGAGGCTGCCTCGCCATAAGACCACGGTTCGCGAGGGCCTATACCGTGAAGCCGCATATGAGCGCTGAATACAGACGCTTGGGTCCAACGCACATACAACTCTGCATCTCGTGTATCTTTATAAAAGCCGCCAATATCGGTTGCAAAGAAAGGACCACCAGACAGTCCCCAAGACAAACTACCACGGATACTGGCCGCTAAACCTTGCCAATCGGCCTGCGGGTCTCCTCCCCACTGTGACGGATAACGCTGACTGCCTGTCCACGCAGAACGGCTAAATAAAAATGGGCCTGTTTTGCAGTATTTTTCGGCTGCCTCATATACACAGCGGTTATAGAGCATGCTATAAACATTGTGCAGGCGATTTCCGGAGTCACCGCTGTACGAGAGCATATTGTCATCTTCTAACTGCTCACCAAAGTCGGCTTTTATCATATCTATGCCTAAATCGAAGAGAGGCTTATGCGACTCCCTCCAAAATTCGTAGGCTTCTGGGTGGGTAAAATCGAGAATACCCGAATCTGGCAGTGGGGTGAGCACTTCACCAAACGGGCTTAGGTCCCATTCGTAGCGATAGGCTTTGCCTGTGCGCTTGTCTTTAATTAACCAACCTTTTTCAGCGGCCTTTTTAAACAAAGGGTTCTTCACTGAAATCATTGGGTATTCCCATACACAAATTTTAAACCCTAACGCCTTTAACTTATCAATAACGGGTTTCGGATCGGCATAGCGTGACGGGTCCCACTCAAATGCAAAGCGCGTATCTGTGTCTTGCCACGCTCTGCCGTCGAGAGTAATCACGTCGCAGGGCATTTCCTTTTCACGAACCTCTCGCGCTACCGCTAAAAGCTCTTCTGCGTCTTTGTAATACGCCTTTGAAAGAATGACGCCCAAGCTCCAAGTTGGTGGTGTTGGTGCGAAGCCGGTAAGCTGACTGTAGGTGTGAATGCTGTTTGCTGGAGTATCTTCATGATAGAGAAACATATCTAGCAGCGAGTCTTCGACTAAACATACATAAGCGCGCTGAGACCAAAGCGCATAACCTACTCCGTGAGTGACAGGCGATGTAGTATGTACAAATAAGTTCCAGCCATCGGGACTCCACGCATAAGGCGTATTCTTGTAAGATTTTTCCGCATTAACACCCAACGCATCGTGATTGTATGACCGAATTAATTGACCTCGCTTATCTAGCTTCGCCCACTTTTCGCCCAGCCCATATACGGCCTCATCATATCCGAGTTCTAAGCTAATCAACCAGCCAGCATCTGTTTTTGCAAAAGGCGGTAAGCGATGCTGGCGAACAAAATGTCCATCTGTTGCACTTTGCTGCACCAAGGTTTCGCCCTTATAAAGCTTGAAATGCAGAGGTGAAGTGCATAACTCCAAGCGATACTGGCCACCAGTCACACAGTATTTATCATTATCACCAGAGAGTGTCAGTGATTCATTTTTTGGTGTGGCAGTGAGCATGCCGTAGGCCGCTTGATTATCATCAGCACTTTGAATTCTTAACCCATAATTACTTATGGACATTCTAAGTTCGCCTAGCTGAGTAGGTACAATGAGAATTTCGTCACTCTCAAGGTGTGGTGGTTGGACAATTTCTGCCGGGTCAATGGCGTTCCAATCTGGCTCAATTACACTAAAAGCGTTACTCATTTCATCACTACTCTACATGTCTTGTATAAGACATAAGTTAATGAAATGTAACTATGGTGTCAATCAGCATTTTCTCTTTATAACGAAACGTAAACTAACAGGCAAAACCCTCAAAGGGAAATCAATTGAACTAATGCCGAGCAAGCAATCTTCTCAATAAAAGTACAAATACAGTAAAAAGTACGCTATACATCTTGTGTGTGATATAACAAAAGAAAAATAGTCATTAGGTTTCGGATTTATGTCTTCCTCTCAATTTGACCATAAGCTCGGCGGGCCTAGCCTTGCCTTTCAGCCTCTTTATCAGCAAGTTGGCGAATATATTAAGCAGCTCATTGTTGAACGCAGATGGCAGCCTGGCGAAATGCTTCCTAGTGAATTTAAACTGGCCGACGAATTTAATGTAAGCCAGGGAACGGTGCGAAAAGCGCTCACACTACTCACAGACACCAAAATAGTCACAAGGCGACAAGGCGTAGGTACGTTTGTTTCGGAACACACAGCGCAAGACGCTCTATTTCGCTTTTTTCCTCTTCAAGCTGATGGCAAAGGAGCCGACCTTCCAAAGGCAGAATTGTTAAGTAAAGAACGTATTTCACCTACCAATGCCGTTCAGCAGGCCCTTTCTATTACTGCTAAAGACAAGGTAATTAAATTAAAGCGCAGACGTATACTCGATAACGAATTCTGTATGCTGGAAACCATCTTTTTACCAGCCAAGATGTTTACCGGCATAAACAACCGCGAAGACATTCCGCACACGCTGTATCACTTTTATCAAACCGACTATAACTTAACGGTGTTTAAAACCCGCGACAGCATAAAGGCTATTTTAGCGTCTAAAGAAGATGCTGAGAGCTTACACGTAGAGGAGGGCACACCGCTTTTGCTTGTCACGCGAATAACAGAGTCGATAGAAGGTAAATTAATAGAATACCGCGAGAGTAAATGTCGTACCGACCATTATCATTATCAGGTGGAACTAGATTAGCCTTAGAATGATTTAGTATCCACTTTCTCTACCAAAATTGACTTTCCAATTTATAAAGCTCCTCTTACCAGCCCTAAAACCTACCTTACTCCATTAACTTTGTTAACAGATTGTTGACTTAACCCTACCTGTATAATAACTTATGTCTTATACAAGACTAATGTTTGAATTAAGCATACTAGCGACATTATTTAATAATGAAGGGTGAATAACGCGATGGATAAAATACCAGAGGTAGGGTTTGGCTTTTGGAAAGTAGACACTGCCATATGTGCAGACACTACCTACGAGGCTATCAAAGCAGGATATCGTCACTTAGATTGCGCTACAGATTACGGCAATGAGAAAGAAGTTGGTGAGGGAATAGCGCGCGCCATTTCTGAAGGTATCTGTAAACGGGAAGAGTTGTGGATCACGTCGAAACTGTGGAACACCTTTCATGCGCCAGAACACGTATCACTTGCGCTAGATAAAACACTGAGTGATTTACAGCTCGACTATCTAGATTTATATCTTATCCATTTCCCGATAGCTCAGAAGTTTGTTCCCATTGAAACTCGCTATCCTCCAGAGTGGTTTTACGACCCAGAAGCCTCAGAACCAAAAATGGAATTAGCGCCTATCCCGCTATACAAAACTTGGGCTGCAATGGAAGAGTTGGTTGATGAAGGCAAAGTAAAACAGATTGGTGTGTGTAATTACAACACCGGCCTCATTCACGACCTAATGAGCTACGCACGCGTGAAACCTTCCATGCTGCAAATAGAATCTCACCCCTACCTTACACAAGAAAGGTTAATAAGACTGGCAAAAGATTATGGGCTAGCGGTCACAGCCTTCTCTCCTCTTGGTGCCCTCTCTTACCTAGAACTAGAAATGGCAGATAAGACAGAGTCTGTGCTAGAGCAAAGCGTAGTGATAGCAGCTGCACAGGCCCATAATAAAACCCCCGCTCAAATAGTGCTGCGTTGGGGTATTCAACGCGGTAACGCCATTATCCCTAAAACGTCAAAAGTTGAGCGTATGAAAGAGAATATTGCTCTTTTCGACTTCAACCTAACCGATGAAGAAATGCAGGCTATATCTGCGCTAAATATGAACCGACGCTTTAATGATCCTGGACACTTCTGCGAAGCAGCCTTTAACCGTTTCCACCCTATTTACGACTAGGAGCTAAAAATGAAAAGCGTTAATGAGACCTCCAGTGTTGAGTATGCCAACATAGCAACCCAGCACACATACAACGGTGAAGAATTTCCGGCTATTGTTGTAAATAGCACTGGATGCAAAACAGTTGCAGATACCGTAGAGTTTGTAAGGGCTAATCAGGCTGAACTAGAGGCTAAGTTGGCCGATACTGGTTCCCTATTGTTTCGCGGCTTTCCACTCGATTCGGCAGAGGCCTTCGACGTCTTTTCGGCCGGCTTTGGCTATCCTAATTTTACTTATCAAGAATCGTTATCTAACGCAGTAAGAATTAACTTTACCGAACGGGTTTTCACCGCCAACGAGGCGCCTAAAGACATAGAAATATTTCTACACCATGAAATGGCGCAAACACCAATTTCACCTAGTAAGGTATTCTTCTTTTGTCAGTCTGCTGCTGACGAAGGTGGAGCGACTCCGCTATGCCGCTCTGATAAGTTGTTTGAAGCATTGAAAGCCGAAGACCCAAGTCTTGCTAACGACTTTAAAGAGAAAGGTCTGAAATATACCACTGCCATGCCGGCCGCAGACGATGCCAATTCAGGCCAAGGCAGAAGCTGGAAAAGCACACTAAGTGTTGAAACAGTGGAAGAGGCAGAGACCAAGCTGAGTGAATTGGGTTATTCATGGGAGTGGCTCGACGATGGTAGTTTAAAGGCTATAACGCCTGTTTTACCAGCTGTTGTTGAGCTTGGCGACGGCGCGGAAGTTTTCTATAACCAGCTTATCGCTGCTTATAAAGGCTGGAAGGGCGTAAAAGAAAACCCATCTTCAGCTATTACCTTTGGTGATGGTACACCTATACCTAAAGAGGGTTTAGAGCGTATCTCAGAGCTAGCGGAAACCTTTACCTTCGACCTTGAGTGGCAAGATGGTGATGTGGCTATTGTCGATAATTACCGAACAATGCACGGCCGCCGTCCTTACGGGGGCGACAGAAAACGTGTAGTGCTAGTAGCACTCGTGGCTTCTGATCGGTAATTAACATGAATGACATAGCAGTTAAGTGTAAAAATATTTGGCCGGGCTTAGGCATTGCTACCATTACCGGAATGGCAGCGCTTTTTCTCAGTGAACATTACAACGCACCTGCTATGTTATTTGCTCTACTGCTTGGTATGGCGGTGTCATTTTTGTATCAAGAAGACGCTCCCTGTGCTTGCGGTATCGATTTTACCGCAAGCACATTACTGCGAGCGGGAGTGGTCCTTCTAGGCCTACGGGTTGCACTTGGCGATTTAGTAGTGCTGGGTTGGCAAACAGCATTCATGCTGGCTGGCGCTATATTTACCACCATAGTGCTGGGCGTTTTTCTTGCTAAAGCCTTTGGTTTGCAAAAGCGCTTTGGCGCACTTACTGGTGGTTCGGTAGCCATTTGCGGGGCATCGGCCGCACTGGCTATTTCAACAATTCTGCCCAAAGGGGAGAACCACGAACGAGACACCCTGCTAACTGTTATTGGCGTTACTGCCATGTCGACTATCGCGATGATTGTATATCCTATCATTGCTGCACAAGTAAACATGAACAATGTAGATGCAGGAATATTTTTAGGTGGAACCATTCACGATGTAGCACAGGTTGTGGGCGCAGGGTATTCAGTTTCGGAAGAAGCTGGAGATATGGCCACATTAACCAAACTTGTGCGCGTGGCCATGCTCATGCCCGTGGTGCTTATTATGATGCTGATTATAAAACGTTTTTACACAGCAAATCAGCAGTTAGACGAAGGCGACGTGCCTAAAGTCCCGCTGTTTTTAGTGGGCTTTATTACCATGATGCTACTCAATAGCTTTGTTACGTTACCCGACTACATTGTTGAAACAGGGTCCCAAGTATCGCGTTTCTTTTTAGTTGTGTCGATCACCGCTATTGGCATGAAGTCTAACTTGGGTAAGCTTGCCGAAGTAGGCGCTTTACCCATAATGATGATATTAGCCGAAACCATTTGGATAGCGTTACTCATTTTGGGCTACTTGTACTTTCTATAATTCGCCTGTTTAGATAGGCAGTAGCGCAGCGATACAAACCAAACAAAACGTCTGTAATTTTAAAAGGTAAAAGCAGTGAAAAAACGCGGCCTTCATGAACTTTACGCCATCAATGCTGAAAAAGCAGACCACACCGTATTTGGCAGAACCAGTAACCCACTGAGCCGTCGAGGCTTTTTATCTGGGTTAAAAACCCTGTCGGTACTGCTTGGCGCCGAAGTGGTTTACGGTCAGTTCATGCCGGCAGGGCTTATTCCCGCTGCTTTCGCACAATCGGACACCCCTTTTAAAATAGAAGGTAAAGACGGATTGATCGTATTAAACGACCGTCCAGTAAATGCGGAAACGCCTGCGCACCTGCTTGATGACAAGGTTACACCGGCAAACCGTCTTTTCGTGCGTAACAACGGTATTGTGCCAACCGCGCCAAACCCAGATACCTGGACACTCACCATAGAAGGTGAATCCGCTAAACAATCAATAACATTCACCCTCAATGAGTTAAAACAACGCTTTAAACATTACACCTACCAACTCACGTTAGAGTGCGGCGGTAACGGCAGGGCTGAGTTTTCTCCAGCTGCCACGGGGAATCAGTGGACCACCGGCGCAGTAGGCTGCCCAAAATGGACGGGCGTTCGGCTAAAAGACGTATTGCAAGCCGTGGGCGTAAAAGATGACGCCGTATATATTGGTTACTATGGCAACGATCAGCATTTAAGCAGAACGCCCGGCAAAGCCGCAATTTCGCGAGGCGTTCCTATTAGTAAAGCCATGGAAGATGAGTCGCTTATTGCGTGGAAAATGAACGGAGAGCCGTTACCCGTTATGAATGGTTTTCCGTTACGCTTGGTGTTTGGTGGCTGGCCTGCTTCCACAAGCGGCAAGTGGCTAAGCAAAATTGTTATTCGAAACCAAGTACACGATGGCGCAAAAATGCTAGGTAAAGCCTACCGTGTTCCGTGCGAGCCTGTGGCACCAGGAGCCAGCGTTCCCGACAACGAAATGTGTATTATTGAAGCTATGCCGGTAAAGTCGCTTATCACCTACCCTAAGTCGGGCGTAGAACAAAAGCTCTCAAAACCTTTGACGGTAAGGGGGCACGCGTGGTGCGGTTCAACAAACGTAAAAGAGATGTTTACCTCTATCGACTTTGGCCAAACTTGGCAACGAGCCGAGCTATCTCGTCCAGTAAACAGACATGCTTGGCAACATTTCACCTCTAATATTTCATTCCCTCAAAAAGGCTACTATGAAATATGGGCAAAAGCGGTAGATGAAACAGGTAAAGCCCAACCCATGGTGCTACCTGGTTGGAATCCAAAAGGTTATTTGAACAATGCATGCCATCGCATTGCTGTAAAAGTGGTAGCGTAAAGATGAATGATGTAGAAGATACAAACCTACCAATCACAGGAGCTCTGCTATGTCTTTAGCGTTACGTACAATTTGTATTGCGCTTTGCGTAACCGGGCTTACCGTCATTTTTGCAAGTAGATCAGCGGTAGCCGAACCTGCAACAGATCCTCGGTCGGGTTTAGTAATAGCTGAAGGCTCAAATCTAGTTTTAGCCCATTGTAGCGCATGCCATTCAACCTCGCTTATTACGCAAAACGCCATGAGTAAAAAACGTTGGTTAGAAACTATCAGGTGGATGCAAGACACACAAAAATTGTGGCCGTTAGGTGACGCCGAGCCGATTATTTTAGATTATTTGGCGAAGTGGTATGGGCCAAAAGAATCAGCAAGACGACCGCTGCTTGCCCCTCACCTTATGCCGGAAAAGTAACTCACCTTGAGAGTAAGTCAACGTATCGACAGACCTGTTTTTAATCTAATTGACCTGGAACATCCATAGTCTTGTGAAGGACACGAATTATCGAGATTGTATCAATCTCATTGGTATAGGTGACCAAGTGACTCCTATACAAGCCAATTCTCACTGGCGGTACATAATTTTTTGTAGGCGATATTTATCGGGAAAATTACACAAGCTTTTTATGAAACTACCTAGTTCATCCAAGTATTCGTCTGCACACTCTATTCCCCAATTTTCTGCGCCATAAAGCCAGATTTCAATCAAATCTGTCCTTGCTGCATTAGTTTGTATTGTTTTCAAGCTACTTACCTAATAGCTCTCTGCCACTTTGCTTAATATATTCAATATCCAGCTCTCCCGCCGAACCACTGCTAATCCCCTCATTTACAGCAGCTTGCATCGCCTTTTTCTTGAGTAAAGCATAATCGTTTGCTGACATTAAAACTCCCTGCTCTTTTCCGTTTCGCGTTATAGAGATAGGACTAGCCTGAGCTCCAAGTAGTAGCTCACCAAAATTATTCTTTGCTTCTGTCGCCGAAACTGACTTCATACGAAAACCACTCATTGCCCTTAATTACTTTAGCTATTTTAGCTAAAATACGCGATAGCGCAATTAGCACTAACCAATAATACCGAGCTCTACCGCCCGAAGTACGGCACGAGTGCGGTCGCGCGCGCCCAGCTTGGCTAAAATAGTCGACACTTGGTTTTTTACTGTGCCTTCCGATTTATAAAGCGCTGCCGCTATTTCTCGATTGCTGCAGCCAGAAGCCATTAAGCGCAAAATTTCTTTCTCTTTGCTCGATAGAGGCTCTACCTGTTCGGGCTCTTCCGTTTCAGTGTTTAGCCCTTGCAGGCTATTAATCAGCGTAGTGGTAATGGCAGGCTGAATAAGTGATTCACCGGCATAAACTGCCTCTATGCCTTCTGCTAGCGTTTCTAGCGACACGTCTTTTAACAAATACCCTTTTGCGCCAGCGCGTAACGCGCCCATTAGGTTTTCATGATCGTCAAAGGTGGTAAGCATAATGGTTGGAATAAGCGCATTGGCTTGTTTAAGCGCATTAAGTAACTCTATGCCTGTCATGCGCGGCATGCGAATATCCAACAGCATAACATCAGCGCAGCCGGGGTTGTTTTGTAACCACTTCATGGCCTCGAGTCCGTCGTTAGATTGGCCCACCACTTCTACTTTGTCAGAAAGGCCCAGCAGGCTGCATAACCCCTGTCGTAATAGTTGCTGGTCGTCTACTACCAATACCTTAATCATTGCGCCTCCGGCGGTACTCATCATTTCGCCTCCGACAATGTAAGCAAGGTATGAAAACCTTCACCGCTGTTGATAAACGTTGCACTGCCATTTAACTCGCTAATGCGTTCTTGAATACCTTTGAGGCCATTTCCCTGAATAACATTATTAGAATTAGCGCTAGCGCCATTGTCCTTTATATCTATGCATAATTGGTCGGATTTTTTATAAATGCTAATCACCAGCTCGTCGGCTTTACTGTGGCGCATAGTGTTAGTAAGACTTTCTTGAATACAGCGCAGCAAATTAGTGGCCTGAAGCAGCGTTAAATTGCTGATATCAGTTTGGCAATCAACCTCTACCCGAATCTTATTTTTTAAAGGCTCGGTAAGCGCATCAAGGGCTTGCAGTAAATCAAGCTGATTAAATTCACGCATGTCTGATACCGCCTCGCGAACATCTGCAAGCAGCAGCTTGGCAATGCTTAAGCACTGGTCGATAGTTTGGCGCTGATCAGGCGACGCTGTGCGAGACGCCACCTGTAAATGCAGCGACAACCCCGTTAAATGATGCCCCACCAAGTCATGAATATCGCGAGCAATGCGGGTGCGTTCATCCTTTCGGCTAGCTTGCTGCATCAAATCTTGTAACGCCCGTAGCTCTCTATTCGCCTCTTCCGCTCGTTCGGTTTGTCGTTCCGCGTTTTTTCGGCTTTCCATCATTACCAAGGCAAACAAATTGAATGTCCAAAATAGCAGTGCGTTTATCCACAAACTGCTATTAGCCTGCCATACCCAGCTATACACCAGCCACGGTACAGCTGACCAAATTGGCGACAGTAAAAGTGCCCGTTTAAACGGCATAAAATAAGGTAGTAGCGCAGACCAAATTACCAGCAAAATAGCGTTAAAGGTCATTGGGCTTAAAGCAAAAAGTACCAAAACAAGCGCGTATTCAATGCCCACTAATACGCTGCGAATTACTTCACTTTTCCCAAAAGGCTTGTCTTGAGTAATCAGCAAAAAGCCAAAGCTGAACAGAACAAAGCACAACATAATCGCAACGATGTTTGTTGTGCTAGTCCTTTCGGAACCTATAAGTAACCAAGCATTGGTTGCAGCCACAACCAAGATAGTAATGAGCGCTCCACTTTGTTCGGAAGCAATACGTAATTGAGATAGTTTCATAAGGCTCAGTATTGGCTAATAACGCGTTTTTTGGAATAGGCCAAAAGTCATTTTTCACATCGTGACTTTCGCCACTGATGATCCCGTTTCCTTCTAGATACACTTCTCAATACACCGCCCTCGCTTATTGAGACAGTCACTTTTAAACGAGCACTTATTAAGACAGTCACTTATTAGGACAGTCACTTATAAGCGGCGAATTTTACTAGTACTAGGGCGTTATCAAGGCAGGCACTTATACAGGCTGTGATTTTTACCAGAACAATTGGAGATTTTAGATGAGCTATTCATACCAAGCTATTTTATATAGCCACATACTAGCCGGCGCTATTGCTCTGGTGCTTTTTTGGGTACCGGTTACCGCTCGTAAAGGCGCGTTTAACCACAAAAAGTTTGGCGCGCATTATCGCCGCGCAATGCTGTGGACCATTGCCAGCGGCGCAGTGCTGGCTGGCGTGTGGCTATTTATACCCGTTGCCGTTAACCCTAATTTGGCCGATAACCCAGCTGGCGTGGCAAACTTGCAGCGCTTTGCCATCTTTCTACTGCATTTGGCGGTGCAAATGCACGCGTCTGTAATGATGGGACAGTGGGCGCTTGATGCTAAACAAAGCCGCCGTTCGCTTCGCTGTTTTAGCCGTACTGCACCAGCGGTACTACTAACCGCTACAAGCCTATATATCGGAGTTATCGGCGTTATGAATCAGCATATTCTCATGCTCATTTTTGCTCCGCTGGGGCTTTCAATTAGTATTGGTCAGCTTCGCTTTATTTTTGCCAAGCAAGTAGCGCCCAAAGCTTGGTTGGTAGAGCATCTTGGCGGCTATATCGGGTCTGGCATTGCCGCGTATACTGCGTTTGCAGCATTTGGCGGGCGCACCTTATTTAGCGATATTGGCGCATGGCAGTATGCATTCTGGGTTTTGCCAGGACTGATAGGTGGCATAGCGATAAGCCGCCTATCACGGCAGTACAGAACAAGCACTGCAGAAAATACGCGGCGAACGTGATCTCATTTAGCGGCGCTAGCTTTTCACAGGCGAATGGGCTACAACCCTACGCCGAGGCTTTTTAGGCGATTTCCTAAACAGGTAAAAATACAGTCCTGTCAGCGCAAGCAAGACAGGGCTTAAACCCAACACACACCACAGTATTTTACTAGGTAACCCTGCAAAGTACCCAAAGTGCAGCTTTCTAAACATATCAACAAATACCGCCCAGCCCGACTCTTCTCTTACATCAAATGTGGCCAATACCTCACCTGAGTCGCGGTTATAGGTAACCACCGAGGAATATTCGCTTGAAAGGTACGGCTTGTTAGGCACCTCGCCAAATACATTGATGTGCGCTTCAGGCTCGTAGGGAAATGTAAGATAAGTAGGCCGGTGACCTTCAATAGCCTTAGACGACCCATAAACCAGCTGCTGAAAATCGAGATTTGGGCTGTAAATGGCCTCGGTAACATAGGCGTGTTCGTCGCCATGCTCTAAGGTTTCATGTATCACTTCAGAGGCATTCCAATAGCCCCCGGTAAACGCCAAAATAAGCAGCACCGGTGAAGATAATATGCCTATTAGCTTATGCACATCGCTAAAAAAGATGCGCTTAGCCGCATGCAAGCGCAGAGTGAATAGCTTAGTCCAAAACTTGCGATGCAATATTATGCCTGTCACGCTAAGCACTAGCAGCATAAGAGAAAACACAAACCCGAAGGATGTGCCTATCACGCCCAGCAAAAAGGTGTAATGCAGCGACAGTAACCAGTCGGTAATATCATGAGTAACAGGCACAGGAGTAGATAACAGCGTGGCCGAATACTGGTCGACATACAGCTTGTACCATTCGCCCTCAGACTTGCTAATAAGGTACGCCGCGTCGCTGCGCTGCTTGTTATCAAATAGCTCCCAACTTCCCAATACATAATCGGGATGGGTGGCTTCTACTTTGCTAATTAACTGATTTAAGTTTTCACGAGGCTGGCCTTCTGCTGCCTGCACGCTCATGTGCGAGGGCATTAACCACGTATCAATTTCAGGTTTAAATACCAGTATGCTACCGGTAATCGAAATAACAAAAAGCGGCACCATTGCAATGAGTGCCGTTATTGAATGCCACTTAAACAGAGTTTTGCGCATGTTTACCTTCCATCTTTAGCCCATGTGCCCCAAACGAGGCACACGGTAAACCGTTATGCCGTTACAGCGACCAGGTTGCGCTTAACATATAACTTGCTGGCGCACCGTAAAAACCTTGGGCCCAGTACAAGCTATTAATGTATTTTTCATCAGTTACGTTGTTGGCATTTAAGGCAACAGAAAAGTTATCAGACACACGATATCTGGCCATTAAATCGATAATGGCATAGGCATCTTGGCGCGTAACAATGGTGTCGCCTGCGTTTGCGAACCCTTCACCCACAACGCCCTGTACTCGCGACGTGTCGTCTTGCCAGCGCGCATTCACACCTACAGACAGTTTGTCGAAACTTGCAGGCGTGTAGGTTGCAGCAAACTTAAGCAGTCGCTCTGGCGTGTAGTCGGCCACCAGCTCGTTACCATCAATGGTGAAATCGGTATAACCAATGCTGGTTTGTAGGCCTGGTAATAGCTCGCCGGCCACTTCAAATTCATAACCGCTAGACTCTATACCGGTAGCGCCAACAAAACGCTGTTCGCCTGGCGGTAGGTTGGCTGTTGCTGGGTCGGGTATAGCTAAGTTCTCTTGCACAATGTCGAAGTAAGCCACTGTAGCAATTAGGCGGTCTTCAAAAAACTCGCTTTTAAAGCCCACTTCTTTACTCTCGCCCACAATAGGTGCCAGGGTATTGTTGTTTATGTCTAGCTCGGTTTGAGACAAGAAGGTTTCTGTGTAGCTGGCATAGGCTGAAATGGAATCGTTTAGCGCATACACCACGCCAACATAAGGGATAAATTCGCTGTCTTCAGCGTCTTGTGCAACATCGTAAGACATGCCGCTGGTATCCCATCTGTTCTGGCGGCCGCCCGCGGTAACGTGCAAATCATCGGTTAAGCTAAAGCGCGTAGTGAAATACACTGCCGACTGCTCGGTATCAACATCGGCGCCCGTTAGCCCATCTACAAGGGTAGGAATGGGTGCATTGCCATCCCATGTTTCAAGCGGCGGCATTGCAGGGAAGCCATTGCCCGTTGTGAAATCGTACAAAGACATATCTTCAAAGGTCATAGAGGCATGGTTTACCCCTACTACAAACTCGTGCGAGCGCCCAAAAAGATTGAAATCACCAGTTAGATACACGTCAATTAAATCGGTTTCTTCATCGTGATCATATTCGCTGGCATAACCGGTGAGGCCAAGACCTGTTTCGCGATTTGGTGTGCCAAATACATAAAATAGTTCAGAGTCTTCATCGGTCACTTTACGAGAGTAAGTTGCACGCATGTACCAGTTGTTGGCAAACACATGATCTAGCTCTACCAAGGTATTGTGCTTTTCAACATCCCAATACGACCAATCGGCTGAGGTGCTGGTAGACACATCAAAATTGGTGGCTGTACCGTCGGAATAAAACAGCGGGTTAGCGCCCCAGTTATTACCGTCGGCATTGTTGGTGTGATACGAGTGACTTACCGAGAACGTGGTGCTATCTGAAATATTGTACTCTGCGAACAAGTACGCCACTTGGCGCTCTTGCTCGTAACGGTCTAGATAAGACTCTTGCGACTGAGATACCGCCACGCCGCGAATACCAAAATCTTCATTTACGCGATACGTACCGTCTACTTCAATACGGCGGTTGTCCCAGCTGCCCACTAAGCCTTGTACGGTTAGGCCATTTTGCATGCCTGGGCGCTTACGAATAAAGTTAACCGTAGCAGACGGGTTGCCCACGCCGGTCATTAGCCCGTTTGCACCACGAATAATTTCAATGCGATCGTAAATGGCCGAGTCTTCATCGCCGTGGTTGTTGCCTCGAATAAGCGGCAGACCAATACCATCAATTTGGAAATTGTTAATGTCGAAACCACGTGCACTGTAATAGGTACGGCTGGTCTCTACTCGCTGCACGTTAACGCCGGTGGCGGTATCGAGCACATCGTTAATGCCATTTAGCTGATAGTCGTCGAACTGCGCACTGGTAATAACCGATACCGACTGAGGAATGTCTTTAATGGGCAAGTTAATACGCGACGCACCGCTGGCCTTGTGCGCGCCATACCCTTCAATGTAAGAGCCTCTTACTTCAATATTTTCTATTTCAGAGCTGTCGATATCAGAGCCATTCATTTCAGTGCTGTTTATTTCAGAGCCGCTCACTTCAGAGCTGTCTGCTTCAGCACTTGTATTTGCGGTTGCGGAATAACTCATTGCAGAAGCAATTGCCAAGGTAAGGATTGACCATTTCATAAGTACACACTTTTTGTTGTTCGGTTATTTATGGTCGCAAGATTTTACACATCGCCACAGTAATGTAAATAGCAATCGTTATCATTTGTATAGCTTTTAAGGTTAGGCGAGAAAGGTTAGTAAATGATTAGCGCAGAAATAAATCTCCTTCCCAATCAATTTTATGTATCTATATATGTACATAATTGTGTAAAAGTGCTATTTGTTCATATATAGATACATTTATGGTGCAGATAATGAGCAGAGAATCTATCGGTAATCAGTTAAAGGCAGAACGAAAACGTCACCGGATGAGCCAAGACGACGTTGCCAACAAACTCAAAACAGCACGCCCCCGGATTTCGCAAATTGAGAATGGCCGTTATCAAGGGTCATTACAATTGCTTGAGCGTTACTTAACTCTGATGGGGTTAGAGTTAACAGCCACCCCTATTAAGCGTCGGCCGACATTAGATGAACTGGAGTCTATTTACGATGACGACTGATTCAATTCTCGCAAGCCTGCCTGAAAGGGTTCGACAGATGAAGGTTCATGTGGCCGGGCAACCTTCTGGTACTTTAAATCGGACAGCTCAGTTTAACTATACGTATACCAATGAGGATTTTCCGGTATCCCTAACGATGCCATATCAAGTTGAGCCGTATACGCGGGGTGCACTGCATCCAATATTCACGCAGAATCTGCCTGAGGGTTACTTGCGCCGGTATATTTCTGAAAAGCTTATCCGCTACGCTAATGTTGATGATATGTATTTGTTGGCGCTCATGGGCGACAAAGGCATAGGCCACTTATCCTATAATGCGGGGATTGCGTTGTCAGAGCCTGAGCCCATCGCCATTAACGACATACTGCACTGGTCAGGCAAGGGAAGTTTATTTCCACAACTGTTAGATCGTTACTACCTAAATGGTATGGCATCCGGCGTTCAGCCTAAGGTGGTGGTATCCCGCTCAACTCTCTTACAAAAAGACCTTATTGTTAAAACCTATGATGATGAATTCCCGCTGCTGACAGTGAACGAGTTCGTGTGTATGAAATGCGCTGAATATTGTGGCCTTGAAACTCCTAAAGTATGGCTATCCGATGATTTACAGCACTACGTGGTAGAACGTTTCGACGTCGATAATGACGGAAATAAAATGGGTATCGAGGACTACGCCACGCTCATGGGGCGCCCGGGCGACCAAAAGTACTTGGGCAGCTATGAGAATATAATGAGGGCCACACTGCGCAATACGCACTCCCCTGAAGAGACGGACAAGATGTTCGCGCTTATAGCCTTCAATTGCTTGATTGGAAACGGAGACGCGCACCTTAAAAATTTCTCACTGCAATACGACACAAACCAGTCAAATGTAAAACTCAGCCCAGTGTATGACGTTACTCATACGCTCATATATCCAACCATTGATAACGCAATGGCACTGAAAATGCGCAAGAGCAAAGCTTTCCCTACGAGGCGGGATTTAATCGAGTTTGCCTTTAATGCAGGGGTATCTCGCTCTTTTGCTGCAGATAAGGTTGATAACATAGCCCAGGGTATTCTCGAATGCCTTGCATCAATGAATGAGGTTTCTCTTATGGCAGGATTAAAGGAGTCGATAGAAAAGCATGTAAGTGACACTATGGCTAAGCAGCAGGTATATAGTGTCTATCGACATGATAAGAAGAAAAAGTATGAATAAACTATAATGCGGGCAGACTGGTAACTTACCTTTTTTGGATTCCCACTTATCACTTACCTTAAAGGGTATTAATGGTATGCTAGTTTGTAGTTAGGAAGCGGCCAAATCAGCAAATGCATACGGCGCGCAAATACACCTGCACTGCATACAAAGAGGGATTTTTAGTATTGAAAACAACCATTAGCCATTACAGTGCTAACGCAGAACACTACTACTCGCTTTATCAATCGATAAGTGCAGACAGTGTGCATGGCTACCTTGAACAAGCACTTGCTAACACACAGCCCACTACTGCATTAGACGTTGGCGCAGGCAGTGGGCGCGACGCTAATTGGCTGGCCGCAAAAGGTTGGCAAGTAACTGCAACAGAGCCTGCCGAAGCATTACTGAAATTAGCCAAGCAACATTCCAACGAAAGAGTGACTTGGTGTGACGCCGCCCTACCCGCGCTGGCAAATTTACCTACCCCACACCAACACAAACACCAACACTTCGACCTTATTTTGCTTTCTGCCGTATGGATGCACCTGCCCAGCGAAGTAAGGCCAGCAGCTATAAAACGCTTAAGCGAACTGCTTTCTAACACTGGCCGCATGTATATAAGCCTGCGCTATGGACCAAGTGACCCAGAACGGCCTATGTACCCAGTTAGCTATGAGGAACTGCAAGCATTAGCGGCAGAAAATGGTTTAACGGCTCGCAATTTAAACCCAGTGCCAAGTAAAGATGGGTTACAGCGAAGTGATGTTGAGTGGGTGACGGTTGAGTTGATGAAACAGGGAAGAAATGACAGCTAGTAATTATTTATTTACAGGTAGAAGTTAATGAGTCTTTCGAAATTACTGGAGAGTAAAGGCTTTCAACTCATTAACTCGCAATATACTTCACTCTTATACACCGATGCAGAACAAGAAACCGGCATAATTTTAGATACACATTTATACGGTGAGAATAAACCTAGCTATCCCTACCACGAATACACTGGGTGGCAAAATATGCTTATGCACAAATTTGCCAGACTATATAGGTTTATTGATGATGAAGATCCTGAAAATAGAAGGCACGTTGCCCTAATTTTAGATGAGATTGACGACGAATATGATTTTAGACAATTTGGAACCGATAGACAGATAAACGAGATAGATCCAACAAGGCCCGAATACAACTTTGAAAGTCTCTTTGAACAGGTTTATGGCTCACAATATCTACATGCTCTAGAACGAGAGCATCAGTACGTAGACTTAGTTGGGAAAAGTCGTTATGTAGACTACTTGCTGAAAACCACTAACGCCAAAATAGCCATCGAGCTTAATGGCGAAGCTTTCCATCATCCATTAGTTATATCCAGAAAAAAGTATCAGTCCCAACTCCTTAAACAAAATTCTTTAATGAAAGACGGCATCAAAGTATATCGTTGGTCGAATGCTGGAATGTCGGACGAAAAAAAATTTGCAGATCAAATGCGCCTCTACTTTGGTCAGAAAGGAACGCTTTGTGAAAAACCATCCGCAAATCAATTTAGAGACATAAGCTTTTCGCTTTTTAAGCATCAACAAGCCGCACTTGAAGATATTCAAAATGGACGAGCAAAGGGAAAGAGCACCTTCCTATTGGTACTTCCAACAGGCACAGGAAAAACAGAAGTATTTATCGCGGACTATAGTGAGCAGCGCCGTTTGGGAAATGCCAAACGCGCATTAGTAATTGTTCCATTTAAAGACTTGCGGGAGCAAACAAAAGAACGATTTCTAGAACGCGACCATTCCCTGATCACTTCCTCTGATATATCCGATTTGAAAGCAGATGTTATCGTACAGACGACACAAGCAATACAGCGCCATTTCTCTTCTCTCTCATCGGATCATTTTGATTATATTGTGGTGGACGAAGCACATCATGCGCCAGCTCAAGGCCTTAAAAGGGTACTAGAGCATTTCAATCCGAAAACACTGCTTGGCTGTACTGCAACCGATAAGCGATTAGACCAGAAAGATTTAGCTGAAATATTTGGTCGATATCAGTTAAACATGACGTTGGAAGAGGCTATTAAACAAAAGCTATTGCCGCCTATACGCGCTTTTCGATTAGAGAGTAATATTGATTTTTCACAAGTACGATTTAACGGAAAAGAATTTGTTAAAAGCGACCTTAACAGAAGCGTAATACTGCCCTCCCGCGACCAACTTATCGTTGATGTTATTTCTAAGTATTTTGATCAGGTAGATTCCGATACCGGCCAGTCTCTATCTGCACTGCAAGGCGTAATATTCTGCGTAGATGTGAAACACGCCAAAAGACTTGCTGTACTCCTAAATGAGCACATGATTAGCGCAGAGGCAGTTTCTGCGACGAGTAGAGAGGGTCTTAAAAAATACAAAGAAGGAAAGCTCAGGTTTTTGTGTGCTTGCGACTTGTTAAATGAAGGATGGGATGCACCGAATACTTCAATTGTTGTAATGGCGAGACCCACTATGTCTAAAGTGTTGTATATGCAACAGTTAGGTAGAGGAACACGAAATCACCCAGGCAAAGAGGCGCTATACGCTATTGACGTTGTTGATAGCTATGGCTCGGCAGCACTTCAGCCATGGAGCCTACACAGCATATTTAATTTGAGTGATTACAGACCTTTTGCTGATGTCTTCAATCCAAACGAAGCCCCTGTGGGCGAAGAAATAATATTAGACCACTTATACGAACACGAACGTAACCTTCGGCCTATCAAATTATTTAATTTTGAGGAAGAATTTGGTGACTTTATTAACGATGAACAACTCGCCCGCGAGCTTTTCGTTTCTACTGGCACAGTAAAAAATTGGGTGAAAAACCAAAGTGTATTACCAGACAAGCAATTGCCGTTTGGCAATAAAACACTCAACTACTACAAACAAGACAGAGTTGATGAAATACGCAATGAGAAAAACCTAAAATTACGGAGTGAAACGACAAGAAGAGATGACTTTTTCGAATTCTTGGAGCAGCGTGATTACACGTTCTCATTCAAAATTATATTTCTGCTGCTAATGCTAAAGCATGCCGACAAGACAGGAGAAGTCTCTCTTCCAATGCTTAGAGATGACTATCAGGCGTTTTATAAGAGCCTATTAGCGAAATATGGAAAAGCAGAAAAGAGTAATAGCCCGCTAAACAACCCAGAATTTTTGAATGACAAGAAGTTGCTAACGAAAAGTATTTTACAAAATCCATTCGAGAAGTTTGAGCGCAAAAGCTTTATGTACCACGCCAAGGATTTGGACAAGCTGGCATTTGATGCTTTTCTATGGGAAAAGCTTGAAATTGGCGATGTTGAGTTGATTAGAGAGCAGATGATTGAAGATGGGAGAAGTTACTTCGATAAGCATATTGAGGCTGGCGCGTTCAGAACTGAAGTCTTTGAAAGCGTCTAGTTGTAATAGTTTAAGGTTAAAAGTCAAAGAGTGGGGGATTGCAGGGGCAGTCGGAATGCCCCCTAGAAAATTTGTGAAGTAAATCATTGGGCACTAGGGCTTCAATTTTTAAAAAAGGCTACGGTAACAGAAGTAAGTATATTAGGTTCGTGCTTAGGTATAGAGTTACAGAGCCTATGCGCAGTGCAAAATAAGTTATTTATTGTCAATTAGCCAAACTGTCTGAATCAACTGCTTTAACCTTTGATGGCGAGTTTTCAAGCGCTCAAGATTCCAGTCATCTTCTCTGCATAGGTCCCTGGTGATATCGAAAGAACTTCGGTTGTTGAGTTTTTCATAGATTGTTTTCTTTTTTATGAAATCACTGTTTTGCGCCTCAGAGTTCTTGGAACCGCTTATCAGAGTCAAGTTTCCCAGTTTGTGAAGCCATAAGGCATGTTGTTCAGTATCAAATCTATCTTTCCAATATTGATTAGCAAGCTTCTGAGGAACGATATGCTCGATAGTAATTCGGCCTGTATAAGTTTTAAGAACACTTTCATCCTGTTGTTCCACGTCAGCTCTCAATAATAGAGCTTTAATTAAGTTTACTTGGTTAGGTCTTGGTTCGTATAAATCCTCATCAAGAGCAGCCTTCACTCCCTCATTATCAGCATGTTGTAAAACATGATTTATAATATCGGAAAAATCGAGGTTATTATTAATAGCTACTAACGCTGAATAACATACTTTTTCACGTTGGCTTTTAACCTGTTTCTTGAGCCACCCATGCATATAAACCTTCTCGAATGCCTCAAGAAAATCTGCGAATTGTGATAATTCCAAACTCTCTTTGCGTGTCATTCTATTCAGAAATGCTAAAAGTGGCGGTAACCATTCATCTGTATTTAAGTTTCTTAAAGAAAAAATTCTTCTTCTAATACCAGGATGCTCGAAATCAACATCCTCAATTTTAGTGAAGTTTTTTGCTGAGCCGACTAGCATAAGTGCAAACTCGACCGGATCTCCACCATACTCTTCATTTAAATTAAAAATGAAGGACTCCAATCCTTTTTCGAGTACTCTATCGCGGTCTAATTTCTCCGACAACTTGTGTAACGATAGAAATTTATCAATTCTGCTCACACCAACTAAGTCTTCGATCTGCGACCATGCATTTTCGATTTGTACTGCGTCTTTGTTATTAGACGAAGCGTATTCAAAAAGAGTGTTTTTCAAGAGATCTGCGTTTCCAAGGGGAAGGCCGCGATTATTGAGAACATTAAATAGCCTGAACGAGGAAGCTATATCGTTCGTTTGAACGAAAACGACAAAAACATTTTGTAAAATATACTTAGCAAACCCTTTTAAAGTGACTTCGTCGAACTTAACCAAAAACTCTTTGATTGCAGTTGAGTTATCGATAAATAGAAGCTGTGTAGATGTAGGCTTTTCTGGCTTATACTCTTTCTTACCTTGTAGAAGGTAAAACTTGAAAAGTTCTCTCTCTTTTTCTCTTACTAGTAGGCGTGGTTCGTCAGCCTCATCTGAATAGACATCTATCGGCAGAATTCTTTTTTGAAGATCGTCTTTTACACCCTGATGTGTTATCAGTGTCTTTAACTCAGATACGATAATATTAAGTGTAGTTAAGCGCTGCTGCCCATCCACTACCTCATATAAATTATCACCCTTATTAATGCAAATCATACTTCCGATGAAATACTCTTTTTCAGATGAAATGAAGCTCTGGTAAATATCCTCTACAAGCTGATAAGCGTTATCTGGCGTCCAACTGTAGGGCCGCTGATAAGGAGGTATAACGAACCTTTTGTTTTCAGTGAGTATGTCCTGAACTTTGCATTCTTTTGCTTCCATTTTCAGTATCCATTAATTATTTGAGCTTGAGCCACTTGTAATTCTAGTTATCTTTGGTTTGCACCAAGAAGTATTTAGTGCCAGTCCTTAAACTCTCTTGACTGTATTAAGTTTTACATTTATCCGCCTAGAAAGGTTATAAAGATTTAGCTGAAGAACAATATCAAAACCATTAAGAATTACCATTATTTTCTTAGCCTTTACAATGTTTTAACTTACTATCGGTCATTTTATTAGTTGAGATAAAGTGATCGAAGAGTGCTCAACCTAAAAAGAATGCAGGACAAATACTGGTGGCTTCGGAAATTACGGAAACTACTACGCCGTACAGAAGAAAAAGTGCAAATTCATTTAGGACAGGTAAACAGTAGAAAAGGAAAGTACTGTAGTGATAACACTGTAAAACATCGCTTAATTCAAAAAGAACTGCAAAGGCAAATGCTCGAAAATCTCGTTATCGTTAACGAAAATAATGAGTCGTTTTCGCTTGCTGAATTGTCAGATAAAAATGTATCTAACCCTGTTAATCGTAAAAATGAACTTATGACACGCATGGCTGGTTACGAGGATATTGCTAAAGAGCTAAACCACAAAGCCTTGTTTGTAACGATTACTTGCCCTTCCCGCTTTCACAATACATATGCTAAGTCTGGAGACCGAAATCCCAAGTGGGATGGTTCAACGCCTTATGAAGCGCAGCAGTATTTAAATGATATGTGGGCGCTTGTTCGCGCCGATTTAAACCGTAAGGATATTAAGCTATACGGCTTCCGCATTGCTGAACCGCAACATGATGGTACACCACATTGGCACATGCTTGTTTTCCTAGAACAGCACCAAGCGAACGAGTTTAAAAACGTTATCGAACACTACGCGCTAAGAGAAGACGGCGATGAAGCAGGCGCTAAGGAAAACCGTTGTGATTTTAAAGATATTGATTATTCAAGAGGCAGTGCAACGGGCTACATTGCTAAATATGTAAGTAAAAACGTTAACGGTGCGAATCTAGATAGCGATATTGACGGCGGCAACGCAATTGAAGCAGCGCAACGTGTGGAAGCATGGGCTAGTTGTTGGGGCATACGTCAGTTTCAGCAATTAGGTCCAGGGGCTGTTACTGTGTGGCGCGAACTAAGAAGACTTAAAGCGCTTTGCAACGAAACTGAACTCTTCTCTGATATTTTCGAAGCAGCGGATAAAGGCAAGTGGGCAGACTTTGTAAAACTTATGGGTGGCGTGTTTTGTAAACGTAACGACCAAGCTATTCGCCCTCTTTACAAAGAAAAGCGTGATACAGGAACAGGTGAACTTAAACAAAGTTACTTTGATGATGTAGTTTCTATCTCGCTTCGAGGGATAAAGCTAGGCGAAAAGGAAGTGATTACTAGAGTTCACGAATGGCGCTTGGAAAATCGTGACACTAGAGCCGCATAGCGGCTCAGATGCTTTTACTTGGAGTTCTGTAAATAAGTGTACTAACTACTTTAGTCTTATTCTTTAAATGTATTGAACAGGTTCAAAATACTCTTCGACTAAGAGGTCTGAGCTTAATTTATGCTGGGCAATGCTTTGGTGTAACATCTCGTCAGACAGTCCTTTTAGGTCACTGTTTTTAAATCCTAAAACGAATGACCTAGCATTTCTAACGAGCTTCTTCAGCCCCCTTTGCCTTAATACCGATACTGGTTCGTTGAATCCTGTATTTGCTTTTACTTTTTTTGTAGGAATAGCGATAGTGTAAGAAACTTTTGCTCCTGGATAGAAACGGTTAAACCAAGCAATATTATTGTTAAACTGTCCTGTTTCTTCTTTCTGAATTTCAGCTCTTGTTAAAAGCACTTCACTTTTACATTCAATAAAAAGATATTCACCGTCTTTAATTGCCCACAAATTATCAGGCCCGGATTTCCAGTTTGAGTCCGGCATTTCAGTGTTAAAGCCCAGCAATTTTCCCAGTTCGTCAATAGCTTTTTCGAACTTTTCAGCCTTTATGCCAAATTCCAAACGAGAAAAAACTTCGTCCATGTATACAAGAAAATCCTCAAAGTCAGCATATTCCCCAATAAAGCTCTTAATATTTGATAGGCGTTCATGAGCTCTCAGATCTATTTTTGTAACCTGGTACCCATCCGGCGGTAAAAAAAGACGCTTATTTGTGCGATGAGCGTTTACCTGCATAGCCATGCCGTCCACTCGGTTTTTCGCATATAAAAACCTAGACATCTCTTGTAGGTACCACCCTTTTTCATCTTTAGATATCTTATCTGCGTGATGATCCAGAAGACTCTGAATAGCTTCGACAGCTTTATCATAATTTCCATCAGAGAAATAAATTTCAGCCTTTCGCTCTTGAATAAGCATTTCGTCACTCGTTCGCGTTGATCTGCCGTCATCTAGATTGATAGCATTCATGCTTTCCACATAAAACTCTTTCCATGACTCATCTCGACCAAGCCCCTGATTTATAACAGACAAAAGCATGTGGATATAACCTTTCGATTCATCCATGTCTTCACGTGCGAATTTAGCTAAATCCAACCCAATATCAATTTGCTTTCTTGTCTGAGGGGATAAAAATGGTCGAGAGCCCTTGAAGCGTATTTGTTTGACTAAATCGTTCCCAAGCACTAAAACAACGCAATAGTCTTTTTCCCCTCTTACAGCGCGACCTAATCCCTGCTCGATTGTCTGAGCAGTTTTGATTTGAGTGAATGTACTGTTCGGGACGCATTGTTCGAGATACTTTTCAGAAATTGTTTCTGTGATTGGTAGTGAGTCCAAGACGAGAATACGACACATATTGTCTGGTAGATCTATCCCATCATACTTTGCAGCCATTACTAAAGGATGGGGGAATTTGCCTTGTTTTAACTTTTCTACTTCCGTTATAAGATTCGTTTTATCTACAGCTTGGGCACCTATACTTTCCCATATCTTTCTATGCCAATTACTTGGGGTAATGGCTACTACACCATAATTTGTTTCTCCCCATTGCCCGATCCAATTTATGATCTCTTCTCTAGTCAAAGTCCCATCTATCAATGAGGGAATCAGTATCATTTTTTCGCCTGACCATTTTTTTTCAAACGTCAGAGGATTCTCTATTACTTCTCTTTTTAAGCCGAGATCTCGTATAAAAAATGAGTCGTTTGAGATAGTTGCGGACATAAAAACACGATGTGATGCCTTATCAAATGTACCGAACATTTCTATTGGCAATAAGCGTGGGGATATTTCCAATTCCATACCAGAAAAAGCAGCAACACAATTACTAAGGTTATTTTTTAATAGCTCCCATACAAACCAAACATGTTTGTCTTTACTTTTGTTATACTTTGATAGTACTTGGACTACCTCATCTTGTTTTGCCTCCCATTCCCAATAAGGCACTGCTAGAATAGCGTTCCGAGATTCATTTTGAATATCAGCAAATGTACCAGCCCCTTGACCAGCCAGGCTTTCTCCAAACAGCTGTAACAATTCATGGTAACAATCAGAACTACGAGGAATTTTAAACTTGCTAGCGCTTTTAATAGCTTCAATACAGCTGTGCGCGTCATCTAGTAAGATATTTTCTACTTCTACAGAATCGCGGCCTATACCAAAGTTTGCACTACGACCATTAAAAATGGTTTGGGCATGGGTAATAAGTATTTTCTCACCATTAATAAAGTCTTCTGGCAAGCCATGAGCGGTTATATCACAATGTTGTATTCCAAATTCATCGGCTTGAATTCGAACTTGAGCAGCTAAGTATTTGTTTGGGCAAACGTATAAGCAGCTTCCTTTCTTCTGGTTTATCTTTGACTGCAAAATGAGCAGACCGATCAAAGTTTTCCCCTCTCCTGTAGGTAACTTTAGTATTACGTCACGTTGGTCTTTTCGATCCGAGAACCATTCATCAAGAATAGTGTTTTGTACCGGAACTCTGAGAGGGCCTTTATTCGCATGCCTGTCAAGTGTGTCGTATATTTCTCTAGGGTGTGTTTTTCTCTCTGCGCCTTTATTCGGGGTTCTCTTTTTGAAGTTGATAGGCATTTTCAATCCTTTGATAAATTTTATACTCAAAATGTTATCACAAGTAATAACAGTACTCGAACAGGATAACTGACAGTATCACTAGAGTCATAATCGTAAGAGCGTACACCAGCAAGAGTTGATGATGACAGTGATAATTAAATAGACACGTCTTCAGAGCAGAAAAAATAAGCGTCAAGCTGCTACATATTTGCTACATATTTCAAAACGGGAGTTTTTCGGATAAATGAATCAGGCTACAGCCCCTTATAAATGGCGAACCCGATAGGATTAGAACCTATGACCTTTGCCTCCGGAGGGCTGAGCTTTATACAACTGAACTAGGGCAGAATACTTTTTTCACTTCGTTCCGAGAAAGCACACAAGAACTTTTCAGTGCTCTCTCACCCCAGCCTCTGTTTTACATAACACATCAATCTTTTTGTGGCCGTATTACTTTTTACATCCAGGCTTACGCTTTGTTTACTATACGCATCGGGCTGCTCTTTATACAAAAATAAGCAAACCGCCAAGAAGTTAAAATCGATATCGTTGTTTATAAGGGAATTAAGCAAAGTGAGCTGTTCCAGTAATATTTGCTCACTTGGAGACAACCCATTGCTTCGTCTGCTTTTCATTATTTCAAAGTCTTCAGCAATCATGGCTTCTGTGTAACCAGCAGAGGTAAGCGCATAACCCAGAATCTGCTTTGCCGCTGAGGCAATGCTATTTATATTGTTTTCATTGCCTGTTGATTTTTGAGCCACATTATTTTCGCTGCATGCCATCATAAATAGCACTGCAGGGTCTACCGCATTGAGCCGTATAGCGATATCTTCGATAGACCGATAAAACCGTGGATGGGAAATGTTGTCGATAAAGGCGTTAATAATCGCTCGGTAAACCACGTTAGCTCTCCAATTATCCTGCTTTTCTGTGTATCCGATTAATGCTTGATAGTACGCATTTTCGCTGCTTGCTTGTAATTAAAAACTAGCAATATGCAATGGGCAGTCTAGGCTCAACAAGCCATTTGAATAGTGGAATGTTATACCCTGCAGAAATAACGCTGTTAGCATGTTTATCGGAAATACCCCTTTTCTCCCCCAAGTTCGTAACAACTTTTAATCTATTACCTAAAGCTTAACACCCATAATTTCATAACCCACAAATTGTGCACACTCAAACAATCGAGGCTGTTATCAAAAAAAGTCTGATATTTTTCTTACTACTATGCACACTAGCTGGCGCTATTTGGTTTTTTCAAACCCAGCATAGTAACACTAAGCCAGGCTATACCGAGCCGTGGCGTAGTAGCGTGTGGAACAACGCCTTGTGCAACTTTTTTACGGTAAATAGCGATAAGCGAGATGTGGCACTACTGCATGAAGCATTAACTAACGCTCTGGGCGATGAAAAGCCTGTTTTTGATGAAGAGGCTGTTGATGAAGAGGCTGTCGCTAAAGAGACTGCTGCTAAAGAGAGCACCGCTGAACCCACAAAGATTACAGAGCAAGGTTGCGTTGCACTTGCTAGTTCATCTGCTAACTTAACCGCTGGCTTACCGTCTAATTTATCTTCTAGCCTATCGGGCCGCGAAAGACGCTTGCTCGAAATGCTACAGGCGGTAACGGTATTACCCAGCCCGCCATCAAACACAATGAGTGCTGATGTGTTAACGCTTACCTCTTTTATTGAACAGTATGGCCCACTTGCTCGCGCCGATATGCGCATTTATGAGGTAGATGTAGCTAACCAGCTTTTTGCCTACGAACTGCGCTTTGAGGATGCTCGCGCATACGTAATGTATAACTTCTCTTTTGATACCCACCCATTGCCGCTACCCCTTGGCTTTATGGCGTCAACCAAAGTTACGCTGTATAGAACAGACAACCCAGAGTTTAAGCGCTTTGTGACCAGCGGCCCGTTAAGTATTACCTACCACTCTGCCGTTGTGGTTATTGTCGACTGAATTAAATTATAGGTTGCCGGCACAAAGGATTTGTATAGTCTGATATACTCATAAATACGAAGTAAAATTATTCGAATGCAGTTAATTCGTGAGAGCTTCGGTGGAGCGTGTATGGTATTTAAGGCAACAATGTTTTTCTTTTTAGCGATTGTGAGTTTCGGGCTTGCTAGTGAAACACACATTAATGCTGAGCCCACGCATCAAACTGATGCAAATAAAGTAAAATGGCCTAATACCCAACCCGTTTTGCGCTTTGCAATAAATCATTTCCCTCCCTACTCCATATTGTCAGAAGGCAAGCCACCAGCTGGAATGAATGTTGAAGCTATGAAAATAGTTGCCGAGCAACTGAACATGCGTTTGAAGTTTGTGGAATGCCCGTTTGCTCGCTGTATTGTGTTACTTGAAAAGGGGCTGGTAGATGTTTTTGTTGGGTTAACGTACAGCGCCGAAAGAGCAGAGTTTTTGCACTTTATCGAACCTCCTGTTGCACCAGGCAGTGTTCAAACCTTTTTCGCGAGAGCGGGTTCATCTATCTCAATTAATGAGTTTGCCGACCTTGATGGCTTAATTGTCGGCCTTTTACGTCATAGCCTATACTTCCCTGAATTTGATAAGGCCACAAATTTTGCGAAAGTTGAAGCCAATACACACATGCAGCTTATCGATTTATTGCTTAATAAGCGCATTGATGCGTTTGTTGGCTCTGAACAAAGGTTCAACTATTTGCTACATGAACAAGGCTTAACAGACACAATTTTACAGCAAAACTATACAATAAGAGACGACAGAAAGGTGTACCTTGCTTTGTCTAAACACTCTGTACATTCGGATTTAGCAGAATCATTCAGCGAAGCTCTCAGCTACGCAAAAAACAAAGGCGTTTTTGAAACACCTTTTGATGGGAGTAGTAGCGAGGAATTACAATAGGCCTCTTTAATCTCTGCGCAACTCTTTCACCCTTAAGACATAAAATTTATCTAACGCCTCTTGTACCGTTAGGTTTTCATCGGCTCGCAAATATTTTTTTACCTCGCGAATAACTAGGTTTCTGTTCTGATTGTATTGCTTTGCAAAAGCTTCGCAGGGCTTCTCGATTGCGTCTAATAACCTGCGCGCTTCCACCGAGCGATGAAACGCCTCTATCGCTTTATCGAAGCTCTCACCGTTTTCAAAGTACAACTCGCTTAAACGGCCCTTTTTAATTTGATAGGTACTGCTGGCGTACTCTAGTGCTAATTTGAAGTTTTCAAAGGTTTGGTCAAATACTTGGTAAAGCTTGTCTGGAGCTTTGCCCACTCGGGTAATGCTGCCGCCTATTTCGTAGTCGAAACCATTGAATTTAAGTCGCGACACAGTTTCTTTGCCTAAGTTTATGCCCGCGCTTAAGCTAATTTGAAACGCTTTGTCCATCTCCTCCAGCTCTTCTGGGCTCCACATGTTATATACCGTTATAGCCTTTTTGTATTTCTCTTCAAGCAATGCTTTTAAAACATCGAAACGGGTTTGCAACGTGCCGTTATTTTTCTTTTTCAGTAAATCGAAGCACTCATTGCAGGAGGGAACGGCAATAAATTCTGCTTCGCTATTTGCATCGCGCCAGTGGTGAATAAAGGATATAGGAGGAATGTAGTCGGTATGATTAGCTTCGCAGCCACAGTAAAAGCAGCGATTAAAGTCTGAAGAGTTTACGGCTACCAGCGGCTCGTAATATTTTTCGTAGTTCATGCTTTTACCGCCTGTTTTTAGTCACCCATTTCTGCTTTACAGGTTCACCAATAAAAAGTAACCGTTCTTTCAATTACGCTGACAAACGGTAAGTCGATCGTTGTCATTTCTTTGGTCTATTGAATATGATGAGTAGGCACAACTAAGTTCCATATTGAATTTGAAATAGATGCTGCATAGTCACATTTTATACTAAGAAATGTATATTTTAACTTTATATAATAATCTGCATAAACTTGCTTTATACACATTTCTGCATAAACTAATTTTATTCACTATTGTGCATAAAAGCTGATATGAAAATTAACACACCAAAAGATTTAGGCGCGGTTTTTAGAGACAGTCGTAAGCTCAAAGGCTGGACTCAGGCAGATTTAGCAGAACGCATTGGCGTATATCAAAGGGATATTTCCAACTGTGAAACAAAAACTGAAAAAGTCTCGGCCGAAATGCTCATCAAACTGTGTGCGGCACTAAACTTAGAGTTTAATGTCGGCAAAGTAAACAAGGATGAAGAGTCTACGCAGGTTACTCCACTTGCTAAAAAGTCGTTGAGATTCTAATGGGACGAAAATCACATACCAAAACCCTTTATTGCTCTATGAATGGATTTCCAGTCGGTGATTTATATTTAAAAAATGGGCGCATAAGCTTTAAGTACTCCCCAGACTGGTTAGAGGTGGAAGGAAGCCGTGCTATTTCTCTGAGCATGCCCATGCAAAGGGCTGAGATATCGGGAGACGCTGTACATGCTTATTTTGATAACTTGCTGCCCGATACAGGCGCTATTAGAGAGCATATGAAAGACCAATTAGGGGCAGATAGTGCTAACCCCTTCGACTTGTTAGCCAAGATTGGAAAAGATTGTGTGGGTGCGCTTACATTTACAGAAACTCCTGCAACAGGAGGAATACCCTCTCTAAGGCTTACACCATTGTCTGAGGGTGAATTAGCACAAATTATCAGAGACACTCGCTTTGAAAAAATGTTGGGTATGCACTCAGGCGATGACTTTAGAATTTCTCTTGCCGGTGCTCAGGAAAAAACAGCACTGACTCTATGGAGAGGAAAATGGTGCAGGCCACACGGCTCAACGCCAACAACGCATATATTTAAGCCACCTATTCTTCATCATGAAAGCTTGGGAGTAGACTTATCTTCGAGTGTAGACAATGAATGGTTTTGCCAGACGTTTATGAAAAACTTGGGTTTAGATGTCGCCAATTGTGACATTGCACAATTTGAAGATCAAAAGGTACTTGTGGTCGAGCGCTTTGATCGTAAAGTTGAATCAGACGTTATTTTAAGACTTCCTCAAGAGGATATTTGTCAGGCGCTAGGAAAAGTAAGTGGCTCAAAGTATGAAGAACAAGGCGGCCCGGGCTCCCAAGAAGTTATGAAATTACTTTCTGGCTCAAGAAACGCCTATAAAGATAGACTCGAATTTTTGCGTGTGCAGATTGTGTATTGGCTACTTGCAGCAATTGATGGTCATGGCAAGAACTTCAGTATTACACTCAATCAGGATGGCTACCGACTGGCTCCATTTTATGACGTGCTCAGTGCTTATCCTTATTTTGGGCAAGGGAATATTCAGGCACAAAAAATAAAGATGGCAATGAAAGTCTACAGTAAGAACACACTCTACAGATGGAATGAAATTATGCCTAGGCACTGGCCTGAACATGGTAAAAAGCAGGGAATAAGTGAAGCTCAAACGCTCGCTATTATGACGTCGTTAGTGGACAAGGTAGAACCAGCATTACGAGCATCTTTACAGGAAGCCAATATGCTTTTTGACAAAGAGGTTGGTGAGGCTATAACCGAGAATACACTGACATGTTTGCGCAAAATATCTCACTTTTTAAAGAGATAGTTGGTGGGCGCTGATAGCTCACAGCGCCATTTCTTTTGTACTTTAACTGACGTTAGCTATCTCTAGCCTATCACTCTTCAATTTCAATACTAAATTCTGGCATTGCCTGAATGACTTTCTTTACTGTGCAGCTGTTGGCAGACGCCAAAAGTGGCTTTTTATATTTCTCTGGGAAATCGTCAGGCAAGGTTACTTTAATAGCAAATGCCTTTTTAAATTTATCTTCGGCACTGCTGCTATGGTCTTGGCTAATACTGATCCCGTCTGTGCTGATGTCTCTCGCGTCACAAAATTTGCGGATAAAAAACGCTGCGCATAAAGGCATGCTAGCTAAGAAATAATCGAACGGCTCAGGGTAAGACTCATCGCCCCCGGCTGATACGCTTTGGTCACTGATGATTTGATGCTTGCCAAAACTGGCCTGTAGTTTTTGCCCTTCCAAAAGTGCGATATCTATTTTCATAACGGTAACCTTATATTCAATTAAGCTAATAAACGATGTGTTGATCCTGAAAGGAGTTGTACGCGGAGTCAAGGTTATTGTGCGCTTTGACACTAACAATAGTGAAGCACCGTTGTTAAACGGCATTTATCAACACAATGCCGCGCAAATTAATGAACAACGTATCGCATTAACGGGGAGTTAAACAAAAAACAAATTCAACTTTTTGCATTATCTACCTTCGTTTCATTACCAAAATACAGCTTTACAAGCTTACGCTTACTTCTACTAATGGGCAGTTTTGCCCCATAAGGAATTTCACACCACGCTTCGCTGCCTGAAATATGCACCCTAATAACGTGATCTCTATGCACCCAGTGAGAACGATGAATCAATATACCTTCATCGTCTAACACCTGTGCTATTTGGTTTAGCGCACCAAGTATGAGTGTATTCCCTTTTGTGGTTTTCACGTTCACATAATGAAGTTCGGAGCTTATGGAAATTATATCTCGGCCAAGCACTTTCGGAAGCCTTCCGTAAAATTCAGCCTTTAGCTTTTTCCGCTTTTCTAGTTCTAGTTCTTTTTCGGTTTTAGGCCGGCTGTGTTGTTCAGGCGTATTATCTTTCTCGTTAGGGAGCTTGTAAGTAACCTTTAGAAGTAACGGAATGTTTATTAAAAACCATAGCGTAATGATGCCAGGTGTCACTTCAAGAAATTCTGATACTACCCGAAAGAAAGGGCCTTTCTGATCGAGCATATCAACCCAACTGTCCGGCTCATCTTCTAAGCCCGGAAACCAATAATCGATTGATGCAAAAATAGGAGAAACCAGCACCGCCCCTAAAAGCCCAGATATGAGTAGCAATAAGTACAAGGGAAATTGCTTGGGTGGCATCTTAGTGGTCATGTAGCTAGCAAGCATTAACCCCAGTAACGCAGCCGAAATTTGCAAAAACCAGAATAGCAGTCGTTGGAAAAAGTTTAGGCCGTAAGAAGACTCCGGCTCCATTAACGTAAACAACAGGGTGAGACCAAATGCTGTAAGAGCAAAACCACTCTTTAACGGTGCCCTGCCTAAAACTGTATCGCTAACTAACACTTACTGCGCTCCTAGGTTCGTATCACATGTATTTATACAGTGAACACTCAACGAAATACCCCTTTTTTGTATTAACGGTTAGTTTTTCTCACACGTTGCTAGTGGGTTTAGTCGAATAATCATTGGCCATTCATACATAAAATCAACAGCTTCTACATTTTCGATATGCATCGCTGAACGGTCGTCTATACTCATGTCCATGTTAAGCCAAATATCTGCGTTACTAGCGTAGCCTGTTTTTTAGCGTATCGGCTGATTCAAAAACACTGATCAACCATGGCGCGAAACCCAATAGCAAACTCGGCTGTTTGATGTGTTACGCAACTAAGAACTTACAATTAAAAATAACAATGTGGAGTTACTGTTACATGAAAAAGGCTATCTCATTTGTATTGTGTATTTACTGCCTCATTTTTCAATTAGCTTCGGCACAAGAGAATAATGCTGCACTGGTTCCTTTGCCATCGCTAGACGACTTTACTAAGGGGGAAGACGGTTGGAGCTTCGGCCTAGGCTTAGGTATTGAATACGAAACCGCCTACGAAGGCTCGGATGAGTTTGGGTTAGAATTTCAACCTGCAGGAGCCGTGCAGTGGCGCAGCGGTAATAATATTTTTTATTTTGCCGGAGAGGCATTTGGCTGGCGAGGACTTCAAGGTGACAAGTGGCTGTTAGAAGCCTTATTAGGTTTTGAGGAAGGCCGCGAAGAAGGTGATTCTGACGATGGAAACCTCGATGGCTTAGGTGAACAAGATGAAGGGTTTGAATTGGTGCTTCAAGCACGACGGTCATTTACTGATGACTGGCGTTACTGGTTGGTTAGCCGAGTAGTAACCGGCGGAGATGGAAATTTAGGGTTATTTGGCATAGGCCGCCGCTTTGGCGACCAAATTGACGGTACCGGTCATGAAATTAACTTAGTCGCTGTGTTCCACGATAGTGAGTATGCTAACAGAGGTTTCGGCATAAACGCCGAGCAAGCACAAGCCTCTGGATTGGCTGAAACTAACTTAAGCGGTGGCCTGCGTTCCATTGGCGTTGACTATAGTTTTCGACACTATATCAATGACAGTTGGCAGCTTTATGGCGAGGCACTTTTTGAGTATTACAGCAGTGACGTGCAAGATAGCCCTATCGCGCGAAGCGATTACGAAACAGAGGTTGGCGTGGGGTTTATTTATATTTTCTAGGGTGTATTGAGCTTTGCTCTCTACATCTTCATGTATGAATCGTGGCCATTTGTGGAATTTCTATTCAGCGCCGATCCAATTGTCTCGATTTGTGAGGCTATCGTTTCACCCACATATGGCCAAAACTCCTTGCGATTTAAGGTACGTTCGCGGATATCTTTAGGGACAAATCGTAACATTTCTCTTTCAAAGTCTAATTTCGTCTCATCCGACGCCAGAATGGATCCACTGTGTACCTGTAGATTTTTGAGAAAACCTTTCCGAGTTTTACCACGCATCACAAGCTTCTTTTTTACCAGTGAAGCTTCAATCGGAACGTTCTGTTGGCTTAGCCATGCTAAGTCTAACACGTCCCGTGGTTTTATCTGGCGCTCTCGAAACGCTAACGCAATCAGCTTGTCGGCCATTATCCCTTTGCTGCTTTGTACCGGAAGATGCGTACGTGTTGGGACAAAACATTAAAGCCAAGCGAACGACGATGGGTATGAAACTCGCTGATTGCGCCGCACTATGTTATGTCGGTATCAATGCCTTATCTCGAATTGTAAATGGCAATAGTATTGCACTCTAGCTGCGACATTTGTGGTGCTACATGGACTAGGCATCAAGCTTACCTCACCTTCGCTTTCACCTAGTAATCTTGAAGCTTCGTCAGCAGGGAAATCTGGTGAATTCATGCGCATCTCCGTATATACAACTTATGAATGTAAACCGTAAACCGTAAATAGCCATTTGTCATCATAACCATTAATTGACGAACTTTGATGAAGAATACGACGGCATGATTCAGTGTTGCGCTGAAAATTTTTACCTCAGCCAAATTAACTTATGCGAGCAGCAGCAATCATGACAGCATATGACGCAGAGAGGTTTGCTTCTCATGCAGTTGTAATTCAAACAGTTTTTGTTAAAAAATCATAGTTTAAGAGGTTGTTCGTAATCGCTCTCATCTAAATCCAAATTATTGATAGCATATGAGCAATAATGGTTCTGAAGCAATAAAATATTATCGTTCAAAAGGTAGAAGCATCAACCTTGAAACCCGCCCTGCCCGACCAGCCGAAGGCGCGCGCGAGTTGAACAAGGGGGGCACCTCGGTGGTGGATGAGGGACACCTTTCTTTGGTATACCTTTTTGAAGGTGGTCTGTAATATCTTATGGGTAGCGTTCTTTTCGTGGTGTTGCGTGTCAATCGTTGAATAGTAAGTCGGTGTGATTGCGGTGAAAAAATAGGCGCACGTACGTGAAATCTGGTGAGGTTAGCGACCTAGCCCTTCCCGCACTTTTCATGCAGGGTTAACAAAACTGCCAGTATCGATAACATCATCACTAAGCCTTTTACCTTAGAAAAGCTAGCAGCGCTTTGAATCGCTCAATATTAGTCAGTAATTTCAATTCCCCTAGCAACGGAAGACGGTTTAGCTAAAGTGCGCTGAGCGAATAAATCGCCTCCAATCTTCATCTAATAGCGGTTTGGAGAAGTGATACCCCTGGAAGATATCGCAACCAATCCGAGATAGATAATTTCGTTGCACTTCATTTTCAACACCTTCTGCCACGCATTGTACGCCTAGGGCCTTGGCAATATTAATAATGGCGTCCACAATCACAAACTCTGCATTGTCTGAGTCACTGTCTATGTCATCGACAAAGTATTTATCAACCTTCAATTCTGAAATAGGTAATTCTTTTAGATAAGCGAGACTCGAATAACCGGTACCAAAATCATCAATAGAAAACTGAAATCCAAGCTCTGCCAATTCATGCATAGTATTGCGAACTAGCGTCATATCAGATACGAGTGCTGTTTCTGTAAGCTCAAGTATAAGAAGCTGAGGAGGTATATTTTTTTCTTTTAGTGTTCGAATTAAAAACAGGGAAAATTCGGGTATAACAATTTGCATCGCGCTGATATTGATAGCAACCGTAGTTTGAATACCCATAGTGATTAACTCGTTTAGCGCGTCACATGCTCTCGACACCACCCATTCACCAATAACATAAATAGCGCCATTTTCCTCGGCAATGGGAATAAAGTCAGCGGGACTTACCCAACCGAAGTCTGGCGAGTGCCACCGAACTAGCGCCTCAAACGCCACTACATTTCCGCTAACATTGAATTGAGGTTGAAACGCTAAACGTAGCTCGCCGTTTTTCACCACCGAATGTACTTTTTCTTGTAGTGCTACAAATTTGTCATACTCTCTTATGCCGTCTTTAGCCAGATGGCAAAGCCCAAAAGGCGCAGATTTCTTTGCATTTCGTAATGCGTGCTCTAAAACGCTTAGCATAGTTTCAAAGGAATGTTCACTGGGGTCAAATATAGCACTCCCCGCTGAACATGAGAGTGTTTGGCGCGCGTCGCCTATTTTTATTTTATAATTTTCAGCGTTTAGCAGTGCACTTTCCAACAAATGAGCGCTAAACGCACTTATCTCTGATTTACAAGCGGTGCGACGGGATAAAATAATGAAAGCATCGGCATCAAACTTGAAAATAGCGTACTCGTTACCAATAACCGTTTGCAGCTTGTCGGCAATTTGCTTCAACGCCTTATCTCCCGCATTAAAGCCGAAGCGCTGATTGAACGATGCCATCTTGTCTACGTCAAGCAGCACCGCATAAATGCAATGATTTTTTCGCATCGCTTCAAACATCAGTTCCTTGGCTTCTCGCTCAAACCATTGACTGTTCCTAAGCTGCGTAACATTGTCTGTAAATGCCAAGTTATAGATGGCATCTTGAGCTTCAAGCCTCTCGGTGATATCTCTTACCAGCCCAATGTATTGTTTCTCTCCCTTCTCCACCGACTCAGTTAGCGATAACTCCATTTGAAAAACGTCGCCATTTTTTCTTCTAGCCGGGAGTTGTCGACCTACACCTATAATCTTAGCCTCACCCGTTGCTTTGTAGTGTTGCATGTAACTATCGTGTTTCATGGCATAGGGCTGTGGCATTAACATGGCAACATTCGCGCCTATTAGCTCACTCTTATCATAACCGAACAGCCTAACTGCTACCTCGTTGCACTGCCGTATTTGGCCTTCGCTGTTAATAGTGATGACTGCATCGTTCAAGTTATTCCAAATATTTTCGAGTGTTTCGGTATGCTCCTTAAGGCGAGCAGATATCAGCCTTGCTTCTGTTACATCTTCAAATGTGCCATAAACTCGCACCACTTTGCCCTGTTGGTCTACCTCAGAGTTTCCGGTAGTTCGCACCCACTTCGCATTGCCACTGGCGTCGGTAAAAGCAAGCTCTAAATCATAAGCCTCAAGATTGGTTGTAAGGTCGTGAAATGCGCGCTTAATTTTTTCCTGCGATTGAGGCGCATAAAAGCTCATGGCTTCATTTGGCGTGAGTGATTGATTCTTTGACACTCCGTAAATACGGTAAATTTCATCAGACCAAAATACGTCTTTGGCGTGATAGTGATACTCCCATGCCCCAATTTTTGCGATAGATTGAATGTCGCTTAACAGTCCTAGCTGTGCCGTCGTTTGTTTATTTAGAAAGCACTTTTGAAGGTAAGCACTCAATTGCTCTGCAACGGTTTCAAATAGCTTTTTTTTCAGTGGCTCAACATCGGCTGAAGCTGCAAAGCACCCTATAAGCATACCTACAGTACCAGCGTTTTCATTGGAAATGGGCGCATTCATACTCACCTCTATCTCGTTAGGCAAGTTAGTGCAGATTATTGATGAAGAATGAATATGGTTCGGGTCTTTTGCTTCCCTTTCAGCTGTGTCGTTATGTGAATTATTTATGGTAAATGTAATTGTTTGCTCAATGGCACGAGAACTAGCCATTAATAATGTCGAGATCTTATGGTTGCCAACTACACCAATAAATAGGGCTTCAGCACCTAGTATTTTTAGCAGAGTATCAAGTTTTTCCTGAAGATAAACTGCCTCATCGGAAACCAATACCGTGAATGCATCGCTGTCAAATTTTATTTTATATTTAAACATTAATATCCCTAGCTAAAACACTCTGCACCAATAGGACTGAAGATACACTGCTATTCTCGGAACGAGAGTGGTAAAGAAGCCAGTGACTCTGAGCGTTCTGTAATTTGGTCCGATTGTTCCGACACATTGCTAGCTAATACAAGGTTATTATCCGCTTCGTGATTAACGTTAACAACATTTCTACTAATTTCTTCTGCTACCACACTTTGCTCTTCGGCTGCAGTTGAAATTTGTGTTGCATAGCCTGCTATTGTAGCGACGTCATCATAAACCTTATTGATAATATTGACGGTTCCCTGAGAGTCTAACAAACACTGCTCTGCCGCTTGCTTACCCTGTTGCATTTTTCCAGCCCACGCAAGTAACGTTTCCCTAATACCTGCCATGGAATGATGGATTTGTTCTGTGGCATCGTGGGTGCGCGTTGATAGCGCTCGCACTTCCTCTGCAACAACAGAAAATCCTCTACCATGCTCTCCCGCTCTGGCAGCCTCAATAGCTGCATTTAAGGCTAATAAATTCGTTTGATCTGCAATACCTTGAATTTCTTTCGTCACGCTGCCAATTTTTTCTGCTTCATCAGCTAATACCTTTGACGCCTGAGCAGACGCAGAGACCTCATCTGATAAAACCGTAACGGCATCCATAGTATTTTTCATTGAGTCTGTTGCTTTGCTGCACTCCGCATGTACAGCATCAACACGCTCTGATGTACTGGCAGTATTTGATGCCACATCGCGAATAGTCGTAGACATTTCTTCAATTGCCGCAGCCAACTGATGAAGCTCCCGAGTTTGCCGCTCTACTCCCTTTTGCGTTTCGGAAGAGGCTCGCTTTAAAGTTATCGCACTCTCTAATAGCATTTTTGCGCCATCACTGGCTCTGCCCAGAATCGTTTGCGCTCGACCTTGATGTAGCAACTCCCTAAAATGCATGACATCAGTAAGCGATGAGCCACTATAAACATGCCTGGAGACGCTATCGTATTCATGGCACATCTTTTTGAGTATGCTTGGTGTTCTGATGAGCTCGGCATAAAAACAAAAGAATGTCGCAATAGGGAAAAGAAGGGCAAAATACGGTGATTTAAAAGACAAAAGCAAAGCAATCAATGACAACAGTATAAAACCACATAGCCGAAACTGATGAGAAGACCACATGGTTTCTTTAATACGTTCGCCATTGTTTAGGCGAGCGTAAAGTGATTCCGCGCGCGTTTTAACTGAAAGGGAAAGTGTCGTCCTTACCGACTGAAACCCAGCCAGTTCACCTGATTCAAAAACAGGTGTAACAAACGCATCAACCCAATAATATCTTCCATCTTTGCACCTGTTCTTTACTGCACCACGCCACGACTTTCCTGCTTGTAACTTTGACCACATGTCAGCAAATGCTGCTTTTGGCATATCTGGATGACGGACTATGTTATGGTTTTTGCCAATAAGTTCATCGCTGGTAAAACCAGCAACTCGACAAAATTCACTGTTAACATATTTGATGACCCCTCGCTTATCAGTGACTGAAACTAACTCTTCCTCATCAGAAAAAGTCACTTCTTCATCGATGATAGCTTGATTACGGCGAGACATAATTGACCCCGAGAAAATTAAAAACACTTAATATTTCAAAGTATATTGAAAACGTTAAATTAAAGCTATCTCTTGACTTGAGGTAGCACGAGTGCTCAATTTTCACTTAGTGCAGCCAAACTAACTGTTAATACCTGTTTCAGATAGTCTGTGATGCGATGTGCACGTTTTTGTTTACACGGAATGCTATTTTTTCCGCTTGTATCGGCTGGCATCATATTGATTGCAATTTTCCAGCACTTGAAAGTATGTATGCTGCATTATCATTTGTCAGCGTGGACACCTTCTTGACGATCTCATTAAATATGCGGATACGGCGTTATGCCAAGCAAAAAAAGCAGGAAAGGGAACAGTAAAACAGGCAACAATGATATTGATTGGGCGATGTATCGCTATCGTCATTTAGTCGAGAATGCAATGTTGAAAATCAAGAAGTATCGAGCCGTAGCGACCCGATATGATAAGTTAGCCAGAAACTACCACAGTGTTTTGGCATTGGCTTTGCGCTTATGTGGTTACCGATGTGGGTTGATGAGAACATGAACAACAAAAATCAACACGACCTAGGAATCGGTGAATCATCTTCCCTAACATTTTCCCGTATCAACAAACAGGGAAATGAAGCTTTGCTTGAGGCGATATGCGTTCCTGTCAGCAATGGTGGAAACATACGGAAAATATTTAAAATTGCAAATGATGTGACAGCAGCGAGGCAAGCGGAAACAAAACTGTCTAACGTTCAACGCTCTTTAGATAAATCCATGGTGATGATTCGATTTTTTGTCACCGGCGTTATCGAAGAAGTGAACGAAAATTTCTCAATGCGGTCGGCTATGATGGGCTATATACTTTAAGCTCTTTCATTTTCCACTAATACCACTCGATTTCTCCCTTCTCTTTTCCCTTTATACAAGCCATCATCAAGTCGTACATAGAAATCCTCGACGGACGAATCGTTCATTGAATAAGAAGCAACCGCCAGCGTTACTGTAATATGGGTGACGCACGAGCGGGTCGAAATGGCGGTAGATTCCACCAACTCCCTAACACGTTCGGCTAAACAGTAGCCTTCGCTGAGGGTTGTACCCGGAAGAATTATCATGAACTCTTCGCCGCCCATTCTGGCGAACACGTCATCTGAACGAAGCACTTCTTTCACTGTTTGGGCAAGAAGCCTTAACGCTCTATCGCCTATGGCATGACCGTATGTGTCATTAACTTTCTTAAAATAATCAATATCAAAGCTGATAACCGCGCATTCTGCATTATCATTCAAACGGGCATGGTTGACGTTGAACAGCTTTTTCAAAAAGGCCATAGCATAGCGGCGATTAAAAATTTGTGTGAGTGCATCGGTGTTAGACTGTTCTCTCAATCTTATTTCTAGCGCTTTTCGCTCTGTAATATCTTGCACCGTGCCAATTAACACCGAGCTATCAGCATTGTCGCGCTGCGGAACAACATGAGCATACTCATGTACCCAGCGTATTGTGCCATCAGGTCGAACAATTCTATGCTCTACATCTTGTATGCCTGTTAATTTTGCTTGCTCTTCACTCGCCTGCACTCTCTTTCTATCATCTGGATGAACTGCATCATAAAACGCCTTGGTCGAAGGCTGAAAACTATCGGGCTCAAACCCAAAAATCTCAAAAATCTGTGGAGACCAAAATAAATCGCCTGTTTCAGTATTCGCCTCCCAGTGACCAAGCTGCGCGAGCGTTTGTGCTTGTTTAAGCCTACGCTGACTTTCTTCTAATTTGAGCGACACCTTTTTTGTGTCTGTCGAATCTACGATTAGCCCATACCATCGCGTTTTATTTTTGAGGCGTTCCGGCCTAGCATAGCCAGAGACCCAGCGAGTTTGGCCATGTAACTCAACACGATACTCTGCGACCCAAGGCTCTAGATTTTGTGCTGACTGCAATATACTCTTTTCAACATATTCCACATCGGCTGGGTGTATTGCTGAAAACACTTCATCAACCTGCTCCATTGCCTCTTCCGGCGTAACGCCGTAAATATCGACAATTCCGGGACTGGCATAAGGGAAGGCCATTTGCCCATCATCGTCCATTTCAAACTCATAGATTACACCGGGTACAGAACTCGCTATTTTATTTAAGCGTTGTGTAGCAATGTGCTCTAGTTTTTCTTGCGTAATGTCGATATGTGAGCCCACTATCCACTCGGGCAAGCCTTCAGGGTTGCGAGTCACCACCCTGCCATGGTCCCTTACCCAAACCCAGGTGCCATCTCTGTGTTTCATTCTAATTTCACAGTGATAAAAGGGAGTGTGGCCGTCAAAATGCGCATTCAGCAGGCGCTCCGACTTAGCTAAATCATCGGGATGGGCAAAGTTAAGCCATGTGTCTATGTTGGTTGGAGAAATCTCGTCTAATGTATAGCCGATAATCTGCGCCCAGCGCTCATTGAAGCGTGTTTCCCCAGTTTGCACATTCCATTCCCATGTACCAATGTTTGTTCCATCAATTATCTGTCGTAAACGCGCAACCTCCATGTGCAATTCGTTTAGCTTGTTTATTTCTTCCACTTTCTTTCACCGCTGTCTTTTTTTGTATTTAGAATAAAAAGATGCCCTTTGGAAGCACCAAATCTATTAAGGCCGCAAAGCTCAAGCGGCAAAATATCTATCATCAACCTCATCCAACGCCATATATGCAATCTAAATACATTCGCCGCAGTTACGCAGACCTACCAGCTGCCATTTTTTGGCTGGTTCCTCGTAGTACCTTACGTGGGCTTGATCAGTATTAAATTTCTAATTCGTCGATGCTGCACGGCTTTCCAAAAAAATATCCTTGATAAACATTACAGCCCATACTCTGTAACAGCGCGCGCTGCGCCTGTGTTTCAACGCCTTCAGCGATAACCTCTAATTTCAATGATTGCGAGAGTGTTATCACTGATTGTGCAATAGCTCTGTCATTGTCATCAACCAAGATATCTCGTACGAAGGCCTGGTCTATTTTTAATTGATTTAGCGGTAGCTGCTTTAAATAAAATAACGATGAATAACCAGTCCCAAAGTCATCTATAGAAAACATCACACCGTGTTGCTGTAATGCAGACATTTTAGTTTTGATATCAGCTATATCGCTGACCAGCATGCTCTCCGTCAACTCTAATTTTAAGTGATGAGGGTTGGCGCCGGTATGGTGAAGCGCATCAAGCACTGTCTGCACGAAATTGTTTTTATTAAACTGGATAGCACTGATATTAACGGCAATAGTAAGTGCTTCTGTAGCAGACTGCTTTGCCCAACGGGCCAGCGTTTGGCACGCTTGCTGTAGAACCCATTGACCTATTGGAACGATAAGGCCGGTATCTTCTGCGATGGGAATAAATTGCGCTGGTGAAATAACTCCCTTTACGGGATGACACCAGCGCAGCAACACCTCTACACCAATAGCACGGCCATGGTCGTCAATCTGCTTTTGATAATAAAGCTCAAATTGCTCGTTTGAAATTGCGGTATATAACTCCTGAATAATTTCCGCTTTTGTGTTTACATCAGTCTGCATTTTCGGGTCGAAAAAACATACGCGATTTCGCCCTGCTGCTTTGGCCTTGTACATCGCCATATCGGCCTGTTTTAATAAGTCGCCAACGACGTCGGCGCTTCGATTGAAAATAGTAATGCCGATACTGGCTGAACACTGATACGTGATTGCCTCGATATCATATTGCTGCCCAATTTTTGTTAACAGTTTTACAGCGAGCGCGTCACTTTGTGCCGCAGCCACCTCTTCGGTGTCACTTAACTCTGTCACGAGGATGACGAATTCATCACCACTCAGTCTCGATACCGTACCCCCATGCCCGACGGTTTGCGCCAGTCTTTGTGCCACTTCACACAGTAACAAGTCGCCTTTGTCATGCCCGGCGCTGTCATTAAAATCCTTAAAGTTATCTAAATCGAGAAACAGTAATGCCGCATAAGCGCCCGTGCGGTTGCAATTGGATTGCGCTTGATACAAACGGTCTAACAACAAGCGACGATTTGGAAGGGATGTTAGGGGATCGTAAAAAGCAAGCTGGTGTATTTTGTCTTCGCGCTTCTTACGTTCTGATATGTCACGCACTATGCCGATGAAGTTAATGTCATCATCTAGGGATACTTCAACCACGCCCAGTTCAATAGGGAATGCTGACCCATCTTTTCGCTGTGCGTCCAGCTCGCGAATTTGTCCCGTAATATTACTGATACCGCGACTAAGGTAGTTTGCTAAATACGTATCATGGTGTTCGCGATGCGGCGAGCCCATCAGCATATTGACATTTTGACCAATAAGCTCGCGATGTGAGTACCCAAAAATGCTTTGCGCAGCCTGATTAGCTGTCAGCATTATGCCGCTTGAATCAATGGTGATGATGCCGTCAAGTAAGTTGTCTACTACAGCGCTCATTTTAGACGATGTCTCTTTGAGCTGACTTTCTGCTTGCAGCTGCTCATCGATACTAAAGTGCGTACCTAATACCCATTCAACTTCACCATTTGATGAATTTGACGCCACTTTTCCTCTCGTGTTTATCCATTTCCACTGGCCGTTTTTGTGTTTCATTCGAATATTGACATCGTAATGCGATGTTAAACCCAGTGCGTATTCATCAATTTGCTGCGCGGCATAAACCAAGTCGTCTGGATGGGTCAGGCACTCCCATGTTTGCCTGTTTATGGGCATGAGCTCAGATAACTCGTAGCCGAGTAAGGTTGCCCATTTCTCATTAACAATGAGTTGGTCATCTTGTAAATTTAAACGCCATACCCCTATATTATTGGTATCAATAACCGCATCAAGTAAGTGCTGGTTATCGTTGATGATGTCATCTTTGTGCTTCTCATTCGTGATATTGCGCACAATCACTAGCACTTCACTGTTATTTAACTTTTGATACCTAGCTTCGAAAGATTGCTTCAGTTTATTGAGGGTATACTGGTGTTGAAGTAGCGTATTACTATTAAACGCCTTTTCAACGTAACGATTCATTTGGTTAGCCAATTCGATAGGTAATACATCGAAGAGCTTTTGCCCCAAAACCTCATCTTTTGGCTTGAGCAAATCAGGATGTTCATTACACAGGGTAAACCGAAGGTGTGTGTCAATAACAAAGACCATATCCGGTAACGATTCAATAATTGAGGCCGTACGCAGATTGCTCGCCATAAGGCGCTGCTCAAGATGCTCAAGATGCTCAATATCGATTTTAGCTATTTCATGTTCAACTAAATCAGCAAACCCACGTAATTGCTGCTTTTCTCGTTGTGAAAATTCTCGCTCTTCAGGGTCGATAAGGCATAAGGTGCCTATGGGCTGCCCGCCAGGTTCACGCAGTGGCGCACCCGCATAAAAACGAATATTTGGCTTTTGTAGTACTAAGGGATTGTCAGAGAAACGCGCATCCTTGGTAGCATTTTGTACTACCAATACGTCATTTTGTAATATCGCGTGCCCGCAGAACGATATTGAACGGCTTGTCTGGCAATCATCAGTACCCACTTTTGATTTGAACCATTGCCTGTCGCTATCGACAAGGGAAACCAAGCAGATGTCAACATTAAATACAGACGCAGCTAACCGAGTAATTCGATCGAACCGTTCTTCCGGTTGTGAGTCGAGTAACGCAGTGCGCTTTAACGCAAGTAATCTTGAAGCTTCGTCAGCAGGGAAATCTGGTGAATTCATGCGCATCTCCGTATATACGGCTTATGAATGTAAACCGTAAATAGCCATTTGTCATCATAACCATTAATTGACGAACTTTGATGAAGAATACGACGGCATGATTCAGTGGTGCGCTGAAAATTTCACCTCAGCTATGTTAACGTCAACTTTATACGACAGCGGTTAAACAGCATTAAGCCAATTAATGCTAATATAGCGAACTTCTGATTAGAACAATTGAGCTAACGCTTAATCAAGCCATCGATACAATGTTCTGCGCGTAATGCCAAGTATTTCTGCTGCTTTCGCTTTATTGCCCTTGGTATGTTTCATGACCTGCGAAACATACCTTTTTTGATATTCTTGTAACGAAAGCCAACTCATTGTTGGCACGGTGTGTTCAGCGATGTGTTCGGGTTGGCCCACATTTCGGTAGTGCTTTATTCTGTCGGGTAAATGTTCTGCTTCAATACACTGGCCTGTGGTAAAAATAAACGCCCGCTCTATGGCATTGCCGAGCTCACGAACATTGCCGGGAAAAGGGTAGTCGTACAACAATTGCCATGCATCACTGCTTAAATAACCAACCTGTTTATTTTGTGCATTCGCTAATTGGGAAAGGAAAAAATCTGCCAGTAACTCTAAATCATCGCCTCGCTCACGCAGCGGCGGCACAGCAATTTTTAACGTTTCTAATCGAAAAAACAGATCTTCTCTAAACGCTCCCGTTTCGGTCATGGCTTCAAGGTTTTTGTGAGTAGCAGCGATAATCCTCACATTTACCGACGTTTCACTGTCGCTACCAATGGGTCTTATCGTATTCTCTTGCAACACTCGCAATAGCTTTGCTTGCAATGACATGGGCATTTCACCTATTTCATCTAATAAAAGCGTGCCGCCATCCGCTTCTTTAAATAAGCCGTTTCTACTGCGTTGTGCTCCACTAAATGCCCCAGACACATGACCAAAAAATTCACTTTCAATAAGATCGGGCGGAATACCAGCGCAATTTACCGCAACAAAATTGCTATTTTTTCTTGGACTGGCATCGTGTATTGCTCGTGCTACAAGCTCCTTGCCAGTGCCGCTTTCACCCGTAATTAATACAGCGCTGTCAACCGCTGATACCCGTTCAATATTGTCATACATTTGGCGCATGATACGACTTTTTCCAACAATTCCATAAAACGAGTGGCTGACTTGCTTTTTTAACTGGTTGACTTCGTTTACCACCACAGTGTGGCTAATAATTCTTTTAACCGTAAACAACAGATGCTCTAAATTGAGTGGCTTGGTTAAAAAGTCATCGGCACCTTTTTTAAGTGCCTCAACGGCCTGATTCACTGTGCCAAATGCGGTAATTATTAAGAAGGGTGTTTTTGTTCCCGCCCTTTTCTCGTTCTCAAGTAACGCTAACCCGCTAATGCCCGGCAGCTTAATATCTGTAATAACCAAACTAAACGGCGTATGTGGATGATGAGCGCTAAATGCTTCTGCACTATTAAAAGTAACAACGTCATACCCGTGACTTAATATTTCATCCTCTAATAAATTGGCAAGGGCACTGTCATCTTCAACAATAGCAATGGTGTGATCACTGGGTGTCATGCTGTTATTCCTTCCTTTTTTGAGCAAACGTTAAGGTAGCGCAAAGCCCTGTATTTTTGTTATTTTCCAACATTAGCTTACCGCCATGCTCTTGCATGACCTGATCGACAATAGCAAGACCTAAGCCGGTACCCTCGCCTTGTGGTTTAGTGGAATAAAAGGGTTTTATCAATGCATCTAAAGAGGAGCCCTCAGCAATGCCGGGGCCATCATCGGTAATGGCGATAATAACGTGGTGGTGTTTAACCTCTGCGCTTATGATAACGCTAGATACACAGGCTTGAAGCGCGTTTCGCAATAAATTGACCACGGCCAGTTCAAGGCGAATTTTGTCCGCATAAATCACGTCGTTTTGAATGTGTTGAGACACGCAACGGTCGATGTCATCAAGTGGTAATTCATAACTTAATCGCCGCATTGCTTGGCTAATTAAGTCTTGAAGGTCTATTTTTTCAAAGTTAACTTCCGGCTTGTAAGCAAATGCTTGCAGTTGCTCTACCATAGAGATAAGTCGCGTTACCTGACCATCAATAGCAATGAGTTCTTTTTCTTCCTCGGCGGGTCTATTTCTTCGTTTTAAGCGCTCTGTTCTTCCACTTATTACGCTAAGCGGCGCGCCTAATTCATGTGCGATACCACTTACTAAATGACCAATTAATGCCAAACTTTCCTGCTCTTTTAACTGTTTTTCAGCAAGGAGCTTTTTATCTTGTTCTAACGCAGTTTCTTCCTCACTTAACTTTATCTTATCAAGCATCAAATTAAGCCCTTTCGCAATTTCTCTAATTTCCGTAGGGCCCGACACATCGGCTCGGTGCTGGCGATTGCCACTTGCCACCTCACGCATACTGGAAATCAGTCGGTTAACGGCATTACCAATTGCATGCTGATATCCCTTCCACATTACTAATAAACTAATCCCTGCAATCAATAACCAAACTAACCATGCTTTGGTCGATAGCGCGCTGAACGATTCTTCGAAATCACTGGCTTTTCTATTGATCTGCAGTAAACCATGTATTTGTCCGCTGCGATTTATGATGGGAAAAAAGTGGGAGAAAAAAGCCTTTCCTTCGCTGGTTCTATAACTGTCTTTTTGCTCGCCTGTTGTGACTACCAAATTTGCCATATTACTATCAGAGAGGTCTTTTTCTATCGTGCCGGTGGCAGCCACCATCTCTCCGTTGGTGTTGTAAACAGCAGCGCCATTAATCCTTCCAATGGTAAAAACAGAATCTAGATGGGTATTTACTGTTGCCATATCATTGTTAGTCATAGCGTCGCTGAGTGGAATTCGAATAGCCCTGCCAATAAGATCAAGCTCGGTGCGCAAATTATCATTCACATACTCGGTGGCCACATAAAGACCTACGCGAACCGCAATACCGGAAAGTAACAGCATTGGAATAATAACGAACAGTAAGACGTTGCGTTGCAAACCCGGTGCTACCTGTGATGTTGAACTGTTCAAAAATGTCACCTTTTGTGATTCTTTTGATGTGTCAAAATGATACACAAAATTAACGAGTAAATAAATCGCAAACAAAAAAGTAAGATTTATCTCTAATATTCATATAGTTACAAAAAACACCTTCACTTGGCACAGTATTCGCTAAGTAGTATTTGCTAAGTAGTAGTTAGCTGAAAGCTAGCAATATGAAATTGCGTGCTGCACAAAAGCGACATTAAAGATTTAGTCACAACCGCTTTTGCACGGCATTTAATTGAAAATAAACGTATGAAGTAGTCAGGAGACTTATGATGACCAAGAAATTTGTGATGAACAACGTAGCAACGGCAGCAGTAGCACTAATGACTTTATTCTCTGCAAACAGTGCAATTGCGCAGACAACGCAAGATAATATGCCTAAATACGAAGCACCGGCTAAAAACTACGATGACAAAAAGCTATTACAATTCACAATTGCAATGGATGATATTGCTCAGCTTCGTCAAAAATACGAAGACAAATTCAACGATGTAGAAAACGCAGATGAGGCGCAGGCACTACAAGAAGAAGCGCAGGGTGAAATGCTAAATGCAATAGAAGCCGCAGGATTATCCGCTACAGAGTATACAAGCATTGCGCAACAAGCTCAGCAAGACGAAGCGCTGCGCAAAAAAATCTTGAACATGTCGAACGCCGACTAATCAACAGAAGAAGTAGTCAATAATCAGTGTAATTTTAGTGGAGGCCGCTTTATGCAGGCGGCTTTCATTTAAAAGCAAAACACGATAAATCCCCGCAATAATTCTGTATCTGAAGGCTGTTTACTCACATCAACGATATCATTTTGTTTATTACAGTTATCGAGCACCCAATTATAGTATATTGAGCACTGCGTTTTCGGTTTTACTCATAGTTGGTTTCATTGAAAAACATTTATACCTTGATCAAACAAATGCCTTTTTTGTTTGCATTCGTTGTTGTAATTGCTGCCGGACTCTTGTCTTACGTTCTGGATGCTTGGTTTTTACCCACCCATGGAACCTTGCTTATATTGCAGTTGGCCGTAGTGGTCACGGCTTTGCCTGGTAATAAAAAAAGCGCCATATTTTCGGGGATCGTGAGCGGAGTTATTTTTAATTATTTTTTTACCACACCGCGTTTTTCACTGCACATGTCAAATGTTGATGACATAGTAAATTTATCTATTTTCCTCATTGTTGCCGTGCTTACTGGTATTCTGGCCTCTTCTTATCGAGCACAGCAAGAGGCTCTTGAACAAGCAGAATTGCGCGCGAGCATTTTAATGTCGGTATCCCATGATTTACGAACACCGCTGGCTACCATTATTGGCTCACTAAGCACAATGCAGGAATATCAGAATAAATTACCCAAAGAAGAAAAAGATGAGCTGTTAAATGGGGCACTAGATGATAGTCACCGGTTACATCGCTATATCGAAAATTTACTTCAGGCAACAAAGTTACATCAAGGGATTTCTCTTAATAGCGTTCAACAAGACCTGTTGCCGATTGTAAATAATGTGATAAATAGGTTCGATAAAGCACGCATTCGCCTAATTATCCGAAACGCATTACCTAACGTCACGGTGAGTAGCTATTTGTTGGAACAAGCCATTTATAACGTGGTTGATAATGCGTTAAAGTATTCACCTAACGATTCGCCCGTTGTCATTATTTGCGAGGCCTCAGATAATGTAATTAATCTCGATATTGTGGATGAGGGACCTGGTATTGCTACTAAGCATTACAAGAGCGTTTTCGATCTTTTCTTTTCTACCCGCAATGGCGACACGGGCGAAGGTGGCTCTGGAGTTGGGTTAACCGTGACTAAAGGTATTATAGAAGCGCATCATGGCACCGTGAGTGTGATGCCGAGTGCCAAAGGGTGTGTTATTCGTATTTCTCTAGACGCCTCGCCAAAATCGGACTTTTAACAGCAAACTTAAGAGTACTTAAATTAGACACGCTTAAACCAGATAAGCTTTTCATCTTCCTTTTTACGCCCGTCTTGATAAAAATTTTACGCAAATTTTACGCTACATGCCTTTTGGGTTTTGCTATCGTCCTTTATCGAAAGGTCTTAGGTAGTAATATCAAGTGGGTTGTATTTCAAAAAAATGCACGATGTGTTTAAAGCCGCTTCTGGCTGTGCTTTACAACTTTCAAGCGTATTAACACTCTATTCACTACCTTATTTTTTAATAAGTGCATTGTTCGCACTTTTATTTCGAGCCTTAATAAAACACCTATGAAACCACGTATTCTTGTTATCGATGACGAGGCACATATTCAGCGGTTTATGAAAATATCGCTGACTGCCGAAGGGTTCGATTATTTATCTGCACACACTGCCGTGGATGGGCTCGACTGTATTCGCAATAAGCACCCTGCACTGATTATCTTAGATCTGGGACTGCCGGATAAAGACGGCGGCTGGTTACTTTCACAACTTAGAAGCTGGAGCAAAACACCGGTACTTGTGCTCACAGCACGAGACGAAGAGGATGAAAAAGTGCGATTACTTACCGCAGGAGCGAATGATTATTTAAGTAAACCCTTTGGTATAAGAGAGTTGATAGCTCGCGTAAGAGTGCTATTGCGCGATGTAGGCGAGTCGGTATCGCGCCCGTCTAGGCTGGAGTGTGGCGACATTTCACTCGATACCACCACCCGTGAAGTTATGCGATGTGGGCGTATTGTTTCCCTAACCAAAAAAGAATTCACATTACTCAACTATCTCATGGGTAGCGCCAATTGTTTAATTAAGCACGAACAGTTACTTCATCATATTTGGGGTGAGTACCATACAGAAGATACCCACTACCTACGCATACTTATCAGCCAACTCAGAAAAAAGCTGGAAGACGATGTCAACACCCCTAAGTACATTATTACTGAACCTGGTATTGGCTATCGATTTGTTTGTTCGCCTGAGCATAAACAAAACACAGAGCAGTAATTATTCATGGTAAGTCCCCGCAACATCGTAAGATTATTGTCGCTACCTGTGCTGTGGATGGGAGTGGTGCAAGCGAGTTTCGGCATACTTTCATTTGCAAAGTTCCAAGATAACGTTGGGAAAGCGTTTATGCAGCCAGCGCTTGTCATGATTACATTTTCCCTTCTACTTATTTATCGGCTAAAAAAGTATCGTGTTGACGAGGTTAGCTACCGCGATGCGTTGATGTTTGCAGCACTAACTTGGGTTGTTACGAGCATTCTCGGAGGTGTTCCCATTATGCTAGTCACTCATGTCAGCTTTACTGATGGGGTGTTTGAGTCGTTGAGTGCGTTAACCACTACGGGGGCCACCATTCTCACCGGTCTTGATGATATGCCCAAATCATTTTTAATGTATAGGCAATTTTTGCAGTGGATGGGAGGACTAGGGGTTGTCATTTTCGTTGTGGCTGTTCTGCCAATGTTAAATGTTGGGGGAATGCGATTACTTAAGGCAGAGACACCAGGGCCCGTTAAGGACGACAAGCTTTCTCCACGCATCGCCAATACTGCACATTATCTTTGGTTTATTTATATCCTGCTAACCATATTGTGTGCTTGCGCCTATTATGTGGGCGGAATGACACTGTACGACGCCATTGCGCATAGCTTCACCACAATATCGACCGGAGGATTTTCTACTCACGATGCAAGCATGTGGTTTTATGAAAGCCATGCCTTACTATCAATTTCTAACGTTTTCATGCTGCTAGGCGCCATTAGTTTTGGATTGCATTTTCGTGTTTTACATACGGCATCACCGTTTTTATATTGGCGAGATGAGGAAGCCCGTGTTTTTCTATGCCTTGTCGCAGCGCTGTCATTATTACTTACTCTGTTACTAGTAAGTGGCAGTGCCTACGACTTTGTCTCTGCGTTAAGCTTTGCAGCCTTCCATGTTGTCTCCTTTATTACGAGCACGGGATATGGCGCCGCAGATTTAGGGGCATGGCCAGCAGCAACGGGCTTTTTCCTTGTTTTTTGTGCATATTTAGGCGGCTGCGCGGGCTCTACGGCTGGCGGAAACAAAATTATACGCGATATAATTACATTTAAAGTCATTAGAAAGGAAATTTTGCAGTTGATACATCCCCGCGCTGTTATTCCCCTGCGTTTTCAGGGCAGTGCGGTTGATGATCGAGTGCGCCAAGCGGTAATGGCATTTATGTCTGTCGCCGCAGGTTCATCCCTTTTCTTTACCCTTCTGTTAATGATGACAGGACTAGACTTTTGGTCTGCATTTACTGCGGTGGCAGCCTGTATCAATGTATTAGGGCCTGGCTTTGGCGAAGTTGGGAGTAATTTTATACCCGTTTCTGATACGGGTATTTGGCTATTAAACATTACAATGATATTAGGAAGGTTAGAATACTTTACCGTGCTGGCCATGCTAACACCGGGATTTTGGCGTTATTAATTTAAGAGAAAGTAGAGTATGGCTCATTTTACAGTTATAGGACTTGGAAGGTTTGGTATTACAGCAAGCCTAGAACTTATTCACCTTGGACATACCGTCACCGGTATCGATAGTTCTGAGAAACTGGCAGAACACTATGCCGATGAACTTACCCATACGGTAATCTGTGATGCCACAGACGAACGGGCGCTTAAAGAGTTAAACTTAACGCAAAGCGATGGAGTGCTAGTGGCCATTGGTGAGGACATGCAGGCTAGCCTACTAACCACGTTACACCTTAAAAATATAGGCGTTAAACAACTTTGGGTGAAAGCCAATAATAAGGCCCACCATTCAATTCTTGCAAAATTAGGGGTATCGAGAATAGTGCACCCTGAGGAAGAAATGGGGGTAAGAGTAGCGCAGGCACTTAACTACCCTATGGTTAACGATTACATCTCGATTGGCCATGGCTATTATGTTGTAGAAATTAAATTAATTGATGATTTAGACAATATTACACTGCGTAAGTTACTCGGCGATAAAATTCATGCTGTCGAAACCTTGCTGGTAAAACGCGCTCACGAACTCTATTCTAAACCTCATGAAGCGTTTAAGGTACGGGCTGGTGATAGCCTACTTTTATGTGGTACACGTGCCGTATTAAAAAGCCTCGCGCCACGGTTGGTGTAGCTTATGGTTCAATGGCACCCATCGGTCCGTCGCATAGAGCGTAGCCCAAAAGCAGCAAAAAAAATTCAAGCAGCACCACCGTTAGTTTTGTCCATGGGTTTCTTACTACTTATTGTAGTGGGTATGCTGTTACTTAAGCTGCCCATTTCGACTCACATGCCACTGAGCTGGCTTGATAGTTTTTTTACTGCGACCTCGGCGGTAACGGTGACCGGTTTAGTCGTAGCAGACACAGGCACAGAATTTACCTTTTTTGGCCAATTCGTCATTATGTTGTTAATCCAATTTGGCGGCCTTGGGCTAATGACCTTTGCAGTTGTTACGCTTATGGCCCTAGGGGGTAAAATTGGTTTCTTCCAACAAACCGTTGCTAAAGAAGCGTTTAATCAAACCGACACCTCTACCCTGGTTAGCACGGCGAAATCCGTTATTCTTTTTGCGCTAATGGTGGAATCGATTGGCGTTCTTATTTTAACGCTTCGCTGGGCTAGTGAGTTAGGTTGGGCAACGAGCTTGTGGCATGCAGTATTTTATACCGTTTCGGCATTTAATAATGCAGGCTTTGCGCTAAGTTCAGATAGTTTGGTGCCTTACGTTTCAGATCCCACAGTAAATATAGCCATCACAGCGTTGTTTATTACCGGTGGGCTCGGATTTTCTGTATGGCTTGAAATGTGGCAAAAAAGGCAATGGAAAACTTTAAGTCCGTATAGCCGCTTAATGCTTACCGGCACAGTTATTATCAACGTTGTTGCACTGTTGCTGGTTTATCTTATTGAGTTTGATAATCCTAACACGCTGGCTCCGCTTTCCACGGCAGATAAATGGCTTGCGGCTTGGTTTCAAGCGGTTACCCCAAGGACAGCCGGCTTTAATACGTTAGACATTGCCTCATTAGAAGAAGGAACTACCGCAGTCATGTTGCTGTTAATGTTTATTGGCGGTGGCTCGTTAAGTACTGCAAGTGGTGTGAAAGTGGTGACCTTTTTTGTATTATTATTTGCGACATACAGCTTCTTGCGGCGAGATAGCAACGTTGAAACGTTCGGCAGAACCATTCCAACAGAAACAGTGAGAAAAGCTCTTGCGCTTACCATTATCTATATTGGCGTTACGTGGATAGGGATTTTTCTGCTGTTATTGTCAGAGGACAGCGCGTTTATCGACGTAGTTTTTGAGACGGTGTCAGCATTAGGCACAGTAGGGCTATCAAGAGGCTTGACCGGTGAACTCTCGGGTATAGGAAAAGGCATTATTATTGTGTTGATGTTTATTGGTCGCCTTGGCCCATTAACCTTAGCGTATTTCCTTGCCAGCCCTCGGGTAAAGGTAACACGCTATCCTTCATCTCGTTTTGCAATTGGGTGATGTACATCAGTGTCACCAACAAGCGTCGCGCCCCAGCGGCGCAATATTTCGAAACCACCCAGACAAACAGCGACGGCAAAGGTGGAAATAAGGATCCCTACAAGTCCCAGCCGCTGATGCTCTGAAAACAAGGTCCAAACAAATTGACCGACGCAAAGCATCGCCACCACCAACAACGTAGGTTTGCGCCCTATTTTGGCAACAATAAATACTCCTAGGGGCGCGCCAAGAGCCACTACCGGCGCAGCGGCCAACCAGTTTTCGTATACACCGGCCTGTAAGCCTTGCCCAGATAGCATTTTAGTGGCTACGCCTAGCACTGAGTTAAATGCCATAATGACCACTGAGGTAGGTATGGCGATTTTTAAATCTGCTCTACACACCAACACTAATGCAGTATACAGCACCATATCAATGCCAACACCGGTAGAGGAAGTAATGGTGGCACCCGCAACCAAGCCAAGCCAAAGACCAAATTTGAAATCCCACCTTTCATCAAATTCTGTCATACCTGTATGACCAGCAATCTCATTAATTCTTACTAAATGTAATAACCCGAAACTGGCCCAAACTACGGCGAAAATAAGTTTTATCCACAATTCAGGTATGTAGGGAGCAATAAAAAAAATCCCCAGTGGCGTGCCCACAAGCGATCCCATCATAGCGCCGTTTAAAATTGACGTAGCGAGGGGCTGTCGACGAACTAGAATGAAAATGCTAGCGCTGGTCATGCCAATAGCTTGTATCGCAAAGCTGAAGTCTCGTCCAAGGCTAGCCGGTAACTCAAACAATAAAACCAGCACTGGAAAACCCACTGTGCCTCCGCCCATTGGGGTAGAGCCTGCAGCATAACTGCCTATTGCCATGGCTAATGCCATAGGCCAATGCTCTATAGCGATGGCCCACTGGGCTTTACTTACTATCAGCCATAGCCAAACACAGTAAAAACCGCCTAGCCAAAAAAACCAAACCCACATGTAACTACTTTTTGAACGAGATAAACGCATTAAGACTTATGACAACAAGTAATTTTGGACGAAGAATAACACAACTCACTCAAATTAAGCTGTGTTCTCAAACGCGTTGGCAGACTGTTATTGACAACACCATTATTGACATTAAAACAGAAGCGACTGTCTGGCATGACAGACTTGAGCACAAAAATATGCCACACCACCGCTTCATACTGGCTGCCACATGTGCGGCGCTACATCGACTAGGTATCACGCTTACCTCGCCGTCGCTTTTACCCAACTCGGTTAAAAATTGCGCAACCGCTTAATTCGTGCATTCATTAGTTGTGCAAATAACCTTTTGTTGACCTACCATTAAATAAACGAAATGAAGTGGGAAGCTCCGTTGGGCAAATTCGATATTTTTGAAAATTCGGGTAGTGTTTTTGCTGTAGAATGGTCGGATGAAAAATGCCTCATCATGCAAAGCTTTTCTAGTAACATCCGCCTTTGGTTGTCCCAAGATACCCTTACGCGAAATAAGTTTCCTACTGTATTTGTTTATCCTCAAGATGCCGTGTCGAGAGCGACTCTTATTCAAAATATTAAACAAAATAGCCAGTCATCCATTAAATATGGTTTCCGCAACCTCAATGGCGGGATTACCTATGTTTGTGAAGAACTACTTTCAGACACTAATGGAATAGTAACCTCAATATTCACCGACATTACGGAAACTTATCAACATAACCTTGAAGTTTCTGAAGTAAGCGAGCGCCTAGAGCTTGTCCTTGAAGGGACCCGGCTGGGTATGTGGGACTGGAACCCACAAACTAACGACGTGGTTTTCGATGAGCGTTGGGCAAACATGCTAGGGCTGCGACACTGCGACCTAACACAAACACTGTCAGATTGGGAAAATAGAGTACATCCGGATGATATAGAAGGCTGTTTCACCGACATAATGGCGCATGTTAATGGTGAAGTGGGGTTTTATGAAAACACACATCGAGTAATGCACGCTGATGGTAACTGGCGTTACATTCTAGATAGAGGAAGAGTAGTTAAAAGAGACGCTAGCGGCAACCCTATTCGCTTTACCGGTACGCACACAGATGTAACAGAACTGAAAAAAGCCGAACTACGGGCCCAAGAGTCGCTATCGGCCAAAAATAAATTCTTTGCTCGCATGTCACATGAAATACGCACACCACTTCACGGTATTCTTGGCACCGCGGATATCCTTACAAAGAAAAACTTGCCCAGCGACGCGGAGCACTTAGTGCAAATAATTAACGACAGTGGAGAGCAGCTACAAATTTTGTTAAACGACCTTTTGGATGTAGCAAAAATAGAAGAAGACACATTAGAAATTTCGATAAAACGTTGTGATATCGTCAAGTCGCTGAAAACAGTGTTCAATTTGTTTAAGCAGAAGGCGGAGAGTAAAGGGCTAGAATACACATTTGTAAACAACACCCCTACGGCCTCGATTTTCATCCACACCGATCCATCACGTATTAATCAGATCATCTCCAATGTTATTTCTAACTCAATAAAGTTCACTAATAACGGCTTCGTAAAATTAACGATAGATGTGGTAGGCGGTGAGTTTTTCGTACATGTTGAAGATTCGGGCATAGGAATTAAAGATACATCTTTGATATTTAATCCATACACGCAAGAAGGAACAGTTGCCTCTAAAAGTATGGGCACTGGATTGGGGCTTTCTATTGTAAAATCATTGTGTGAAAAACTAACGATTCAACTGCACATAGACTCAGTACCTAAACGTGGTACTTGTTTTCGCTTTAATCTGGGGCGTGTAATTAAAACAGCTACAACAGCAAAAAAAATGAATAAAGCTGAAAGCCAAGAAAAAACGGGGGTGTCAAATAAGAAGGTACTGGTTGTTGATGACAACGACATTAATTTATTAATTGCAAAAACAATGTTAGGCGAGTGCTTTGAAATAGTTGAGATTGCCCAAAGTGGGAAAACAGCCATCGATTTAGTTAGCAAGCATCGAAATTATGATTTGATTTTTATGGATTTGAATATGCCAGAGATGGATGGGATAGAAACGTCAGAGAAAATTAATCAACTGAATTTAGCGAACCCTCCAATAATTGTGGCACAAACGGCAGATGCGACGGAGGAAGCAAAGGCACTATTAAAAACTGCCAGTATCGATAACATCATCACTAAGCCTTTCACCAAAGAAAAGCTAACCGCACTTATCCATTCGCTCAATATTAGGGCACGCCCGAGTTAGGCAAATCTGAAAGCCTAGATGAACACGATTACCTAGAACTCATAACTTAGCTGATGTATTATCGCTTTTGTATTTATTTTAGTCGGAGCGTATTTTGACATCCACGCCGCCCTAGCCCATCATTTTTCATCCTCCGCTCAACGTAATGGGCCATTTGTCGCATCCCTTGCGAGGCACATTAGTACGTAATCTTAAATCCTCTATGAGAGGAAAACAATTTAGGTAACTTTGCATGCTCGAACACGTAAAGAGAGACTGGTTCTCTAATATTCGTGGCGATGTGCTTGCGGGTATTGTTGTGGCATTAGCCCTTATTCCCGAAGCCATTGCCTTCTCTATCATTGCTGGTGTTGACCCCAAAGTGGGGTTATACGCGTCGTTCTGCATTGCCGTTATCATAGCTTTTGTTGGTGGAAGGCCAGGTATGATTTCTGCAGCCACCGGAGCAATGGCACTGTTAATGGTGACATTGGTGAGGGAGCATGGGCTTGAATATTTGTTAGCAGCAACATTACTTACGGGTGTGTTGCAGATTTTAGCTGGCTTTTTGCGCTTGGGCGAATTGATGCGGTTTGTTTCACGGTCAGTCGTTACTGGGTTTGTGAATGCTCTGGCTATTCTGATATTTATGGCGCAACTACCTGAACTAACCAATGTGACTTACCATGTGTATGTTATGACCGCCGCAGGCCTTGGCATTATTTATTTGTTTCCCTATCTGCCTGTTATTGGCAAGGCTATTCCCTCGCCACTCGTGTGCATCGTAACACTCACCATCGTTGCTATTGTTACGGGGTTGGATATTCGTACAGTCGGTGACATGGGAGAACTTCCTGACACATTGCCGATATTTTTGTGGCCAGATGTGCCATTAAATTTTGAAACGCTATCTATTGTGTTCCCTTATGCCGCTGGTCTTGCTGTAGTAGGTTTGCTGGAATCGATGATGACGGCAACTATCGTTGATGATTTAACTGATACTTCCAGTGATAGAAACAAAGAGTGTAAAGGTCAGGGCATTGCTAATATTGGCGCTGGGTTATTTGGAGGCATGGCAGGATGCGCCATGATTGGTCAATCTATCATTAATGTGAAATCAGGTGGGCGCGGAAGGCTGTCGACGTTCGTTGCGGGGACATTCTTGCTGTTTATGGTGCTTGTACTGGATGAATGGCTTCGACAAATTCCAATGGCTGCGTTGGTTGCTGTGATGATAATGGTGTCAATCGGTACCTTTTCTTGGACGTCAGTAAAAGATTTGGGCAAGCATCCACTATCGTCCAATATTGTCATGATAAGTACCGTCGTGATTGTTGTAGCAACACATAATCTCGCCATTGGTGTGCTAGTGGGTGTTTTGCTAGCTACGCTATTCTTTGCAAACAAAATCGGCCGCTTTATGGCAGTTAAGTCTCACTATTCAGACGTAGAGAAAACACGCACCTACAAAGTGGTTGGGCAGGTCTTCTTTGCTTCCTCAGAGCAATTCATCGCATCGTTTGATTTTAAAGACGCCGTAAGTAATGTTGTTATTGACCTCAATCACGCTCACTTCTGGGATATTACTGCCGTTAATGCGCTAGACAAAGTGGTCATTAAATTTCGCCGAGAAGGTGCCACTGTGACGGTAATTGGCATGAACGAAGCGACAGAAACTGTTGTTGATAAATTTGGTGTACACAATGATCCGGCGGAAGTAGATAAACTTATGGGTGGTCACTAGAGGAGACATGTTATGAACAAAATAATTACCTGTATCGATGGCTCTGTCATGACACACGCCGTTGCCAACGCTGGTGAGTGGGCAGCTAATAAGCTGGCAAAGCCTTTATGCTTTCTCCATACCATCGAGAAAACGCATCAGCACGGCGCAGACGATTATACCGGCGCTATTGGACTTGGCGCGCGTTCGTCATTAATGGAAGAAATGACCAAATTGGATGAACAAAAGAGCAAGCTGGCCCTGCAATCTGGCAATGAATTGCTTGAATCCGTGGTCTCTGATGCTCGAACAACTGGCATAGAAACGGTCGAGTCAATGCAGCGTCACGGCGATGTTATTGAGGCATTAATCGAACTTGAAAGTAACACTCGCTTAATTGTTATTGGCCGAAAAGGTGTGGGTCACGACAACGAATTTAAAGCCATTGGCTCTCATCTTGAAACTTTACTTCGAAAAGCGCCTCAGCCTGTGCTGATTGTGCCTGAGAAATTCTCGGCACCTAACTCATTTATGATTGCCTATGACGGGCGCGAGTCGGCTGATAGGGCGCTGCAAAAAGTGCTGGAGGGAGGCCTTTTGCATGGCATCGATTGCCATTTAGTGTCGATAAAAAATAATGAAACAAACCTCAAGGCTAAGTTTGACAATGCGGCATCGCAATTAACAGAGCGCGGATTAAATGTCACCACTGCCTTTTTAGAGGGTAACATCCACGATGAACTACTTAAATATCAGGCAAAAAACAACATCGATTTAATGGTGATGGGGGCATTTGGTCATTCTAAATTACGGCAACTGTTTGTTGGAAGCAATACGCTGAAAATGCTCGAAAGAATCGACATCCCGCTTATTGTTTTGCGATAACCAAGCAAGTGCGCACTAAGATAGCCTTATTGCGCACTACTTCACTGTAACCTCCTGATTTTAAAAAGTGAGGAGCGATGAGGATATTTAAAAACAAAAAAGGCTATTTGTATTTTAGGGGACCAATCTGAATGTTTGATTATGCGGCGAAAACGCCGTTGTGTACAAAATTTTGATTAGTGTTTCAATTGGTCCGTTTGCGTTAATGACCAACACACTACTCACAATAATGAGTGCATTTTTGCTTTGGTTGTTAATTGGTTTTTTCACAAAATCAAAAACTTACCAAACCTTTGCAACCGATACTGTGTTTTACAGTCTGTTCGCTGGGTTATTAACGGCAAGAATCGCATTTGTTGTTGCCTTATGGGAAGTTTATCAAGCAAATTGGTGGTCTGCGCTAGATATTAGAGATGGTGGCTTTAACCAGCCTGTCGGCTGGTTTGCGGGTATGAGCATAATGCTAATTAGGTGTAAAACGCACAGCCAACTGTTACCTATTTTCTTAAAGTCAGCTTTGATTACCGGCGTTGTTATCTTTCCACTTTTTGTTATCAACACCATGGTTAGCAACCAAAAAGTCACTGAAACTATTGAAGTTGCTGACATTCAAGGTACCCCAACCACACTGGACTTAAAAACAGGCAAGCCCTTAATAATCAACTTTTGGGCCTCGTGGTGTCCGCCCTGTCGCAGAGAAATGCCGCTGCTACAGCGAGCCCAGCAAGAACATAGCAACATTGAATTTGTTTTCGTAAATCAGGGAGAGGCGCCAAGTAAAGCACAGCACTTTTTACATGAACAAAGGATTGAATTAGAAAATACGTATTACGATTTTGCTGGTAACTCAGCCAAACAGCTGGGCGCGTTTGGCCTTCCTACAACATTATTTTTTACTGCAGAGGGCAAAATGGTAAATAGCCATATGGGCGAGCTTTCAGAAGCCAGCCTGCAATATTACCTTCGCTCTCTGGTTACTGAGGTTGAAGAATAGTTATTTACTAAGCTCAATGCGCTATTAAAGTTGTTACGAATGAGGGTGACTTAGTTTAAATCGTATCGAAATTCTCAAAAGTCTCACTAACAATACTTTTTGGTCACCTTAAGAGGTCGGACAAAACAAAAAGCATATTCTACATGTATATTTAATTTATATACTCCTGTAAGCTTGTTAGAATATTGATTGCGCTCATACGCATCAGCGCGCACATTTATATGCGAAATAATGCATATAAAGAACTTCTACAGTCAGTGACAACATGCATAAGCTTGTTTTAAGTGCAGCAAATTAGGAGAAAAGATTTGGAAAACTGGACTATGACACCGTTCGAGCCGCTATCTGGCTTAGCTGGAGGCATTCTTATTGGGTTATCGGTTGTATTACTGTTGCTCACGCTTGGTCGCATCGCAGGCATCTCGGGCATTTCTGCTGGCGCTTTAACTCAAAGAGGGTCTGAACAGTATTGGCGACTAGCGTTCCTAGCAGGAATGATTTTGGCGGCCATATTCTACAGTAATTTTATGGGCGGCTTTAAGGTAGAGACTCAATTGGGCTCTGGCTGGATGATAATAGCAGGACTACTGGTAGGCTTTGGCACTCGCCTTGGCTGTGGATGTACGTCTGGCCATGGTGTAGCGGGTCTATCTCGATTATCGCCACGCTCGATAGTAGCCACACTCACATTTATGGCGGCAGCGGCCGCTACCACAAATATTATTAGACACCTTTAATACAGCGGAGGAAATAGATTATGAAAGTACTTATCGCTTCGCTTTTTAGCGGTCTGCTTTTCGGTTTTGGGCTTGTTGTGTCGGGAATGAGCAATCCTGCTCGCGTGCTCAATTTTCTTGATTTTAGCGCGAACTGGGATGCTACCTTAGCTTTTGTTATGGGCGGCGCCATTTTAGTAGCGGCCCCCGGCATCTATTGGGTGCGCAAAAGAAGCAAACCTTTGTTTGCTAACAAGTTCGACATTCCCACGAGCAAAACCATAGATAGTAAATTGGTTTTGGGATCTGCGTGTTTTGGTATTGGCTGGGGAATAAGTGGCTTTTGTCCAGGCCCTGCAGTGGTTGCTGTTGTATCTCTTCAGTCAGATGTTCTTTTATTTATCGGCGCTATGCTTGTTGGCATGCTGGCGCAGTATTTTTTAACACCGAAGTCTTCTTAATTAAGGGAGAGAGATGAAAAATACAGCTTTAATAATACTTTTATTTTTCGCCGGTTTAGCGCTATTTCCGTCATTGTTAAATGCACAGACAGCAAACACAACAGACACCATGACGGTTCACGAGGTGCATAACGCATTGAGTGATCCCATGTTTAATGGCGTATTGATAGATGTTCGCACCAAGGAAGAGTATGCAGAGGGGCATATAAAAGGCTCTTTGAACATACCGGTTGGCACTCTCCACGAACACATCGAAAAACTTCGTATATTAGAGACCAACGGCCTTGTTATTTACTGTCGCACAGGCCGTCGTGCAGCAAAGGCAATAGATTTGTTATTGCAGGCAGGAGTTGAAAATATCATTTATATGAAAGGTGATATGACGGAGTGGAAAAAGGAACAACTCCCTATGGTGGTAAACGACAAAACTGGACAGAATTAACACCTAACAATGAATAAGTAACTCTCTAAAAAGGTACACACCATGCTAAAAATAAAAAACGTAAACCTGATGGCTTGTTGTTTGGTAGCTCTCTTTAGTTTTCATTCTGTGGTTCATGCTCAAATGTCTGAGTTCAGAGATGGCACTGTGATTAAAGGCTTTGGAAAAAGCGCCCCCGTGCCCTCTCATGTTTTGCCAGAAAACAGCGAATTTAACATTACCTTCGACGTTGCCAGTACCAGTGGTGAAGGTGTTGTAAACCGAAAGTTTGATAGCCTAGCGCGCTTTATTAACATGCACGCCGCTGCAGGCGTGAAAAAAGAAAATATCCACCTTGCGCTTGTAGTGCACGGAAGCGCAATTTTTGATTTATTAAATAATGCTTCTTATCAAGAAAAGTTCGACACACCAAACCCTAACGAACCGCTACTAAAAGCACTTTTAGAGAACAACGTGCGTGTAATTTTATGTGGTCAAAGTGCCGCTTCAAAAGCTGTAAAAAGCGGACAGTTGGTTGAGGGCGTAGAGATTCAATTATCGGCTATGACCGCTCACGCTTTACTTCAGCAAGAGGGCTATACGGTTAACCCATTCTGAATTTATAAATATTATACAAAGCCAAACTTGTTATCGGTATCAGCGAATTGTTCTTCATACGGCTAATAGAAATGAGTTTACTGTGAGTTGTAATATTAGAGAGAATTGTATTGTTATGAATTTCGCTAGAGCCTTCGTCGGGGTTGCCTTTTTACTTACTGCTAATACTGCGCTTGCTGACGTAAAACGAACGCAGGATGAGACCAAGTTACCTAACTACCTGAACAGTTTTAGTAAAGGCTTACCTCATAACGAGTGGGGAGTAGTGGATGAAAAGGCATACGAAAAACTATTATCGGCACTAAATGAAGGTAACAGTGCCGCTTTTGAAAATGTTCCTATGGGCGTGAAAAACGGGTTTGGGCTTCGTAATCCACTTGCGGCATACGCAAGTGTTCACGAAGGGGGTGACCCAGACACTTTCACAATACCATCAGCTCCCGAGTTTGATAGCGCATGGCAAGCCGCAGAAGCCGTTGAGGTAATGTGGAAAGCGTTACTTCGAGATGTACCTTTTGCTGACTACGCAAGTAATTCACTAGTTAAAGATGCCACAAAAGACTTACAGCAGCTGTCTGAGTTTCGCGGCCCCACATCAAACAACTCGCATACAAAGGGCAAGATAAGCTCGCAAACATTGTTTAGGGGTGTAGGCCCTGGCGAAACTGTTGGGCCTTACATTTCACAATTTTTATTGAAGCCTATTCCTTACGGCGCTACTACTATTCCTCAACGCTATAAGGTGCCCAAGCTTGGTAACGATCATCTCACAAATTACAACGAGTGGCTTCGTATACAAAACGGCGGTAAGCCCTCTGGTATCACTACAGCATTATATGAAGCCGAAAGTCTTTATTTATATAGCGGTAGAGCGCTGGGCGAGTATGTGTTGCATGATTTTGTGAACATGGCCTACCTCAACGCAGCTCTTATTATTGGTTCGTTTGGTGATGAAGCATTTGCTAAATCAGACCCCTATAGTAAAACCAAATCTCAAGCTCGTGCGCCGCTATTTGGTATTAATCATGCCATTGACCTTTTATCTCGTGTATCAATGCCGTCACAGCAAGTGGCGTGGTACCAAAAGTGGCTAGTACACAGGCGTGCACGACCTGAAGTATATTTCGGGCGTGTTCACAACCATTTAGCAGACAATGGCATTGCATACCCGATACATGAAGAAATGCTGAACTCCAAAGCGCTTGATAAAGCTCTGAAAGAAAATGGCACCTATTTATTGCCGCAAGCCTCGCCCAAGGGCGCGCCGCTTCACCCTACTTACCCAGCTGCTCACGCCGTTATGGCTGGCGCAGCTGTCACAATGCTAAAAGCGTTCTTTAATGGTGATTTTGTTATTCCCGACCCAGTAATGACAAGCGCGGATGGAAAGCGATTATTGCCTTATAAGGGTGAATCACTCACCATAGAGGGTGAGCTTAATAAACTCGCCAGTAATATTTCATTGGGCCGTAATTTCGCTGGTGTGCATTATCGCTCTGATGGAGACTATGGCTTAGTGCTAGGTGAGGAGTATGCCATCAGTGCACTAAGAGAAATAGCACACCAATATAGAGAAGAGTTTGGAGGTTTCACCTTTAGGCGGTTTAATGGAACTACCGTGGAAATAAGTCAATGAGGCGAGCCGCAGCGGTAATCAACTGGTTTAATTTTCATACATATAGCCGAATGTGACGACCAACCGATGAAAGACAAAATACTCTCTATTACTTTAATTTGTATTATTGTGCTTAAAATTGCAGATTTAAATGCAGATGTTGCCGACGAAGCTAGCCTCACCCACCTGATTCAAGAATCCATTTTGATTTTGATTTCATCCGGGCTGTTCATTTTTCTTATTTTTGATATTCGCCAACGATCAAACAACGCAAAAGAGTTAAAAGCAGAACTTGCCGCTTCGTCAGAAAGAGAACAAAAAGTCACAGCAGAACTTCAGAAGTCGAAACAACACTTTCTAAAGGCAATTCAAGCACAATTTGATGTATGGGGCTTAACTCCGAGTGAGAAAGAAGTGGCAATGTTTTTATTGCGAGGCTTAACGCTATCAGAAATTGCAGAAATGCGAAGTACTTCAGAGAAAACAATACGCCATCATGCTTCTGCTGTTTATCGCAAAGCAGATTGTAAAGGAAGGCACGAATTAGCAGCCCTTTTCTTAGAAAACTTAATTTAAATCATAATTTTACATCGTTTATAGGCGGTTTGACCTAGGTTATTAGGTGTTATGCCCAATATCTTTTCTGCCCTATTTACCGTATTGTCATTAGCGTCTGTAAACATGAATGCACCTAAAATAAATTGCGTGCGCTTCTACAACGAGAACTTATGACTCACTACTTAACATTCCTCTTTTTTTCAGTTTTGCTGATGGTAAGCGGTAGCAGTGTTGCGAAAACCTTACCCGATATCTACGACGGTGCACGCACGCGACTTACCCAACTCAATCAAAACAATCCCGATCACCTAGAGCGTGAAGCAAAAGCGGTAAATCACTGGCTGCAAGGGCCGGCATCACTACAAATTATTGCGCTACCAAGTAACACCAGCAATGGCGAAGACGAGTATGAAGTTGGTGTATTTTTACCCTTTAGGCCTCCGAAAGGCCGGGAGCTTGACGAGCAGCAATCTGAATTAACTCAGCGGTTTATTAAGGCACGGGAAAAACGATTTTCATTGTTAGCGAGCGGCCTACTGAGAGAGTCGCTATGGCGGCGAGTGATGGCTCAAACCGAACTTGAGGGGTTACAGGAAAAGCAGAAGTGGATTGATTCGCTAGACGTCAGCATACAAAAGCAGTCTCAAAGTGGTGAACTTGACCGTGCTACACTTCTGCGGTGGGAGCAAGAGAAGTTGTCTCATCAACTCACACTATCTCAAGCGAAGATTGCACTAAACAATGCAAAACAGCGCTACAGAGAAATTGCGGGAACTCAGGACCTACCTGATTCGCCACAAGAAACGGTGATACCGAACATTGGTAACGCAATTCAAACACACCCAGAACTCACGTTACTTTTATTAAGTCAGCAACAGTTAAATTTGAATTATGACTTTGCCGACCAGTCGCTTGCACCATGGACGTTGGGCATTATTGCCCGACAGCTAAAAGGGCCCGCTGGCAACGATAATTTACTTGGCGTGAGTGTGAATATTCCGCTAACTGGAAGTGATACTACGTCGGTTAACGATTACGCCCTCTGGCGAGACGCTAGCAATGCATTAAATGGTTCACTGGCTACAACGTATGCACGCATACAGCAGCAACTCAGCGAAACCACAGCCACCTATGAATATACAAAGGAGGCTGAAAAAGTGCTGTCGAAACAAGTGACACTCGGTGAAGAGATTGCAGCCTTATATTTAAAGCAGGCTGACAGCTTGCCCAAAGTAGTGTGGCTAGAACAGTTGCTTTCACAGCAGGATACTATTTTAGCATTAGAAAAAATGAAAGTACGTCGCGCGGAAGCTGCGTCTAAACTTAATCAGATTGCAGGAGTTGCACTGTGAACTACACCACTTTTCGTTATTTACTGGTTTTATTTTCAATGGTGTTAGCTTGTGATGTGCATGCAAGCAGCTCAGTATCGCTGGATAATCTAGGTAAATTATCGCTTACTTACACTCCAATCAATGCAGTGAGTGCGATGGAAAAGCCAGCTTCCACTGGCATAGTAAAAGTACTGCCTGGTTCACCTCTTCGAATAATATCGCCCATGGACCCACAAAAAATAGAGTATTTAGTGGCACATGGCCAAAACGTAAAACAAAACCAACGCATTGCAATGTTAAGCGGCAGCGAAGTCCATCATTTTCGCGACAATTTAGCGGCTAAAACAGCACTGCTCGAAATAACAAAATCGCGTTTTGATAAAAATCGCGAACTTGCGTCAGTGAATGCAATTTCACAAGACAAGTGGCTTAACATTGCGCAGCAATATTATGACGCTCAACTGACATGGGGGCACCTGAATCATTTCGCGGAAATGTTTGAGCCTCATTCAGACGAGGATATGGGTTATCTATTGGCGCCATCAAAAGGTATATTTATGCTTCCTGAGCAAGCACCTACTGATATAGAAACCCAGGCTACAGAAACCCAGTTAGGTGCCATTGTTAACCCAAACTCTATTCGCCTTACCACCCTTGTGAAGGAGTCTGAAAAGGAATTTGTAGAGGCCATGTACACTGACTCATGCAGTGTTGAAATTGAAAAGATAGAAAAAATTAGCCATCGCTTTTTTGTGCGTGTATGGTCGGCGCCACTGCCTGAAGGCTGCGCATTGCAACTTGGCGCACAAGTTAATGTGCGGGTAAAGCTGTCGGTATCTGCTCATTCTGTTCCAGCGGCCAGCGTCTTTTATTTACATGGTCAAGCATCGATATTTGTTCGCCACGATGACACGCTCAAAGCGGTGCCCATCACTCTTATTGGAAACACAGATAACGATAGCGCGGTTTTCACGGCACCGAATTTGGCAAATAACGATGAAGTACTTACGTCCTCAATAAGCGCGGTTCAGGGAATTTTACTGGGCCTTGGGGGTATTGAATGATAGGCCGCATTGTTCAGTTTGCCCTTGTTCAACGACTTTTCATCTTATGTATTTTTTTAGCGTTGATATTTTTTGGCTATCGCGCTTGGCAAACGCTGCCGGTAGATGCTTTCCCCGACATATCGCCAACCCAAGTGAAAGTAATTATGAAGGCCGACGGCATGACCGCCGAGGAAATGGAAGCACAAATTACTCAACCTATTGAAGTTGAGTTGTTAGGTATACCTCATCAAACCATTCTGCGCTCGACAACAAAGTACGCCATTACTTCTATCACTTTAGATTTTGAAGAAGGTACGGATATTTATTGGGCTAGACAGCAAGTGAACGCCAGGTTAGCCGCTGTTAGCTCAATATTGCCCAGCATTGCTGAAGGCGGCATTGCGCCAATGAGCACGCCGCTATCTGAAATGTTTATGTTTACCATTGAAAACCCTTCATTATCTCTACAAGAACGCAAATCGATCCTCGACTGGGAGATAAGACCGGCACTTCGCACCGTTGCGGGTGTGGCCGATGTAAACGTATTGGGTGGTTACACCAGAACATTTCAGTTTGCCCCCGACATTGCCAAATTAAACGCTTTTGAATTTAATATTGACCAACTGTCGGGTGCACTTCAGCAAGCCAATGTAAATGGCAGTGTAGGGCGAATAAAGGCAGGCGTAGATTCACTAGTGATCCGCACCGAAGGGCGAGCCACATCTATCGACACGCTGGGTGATATCATTGTTGGCAACTATCAAAACGAACCCATCGCCCTTCGTCAACTGGGTACTATTTCGCTTGGCAGCTTAACCCGTTACGGTGGTGTAACACGCGACGGAAAAGAAACTACGCAAGCCCTCATTGTTGCATTAAAAGACAGCAATACCGCTGAGGTTGTTAATAATGTAATGGCGAAGCTTGCAGCTATTGAAAAAACATTACCTGAAGGCACTACCCTCGAGGTTTTTTACAATCGTAAAACCCTAATTGATACTGCGGTTGGTACTATTACAAGTGCGCTAGGGCAAGCAGTAATTATCGTTATATTAGTGCTTGGGTTATTTTTAGGTAACGTGCGCGCGTCTTTCGTTGTGGCACTTGTTATACCTGTGGTGGTGCTACTCACCTTTTTGGCCATGAAAGTAACCGGGTTAACCGCAAACCTTATGAGTTTAGGCGGGCTGGTTATCGCTATCGGTATGTTGGTTGATGGCGCAGTAGTGGTAGTAGAAAACACCGTATCTCAACTTGGTAAGGCGCAAAATTTACCCCGGCTGCACCTTATTTACAGAGCAACACGTGCTGTTGCCGTCCCGGTCATAGCGGGAACAGCGATTGTAATTGTTGTGTTTGTGCCTCTACTTACGCTTACCGGTTTAGAAGGAAAGCTTTTCTCGCCAGTGGCAATGACTATTGTGTACGCCATGCTGGCATCGCTGCTGACTGCGCTAACGCTTATTCCCGTTGTTGCATCTTATGTGCTTACCAATAAGGACGGCACTACCCCAGGTTACTTAACTAAACTTCAAGCACTTTATCGCCATTCGCTAGGCGTACTGTTAGCCCACAGTAAATTGCTGGTAGCTGGTGTGCTATGCCTTTTGTTGTTAAGTGGCGTGTTGTTCGGCCATTTAGGTAAAACCTTTATGCCGGTGATGGACGAAGGCGACATTATTGTGCAATTAGAAAAATCGCCCACTATTTCATTGGCCTCTTCGCTAGCATTAGATAAGCAGGTAGAGCTTGCTTTGCTGTCTGAATTTCCTGAGATAAAACATATTGTTGCAAGAACAGGGTCTGACGAATTAGGGTTAGATCCAATGGGGCTTAATGAAACCGATATATTTTTGCAGCTATCACCGCCCGACACATGGCGTTTTAAAAACAAGGGCGAACTTGAAACAGCTATTCGCGATGCTCTTGCGCACTTTCCTGGTATGAATATTGGGTTTACCCAGCCTATACAAATGCGCGTGTCAGAAATGCTTACCGGTACAACCGGTACTCTGGCAATTAAAATTTTCGGTAGCGACTTTACGCAGTTATCAACCACAGCCAATGAGATAGCAGACATAGTGCGCAACCAAGATGGCGCAGTAGACGTGACCGCTACACTAATTGAAGGTGGAGACTTTCTTAGCGTAATTCCTAAACCGGGAATTGCACTAGACTATGGCATGAGCACATCCTCACTGTCGCAATACTTGAAAATGCAAGTTTCGGGGCTTCACGTGGGAGACGTCATTAAAGGGCGCGTGAGAACACCCATATATTTTGGCGATCTTAACCGTGGCGAAGCTTTATTTACTTCGCCAGTACAATTAAAAGACCTGATGATCTTAATGCCAAACAATGAGATGCTGCCTCTATCCACCCTTGCAGATATCAAGCGTACCCAAGGCCCGGCCATTATAGAGCGCGAAAAAGCACTTCGCTTTTCGGTAGTGACATCGAATGTTGAAGGCCGCGACTTGGTAGGGTTTGTTGACTCAGTGCGCAATGCGGTAGCTAGCACCATCAATTTGCCCGCAGGTTACTCAGTAGAATATGGTGGCGAATTTGAAAATCAAATACGGGCCAGTAAAAACCTGATGACTGTTATTCCCATCGTAATAGTCATCATTATCCTTATTCTATTTACCATATTTGGAAGGTGGTCACTAGCGTTGCTTATTCTGGCTAACGTGCCGTTTGCTTTGATGGGCGGTGTATTTGGGTTGTTTGTGACCGGTGAATACCTTTCGGTACCCGCCTCAGTTGGGTTTATTGCACTTTTAGGTGTAGCCGTACTCAATGGCGTAGTTATGATTTCTTATTATGAGGATCTTAAAGGTAAAGCCATGCCGCTTTATGAATTAGTAAAAAGCGGCGCGGTAGCAAGGTTACGGCCTATTTTGATGACGGCAACAACGGCGATGTTTGGTCTACTTCCACTTGCATTCGCCAGTGGCCCGGGCGCTGAAATACAAAGACCTTTGGCTATTGTAGTAATTGGCGGATTAATTACCTCTACGTTTATAACACTGTATTTATTGCCCATTGGCTACTATTACTGGGAGCGAAGGAAACATGCCTGAAACAGTTAACCTTACTGTTTATGTTGAACAAAAGCGCAAAGAAGATGTAATAGATTGCTTATTACCACTTACCTGTATTTCCGGCTTTTCGATATCGCCATGCTTTGGTTACAGTCGTGACAATGCAAAATTGGACCTTGCTGAACAAGTAGCTGGCGGGCGGCAGCTTTGGAAGCTTGATATTCTGCATAGCGATAAAGACACCAATGCTATTATTAGCGCACTGCAAAGTGTTAACACACATAACCCTATGCGTTATGTGGTATCGCCTGTTCTTTCACATGGGCATATATAACCCTCTTTTAACCCGCATAAAAATTAATACCGCAATTACCAAGAGCTGAGAATATAAGGGGCTATCGATTTTTGCTGAACACCAAAGCTCAATAGCTTCTGACTAACTTATAGTTGAGTAATCAAATTTATGATGGGAATTCCTCAAAAATAGCCACAAATAAAAGGCGTTTCACTTTATAGTTAATAAGGTATTTAGGTGCAGATTGGCGCTGACGCATGATGTTTATTAGGTGAATACAAGTCGTGAGTTCTGCCACCAATCGCTATATCTAAATTGCTGTGACTAGCTCGCGATAAAGGAACAATATGAAGGAATTGCCGGCAACGTATTGGTTAACCGAACTGCTAGATGTAAAAGCATTAGATGTTAGTGCATCGGAAAATGATGAGTTTTTAGGGCATAGGTTGGCATCATCTACTGGTCGCGTTTTTGGCGGCCAAGTATTAGCGCAGGCCCTGATGGCTGCATCGAAAACCGTGTCCGCCGACAAGCTTGTGCACTCTTGCCATAACTACTTTATCCGTCCGGGTGACTGCGATCACGATATAACGTACATAGTACATCGCGACCTAGACGGCCGCAATTTTAGCAACCGCAGAGTAGTTGCCCTGCAAAACAACAAGCCAATTTTCAATTTAATCGCCTCGTTTCAAGGTAAAAGCGACGGATACCAGCATCAAATTGAAATGCCAGATGATGTTCCTCCACCCGATAGTCTGCTTAACGAAAATGCACTGGCAGATAAGCACAAAGGCTCGTTACCCGAGCACGTTTATTCTATGCTTAACCGGTATCGCTCTATTGAGGTGAGGCCCATTAACGAAGAAGCCCACTTTTTACGAAGCGATAAAAAACTGAGTCAGGCCACCTGGTTTAAAGCAAAAGAAACGCTGCCAAATACCGCCGCGCTGCATAGGGCAATATTGGCTTACGCTACCGACTTAACATTACTAAGTACAAGTGGCCGTCCACACGGCATGTTGTGGATGGATGAAAATGTAGCCACTGCCAGCATAGACCATACCGTATGGTTCCACGCTAATGACATTAAAACCGACCAGTGGTTATTGTATTTGATGGATACGCCTTGGTCGGGCAATGGTCGTGGTCTTAACCGAGGAAGCATTTTCACACAATCGGGTGAGTTGGTCGCATCGGTAGCGCAAGAAGGCTTGATTCGTATCAAGTAATATTTTTACTTGCCTTCTCGCGTGTAAACCACCTGCCCATTTACAATAGTCATCACTACATCCGCTGAGAGAATATCAGCCTCATCTACCGTCATAATGTCGCGGTTAAACACGGTAAAGTCGGCATACTTGCCCACTTCTACCGAGCCGCGCAGATGTTCTTGAAACGCGCCATAAGCAGGCCAAATGGTAAGCATTTTAAGCGCAGTTTCTCGTGAAACCGCTAATTCGGGGTGCCAGCCCTCACCTAACGTTCCGTCGAGTCTTTTACGGGCCACAGCTGCATAAAACTCAATGCGCGGGTCGCCTACTTCTACCGGCGCGTCTGAACCTGCAATAATTTTTAGCCCTTTATCTACTAAGCTTTTCCAAGGATAGGCATAAGCTAACCGCTCGTCTCCCAAGCGCTCTCTAGCAAAGTTTAAGTCGCCAATGCCGTGGCTAGGTTGCATTGAAGGCAATACATTTAGCTCAACAAATCGCTGCTGATCGTCTGGCGTAATAACCTGAGCATGTTCCATACGCCACCGCAAATCTTGGTTTTCCCACTGCGACTTTGGTACAGCGGTGTATGCGTTTTCATACCAGTTAAGCAGTGAACGAACCGCCCTATCTCCAATAACGTGGGTTTGAATTTGAACCCCCGCTTTCAACGCCTCTTCCAAAATAGGCACCAATGCTTGTTGAGTTATTCTATTCATAAAGCCGTTGTGCGCAGCATCGGAATAGTTCTCGATTAAGGCCGCGCCACGCGACCCTAATGTACCGTCTATAAACACTTTAATTCCGCGTACATCCAACATGTCATCATTTGTTTTTTCACGCCCGCGCTTAAAGCGCTGCTGCGCTTCCTGAACCGGAATAGCCGCATAAATTCGATGCAGCATTTCGCCTTCTTCATGCAATTGCTGCATTAAATCTACAAGTCTGTACGACATACCGGCATCGTGCGTTTGAGTCCAGCCCATCGACACATTAACCTGCATGCCTTTGAGTAAATTGTCTTTCAGATACTCATCGGTTTCTTGAGGAATAATGTTGCGAAACACATTCATAGCGTTGGCCAGCACGTAGCCTGTTAGCTCACCCGTTGCATCTCTCTCAAATTTACCGCCTTCAGGATCGGGGGTATTTCGGTTTACGCCTGCTAGCTGCAGTGCTTTACTGTTTACTAGTGCCGATACACCATCGGCACGGGGCATGAAAAGCGGCTTATTTTTCGTAAAAGCATCTACATCGTGCTTGGTTAAAAAGCGTTGTTCATCAGTCCATTCCCGCTCTATCCAGCCGCGGCCTAATACCCAATTGTTTTCGGGTATGCTGCTTGCCCAATTTTCTATTTCTTGTACGGTTTGCTTTAACGTAGGTAGCCCGAAAAGACTTAAGGTTTTGGTACGTTTACCTACACCTTCTAGGTGTTGATGCCCATCAGTAAAGCCTGCAAAAACTGTATTGCCAGCCATATCAATAATGTTGGCTTTGCCGCACATATACTTTTTGGCCGCTTCGTTTGCGCCTACGAACACTATTTTACCGTCTAAGCTAGCCATGGCCTCAGCGGTCCACTGCGCATCGTTGGCGGTATATATGGTGGTGTTATGAAGTACTAAATCGGCTTTTTCGCATGCAGCGCACACAATACTAAAAAGTGATAACGTTATAACAGTGAAGTAATGCTCTATGCGCATGGTTGTACCTTAAAAACTGTAGGGCGACAAAATTGGAAGGGGCCCACCAAGGCCGCTTTTGCTAGGCTAGCAATATAGCTAGCTTTTGTATCTATTTAGTTTTTAGCCAATCGTAGATTGTAAATGCACTTGCTGCGTATAATTGGAGAGCAAAAAAAAGCACTAAAAGTGCTTTTTTACAGTCCGTATTATGGAATTAACTTTTAAGCTTTTTTACGAAAGCTTACTAAGCCTATAAGACCGAATGCAAAAATCGCCAGAGATGCAGGTGCTGGTACCGAGGCTATAGATGCTTTAGCGCTGTTGCCAATATCAAACGGCACTCCATTTGCCTGAATGGTCCACTCACCAGTGCTGTCGAAATTTATGTTAAATTGAACGAGTTGCATATTTACCACTTCACCAGTGTTGACTAAAGAGCTCAGTTTTATGTAATCACCACTTTCATCGACAGGAACATACGTATCGAATGACAATTTTAGGCTGTACTCTGATAAGTTGCCTAAAATAAAACCTGATGCAATAAGGTTCTCGGCAAACACAGAATGCTCTCCTTCAGGAAGTTTTACCCCTTCAAACTTAGCATAGAAAAAATTTTCTTCAGGCAAACTAAGCATCTGGTCTGAAGCATCAATCCAAATATCGTCGTTTGAATATAGAGCGTTGTTGATTATCAAATTATCAACATGATGTGAGGGGCCGTTATATTTAAAAGATAAAAAGTTTGAAGAGGTAATCTCAAAATCTTCACCTGCAACAAATCCATCCAATCTAATGTTACCTGACACTGGTGTTGCATCTTTATACGACTTATCACCTTTCTCACTTAAGCAATCTGAACAGATTCCAGACCAGTCGATTGTAGTACCGAAGTTAATATCGGTAATGCCATCTACAATCATACCCGCAGATGCTTGTGTCCACTTCCCCTAAACTGAGACAGACATAATTAGAGTTTTCTGCAATGATTAATGCAGGAGACGACTATGAAAAAATCACGATATACAGAATCTCAGATTATTGGGGTGTTAAAAGAAGTTGATG
>NZ_JAAAWP010000007.1 GCF_010500915.1 Alteromonas hispanica
TTGCCGAATAAGGTTTACCATGCGACAGTGGAAAGCTGCACTCAAATGGTACAGCTCCATAGTAGACAGTGCATGGGCCGGAAGCACATGGAATTAAATTCGTGGGGATCCCTCAGGTTCTGACCCCATTTTATTGATGCGGTTGGCGAAGTTTGGTAGCTCGGACAGTTCAATTTGTAAAAACGCATTGGGGTGAGATGTCATAAACCCGCTTGCAATAGTTACTGTATCTTCTTCCGGCAGCCTTCTATCTTCTTCATTAAATAAATGGGAGATGTTGGTGTGAGCGCTATGTCTAAGCATGGTGTAAAAGTGTTCTGAATTGCTGTCTTTATCAAAAACACGCACTATGGTCGATTCCGGCAGTAGTGATACATTTGTTCCCTGCATAGCATTAATACGCTTAAAACTGTTTAGTGCTTCTTTTGAATTAAATCCATTTTCCAAGCTATGGCGGCGGCTCAACGTATCGTCAAATTTAGCTTTAATTTTATTGAGCAATTCTTGGTAAGGGGCTTTTGTTTGATATTCGATATCGGTTTTTATATTCGACGTGTTGCCCTTGTAAACAAACTCTTCAACTTCGCTTACAGAACCTCTGTACCACTTGCTTCTTACCTCTTCTCTAGTTTTGTTAGGAAGAAATGATAAGAAGTTAAACTCGCCTTCCATGCGTAAAAAGTCCATGTACATTCTGCTATTTAGCTGGTGGCCAACGTTGCCGTAAACATCGTATCCTGCTACCAGCAAATAATGAATTCGTTCGAACAAGGGGTAGGTTAACACCCAAGCCGTTTGGGGTGTTTCTCCAACAAGCCCCTTTACTACACTTGCAGCGTCGTTATGCCTGAAAATGGTGAGCGCCAAGTTTTCATTGTTATTTTCACCATCCCACAATAAATTTAAGTCTATGCTCAACTTGTTTTTTATTTGAGTGTCAATGAAGTTAGATTTAGCCGTTAAATACTCTCGTTCCATGGCCGCATAGTTCATCCATGCTGTGGGCAACGCATTGCTCTGTTCTTCAGCCGGAAGCTCTATATTTTGTAATGCTTGCTGAATAAATTCTCCGTTATTTTGAACAAGATCCAGTTCTGGCTCGGAAAACACCACCCAAAAATGGTCATTAATTACATTGAGTGCCATTTGACCACGACAAACGGGGCCTTTAATAAATTGCATGATGGTATTTTGAGCTTCATCTAGCATGTACTTGTAGCGCGCATTGATAGGAATTTGCGCAAAAGTAATAAAGGGGTTAGACGCCTCTTTAGGCTTATATGAAGGTAATTCAGTAACTGCGTAGTTGTCGTTTAAAAACCATCGTTGCCATTTTTTCATGCGCTGTTCGTTAAGCAACACGGGCATGTGTGATTTGTGCACCAAAGTTTGCTTTTCAGGCACTAAACGATAATAGACTCGCTCAACATCTGGTTCGTCAAAGGGGCGACGGGTAAAAATACCCTCTACTGGGGTGCCCGGAGCTGTAGATGAACGTACTAACTTAAAGAATTGCGTTGGTTGTTCAGCACTAAAATGCAAGTGCACTAGAAAAAGGTGCTCGAACAAATACCGGCTCATTAACTGCGATTTTAAATCATCGGCATTTAAGAAGCGTTCCCATTCCTCAATTTTTTTCAGATGAGCGTTTGTTAATACAATGTCGTCATTTCCTCTCGCACCCTGTGCAATCCAATTTAATATAAGCGTATTTTCTTTCTCATTTATCGCCGGAAGTGCATAGGGCATTCCCCAAAGCGGGTAATCTTGTTTATAGGTACCAATGTCGTCAATGGTAGGGCATTGATATGATCTATTGATATTTAGAGGGTATTTTTCTTTGTTAAGCTGTGAGGGCGTCGTGCCTTCTGTCTCGGCACGGTTGTCTTGTTTTAATTGAAGCAAGTGAGCTATTACACTCGAGGACAAATTATCTTTAGCAGAGGATTGATACTCTTTAGAAGAAAAGTTCTCTGACGTTTCCTTAGGTGAGTCTGAAACTACCGGGAAAAAGTCTTTGTCTCGCCACTGTGCCAGAGTGTGGCCGTCTTCAAACAAGCGGGTTAGGTTAGCCTCTACCAATCGTTCACCATCGTAAACACGCGCTTTGTTTGCGCCACGTTCAATGCCTGAAAAAGAGCCCATTTTAAGCTGGCACGGAGCATCATAGCAGGCGTGGCATACCACACAGCGTTGCGCTAAAACAGGTTTTACTTGGCTGTGGTAGTCAACTATTTCACTTGCTTTGGGGGCTGAAATGGGTAGCGACTTTGCTTTTAACGGTGCTTGAAAGTAATGGTATAAACCTGAGCCTACTGAAAGGGCGAGGATAAACGAAATGGAGGTAACCCATTTATTCATGCAAAAATTCTCTTATTAGTGGTGTTGCTATCAATGTTGATATTGGCTGTTTCACCTAAAGCCTGAATGATACTTGATACTATTTAATACCATAAACCTGTTTTGCCAGCTTGTTTCAGCTGAAAAAGAGGCCAACTTCTTACTAAGTTGCATCTAGAGTACTATCAAAAGGTACTTTCAAAGAGTACTTTCAAAATTAAACACCCAAAATATAACACCGACAAAATGTGAGATCGAATAGCAGCAAGCTGGTAGCAAGTAAGCCTGTTAATTAGCTCTAACTAATTTACAACTATACCTGAGCCATCGTGTAGGCGGTAGAAAATAAAAGATTTAAAGCGCAAATGTCGAGCTCTTCTACCATCAGCAATCGTTAACGCTTTCTTTTTATATCTACCGCAGCTAACAACGTCACCGGGTTGAGTTACGTTGTGCAATTAAGCTAAATCAAACCGGTAAATCAAACCACAGAGCCTCTAGGGCACTTTCAGCAACCACCTGATAAGTTTCATTTTGGGTAGACGCAAAGGCATCGCCTGATTCAAAGCGATGATAAAGATGCTGGTTATTCACAGTAGCTGAACCACTAATAATATGCAGGTAGCCAGTTCTCGCTGTTTCTAATGCTAAAGACTGTCCGGCTTCCAACACAAGACGATGTATACTGGCATCTTGATGTATTGACAGTGAGCCGCCGTTTCCCTGGGGTGTTACTAAAGGTGTAAGCGGGCCTGCCTGCTCAATCGTGGTTTGCTCATAGCTTGGCGCAATACCCTTGCTTGAGGGGGTAATCCATATCTGTAGAAACTTTACGTGTTCATTGTCTGAAGCATTCAACTCACTATGCATAACCCCTTTTCCTGCGCTCATACGCTGTACATCACCAGCGGGAACAACATAACTATTTCCCTCGCTATCTTCGTGTTTAAGCGCGCCCTCTATCACATACGACACAATCTCCATGTCACGGTGTCCGTGCTTACCAAAACCGTGTCCAGGCATTACAACGTCTTCGTTTATCACCCGTAACACCGATATACCCATGTGTTTAGGGTCGTAATAACGCCCAAAAGAAAAACTGTGCTTGCTGTTGAGCCAACCAAAGCTAGCGCTGCCCCGTTCTGCTGATTTTCTAATGTATTTCATGTTTAACCTTTTGGTTTTACCTTGTGCCGCTATGTTATTGCTTTATGGAACACAGCAAAATTATTTTAAAAAGGTTTAAATATTCTTTTTATTAGAATGATTTCGGTGAATGAGCGGTGCTATTTTTATTGAATATTCGTTTTAGTGGAATGGTTGGTGTTATTTTTTTCAATTTTATTTATCGCCGAGTCATTGAATAATCATCCCAAGCATTCACTAATACTAATCAACTGTAAGAGGGAACAATAATGAGTAACGTTTTATTTATTAAGTCATCGCTGAACGGCAGCGAGGGTAATTCCAACATTCTTGGTAATTTGCTTGTAGCAAAATTGAAGGAAGAAAAGTCTGCCAATACAGTGGAAAGGGACTTGGCTGCCGACGCACTACCGCATTTAACACAAGCTGAGATGGCATCGTGGGCACCTGATAGTAATAATCAAGAGCTGGCTAGTTTTTCTGACACGTTAATCGATGAACTTAAAGCAAGCGACACTGTTGTAATTGCTATGCCTATGTACAATTTTGGTGTTCCCTCTACGTTCAAAGTATGGGTAGATCGTATCGCACGTGCTGGCGTTACTTTTCAATACACAGAAAACGGACCTGTTGGATTGTTAGAAAACAAGAAGATAATAGTAGTTGCCGCGCGAGGCGGTATATATGAAGGCACACAAAAAGACACTCAATCACAGTATCTAAAAGATTTCTTCGGTCTGATTGGTCTTACAGACATTTCGTTTATCTATGCTGAGGGCTTAGCTATGCCAGACGGTGAAGAACGAATGAATGCGGCTAAACAAGCAATTAGCGAATTTAAGTTTTAGTTTTGCCTTCAACCTTCAAATAGGTGTTCTTTAGCAGTTGGGCTTTTTGAAATTAAGCCTGCACTAGCATCTTTAGTGAGGCCAGCGTTGGCCTTACTAAAGATAAACGCTACTAGGCTGCCCACAATTCCTAAAAATAAAGCTCTTAGAAACCGCAGTTTTTACGATCCATTGCTCCTACAATATAAAGCCTGTAGAAGTATGGACTGCTGCAGCAGCTGTTGCAGCACCCAATAATGTAACCACACCTGCACCCGCTAAAAAGGCTACAAGCTTTCTTCCACCTTGCATTTCACCTTTCCTAGCTTTCGACTTCGCTAAAAGCTTTTGGGAAAAAAACGAGCTTAAAATGAAAATACCACCAGCGATTACGGCATAGCTCACATATGTCATCAACATAACTTTCTCCGTTTATTGGATAGACAATGGTTGTTTCTCTCAAAGAAAGTATTATGTTCACTTTTTGCGCGTTACATTATGTTAACCGAGGAATCGTAAATGAATTAGCTCTGAGAATGGGTTTACGACATAACGATGTACCGAATAAATTTTATTCACCTACAGATTCCATTTGCAAACCGATAAGAAATAATCCTTTTGCCGCGCTTTCACTTACTTTTCGTCAAAATGTTCGAATTATTACTCTTTATTTAATTTGGCATTATAAATAAACTGAAAATATACTTTAGCCTAACTAACGTACACCAGCGAAAACATGGTTACATCCAGCGCACACGGCTTATATTCCTTGTCTTTAAGTCAAAACACGGTCTCTTGTGATTATTCCGAAGGGTTTAATTTACATGGCGTGCGCGAGTTAACTCGAGATGTACTGTCTTTAACGGCTCATTTAAATGCCTGGGTGCTTTTTCAACGTCCCACAGAAACTGCAGGCATTACTCATGATGCGATTGGCGAAATGATGGCGGGCTACTTGGCTTTTCAGCAGGCCGGCTGCAAAGCGGTGGGTATTGTCGAAAACAGTATATTTGTTCACGCAGGTTCCCCGCATAGGCCTTCAAATCTCACCATGCCGTTTATGATTGATAAAGATGAAGAAAAAATAAAGCACTGGCTTTCAGGCGTTCTCTAACCTGTTAATACGGTGTGCTCTTAATGTTAAACCTCAATTTTCGACTTTTTGTCGCTTTGTATAGTCCTTCCTCAACAAAACAACGTATTCTTCGCGTGTTTACAATTGCAGTAAAGCGTCTGCCGCGCGGAGAGAAGAATGGTCAACCCTGACAATAACTATAACAATGAACAAAAAATCTTTAATAAAAAGGCGCCATGGATAATTCATGCCGGTGTATCCATAGTCATTCTGATTATCGCTGCATTGGTAGTAAAAGCTATGTTTGCAAGCAAGCCCGAGGCAAGAAAGTGGGGAGGGAGCCAGTCTGCGCCTACAGTAGCGGTTGATGTTATGGACCTTACTGTTGAAGATTATGAAGTGTGGATTGAATCTTATGGCACCGCTCAACCCCTTACTCAAACCGAATTAGTAGCAGACGTGTCAGGGCGTGTAGTGTCGGTTGCTCCAAATATTAGAGCTGGCGGCTCATTTAAAAAAGGTGACGTGCTTGTTAGATTGGAAGATCGCGACTTTCAAATTGAAGTTGATATCGCCAAATCTGCGGTTGCCGATGCCAACGTCGTTTATCTTCAAGAGTTGGCCGAAGCCGATTTTTCTGCTCAGCAATGGAATAAACAACCATCAGGTGAAGCAGCCAAACTTCTTGCTTTACGTAAGCCGCAAGTGGCAGCTGCAGAAGCAGCGCTTCGGGCTGCTGAAGCAAGGCTGATGGGGGCAAAGTTAAATCTCGAGCGCACAGTAATTAAAGCGCCCTTTGATGGCATGGTGTTAAGTCAGTCTGTAGATGTAGGGCAGGTGGTTTCACCCTCACAAACAATAGCGTCTATTTATAGTACTGATGTTGTCGAAGTCAGGCTGCCAATTAAAACAGCCGAGTTAGAATATTTTTATTTAGGTGAAAATACTGCACCTAATGCTTCGAACCCCCGAGTTAAATTGTATGGTGATCTTGGCACCAAAACTTATCAGTGGGATGGTGAAATTGTGAGAAGCGAAGGGGCGTTTGACCCAACAACTCGAATGCTGTTTCTTGTTGCTCAAGTAGAAGCGCCTTTTGAGGCAACGCAGCAGCGACCGGCTCTTAGAGTTGGTCAGTTTTTAAGTGCCCGTGTAGAAGGTCAAAAACTTAACGACGTGTTTGTTATACCCAGACAAGCGGTATCACAAAGTAACATGGTGAGTGTGGTGGACGACGGAACGCTGCGCAAGCGACCCGTAACGCCACTTTGGACAGATGATAAAAACGTAATTGTGTCGGCATCACCGCAACAAATGCCGAATAATAGTGCGAACGTTTTAACGCCTAGCGATAAGCTAATACTTACCCCTACCGCTAATATTCCCGATGGTACAAAGGTAAAATCGCTAGCCGATAGTTTGCCAGAGTCATCAGCTGCTCAGAAATCGCTTCAGGCTAATAATGCTGAAAATGCGAAAAACAGCAAAGCACAGTAGGAGTTGCTGACATGATTGCATGGTTTGCTAAAAATGATGTAGCGGCAAATATCTTACTTGCCGTAATCCTTATATCGGGTCTTTATGTAGTCTCGAATCATATTCCGGTGGATTTATTTCCTGAGTTTGAGCAGCGCAGCGTACGAGTGTCTATGTCGTTACCGGGCGCATCACCACAAGAAGTGGAAGAGGGCATTACCATCCGTATTGAAGAGGCGGTTCAGGATTTAGAAGGGATCCGCGAACTCAATTCTTCAAGCAGTGAAGGCAGCGCTTCTGTCACCATTGAGGTAGAGGAAGGGTACAACGTACGAGAGTTGCTTGATGATGTAAAAATTAAAGTCGACGCAATCAATAATTTTCCTGTCGATGCCGAAAACCTACTTATTCAGGTGCCACAGTGGCGAAGAGACGCAATTGGTGTTGTGCTTTACGGTGAATATGACCCTGTAACGTTACGACGTCAAGCCGACACCGTGCGCGATGAGTTGGCAGCCCTTAGTCAAGTGTCTCAAGTTGAAGTTGGAGGTACGCTGCCGTTTGAGATTTCAATTGAAATTCAGGAGCTTGCGCTTAGAAAATACGACCTCACTCTTGAGCAGGTAGCTACGGTTATTCGCCAAAATGCTACTGATGTGTCTGCGGGTAATTTAAAGACTGAGGGCGGTGACATATTTATACGTAGTAGGGGGCAGGCCTACAATGCAAGTGAATATGCCAACATTCCTATTGTTACCACGCAAGATGGGACCATGCTAAAACTTGGTGACATTGCCAATATTGTGGATGCTTTTGAAGAGACACCACTAAAAACAAGGTTCAACGGTATGCCCGCTGTGGAAGTGGAAGTATTTCGCACCGGTGATGAAAGCATTATTGAAGTTACACAGGCAGTAAAAGACTACGTGCTGGCTAAGCAGACTCAAATGCCAGAAGGGTTAAGCTTAGATTTTTGGCGTGATAGAAGTGAGCCAATTAAAGCCCGCTTAGCCACACTTTCCACAAGTGCATGGCAAGGTGCGCTACTCGTGATTACGCTGTTAGCGCTATTTTTGCGTCCTTCAGTGGCGTTTTGGGTTTGCTTGGGTATTCCCATGAGTTTTATGGGCGCATTTCTCCTTATGCCTGTGTTCGATGTAACCCTAAACCTAATGAGTTTGTTTGCCTTTATTTTGGTACTGGGCATAGTGGTCGACGACGCTATTGTAACCGGAGAAAATGTGTATGCTCACTTAGAGCGGGGGGAGAACCCTCTGGACGCGGCTATTAAAGGTACGCAGGAAGTGGCAGTGCCTGTAACTTTTGGTATTTTAACCACCGCAGCAGCCTTTTTACCTCTAGCGTTTCAAACCGGTAGAGGAAGTTGGTACGCGGCTATTCCTCTTGTCATCATTCCCGTATTGCTGTTTTCTCTCATTGAATCGAAGTTTATTTTGCCCGCTCACCTAAAGCATGTGAAACCTCGCGGAGACAAGCCAGCGTCAAAACTTTCTCAAATCCAAAAGAAAATAGCTAAATCTCTTGAAACACTTATTGAGCGTGTGTATCAACCTTTATTGGCCCGCGCTATGAAGTGGCGCTACGCATCGTGGATGTTAATGTTCTCCACTCTCATCATCATTATTGGTTCTATTGCTAGCGGACAAACTAAGTTTGTATTCTTCCCTCGGGTGCAAAGCGAGGTGGCAACAGCTACCTTAGTGATGCCGGCAGGGACGGCGTTTGAAAGCACAGACCGCATTGTGAAATCTATCACCGGGCATGCCCAAGCGCTTCGTGAAGAGTATTTAGATGAAGACACCGGTGAGTCGGTTATTCGCAATATTTATTCAGTAAGCGGTGGACGAAACTCTACTACAGGACGAGTACAAATAGATTTAGTTCCACCTGAGAAGCGTACCGTGGATGTTTCAACCAGAGAAGTCGTTAACGAATGGCGTAAACGTGTTGGACAGATTGCTGGAGCAGAGCAGCTAAACTATCGTGCCGAAATAGGCGGCTGGGGTGGGGCCGCGGTAGATATAGAGCTTAAAGGTAGAGACACAAATGCGCTTAATGCGTTAGGAGAGAAGTTAAAGACAAAAATGGCAGAGTATGCAGCCGTCTTTGATATTGAAGATTCTTTGTCTGATGGTAAGGAAGAACTGCAGCTTGAGCTTAAGCCTGAAGCAAGATTACTTGGACTGGATTTGAACACCGTTGCCAGACAAGTAAGGCAAGCTGTGTTTGGCTTTGAAATTCAGCGCATTCAGCGCGGTAGGGAAGAAGTGCGCGTAATGGTGCGTTATCCGCTGCAGGCGCGCCAGTCTATTGAGACATTAGAGCAAATGATGATCCGCATAGGCCCAAATCAAGAAGTTCCGCTTTGGCAGGTTGCCGACGTAATTCCTGGCTTTAGCCCCGACAGCATTTTACGGGTAGACAGGCAGCGCACGCTGTCGGTTACCGCCGATTTCGATAAGAAAAATGGTGATCTTACGCTCGTTCAGTCAGAACTAAACGACTGGCTTTCACAGCAGCTAGGGCAATACCCCGGTGTTACGTTTGAAATGGCAGGGGAAGCGCGGGATCAGCAAGAGTCATCTCAAGGGCTCATTGTCGGCGGTATTGGGCTGGCAATACTCATTTATATCTTGTTAGCTATTCCGTTTAAATCTTACTCCCAGCCTTTCATCGTTATGTCTGTTATTCCATTTGGCTTGGTGGGTGCGGTAATAGGCCATTGGATTATGGGAATGGACTTAACTCTGCTTAGCTTTATGGGAATGTTGGCTCTTTCTGGTGTGGTAGTGAACGATTCTTTGGTGTTAGTTGATTATATTAATCAAAAGCGCAAAGAGGGAGAGGCAATCAAAAAAGCTGTCTATGATGCCGGCGGCCGTCGATTTAGGCCTGTGTTGTTAACATCGTTAACCACCTTTGCCGGGCTAATGCCTTTGTTGTTTGAAAAGTCGACTCAAGCGCAGTTCCTAATACCGATGGCGGTAAGTCTTGGTTTTGGTATTTTGTTCGCCACATTAATAACGCTATTCATTGTTCCGCTGAACTATTTAATTCTAGAAGACATTAAGAGTTATTTCAGGCGGTATGGTAGAGATATGAAAGGGTTGTTGAAAAGAAAAAGTGCATAGCGCTATTAGTAAAATTAGAGCTTAGTTTCACTTTGATTTTTATACTCGGCAATTCTAAAAGGCGATTGCGCCGCATTAATAAAACGCAGTCTTCAATTAAGCCGAATAAATTGCGACAAAATACATTGCGATAAAGCGGGATAAACAATGTATGGGAGCGGTAAGGTAATCATTGCCTTACCGCTTTTTTTATTTTTTATCTTCCATCGGTTATCTTTTTCAGTTCTCTTTCCATTTTTAGCTCGATTTCCATTTTCAATGACGCACCTTTACTGATAAAAAGTGATCTGCGCTTACGAAAACATGTCTTTACTGATAAGGTAAAAAAGTCGCTAAGATAAAAATGACGCCCTCTGAGGTCATTCTGTAAGAACGTTAAAGTAAAGAGAAGTTTTTGATGAATATTCGAAGTAAGCTTATAACCGCATTTTTAGTCGCCGTTACGGTTCCCATCATTGTTTTGGTGGTCACCACCACGGTACAAACCTTTACACAATCTCGTAACTACTTCGTCAATAGTGCTTCTCAAGAAATAAAGCAAATCGATAATGCATTTGAGCTATTTTTTGAGGGTATGAAAGAGCACGTTCGTTATTTGGCCGATGATGAGCGTGTTAAAGCCGCTGCCAATACGCCAATCACGAATTACATCAACCGCTCTGCTGATATGACGCCCAGATCTAACGGTGCAGTTGAAAAGGCAATTTACGACTTTCACGGGCAGTTTCGAGAAAAGCATCCCAATTTACTGAATGTATATATGGGCACAGAGTCTGGCGGATTCATTCAATATCCCGCAGAGCCAATGACAAATTATGACCCGCGCAAACGGCCTTGGTATGAGCAGGCTAAGCAAGCAGGCGGTGAGGCCATTATTACTTCGCCTTATCAGGGAATATCGGGCGGCCCCATGATTTCTATTGCCACCACAATTACCGCTAATAATGGCAGTGTAATTGGCGTTCAGTCTATCGATGTCACCCTCGATACGCTGACTCGGTTGGTGAATGATGTGAAAATAGGTGAGTCGGGCTATGTCATTTTAGTGGATGAAAATGGCGTTGTGCTTGCTGATCCACGAAATAAAACCAATAACTTTAAAAATATAAGTGAACTGCAAAATCTGGCCCTTTATAAGGCGCTGAAGACTGAAAGTGATAAAACGTTTTCTGTAGATACCAAAAATGGCGAGGTGACGGTAACTAAATATCGCTCACCTAACCTGAAGTGGCAGTTTGTTGGTGTCATTGAAAGCTCTGACATTGAAGCGCCGGCTAGAAACATAGTTACCACCATGATGATTGTGCTTATTGTAATGCTTGTATTATGCAGCGTGCTTGGCGTTCTGCTTGCCAATAAAATTGTTGCTCCCATTCTTCATATCAGCCGAAGCCTGAAAGGCATTGCAGACGGCAAAGGTGATTTAACCCAGCGCTTAGACGTAAAAACGCGAGATGAGATTGGTGAACTTGCTAATTATTTCAATCAGTTTATGAACTCGATTGGTGAACTTATAGGCCAAATTAAAGCGCAGGCCCAAATCTTACACAGTTCATCCCAAGACTTTAAAGCGGTTGCCCAATCGCTTAATCAAGCAAGCGAAAAGCAAGAGCAGTCTATTGAGCATACTGCAACGGCCACAAATCAAATGGCTGCAGCGGCGCAAGAAGTGGCGCGTAGTTGTGTATCCACGCAAGATGCAACTGAACAAACTGACAGTGCCAGTCAAAGTGGTCGCTCAATTATTAAGGACACCGTGGTTCAAGTAGAGCAGTTGATGACGCTGATGCGCGAAGCCTCTTCGGCAACGGAGGAACTTGAAAACGAGAGCGAAAATATTAATAAAATCTTGAATGTTATTCGAGGTATAGCAGAACAAACCAACTTACTGGCGTTAAATGCAGCCATTGAGTCGGCCCGTGCGGGAGAGCAAGGTAGAGGGTTTGCTGTGGTCGCCGATGAAGTAAGAACGCTAGCGCAGCGCTCTCACGGAGCCACAGAAGAAATTGATACCATGCTTAATAAGCTTGTAGAAAGAACGCAGTTTGTGTCTTCTAAAATGACCACCAGTCTAGAACAATCGGAGCAAGCAACTACGCAGTCAAACGAGGCAAGTGAAACCTTTGAAAAAATAGGTGCGCTGGTTCAGCAGATAATGAATCAGATTACCCAAATTGCTACTGCCGCAGAGCAGCAATATCAGGTATCTGAAGAAATTAGTAAAAACATTGTTGGCATGCAAGCATCGACATCAGACGTGAGTAAAGCGTCGCAGGGGCTATCTACTAATGCCGATAACTTGCTGTCATTATCGGACGATCTCAACGACTTAGTAGGGCAATTTAAGCTGTAGAAGTGTTTTTTAACTGGCGGGTTAATAACATAGCGAGTTCAATTAATCAGGCATAGATATGTATAAAAACAATCAATTGTTTATGCCTGTTTGCAGTATTGCACCAAACCATACTAACCGTTTACTCTAGGTTAATTATATGTAACCAAGTAGTTAATCTGGAGTGCTATGAATTTTGCAGAATTTGCTGCGTCGAGAAAAAGTGTTCGCGGCTTTACAAACCAGCCAGTATCTAAATCTACTGTCGAGGCTATTATTGACGCGGCTAAGTGGGCACCGTCCTCCTACAACACACAAACATGGAAAATTCATGTAGTCACTGGGGATGTGTTAGATAAAATTCGAGAGGGCAACACTGAAAACACGCTGGCGGGGAAACCTCACAAGCGAGATTTTCCATACAAAGAAGATTACCAGGGCATACATCGTCAGCGCCAAATTGATGTGGCAGTTCAGCTTTTTGATGTTATGGGGATCACTCGTGAAGACAAAGAAAAGCGCATGGAATGGATGATGCGCGGTTTTCGTCAGTTCGATGCACCAGTGTCATTAGTATTAACGTACGATAAAGAATTAGAGCCTGCTGGGATCACGCAGTTTGGTCTAGGCTCACTAGCTTATGGTATTGTTTTAGCTGCCTGGGACCTCGGGTTAGGTTGCGTTATTAACGGGCAAGGCATCATGCAATCTGATGTGGTTCACAAACACGCGAACATCCCAGATGACGAGGCAATAATGATTTGTATTGCGCTCGGCTACCCAGACCCTGATTTTCCTGCCAACGCAGTACGTTCAACCCGAGCAGATAACAAAGATTTTGTTACCTATCACGGCTTCGAATAACGTCCAGTTTGTTAGCCAAGACGGCCAAGTTGGTTAACCGGCATGAGTTCGACAAGGCTCAATCTGCTTGTTCTTGTCTTAAAATCATGACGAACACAATGATAAGTAATAGGGCAGTCGGTGCTCCCACCAACAAAAACTGCCCCTGTCGCACGAAATACCATGCCAATGATATGAGCGAGACGATAATCGCCGCAGCAACGCCCAATTTCAGTAGTTTCATATCTATTTCCCTTTCTTAAGTGTCTAAAGTTTAAAAAGTTAACCTAAAGTATAACTTTTATTAATGTTTTTTAATATTCGCACAATTCTTGTTTATATTCTGATCCTAAACCCTTGTTATTGATTAATCAAAGGTACGTTAAGTAATTGTTAAAATACTCGACGTTAACTTTAAACAAGTGATGAATGTGAGAGAAAAAAATATGAAAAACTTTAGCTCCATATCAGATATGTGTAAAAACGTGGGTCGACTAGGAACCAAAACAAAACTGCTCGCAACCGGCGGTTTAATGCTTTTGACTCCAGGCATGGCCCATGCAGCGGCAAACTTGCAACCCGATGATTTTGTTGGGATTTCTTTCTGGTTGATTTCTATGGCGTTGATGGCGTCTACTGTGTTTTTCTTATGGGAAACTCAGGGCGTAACTGCAAAATGGAAAACATCATTAACGGTATCGGCGCTGGTTACTTTCATCGCTGCCGTGCATTACTTCTACATGAGAGATGTATGGGTAGCCACGGGCGAAACACCAACCGTTTATAGGTATATAGATTGGCTATTAACAGTGCCATTACTTATGATCGAGTTTTACCTAATATTGCGCGCCATTGGCGTAGCATCTGCAGGTATCTTCTGGCGTCTGCTTATCGGTACATTGGTAATGCTAGTACCTGGCTATCTCGGTGAAGCTGGCTATATGAACCTAACAGTTGGCTTTGTTATCGGTATGCTAGGTTGGTTCTTCATCCTGTATGAAGTATTCCTAGGCGAAGCAGGTAAAGCCGCAGAAGCAAACGCTAGCGATGCAGTGAAATACGCTTACGGTGCAATGCGCTGGGTAGTAACAGTAGGTTGGGCTATTTACCCAATTGGTTACGTACTTGGTTATATGGTGGGTGCTGCAGATGCAGATACACTGAACATTGTTTACAACCTTGCTGACGTAGTGAATAAGATCGCATTTGGTCTCTTAATTTGGTATGCAGCTACTAACGAAAGTGATGCAAAACTGAAAAGCTAAGAGGATAAAGCACCAGCTTCATGAGAAGCTGGTGCTTATCGTTATATGCAGTTAAGGAGCGACTTAGCATAATAAATAACGGCCGAGGGTGTGAAAATGAACAAAAGCAAAGTAAAAAGCACCAGCAAAATTAATACGCGGATGATGGAAGCGTTAGAAAAAGCGCTGTTTTTATCCGTTTCAGAAAATACAGCAGCGTGTTACCACCTACAAAGTGGAGGCTCTCGAACTAGGGCGAAACTTTGTTTAGATGCAAGCAATGCGTTGATGCTAAATGAAAAAATGGCACTTTCTTTATCCTGTTGTGTTGAACTTCTTCACAACGCATCGTTAGTGCATGATGATTTACAAGACAACGATGCAGAGCGTCGTGGCAGGGCTTCTGTTTGGAGCCGGTTTGGAAAAGATATAGCGCTTTGTGCAGGCGATCTTATGCTGTCTAAAGCATACGGTGCACTTAGCGATATTGATGAAATAAATAAACTTCCTGCATTACTTCGATGCGTGAGCGACAGTGTGTCGAAAACCATTGAAGGTCAGTGCAAAGACATACACCAGCAGTGTAAGTCGCTGTCCGATTTTGAGCTGATTGCAGCTGAAAAATCTGGACCTTTGCTGCAGCTTTCCTTAGCGCTGCCATTAATTGCAGCAAATTATGAAAGTGAAGTGGAGCGAGCAAGCGAAGCTATTCGACAGTTTGCCATAGCCTATCAAATAGCCGACGACATGAATGATTGGCGCGCAGATCTAGCGAACGGTCAGCTTAATATTGTTAATTTGCTAGCGCGAGAATCTGATCACAGCCAAGCTATCGAATTGGCAAAAACACGAGCGCAATACTTGCTGAAGCGCTGCGAGTTAGAGCTTAAAGAGCTTCCCGCAAATTGCGGCGCATCAGCTATTGAAGCTTGCCAGCAGCTTTTTAAGGCAGTTTGTAGGAGCCAAAATGAATAAAGCCGTAGTGATTGGTGCCGGATTCGGTGGCATTGCGTCAGCATTGCGTATGAAAGCTAAGGGGTACGATGTTACTTTAGTGGACAGGCAAAGCGAACTAGGTGGACGTGCTCGCGTTTTCCGTAGAAATGGTTTTGTTTTTGATGCCGGTCCCACTGTGATTACCGCCCCTTTCTTATTCGAAGAACTGTTTGAGCTTTTCGACAAGCGCATAGAAGACTATATCGATATCGTGCCTGTAGAGCCTTGGTATAAGTTTGCTTACCCTGACGGTGATACATTCAACTACGGCGGCACATTGGAAGATACGCTGCAAGAAATAAGGCGCATCTGCCCTGAAGACGAAAATGGCTACCTCGAACTGCTCAAAGAATCTGAAGCTATCTTCGACATTGGTTTTAGTCAGTTAGCAGACAGACCTTTCCATTCGCTCTCCAGCATGGTTGAACAGATTCCTAATCTTGCCAAACTTCGTTGCTATCGAAATGTATGGCAGCTAGTTTGCGAGCACTTAAAAAGTGAAAAGCTGCGTCAAGCGTTTTCCATACAACCGCTTCTTGTTGGCGGGAACCCCTTTGATACCACCTGCATTTATAACCTTATCCACTTTCTTGAGCGAAAATGGGCCATTCATTTCGCAATGGGGGGGACGGGAGCGCTAGTACAAGCTTTAGGAAAGTTGATGGAAGAAGAGGGTATCAACATTCAACTAAATACCACCATCACGAGCATTGAGACGGAAAATAAAAAAGCGACCAAAGTGCATTGCGATTCAGGTGAAATAAGTTGCGATACACTGGTATCAAACATCGATCCGAAATACCTTTATTCTAAATTGATAAAAAAAGAAGACCAAAAATTGTCGGCCAGAATTAAGACAAAACACGCGAAACTCTCTATGGGTCTGTATGTTTTGTATTTTGGCACCACCAAAAAGTTTGAAGATATTGCCCATCACACCATCTGGCTAGGAAAGCGCTACGAATCGTTGCTTGATGATATTTTTAACAAAAAAGTGTTGGCAGATGACTTCTCGTTATATTTGCATAGACCAACAGCCACAGATCCCAGCATGGCTCCGGAGGGATGTGACAGCTTCTATGTTCTATCACCTGTTCCTAACCTCTCTGCTGGGACTCAGTGGGATGACATTCGCGAAGAATACGCCAACAAAATTATTCAAGCCCTCGAGTCGTCAATTATGCCTGGGCTAAGCGAATGTGTGGTTGAACAGTTTGATATGACGCCGCAAGAATTCTCAGAGGATTACCTTAGCGTACAAGGAGCAGGTTTCTCAATTGCTCCAACTTTAACTCAGTCTGCATGGTTTAGATTTCACAACAAAAGTGAGGGTATCGACAACCTTTACTTATGTGGCGCGGGGACTCATCCCGGAGCAGGTCTCCCCGGTGTGCTTTCCTCGGCAAAGGTAGTTGAACGACTAGTACCAGAGGTGTTAACGCACCCGGTAAAGCGCAAGAGTCATTCCACACACCGTCCTTCGTTATCCACCTCGCCTGAACTGCAAAGCGAAAGTGTAAATGTCAAATAGTGAAGTAGCACTAGCAACCTTAGCCAAGCACGGGAAGTCTTTTCGTTTCGCGGGCTATTTTTTACCTGAGGACAAATTAGCTCAGGCCGCTAGGCTTTATGCGTTTTGCCGATGGATTGACGACATAGCTGATGAAAGTAGCGATAAAGCCCAAGCAAAAGTGGAACTTAATAACATTCAAAACGCATTAGAGTCGGGCACCCATATTTGCTCTAATACTTCAGACTTTTTGCTGCTACAGCAAGAGTTGGGGTTTTCCTCCACCTTGCCCATTCAGCTTATCGAAGGGGTAAAGCAAGATCTCTACACCGTAGAATTTGAAACAGAGTATGATCTCATCAGGTATGCGTACCGCGTAGCAGGGGTTGTTGGCTTAATGATGTGTCCAATTTTAGGGGCTGACGAGGAAGGCTTACCTCATGCCACTAACCTTGGCATAGCTATGCAACTCACCAATATCGCTAGAGACGTTTTTGAAGACGCAGTCATGGGACGTCGCTATATTCCCCGCCAGTGGTGCGATGTCAGTGCGCAAGAAATAGTAAAAAACAGTGAAGCGACTCAAAACAAAGTGGTAGAAGCAGTAAAACGACTGCTTACACTCAGCGAGTCGTATTATTGCAGCGGTTGGCAGGGGTTAACTTATCTACCTAAGAAAAGCCGAACCGCTATTGCGATTGCTGCATCTGTCTACCGAGAAATAGGCGTGAAATTAGCGAAGCATCATAAATATGCATATTGGCATGGCAGAACTCACGTAAAGCTTTCAAAAAAAGTGTTTATTGCATCGTCAATTTTACTTCGAGGTGGTTATCCAGATTTCGAAAGAGAAACTGTTCCTCCATTAGCTACCCTTCAGTCAGCAATCTCGGATTTACAGCCCTACAGCATTACAAATAGTATTACCGGTGATTAACCGCTGATGACTACCTATCTATGAATGCCGACCGTGTAGATATTATTATTCGTGGGGCTGGGCTAGCCGGCACATCGCTCATGCTCGCGTTGGTCGAGCAGGGGTACACGGGGAAAATCTTGGTTGTCGACAAGCTTCCAAAGCCCGACACTCAAAAGACATGGTGCTTCTGGGGAGACCAGAATTTACCAGACTCTATGCGTGCGCTTATAGCAAAACGCTGGTTGACGTGGAGCTTCTCCAGTGACGACGAGGAATTTGAGCACAAGACATCATCTTTTGATGAGTCATACTGCTGCATAAAAGCAGAAGATTTTTATCAATATGCACTAAGCAAATTAACCAAGACTTCTAATATTGAGTGGCACTGGAACACAGACTGTGAGCAGATAGATAGTGATGACACTGCTTGTGAAGAAGGTGTAGCCATAATGCTTAACGGAAAGCGAGTGTCGGCGGATCTCGGCTTTGATAGTGCAGGGCAGTGCACTGCACCTGACGCAGCACTTAATAAAGTACCCAACAAGGCACCTAATACAAGCATAATCAATCAGTACTTCTCAGGGGCGTGGGTAACTTCAGCGTCACCAATCTTCGACTCCAATAGTGCAGCACTTATGAAAAACATGGTTGCAGATAATCATTGTTTTGAGTTCACCTACATCTTGCCTTTTAACGCTCACAGCGCGCTTATAGAGCTAACTCGATTTTCAACTCGACAAGAAAGTCTCTCTGATATGCAGTCAGCATGTGAGCAAATTATTGCAGATGGAAAGTACGGTACGAATATTGGCAACGAAACTACAATCGAGCGCTGGGAGAAAGGCGTACTGCCCATGGATACGCGTATTAAGCCAGTCAAAGTGGGCAATTGGGAAAGTATAGGCGTAAGAGGTAATATGATTAGAGCTTCTTCTGGATATGCATTTATGATCATTCAGCGGTGGGCAAAATACGCGGCAGCTGTCATATGTAATAACGCTATCCAGCGTGAAAATTCAGGCGCAAAGGATACGCATCGTCAGCAAATAGTCTTTACAAAAAGCGCTGTTCCCTCGCTTTATACAAAACTAGACAGTGTTTTTCTGAAAGTAATGCGTACTGATATGGCACGTGCTCCGCAATTGTTTTCAGCTATGGCTCAACATATAGAGGCGGGAGCGTTTGCACGCTTTATGTCGGAAAGCGCATCTTTCAAGGATATGTTGGCAATGATTAACGCTATGCCCAAGCGCCCATTTTTAAGAGCATTAATCACCCCTGAGCATTAAATGCAAACTCAAAAGCTTTTTAACAACTTTGCGATAGTCAGTATTTTGTTTACTGCATTGTGGTATGCGGCGCCCCAAGTATCCGAGAACACAATAGGCCTTGTAGCGCTTGTGGTTATCTTTGCTTTGGGTATGCCCCACGGTGCGCTAGACATAATCATGCTTAAAACCTTAAGCAGGGCAAGTGCGTGTAAAAGTGTTGTTTCTTGGGGAGAAGGAAAACCGGGCAGACGCTTGGCGGGTTTAGTTACCGTTTACTCTCTTGTTGTTGTAGCTGCTTTTTCTGCTTGGGTAATAATGCCAACGTTGTGCCTTGTCACCTTTCTTATTATTGGTGCCGCGCACTTTAGGCATGATTGGCAGCAAACATTTACTAAACCTTCATGGTGTTTTGGTCTCATTGTTGTCACTGCGCCATCCTTACTCTACTCATCGCAACTAGAAGGTGTTTTTGGTTGGCTATTTGTGCCTGCTAGACACTCTGTCGTTATTGTATTGATGATGCAAGTTGTCACGTTCATTTGTGCAGTGGCAGTTTTCTACTATTGGCTAAAGGGAAAGGTAGAAACACGGAAAGTGGGAAATATGATGATGCTATTAGCCTGTGCTAGCTTATTGCCGCCGCTCATTTACTTCACTATTTATTTTTGCGTTATTCACTCGGTGTATCACACTGTTTTAATCAAAAATAAGATGGATATGCGGTGGCGAGAGTTGTTAGCTGTCACGTTGCTTCCAATGGTGGGAACGCTGGTTCTATATGCTTTTGCGCACATTTACCTATCTGACTTAAATGGTTTAGCCAACTACTACCCTCTTATTTTTATTGGCTTATTCGCCGTTACCGTACCCCATGTGATGCTGACTTATTTTTGTGAGCGTTTTTTGGGCAATGTGTCGGGCAATGCGACTCACTCAATATCGTCCTAGGCGCTAATTAATAGGCGCTGAGCATTGAGAACTACGCATTGCTTGGGGCTTTGACATTTCTAGCTGCAATAAATTTCTCTAGCAGTTCGGCAAACCAAGCAGTGTAGCGTTGTGGAGAATGTGTTAATTCAGCCTGTATATCGCTTTCGTTTACCCATCTAGTGGCGCAAACCTCATCAGGGTTAGGTGCTAGAGGCAAGGTATCATTATCGCAGTATTGAACAAAAATATGGTCGTACTCATGCTCTGTCAGGCCGTTATCGAGTTCAGCTTTGTACGTCATCGCCCCAATGTACTCAGGGTTAGACAAATGCGTAACGCCTAATTCTTCAAAGGCTCTGCGTTTAACCGCACTATCAAGGTTTTCTCCCTCACGAGGGTGAGAGCAACAGGCATTGCTCCACTTGCCGCCACTGTGATATTTATCCGTGGCCCTTTGTTGAAGTAAGTGTTCAAAGCCGTTTTCGGTTTTCCTGACAACCATAAGCGAAAACGCAAGGTGTAATAAGCCATGACGATGAGCCTGGAGCTTTTCGCAGGTACCCACCTTATTTCCCGTCGAATTTACTAATATTACTGATTCACTCATTTTAACTGCTCACGCTTTTATTATTGTTACGTAATACAGTCGTAATGGTTTCACTTTGTCATGTTTATTAAGGCGCGTAATCACTCTTGAGGTTTTTTATGCGTAAAGGCAGGGTTTAAGAACTTTCTTATACCAGCGAATTCATTATGTTGCAGGGCTCTCATCAAATGTTAAATGCAGGTCGTTTGCTTGCCTTTCTACTTTTAACAGCTCATTGAATTGAGACTCTGGTATGGGCTTAGACCACAGGTAACCTTGCCCAATATCACATCCAAGCTCGATTAATTTTGTTTTTGCAGCATCGCCTTCCACACCCTCTGCAACAACTTTCATATCAAGGCTCTTTGCCATGTTAATAATAGCCGATACCAACATTTCGTGTTTTTCGTCGATGCCAAGGGTAGTAATAAAAATTTTGTCTATCTTCAACTTTCCAGCGTTAAAAGAACGCAAATAATTTAAGTTGGAATATCCCGTGCCAAAATCATCAATAGCAAACTGCACACCTAACTTTTTCAATTGTTCGAGTTGCGTAGATATATTGCCCTGCTCATCGGCTAATATACTTTCAGTGAGTTCTAGTTCGAGGAAGTTTGCAGCCAATCCGGTTTTCTTTAGAACGGATTCGACAATACCGGGCAGTGAATTATCGCGGAACTGAGAAAAAGACAGGTTTACCGCTACCGTTAATTTGTCATTCCCTATGCTGTGCTGATGAGCACAGAAGCGACAGGCTTCCTCTAGCACAAAAGCGCCAAGTTTATTAATTAAACCACTACTTTCCGCGACAGGAATAAACTGATCGGGAAAAATCATGGCTCCATCTTCCTGGGGCCATCTGACTAGTGCCTCCATACTGCAAATAGTGTCACTGTGAAGGTCAATAAGGGGCTGAAAATACACCTCAAGTTTATTGTTAAGTATGGCGGGCCTTAACTTTTGCAGTAAGGAAAATACTCTGTCACTGTGTTCATCAAGTTTACTATTGTAGTATTCAAATCGGTTGCGGCCTTTGCGTTTTGCCTCGTACATAGCGACGTCCGCTTTGCGACATAACTGTTTAAAGGTTAGGCCGTCGTCTGGAGCGCAAGCTATACCTATCGAAGCCGACACCACAACTCTAGCGTCATTAATACTATATTCTGTTGAGCATAATCGAATGATTTGCTTGCTAAGCGTATCTACCTCTTTCTTATCGCTCATGTTGGGGGCAAGAACAATAAACTCGTCGCCGCCAAAACGAATGAGACACTGGTCTTTTTGAAGGTTTTGATCAATGGTTTGCGATATTTTTTTCAAAAAATCATCACCGGCGGCATGACCTAATGCATCGTTAATTGGTTTGAAATTATCTAGGTCGATAAACAACATGGCGAGTTTATTTGGCGATGCTTGATGCTCGTTGAGCATTGACACTAATAGTCGCTCTCCTAACACGCGGTTCGGCAAATTAGTAAGTGGGTCGTGCAGGGCTAAATGTTGAATTTGCTGTTTACTTTCTTCGGCCTTCGCGTTTTCAATTACTAGTGACTCAATAAGTTTGCGAATATCTTGCACTAAAACATATACGCTAAAGCCGGTAACAGAGAAAATAATAAATATAAAACTGACGTGAGACCATGTGAGAACCGGCGTATTGGGCTCGACTATTCCCTCTAACTCAAGCCATGCTAAAACAAAGCATTGTATTGATACTAATGAAAGCACAGATAAAAATAGACGTTTGTTACCGAGCATCGCAGAAAAAATGATAACTACGGGTAACCCGAGCATAGCTAAATCGAATACACCTGCACCCGTTGCACAAAGGGCGAATAGTATTGAAGAAACAGTACCAAGAAAAAGATAATTGCAGGAGCTGCTATACCGATAAAGCGCCATTAACGAGGTGGTAAGTAAAGCGATAAATCCAATTAACATGATAAAGAATGCTGAGTTGCGCGCAAAAAACAACGCAGCAAATAGCCCTAAGCTTGCTGCAAAGCAGGTCTGGATAAGACGACGACGTCTTATCTCAGTTTCAGCAACATTCGATGCCAATTTATTTCGAGAAGCCTTTCCTTGGTGCATTAAGGTGTCTTTTCACAACTGATAGTAACAACATTAATCGTAAATGAAGAAAATGCAAGAGGGGCTTTAGTTTTAAGCAGTACTCAGAGGTTTCACTAGGTGTAAGGTGGGACTCAAAAGTTTAAGGTGCGAATTATAAATAAAAACGCTCGCTGATATTCCAATTTACAGAATATCAGCGAGCAGGCTTACGGCTTGCAGGCTCATAGTTCGCAGGCTTAAGCCGCAGACTCAAGCTAGCAGAGCAGCATTAAGCTGCTAGTGTAAGTATCTGTCTTGCCTTTGTTAAATCGATATCGCCGTGTTCACCAAGAGCCGTTAGTCCATTGCGCTCAAGGTTTTCTACCAAACCGTCAATAGCAGATTTATCGATGTCGTAGTCAGATAGTCGAGTTTTAACCTGCATGGTTTCAAAGAAGTCTTGAACTGCCTTTATGGTTAAATCGATAGCCTTGGCTTCATCTTGCTCAGTGATGTTAAATACACGCTCACCTAACTGCAGCAGCTTTTCTTTTTTGCTATCGCGCTGAACGTACATAAGCGAAGGCAATACGATTGCCAATGTCACGGCGTGATCTAAACCATGAAGTGCCGTAAGCTCGTGGCCAATCATGTGAGTTCCCCAATCTTGAGGTACGCCCTTACCTATTAAACCATTGAGCGCCATGGTTGCCGACCACATCACATTAGCTCTTACGTCATAATCTGTTGGAGTTGCCAAAGACTTAGGACCTTCCTCTACTAACGTTTGCAGTATACCTTCAGCAAAACGGTCTTGTAGGGGAGCGTTAACAGGGTAAGTAAGGTATTGCTCTATTACGTGTACAAACGCATCTACTACACCATTAGACACCTGACGGGGTGGTAATGAGTAAGTGAATTCTGGATCCAGTACAGCAAATACTGGCTGTACTTTCTCTGAAGAAAATGCGCGCTTTTGCGATGTTTCTTTGCGATTCACAACAGAATTACCGTTACTTTCCGAACCTGTTGCGGGTAATGTAAGCACTGCTCCTATGGGTAACGGGTTTTCAAACGGCGCCTCTTTAATAAGAATATCCCAAGGATCACCGGCAAAGTTAACTGCTGCTGCAATGAACTTTGCGCCATCAATAACGCTACCGCCACCCACTGCTAATATAAAATTCACCTGGTTGTCTCTGGCAACATCGACAGCTTTCATTAAAGTAGAAAACTCTGGGTTGGGCTCTACGCCTTTAAACTCAACAACCTCTGCATCTCCAAGAGCGTCAATGGTTTTATCGTAAATACCGTTTTTCTTAATTGAGCCTCCACCATATAAGAAAAGCACCTTAGCGTTTTTAGGTAAACGAGACGAAACTTCGCTAAGTTGTCCTTTTCCAAAAAGAATTTCAGTTTGGTTTTTAAACGTAAAGTTAAGCATATGTATCAATCGTCCTATTAGTCTTGTTCATCTAGTTGTTCAATAAGTTTCTCTGCAAGCAATTTGTCAGAGAAAGGGTTTTGGCCTGTAATCAGTTCCCTATCTACCACTACGTTCGGCGTCCACATTTTGCTGTATTTCATATCGCCGCCGGCCGTAGCCATTGCGTCTGACGGATAATATAAAAGCTTGGCGTTTTCTAATGAACTTTCAAAAACTTCCTCTTCGGCCTCTGAAAATATCGTCATTTTATAATCTGCATAAATCCAGTTGTTGGCGTTGGCCGAGCCTTGGGTTTTCATTGCTATGTTGTATGCCTGTGGCTCATCTTGCGCAGATAAAAGTGCGATTGGTCCATGACATATTGCCGCTGTAGGTTTTTCAGAGGCATGAAAATGCTTCAATATTTGCCCAACTTCAGGGTTGTTAGCTAAATCAATAAGTGGAGCATGCCCCCCCGGTATGAAAACCCCTTTATAGTCCTCAAGGCCAGCGTCTATAACTTCTGAAAGGGAAAGGGTGTCGTTGATACCGTCAAGGGAGGCGACAAAGTTTTCTATTGTCTGCATGTAGGCTTCGTCTTGACCAAAATATTGAGGTACCACAGATTTTTTATCTACCGATGGCGCATTGCCTTTTGGCGTAGCAAGTACTAGGTGATATCCCGCCTCTACTAAGGCTTTTGCCGGTACACCGAATTCATTTAAATAATATCCCGTAGGCTCTGTTTTTCCATTGGTGAGCTGCATCGTATCTTCGCTAGACAGCAGTACGAGTACGTTACCTTTTTCGTCTGTGTGCGCATTTTCACCATGGGCAAAAGCATTTAACGATGTTAATGCAGCGGGCACGAGTAATAGTATTGGTAATGTCTTTTTCACAGAAAATCCTTCAATGTGTTAACTTGCAAACATAGTAAAGCTATTTGATAAGTGTAAGAAGTCAGATAACTTAGTGTCAGCCATCAAAAATCTGATAGGTCGGTTATGTCATACCTCACCCAGTTGAAAACATTTGTTGAAGTTTATCGCAGTGGTAACATCACCAGAGCAGCATCAAGGCTGCATATGTCACAACCTGCAGTCACGTCGCACATTCAAGCTATGGAATCTATTGTTGGCAAAGAGCTATTTGTTCGTAAAGCTCGAGGTGTTGAGCCAACACCTATTGCCGATGATTTAGCGCTTCAAGTCGCAAGTCATATAGATATTTTAGAGCAAAAAGTAGCTTCTATCCGCAGTCGAGCTTCTACAGACCATGGTACGCTACATCTAGCTGGACCTGCTGAATATCTTAGTTCGGTAGCAGGGCCCACTCTTGCCAACCTGCTTCAAGCAGATAGGGTAAATCTGGTTATTCACACTGGAAATAAAACCGATATCTACGGTCTGCTTGAAACCGATGTGGCAGAACTTGCTATTACAGCCTCAGAACCTACATCTCAAATGTATGAATATCAAAAACTCGATAAAGAAAAGCTTATTTTGGTCATGAATAGAGTACAGGGAAAATTGATTGGTGAGCGGGAGGTTACCGTTTCGCTGTTAAATTCCCATAAGGTGGTAGCCTACGATGAGCAGCTTCCTCTTATTCGACGATATTTTGCCGATGTTTTTAATGCCAAATGCGAATCGGCAGTGGCGGCGATTTGCCCGGATATCCGCGCAATCGCATCAATTGTTAAGTCAGGTATTGGTTATTCGGTGTTGCCAGACTACCTATGCAAGGAAGGTATTCAGCAGGGGGAGCTTATTCAATTGGGCGCAGATGGACCTGAAAATGACCTATATTTGGTGTGGAAAAAAGGGGCATTATCAAACCCAAGGGTCGATTTCGCAAAGGACGTTATTATGGCCTTTGCTAATATCAACTATTATGCGGATTATCCTAACTAACCGAAAAGGTAAAAAATATCGTGTGCAGTGTATTAGTAGTAAAGGCTATTTGTTTGCTATTTAATACACTGCGCATTTTTTGTTGAGGAATGACTGAAAAAGTATCGAGAAAGCTCTACCTATGACGCCACATACATCAACTAGAAGGTGCCTACAACTTTAACTGTCTCATTGACTTTGCTTTCATCAACAAATCCAATGGTATTAGGGTTATTAGCGACAAGTGTCAACATTTCTTCTTCGCTTGCTATCATCTCAGGGGGCGTTCCGCGGCCCGTGAAAACGAGTTTTGACCAAAATGCAGAGTATTGAGATTCAGATTTACCAAGGACATCTTTGTTGAATGTATCTCTCAGTCCGTTGCCTTGTTCAAATGTCAGTGGTATCGCTCTGCTGCCGTCTGGAAATGCCTTTGCCTTACCTAGATAGATTCGCTTTACCATTTCCAGATCAATACCGGATGTATTGCTGCTATTGATGATAATTGCTGTGCCCGCAAATACAGGTGCTGATAAAAATAAACACAGCGCAATAATAAACTTCATTGAAATTACCTTAAAATAATTGTGGTCAGGCCCAACTAAGTATAGACCCAAAATATAAAAGGCCCAGCATTGGTTAGACGGTGCTAAAAGATTAAACTCTCATTATTGTAACTGAGAACAAAGGCTGAGCACGATTCTACAATGGTAGCAATTTTCCTTTTTTATTCCTGCTCTTGCCAACAGCGAGGTGTTAATGGCTAAGCCACGTAAAAAGGGGCCACAAAAAACGGTTCAAATTTACTGCGCAAAATGCAAAGAACAACTTTATAAATATAAAAAAGGAGGAAAGGGAGCGTTAGTAAAATGTTTTAAAGAAAGGATTGTAGAGGACTACACAATGAGCGAGGGAATTTGTCCTAACTGCAATCAACAGTTTGCTCGAGATGCACTTATTCGCGGCGCGCCAGCACTTAAGATGATTGGGGGCAAAGTAAATATGAAGTAAATGTTAAAAAAATTTGCTCTATTGAAAAACTTACCTAAATTTAAGTATATGGATAGAACCAACAAAGGATGTTGCCCTCTTAGAAAGTCCCAATAAGTGAGAAAAACATGTCGATACAGCGGAAATTTTTGCTAGCCATTTGTTCTGTTATTGCGTTATTGGCATTATTGATCGCCATCATTACTGTAGTCACCACGTCCTCCAGCGTGTTGAAGCAAATAGAGTCGCAAAAACAAAGTACTGCAGACAGGCTCGTGAATATACTCACCGTTACCGACGCAATTGTTTTAGAAAAAGTGAAAAGCAGTATGTCTTTACTCAAGCAGCGGGGAGCTGAAATTGGAGCCCCCAGTCACGGCGGAACAGTAACGGTAAACAATACTGCTGCGCAGCAATTGTTCTTGGGCTCTCAAGCACAAGCGAACAATTTCTCATTGGTTGATGGCCTTACAGAAGTAATGGGAGGGACGGCCACATTATTTAGTAAAACCGGAGACGACTACATTCGCGTTAGCACCAATGTGATTAAAAACGGTGCAAGAGCTATAGGTACCAAACTCGCCCCTACCGGAAAAGCCATAAAACAAATAGAGCAACAGAAAGCCTATTATGGCGCTGTAGACATTCTCGGAAGCCCTTATCTTACCGGCTATGAGCCTATGTTTAATGCACAAGGTCGCGTTATTGGAATATGGTATGTAGGGTATTCTGCAGATTTAAACGTGTTAGAAGATGCAATAAAAAAGAGCCACTTACTGGAAGAGGGGTTCGTTGCGCTTAGAGACGGTAAAGGCAATATTCGCATGCATTCTTCTCATGTGAATGAGAAGACGGTGCAGGCCGCTTTAAATAATAGTGACGACTGGTCTACGACTATAGTGCCTTTTGATGCATGGGGTTACGACATTATACTTGTTGCATCAGAAAGTGAAAAATCATCGCTAATTAGTGCTGCTGTTTTTGCAGTCATCCTCAAAGTAATTGTTGCCAGCGCAGGCGTGCTTGTCACTATTTGGCTGCTAGTAAAATACATCGTCGGCCGTCCGCTAGAAGAATTTATTGCCGTGGTAACAAATTTAACCTCTGGAGAAGGTGACCTCACGTTTAGGTTTGAAGGAAAGCGCAGCGATGAATTTGGCGCTATGGCACGGGCGTTTAACAAATTGCTTGGTCAGCTGCAGGAGACATTACAAAACGTAGATGCCGCCACGGGGGGAATGCTAACAAAGTCTGAGCGGCTAAACTCAACTGCGGAACGTTCAAGTGAGTCTGTATCCTTGCTTTCAGAAGAAACCGATAAAATAGACTATGCTATTACGCTTCTTCAAGAGAACACCGACAGCGTTTCCTCACGGATCCTGAGCTCAAGCGACGCTGCCAATGCCGCAGATAAGGACACCAGAACCAGTGTCAGTGTGCTGGCGCAAACTATCGAAGATATACAGGCTCAGGCCAATGATGTAGACGCCTCGGTGAAGGTTATCAATGAACTCGCGCAGGCAAGCGAAGAAATTAGTGGCGTGATGGAAGTGATAAGAAATATTGCTGAGCAAACTAATCTGTTGGCCCTAAATGCTGCTATTGAAGCCGCCAGAGCCGGGGAACAGGGACGGGGCTTTGCTGTAGTTGCTGACGAGGTTCGGTCCCTAGCAAGTAGAACGCAGCAATCTACCGAAGAAATAAGAATAATGATTGAACGTTTACAACAAGGAAGTAGAGAAGCTGCGTCGAAGATGAACCATAACAAAGACACGGCATTTAAAACCCTGGAAGTGACAAAACATGCAGGTACATCTCTTGAACAGGCCTTAGGTGCAGTTGCAAGAATAACGCAGTTGAACAATGAAGCGTCTGAGACTGCACAAGGTCAAAAGGAAGTGGCTAGGAATGTAATACAAGGTGTAGACAGTATTAAAGCGGTGGGCGAAGCAAACAGTAATTACGCAGAGGAAGTTGCAATAAGCTGTAATGAACTGGTTGAACAAATTAGGCAAATGCAGGCTCAGCTTCGTCGCTATCGTTTTTAAAAATCTCCCCCCCCCCAAAAAAAATACCGGCATATTTGAAACCTGCCGTAACAATTTGCATCGTTACTTTTACACACTGCGCATTGCGATAGACGCAATGCGCCTTTATCCTAGGCGATAAATAAATTGTTGCACCACGTCATTGTGTTGCTCTACGCATGGAATAATAAAAATGAAACGAATGACTGCGCTCTTAAACGGCGCTGCACTGGTACTTATTTTAAATCTGTTTGCGCTGAACGCTTTATTAAGCAATACAGCCCTAGCAGCAGACGTGGAATATCGTTTGCCCTCTTCGGTAACGCCTACTTTTCAAAGTATTCACCTAGATATAGACCCCGATAAGCCAAATTATTCAGGCACCACAGACATAGAGGTAACGGTGAATACGCCTACAAAAAGAGTAGGGTTTTACCAACACGACTTGTCCATAATATCTGCTGCTTTATTACAAGGAGATGAAGTTCTTTCCCTTGACGTTACGCAAAGCGATTTTGATATTAATTGGGGAGCAGCAGAGACACTTATTGAACCTGGTAAGTATACGTTGCAAATTACCTTTGAAGGTAAGGTAAATACCTCATCAGACGGCATGTACCTATCGCGTTTTGAGGATAGCAATTACATATTTACCCAATTTGAAGATATGCACGCAAGAAAGGCATTTCCCAGTTTCGATGAGCCAATATTTAAAATTCCTTATCAAATGACAATCAGTGCTCCGGCACATCAAGTGGTGGTATCGAACACGCCAGTTGAAACAGAAACCGTTAGCGATGGTGTAAAAACGGTTACCTTTGAAAAAACCAAACCTATGCCAACTTACCTTATTGCCTACACCGTAGGGCCGTTCGACAGCACTGAAATGGAAGGGTTATCTGTACCAGGGCGTATTTATGTCCCTAAAGGTTACGTTGATAAAACCAAATTTGTGATAAAGCACACGCCTGAAATTTTAGCGTCCTTAGAAGATTTCTTTGGCATAAAGTATCCGTATAAAAAATTGGATTTCGTTGCCGTACCCAACTTTACTCATGGTGCAATGGAAAACGTAGGTTTGATAACCTACCGCGATAGCTTACTGCTTCTCGCTGATAACCCAAGCGTTACTGAGCGCTCTGCACCGTTAAATGTTATTGCTCATGAGCTTGCCCATCAGTGGTTTGGCAATTTAGTTACAATGGCGTGGTGGGACGATCTTTGGCTTAACGAAGCTTTTGCTTCTTGGGCTGCAAGTCATACCATGAAAGAGCTTTACCCAGAGCTTAACTACGCAGATAGGCTAGTACAAGAAGGCGCCTTTGGTGCAGACGCTAGCCCTACTGTTAAGCCGGTGAAGAAAGTGGTGAAGCGTCAACCTGACGTAATGGATGGTCTTGGTCTTAACTATTCAAAAGGTGAATCTATTCTGCAAATGATTGAGTCGCTTATTGGAACAGAAAACTTCCGTAAAGGCGTTCGCAATTACATGAAAACCCATTCATGGGGCAATACCGTCGCCGACGACCTTTGGCGTGCACTAGATGGCGTTTCAGATTTCAACTTAAGTGCAATGATGAAAGCCTATCTAGAGCAACCAGGCTATCCTGTCATTCACATTACTGATGGCGGAAAAGTGACTCAGTCCCGTTTTCACTATGCAGGGGCATCGGTTGAAGAACAAACTTGGGCTATTCCCCTTAAACTGACTTATCAAGTGAACAATGAGATTAAAAGTGAAATTGTTTTCATTGATAAAACAACGACTGTGCTGCCGCAATTAGCCGAGGCAGACTGGGTGTATCCGAACGACAACGCTACAGGTTATTTTCGTTGGTCAGTACCTCAAAAGCAGCTAGATAACTTGCTTGCCAACATTGATGCGCTAAATAAGCGCGAGAAGAAAAACGTGCTGTATAACTACCAAGCTCTGTTAAATGCCGATGAGGTAGGGGTTGATAGCGTAATGAAAGTGCTGAATACGTTGAGCGGTGATGACGACCCGGCGGTGACGATAGCTGCTGTAGGGGTACTTCAAGAGTTCGATTATTTGGTCAATGATAACAACGATGAGGCTTATGCGGCCCTGTTAAATAAAACGTACATGCCGCTATTAGATGCTTTAACCCTAAATCAACAAGATACCGACTCTTCAGATGTAATACGTCTTCGCAATCAGCTTTATGGATTACTAGGTATGTATGCTGATAGCGAGATGCTTGTTAAGAAAAGCGAGAAACTGGCTAAGCAATACATTGCGGATACTACAAGCGTTCCATCTGGGATAGCGGCGACGGCTATCGCTATTGCCACAAAAAATAGCGCAAAAGAAAATAGTGAAAAATGGTTTGCTGACCTGTTAGGCGCATTTAAAAAGGCGCAGTTGCCTAACGTAAAACGAACGCTACTTTATTCCATGCGTTTTGATGATAAAGAGCTGGTTTTTAAAATGTTAGATTTAGCGCTAACCGATAATGTAACGCCAGCTAATGCTCTATACATGGTTACACGAGTGGCCAGAAACCTAGACGATCACACCTTGCTTTATCAATGGCTTAATGAAAATAAAGAGGCTTTGTTGAAAAAAATGCCTGACTATCATGTTTCTAGTATGCCCGAGTACGTGTCATCGACATGCTCAGTTGAAAACTTGAACATGGCGAATGCGTTTTACGCTGATATTATGAGCAAGCATGAAGGCATGTCACGCGGCGTAGAGATTATGCAAGATGAATCTCAGCAGTGCCTTCGCTTAAAAGACGCTTTCCAACAAGATTTCGATAATTTCTTGGCAAGCTACCAAAGTTGAGATTCTGAGGGTACTTGAGCGCAGGCTAAGACATTAACCAGCGTTAAAATGCTAAGAAAACTCAAACCAAGTATTAAGCACCTTTTTAGGTGCTTTTTTATTTTCTAAAGTATGAGAGTAAAGCCGAAATTTGGGCATATAACAGTAAAGTTTATATTTACACGCGGCTTAAAATAAACCACACTGTTTAAAAAAACACTGGGTATTCATTATGCTTGAGTCTATTTCATTTTCACAACGCCAACGGCTGGCGTACATCGATTTTTGTTTGCTATTTAAAGGCGCGATCCACCGACAAGATCTCATTACGCGGTTTGAGGTAGGCTTGTCTGCAGGCTCTCGTGATTTCACGTTATACAAAGAGCTGGCTCCAGAAAATTTAGTATATTCCACACAGGAAAAACGCTACTTTCAAACGGAAAATTTCAACCCGCTATTTGAGCACGATGCAAAGCGCACGCTTGTAAAGCTAGCTAACGATATATCAGACGGGTTCGATGCCATTGGCGATATTCATTTTCCCGTTGAAAGTGCTTCGTCTTTAAATGTTCCTGACATATTTGTTGTGGCTAAGGTAGTGCAAGCCATTGTGAATAACAAAGCAATAAGCGTTATTTATACATCGTTAAGCAGTGGCTCTGGCGCAAGAGAGCTTGTACCTCACAGTATTGTTGATAACGGCCAGCGTTGGCATGTTCGTGCTTTCGACCGCAAGTCGCAAAGTTTTCGTGATTTTGTTTTAACCCGCATTAGCAAGGTGACGTTAAAAGAAACTCCAGAGGCTAACGAATGTAAAGAAAGTGATGAGGCTTGGCAGAGAATCATTCCATTAGAAATCGTACCGCACCCCAAAAATATTAAACACCCCACTGCAATTGAGCTTGATTATGCAATGGAAGAAGGGATGCTAACACTTAACGTACGGGCGGCAATGGCTGGGTACTTGTTGCGCCGATGGAATGTGGATTGTACAAAATTTGCAAGCTTAAGAACCGGAGAATATCAATTGTGGCTTAAAAATCACGCGAGCTTGGCAAATACGGATAATCTCGCTATTGCGCCAGGGTATACCCGTGAAGAGCCGGAGTACCAATAGTGCTTGGTGCGTAAGAGGGGAGAGCGTTATTCTCTCGTCTTGTGTCAGCGGCCGATAGCGGAACTTCAGCATTACTTGGCTTTTTTGTGGCACGCTCCAAGCGTTTAGCAGGGACATTACTTTTTGGAACGCTTTCATCATCGCGTTCCACATCTGACTCAACATTTAACTCAGCATTTAGCTCGTCATCAGAAGGCAATCGGGTGACGCGAATTGCGCTCTCTTCAAAGTCTAAATTTATCAGTCCCTTTTCCGCATAGGCTTGAAGAATATCTTTACGCGGGTAGTAACCCCATTTGTCACGAAATAGTTGAGCATTATGCACGAAATCAAGCAGGTGGTTTACTGGGCACTGCGCAGTCTCACGTGCTGGAGAGTATGAAGGTAAGGAGAGGTCGTGTATTGAAAAGTTAAGCGCGCGGCATTGGGTGAAAAAATCTTCGTCGTTTAGCCCGTAGCCGTCGTAGGTTTCATCGAAACCGCCGGCTTTTTCAAAGTCTGTCTTACGAATAAAAAACATTGCAGAAGTACTGCTATCGTTACTAAATTTTCCATGATTCTCGTCCTTTTGACTCGATGTAGTCACATTATTATTTGGCTTTGTTACAGAATTAAGGTTGGCTTCAGTATTTTCTTTTCGCTCGGCAAATAAATGCTCATAAGGCGACTCGCAATCCGATAAGGGAATAAACTCTACAGGAGCGCGCACAATGGATGACTCAGTTAGCGAATTAAGACCCTCTTCAATACATTTTGGTGAGAAAATAGTATCCACGCTGATGTATAAAAGCGTTTCGTTTTTCGCTTCAAACATTCCTTTGTTTCGGGCCTTTGCGATAGGTAACTCGTGTTGGTTTGCAAACTTGTGTTCAATTGTGAAGTTGTCGCTTTTTATTAGCGACAAATCAGAAGGAGGCGTCATCCAAACTATAATTAACTCGCTTGGCGCTGCTTCGCATGCTTCAAGCTGATTAACAAGGTTACAGAGCTTATCAGTTCTGTTTTTCACTATTGTTATCACGCTAACTGGTGCACACATTTACAAATATCCCTTTATTGACTGAATTGCGGCAAAAGTAGATTCGAAATAAGTTCTTATACTTTTGTCTATAAAACCCATTGCAACAGTAGATAAGCAATAGGTGTTCCATAACTTAAGTGACTGAAAATTAATGATAATTTGTATGTTGGTTTAGTTTTTAAGAAGCCGGTAGACAATACTTTCAGAAGAAAAGGAAAATATTACAGGTCTATATTGCAGGTATAGGGTAACCCCGTTTTTACTGAGCAAATTTAGTGATTAACGCTATGCGAGAGCTGGCTTATTTGCTAACCTTGAAATCGAAGTTAAGTAACTACTTTTCAACAACTTATTTATTCTTGTTCCCCTGCTTTTATCCGTGTAAAAGAAAAGGCAGTAGTTATAACCAGTATCTATAGCCAGCGTTTATAGCTAGCACTTACAGATACTATCGATAGACAGACAATCTTAAATAGCGGTTAGCGCGTAATAATGCTGATCATTGCGCCATTTTTATAAGGGTAATTATCCTCGTGCCATCTCAGTCTTCTGTAGAAATTAGAAATTACGACAAGCAATCATTGCGACTAGTCGATGTTATTTCCGGGATATCTCCCAATGCGATGCGAAGAGTTTTTGGTGGCTGGATATTCTTTGCAGCTGTTGTTGCTGTCATCGTGATTGTTGCGCCAGATTTGAGCAATCAATTTGTCGGGTTAACACTGTTTGTGTTGGTCGCTTTTACGCTAATTATGTTTGGACAAAGCCGTATTTCAGAAGGGTGGCCGGCCATTATCAGCGACAACAATATTATCGGTGTAGTGCGTGATCCTGTAAAAAGGGAATATATTTGCGTGGATAAGTCAATCGTTGTCGATGCGGTACCAACGCTAATTAAACCCAACAAAAAGGCTATCGAAATTCAATTAAGCGCAGAAAAACTTACCGAAGCTGATAACGACGTGTTGAAGCAGGCTGTCTGGCCAAGAGATGGAAAGCTTATTGGTTTAGCGCATTTCAAGCGCCGCGAAGATGCCTGTAAAAGCTTAATGTGGTGTGTAGAAAAAAAATGATACTCACATACAAGTAACTACCTTTTCTAAGGCTCTACTTCTGCAAGTTTTTTATAGAGAAAAGGCGTTACTCCAACGCCAATTCCAATTCTGTGTACAAAGGATAATGGTCTGAGCCAATATCGCTTAGTCGCTCTAAACGCACCAGTTTAAAATGTGATGAATGAAAAACGTGATCTAGAGGCCATTTAACAAGAGGGTAATGGGCATGGAACGTATTAAAGAATCCTCTACCTTCTCTGGGGTCTAGTAGCCCGCTTACCTTTTTAAACTTTCTTGTGGTGGGCGACCACGCGACATCGTTCAAGTCTCCTGCGACAACAACAGGACCCGGTGTCTGAGCCACTTCCTTGCCCACAATATTTAGCTCTATGTCTCTGGGCCGTGCATATTCATTTTCTGTCGGGCTTGGGGGTTTGGGATGAATAAACTGCAGTGTAATAGGAACACCATCCACTCTTACGATAGCCTTTACCGACGGTACATCGTCTTCAACCAAGAAACGCAACTGGTGTTCTTCAAACTCATACTTACTGTACACATGCATGCCATAGAGATTTTCAAGAGCACAAAACTTAGTGTAAGGATAGTCTTTCTCCAATGGCTGAAGTGCTCGCTGCCATTTTTCATTTGATTCAAGTGTAACCAAAAAATCAGGCCTCTTGTCGGTTACATGGTCCAGCAGCTTTTGATAGTTGCTGTTGTGCATAAAGACATTGCTCGAAAGAATGCTAATTGTGCGTTTTTTGGAAGGGGTTTTACTGCGTTGAACATCTGTTCGATAAAGGGGGGTGTAGGGAAGGATCCAAACAGCTTGGTATACCAAACTTATCACTAACCCAGTGACTATTGCATAGATTAGAAACGGCGTTATTGACAAATATTTGTAATCTTCAATTGTAAAGAACGCATGAGAGATAAGAGCTGCAATAATGAGTACAGCGATTTGCAAGCGAGGGAATTCCCACACTCTCACTAACCAGTGCGAGGACGGTAATAAGGGTACAAAGCTAACCGCGATTAAAAACGTCGATATTAATAGAAGAAAAATGTCCATTTATTGTCCGTAATATATTGATGCGTTTTAGTCTACTGATATGAATCAGCAAGAGGTATAAAGATGACAACCATATTACATGTAATTGATGTCACGAATTCAAGCTTTCATTTACGTAACGCTTTATTTAACTAAAAAGATGCACTGCTTAATAAATTCTTATAGGTGTGCCATCTAATTCGCTTTTCCAAATACATGTACTGTTCAAGTCGTACTTAGCGGAAAAGAGACTTTATTAAAGCAGTGTTGATTGAATCTAAATGAGAATCAGTAATTTTTGCCGAATACTACGCAATGTTTTCAGGCAGACGATTCTAAATTTTTAAAATTTATTGACGAATATTAAATATATCAATGGCTTAAGTCATTGGCATGAACCTAGCTTACTCATACTTGAGTTTCAACAAAGGAGAAATGTTATGAAACGTACAATACTATCTATGATTATTGCTACATCAGTGTCAACGGCTGCTTTTGCAGGTGACATGAACTCAAATAGCCAAACAGATAACGCATGGGAAGAAGGCGCCAAAGACGCATGGATTGATGGCAAGGCTGAAGCTACGCTGCTGTTCAATGGCAACCTTGATTCCTTTGACATTAATACAGACGTTAAAAACGGCGACGTTATTTTAACGGGTAAAGTAGAAAACTCAGTGGACAAAAAGCTTGCTGAAGAACTAGTCGCCAACATTGACGGCGTGATGTCAGTAGATAACAAACTTACCGTTATCGAAGACAGAGATATGGATTCGATGACCTCTAAAATGTCTGACGACATGGAAGAGGGCTACGAGGAAGGTGCCAGTGAGCTGACGGATGCTAAAATTTCGACCGTGGTAAAAACAAGGTTACTTATGGATACCGACATTTCTGGTTTTGACATTGATGTAGATGTAGAAAACGGTGTCGTTACCTTAACAGGTACAGTTGACTCTGACGCTGAAGAAGACTTAGCGATTGAGATTGCTAAAAATGCTTCTGACGTGAAAGACGTAGAGAACAACCTGACAGTAGTCACAGAAACAGCGATGAACTAATTGGTTCATAGTCTGAGCCAGTACATCTGAGCTTATACATCTAAACAGCAAAAAGGGGCTTTAGCCCCTTTTTTGTTGGTCTGAGTTGCTAGCACGTCTTTTGCAAAAACGTTACTGCATCAACTGCCAGATAGCTGGTTATTCTACGTCAACCACCTTCAGCGTGTTTGTAGCGCCCACTTTTTCCATCTCATCACCGTAAGTCAGAATAATACTGTCGCCACTTTCAACAAGTCCTTTTTCTTTTAAACACGCCACTACATCGTGTTTAAGCTGACCTGGTTCGCTGTTAGATGAATCGAAAAATATTGGCTTAACGCCACGGTAAAGTGCCATGGCATTCAGTGTAGATTCGTGACGTGACATTGCGATAATAGGAAGTGATGTTGTAATACGCGACATAAGTTTGGGGGTATTACCACTTTCTGTTAACCCAACAATGGCCTTTATGCTTGGCAAGTGGTTAGCAGCATATACCGCAGACAGGGCGATGGATTCACTGGTAGATGAAAACTGCTGATCCATGCGGTGCTTTGAAATTTTAACGCTTGGATGTGTCTCTGCACCCTCACATACTCTAGCCATGGCTTCAACAGTTTCAATAGGGAAGCTACCCGCAGCAGTTTCTGCTGACAGCATAACCGCATCGGTACCATCAAGTACGGCATTGGCTACGTCCATTACCTCAGCACGAGTTGGCATTGGGCTATCTATCATCGATTCCATCATTTGCGTTGCTGTAATAACAACTTTGTTCAACTGGCGAGAGCGCGCAATAAGCTTTTTCTGTACGCCAACGAGTTCAGCGTCACCAATTTCAACACCCAGATCGCCGCGTGCTACCATAACTGCGTCAGACGCACTGATAATGTCGGTAATCGCTTCATCTGTTGCAACGGTTTCGGCACGCTCAACTTTTGCACAAATTTTCGCGTGACAGCCTGCTGCTTCTGCAAGTTCACGGGCATAATTTAGGTCTGCGCCACTTCTTGGGAATGAAACCGCTAGGTAATCTACGCCAATGAGCGCCGCTGTTTTTATGTCTTGTTTATCTTTCTCTGTAAGAGCTTCAGCCGATAGACCGCCGCCCTGACGATTGATTCCTTTATTGTTAGACAGCTTGCCACCAACGGTGACTTCAGTAATGACTTTTCGACCTTCTACACCTGTGACCTTTAATTGAATTCGGCCGTCGTCCAGCAGCAAAATGTCGCCTGCAGAGACATCGTCGGGAAGGGCTTTATAATCTATACCTACTTTATCTACAGTGCCGGCATCTCTTTCTAGTTCTGCGTCGAGCACGAAGGTTGCGCCGATATTTAAGTGAACAGCACCATCAACAAATCTTGCTACACGAATTTTTGGTCCTTGCAAATCACCCAAAATAGCAACGTACTTACCCAAGCTTTTAGCAGCTTCGCGAACGCGTTTAGCACGCTCAATGTGGTCTTCTGCTTGGCCGTGAGAAAAGTTCATGCGAACCGTATTTGCTCCGGCTGCAATAAGTGCTTTAATTTTTTCAAGTGAATCTGTTGAGGGGCCTAATGTGGCAAGAATTTTGGTTCTTCTAGTCATGGGATTCCGTCGCTGCTTCTTTTATAGAAAAGATAAGTAAGTCGAATACGCTAACACACTGATGTTGTAATCGCTTTACGTAATTTTATTACAGAATAGTAGTTTATTTTGACAAAAATGTGAATGAAAGAAAGAAAAACGCTGCACTGGCTCGACCAGTTGTAGTGAAATTACTTACAATTTTTGACCAAAATGGATAAATAAGGCGAGAAAATGCTCAATAATCGCAACGTTTTCAATGTAGAGACTTTTTTAAATTATAGGGCACAGACGCCGTTAAGCAAGCTCACTAATATGCAATATCACTGAGTAGGGCTTGCATTTCTAACGCTACCCATCTCGCTTTTCGTATCGAGAGCCGCGCAGAGTATCTTTTACCCGTTTTAAATTCTCTCTAAATTTGTTGCCTCTGCGAAGTGTGAAACCCGTTGCGAGCACATCGATTAGCGTTAATTGCGCAATACGTGATGCCATGGGCATATACATGTCGGTGTCTTCTGGTACTTCAAGAGAAAGCACATAACTACATTCTTGTGCTAACGGACTATCTGCAGAGGTTATACCCACCACAGTTGCGTCGTTCATGCGAGATATTTGGGCAATCTCGACCAAACTTTTGGTTCTGCCGGTGTGACTAATGAGAACAACGACATCGCCAGCCGAGCAATTCATACAGCTCATTCGCTGCATTAAGATATCTTCAAAATAAACCACTGGAACATTGAAGCGAAAGAATTTGTTTAATGCATCGTGGGCGACAGATGCAGAGGCGCCAAGGCCAAAGAATGAAATCTTCTGCGCTTGTGTCAACAGGTCAACAACTCGGTTTACCACGTTTACGTCTATCGACTGTCTCGCCACTTCAAGAGACGCCATGGTCGATTCGAAAATCTTATTGGTATACTCATCTGGGCTGTCGTTCTCATCGACATGACGGTTTACGTATGGAGTACCGTTGGCTAAGCTTTGTGCTAAATGCAATTTAAAATCTGGGAAGCCCTTAGTGTCTAGCCTGCGGCAAAAACGATTTACGGTAGGCTCACTCACATCCGACATTTTCGCCAGCGTTGCTATACTTGAATGAATGGCGGTCTGGGGGTTGGCAAGTATGATCTCGGCAACCTTCTTTTCTGATTTGCTAAATGCGGCTTTATTTTGTGTGATTTTTTCTAAAATGTTCATACAGATACGACAAGTAATTGGCCCAGATTGTTCTAATGTACATCGTAATACTACTCAATGTGAAACCTATGACAAGGAAAATGTAATTTTTTGACATTTTTTATGTTTTGTTTGCCATTGAGATACCCTAAAATCCATCGATAACGAAAGAATTTCAACTTGTAGTTTGTTGAAGTTGTAATTTTACTACATTTGGTGTTAACTATACGGTAATAATAGTCGTTAGTGTTGTAAATAAAGAACCAGCACGACACGTACATACACATACAAAAGGTCGACGAATATGGTATTGGAGAATTCCTACGAGCCCTGCGATTTTGTACTTTTCGGTACATTGGGCGATCTTTCACGACGCAAGCTGTTGCCATCACTTTATCAGCTTGAAAAAGCGAATTTAATGCATCCTGAAACGACAATTGTAGGTGTAGCTCGCCACGATATGTCGCTAGAGGACTACGTTGACGAAGTTCATTCAAACCTGGTGAAATTCGGCGAGCAAGACTTGTGCGAAGCAACATGGGAAAGAATGAAGGCTCGACTTCACTATGCCTGTGTTGATATGAAAAACGTTGATAGCTATTGCGTTTTAGACGATCACGTAGATCCCACGCGCACCATGGTTTGCTACTTAGCAACGCCTCCTGCCATTTATGGGGATATTTGCCGCGGATTACACAGTTGTAAAATCATCGATTCAAGCGTTCGCGTGGTGCTTGAAAAGCCGATTGGTCACGATCTTGCGTCTTCAAAAGTGATTAACGAGCAAGTTGCTGAATATTTTGACGAGAAGCAGATTTATCGTATCGACCATTACCTGGGCAAAGAAACTGTTCTTAACCTAGTGTCTCTTCGTTTTGCTAACTCAATCTTTGCGACTAACTGGGATCACAACTGCATTGACCACGTTCAAATATCAGTTGCTGAGTCTGTAGGTATTGAAGGCCGTTGGGGTTATTTCGATGACGCCGGACAAATGCGCGACATGGTTCAAAACCACTTGCTTCAAATTTTGAGTTTGGTTGCCATGGAGCCGCCTACCACACTAGACGCAGACAGCATTCGTGATGAAAAGTTGAAGGTACTTAAAGCACTGCGTCCTATTAATGCTTCTAACATTAATGAAAGCATCGTTCGCGGCCAATATACCGCTGGGTTTGTAAAAGGTGAAGAAGTACCTGGTTACCTAGAAGAAGAAGGCGCGAACACGCAAAGTAAAACAGAAACATTCGTTGCTATTAAAGCGGAAATTGACAACTGGCGTTGGGCGGGGGTGCCTTTTTACCTTCGCACGGGTAAACGCATGCCAAACAAGGTAAGTGAAGTTGTTATTTACTTTAAGCGTCAGCCTCATAACTTATTTGGCGATAGCTTTAAGAATCTACCGCCTAATAAACTGGTTATACGTCTGCAGCCAGATGAGGGTGTTGAGATAACCGTAATGAATAAGGTTCCTGGTCTCACCAACTCTGGTTCTATGGACCTTCAAAAGTCGAAGCTAAACCTAAGTTTTTCTGAGGCATTTGCCGATGAGCGCATTCCTGACGCCTATGAAAAATTATTGCTTGAGGTGATGTTAGGCAACCAGGCGCTGTTTGTTCGTCGCGACGAAATAGAGCAAGCGTGGACATGGGTAGACTCAATACTCGACGCATGGAAAACATCAAGTGAGCCACCAGAACCTTATCAAGCAGGCACCTGGGGACCAGTCGACTCTATTGGTTTGTTAGCAAGAGCAAACCGTAGTTGGTATGAAAGCAAGACGGTGAAGAAGAAGTAATATGGCATTAACTACATTATCATTCGAAAGTCCTGATGCACTTACCAATGCATTTGCAGAAGACCTAGTTAGTATTTTAGAAACCGGAATTAAAACACGCGGTAGAGCCTCTTTGGTTGTCAGCGGTGGACGTACGCCCTTAGCGTTGTTCAAGCAGTTGAGCAACACTGACTTACCGTGGGATAAAGTGGACATTACCCTTGCCGACGAGCGTTGGGTGAGTGAAGACCACGAAGCAAGTAACACTAGCTTGGTTAAAAACAACCTGATCCAAAATAAGGCTGCAGCAGCCCGTTTTGTGGAGTTAAGAAGCGATGTTGAAGATGCTAACGACGGCATTAACCTTGCCGAGCGTCACTTAGCCAGTATGTCTCAACCATTCGATGCACTTATTCTTGGAATGGGTGAAGATGGTCACACTGCCTCGCTTTTTCCGTGTTCTGAACAGGTTAAAGACGGCCTGGACATGAGTAGCGGTCGTACATGTATCGCTGTTCAACCAACAACAGCACCTCATCAACGCATATCGTTGACACTCCCCGCACTACTTAATAGCAGACATATTTTTTTGCACCTTACAGGTGAGAAGAAAAAACAGGTACTACTCGATGCTATCGACAATGCCACCGAAGCGCAAAAGCCTATCACTGCGGTTGTAAACAGAGCACCGGTTACACTGATGTGGGCGCCATAGGAGACGAAAAATGAATCCAAAAATTGCAGAAGTTACGCAACGTATTATCGAGCGTAGTAAAGAAACGCGAAAAGCGTATTTAGAAAAAATTGAAAAGGCGCGCCGTCAGGGGCCTCATCGTGGCGTATTATCGTGCGGTAACCTTGCTCACGGCTTCGCAGCATGCGGCACAGAAGAAAAAAGTGACTTGCGTTCGATGACCAAAGCCAATGTCGCTATCATTTCGTCATATAACGATATGCTTTCGGCTCATCAGCCATACGAGACATACCCTGCGATAATCAAACAGGCCATTAAAGAAGTAGGCAGTGTTGCTCAGTTCGCAGGTGGTGTTCCGGCTATGTGTGACGGTGTCACGCAAGGTCAGGCGGGCATGGATCTTAGCCTAATGAGTCGCGATAATATCGCTCAAGCAGCAGCGGTAGCGCTATCGCACAACATGTTCGACAGTGCCATGATGCTAGGTATTTGTGACAAAATCGTACCTGGGCTACTTATGGGGGCGTTAACCTTTGGTCACTTACCAACGGTATTTGTTCCTGCTGGCCCTATGCCTTCTGGCTTACCTAACAAAGAGAAAGCCCGTGTTCGTCAAGAATTTGCCGAGGGTAAAGTTGGTCGTGACGCATTATTAGAAGCGGAATCTCAGTCTTATCATTCAGCGGGAACCTGTACTTTCTACGGTACTGCTAACTCTAATCAGTTAGTCGTTGAAATGATGGGGCTTCACTTGCCGGGTTCATCGTTTGTCAATCCTGGTACACCGCTTCGTGAGGCGCTTACAAAAGCTGCAGCAGTACAGGCGACGCGTCTTACTGACTTAGGTGAAAATTACACGCCTATTGGTCATATCGTTGATGCCAAGGCGATTGTGAATGGTCTTGTCGGCTTGCTGGCAACAGGTGGTTCTACTAACCACACTATGCATTTAATTGCAGTTGCACGCTCAGCAGGTTACATCGTCAATTGGGATGACTTCTCAGATATCTCAAATGCAGTGCCGCTTCTTACTCGAATTTACCCTAATGGCTCTGCAGATATTAACCATTTTGTTGCTGCTGGTGGTATGTCGTTACTTATGAAGCAGTTGCTTGATGCTGGCTTGCTTCACAACGACGTTAAAACTATTTGTGGTGAAGGCTTAGACTTTTACACCAAAGAGCCAAGACTGATTGACGGCGAACTAGAATGGCGAGATGGCGCAAGCGAATCTCACGATAAAGAAGTACTCGCTAGCGTGGATGCACCGTTTAAGCCAGATGGTGGTTTAAGTGTACTAGATGGCAACTTGGGCCGCGGAGTGATTAAAACCTCAGCGCTACGCACGCCACACTGCACCTTAAAAGCGCCTGCGGTAGTTTTTGAAGATCAGTTTGAACTAGATGCTGCGTTTAAAGAAGGCAAATTGGACAAAGACTGTATCGTTGTAGTGCGTTTCCAGGGGCCTTCAGCCATTGGTATGCCTGAACTACACCGTTTAACGCCGCCGCTAGGTGTTTTGCAAGATAAAGGGTTTAAGGTTGCCTTGGTAACCGATGGTCGTATGTCTGGAGCGTCGGGTAAAGTGCCCGCTGCTATTCATGTTACCCCTGAAGCATATAAAGGTGGCTTGCTAGCGAAGGTTCAAAACGACGATATCATTGAGCTAAACACACAAACAGGTGCGCTTACGCTGCACGTTGATGAAGAGACATTAGCAGCTCGTGAAGCAGCGCCTGCTAACTTAGCAAATCACCATGTTGGTATGGGACGTGAAATGTTCGCAGGCATGCGCGCTATTCTCACGGGGGCAGAAGAAGGAGCATGCTCTTTATTCTATACCCAGGAGCAAGCGTAATGAGCCAGAGATTTGTGGCTGACGTTGGTGGAACGAACATTCGTCTGGCTCGGGTTACCGAGTCGGGCGTCACCGACATAAAAAAGTACATGTGCGAAGAGTTTGCAAGTATTGATCTCGCCATAGCGCAGTATTTTTCAGACATGCCTGAGGTTAGTTTTAGCGAAGGTTGCATAGCCATTGCCTGCCCAGTATTAGGCGATAAGGTTGAGATGACCAATCACAGTTGGGCATTCTCGCAAAATGCGCTAAAAGCACAGCTGAAGTTAGATGCGCTTTTTGTTATCAATGATTTTACGGCTGTGGCGCACTCACTTCCGGTACTGAGCAGTGAGCAAGTAGTTCAAGTGGGTGAAGGTACAGCTATAGAAAACGGCAATATTGCAGTTTTTGGTCCGGGAACCGGCCTTGGTGTTGAACATATCACTATGACCGATTCGGGCTGGCAAACGCTAGACGGCGAAGGCGGACATGTAGATTTCGCACCGGTCGATGAGACCGATATAGTGGTGTGGAGACATTTGCAGGCCACGTTCTCACGAGCTTCAGCGGAAGAGGTGATGTCAGGGCGAGGTATTCTTAATATCTATACTGCGCTTGCCAATCATGCTAAAAAGCCGGTTGAGTTTAATGAGCCAGCACAAATCACTGAGGCTGCATTAGCAGGAACCTGCGCAATTGCCGAAGCCGCTCTGCATCAATTCTGCCGAATTATGGGCAGTTTTGCGGGCAATCTAGCGCTTAATATGGCAACTACCGGTGGTATCTTCATTGGTGGTGGCATAGCAAATCGATTCCCAAAATTTATAAAGAATAGTGACTTCAGAGCTCGTTTCGAAGCTAAAGGTCAAATGAAGCACTATGTAAAAGATATCCCTACCTATTTGATAGCAGAACCCGATCATGGCCTTTTGGGAGCAGCTGCTTATTTGAATCAAAACACAGCGAGTTAAATTATGACGACAAAATGGAAATACTCTCCAGAGGAAATTTTTGCGGCAGGGCCAGTGGTACCCGTACTGGTTATCAATGACGTAGAAAAAGCCGTTCCTTTGGCAAAAGCGCTGATGGCTGGTGGGATCAAAGTTCTTGAAGTAACGCTTCGTACACCAGCAGCAATAGATGTTATTAGGCGTATTGCAGAAGAGGTGCCAGATTCACTTATTGGTGCAGGAACAGTAACCAACGCTCAACAGCTTAAAGCCGTTGTGGATGCAGGTGCAAAGTTCGCAATAAGCCCAGGTATGACTGCCGACTTATTAAAAGCGGGTATGGAAGCTGAAATTCCTCTTATTCCTGGTATTTCTTCAACTTCAGACCTGATGAAAGGAAAAGACGCTGGATACACCCACATGAAATTCTTCCCTGCGGAAGCGTCTGGTGGGGTGAAAGCGATAAAATCAATCAGTGGTCCTTTCCCTGATGTAACCTTTTGCCCAACAGGTGGTATTGGCCCTAACAATTACAATGATTACCTGTCATTGAACAATGTGAAATGTGTAGGTGGTTCGTGGTTAGCGCCTGATGATGCCATTGAATCAGGAGATTGGGACCGTATCACACAATTAGCGAAAGAGGCTGTTGCAGGCGCAAACGTCTAACATCCTTGTTGTAAGTCACTTATATAAAAACCTGCCTCTCGGCAGGTTTTTTGTTTGCAGATATGCAAGTGGTGTACGAGGCGCCGATTTTTTTAATCTAAGTGATTGGGCGCACGGTTTGCACCAGTTCAGCTTTTTCACCTGGTGCAAGCTCAAGACCTTTGGTCACCGATGATTCAACGCACACCATATGGTTGTATCCAAACGGGTCCATATCTGAAATAGACGCGGCACTTTGCCAAGGATTCCAGACAACCAACGAATCGTTGCCCTGTGAAAGCACCTCAGTAAAGTCTTTATCGTCAACTGCAATGGTTGTCTGTTTTACAGCAGATAAATGAATACGGTCTGTTTCAGCGTCGATGGTGTAGGGAGCCGGTGTCGGTTTTACGGCCCAGTCGTCTAACTTATCTTTATAATCGCCAGAAATGCCTTTTAACTCTGTGTGTTTTATATTCTCGACATGGAAATAGGTGTGAAGCGCCGTATTAAAAGAAAACGGAATGACGCCTGTGTTTTCAGTCTCAAGACTCACTTGCAAGTTTTCGCCTACATGCACACGAAGGGACACGCTACAATCGTACTCGAAGCCCTCTGCTCGTGTAAATGAGGGCGCAAGCTCTACCGTTGTTCCCTTACTATCTTCTGTTGAATTAACGAGTTTCCATACCTGAGTGCGCAAAAATCCGTGTGAGGGAAGCTCACCGTCATCTCTACCGTGGTCGTTGGCAAACCAAGGCCAGCAGATTGGAATTCCTCCACGAATAGGTCGCTCTCCGTTTAGATAGGCATGAGGGCTAACCCATAAGCGTTCTTTGTTATCTGCAGCTGGAATGAAAGACAATACGTGGCCGCCAAATAAACTAATTTTTGCTGACGCGAATGCATTTTCAATATTAACGAAAGAGAGTCCATTTGACTCGCTTAGGGAGACTGAAGCTACCGGCGACATGTGTCCTCCGAGAATGATAAAAAGTATGAAAAGTCTGTGTGACGAAAAAATGAAAAATCACGCAAACAAAAAAGGCGTAGATTTGAATTCTACGCCTTTAGATTACCTTAACTATCAGACAAATAAAGCGTTAATGTTGCATTATTTGTCGCTAGTTAATTATTTTGAAATGTGTGCAACCAAATCAAGTACTTTAGATGAATAGCCCCACTCATTGTCGTACCATGATACAACTTTTACAAAAGTATCAGTAAGCGCAATGCCGGCAGTCGCGTCGAAGATAGACGTATTAGGGTTGCCTACAAAGTCATTAGACACTACTGCGTCTTCAGTGTAACTCATGATGCCTTTAAGCTCGCCTTCAGACGCTTCTTTCATTGCTGCACAAATGTTGTCGTAGCTGGTAGGCGTTGCTAGGTTTACAGTTAAGTCTACTACTGATACGTTTGGAGTTGGCACGCGGAACGCCATACCAGTAAGTTTGCCATTAAGCTCAGGGATAACTTTACCTACCGCTTTTGCAGCACCTGTTGATGATGGAATGATGTTCTGGCCTGCACCGCGACCGCCGCGCCAATCTTTCATTGAGGGGCCATCTACAGTTTTTTGCGTAGCCGTTGTTGCGTGAACCGTTGTCATCAGGCCATCAACAATACCAAACTTGTCGTTTAGTACTTTTGCCAGCGGCGCTAAGCAGTTTGTTGTGCAAGATGCATTAGAAACGATGTTTTCGCCAGCATAGCTTTCGTGGTTAACGCCCATCACGAACATTGGCGTATCGTCTTTTGAAGGTGCAGACATTACAACTTTCTTCGCACCAGCTTCGATGTGTTTCGCCACAGTTTCTTTTGTTAGGAATAAACCCGTAGATTCAACAACAACGTCTACGTTAACTTCGTCCCATTTAAGTGATGCCGGATCTTTTTCAGAGGTGATTCGAATAGTTTTGCCGTTTACGACAAGGCTATCATTGTCTACTGTTACTTCACCATCGAACATACCGTGAGTAGAGTCATATTTTAATAAGTAAGCAATGTAGTCTGTGTCTAGCAAGTCGTTTATTGCCACAACTTCGATGTCTTGACGCTCTGCTGCTGCGCGCATTACTAGGCGACCAATACGGCCAAAACCATTGATACCGATGCGAATTGTCATAACGTACCTCGAAAATTTAAAATAAATTGAAAATAAATTACGTAAAGTATGGATCAAAATGCCATAATTAGCAAAATAAAAACGCAAAGTGTTGCAAAATTACGAACAAATACTTATGCAATCGTATTCAGTTTCGTCAACGCGTAGTTTCTAGAATAATGTTAAAAAATTGTTTGTAGGCGCTTTTTAGAATTAACTCATGCCAGCGTCTTCTGCCGAATAACAGGAATGACACACAATGACACAACAACTTCTGCAACAACTGGTTGAAATGCGTGGAATTGAAACCCACTATGTCGACGCATGGGGGAAACCAACAACCATCGCAGAGCCAAGTAAAGCTAAATTATTAAACGCTCTTGGTTATGACACGTCGAGTGATGAAAAAATTCAATCTCAAATCACTCAAGATACTAACGCTGTGTGGTTATCACCATTAAATCCTGTTCAGGTAATTAGATCGTCTCACGATGTGTATCTGCCAGTGCGCTTGCCAATAGAATTGGTCAACGATGAACACCTTGTTGATATTACGTTTGAAGACGGTACACAGCGCGAGTATTCATTTGTCCCGGTAGACCAAGAAATGTCATCCATGGCCCACATCGATGATGTAGAGTTTCATGAATATCTTGTGAAACTGCCCATCGATTTTCCGCTGGGATATCACAATATTGTCTTGAAAGCAGATGACGATCAGCTTGCAACATCGCGCATGATTGTTGCGCCAGAAGCTTGCTATACGCCTGATGAAATAAAAGCGGGCAAGAAGATTTGGGGATTAAGCGTTCAGTTATACTGCGTGCGCAGTGAGAAAAACTGGGGGATTGGCGATTTTTCAGACTTGGCGCAGTTAATCGATAAGGCGGCAGGCGTTGGGGCAGACTTTATTGGTTTGAATCCTATACATGCTCTTTATCCTGCTAACCCGAATGCGTGCTCTCCTTACGGACCTAGCTCTCGCCGCTGGCTAAATTATTTGTACATCGATGTGACGGCTGTCGACGGCTACGACGATAAAGCGGTTCAGGATGTGGTAAGTACCGAAGAGTTTAAAGCGTTACTTCAACAAGCCCGTGATGCAGAACACGTAGATTATGAAGCGGTAGCACACCTTAAACTATCTGCGTTATATGCACTCTTTAACGTTTATAACGATACCTTCTTAAAAGGTAAAACGCCGCAAAATAAAGCGTTTAATGCTTTTGTCGAAGCCGGTGGTGAGAGCCTGGATATGCTTGCCGTGTACGATGCGCTGCAGTCAAAATTAAAAGCCGACGGTAAGGAAAGCTGGGGGTGGCCGGTATTCCCTAAAGCCTATAAGGACTACCACAATAGTGCAGTGGCGAAATTTAAAAAAGACAATGCTCACGACGTAAAATTCTATTTGTTTTTGCAATGGATAGCAGCGCAGCAGTTAGAGTTGGCGAGCAGCCGAGCTGATGCCGCTAATATGACAATTGGATTGTATCGAGACCTTGCAGTAGGTGTGAGTGAAGGAAGCGCCGAAATATGGGGTAACAAAGATCTTTACTGCATTGACGCAAGCGTAGGCGCCCCACCTGACATTCTCGGGCCGCTAGGACAGAACTGGGGACTTCCTCCAATGGACCCTCAAAAACTGTACGAGCAGCGCTATCAACCTATTATCGATTTGTTTGCCTCTAATATGGCATCCTCGGGTTCGCTGCGTATTGAGCACGTTATGGCACTTCTGCGTTTGTGGTGGGTGTCGAAAGGCGATAGCGCCAAAGAGGGCGGGTATGTGTATTACCCTGTTGATGACTTACTAGGCATATTGGCTCTTGAAAGCCATCGCAATAAAAGTCTTGTTATAGGCGAAGACCTCGGAACAGTGCCAGAAGAAATTCGTAGTAAGCTTGCACAAAATGGCGTTTATTCCTATCGTGTATTTTTCTTCGAACAGGCAGAAGACGGTGGTTTTTATTCACCAAGCCATTATCCAGAGCAGTCTATGAGCACCCTTACTACTCATGACATGCCAACACTAATAGGGTACTGGCACTGTTTGGATTTAGAGTTGGGTAAAGAAATTGGCTTATACCCAACAGAGGAAATTTTACAGACCCTCTACGCCGACAGGCATGAGAATAAGCAGGAAATTCTCAATACGCTTCACGGCCATAATTCCATTGCGGACCATGTTGGCCATGATGTGAATGTGACGGGTATGAATCGAGAATTGAACAATGGTATGCAGGTTCATATGGCAGGCGGCTCAAGTGCATTGCTGAGTCTGCAACTAGAAGACTGGTTAGAAATGGACAAGCCAGTCAATATACCGGGAACATTTAACGAGTATCCGAATTGGCGGCGAAAGTTGACACAGAATATTGAGTCAATCTTCGAAAGTCATGATATAAATACGTTAGCGTCTAAACTTACTGCTGCAAGGAAACAGGCAAGCCAACGCTAGTTTGCAGAGTAAATAAATGAGGTGGCATGTATGCCGCCTCACACCAAGAATTGGTAGTTAGACCCGCGTGAAGCGGGTTTTTAATAGGAGTAGCAAATGCAACAAGAGCCTCAAATAGTGCAGCAATTTGAACAGGCAAAATGTTCACAACCGTTTTCCCAGTTGGGTGTTATCGAGAGTGAAGGAGAGTTACTGCTTCGCGTTTGGCGGCCAAAGGCAGCATCGATAACCATTACGTGGGAAAATCCTGCATTTGATGAGATTTCGCTACTCCCAGTGTCTGCTTCAGGGTTATTTCAAGCGGCTATCCCAAGAGAGTGCGTTAACCATGTTTATCGCGTTAATGTGACGGAAGGCGAGCATCAGTACAAGTATATCGACCCGTATCAATTTAGAGAGCAGGCTTATCATGCCGTGCATTTTATTGATAGTACGCCATTCAATTTGTTTCAGCAGGCAGGTGCCCAACTTGTTACTGTTGAGGCGCAAAATGGCGAATCGATAGACGGCGTTCGATATTGTGTTTTTGCACCTAACGCTTCTGCAGTATCTGTCATTGGCGATTTCAACCAATGGGATGGAAGAGTTCATCCCATGGAGAAAACGTCTATGGGCTACTGGGTCTTATTTATTCCTGGAATGGCTGAAGGCGAGCGCTATAAATATCAGGTAAAAGATAGCCGGGGTTACGACCTTCCTCACAAAGCCGATCCCTTAGGTTTTAGTGCCGAACAATATCCTTCTCACGCGTCAAAAGTGTATAACCACGAAAACTATACGTGGGGAGACAGCGACTGGTTAGAGAAGCGCAAAGCCGATAAATACACTACACCAATGAGTATTTATGAAGTGCACCTAGGTTCTTGGAAGCGTCCTAATGATGAAAATGCTGCACGGTACCTAAGTTATAAAGAGTTAGCTGACAACTTAATCGATTATGTTAGTGATATGGGGTATACCCATGTGGAATTGCTACCCATTTCAGAATTTCCATTTGACGGATCTTGGGGCTACCAACCTGTAGGTATGTTCGCGCCAACCAGTCGTTTTGGTGATCCTGATGACTTCAAATACTTTGTAGACCGTTGTCACCAGGCCGGTATCGGCGTGATTATCGACTGGGTGCCTGCTCATTTCCCTGAAGATGGTCATGGATTGGCGCGTTTTGATGGTACCTGTGTTTACGAATATGAAGATCCTAAAAAAGGGTGGCATCCTGATTGGAACTCGTGCATTTACGACTTTGGTAAAGAAACAGTTCGTCAGTTCCTAGTGTCTAATGCGTTATATTGGCTGGACAAATTCCATATCGATGGGCTTCGGGTAGACGCCGTTGCGTCTATGCTTTACTTAGACTATTCGCGCAACGATGGCGAATGGATACCCAATGTAGATGGTGGTAATGAGAATTACGAAGCTATCAGTTTACTGCGCTGGATGAACGAAGAAGTTTATAAGCATTTCCCTGATGCAATGACGATTGCTGAAGAGTCGACCTCTTTCCCTAAAGTGTCAAGACCGCTCTTTGATGGCGGCCTTGGGTTTGGCTTTAAGTGGAATATGGGTTGGATGCACGATTCTTTGCATTATATTGCCAAAGATCCGGCCTACAGAAACTATCATCACGGTGATATCACTTTCAGCATGGTGTATGCATTTGACGAAAATTTTGTACTGCCTATTTCCCATGACGAAGTGGTTCACGGCAAAGGTAGCATGCTGCAAAAAATGCCGGGTGATGAGTGGCAACAAACAGCAAACTTACGCTGCTACGCTGGTTTTATGTATGGTCACCCTGGTAAAAAGCTTAACTTTATGGGGATTGAACTCGGTCAATCAGCAGAGTGGAATCACGACAGTGAGTTAGATTGGGGACTATTAAAATTCGATCGTCACGCAGGTGTGCAGTCGGTATACAAGGCGCTAAACCATCTTTATCGAGATACGCCAGCGCTTTATGAGCAAGACCACAGCGCCGACGGATTTGCATGGATAGACCACGGTAATGCCGAGCAAAGCATTGTTTCATTTGTCCGTAACGCAAAATCGATAAAGCAAAAGGTGTATGTAATCTCTAATTTCACTCCGGTACCACGAGAGAAATTTAGAGTAGGCGTAGACTCAGCACAAACCTTAACGCTGGCCCTCAACACCGATGATGAAGCGTTTTGGGGAAGCGGCATGCCGGTTATCGCTGAAGCTAATCCGCAAAAAACGCCTTGGAATGACAGAGAGTATTCGGTTGAGCTGACTATACCGCCTCTTGCGACAATCTTTTATGTTGTAAATGAATAGCATTAGGCCAAGTGGCTTTTAAGTAAGGGAGCTGTTGAGTTTCTTATTTGGGGCGAGGGCGTAAGGCTTTCGCCAAAGTCGATTCTTTTTTCATATCTTGGCAACGAGTGATATCTGCGGTGAATAAAAACGTAAACGTAAATCAAGTCAATAAGATAAATCATATCGAGGCAGGCAGCTCATCTCCATTAGGGGCAACCCTAGTCGAAGACGGAAGTAATTTTGCAGTTTATGCCCCTGGGGCAAAAGCTGTGTACTTGTGCCTTTTCAATAGCGATACCGAACAAACTACACACGAGCAAATGCTGCCGGAGAAAACCGGAAATGTATGGCATGGATTTGTGCCTGGTATTAAAGCTGGGCAGCTATATGGCTATCGAGTAGAACGGTCTAAAGGTGAACTTGAAACGGTGACTCGCGATAGGCTTCTTATCGACCCCTATGCAAAAAAACTAAACCGTCCGATAAAATGGAACCGTCGCCAATATGAAAGCGACTCACAGTTTATGGTGCCTAAGGGATTGGTTATAGATGAAGACGCCTATGCTTCTACCTCTGTCTCTCGCCCTAAAGTTAATAAGCAAGAACGCATTATTTACGAAGCGCATATTAAAGGTTTAACTAAATTACACCCAGACGTCCCCCTAGAGCATAGAGGGAAGTTTCTCGGTGCGGCTCACCCCAGTGTCATTGGTCATATTAAGGCTTTGGGTGTAACTACTGTTCAATTTATGCCGCTGTGTTCGTTTATGCCAGAACCCTTTATTACTGACAAAGGCCTAACGAATTACTGGGGATACAATCCGGTTAACTTCTTTGCTCCAGAGCCCCGGTATGGCGTTCGTGATGCTTTAGCTGAACTTAAAGAGATGGTTGCCAGCTATCACGAGGCGGGAATCGAAGTAATTGTTGATGTTGTCTTTAACCATACTGCTGAAGCAGGCTTTGGCGGCCCTATTTTATCCTATAAGGGCTTATGTCCTTATGAAGCCTATTTGCTAGAACAAAGCGATACGGGAGAGGTGTTCTATTCCAATCATTCTGGGTGTGGAAATACCATCAATACCGCCCAGCCGTTTATGATGGGACTCATACTTGATGCTATGCGTCATTGGGTAACCACCATTGGCGTTGATGGTTTTAGGTTTGACCTTGCTGTATCTCTTGGTCGTGAACCCCAGCAATATAACAGTCAGTCTGGACTATTACGTGCTATTAGCGCCGATCCAGTTTTGCGTGATAAAGTGTTGTTGGCTGAGCCATGGGATATAGGTCCAGATGGTTATCAGGTAGGTAATTTCGAATCACCATGGTTAGAAGTTAACGATAAATATCGCGATACCATTCGCGCATTCTGGCGTGGAGATGATGGGTGTACGCCAGATTTCGCGACTCGACTAATGGGGTCGAGAGATATCTTTCACAAAGGCCAACGACATATTTCTACGTCGGTCAATAACATAAGTTACCACGACGGCTTCACCTTACACGATATGGTGACTTATGCTGAGCGTCATAACCTCGATAACTTAGAAGATAACCGTGATGGTCATGGCCACAACTTGTCAGCTAATTATGGCGTTGAAGGCGAAACGAAGGATAAGGCAATACTTGCCATTCGTGAGCGCCAGAAGCGAAACTTGTTTGCTACGCTTATTTTCTCACAAGGTACGCCACATATTCTTGGTGGCGACGAACTAAGCCGCACACAAAACGGAAATAACAACGCTTATTGTCAAGACAACCCAATAAGCTGGTTCAATTGGGAAATGAACAAGAGCAAGCAAGACTTTTTACAATTCTGCCAATACGTAATTAGCTTGCGTCAGTCATCGGCGTTATTAAGCGAGCTAAAGCTTCAAGATGATGCCTTCACACTTTCACGAAACGTGAAAGCTATCAACTGGTTTAAACCCGATGGCTCTGATAAAGCGTCAGAAGATTGGAATGCGCATCACAACAAAGCTTTCGGTGTAGAAATAATGGGCTATCGCAGCGGTAATAAGAAGCCCGAACACTGGTTCTTGTGTGTAAACGCTAGTGAAAATGACATGAGGTTTCATTTGCCCACTGCAAAACGAAAGGGGGGGTGGACACTGCAACTTGACACAAGGTATGCATCTCTCAACGAGCAGCCCTGCATTTGTATACAAAAAGTTTTTCTTCAGGCGAGCCGATCACTCACGCTATTTAGTTTCTCGGAATTAGAAGGTTAATATCTTATTAACCTTTACTGCCGGTGGTAAATACGGCAGTCCGTACTAAATTTTAGATGTTTGACTGTTCTTTATATCATCAGGTGGTAACATGCTCTCCCATCTGAATGTGAGGGTTTTCCTATGCAAAATAATGGTGGTAGTGCGCACGTTGAGACAACGTGTGATATCGGTTTTATCGGTTTAGGGGTAATGGGCAATAACCTTACCATGAACCTTGTAGATCATGGTTATCGAGTAGCGTGTTTCGATTTAGACCAAAACAAAGTTGATGCTATCTTAGATAAAGACGCAAGCGAGCGAGCAAAAGATGCTGCTCCACGTGTCGAAGGTTGTAGTTCGTACACGGAATTACTCAGTAAGCTCAAAGCACCACACCTCATCATTCTCTCTGTGCCAGCCGGCGACCCTGTAGACCATGTATGTAATCATCTGATAGATGCGGGAATACAGGCAGACGATATCGTTGTTGATACTGGCAACAGCTTATGGACAGACTCTGTCGCTCGTGAAGAGCAATACAAAGGCAAGTTTATTTTCTTCTCTACAGCGGTGTCTGGTGGTGAAGTAGGGGCTCGTTTCGGTCCGTCGCTTATGCCATCGGGCAATCCCTATGCATGGACACGCATCGAGCCGGTATTAAAGTCAATTGCCGCCAAAGTCGATGCGAAAACCGGTAAGCCAATCGAAAGTTTTGTGCCAGGCAAGCCTGTACTTGAAGGTGAGCCTTGTGCCACTTACATAGGGCCTGTGGGAGCTGGGCATTATGTGAAAATGGTGCACAACGGCATTGAGTATGCCGATATGCAGCTTATCTGCGAAGCTTATCAGATAATGCGCGATGCACTTCATATGGCCCCAGCTGAAATAGCAGAAGTGTTCCGCCGTTGGAACAATGGCAAACTAAACAGCTATTTGATAGAAATCAGCGCCGAAGTTCTTGAGCAGCTAGACCCAGAAACTAACCAGCCCCTGGTCGATGTCATATTAGATAAAGCAGGCCAAAAGGGAACTGGGCTTTGGACTGCAGTCAGCGCTCTACAAGTTGGAAGCCCTGCTCAAACTATTACGGCGGCAGTGTTCGCTCGCAGTATTTCAAGTTTGAAAGAAGAACGCGTAGCCGCAAGCTCAGTACTAGCAGGTCCTGAAGCGTCGGTTTTCGATGACGAGCAAAAAGTATCGATCATCAACAAGCTAGAGCAGGCGCTGTATTGCTCAAAAATTTGTGCTTATGCGCAAGGCTTTCAGCTCATGGCCATGGCGGGTAAAGAGCACGGTTGGACACTTGATTTTGGTGAAATTGCGAAAATTTGGCGAGCTGGGTGTATTATTCGCGCTGTTTTCTTGCAGTCTATTTCAAAAGCTTATGAAAACAACGAAGAGCTTGCAAACCTGCTGATGGACCCCTATTTTGCTGAGCAAATTACCGAATATCAGGGTGACTGGCGAGAGTCGATTGCGCAAGCGGCATTAGCGGGTATACCTTGTCCGGCAATGATGTCTGCACTGAGTTACTACGATTCTTATCGCTCTGCTGTATTGCCAGCTAATTTACTTCAAGGTCAGCGAGATTATTTTGGGGCACATACCTATCAGCGACTCGATAAGCCTGCGGGTAAAAAATACCACATTGAGTGGAGTGATCCAGCAAGACCACAGACCGCTATAAAACGCTAGCCAAGAGTTAATAATATCTATGCGAATACGCTAGAAAAAAACCTAAAATGAGGGTGTATTTGGCAACGAATACACCCTCTTTTGTTAGGTGTGATTGCACTAGTATAGACGGCCAAAGTGCCTTCTATACGGTTGAACCGAACAAGTGCTGTATGCAATGAAAAAGAACACGCATGATCCAAAGGCTCGTGCCAAAGACTCTTAAAAGTTAGAGAGGTAGCAATGTCAGACGATAAATGGAAACAAGAACTGAGCGAAGAAGAGTATCTGGTTTGTCGGCAGGCCCATACTGAACGTCCCTTTACAGGTGCTCTTCTTGATGAAACACGAGATGGTATTTACGTGTGTAAATGCTGTAACGCGCCTTTATTTCCCTCTGATACTAAATTTGATGCAGGTTGTGGATGGCCATCTTTTTACAAACAGCTTGATGATGGAAACGTAGATTATAGAGAAGATGTGTCTCATGGTATGCGACGAGTTGAAATTATCTGCAAACAATGTGACTCGCATTTAGGACACGTTTTCCCAGATGGTCCCGAGCCCACCGGTCAGCGATACTGTGTGAATTCAGTGTCAATGACATTCAAGAGCGACAATGACGAGGTGGTAAAAGGCTAAGGTTTGGAAGGCTGAGCATTGAGAGGCTGAGTTTCAAAAAATAGTGCGAGAGGTTGATACTATGAGAAAGGTAAACAGCTGGTCAAAAAATAAGCTCGTTTCGTTATGGCTTTCAAAACCAACAAAAAAACCGCCTTCAAATGGCGGTTTTTTTATGCTTTTTAGCATTTTTTTAAACATCTAACTGTAATTATATTTCATATTTATAACTTGTTCAGCTTTAGCTTTTCCGCATTAAACGTACTGCTATCTAGTGCGCTGACAATATCGCCGGTGACTGCATCTAAAATATCGGTAGGTAGACTAAACTTTTCTCCCAACTGAATACGCTGAATGTCAGGTAAGCGGTCGTCATATTTTTCTGCTACGCCATACCATACATAGGCCATTCGGTAGTTTTCTACGTCAAGACCAATTGAAGCAAGAGAATGGTAGATGCTCACGTCTATATCTGCGCTATCGGTGTATAAGCTCAATGCACGGTAAAGCGTATCAACGGTGCGGTTTTGGTCTGACTTAATTTGCACAGAAGCTAGAGACACAAGTAACTCAGGATCACTCACTCGGTCGCTTGCAACATAGCGCTCAAAGCGATGGAAAGCTTCTTTGTCATTGAAACGAGTCCAATGATAATAGCTAAGGTAAGGGTCTAAGGAAGCTTTAGTTTCACGGGCTAAGCGTTCTAGTTCTCGTCTTGCGGTAATAACGCCTTTTAGGCGAGTCGCTTCTTTGCCTTTTCGTTTGACGTGCTCGATGTGCTGAACTTCTTGAACACACTCAAGATACGATTCAAAAGCAAGTAGAAGGGGGTACTTGAAGGCGTCGTTAGCCGGTTCTTGGTTGTAATAACGAAGTCGTATGATTTCTGCTCGCTGAGGTGTGCATCGTGCATCAAGGCTTAAGTCTGTACACATCTCACTCTTTTCACTGCATATTTCTTTTATGGTGGGCTCGAACCAATCACTACAACTTGGTACAAACAATATCAGTAAAGTAAAAAAGCAAGCTTTAGGTAAGAGTGTTGGAAATTTACTAAATAATGGGTGTCTATTCATATAAAGTACTGCAATTTTGAAATTTATCGACAATTTGGTCTTCCCTGCGTGATTAATTAAGATATGCGCCATCATCGTCAGACAGAACCTCACCTACGTGTACCCTAAGAATAATAAAAAGCTGACGTGAAACCAACGTTAATTTATATCGATGAAGGCTTAAGAATGAATCAACAGTACGAGCAGGAGTTACAAAGTAGCTGGCAAGAGCGTCAAGAGTACGCGGAAATCATGTTGCCATTAGTAGGGAAGCTTTACCGCAACAAAGCGGTGGAAATTTCTGTATATGGTCGCTCTCTTCTTAATGCGAGCGCTATCGACATTATAAAGGCACACCGTAAAGTGCGCTTACACGAGGGTATTAAACTTCGTTTGCGTGAAAGTTATCCCATACTAGAAGCCTTAAGCGAGATGGAAATTGCGCCAGCGCAAATCGACATCGGCAAACTGGCTTTCGATTTTCATTATGGCTCTGCGGTAGATAATGACGACCTTAAAGGCTACTTGACTGAAAAGCTCAGCGAAGTTGTTAATAAAGAAGACAACCAGCAGCCTCAAGACGTCGTGCTTTATGGTTTTGGTCGCATTGGTCGTTTACTTGCTCGCCTTCTTATCGAGCGCCAGGGTAAAAATAATAAGCTTCGCCTGAGAGCAATCGTTGTGCGCGGTGGACGCGACGGCGACCTAGAGAAGCGCGCCAGCCTGCTACGTAGAGACTCGGTACACGGACCTTTCAACGGCAGCATTACGATTGATCATGAACGCAATGCACTTAAAGCCAATGGCTCTTTTATTCAAGTTATCTATGCCAACAGCCCGGATGAAGTGGATTACACCCAGTATGGCATTGACAACGCTATTATTATCGACAACACGGGGATTTGGCGTGACCGCGAAGGTCTAGGTCTTCACCTCAAGGCAAAAGGAGCGGCTAAAGCGATTCTTACTGCACCTGGCAAGGGCGACATCAAGAATATCGTTTACGGTGTTAACGATAGTGAAGTGACGTTAGACGATACTATCGTTTCAGCTGCGAGCTGCACTACAAACGCTATTACCCCGGTGTTAAAAGCGTTAGACGAAGAGTACGGTATTAAAAACGGCCATGTCGAAACCGTTCACTCTTATACTAACGATCAAAACCTTATTGATAACTACCACAAAGGTGACCGTCGCGGTCGCAGCGCGCCACTCAACATGGTTATTACGGAGACGGGAGCAGCAAAAGCGGTTGCCAAAGCATATCCTAAGCTAGGTGGAAAACTTACGGGTAATGCTATTCGTGTTCCTACACCTAACGTTTCCATGGCAATATTGAACCTGAACTTAGAAAAGGCTACAGACAAGCTTTCAGTGAACGAGTTTTTGCGCGACACCGCGCTGTTCTCTAAGCTTCAGCACCAAATTGACTACACAGCCAGCAAAGAAATCGTGTCTACCGATTTGGTAGGCTCTAGAGCCGCGTCGGTTGTTGATTCGCAGGCCACAATCGTGTCTGAAGACCGCTTAACGCTTTATGTTTGGTACGACAACGAGTTCGGCTATAGCTGCCAGGTACTTCGCGTTGTTCGTGATATGGCAAACTTGAGCTTTCCAACGCTGCCGCTTTAACACTTGATGTCGTAAGCGTTTAAATACAGCACTAAAAATGTATAAAAACCGACCTATGGGTCGGTTTTTTTATAAGTGTAAAGAAAATCTATACTGTAGCGCTGGTAAAACCAGCCTATTCACATGGTATTTGTGTTAATGACTATGCTAAATTAGCGCACAAATAATAAGGGAAACGACAGTCTATGCATATTTCCAGTCAGTTCGACAGTGGCAACATTAACGTTGTTCACGCCAAATCTCCTGAAGACATTCTTCTTAGCATCCCTAAAGACAACCAATCAGAGTTTGCTCAATGGTTTCATTTTCGTTTGATGGGTGAAACCTTTGTAACGCATAAAATGACGATTCAGGGGCTAGCAACATCTGCATACCCAGAAGGTTGGAAGGACTATAAGGTATTGGCCTCTTACGATAGGCAAACCTGGTTTCGAGTGCCAACCTCTTTCGACGGTGACAACTTAACTTTCTCACTAACACTCGAGCAATCGAGCGTTTACTTTGCCTACTTCATTCCGTACAGCTACGAACGTCATCTAGACCTTATCTGCGATGCGCAGATGTCATTATTATGTGAGCATCGTTTTCTTGGACTCACGCTAGACGGTCGCGATATGTCTTTGTTGGTTATAGGTGAAGAAGCACCTAATAAAAAGAAAGTGTGGATTACGGCAAGACAACACCCTGGTGAAACCATGGCAGAGTGGTGCGCTGAAGGTATCATTTACCGGTTACTTGATGAGCAAGACGGTTTGGCGCGACAGTTGCTTGATAACGCCGTGTTTTACATTGTTCCGAATATGAATCCAGATGGTGGTGCGAGAGGACATTTGCGTACTAACGCTGTGGGTACCAACTTGAATCGAGAGTGGGCGACACCTTCAGCAGAAAAAAGCCCTGAAGTACTTTACGTGCTAAATGCGATGGAAGAGACAGGTGTCGACATGTACCTAGATTTGCACGGTGATGAGGCGCTTCCGTACAATTTTGTGGCAGGCGGTGAAGGAAACCCCAGTTACAATGATGAAATTAAAGATTTAGAAAACACCTTTAAGACAGCGCTATTGAATGCCACCCCTGAATTTCAGGATGAATTTGGTTACGAGAAAGATGCACCCGGTGAAGCAAATCTAACCGTAGCGTCAAACGCTGTAGGTGAAAAATTTACCTGCATGGCGTACACCGTTGAAATGCCATTTAAAGACAACGCGAATGTGCCAGATGACGTTTATGGTTGGTCTGTTCAGCGCAGTCGCCAATTTGGTGAAGATATACTTATTGCTGTAAATGCAGTGGTAAATAAGCAAAATAATAAGTAAAACGACAAGTTCGATTTTACACATTAGACCTCGCCTGGATGAGGTCTTGGCCATACATTGTTGGCAACACATTACAAAACAACAAAATAATAAAGGGGAATTACCTTGGAAGGGTTATACGGTTTACTTATCACGCTTGATAGCTTTTTAGGAGGAGCGCGCTGGTTTCCTTTCGTGCTTCTTGGCGTGGGCTTATTTTTCACGATTTATTTAAAATTTCCGCAAATTCGCTTCTTTAAGCACGCGTGGCAGGTAATAACAGGAAAGTTCGACAAAGAAAGCGATCCTGGTGACACCACTCACTTTAGGGCGCTTACCACTGCACTTTCTGGAACTGTAGGAACGGGTAACATATCTGGGGTGGCATTCGCTATCTTTTTGGGTGGTCCAGCGGCCTTATTTTGGATGTGGGTGACCGCATTTTTAGGTATGACGACTAAATTCGTCGAGGTTACGCTTTCACATAAATATCGCGTAAAAACCGAAGACGGTACTATGGCGGGTGGCCCCATGTATTACATGGATCGTCGCCTTAACATGAAATGGTTAGCTGTAGCGTTTGCTATTGCAACAGTTGTTAGCTCTTTTGGCACCGGTAACTTGCCGCAAAGTAACGGTATTGCACAGAGTATTGAAGCGACATTTGGATTTGAACCATGGCTAGTGGGTAGTGTACTTGGCATATTGCTGGCACTGGTTATATTAGGCGGAATTCAACGTATCGCTGCTTTCACGGCCCGCGTTGTGCCTGTTATGGCGGTAATTTACCTCATTGGGGCAATGGCCGTAATATTCGCTAACTTAGAGAATATTATACCGTCTTTTATGTCTGTTATTGGTGATGCCTTTACCGGTTCGGCAGCGGCTGGCGGGTTTTTAGGAGCGTCGCTTGCGTACGCCTTCAACCGTGGCGTAAACAGGGGCTTATTTTCAAACGAGGCGGGGCAAGGTTCTGCGCCTATCGCTCACGCGGCAGCGAAAACAAAGGAGCCGGCTTCGGAGGGAATGGTGTCGTTGCTAGAACCCTTCATCGACACAATTTTGATTTGTACTATTACCGGGCTTGTTATCCTCTCTTCTGGTGTTTGGAAAGAGAAGCATGAAAATGTTTTCGACCGCTCAGATATGTTCTTCGTAGACGGCCAGTACGACGATAGCGAGAAGAAAGATGTGGAATCGCTGTATGGCTTTTTGAACGATGTCGAAGGTAATGAGATTAAGCCTTACACGGGTACAATCACAGTGGTAAACGGAACGGCAGTAAGCGGTGATTTTACGCTTATTAACTCGCGCTCTGTGGCGGAAGACGTTAAATATTCTGTGGGCAGCGAAGACCTCTTTACTGGCACACTGAAAATAGAAGACGGAAAACCACTTAAAGATAACTTAGAAGTAAGTGGTAAGTCGTTAGTACATTCAGCCGCACTTACCACTATTGCATTCACGCGAGGCTTCTTCGGTGACTTTGGGCAGTACATTGTTTCTATTGGTCTGTTGTTGTTTGCGTTCTCAACCGCTATTGCGTGGTCTTATTACGGTGACCGTGCTATGACCTACCTTTTAGGCCCCCGTTCTGTTATGCCTTATCGTGTAATCTACGTTGCCGGTTTCGTATGGGCTGCTTTCTCAGATACAACCCTTGTATGGGCGCTGTCGGCGGTAGCAATTGTGGTTATGACACTGCCTAACTTGTTTGGCATATTGCTATTGAGCAAAGAAATGAAAGAAACGGTCAATGACTACTGGTCGAGAGCCAAGAAATAATTTGATGCAACGACTTCAGGATTAATTATTATTTAGGTAATGGATTAGTCTTAATACTGTTGCAATAAGTAAAAAGTGCGAGCGCAGGCATTGCTTAGTTGGTGGCAATGCAATTCTCGCATTTTTTGTTTGTGAAGTAGGTAATCCGACTTCATTGTTGCAACCAACTTCAGTATGATACCCGTCCGCGAGACAGAGAGGCTAAGACGTATTCTCTGTTGTTTTTTACTCGCAGCGTATTAACAGGAGCAACGCATGGCATTAGTTGACTGCCCGTCGTGTAAGAAAAAAACCTCTGACAAGGCGAAGGAGTGTCCTCATTGTGGATTTAAGGTGGGTGACGCAACGTCTGAAGACGTTGAAAGAAAGCAAAGCCTACACAGATTTCAAAAACTCCAAAGCATTCAAAATCAGTCTTTACTTGCTATGCTAATTTTCGTGGCGAGTTTTGGTTTTATGTATTGGGGAGGGACTAGGCCAGGAGACCTTCAGCACAACCTTGCTATTTTAGGAGCGGTTGTCGGGTTTGTTTGGTACCTAGTGAATAGAGCACGTATTGTAATGATAAAGCGTTTTTCTTAGATGAATATAGATGCATTAGTAAGCAGTATGACGCCAGAGGTTTATGAACGCTTGCGTCAAGCAGTAGAGACAGGTAAGTGGATAGATGGAACGCCACTTAACGAAGAGCAAAAAGCCAGCAGTATGCAGGCGGTTATGTTGTATCAGGCGAAAATAGAAAAATCCTCTGAACACATGACAGTAGGCGAGAGCGGTGAAATCGTGCATAAAAGCAAAGCCGATTTTAAACGTTCTCTTTCGGACCAAAATAATGATAACAACACGATAGCGCGGTTCAAACAGGATGATATTTAGTCGTATATTTGCTCCTTCTCACACCAGTCCAAAGTCAGAAAAAAGACTGGAAGCCATTAAAAATCTCTCACCGGAAAAACAACAAGAAAAAACAATACTGCACGAGTTGGCCTTCAATGATGAAAGCGCTGATGTGAGCCTTGCTGCGCTAGAGAAACTTAATAGCTTTGTTCTTTGGCTTAAAATGGCGCAGATTGCAAAATCATCAAACGTGAAAAAAGCCGCGCAGCAGCGTGTAAATGACGCTATTGCTGGAAAAGGCTCACTAGCGTTATCTCGCGAAGAAAAAGCGACTTTTCTATCAGAAACCGCAAGCCCAGACTTAATCATTGAAGTAGTGCAACAAGATGTGGCCAATCAGGATTTCGCGCTACTCAGTGAACCTTCACTTGCGCACACTTTACTGGAGAAGGTCGATAAACCGTCTTTTACCCAGTTTGTATTTTTAAACTGTAATAACCCTCTATTACAGCAGCAACTGATTAATGCACAGTCGCAGATCTCATTGTTGCAGAAGTGGGCTAAAAAGGCAGGTGATGACAAACTATTAGCTGACTTAAATGCACGTATAGATGCAATCAGAGAGGCTGAGCAAAAACCTGTCGAGCTGAAAAAGCAGCTTACGTTGTGTTTGTCAAAATACCGCGCTTTGTTAGACAAAACAGATGTGGAGCAAATTGTAGATTTGCAATCTGTGTATGAAAGTGAGTTAACCGGCTTATTCGCCAACGTTGAAATTCTCAACGCTGATGATCGCGAGGAATACCAGGAAAAACACAGTAAGATAGCGGAGCAAGTTTCTCGCTATCTAGATAGAATTCGTCCGGCGTGGGAAGAAAAACAACAGCAGTCGCTACTTGCCAATACGCAAGCCCTATGCGAGCAGCAACTAACCCATGCCAAGCAGCAAGTTAACTGGCTTTATAATACCCGTCTTTGTGAGGCGACATTAGCAGATGTCGCTACAGTCAACGAGAGCGTTCGTGGTGTTGAAGCCACTATTGAGCATTTAAATCAGCTCGATAATAGCAACAAAAGAATGAAAGAAGTTCAGCTAGCTGTTGACGAACTCAACGCAAAGCTAGAGGCCTTTTCTCTTCAGCAGCAGTATGGGCAGAAGCTGTTATCCCGCTTGCACACTGTTGAAGATATCGCGCAAAAGCTCACTGATGATGCGTTAGAGGAAGTAGAGCTTCGAGACATTAGAAGTGCTTTTGATACGGCGGTGGAGGAATACACCGAGCTTAGCAAAGAGCTCATTATGCAACCGCAGGTTATTTTACAACGTTTTAAAGCCGCTACTAAACAAGTTAGAGCAGAGCAAAAGGCATTGAAATCGAAGCATCTCGATGAGTTACGTCAAGTAAGAAAGCAAATCAGCATTGTCGATAACCTGGTGTCTCAAGGTAAATTTCGCGCTGCAATGTCAAAGTTTAAAAAGCTTTCAGAAGAGGTACAAGGCCTACCTGCTGATATAAAAAGAGACATTGAAAAGCGCTATCAAAAAACCGCTGATGATATTGCTCGCCTTGAAGGTTGGCAGAGCTACATTGCAGAACCGCGTAAGCCCGCGCTGGTTGAAGAAGCACAAACTCTTGCAGCGACGCCAGCCGAAAACATCAAGCAGCGAAGCGAAGCCATTAAATATCTCCGCAGCCAATGGCTGTCATTGAGTGCACCTGCACTGTCTGACTCACAAAATAGTACTGGCGAGCAGACAGAGGAGCTACAGAAAGCTTTTGATACTGCGCTTGAAAAGGCCTTTGAGCCATGCAGAGAGCATTATGCCAAACTTGATGCAGAGCGAGCTGCAGCACTAGAGCTGCGTCGCTCAATTATTGTCAAAGCAAAAGATATCGACCCAGACACGCCGCCATCGGAGCTAAGCAAAATACTCGACAGGCTTGCCAAACAGTGGCGAGCCTGTGGTCAAGTTGAAAAGCAAGACTACGAGCAGCTAAAGCAAGAGTGGAAGGCTGTAAACTCACCACTTCAAAAAACTGTTCGCGAATGGCAGAGTCAAAATCAAGCGCTTAAGCAAGCCTTAGTAGATAAGGTAGATGCATTGCAAAGTGCTGAAGATATGGAAGCTGCTGCCCAATCCGCTCAGACATTACAGCAAGAGTGGAAGCAAATTGGACATGCAGGAAAACGCGAAGAAAGCAGATTATGGGCAGAATTTAAAAAGCGCAATGACGAAGTATTTGAACGTATTAAAAGTCAGCGCAAAGCCCAAAATAATGCTTTTGCTCAGCGTGCGGAAGCACTGGTTGCTATTTTAGCCTCCATTGCCGTAGAGGCTGATGAAGATACCTATAGCAGCGCTCTCAAACCAGTGGAAGATGGGTTAGCAGAACTTACAGGTGCCAACCGCACAAAAGTTGAACGCAAAATCAGTGAGCTAAATCGAAAGAGAGAAAATTATCTGCGCGAAAACCTCAATGAGCGGAAAACAGCACGTGCGCAGGCGTTAATATCACTATTACAAAATAATGAACCCGGTGAGCGAGAAGCGCATCTAGAAATTTTAGGTAAGCGCTGGTCGAGTATATACACCAATGCAAGCAACTCAGACACTTCGCGTCATGATAGACAATGGCTAACCGTGGCACTAGAAGTAGCGTGTGAGATGCCAAGTCCAGAGGCAGATTCGTCAACTCGTTCAAGCGTACAGCTTCAAATGATGACCGCGAAGCTGGAAAGTGGCGAGGCTCCGTCTCCTGCCGACATTCTGGGAGATTGGTTATCTCATGGTGAGGTGAAAAGCAGTGAGCACGGGTTACTGCAGCGAGTTATCAGTGTTATCGATAACAAACCAGGTGTGCTTGCGTAGATGGAAAATAGTGTTGAGTTTGAATTTGGTTCCGAGATGTCAGCCTATCGGTTTCTCAATACTGTGAAGCATATTGATGCTGAAGGTCTTCGGGTTAAGTTTGGGCAGACAGATCACCATGTGAGCGTCAAATACACATATATCTTGGGAGAGTTTGATCAAACTCTCTCAACGCTAGACGATTTAGCGCGAGAAATGGGCGGTATTGAAGTGTCTTAACCGATCCTAAGTGGCGTTGTATCGCTAGGTGACAAACGTAAAAAAATAGCCGGTAACGTCTACCGGCTATTTTTTATTTTTTCACATAGCGATTCTCATGTGGCGAGAGAGAGTTGTTACTAACAATCCATCCCGCTAGTGAGTCACCTAGTGGTTAGCAATCGTCGTCTTCTGCATCTACGCCTTCTTTGACGTCTTCACAAGCGTCTTCAACGGCGTTTCCTGCGTCATCGGCCATATCACCGATTTCTTCGCCACCGTCTTCGAGAGCGTTACCCGCGTCGGTGACCATTTCATCAAGTTCTTCACCTGCGCTTTCAGCGTCGTTTTCACTGCATGCTGCTACAGACAATACAAATATTGATGCCGCTGCTACCTTTGCTAAATCTTTAAATGAAATCATATCCTTACTCCTTTTCTTTAACTATCTAATTTAACTGCTTAATTTGAGGGCGTGTTACGCTTTTGGCGCTTTGCCACGAAGAGCGTTTGCGATTAGCGAGATGACAAGAAACGCTACAAATACGAAAAATAATATTTGTGCAATTCCTGTTGCCGCACCTGCTATGCCCGAGAAGCCAAAAACTGCTGCAATAATGGCGATAATAAAAAATGTGATTGCCCAGCCTAACATAGTAAGTTCCTCTTGTTGCTTCCGTTTCGTTCAGTAAAGGTGATGCTATGTTAGTGCCATATTTTTAAGTGTATGTTATTAATGATAAAAATTTAATTTTTATCATTCTGGACAGTAATTATTGTGCGTCTCAACAATAATAATTACAGGTGATTTGCAGTTTTTACAGTCGACAAACTGCGAGAGAGATAATTTACATTGTGTTAATGGGCAGCCAAAAGGTAAGATCGGAAACTTAAAATATGTGAAGGAACAGACTAATGGCAAATACACACTCGGCGTTTATCGGACTAATGCAGCGGGCTCGTAACGTAAAGCGATGGCCATTAATGGCTCAGTTTCAAGACGAAATGCTTTCTACTCACATTTACGAGGCTTCTGTTGTTGGACATATGCTAGGCGCTATAGCGTGCGATATCTTTAAAGAAGATATTGATCCAGATAGGGTGGCCGCCATGGCGATTTTCCACGAGGGTAGTGAAATTGCAGGGATGAGCGATATACCTAGCCCGGTAAAGTATCACGATCCCGAGACAACATCGGCAATCAAGAAGCTTGAACGCCGTTTTGAGGCCATGTTAATCAAAACGTTACCTGAAGCGCTGCAGCATCGCTATCAATCATTAATAGAGCAAGACAAGGAAGACGCACATGTGACCCTTGCGAAAGCGGCCGACGTTCTATGCGCTTATCTAAAATGTGATTATGAGCTATCCAAATCAAATTCTGAGTTTGCTAATGCGATGCAGGAAATGGAAGTGCAACTAAAACGCTACAAAGAAAAGCTGCCCGCTGTGAGCTATTTTTGCCAGATTTTTCTTGAAGATGCTAAAGGTACTCTTGATGAACAAACAAAGGATTTAGAGTGGATAGAGCGAGCTAATACGCTTCATTTAGATAGCGATGATTAGATAATTTGCGCTAAAAAAGCCGGGGTAAAACACGAGTTGTTGTTTTACCCTAGCTGGCTATCTAGTTTGCTTCTTGAGCTATATAGGTCACTGGCTCTTAATTAGCTGCCCGAGGGGTTGTAGGGCAGCGAAGATTGGTGAGCGACAATGCGTAACTTATTATCACTGTCTTTTACGTAAGCAAAGGTATATTCCACTTTGGTTTCATCGCCTTTTGTGTCAGTAAAATAATAGTTTCCCATTGCCACAGCCATTCTGCAGCTATTGTTGATAATGCCCACGTTATCAAACTTCACATTTGTGTAAGGTTTAATGGCAAAGCCTTTATCTTCCGCATAAGCATCATTTCCGCCAACAAAGTAAGACAGAGCAGCATCAAAACTAGATCTAAACTGATCGTTGGCTGCAAGTGTGGGTTTGAAAAGCACACTGCTCAAATCGTACCCATACATGTCTTGGATGAAGTCGGCAGCTTCATTAGAATAATCGCCGTTATTGGAATATACCGAGCCTATTTCAACAATACCGTCGCCCCACATTTTTTGTGCGGCAATAACTTCGCGCTCAGTAATACATGAGTTTGAATAGAGTAGCGAATTATCCAGTGCTTGTGCTGTAAGGGAAGGCGATGCGCTTGTTGTGCTACCTGCTTTCTGAGGGTTTGCAACCGCACTGCATCCCGAAGCAAGTAGTATCACGGCTGTTGTAGCGATAGTTTTTGAGCTAATGACGTTTAATTTATTCATCTCATAAATCCTTCATCTTGTGTCAGTGAGTCACAATTGCAATTTCAGGTTTATTGCATTGCTTACTGTCAAGCATATAGCGAAGTGATTACGGCTACTTTTGTAGCAGATTAAAAACAGATGAACATGGAATTAAGAGCAGATTCACGAGGAATAAAGTAAGTTTACGCCTCGTAAAGACGGTGTTTTAGTTAAGCCAATATCGGCTTAACCGTTTGTATTAATAGTTCTGATTTTTTTCTTCTAGGGGTTGTGCAAGCAACTCGCTAACCGAAAATGCGTTATTGCCAAGACTAACTTTGTCATTCGACATCTCGGCGACAATTGAAAAATAAATATCTTTCATCGCTTTCTTTTCAATATCGCTGGGATTTGGCAATGTTGAAGGTTGTGCAACGTTTGAACATCCAGACATGGTGCACTGTTTATCAGAGGGAAAAGTGACCTGGTCGTTTTTGGTCATTGATATTTCGCGGGCTATAACCCGTTTCTTTTCAATGTTTGTAGATGCGACAGCAACAAAATCAAATCCATTAGTCTGCGCGATTTCTGCTGCCCTTCTCAGTGCATACTGCTGCACCTTATCAGCAGGCGTCTTGTCAGAAGCTTTAAACAGAATTCGGTATTCTGCGTCGCTTATTTTTTCACTTGAATAACCGTAGCTTTGCTCTGATTTGGCCGATTTATAAGGTGTAGGCGATGCTACTGGAACCGACGCACAACCGGCTAAAATGTTGCTTGTGATAATTGTGGCACCTACGACAGCGTGAATATTTCTTATTTTAAATTTATGACGCATCAATAACTTCCTTTTGCCATATTAATTACATTTTAAATAGCGATAGCAACGCGGTTCTGCCTATCGTTGTTAGTGCTGTTTTACGATTCTTTTTCACTTTTGGTTTCGCGTCAGATGCACCTTTACAGGCGCCTAAACCCACAATAGAAAGAATAACTTCAGGTTTGCCAAATAAAAAACTGCACTGCAATTTGGCGTTTTCTTCCGCTAACGATGCGTGATGCTTTTGGGCATACAGATCTCTTTCTCTTTTCTCGATATCAAGCAACTGTTCTTTCAGTAAAACGTTTTTCATCAGTGCGTTAATCATAACGTTTATCCTATACTATAGCGTAGTTTCAGACTAATGACGTCTTATGGGAGTCTTATGAAAATATTATGCAAATTTTATGAAAGAAGGCTGCGTTTTATTAACCCTATCACCCTTTCAAAGCTAACTAGTTGAGATGCATTTTTTGCCAGTCTAAACAACAATATTGCTGCAGCTACATTAATGCACAGAAGTATGCAAATAATGACAAACACGCTGAGGTTTACAGAATACAGCGCTATGCTCAAGCCAACATTGAGAATTACCCAGCACACCATAGATATGACGAAAACAGCCATCGAGGCCACTATAGTAATGAGAAGAGAGCGCTTGATGAGCATTAATTCACTGTTGAAAAGGCTTAAAAAGGCTGTCCCTTGCTTTGTACGCTGCTTAACGGCATTTTTTAGCGCGTCGAAAACGTCTTCATATTCAGGGTTGGGGTAGGGATGGGACGCGTTACGGCCCGATGATGCCCTCTTACTGGCGTCGGCAACATTATCGAAATTCGCCTGATCCCTTGGGGGAGTCAGGCGAAACGGATTTTCATCGCTCACGGTAAAATGAGCATGCCGAAAATCAGGTAATTCACTCATAGTGGCGAGCTACTACTTTTTACGAAATAGCGAAGTCACTAACACGCCCGCCGCAAATGCGAGTCCCGCTGTTGCCACTGGATTTTCAATCGCGTAATTACGCACTTTTGACGATTGCCACTTTTGTTCGGCAAGACGCTTGCGTTCTGACATGTTTTCTGCAGACGCTGTTGCTGTGCGACGTATATTTTCCTCAGCCACGCTAGCATTATCTGCAAGCTTATCTACAGACTCATGGAGTGATTCTTTTAGTTGGTCCGTAACGGGGTGGCTAGGTTCTGATGTTGCTTTACCATTTGCCGATGTATTTTTCGCCGCTGTGGTTTTCGCAGTTTGTGTAGCCATAGTAGTCTCCTTGATTTTACTAGGTTCAAATAGATAGGAGCAACTGTTATGCCATAGGTTAGGTAATTGATTTTGCTGGCTTTTAGATATTTTGATTTAGAAAGTTAAGTAGAATGCACACAGATTTGTGAGCACTCTGTAAGAATTGCGCAGTTGGTCAGTTATACTAGTATGCTCTCTAGATCGTTTTTAGTAACCGGTTTAAGCAAAGCATTGTCTATACCAATAGACCGCATAGTGCTTTCATCAGCTTGGTGCCCACTGACTATGGTTAATTTACATGATGTCTGCTGCAGTTTAATTTTTTTGGCCAATTCATAACCATCGTAGTCCGGTAGGGTTAAATCCATCAGAATATGATCGAAACTTTGTTCATCAACAGCGTCTAGTGCATCACTACCACACAAACTCTTCACTACCTCGCATCCCAAGTGAGTAAGAAATAATTGCAGTAACTCCGCAGCATCTTCATCATCCTCAACAACAAGCACTCTTTTGGCACTCGGCTGAGTTTGCTTTTCCTCATGTTCAGCGCGCTTAACCTTTGAGGTAGGTAGTTTTTCTTGCTGAGACTTCAGCGGGCTAGGCACATCTAGCTTAACCCTAGGCTCTGGGCGCTCAGGTGCAAAAGGTTTGTTGATTGGCATACCTGAAACTTGCGTCTCGACATTTGAAAACGTCACTGGGTTATCTTCAGGTAAATAAAGTGTCAATAAGCTTGCCAGGGCAAACCTATCAATGGGTTTCCCAATAACGTCGTTAAAACCTTCGCGAATGAGAGATTCTTTTAATCCTTTACGGCTCGCCGCAGTAACTGCAATAACGGGTAGGTCTTTGCCGTGACGCCTTATGGCATGTAGTGCCTCTATGCCATTCATAACTGGCATATGGATATCCATGAGAACTAGGTTAAAAGGAGCATTTTGTTCATCTGCTTGTAATACTGCCTCGAGGGCTTTTACGCCATTCTCGGCGTAACTGATATCGGCTTTAGACTGGCTCACTAAGTGTCCGGTAAGCCTTCTGATTTCGCGCAAGTCATCCACAATAAGTACTTTGCCGGTGAGCTGCATGTTCAGGTTACTGGGCTCAACAGGAGCAACTTGCCCAAGTGAGAGCTCATCAAATGTTTGATCGCTGAGACTTCCGGGGTTGATGAAAAAACTAAAGCTGCTGCCTTCACCCATTTTAGAAGAGACAGATATATCGCCTTCCAGCTTACAAACCAGTTCTTTACATATGGCAAGCCCAAGACCCGCGCCACCATGATTAGCACGCATAACATCTTCAATTTGTTCAAACGGGTGGAAGATGTTGTCCAACTTATCCGGCGCCATTCCAATACCAGTATCATCAACAGTAAATCTTAACACGCTCTCTAGCGCTTTAGACTCTGCGTAGTTTTCGCTCTGCTGACTTACCTTCGATGGCTCCATTTCTATGGTAAGCGTAATGCTGCCTTTGTCTGTGAATTTCACAGCGTTGGTTATCAAATTGATTAAAATTTGACGCAGACGAGTGGGATCGGTTCGAATAAACTCTGGCAACTTCGTCTTAGGCACGACATTTAAACTCAGTCCCTTATCCTTAGCATTCAATTGCATCAACGAGTGTATATCAGTAAGAAACGCAGCTAAGTTAATTTCTTTCATATTCAACTCAAGCTTATCGGCCATTATGCGCGACATGTCGAGCAAGTCATTTAGCAGACTCAACAGGTGTTTACCGTTTGAATGAATGATAGAAAGTTCTTGTTGAAACGGGCTATTTCTGGCGTCGTCTATCAATAGTTCCGTATATCCTAGAATGGAGGTGAGCGGCGTTCTTAATTCGTGTCCCAAATGAGCAAGAAATTTATCCTTCGCCTTGTTTTTTTGTTCTACCTTATTGCGTTCCATTCGTTCGTTTTCGATATCTCGACGAACGAGTGCGTAACGAATAGTTCGCATGAAACGCGGCGATTCAATTTCAGATTTTTGAAGATAATCGGCAGCGCCTGCGCGCATCACCATCTCATCGACAGTTGAGTCAGATTGACCTGTAAGGATCACAACGGGTAAGTTGTACTGATTTGCTTTTAATTTGTCTATGACGTCAAGGGCGTTTTCGGCGCCCAGCAAAAAGTCTAGAAGGCACAAGTCAAATGTGTCTTGTTTTAGTGCCTCGATGGCCGAGTCACTGTCGGTAGCCCACGTGAGCAGGAACTTAGGAGAGTCGCAACGCTCTAGATAATCAGAGGTAAGGAAGTAGTCATCTTCATCATCCTCTATCAATAGAATTTTTATTACCTCTGTCATCTAGTACTCCGCTACTCGTGTGGTAGTTCTACAAATTCAATCCAATACCGACCGAGTGCCCGCATTAGGTCTACTAAACCTTCAAAGTTAACAGGTTTAGTAATATAAGAAGCGCAACCCAAGTCGTAGCCTCGAAGCATGTCTTCTTCTTCCTTTGAAGTGGTTAAAATAACCACAGGAATGCTGCGCAATTTCGGATCATTCTTTAACTCTTGTAGCGCTTCACGACCGTCTTTACGAGGCATGTTGAGGTCTAGCAAAATAAGACTGGGGCGAGGGTATTTTTCAGCATCGCTATATTTCCCCTCGTGACGAAGAAATTCGAGCAACTCAACACCGTCTTCGACGCAAAAAAGCGTATTTAAAACCCGCGACTCTTTCAGCGCGTCAACAGTGAGTAAACGATCATCCTCATCGTCATCGGCCATTAAAATATTAATTGATTGTGCTTGCTTACGCGTCATGCGAAGGATCTCCATTATCGTTATTAGAGCCGAAAGGCTCGCTATCTAGGGGCAAAATAATTTCAAACTTAGCGCCATTGCCGGGCTCACTGCTTGCGGCTATTGTACCGTTATGTCGCTCTACAATGCGCCGGCATACGGCAAGACCTATCCCAGTGCCTTTGTATTCGCTTCTGCCGTGCAATCGTTGGAACGGCGCAAATATTTTCTCAGAGAAGGTTTGATCAAAACCGATACCGTTATCTTCAACGGTAATTTTTATCCATTGGTATTCATCAGACTTGAGTATGTTTTCAAGCTCTACGCTATCTGAATCTGGGTCCAGCTTGGCGCAATTTACCTGCACTTTTGGCACGATATCCGCTGGCTGAAACTTCAGTGCATTAGACAGTAGATTCAAAAACAATTGCTCTAACTGTGATTTATCACCGCGTATCTTTGGCATATCCGAAACGGTTATTTCAGCCGATTTTTCTTCAATGGCAATTTCTAAATCGCTCAATACTGAGTTGAGTACAGTGTTTAGCTCTACCTCTGAAAAATCTTTTCCACGGGTTGATACACGAGAGAAAGAGAGCAAATCAGAAATTAGCATTGACATTCGCTCTGCTGCATTTAGCATGCGGGCAAGAAAGTCTTTACCTCTTTCATCTATCACATCACCATAGCCAGATTCTATTCTGTTGCCGAAGGCGCGAATTTTTCTAAGTGGTTCTTGAAGGTCGTGGGAGGCAACAAATGCAAAGTCTTCTAACTCTCTATTACTCCTAGCAAGTTCATCAGAATACACACTTAACTCTTGAGTACGCTCTTCAATTTTCACTTCTAATTCTTCATTGATTGCCTCAAGCTCGGCCTGGTGTTTTTCGTTTTCTCTGGTATTGATTTTAAGTAACAGAAAAATAGTAACGATGAGCAGAAGGGTGGTCGCCGATGAAATGATCAGGGTATTCACCGAGTCGCGGCGTAGCTTCATCAAGTTTGCTAAATGGGTACCCTGTATATTCCGTTCTGAACTATCTACCTCTTCGAAAATCTTCTCGAATTGGTTGTATAACTCAAGACCTCGGTCAGATTTAAGTAAGCTTAATGCTTCTCTTTTATTGTTTTCGCGAGCGAGTTCTACAACCTCGACCATGCGGTTTATTTTTTCTTTTGTCAGTGCCAGCAAGTCGTTGACGCGTTTGCTTTGCTCTGGCGAATCTGATGCAAATACACTTACCTCCACTTCATCTGCAAGGGCGGCAAACGTATTCAGGGTTTGCGTATATTCGTTTAAGTAGGCTTCGTCTTCTGTCAACAAATAGCCCCGTTGCCCAGATTCAGCGCGCAATAGCGCAACATGGAGTTTGTTTACCGCACCAATAATACGATTTGTGCTAAACAGTTTAGCTTCTAACGCAGACAGGTCATCTAGTGTATCTACTACGTAAAAAGAATTGGCTGTGATAACAACGATCACAAGCACGACCATCAGGATCCAGCTGTAAAGCGAAGATAAAACTTTATTTATCATTTAGCTGAATCCGATACTGTCTCGCTTAACTCTGAAGTCATTTCAGAAAGGGTGTTACTGCAATCTTTAGAGCTCGCAATAATTTTATCCAATGCATCCACAGCTTTTTGTGTAGGAATATCGCCGTTCAAAGCCATTTTTATCAACTCTGCTTGCATGGATATTCTATTTAACGGTTTACGTGCATCGTGAACATACACACTCATTTTTGAAAATTCTTCATTGGTCATAACTTCGCCTTTAATTACTGCTCGTCTTTACTTAAATCGCCATAGGCATGAAGACGGTTGTAAAGCGTTTTTGTGCTAATCCCTAGCATCTCAGCAGCCATGGTTTTATTACCGTTCACTTTTTCAAGAGTCGCATAAATAAGCTCTTTCTCTACATCTTCTATTGTGCGGCCTGCTTGAAGAGAAGGTGTTGTACTCTGCTTTTGAGCGAATGGCGATTCGATAGTTTTAGGAAGCTCTAAAGCGTTGCTTTCCGGATCGCTCATAATTGCCGCGCGGTGAACGAAATGACGGAGTTCCCGCACATTCCCTGGCCAGTCATATGCTTTTAAGGTTTCAAGTTGTGCTTCATCCCACTCAAAACTGGCGTTATTGTCTTTATTAAACTCTTCAATAAACGTCTTTGCTAATAAAGTAATATCTTCTTTTCTATCGCGAAGGGGAGGAATAGTGATAGGAAAAACGGCTAGTCGAAAGTATATGTCTTCCCGTAATACTTTGCTTTGAGCGATTTCTTCCATTGTTCTGTTTGTAGCAGATACCACACGGCAGTTAACAGGAATTGTTTTGGTACCGCCTACTCGAATTACCACTTTGTTTTCGAGCACCCGCAGCAGGTTAGGCTGCATATCGATGGGCATCTCTGTAATTTCGTCTAAAAAGAGCGTACCGCTTTCGGCTTGCTCAAATACGCCTTCTTTACGTCCCACAGCGCCGGTAAATGCCCCTTTTTCGTGGCCAAATAGCTCGCTGGCAATTAATTCTTTCGAGAAAGCACCGCAGTTTGTCGCAATATAATTACCTTCGCTGTCTGAGGCTTTATGAATAGCCGCAGCTACGACTTCTTTACCAACTCCGCTTTCGCCCAATAACATGACGTTGGCACTGGTTTTACTTACTCGAGAAATTAATTTATACAGCTCCTGCATGGCAGGCGACTCACCAATAAGTAAGTCAAAGTGCTTTTCAATTTTGTCTCGCTTGGGGGCTGCTTTTTCGGGTTTTCTGCTAAGAACGGCTTCAATATCTTCTCGTTGAATAGGTTTAACAAGATAGTCTATATTCGGTCCGCACAAACCTTTGATGACACTTTTCACTGATGGGTGGCCGGTAATAAGCGTCACCCGTGGACGCTTTGGCAACATGTCTAGCTCATCGAACAAGTGAGCTCCACTACCGTCTGGCAGCATAAAATCAAGCAGAATATGATCAAAAGTTTCTTTTTGTAACCAGTCTCTCGCCTCTTGAAGTGTGGCGGCTGTTAAAACGTCGTGCCCTAAAAATTCAATAATGGTACAAGCTACTTCAGTAAATTCAGCATCGTCGTCGACAAGTAATACGGTAAGCACGTGGGATTCCTTCTCTATCTAATCCGTTGATATAAAAATTAGAACAATATCAATAATATAAATTCCTACTTATACAAAAGTCTATCATTAAGTTAAGCAAATGTAGCTTTTATATTTCTACTTTTTTAAGCGTGTTCAAATCTTGAAAACTATACGGGGGCTGTGGTGATGAATTTTAACCCTGCGTTAATTCAGCATTCTTTTAGTGCTTATCCAATATTTATATAAGCGCATAGAATTAACCATTACTCAGGTCACAAGTGTTAAACGTTAACATGTTGCGCCTTTTTTCTTATGGTCTGTATAGCCTGTTTATGTTTTCGCGCCGTAGAGTATTGGAAAAGCCGTTGCAAAATTCATTCCTTCAATTTGCCGGCTTTTTTCTGCGCAATTGGCTTCCATTCACTCCTTGCAATACGAGCCAGAGAGAGAGGATCGCAATCTTTAGCGGATGCAATACGCGCTGTCTTAGCAACATCATATTTTGCGTTGTCATGACAAATTTACTTGATTGTCTGCAAATATTACTCGGTGGGTACTTTTTATGACTTGTACTTTACTCTCATATTACCCGCTCGCATCGGGAAATATTTTACTTAATAGGGTTTGTGAAGCACTAAGGAGAACTTTAGGGATCACATGCACCATTTTCCATGGCGATGAAGTCAGAAGACGGTAAGCTCATCGCCTGATAGCGAAGCTCCCCAATAAATGAACGTGCTGCCGGGCCGAGTGCGTCACCATCTTCAAAAGACAAATAAAGTAAGGTTTTTCGTAGCGCTGCATTATTATTTAGCGGGAGTGGTTTTAATGTGCCACTTTCCAATTCTTTTTTGATAATGGCAATGGGGAGCCATGCGAAGCCAAGCCCTTGAGCGATAATATCGAGGGACGTTCTTACATGGCTGACAGTCCAGCGCTGGTCAGCACCTAACCAACCTGCATCGGCTTTACGTTCAGCAGACGAATCCCGTACTACAATTTGTCTGTGAGATTTTAAATCTTCCAACGTAAGCACTCTGTCAAGTTGATGCAGAGGGTGATCTTTATGGGCGACAGCTGCAAATTCTATTTCACATAGGTCTTCGCTAAATCCACTGGGATAAGGGAAGGGAGAAATGCCGATATCAACATTGCCGCTTGAGAGCATAGAGTTTGTTCCGCTCAGCACGGTCTCTTCAAGCTCTACCCGTAATAAAGGAAACTCTTGAGATACTTTGTTGAGAACATTATAAAGAAGCTGAGAGGGGAAGATAATATCTGCCGCTACTCTAAGCGTTGTTTCTGTGCCATACCGAAGACTATTGGCCACCGATTCTAACTTTTGGGCCTCGTCGAGCAAAAATGACGCTCGACGGTACATGAGCTCTCCTTGCGGCGATAGCTTTACCTTGCGGCCACTATTTTCAAACAGCACCACGCCAATAGCATTCTCGAGCTTCTGTACGGCATGATGAACGCTAGACTGGCTTTTATGGACGACTGCCGACGCCTGATTAAAACCTCCAGCGTCTACTACCGCTTTAAACATTCTCCATTGTTCTAATGTAGATTTCAGCATATATCGTCCACTGTAATTTCAAGACTAACCTAACCGAATAAACGATTTAGTAATATGGAATGAGAGCTAACGCTACAGTGCGTAGGTCGCATTTTACTAAGCTCGATGAACTTGCTTTATGGTTGCCAATGAACACGTTACTACAGAAACATTCTCATAACCCATCTTTATAAGCTGTTCGGCGGACAGTTTCGCTCTTGCACCAGAAGCACAGTGCAGATAAATCGGTGTGGATGGATCTTTTGCCTTTTCTAGCATCTGCATCTCCAATACGCCTCTTGGAATATGCAGCGAGGCTTCGACATGATTTTCTGCTACCTCTGCTGGCTCTCTCACGTCAATCAACATACCCTGATTGCTTTCAATTTCTTGTGCAGCTTGCTTTGCTGACACTGTTCTAATATCCACGTCGATATTTTCTAGGCGTGTTTTTAAATCAATAAGCATATGATTATTCCAAATTTTATAATATAAGTTTAAACTAATGTATATTTGAGATTATTCAAACGCAAGATAATATAACTCATCGAATCCTGATTTTAGGTAATTTATGAAAAAAATCTTATACTTTAGTATAATATTGAAGTACTTTGTCACTTTCAGCAAAAGCAGGGATTCATAATGTCTGAGGAAATGTTGCTAAGCCCCACCGAAATGATGGAGCATTCTGCAGAAGCAGAGTTATTTTTAAAGCAGTTTGCTAACAAAACGCGACTTATGATTCTTTGCTCTTTATTAAAGCAAGAAAAGTCGGTTTCTGAGCTGTTGCAAGTAGTTACCGTCTCACAGCCTGTGATTTCGCAACATTTAGCCCTTTTGCGAGAATCGAATATGGTTGCAACACGAAGGGAAGGGCAAACCATTTATTATCGGCTATCCGATGAGAGGGTAAAGCGGCTAATTGGATTAATGTATGAGTTTTTCTGTGAGTAAATAAAAACGTCCGCAGAGGTGCGGACGTTCTCATTAAACCTTTGTCTCAATTAGCATTAAGCTACATATCATTGATTTGGGCGGCCAGAGCAGCAATGTAATGGCCATCGCCCAATCGCTCCTCATCTACTTCTGGTCGCTTCATAAGGGCATCGTGACTTAAATTCACGGCTATATGATGAGCAGCCCAATCAATTTCTTTTATATCAGTAGGTAGAAGTGCTAAATGCTTTCCTCCAGGTAGCCAATTATTTGTATCTACCACGAGCATTACCAATTTCCATGTTTCTGTATCAATCAGAAAATCACTAATATGACCTACATTGTCATCGGTAGTTGCAACTTCGTAACCATCAATCTCACCGCAGGCCCGTAAATGGTTAGTTGACTCTGGCGGTAAATCACCTTCTTTGGCTTCATCGGTAGGTACGCTTACCAATTCGTTCGGATAGGCATATTCGCCCCACGCCCCTGGACCTATCCAATAATATCCGTAACCAAAATACTTAAATAGATGCTCTTCATATTCACGGGATACGGGTTTGTGTTCGTCGATAGAGGGGCTGTTTTTAAGCGTTTCTACTGTCATGTCCACATGAACAGAACTATCGTCTACATCAACTTGCGTTACCGAGACAGGTGAAATAACCACTTTTCGGCTAAGCGGAAGCCACGTATTTGTATCGGCCACTAAATAACGCGTAGTGTAGGTTTCATCGTCAAAGAGTATGTCTTTAACACCACCAATTTTGTCGTCTGTGGCGTGGATTGAATACTGTGTGAGTTTCTTTGAACTTAAAATCATCTTTGCGCCTCCTTTGCTTGGCAGATAGTGATAAAAAGTCTGAGCCAACGTAATGTTAGTTTAGGCTTATTACCTTGCATTAAGTGTAGTTCCTAAATGCTAAAAAACATCATGTTTTCAATTTGTTCTGCCTATAGATTGATTGAGATCAGTTCAGAATAAACAAAAAAGCCCGCATTCAGCGGGCCTGTTTCTAAATAGACTGTAACCTGTTAAGCCACGTCAAATTCGTCGTCTGAATAGGAATCGTCGTAATCTGCCTGGTTACTCGCGCTGCTATGCAGGGTGTAAAAGTGTTTTTTTCCCCTGGCAAGCTGAACGTACTTCGACCACGCTTTTTCGATACTTGAAGATGCTTCTGCCTTGCCTTTAGTGAAGTCGACAAAATGCATCTCTTCAGCATTTTCAGGGTCTAAATCTCCACGCTCTAGCGATAATAATGTGAGGCCGTATGTGGTAAGTAGATTTGCTTCGGAAATACTAAAGTCTCCCGACTTTTTAAAGCCATAAGGAAATTTTTGGCGATCAATAAATGGTTTTGTTGACGGACGAATCGTTGTGCTCATAAGGAAATTTCCAACGTTGTTTATTCCACGTCGCACTTTTAAATGAAGTTTGCGTTTAGATAAAGCAAAAGATTTTTTTCTTATCAATAAAAAAAATTTATCTAATTATTCATAGACCTGTTACATACCTATGTTTTTAAACCGTCTTTCACTGAGTGTTTAGTTTTGTTCGCGCAACGCGGTGTAGCGGCGGCTTTCAGTACTGAAATGCTTCCATTTAGCCCGAAATTCGCAAAGCAAAGATCACCACGCCCTAAAGTAAAAATTATTATCGATACGATAATTAAATTTCATTTCCAATTCCCCCCACTCAAGCAATAATCAAAGGGTAGTTATACTTTCTAGAAAATTTTTGAGATTGTAATGAGTAAAGATTATCGTTTTCAAAGTGAGGAGTGGGATGCGTCGGATGACGGAGAGTTTCACTCTAAGAAACCGAATTCACTGAGAGAAAAAAGTGTAAAAGCGATGCGAAAACGCGCTATGTTGCGCCGAGACAAGCAGCGTCGCTCGCACGAAGAAGCTCACTAAAACAAGCTTTCGGTTAAAAAATCATCGTGCGCTATCTATTGATAGCGCATTGCTGTGCTTTTTGCTGCAATTGACGTATTATTTAAGCCTCTCAGATCTTAAATTACGCTGGTTGTACTGCAAGTATGGATATACGCTTTCTCACCACATTCATTGAGGTGACTAAAACTCGTCATTTCGGCAAAGCCGCTGAAAATCTTTATCTTACGCAATCGGCGGTGAGCGCCAGAATTAAACTTCTTGAAGAATATTTTCATACTACGCTATTCATCCGTCAGCGAAATAGTATTCAGCTTACTCAGTCCGGTGAGAAGCTGCTGCCTTACGCGCGTCAGTTATGTAACACACTGAGCGATGCAAAGCAGGAACTCCAAGTGCAAAGCTCTGAATACGCGGTTTGTGGTGCCACGCAACTAGCCAGCGATCTTTTTTTACCCCATGTACTGGCAAACTTGCACACGCATTTTCCAGATTGGTCTGTAAAAGCCGATGTTTTAACACTCGACACCCTTTCGCGGCAGCTTCACGAGCGTGTTACTGACCTTGCATTTTCTACTGAACCATTGAAGTCTGAAGACGTAAACAGTGTCGTTCTATTCGAGCAACCACTGGGGTTGTACAGAGTCGGCAAATCATCTGACTCTATTAATGCTGAAGAGTTTGTTGCTATTGATTGGGGGGCAAAGGCAAGAGATTGGTTACTCACGGCCTACCCACAGCTTAGAGATGCAAAATTGAGAACAAACTCTTTGTCGCTTGCACTCAATAACTTGTGCGAGGAAGGCGGAATCGCGGTTTTACCGGCAAATATAGAGACACAATTACGCGGGCGTGCAGAAGTCACTCTCATCGCTTCTATCGATAATACGTCGTTGAAAGTATATCTTCACACCATGAAACAAATTAGACGGGTAGGGTTAGCTGACATCATAGCGAGTGTCTCTTCCATCGCCTCAATTACATAGCGAGAAAAAAATGTCATCAATACACCCAATGTTAGAGAAAAATACATTTCAACGATTGGAGGCAAGCCTTGCTTCCATAAAAGAACAAAAGAAACTTTTCATTCTCACCGACGAGCATGGCTGCGTCATGCTAACTACCGATGAGGACGACGGCGTGCCAGTATGGCCAGAGGCTGAACTAGCACTTCTTTGGGCCACAGACGATTGGTCGCATTGTGAGGCTATGGCGCTGACTACCGATGAATTTTTGACGAAATGGGTACCAGGCATGTCTCAAGACAACTTAATGGTAATTGTATGTCCAGTGCCAGAGGAAGAAGGAGAGGTGATAACACCGCAAGAGTTCGCTCAGTCTCTGTAGAGTGATCTAAGCATTGAGAACTGCGTTTACAAGATATCATCTGCATGCGGGTAAAAATGTGGTTATTCAGGGCTTATTCCAGTACAAACGAGCTCGCCTCAGCACCTAAGACGTGCCAGCAGCACATACTCGTAGCGAAGTGTTAAAAAAGCCATCCTTTGTCAGGCTGAGCTTAAATGGGTCGAATTTTATAATAGCGTTACATTATTGAGGTAAATAACGTGTTAGAGCCGGGCATTGATGATCTGTGGTTTGCTCCGCTAGGAGGAACCGGTGAGATAGGAATGAACCTAAACTTATATGGTCATAATGGACAGTGGCTGATGGTTGATTGTGGCGTTTCTTTTGACGAACCTCTCGTTGCTCCCTATAAAAAAAATTCGACTCAGTCTAGCAAGACAACCCACAGAGTTGTGGCACCAGATCCCGCTTTTATTGCCGGCCAAAAAGACGCACTGGCGGGAATTGTTATTACTCATGCACATGAAGATCATGTGGGTGCAATTCCCTATTTGTGGCAACGCTTTAGAAAGCCAATTTATACCACGTCTTTTACTGCGGAAGTGCTAAGACGCAAATTATCAAAAAGTAAGCTCGCAAATAAAATACCTATTGTTGAGGTTTCTGCGGGCGATTCAGTGAACATTGGTGTGTTTACAGTGAAGTGGTTAGAAATAACCCATTCATTACCCGAGCCTTTCGCATTAAAAATAGAAACCCCGGCAGGCGCTGTCCTGCACACCGCTGACTGGAAAATAGATGCCGCGCCGATAACAGGGAAGCCTTTCGAACCCAAACTTTACAAACAACTTGGGAATGAGAATATTCTTGCGTTAGTTGGTGACTCAACGAATGCGAACAAGCCAGGTTTTTCTGTTTCTGAGCGCAATTGTTACGACGGTCTTCTCAGTACAATTCTACCGCTAAAAGGACGTGTGGTAGTTGGGTGTTTTGCCAGCAATATAGCGCGACTTATCACTCTTGCTAAAATTGCACGAAAAACCGGTCGTTACATGGGACTTTACGGAAGGTCATTAATGAACATGTATGGCATTGCTCGTCAGCAAGGCATCTGGCCCGACGATTTGCCTGTAGCAGATGCTCATCACCTCGGTTATCTTCCTCCCAAGGAAGTTTTGGTGGTAGCCACAGGAAGCCAAGGAGAGAAAAACGCCGCTCTTGCTCGCTTTGCCCATGATACGCATCCACACTTACAACTAGAAAAAGGCGATACGGTTATTTTTTCTAGTATCGTTATACCGGGTAATGAAGAGACGGTAGCGCGCCTAGACAAAGCATTTAAAGGTAAAGGAATATCAACTGTTCACAGTGAGTCCAGTCCACTGCCTATTCACGCGAGTGGCCACCCCTGCGCGGAAGAGCTCAAGTTAATGTATAGTTGGGTAAAGCCTCAAATAGCCATTCCAGTTCACGGAGAGCAGACTCATTTACTCGCACACGCTGAAATTGCAAAGTCTGTCGGTGTTATGAAAACTTATGTTGGCGAAAACGGTGATCTCTATCGATTGGCACCACAGCCGAGTATACGTAGAAATGTTATTCCTGTTGGACGATTACCGGTTCAACAAGAGTGACGATCAGTAAACGGCCAAAGTTATCGCGCATTCGGCTAAAAAATAATGCCGCTAATAAAACTCTGCGGTGAATCAAAGGCTTAACTTTTATATACTTTATTACTAATGTATATTTTATAGTCTGCCCAAAAGACTTTCCTTCTGTTACACTCCTCCTGAATCATTTCTGCCTACAACGACCTCGGGTATGCATCGGTATATATACATCAGTTTATGTTTCGTTTTGTTCAGCACGCTAGCTGCGGCTGAGCCGAAAATACAAAACCCGGTTTTCCAACCGCTGTCCACAAAAAATGGCCTTCCTCAGGATGTGGTTAACGATATTGTAGTCGATAACGAGGGCTTTGTTTGGATTGCGACAGACGGAGGATTAGTTCGATGGGATGGTGTAGAGACAAAAGAAATTGATAATAGCGACAATCTTTTTTCAAACAGCTACATCTCACGCCTAACCATTCAAGAGGGGGAGGCGCTCTTTGTTAGTGTGTACGGCAAAGGAATTTATCGCGTCGACCTTGATACCCAAGCGATTGAGCAGTTAACGCCTACGCCCTATAAATATTACCAAGACTACATACAATTTGCCGATGCCTTTCACTGGCAAGACAGCACACACCTTATTATTACTTTATCGGAAAACGTTCAGCGTCTGAATACGCAAACCGGTGAGATTGAAAACCTAGCCACGCTTCCGGATGACCTCATCCAGCTTTCTCAAGGTATTCGTTATGCCATCACTGTTGATGAGATACTTTTAGTGGCAACTTCGGCGGGCGTTTTCACTCTGGACACATCCAAAACCTCTGCAACGCTTGAAAAGCTTGATTACCTAAACGGTATCGCTGCCACCGAAGATAACCAAAACGCAAAGTTTCTTATGCAAGACGATAGCGATAGAGTTTGGATTGCCACAGTTAACGGCGTTTTTACAACTGATAAAGAGAGTTTTCTGGCGCAGGTTCGCGAAGGAAAAAATAGCCGATTTGAACAAGCCATATCAGGCCCTAACGTATGGACGATGGAGCAGTCGAAGGAGAATGCGTTCTGGCTAGGTACAAACAGGGGCTTGTACGAGCTGAGTAAAAAAGAAGGCAGGTGGACTTACGAGCATATTCTTGAGCCCAACAACGGTCGCTCGGCATTGTCAGATAAGAAAATTGCTGCAATAGCAACAACCAGTGATGGGAACCTTTGGCTTAGCAGCATATTTGGTGGAGCTTTGCATTTTGTAGTGCAAAGCTCTGAGATTTACACTATTCAAAATGAAAGACAAGCCAAGACCGATAAGCTTAGCGACAATGTGGTATGGGCGCTTGCAGAAACCACACCAGGTAAACTGTGGATAGGAACTGCTAACGGCCTAACTCACCATGATTTGTCTACGGGAACGTCTACGCATTATTTTAAAAAGGCCGTTGAAGATTCTTTGCTTGGGTTGAATAACATCGACCGAATAGCCCCCGCACCTGACGATAAACTCGTTATCCAAAGATATGAAGGCATGAGTTTATTTGATCCAAAAACCGGTCTGGCGAGCTCATTACCGACAAAGGATAGCAGTGATAAAAATTTACTGGATGCGTGGAACGCGGGCTTCTCGATAACCTCAGATGGGCAACTGTATTTCATCGGAGAAAACGAGTTTTACAAGTATGATTTTGCTAATCAGACGCTGACAGCACTGCCCTTTGATCCCGCCATCTTAGATGTAAAATTTGCGAGTAGGTTTCTGGGAGAGTCTGAATATCACAACAATGATATGTTTTTGGCTATGGAAGGAGGGCTCTGGTTAATCAACAGGAAAACCAACGAGCCAAAACTTGTATATCGGTTTTCTGAAGGTGACCGATTGAATGAACAGTCTGTAAATTCTTGGGTGATTGATAATACCGGTGTTTTATGGCTAGCCCACAGCGGGATTGGTTTAATTGGGCTTGATGCTGATACGTTTGAACCTTTGTATAAGTTGAACGATACCAATCTGTTAAAGACCAATATTGCCTATGGGTTGCAAAAAGATCGCGACGGTAATATTTGGTTTAGCTCTCACAAGGGTCTTCATCGCTACGACCCTTATGCCGGTAAAATACAGAATTTTATCTATGGAAGAGAACTGTCGGTATCAGAATTTAACGAGGGGGCATCCATTCTCTTAGAAGATGGGCGTTTGGCGTTTGGTTCTACCAGTGGGGTTATTATATTTGCTCCAGAGCAATTAGACACTGCCGAGGCTGGGCGAAGTTTATCGGCGCGGCAAACCGCTATTACAGAAGTTTCTCTTGGTCAGCGCCAACTGCCCCAAGCGCTTAAAAATTTAAATGGCCAGCATTTTGAGTTGGCCCATGATGATTATGGCTTAACCATTCACTTCTCATCGCTGGTTACATCAGGTGTCGGCGAGATAGAGTACTATTACAAACTCCTCAGTGGTAACAAACTTATCTCAGAGGGTATCACCGAGGACGCTAAGATAACCTTAGCCAATTTAGACCCAGGAAAGTACAGTTTCTCAGTCGCACCCACGCCCAGCAGTTTTGAAACTAGCTACAGACCAGCGCAAATAACACTGACTGTTCCTTATGCACCGTATCGCTCCCCAGCAGCCTACACTGTGTATGCTGTCTTGATTTTAGCGTTGGTGGCGTCGTATTTATTCTCTCGTCACAAGGCATTGGTTACGCTACGCAAAGCGCAGCAGCAAGTATCACTCTTTAGTGACGCATTTAAGCAAACGCGTGATTGGGTTCTTATCTTTGATGAAAACAAAGAACTTGTAGCGGCCAACCCGGCCTTTGAGCAGGTGTTTGGATTTAATCAAAAAGAACCGTTGAAGAAGCAGTTAAATCGACTTTATCTTCGTTACCCAAATTTAGCTCGGCATCTCTCTGACAAACTGGTTAACATGCAGGGTGGAGATTTTTGGAAGGATGAAGGCGTCATCGACGGAGCCGACGGCAAACGTTACGACGTCCTCATAGACATCAGTGCCATAAGCAGAAGCGGTCATGTGCCAGGACACTATTTAATTGTTATTTCAGATATTTCAGAACAAAAGCAAGCTGAGCGGAAGCTTCTGAAAATTGCAACCTACGACAGTTTGACCGGCTTGGTGAATAGAACACTATTGCTAGACCGTCTAGAGCACGCCATTGCCCTTGCTCGTCATCACGGCCATCGAGTGTCTGTCATGTTTGTTGATTTAGATAGGTTTAAAGGAATAAACGACTCTTTAGGGCACGACTATGGTGATAAGCTGCTTCGCATTGTGGCCAATAGAATGCGCAATTTGGTTGCAGATTCCGGCACAGTTGCCCGCTTAGGGGGGGACGAATTTGTTATTGTTATTGAAGAGGTAGAAAACGATGATGATTTAAGCCCATTTGTTGGGCAGATTATCGAAGCCGTGGAAACCCCTATATCCCTATCAAGTGAAGTACTGCGAGTGTCTTGCAGTATCGGAGTTGCGTTTTACCCTGACGATGCTCATGAGCCTGCGGAACTCATCAAGCAGGCTGACGTAGCAATGTATACGGCGAAAAAAGACACCCTCAATGGTTTTGCCTATTTCACCAATGATATGAATGAAAAGGCGAAATCACGGCTGCTGTTAGAGAATAGGGTAAAACGCGCCTATTCTGATGATTGTTTCTTCAACTACTATCAACCCATTATAAATGCGCAAACCAACCAAACCGTTGGCGTGGAGCTGCTGCTGCGAGGAAAGTTAGACGACAAGCCTTTGTTCCCAGACCAGTTCATTCCCGTGCTAGAAGAGCTAAGATACATTATAGAAGTCACGCGAAAGGCAATGCGCAGAGCGGCGTCGGATTTGTCTGAATGGTATCAAGACGGATTTACTGGATATGTTTCTATAAACCTTTCTGCTCTGCATTTTAAAACTGAATTTGACCTAAACAGTGTCTTTGATCTGCTAAAGGAGTTCGATTTACCTGAACAGGCATTCCGTTTTGAAATAACGGAAGGGGTATTGATAGATTATACAGACAATGCACTTCTCCAAATTCAACGTTTTGTCGATGCCGGATTTGTACTGGCCCTTGATGATTTTGGTACAGGTTTTTCGTCTTTGAGTTACCTTAAGCGTTATCCTCTCTCGGTACTAAAAATTGATAAGAGTTTTGTGAATGAAATGGCGCCTGGAAATGCCAACGAGGCTTTGGTGTCTACCACTATTTCACTTGCCAGCAATCTGAAGATGAAATGCATAGCAGAGGGGGTAGAAACAGGCGGCCAAGCTACGGCATTACTCAATAGAGGATGTATATTCCACCAGGGCTATTATTATGCGAAACCGGCATCTGCTAAAGAGATAAAACCGTTATTATTTAAACAGTGGAAAAAACATTGAGGTTAATGATTTCGCTCAATGTTTCAGCAATCCCTTCATAATAAAACTATAGCGGCGACTATAAAAAAACTAAATTGTGCTCGCCATCCCACGGTCTGTGCAGGTTGTAAAGTAAACGCCAGTTTAAAAAGCTTGTCATTCTATAAAAAATAAGGCTTATTATACTTCTGTGAAATCATTGTAAAAATGAGCTACATTATAACAACAAATGAGTGAACTATGCCGCTAGATATGACAGCAAATGCAAAAAGCACGGAAGTAATCGAATCGCCATTAAGTATGTTGTACCACTGGGAAAAGAGCCGTGGGGATGACGTATTCCTTACTCAGCCTATCAAGGGCGAATACCATGATTTTACATGGAAGCAAGTAGCCAATCTTGCAAGACGAGTGGCCACCAGACTCTGCGAAATGTCGCTACCACCAGGTAGTCGAATTGGCATATTTTCTAAAAACTGTGCCGAATGGTTTATCACAGATTTAGGTATCATGATGGCAGGGCACATTTCGGTGCCTATATTTTCTACCGCGGGTCCAGATACCGTTCAGTACGTACTTCAGCATGCTGACGTACAGCTTCTGTTTGTCGGTAAATTGGATAATACAGAGCAACAGGTGGCTTCTATTCCGTCAACCTATAAAACGGTGGCGTTCCCATATCCTAATATCCCAGCGACTCAGCAGTGGAACGAATTTATTGATTGTGAGCCGTTGCAAGCTTCACCGGTGCACGACATGAACGATGTAATGACTATCATTTACACGTCTGGCAGTACGGGGCAGCCGAAAGGGGTGGTTCACAGTTACAATACAGCCTGTTGGGCAGCGAGACGCTCGCTAGATCAGCTAGGTATTAATGAAAACGATAGAACACTCAGCTACCTTCCTCTTGCGCATATTACAGAGCGGGTGCTGGTTGAATTGTCGAGCTATTACAGCGGTGGAAAAATCCACTTTGTAGAAGACCTGGCGACGTTTCAGCGCGATGTGGCACATTGTCAGCCTACGCTGTTTATCTCGGTGCCTCGCTTGTGGACTAAGTTCCAAATGGGCGTGCTCGCTAAAATGCCACAGAAGAAACTCGATACACTTCTCAAAATTCCTATCTTAAATAAAATCGTGGCGAAGAAAATTCGCAATGGACTAGGTATTAATAATGCTAGGCTGTGGGCAAGTGGTTCCGCGCCGTTAGCCCCTGCTGTTATCGAATGGTTTGCAAAAATCGGCATCAATATCTCTGAAGGGTGGGGCATGACCGAAAATAGCGCTTACGGTACGGGCAGTGTGCCTTTCAGGCACGACAAAATTGGCTGTATTGGCAAGCCCTATGAAGGCGTAGACATTCGAACGTCAGACGAAGGTGAAATTCAGGTTCTGTCGCCGTGCAATATGATTGAGTACTACCGAGAGCCAGAGAAAACTGCAGAGGTATTTACCGAAGACGGGTACCTGCGCACCGGGGATAAGGGCGTGATAGATAGCGATGGTTACGTGAAAATCACCGGTCGTCTCAAAGATATCTTCAAAACAGCGAAAGGGAAGTATGTAACGCCAGCGCCTATTGAAGCGAAGTTTATGGAAAACCCTGTGGTAGAACAGGTGTGTGTGACCGGTACAAACCTTCCTCAACCTGTTGCGCTTCTGGTGCTTAGTGAAGAGGCGCAGAAAAAAGACAAAGCGGCTATTGAAGCAAGCCTGACGAAAACTTTCGAGAATATTAACGCCAAGCTAGAAAGCCACCAAGTTATGGACAGGGTGGTGATTATGCGTAATGAGTGGAGCATTGAAAACGACCTTCTTACACCGACACTCAAGGTGAAACGTCATGTTCTAGAAGAACGTTTTGTTGATGTAATTCAAGGCAATTACACTAAAAAGTTAGTTTGGGTAGATGCTTAGCGCAAAGTGCAAAGTAAAGAGCGGCTAAATTAGGGTTTAGCCCTCGACCAAAAATTGTAAGAGAAAAGCGAAAGCAAAGTATAAAACGAAAAAGAAACGGGGCTTCTTATCAAAAGAGCCCCGTTTTTATATGCAGTGTTTGTCTAAAAAGCTTGCAGGTGGCAGTGCTAATGCATAGCTAATTGTGTACTTATAATGTCAAAATATTGGATATGATTACTGCGTTTCTTCGTAGCGCTGCTGAAGACCTTGATACACCAAATCGCTGAAATTGGGTTTTGATAAATCAAGCGAGTTCATTACTTCTACCAAGTGTTCGTTATCTTCTCTACCGCCCCATAATTTAATATAGGTACCCTCTTTGTATCCGTTATCTTGTCGGAAAAAGTTAAGTACATTTTTTCCAACGTATTGCCGATAAAGTTCATCAGGCGACATCTCGCATTGCGCGACAATATGCATAAATAGCGGTACGCTAAATCGCTTGGCGGCACACAAACCCGTCATTAGTTCTAAATTGTCTAATAACGACTGGTTGGCGACGTCGTAGTTGGTATTGTCGAAGGTTACATTAAGATTGCCGGCTGCTAACTCTGCCGCAATGCTCTCTGCCGACGCAGAAATATCGCCTTTAAAATCGATAATGCAGGCGCTTAGCGCAAAATGCCAAATGTCGACTAGTTCCATTTGCAGCTGTGGCAGGTCTTTTTGCTGCGCTTTCCACCATTTCCAGCCGTGATGCTCTATGGCTTCTACCGATTCTACCATAGCAGCTCTTAAATAACCGTAGCCAGCATTCAGCCAGTCGGGATTTACTTTTGCATTCATTTTATCTTGAAGTGAAAGCATGGTGGCTAGCTGTTGTGCGCTTAACATTGAGGCTCCTGTTAATCAGTTTTTGCGATAGGAATCGCCATTCGTCTATTGCGGTGATTATGTGGTTGTGAAGTTTACTGGAAGGGCGCCTTGGTATAAATACTTTTTGCATATCAATGGTGCATTTGCACCAAAGAAAAACTAGGGTTTCATTTATTATCGATTGCAAAGTTTTTATGTTATTGATAATTAGAGGTTTTAAAGTTGGCATCTTACCTGCTAAAGCTATTGTGTTAACTGAGCTGCGTAATTGCAGATAATCTGACTGGGTGCCAGGCAACACGCATTCAGATGGTAATTATGTGGTCCGTAAACCTTACCCATACAGAATTTTCGTGTCCTGAGGTCTGTATGGGTTTTTTTATTCTCTGCACATTTTCCCTCCTTTCGTCTTCATACCTAGCCGTTGCCACAAAAAATAAATCACTTAACACCGAGTTGAATTGCGATACACTAAAATATCTCACTACAAAAAGGGCTCAGTCATTTTATGCTCTGCATGAAATGGACTAAATGCTGATAACAAAAGGATTTTTAGAGTGCTTGCGCTATATCCATCAAACAAATTAGAGCATCTTAGCTTTCTGCTAACGTCCCTGCTAAAACAACAGCCTTCAGGTGTTTTTTCTCCTGAAACCATTCTTGTTGAAAGTCCCGGAATGCAACACTGGATTAGTATGCAGCTTGCCCGTGAGCAGGGCATAGCTATGAACCTCGATTTTCCTCTGCCTGTAAGATTTATGTGGAACACTGCAAGAGTGGTGCTAGGCAGCGAAAAGGTTCCTCGTCAGTCTCCTTATCGACGTGAAGTTCTCACGTGGCGAATCGATAACATTTTGCAAGATGATGAGCTGATGCAGTCCGATGCGTTCGAGCAGGTTCGTCGTTATTGGATCGGTGCAGGTAGTGAACAAGAACAGGGTGTCCAGCGATTACAACTCGCAACTGCGCTTGCAGACGTTTATGAACAATATTTGCTTTATCGACCAGACTGGCTATTTGCTTGGGAGCAAAGTGAGCGAATTGTGTTTGACGATATGGAGTTGTGGCAAAGCGAAATATGGCGAATGCTTACAAAAAATCAGCCGCTACATCCCGCTAGACTTCACAAAATGACGCTTGAGGCGCTTGAAGCCGGTCAGATACCTGCTGACTTACCGTCGCGTATTGTCGTGTTCGCCATTAATACCATGGCGCCGCAGCTAATTGCGTTTTTTGATGCGTTGGCTCAGCATATCGATATCCATATCTTCCATTTGAATCCTAGCGTCAATTACTGGGGAGACGCAAAAAGTGATAATGAACTTGCTAGACAGCTTCGTATGGAAGGGCTTGAAAAGTGGATGTCACAAGAACAAAGCAACCCCTTGCTTGGTAATTTGGGTAAACAAGGTAGAGAACTGTTTAATTTACTTACCGATTTAGACACTTTCGAGATAAGTGCTTTTGATGCTCCTGAACTAGACGACTTAGGCGCTAACATACTAGGCGATACCTTACTAGACGATAATACAGACGCAAACGGCGAAAAAGCACGCAATACCTCTAATTTGCTCACCCGCATTCACAACGACATATTGCATGCTGCGCCTGCAGAGCCTATAAACGAGTTCGAAGTCGCAGAGCAAGACGATAGCGTGACTATTATGTGCACTCACTCAGCCCTGCGAGAGGTGCAGGTGCTGCACGACCACCTTTTACACTGGCTTTCTCAAGACAGTGCGCGTACTCCGTCAGATATTTTAGTTATGTGCCCTGCTATAGAAAACTACGCACCCTTTGTAGATGCTGTTTTTCATAGAGTGGGAACTAAGCCGCAACGCAGGGAGGGAACCACACGCTTACCCTGTTCGATAGCAGATAGAAGCCCTATGGACACCGAGCCGTTAATTGCAGCCTACATGGCGCTATTGCAGCTGCCAGATAGTCGGTTTGGCGTGTCGGATATTATGGACTATTTACAGCTAGACTCTGTGCAAAAGCGCTTTAACGTTTCCCAAAGTGATATTGATCAAATGATCGTGTGGTTAGAGCAGGCGCATATTCACTGGGGGCTTAACGCTAAGCATAAATCTGCCGTTTCCGAAGGTGTCACAAAAGAAAATACGTACAGCTGGTGGTGGGGCATTCGCCGTTTATTGATGGGAATGTTAGCCCCAGACAGTGAAGTAGTGATTGATGAAACACTCACAATTCCTGATGTAGAGGGCCAAAGTGCGTTGATCCTAGGCAAATTAGTGCAAGTTATCGAGTTACTTGGACGGTTTGCCAATGAGCTCACCACTCCACGCACACCTAAAAAATGGGCCGAGGATTTATTAACACTGCGAGACGCGTGTTTCGTATCTACTAAAGAGCAGGAGCAAAGTTGGGATTTAATCGCCAAAGTATCAGCCGATTTATACGCACGCTGCCAAGAAGCGGATTACGAGCATGAACTTAGTTTGCGCCAAATTAAAGATCTGTTGCTTAGCCGCTTCTCCTCACCTGATGCGGGAAATCACTTTATGACGGGGCAGGTAACGGTTTGCTCCATGCTTCCGATGCGCAGCATACCGTTTAAGAAAGTATGTATTTTAGGTTTGAACGACAGTGAGTTTCCGCGAAAAGCAACCCCGCTAGGACTCGATTTAATGGCGGGGCCAGCGAGACGATTGGGCGATCGCTCTCGACGTTTAGAAGACAGGTACCTTTTCCTAGAAGCCATTATCTCTACTAGAGACAGCCTATACTTGAGCTATCAAGGTAATGACGTAAAAAATAACAGCGAGCGTCAGCCCAGCTTAGTGCTGGCTGAATTTATAGATATGTTAGAGAACGGCTATGAACTCGATGTATCTCTGTACACAAAATTTGCACCGCTGCACCCCTTTAGTGAGTCTGCATTTACGGGGGCTTTACCCAGTTATGAAACCGGTTGGTTACGCTTGGCAGATGCATTACAGCAAGCAAAGATAGCAGCAGACGAAAAGAGTAAAGCATCAGAAGAGAATGCAAATTCATCAGCTAACGAAAACAGCGCAATTGCGCAGAATAGTGCTTCTGAACTTAGTGCTACATTAGATGACGCTCATAGTGCTACAGACACCCGGCTGTCCACAATGCAGGTTGCAAGGGCATTTAAAGATCCTTTGGCGTACTTTTCACAGCAACGTTTGGGTGTCAATCTTTCGCATTCTTTTACATTACTTGAAAATAGTGAACCCTTCGAAACTAACGCTCTTGTGCGATACCAAGTGTTAGACGCTATTTTCTCGGTGCCCACAAGTCAGGAGCAGCCAACAAGCTATGATAATGTCGGCGAGCAAATAGCGAAATTTGCGATGTTGCGTGGCGATATTCCAAATAACCCGGTAGCCCACGAAGAACTTCAAGTGTGGAAGGACGGTGCGCTGGCCCTGAACCAAGCCATTGGGCCCCATGACGCTGAAGCCAAAACGGCCTCTTTTACAGGTCAATATATCACCTTCACAACAACTGCTTTTGAGGCTGCTGATAGCCTAGTTCAGCGTTGTGCAGGTAAAATTAATGATACAAGAGCGCTGTCGTATTTCATGTCTCAGCTGGTTTTTAGTGCCAATACCGACACTCATACCTATAGCGGCTACCCACTGGATATTTATTATTGCAGTTGGGAAAAGGGTGAAACCACATTAATTAAGCGACGGTATGCTCCGTTTGATACCAGCACAGCGCAGAATATTCTGCTGTTTATTGAGCAACTGTACATTTCAATTTTCACGGCTCCCACACCGCTTTATGCCAGTCAGTTTAATGATTTGGTGCCAGGAAAGCGAAACTCTGAAAGTAAAGCATTGGTAAGTGACATTACGCCGGCAATATTTAATGAAGTTGTTCAAGCGCTACAGCGCTACTCACAACTACCTGGAGCACGTTTACGCGTTAAGAATGGTTGTGCATTTGAAGAAGATATAGGCTCAGAGAAACCTGAGCAGATAATACAACGCACAATCGATTTGTTTGAAAGTTCAACGGCGCAGCGGTTGTTGCGAAGCTGGGAACAGTCTACGTCTCAGTACGGACCAAAAATGGCTGACGATCCCTACTTAAAATGGCTATTCCCCGATGGTATATCGTGGCAAAGTTTGCCCTGTGTTGAGGGGTTTATTTTGTTTGCCATGGTGGCCAATTCAGCTGAGGAGGAAAAGCTATGAGCAATGCAAATCACAACGCTGCAGTATCTCAACTTCTCGATGTACCAAACATGCCGCTCTACGGGCGTCACCTCATTGAAGCCAGTGCAGGAACCGGTAAAACATTCAATATCACTCGCTTGTATTTACGGCTGCTGCTAGAGAAAAAGCTTACGGTAAAAGAAATTTTGGTCATGACTTTTACCAAAGCGGCAACCGAAGAAATTAAGGGAAGAGTTGCAGCCACGCTTCGCGATGCAACGGCTGTGTTTCAGCAGGTGAGTAGCAACGAAGGTGATATTCCCGAAGGACTCGATCCCGTCTATGAGCATCTTCTAAAACTCGGTGATATAGAAGAGAGTTTAGGTCGCTTAAAAGCAGCACAGCTCGAACTCGACGAAGCCTCGGTGTTTACAATACACGGATTCTGTCAGCATGTTATTGGACAACTTGCCTTTAACAGCGGCTTTGCGATGTCGCTAAACTTGAGTAAAGACACGAGTGAGCTTTACCTGCAGGCATGTGAAGACTGGATACGAAAAGTAAGTAGTGGTGTTGATAATTATACAGAGAATGATTTTTTGCTATTAGCCTCGTCGAGCTGGCATGTGCCTGAACGTTTACTCAGTGAGTTCTACACCAGTTTACACAGTAATTTAACCCCGCTGTTGCTTGATGAGGAGTCCGTCGAGACTTCGTTTCAACATAATTTAAATAGTCACCCTGATACGCATCAGGCTCAATTCAGCGTATTTTTAAACAGTATTGAAGAAAACGAGTCACTGATTTATCAAGAACTGATAAAAACACCTGCGCATAAAAAGACACGACCGACTGAACTTGAGGCTCTCAAAGTATGGTTGAGAGGAGGGGAGTTTACAGACGCTCCAGATGAGGCGAAAGCGTTTCTAGATAAGAGACGCTATTCACGCAATTCATCGGGCATAAAAGACATTCTCAGTCCGATAAAAGATTTCACTAAAGCAATTGAGCTAGAGATTGCTGAAAGAGATAAAACGTTGGCTCAGCTACCGGTTTTCACGCTCATTAATGAAGCTATTTCATTTGTTAAGTCAACGGTAGCAAAACAGAAAAAACAGCGGGGTATTATTGATTTCGATGACCTTATCAATATGTTAGCGGCAGAAGTTGCTAGGCCAGGCAACTCGCTGGTAGGTGAACTTCGCAAAAAATTTCCAGTGGCGCTGATTGATGAGTTCCAGGATACGGATGCCAATCAATATGCCATCTTAGATGCGGTTTACCCAAATATCCGTAAGCAGAAAGACGCCATAGAGCCAAATGCAGAGCCAACTATTGAAGGCGATTATGTAAATGAGAGAAATACTTATGCGCTGTTGATGATTGGTGATCCAAAACAGGCAATCTATCGCTTTCGAGGAGGCGATATCTTTACCTATTTAAAAGCAGGTAAACAAGCAGACTTTCGCTGGGTAATGAATACAAATTGGCGTTCTGTCGAAGGTATGGTGAGTGCTTATAATCGCCTATTTTACGGTGCTCCCCTTGCCTCTGAAGAGCCAACCGATGTTTTTGGCTTCGGCATTAACTATACGCAGGTTGAATTTACGCAAAAAGCCGCCGCGGCTAAACATCCGCTGTATGATCCCTGTGAGCATCGTCGTGCGATGAATTACGTCAGCATGTTTTTAGATGACAAACAGGATGCCGACACCATGCGTCGTCAAATGGCACTGTGGATTGCACAAGAAATTTATCGTTTATTGAATGAGGCGAAGTTTGACGAGGCGTCGTCCCGTCGTCCCGTGAAACCAGCAGATATAGCGATTTTGGTGAAAGACCGAAACGAAGCAAGTGTTATAAAATACGTGCTACAACAGCACGGGTTAGCCTGCGTTTATTTAAGCGACAGAAGTAACTTATTTCTTACTCCAGAGGCAAAAGACGTACTGCGTTTACTCAACGGTATTTGGCACGCCAGTGATAGTGACAAAGTTGCGGCGTGTCTAGCGTCGCCATTATGGGGATACACCCCCAAGCTTTTAGTTGATTTACTGTTTCACGAAGATGACGGCCTGTGGGATATTGCGTATGACCGCGTGCTTACATTGCGTGAGCTATGGCTGCAAAAGGGGTGTATGAGTGTATTACTGCAGCTAATGCAAGAGAGTTATACGCCCTTTGGAAACGACGTAGAGAGAGCGCTCACAAATTACCAGCATCTTGCTGAAGTACTTGAAAAAGCAAGTACCACGCATCAAAGGCCAGAACAGTTGCTCGATTGGCTAAATAAACAAATCCATCAGCCTGAGTCTGACGAGGAAATGACCCTTCGCTTAGAAAGCGACAGTGAACTTATTCGCCTTATCACCCAGCACGGCTCTAAAGGATTAGAATATCCCATTGTATTTGTTCCTTTTGCAACCGGATATAAAGATCCTGCTAAAAATGGCAAATCCATGTCTCAAATTTTCACCTATTACGATGAAGACAAGCAAGGGCTGCAGCTGCAACTAGGTCAAACCAAACAAGCCATTGCGAGAGTGCGAGATGAAGGGGCTGCCGAAGATATGCGACTGGCCTATGTGGCTGTTACTCGAGCAGCCCATCGCTGTTACATGGGCGTGATCCCGCTAGATGGAAATGAGAAAAGCGCATTAGCGCGTGCTCTTGGTATTACTAAAGAAACTGACGCAAAAGATAATACTGCTGCGTCAGAGGGCGACAACGCATGGATAAACGCGCTTAACAGTGTGAGCGCGGAGACGGATGCTCACAGCTGCCATATTAGCGCAGATGAAATTGATATTACGTATTCCAGTTTCAATCGCGAAGACGCTGTACCTCAGCTTTACACGCTTCAATTCACTGGTACTGAAAGCGAAAACTGGCGACTGTATTCCTTTTCAGCGTTGAGCCGACTTACTACTCAGGGCAATATTCCTATAGCTAATAATAACGTGCAAACGATTCCCGTTATCCAAACCGCCCGTGACGAGGAGTTTTCTACTTTTGCTGACGGTCGCAGTGAAAGTTCAGATTTGAATCAATACGATGCGGCTAATGCCGCGTTGACCCCTCACGTTGAGGCGGCTAACCAGTTGCGATTTACGCTTACTAAAGGGGCAAGTGCGGGCAATCTTTTACATGATCTGCTAGAGCTCAATGACTTTAGCGCACCTGAGTGGGAAGAGCATGGCCCTGAATTACTAAATCGATTTGGTCTTGAGGAAGACAAAGCCGACTTTTTATATGAGTGGTTAAATGAAGCGCTTGAAACGCCGCTTTATCCTCAAGAGAATTTGACCTTGAGCACTCTTCAACTGGGGCAAACGCTAAGAGAAGCTGAGTTCTATTTTCCTATGAATGAGAGTAAGTGGTCGAAGCTAAGCCGAGTTTTACAAGAGCACAGAGCAGATCTTGCCAGCCACTTTAATGTGCAAGCTCTCACGGTCCCCCGGCTTATGACAGCAAGTCTAGCGGGCATGATGCACGGCTTTATCGATTTATTGTTCGAGCATGAAGGTAAATATTATGTGGCAGATTATAAATCTACTTGGTTAGGTGACGAGATTGCCAATTATAATCCTGGTGCACTTTTTGAGAACAATCAGCATCATTTGTACGATTTGCAGTACCTTATTTATAGCCTTGCACTGCATCGCTATTTGAAAAATACGCTAGTGGGCTACCAACCAGAGCAACATTTTGGCGGCGTGTATTACTTATATTTGCGAGGAATGCACCCAGAGAATCGAGAGGGAGAAGGGGTATTTTTCACGCCAATTTCAAAGCATGCTTTGCACGCGTTAGATAGTCTTTTTGATGGCGAAGACTTTCAGTCTACCCCATCACCCCAGACATCAGACGCAGGGCATCAGCATTCCTTTGGCTTTTCTGACGAAGAAGGGGAAGAGTGATATGGACTCAACCTTAACCAGCACCGACTCTGTGGTAATTGACAAGAACGCTTTGTTCGAACAACTGCACGGTATTGAAGCCATTGATAAATTTATTGCTTCAGAGTTTTCTCCACTACCTGCACTAAGTGAAAAAGAAAACATTGTTTGGCTGCACGTGCTTGTGGCGCTTTCGTTTATGCAAAGGCATGGCCACAGCTGTATTTTGCTCAGTGATATAGCCAGCAAGCTTCTTTTCAACCGCTCAGAGCCGACGTTAGACAGTTCAGATACTGCAAAAAAAGGTTATATGTTCGATGAGCTTACTCCGCTTATTGGTGTGGTGAAGAAGGCGTTGAAAGACGAACGAATTACTCAGCTTTTTGTGTACAGCAATGGGCTCTTTTACAGCCGCAGATACTATGAATTTGAACAAGAAATTGCCCATGGCATAGTGGCCAGAACAGCGTTTTCTCCCCTTACTGACGAGGCGTCTTTGAAGGTTAAAGCCCTGTGGCCCGCGATGTTCCAATTAGCATCTGCAAACACCGTTCACAACCAGACCAGCGGAGTGCAAGACTGGCAGCAGATAGCGGTGGCAAAAAGTCTTGTACAACGATTTAGCGTAATTAACGGCGGGCCTGGCACCGGGAAGACTTACACGGTTTTGCGCTTGCTACTGGCCCTTCAGGCCTGTGAAGAGAATGTCAATATTGTACTTGCCGCTCCGACGGGTAAAGCGCAGCAGAGAATGACAGAATCTATTTCAGACAGTATTTCTGCCCTTAGAGGTAAAATCGATGATGCGTTGCTAAACCGGGTTCCTACCCATGCGGTGACAATTCATCGACTGTTAGGTTTACGGGAACACACAGTTTCAACTAAGTACAACACGCAGAATCAACTCGCCCTTGATGTGTTAATAGTAGATGAAGCCAGCATGGTAGATCTAGCGCTTATGGCACGAATAATACGAGCGCTTCCACCTCATGCTAGGCTGTATTTCATTGGCGATGCTGAGCAGCTACCCGCGGTAGAGCTTGGCAATGTACTAGAGCAACTGGTAGACACCAGTGATGAACTCGATGGTTTTGATGAGGAAAGAATAGGGGCTGTACCCAGTGCTTTGCGACAGCATATTGCGACCTTATGTCCGCACCTTCCGCTGTTACCTGTGGATGAAGAGGCAAAAACATGGGTACATACGTTACAAGCACCACAGCGATTTAAAGGTCAAGTGGCAGCTGTGGCAAGTGCCATTCAAAAGGGTGAGGCAACGACTGCGTTAAGTGCTATCAATAAGGAAGATCATAAAGAAATTGCAGAGCAAGAGCCTGATATTAAGACATTGCGAGAGGGCGTTTATTTGTGGTCTGAAAATAGCGTGTCCGAAAAGTTATTACGCAAAATGGCAACTCAGTGCTTTGCACCCATTTTTGATGCATCAGATGCAAAATCAGCATTAAAGCAATTAAACGCAGTGCGATGGTTAACGCCAGTACGTAAAGGTAATATGGGTGTTGAACGATTAAACGCGCTTGTCTTCGACGCTATCAAAAGCAAAATAACACGTCGAGAAGGAGCATTTTATCAGGGCCAGCCAATTATGATTGTGAAGAACAATCATCCTCAGCGATTATCAAATGGTGAGGTAGGCATTATCTGGCCAGATAGTAACGGAAAACTATTTGCTTGGTTTGAAGCTTCTAACGGAGAGTTACGTCATATCTCGTTATCTAGGGTCCCGCAGTTTGACACTGTTTATGCCATGACAATTCACAAGTCTCAGGGTTCTGAATTCTCTCATGTTGTATTGATACTACCAAAACCAGAAACAGAAAAGTCGGCAGCACTATTTCATAGAGGGTTAGTGTATACGGGCTTAACAAGAGCCAAAAAAGGCTGCTTGATTGTGTCAAATACCACCACCTTTAGTGACATGGTTTCTAAAGTAGACAGGCGCTACTCAGGCTTATCCGGTGCCATTCGCGATGCCGCTATCGATAGTATGTGAACATTATTTATATTGGTTGTGACATGCAACCCACAAATTCGAGTCATTAAAATTTAAGGAAGAATATGAAAAAAATACTTTTATTTGCAACCACTATGCTTGTGATAGGTTGTTCATCGACAGACAAGAATGCTGTCGCCCCACTAGATTTAACGAGCAGTGAAGAGTTGGTCAAAGACTATTGGGTTCTATCGGAGAGAGCTTATCCAAGTTATCCCGTATCAGCCGCAAAGCGAAAGTTAAATGGTTGTGTTGTTTTTCAATATGTAATAGACAGCGAAGGTGAACCACAAAATATAAAAACGATTAAATTTTTACCCGATAATACTTTTGTACCTGAAGGCAAGAAAGCGCTTAAAAAACTCCGTTGGAAACCATCAGAATCAAATACATCAGCTCAGCCTGTGTTAACCACCGTAGAATGGAGCTTTACCCTAGATGATGTAGCGGGGACACCTGACTGTAAGCTTGAAAGCTTATAAAAAGCGGCTTGTAAGTTGAGGTGTCACGTTAGTATGTCCAGTTGTTTTTAGTGTTGGCAAGACACTATCAAAAATTATCAGTCACAAACTCACATTGGTGTGAAATAAAAGGCGCCGTGTTTGAGAGCCTCAGATGAGGTCTTTGCTATTGGATAAAAGCGTGTTGGTGTATTAACCCGTAAAATCCCGCCGTCACAGTGTAAAAACTGAGACGGTAGAAAAGGCGGCGCTGTCTCATCCTGGTTGAACTGAATACCCTCTTCAACGCACAAATAGGCAAGCCCTCCTAGATCTAGCCAACCAATTACGCTATCTGGGTTGGCAATAAAGCTTGCATGCTCGATAATGTCACTGTGTAGGGTAACATTGGCACCGAAAACAGGTTTTGTTTGAATAGCCAAGTTTACCGACGGTTTTAACGTAAGCTTGTAAAGGCCATGCACCATGGGTGTAATAGCGTTGCTTGGCTTATTCATCGTTTTTAACGTATGCATTCTCATTAACGCGACAAAGTGTGATTAATTGTAGTGTGGCGTATCGTTGAAGAAGATGCGTTGATGTGGATCAACGGGATGTTTTGTTAGTAAATCATTGGCTAATAGTCATTTCAGTAATACAACTTTGAGAGTTCTGTGAGTGAATTAAATACCAACCCGTTTAGTGCAAATGATGCAAGTGAGAGCACGACGGCCAGCTTTAGATTTTTACGTCTAGATCGAATGCAAGCATATACGCTTAAAAGAGAAATCGCGGAAGCATCGTTTTACGAAAACACCGACACCGGTGATTTTGTAGGGCTGCTGCCGCTAAAAGAGCCTGTTTTCGATGCGTTAAACGACTTCTTAATTCGTCAGCAAATTAGTTATGACGCGTGTGATCTTTTTGTACAGACTAAACTAGCAAGCGCGGGCGCTGAGGTTAGTTCAGGGTCCAGAACACTCTGTAAATCAGAGCACAAACCAGAAGTTAGTATTCCTCGTGAAGTGAATAAAATTCTGAAATATATTGATTGTAGAATTACCGTTGCTGTTCAATAGCATTACAGATAAACAACTACTACATATCGACAAACGAGATTCTGCCGCATTTATTATCTGAATTTGTGCCAAACAGCTATTTTTTCAAGCCGTTATTTAACTAAGCTTTTATTAAACAAGCTGTTATTAAACAAGTGCAATGCTGTGGCATTCACGACTTACAACCCCATCAAGTAAGAGTTCTCTTATGTCATCACATCAAATCAATCCAAAAAAGTTACATCATAGTAAATGGACATCAACATCGCCCGTGAACAAAGAAAAGCATTTTATGGTTACAGAAGTTAACTTTGACGAAGACGGTTTAATTACTGCATGCCTATTAGAATCGGTGATGTCAGAAACTGAGTATTCAATTGACTGGCGAGAGCTAAAAGACACAACAAAGTGGCGACAGGGCTGGAAGTAGCTCGAGTAAAACTGTTGGCACACCGTCTAAATTTTAAAACGCAAAAGGCGCTTCACAGATAGCATGAATTTTGAAAATAATGTAAACCCTAGACCTAAAATAAACATTCCGCTTTTCGCTATTACTGCGGGCTTTATTACCCTGTTTTGTCTAATGGCATTGATAGATGTTAAAACACTCGCTCAATGGGTAGACAGCAGTTTTGATTGGTCGGTAAGGCATTTTGGGCTGTACTGGCAGTTGCTTTTACTTGCCACGTTTTTAATTGGCATTGTAATGGCCTGCATGCCTGGGGCTCGCTCAGTCATGGGGAATATAGACAAGCCCGAGTTCTCAAACTTTCAGTGGGGCTCCATGATCATGAGTACGCTGCTAGCCGGCGGCGGTGTATTTTGGGCTGCGGGCGAGCCCATGGCCCATTTCTTGAGCGTTCCTCCGGTATTTGGCGATGTCAAAGCGGGTACTGAAGAGGCCACCGTCTATGCGTTGGCGCAATCTTATCTTCATTGGGGGTTTCTCGCGTGGGCTATTTTAGGCAGTCTTACTACCATCATGTTAATGCACTATCACTATGAAAAAGGTTTACCATTAGCCCCTAGAACTCTGCTTTATCCGGTGTTCAAGCACCGGGCAATCGAAGGACCTATTGGTACAGTCACAGATGCGGTATGCATTATCGCAGTGGTTGCAGGAACCGTTGGGCCAATTGGCTTTCTGGGGTTACAAGTAAGCTATGGTTTAAACTCCTTGTTTGATATAGCCGATAATGCAACTACACAAACTATTGTGATTGGTGTACTTACGGTAATTTACGTTGCCTCGGCCATAACAGGTGTTACCAAAGGAATACAATTATTGAGTCGGCTAAATATGATTTTAGCGGTGGTTTTGCTGGCCTTTTTAATGATCTCCACCAGTGCGTTGGTGATTCTATCTAGCTTTTTCGATGCCTTAGTGATTCACGTTACAAACTTTTTTCAAATGGCGCTATACCGAGGAGACGCTGGCGTTTTTGGTGATGCAGGCTGGCTTGGCTGGTGGACAGTGTTTTTTTGGGGGTGGTTTATTGGCTACGGCCCTATGATGGCTATTTTCATTGCGCGTATAAGTAAGGGCCGTTCTATCCGCGCTATTATTTTCATGCTGTCTATCATTGCACCGCTTATTACTATGTTCTGGTTTACCATTGTTGGGGGAACTGGGCTGTCTTTAGAGTTATCTTCACCCGGCACTATCTCAACGGCATTTGAGGGCTTTAATCTGCCTGCGGCGTTGCTTGCTATTACACAGGCGCTGCCTCTAGGTGCCATTGTGTCGTTCATGTTTTTATTACTTACCATGACCTTTGTAGCCACCACAGGTGACTCTATGACTTATGTGTTGTCTGTATCTATGTCGAATTCCGACCAGCCAGCCACCTTTGTAAGGGTATTTTGGGGCATTGCAATGGGACTAATGGCAGCTATTCTTATCATGATTGGCTCTGGCGGTATCGATAAACTACAGGCATTTATTGTGGTGAGCGCTGTACCTGTATCGCTTATTTTACTTCCTTCGCTGTGGGATGCTCCGCGAATTGTAAAATCTAAAAAGCCGTGAAAACGGCTTGCGCCTTTCTCACGGCTTTAATGTATTTATGTTTCAGCGCCAGCGATATTGCTAATGCAAGTCGCTAGCACATCGGTCATCGCAAATGCGGGAAAACGTTACTTTTCAATGGTAAACGTAAGGCCTGCATTTGCTTCCAACCTGCTTATAAGGTGATCACCTAGCGCAGAGGCTGGCGTGAAAAACCCGCCTGAAAGGCTAACGTCTTTACACAAGCACAGCGCAGATTCGGAAATCATTTTACTGGTAGAACCATAGCCTGGGTCTTTGTCACCCTTAACTGATACAGCAAGCATATCGCCACTGGTTGCAGTGCCTACAAACATAACGTCATAAAAGCCGTTTTCACGCTCTTCTTTACTTGGGCCTTCTCCGGGTTTTGGGCCATCATCACTGGCTAACGATTTATCATTGGCTACGTGTTTGGCCATCGCTTCACCTTTTTCACCCGGTCCGGTCATTAGCATTTCATCGTATTTGAAAGCTTTGCCATATGCATAGTTGCTAAGATAGTTAGCGCGGTGAACATTTTTCGTATTGATGGCAGCCATGATAAAAGGTGCTACCCAGGTCCCTAACTCTTCATCGAAATAGGGCTTATTGCCATCTGGCTGCTCTGTAGCCACATTGGTGTCGGCAAGTGAAAAAGGATTGATAAGTGCAGCCATTATTGATTTGTCTTTTTTCGCTGCAACCATGGTGGCCTTTAGGCTAGCAGCAGTGCCGCCAGAAAAGGTTCCCTGCATCTTGCGTACTCGGCCTTTCACATATTCAATCGGGTTACCAGTTTGTTTTTTAGCGTGTTGCTGAAGGTAATGCACACCAAGGTCGAAAGGTACAGAGTCGAAGCCACATGAAAAGACGATGTTTGCGCCTGTCTCTTTTGCTTTATCATTGTACTTATTGATCATTTGGTGCATCCACGCTGGTTCACCGCATAAGTCTGTATATCCGGTGCCGTTATCAACACAGGCAGAGAGCAGTTTTTCACCGTAAATTTGATATGGGCCAACAGTGGTGAGTACAACTTGTGTTCTTTGTGCAAGGGCGTTTAATGCCGTTTCGTCATCGCCGTCTGCAACAATGGTTTCAATTTCATCACTAATACCTAACTCTTGCTTTACATCGTTGAGTTTTTGCTCGTTCCGACCCGCAATGGCCCACTTAACGCTACTGTCGTTTCCGTATTGTGACTGGAAATATTCTGCAACTAACTTTCCTGTAAACCCTGTGGCACCAAAAATAACCACATCAAAATCTCGTTCAATACTCATAATTGCGTCCTGTTGTCTGATAGTTCTAATTTCTGTAACTCAAATATACCTATCTCGTACTCGTACCATTATTTTTTTGCATAATATTTGTATATTCATGAAACCGCTGAACCGTTTTCTTACCAATTTAGCGACAGCTTATTAAGCGAAAGATTCTTTAGCAAAAGATCATTCAGCAGCAGAGCACTCAGCGACAAATCGCGCCAGTCTCTCAAGCCCCTTAATTAAGTCACTTTCATTAGTGGCAAACGATAAACGAACATAGTTGTCTGCGTTATGCTCTCCAAAATCGTTACCCGGAGTTAGAGCGACATGGTATTTCTCTAATAATTTGTCGCAAAACTCGATAGCTGTAAGACCGGTTATTTGAATGTTGATATACGCATAAAAGGCACCGTCTGGATTAGCATCAACAGGTAGTCCCATAGTGGTTAATGCTGAAAATACCAAGCTGGCCCGTTTGCTCAGTGTTTGTCTATTTTCCTCACATTGCGCCAGTGCCTCTGGCGTAAAGCACGCAAGCGCTGCCTTTTGAGAGAGTGTAGATGGGCATATAAAAAGATTTTGAGCTAGTCGCTCTACAATGGCGGTCATTTCTGCTGGCACTACACACCAGCCTAGGCGCCAACCCGTCATACCAAAATATTTAGAAAAGCTATTTATCACAATGACGGTATCTTGTAACTGCGCATTTTTCAGCACAGTGGTGGCTGCGTTGATGTCACTGTTATCTTCATTGTTTAAAAGTAAATCTAAATAGATTTCATCGACAATTAAAAAGCCATTGCGCTGCTTACACAGCTGACCAATTGCAAGCAGTTCAGCAGCATCAATTGCCGTTCCAGTGGGGTTTGCCGGCGTAGCAATGAGTACGCCCTTAGTATTTTGTGACCAGTGCTTTTCAACATCGTTGGCGGTAAGTTGAAAATTATGTTCGCTCACCGTTGGCACTAAACTAACGTCGGCACCAAAGGCATTAAGGAAGCGTCGGTTACAAGGGTAAGAAGGGTCTCCCAAAATTACGTTATCGCCAGGCTCAACTAATGCCGCGCTAGCTAACAGCAACGCGGCGCTTGCGCCTGCGGTTACAACAATACGGCTAGGCTCAATATCGATTTTGTGTTTTTGGTGATAAAAATTTGCGATGGCGGCCCGCAACTCTGGTGTGCCTAATGCCGAAGTGTACGGATAGTGTGGGGCGTCTAATGAAGATTTCATCGCTTCTATAACTGGTTTAGGGGCACCAAAATCGGGTTCTCCTAAGTTAAGGCGTATAACATCGTGGCCATTCTCTAGCAGAGCCGTTGCTTTTTCACCGTAAGCCATGGCGAGGAAGGGGGAAATGGCAGTTGCTCGATTAGTAAATTTCAAAATACAAACCTTAGTGTGGGAAGCAATAAGCTATTGCTTGAAAAAAATTCCATACGATACCAGCACGTTACCAAAAGCCGACAATCTCTTACAGTCTTTTGCTTATTCCCGCAGTGTGATGGGGTGTGATTTCAGTCTATTCAACAAATCGTCGTATTTTTGCGACCGCGATGATAGGCAAAGATAGGCAAACAGGATTGCTTGGGGTAGGCTAACCTAAAGCACCCACTCAGAAGGAATTTACAAATGCAGCGTTCCACTTGGTTTAAAAAGTACAAGCAACGCGTACTTTCTATCAGACAACCCCTCACAATTTTGTTTGCGCTTTTAATGACAAGCTCTTCACTGGCTTGGGCTGCTGTGCCCAGTATTAGTGAATTTACTCAGGGGATGACGAAAAAAAGTGGTTTAATACCCATGTATTATGATGATACTGCGGGAAAGGTATTCTTGGCTATTCCGGCATCTGATGAACAATATCTGTTCCAGAGTAGTCTGCCTTACGGTGTTGGTTCCAACGATATTGGGTTAGATAGAGGGCAGCTAGGCCGCACGCGACTCGTTTCTTTTGAGCGCTTTGGTAATAAGTTAATGCTTACCCAGCACAATACTAAATACCGTGCAGCACATGGCTCTGCCGCTGAAAAGCAAAGTATCAACGAAGCCTTTGCAAGTTCTGTTATCGCGGGTTTTACTATAGTGGCAAAAAACGATGCCACGAACCTGATTGATTACACCGATTATTTGCTAAGTGATGTTCACGGCATAGGCAATCGTTTGTCTGGGCGTGATCAAGGCAGCTATAGCGTTGATAAAATGCGAAGTGGTGTTTACCTGCCTCGCACAAAAGGTTTTGAAAAAAACACAGAGCTTGAAGCACTGGTAACATTTAAAGGGAAGAACCCGGGGGGCTATGTTCAGCAGGTCACTCCAGATGCCGAAAGCTTAAGTGTTCATTTACATCATTCATTTGTAGCTCTGCCTGAACCAGGATATACCCCTCGCGTTTATCACCCGTACTCGGGCTATTGGAAATTCAATTATTACGATTATTCCACTGCTATTACGGAGGCAACAGAGCAGCGATTTATTACTCGCCACCGCTTAGAAAAGAAAACTCCCCACGCAGCAATGAGCGAAGCGATAGAGCCTATTGTTTACTATTTAGATCCGGGTATTCCCGAGCCGGTAATGTCTTCGCTTAAAGAAGGAGCAAGTTGGTGGAATCAGGCTTTCGAAGCTGCCGGTTTTAAAAACGCATTTCAGGTTAAAGTGTTGCCTGAAGGTGCAGACCCCATGGACGTGCGCTATAACGTTATAAACTGGGTCCACAGAGCAACACGAGGATGGTCTTATGGTTCGTCTGTCGTTGACCCAAGAACTGGCGAAATTATAAAAGGCCACGTTACGCTAGGCTCGCTTAGGGTGCGACAAGACTATTTAATAGCGCTTGGACTCACTAGCCCGTTTACTGACGGCAATGCCGACACAAGCGCCCAGCAAGAAATGGCGCTAGACAGAATAAAACAGCTTTCAGCTCATGAAGTAGGGCATACATTGGGAATTGCTCATAACTTTGCAGCCAGTGAAAACAGCCGCGCCTCGGTTATGGACTATCCACACCCGCGCATAACGCTAGTCGATGGTAATATAAGTTTGGAAAACGCCTATGACAAAGGAATAGGTGATTGGGATAAACATGCAGTAACCTATGGCTACGCCACCTTTGCAAACGATAAGGAAGAGGTCGAGGCGTTATCAAAAATTATTGTTAAGGCTAGAAACGCTGGCTTAGCCTTTAAATCTGATTCAGATACACGCAGCTCTCGTCATGGTTCAGCAAATGGGCACATGTGGGAAAATGGTGACGACCCGCTAGATGCTTTCGATGATATTTCTAATATTCGCAATGTGGCGCTGAAAAACCTCGGCATCAACACGCTAGCGGAGAATGCCAGTTTATCCTCACTTGAAAATAGCTTAGTGCCTATTTATTTGCTTCACAGGTACCAGCTAGAAGCTGTTGCTAAGCAGGTAGGTGGTTTGCATTATGAATATGAACGAAAGGGGGATTATGTCACACCACAAGGCCAGACATTTGTGGCGCCTCAGGTACAACAGCGTGCAATGCAGCAGTTAATTAAGGCCTCTACTACAAGCTACTTGGCGATGCCAGATAGCGTGTTATCGCTTATTCCTCCTACGGCTTATGGTGATGATGTTACCCGAGAGCAGTTTAAGGGCAAGATGGGACTAATGTTAGATCCGGTTTCAGCTGCTGCTTCGGCTGCTGACTTTTCGCTGTCACTTTTGCTTCACCCTGAGCGTTTAAACCGTTTAGAGTGGCAAGCAACAAGTAGCAAAGACAGACGCAAAAAAGTAGGTGTTAAGTTACTGCTTAAACAAATACTCAATGTTCATTGGTACAAAAACGACAGCGACGGCCCATTAGCTAAACGCCTGCAATTAGTTGCGCTTAATGCCATCATGAAGGCAGTAACTAACGACAGTCTTGCCCCTGAAGTTAAATTGGCGGCTGACGAAACTCTTCTGGAGTTTGCTGAGTGGCTAGACGACAACGCAGACGATGATAAGTATGAAATTCTGCATGGCTATTTTGATACTTACTTCGCTAGTGGCTCTTGGCCTGCAGCGTTTGAAGTAATGCCATTGCCGCCGGGCTCTCCTATTTAAGCAAGGTGCTAAACTGAGACGGCGAAAAATCGGCCGCACACACTATTATGTAATTGCACAGGTTAAAACCGCTTTTGTTATCAAGGGCGGTTTTTTTATACCTGTGCGGACGGGCATAAAGCCAGTTTAGGTACAGTCTCAATAGCAACAAATGTATATAGTTGAAAAATACTGCTTTGTTGATACTCTTCGTCCCATATTATTAAGTTATAGAAGTGAATATGTCGCTAAACCAATTTCATTCAACAAAGCATCAGTCTGAAAAAGTACAGCTAAAAAAAGATTATTTAGTTGTGGCTCAAAATGCGTCAGGCCGTAATTTAAACGTACCTATTTATACGTTTACCGGCAGCAAACCGGGACCTACGGTTTACATACAGTCTTCTATCCACGGGGCCGAGGTTCAAGGCAACGTAGTGATTTATCACTTAATAAAAACGCTTAAAGACACTGAAATAAAGGGTAAAGTAATACTTGTACCCAACTGTAATCCCGTGGGAACGAATATAAAGTCTGGCGAGTACACGCTTGGTCGCTTTGACCCAGTAAACGGCACCAATTGGAACCGCGGTTACTTTTATGATCAGCAGGCCGTAGAACAATTCGCTAAAACCGTGACCCCGGAAGAGCCTGTTGAGGTTATTAAACAGCGGTTTCGCGCTCATTTATTGGCGTCTATTGCTAACAAACTGGCTGAGCCTTGGGGGCTTGGACTTGCACAACAGCTGAATTTGAAACTTCAGCAGCTAGCGGTAAATGCAGACTACGTGTTGGACTTACACAATGGCCCTGTGTCTACTAGACACATCTATGTTCCTGAATATGCCAAAGATAGCGCCCGTTTGTTTAATATTCCGCACAATATTTTTATTCCAAATGTGTTCGCGGGTGCCTTAGACGAAGCAACGTTTTGCCCGTGGTGGACATTACATGACTCAGTAAAGCAGCATCTTGGCCGCGACATACAGTTTGATGTAGAAGCATTTACTCTTGAAATGGGCAGCCAAGAGGTTATTAACTTTGATGAGGGGCTTGTAGACGCTATCAGCATTTTAAGTTATCTCAATCAAAAAGGTGTGTTGTTAAATAGCGATTTTTCACCAGCTGAAATGGTGCGTTTAGGCGTATATTTGAAAGATTATAAGACGTTATATACTGATTTTGGCGGAATGGTGGAATACATCGCCAAACCGGGACAAAAAGTAAAGAAAGGCGAGGCACTGGCACAGGTCCTTAATATTGACGAGTTAGACAACAGTAATGGAAGTAGGGTGCTTTATGCCCCGTGCGACCTTATTCCTATGCTTAACTTCCCATCTGCATCGGCTCTAAGCGGTACTCAGCTATTTAAATGTTTTACTAACTACTTTGAGCTTTAGCGAAAAACCTGACGGGGTTGCTTAGTAACAAAACCCGTCGGGGAGAGCAAAAGGCACTCGCACCGATGCTTTGGGTTGCGGCTTAATAGGAGATTTATCCCCTTTAAGCTCAGCCAAACCCACTGCAATGGCTTTGTCGAGTTGAGGGTCTTCGCCTTTTACTGTTTTGTTGGTCCATTGCCCCACATCAATGTCTAGATTGATGTCTGGTGCCATTTTTTATGGTGTCAGTTTCTGTAGCCAAATATAGTAAGGGGCCAATTGAACCCATGCAAATGGTTGCAATTACCCACGGCCAAGGGTTTCGATTATTTTTTCTCGCATCTGGAATTAGCCAGATTAAAACGATGATGAGCGCTACAACTAAGTCAGTAAAAACTTGCCAACCCGCTGGGCTACGCAAATGGTAGGTAAAAATTTCGACAATTCCTACTCGAACTACCGCATAAGCAGTGAGTATCGAAAAAGGAATTAACAGTGTAATTGCAACAGTTTTACGAGACATACGTGTACCTTATTTGGAACAACTGATGGTGTAAAATGTTAACTCCTTGTGTACTGAAATCAATAACCTCGCAGGTTATAGACATAACGCATCCTTTGATAGAACATAAAAACGAACTTTCCATTTACCAAAATGAGTTAACAATTGATTTTAACGTTAGGAACTGAGCTGATACGCTGGCGCAATCACCGTAACTTGTCTCAATTAGCGCTCGCAAACGAAGCCAACGTGTCGCAGCGCCATATTAGCTATATCGAAAACGGTCGTTCGAAGCCAAGCCGTGAGATGTTGATGCGATTATGTGAAGCTATGTTTATCCCTTTACGTGAGAGAAATAGCTTGTTGGCACTAGCTGGATTTTCAGCTGCTTATCAAGAGACAGGGTTAGATGAACCTGTAATGCGACCTCTTCTCGATGCCTTGGAAAGCATGTTACAAACTCATAACCCTCTGCCAGCGCTTGCTGTGGACCGATTCTGGAATATAGTAAAACAAAATTCGGCGAGTAATATCTTCTTTGCAAGGCTTTTTGATACTGAGGAAATTAAATTAATTAACAGACAGGAGGGTGTTGTAAATTTGGCGCTGTTGACGATGCATCCTCAAGGGCTTAGGCAGTATATAAAAAACTGGGATGAAGTTTATCCGTTATTCGTTACGCGTTTGAGTAACGAAGTCAACTCGTCGGGAGACATTGAAGTTCGCCAAAAGCTGGCTTCATACCTAAAAATTTCAGAGCTTGCAACTAAGGATTTGGTTGACTTAAAAACTGGATTAATGCCAGTAGTGCCACTTAGACTTTGTGTTGATGGAAAAGAATTGAGCCTGTTTTCAATAATATCAACGGTGGGAACACCGCAAGATATCACTGCTGACGAGCTGCGCGTTGAATGCTTCTATCCGACGGATGAAAGTACCAGAGACTATTTCACTTGCGCTTCATTTAATGCGCAATAGAGTCGCCTTAGTCATTTGTTAATTACTTAGCCTGATTATTTTGAGCGGAATGTAACGGAGTGGTCCAGTGAAATTCAAACCCAGTTATTGGTACTATTTTATTTTTGCGTTATGTTTCGCCGGCTTTCAGTTTCTTGAAGACTCGATCAGAAAAAATTATATTGGTACTTCAGAGCTTGTAACCTATGTTTTAGGATTTATCCCGAACTTCTTACCCGCCATTGGGATACCGTGCTTACTTTACGCCGCTTTACCTCATTTGGTTGGCAAGAGTCGAACGCAGTTTATTGCGCCTAAAGCTCACATTTACGCGTTGATAGTGAGTCAATTTGGGCTTATTTCATGGGAGTGTGCACAGTTGTTACTGGACGGTGGAACTTTTGATATGCACGATATTCTCTGGACTATCATCGGTGGAGTGGCTTTTTATTCAATATGGTATCTCCATTCAGCAAGATATGGAGACGTCGCTAAATTCACTTAGGCAGGCGATATTGTATTCAACAAGTCTTACACAATTTTATTGGGGTTTGCACATAGCGATTGCTGTGAGGCGGCTGTCTGCCGACGGTTAACATTGGCTAATAATTAGCGTATTAGGGTTATTAACCACACTTCATTCGGCTAAAAAATTTACAAAGATCATTCTCTTTTACTCTGGCGTATATATTTAAAATCTAAAAACCGTTCAGTCTTCATACTTTCTTGCAATCATTTGAGTGAACGACAAAGAAAGTAGGGGGAAGAGGAGAATACGCCTTGAGTTCACATTTATCGAATTTAGAGACTGGAAGCAGTTCGCACGGCGAGGCAGCTAAAAGCCATGCGCCAAAGCATACGGAAAACCAAGTTGAAAGCCATGTAGAAAAACGTGCTGAAGCGGCATTGAAAAATGCATTTATTGGCGACGCTTTAGCCATGCCCGTGCATTGGTACTACAACCCAGCAGATATCTACAAAGCGTTTAAAGGCGGGATTACACAATTTGAGGATGCGCCGTCTTTTCATCCCTCCTCCATTATGTCCCTGCACTCGACAAGCGAAGGGGGACGAGCACGGTCGTCGAACAGCAATAAAAAGGAAATCGTTGGCGATGTTATCCTTAAGGGCAAACGCCAGTATTGGAAAGGGGCCAACCAGCATTACCATCAGGGCATGAAAGCAGGAGAAAACACGCTTAATGCACATTGCGCAAGAGTGATGTTGAGATGTTTGTCTGAGGGTTATCAGCGAGATGATTTCTTAGATAGCTATATCAGATTGCTTTGTGCATCAACACCTGCCCATCCTGACACCTATGCTGAATCGTATCATCGTGGATTTTTTGCCAACCTTGAGGCGGGAAGGCCTGCCCACAAATGCGGAGCAGTTACCCATGATACTGCCTCTATAGGTGGCTTCGTCACCATTGGTCCGCTGGCGCTTTGTTGTGCTAAACGAGGCGATGCACTAGAAGAGATACAAAAACTTTGCAGAGACCATCTAATGTTGACTCATCCAGATGATTCTCTGGCCATGGTGTGCGATTTCTATGTGGAACTTTTGTTTCGACTGCTGCATCGAGATGGTAAGCACCCCACAGACAGTGCAAAAGAAATATTAGAAGACATCGCCAGTCGCTCGATGGGGTTATCTTTACCCAAGCTTGTAGCCAAGAAAAAAAGCAATATAGAAGTAGTGGGACATCAGTATTCCCCCGCTTGCTACATATCTGGCGCGTGGCCAAGTATTTTGTACTTCGCATATCGCTATGCAGAAGACGGTAGAAAAGCATTGATAGCCAATACTAATGTAGGTGGAGATAACGTCCATCGTGGGTTTGTGCTAGGCACAATAATAGGGCTGATTACCGAAACGCCCATTTCTGCCCTCTATAGCAAATTATGCGATGAAAAGGAGTTAACTGCAGAAATTTCTAATGCGCTAAAACCATGAGCGCTAAAACCATTTGACTAAGTCATAACAGTTCGCTTTTTGTTTTTAAAATCTAAAGCATTGGTCATACCGGTTTTGTCTTTGCTTAGTTCTTACTTCAAACATTATCGAAGACACAATTTGCAACATTTTGCGCGTTAAACATACGGTTAAACAAGATAACTAGCAGAAATAACACCGCTTAATGTTACACACTATGAATGTTAAAAATTTGAAAACCCAAAATAAAAATAATAACTCAGGCAGTCGCTCTTGCATTAGGGCACTAACAACAGGAAAAGTTATGAGATTCAACAAAATCAAAAAGGCCTTAATGATGGGCCTGCTCGGCGTGTCTGTAATAAGTGTGCAGGTTCACGCTCAAGACGAGAAGCAAGATGCGAGTGAAGCATCAAAAGCTGAAGCATCTAAAGAAGAAAAAACATTTTCTCAGTTATTAGAAGATAAAACCCCATTTGAGGGTTATCTGCCGGTCTACCAAAATAGTGAAGATGGCTCGGCCCTTATGGTGATTGATGAAAGCCAGCTTAATAAACCTTTTTTATATTTTGCTAAAACCGTTGACGGGGTTGTAGACGCGGGTCATTACCGCGGTAGTTTTCGTCAGCATAGACTAATTGAAATGCGTCGGGTTTTTGATCGCATCGAAATTGTTGCTATGACTCCGCGATATTACTTCGACCCAGATACAGCAATTAGTAAGGCGGCAGACGCCAATATCAGCGAAGCGGTGTTGGTTTCGGCGAAAATTGTTAACGAGGAAGGCTCGCGCGTCGCTATAAAGCTTGATGAAGTAGTTGAGAATGAAAAACTTCATCGCATAGCGCCTATGCCTGCAACAAAGCCAGAGGTAGAGAAAAAGCGTTACAAATTAGGTAAGCTCAGCGCCGATAAAACTAAAATTGCGGCCATTGACAACTTTCCGGCTAATACCCACATTGTTGTAGATTACGTGTTTGAGAATGATACGCCGAAAGTACGCGGCGGTAACTACATCACCGACCCGCGATACACAACAATAAGTTTACAGCACGCTTTCATTGAATTGCCAGAAAATGACTTTAAGCCCCGTCGCGACGACCCGCGTATTGGCTACTTTGGCAAGCAATTTGACGATTTAACCACCGACCAAACTTTCATTGGCCGCGACGTAATCAACCGTTGGCACTTGGAAAAGAAAGATCCTACGGCAGAAGTATCAGATCCCGTTGAGCCTATTGTTTGGTGGATTGAAAATACAACTCCGTTAGAGTGGCGAGATACTATTCGTGACGCTACGTTGAGCTGGAATTCTGCATTTGAGAAAGCCGGTATTAGCAATGCTATTGAAGTGAAAATTCAGCCTGACGATGCAGATTGGAAAGCAGAAGATGTGCGTTATAACGTATTGCGTTGGACCTCTTCACCGCGACCACCGTTTGGTGGCTATGGGCCAAGCGTAGCTAATCCGTTAACGGGTCAAATCATCGCGTCAGACATTATGCTTGAGTACAGCTTTATGAAAGGGCGCTGGATAGCGGGAGAAATGTTCACTGATGGCGCAACGTCACTTGCGTCAGCAATGCCTGAATCCTTAAGTGATGAAGAAGCGCAGTATTGTTCGTTGGGGCATCAATTAAATGCAGGTCTGCTGTTTGGTCAATATGCTTCTTTAGCAAAGGGGATGGGGGATGTTGAAAAAGACAAGCTACTCCGTCAAGCAATGCATTACCTGATTTTACACGAAGTGGGCCACACACTAGGGCTTAATCACAATATGAAAGCTTCGCAATTGCATGGTCATGACGAAGCGCACAATGTTGAGGTTACTCAAGGGATCTTGGCTGGCTCTGTTATGGATTATCCGGCAGTTAACTTTGCGCCAGATGGTGTTGAGCAAGGGGACTTTTACACTGAAAAGCCAGGCCCCTACGACGATTGGGCCATTGAGTACGGTTACTCCATTGCATTAGACAATCCGGAAGCTGAAGAAGAGCGCTTGCAGGCTATTTTATCGCGCAGTGCCGAGCCAGAGTTAGCATTTGGCAACGACGCAGATGACATGCGTGCACCAGGGCGTCACCTCGACCCTCGTATCAATATATTTGATATGTCTGGCGATGCGGTTGAGTACGCACGAGATCGTTTCGATCTGGTTAAATCCACAGCAACTGAAATAAAGGATAAAACGCTGGCGGATAATCGCTCGCATAACGACCTAGCAGTTGGTGTTAACGCTGTATTTGGTGAGTTTGCACGTCAGGCTAGCGTGGTATCACGGTATGTAGGCGGCGTTTATGTCGACCGTACTTTTGTTGGGCAAGAGGGGTATGAGCAACCTTTTACACCGGTCCCTAAAGCGCTTCAGCGTAGAGCCATGGAAACCCTTAATGAGTATGTATTTGCACCAGATGCCATTGATACGATGGAACCTTTGTTCGCGTACATTCAGCGCCAGCGTCGTGGCTTCGACAACTTTGGTAAGAACGAAGATCCTAAACCCCATAAAATGCTTCTTGGGGCGCAGAAAAATGTGCTGAGTCACTTACTCCATCCTGCAGTTCAAATGCGTATGAGCGATACTGCATTGTATGGCAATGAATATAGCCTTGAGCAAATGATGGGAGAGTTAACCAAAGGTATTTTTGAAGCCGATATCAAGCGTGATGTAAATAGCTATCGTCGCAACTTGCAAACAGAATATGTTGAGCAGTTGATAAAAATTAGCGGCCTAGAAAAAGCCAGTGCTTATGATCACCTTGCCAAGGCTGCAGCGCTGTATGAGTTGAACAGGATTAAAGACATGGTAGATAACTCAAGAGGCGACAGAGCCAGTAAGGTACACAAATTTTATCTTACCGATAGGATTGAGCGAGCATTTTACAAAAGTAAAAGTTAAGCCTTCGCTATTTTAACGAAAAACAAACCGGTATTGTTGATTAACATTACCGGTTTTTTTACGCCCTAGTTACAAATTTCGCAGGTCTTATTATTGGGAAGTTGCCAGCGTTGCCATTCGTGGGTAAGTGCATCAAACGTGAGAAGTGTATTTAAGGGAATATCTTTGAATTCCATCATTATTTGCATTGCCAGCATCGCTTGGTAAGTGCCAATGATATTAGCAACGGGCGAAAATATCCCAGATTCAACGCAGCTTAAGTCAGGGGCAGTAAATAACTTTCTCAAGCATCCATAGCATTTGCTTTTACCCGGAATGGCCACAAACAATTGCCCTTCAAAGCGAATGGCAGCACCGGATACCAAGGGGGTGTTATTGGCATAGCACAAGGTGTTAATAAGGTCACGAGAGTCGGCATTATCAGTACAATCTAGCACAATGTCACAGCGTTTGATTAACGCCTCATGTTCTAAAGAAAATGCTTCTTCTATGGCATTAATAGCGCAATGAGAGTTCATTTTTACCAATTGCTCACGGGCTGCTTTCACCTTGCTTGAACCTGCCGAGGTTTCGTTAAACAGGGTTTGGCGATGCAGATTAGTCACGTCTACTTTATCAAAATCAACCAGCGTAATTTCGCCCACACCGCTCGCACATAGGCTCGTTGCCGCCGCGTTACCTAAACCGCCCATTCCAACAATAAGTACACGTGCGTTTAACAGTGACTCTTGTCCACCCAAGTCGATATTTGGGAGCACAATATGGCGGTTGTATCGCATAGCATCTTCGTTGGAAATTGTGTTACGGCTAATTTTAGGCATTGGTTAAGTTAACTTAAGTGTTGAATTCATGGCGCACACCCTTATAAAGTGTCTACTCATAAAATGATTGTACTAGTTGCACGTAATTCTACACTTTATCAAAACCAGACGAGATGTCGCACGCAAAATAGGATTTTATATGTCTGTTGTTAGCCAGCCGCTAAACATTGCCGTACTCACTATTTCAGATACCAGGTCGCTGGATAATGACAAATCTGGAGATTTTTTAACTCAGGCTCTCACTCAAGCGGGCCATTCGCTTGCCGACCGCGCTATAGTAAAAGACGATATCTATCAGCAGCGTGCAGTTGTGTCTGGTTGGATTGCCGATGCAAATATTCATGCAGTGTTGATAACCGGTGGTACGGGCTTTACTCATAGAGACTCAACGCCTGAAGCAATAAGCGTATTGTTTGATAAAGAAGTCGATGGCTTTGGTGAGCTATTTCGTCAGCTTAGCTATGAGGAGATAGGAACCTCTACTATCCAGTCGAGAGCGCTTGCAGGCTTTGCAAATAATACCGTAATATTTTGTTTACCGGGCTCTACTGGGGCTTGTCGTACCGGGTGGGAGAAAATTATTGCCAGCCAACTTAACGCAGACTTTAAACCCTGTAATTTTGTTAAACACCTGGTACAAGCATGACTACATCTGAAAATAAATTTAGCCATATCGATGCTGGCGGCCAGGCAAATATGGTTGATGTAAGTGACAAAAGTGAAACTAAGCGAGAAGCCGTTGCCGAAGGCTTTTTGTATGTAAACGATAGCGTTATTAAGCAAATCAGCGAAGCGAAGATAGCCAAAGGCGACGTGTTTGCTGTAGCACGGGTAGCCGGTATCCAGGGTGCAAAACGCTGTAGCGACCTCATTCCACTATGTCACCCGTTAGCTCTGTCGAAAGTTGACGTAGACTTCGAAATTCAAGCTTCGCAACAACGCATAAGAGCAAGCTGTTACTGTAAGCTCAGTGGAAAAACAGGCGTTGAAATGGAGGCGCTTACTGGCGTGAACGTTGCTCTACTCACCTTATTTGACATGTGTAAGGCCATCGATCCTGCCATGTATATGAATGGCGTGCGAGTTGTTGAGAAAAAAGGCGGAAAAACCGGTCATTGGACCTATCCATGATAAAAGCACTTCATGGTCTCGTGTTGAGCTTTTCGCTCAGTACTACTTTGCAATTTTTAGAGATAGCTCACTCATGCAGATAACAGTGAAAACATTCGCACAGACTCGCGAACTTTCAAAAACTCCTAGCTTACATCTTGAAATTGAAGAGGGCGAAACGGTAGCTAACGTTACATCGCGTTTAAAAAATATGGACAGCAACTGGGCGCTTGCCTTAGAGGGAAGTGTTTTGACCGCCCGAAATCAGCAGCTATGCGACAGTAAAACAGTACTGGGTGCCAACGATGAATTGGCCTACTTTCCGCCCGTCACGGGAGGCTAGGGGTGTTTTCTTTTATTCAAGAGCACGATTTCAACCAAGCTGAACTTTACACAAAACTTCAGCAAGATGCTCAGCACCGAGCACCAGGTAACACAGGCGCAATCGTAACGTTTACTGGTTTGGTTCGAGACTTTAATATGGCTGGGGACATTGATGGTATAACGCTGGAGCATTACCCAGAAATGACAAAGAAAGCGCTTGATCTGTTAGTAGAAAAAGCAGTTACTCGATTTTCTCTAACAAGTGCCGCGGCTGTTCACAGAGTGGGGCGAATTTATAATAACGAGCAAATAGTTTGGGTGGGTTGTGCTGGAGCTCACCGACAAGAGGCGTTCGATGGGGCCTGTTTTTTGATGGATATGCTAAAACAATCGGTTCCTCTTTGGAAAAAAGAGTTCAAGGGCAACACATCGAAATGGGTAGAGGCAAAGCGCTCTGACGATGCTGCCGCTTTAAAATGGATGACTAAACCTTGATACAAGTACGATGAAGTATTTCAATATTCACCTCATCGGTATCTTACTCTTACAGGTAATGCTGATAGCGCCCTCAACGAATGCCGCTGCCTTGGCTCAAAATAAAGCAGCTCAAAATAAAGCAGCTGAAAATAAAGCAGCTGAAAACAAAGTAGTTGAAAATATAGCAGCTGCAAATGCACTACGAAACATTGAAAAGAGCACGGAAAACGGTACTGAAAAAGGCACCGAAAACAGCCTCAGCAACGATAAACATTCACTCAGCACAACTGATTTGTTAAATACATTGCGAATGAGGTTTTCCGAATCACCGCCGTTAAAAATTGCTGTAGCGGCTAACTTTTCAGAGCCATTGCATGCTCTTGCATCTTCGTTTACCGAGCTCACAGGTATTCAAGTATCGATTACCACCTCCTCTAGCGGTACTCTTTATGCGCAAGTTCTTCACGGCGCAGGTTTTGATATTTTTATGTCTGCAGATTCAGCAAGACCAGTAGCTCTAGCTGAGAATGAAAAAGTGCATATAAATAATGTAGTGAACTATGCACAAGGACGGTTAGCATTGGTCTCCTCAGTTTTATCTGCTGAAAACAAGGCGTTTAATGCAGCTGCCATTCAACGAATTCTAGATAAGCCAAACGAAAAGCTTGCTATCGCTAACCCTAAACTTGCACCCTACGGGGTGGCAGCAAAACAAGTGTTGCAGAGTCTATCGCTTTATAGCGCAATAGAGCGTCGATTAGTGAAAGGGAAAAACGTATTGCAGACTTATCAATATTTAAGCTCTGGTAATGTCAGCCACGCCCTTGTTGCCTATTCTACAGTGCTTTCCCAATACGGAGGGCTTGAGCAAGAGCTTTTAAATCAGAAGCCACAAAAACAGGAGCTTCTCAAACAAGGTCGACAGTTACAACACGGTGATTTTTCAAAGCAACCAAATGGAGAAGCTGGCAAAGATAGCAATAACGCTGGAAATTGGGTGCTAATAGATAAATCGCTGCATGAACCTATCATTCAGTCTCTTGTTATCAACAGCAAAAAAGCGGCATCACTGAGTCCCAATCTGTTCGATAACGAAGCCGTTTATAACACGCCCTTTAATTATAAAAACGCTAAAAGCAAAAGCAGAGAAAATAAGGTAAGTCGAAAAGACAGCGTAACTCACGTAGATCTTGAGCAGGTAATGTTAGCGAAGCTAACCACGGCGAGTGTGTTTGTTCAGTACCTAATGTCGAGTAACGTGCAGATGTCTCTTAAACGCTGGGGTTATGAACCGGCGATAAATGCTAAAAATAAAAGTTCTTCGGAAATAGCCGTGTATATAAATAAGGCAAATGAGGCGAATTGTGCAAATGGAGCAAATGGAGCAAACGCATGGAGTATGTGAATACTGATATGCTAAATGCGGTGTCTCTAACGTTTAAACTTGCGCTAGTAACGAGCGTATTGCTTTTGCTCATCGTAATGCCATTAGCTTGGTTCTTAGCAAATTGGCGTCATAGCGCAAAATCATTCGTTCTTTCTATTTTTGCACTACCTTTGGTGCTGCCACCCACGGTGCTTGGCTTTTATTTGCTCATCGCTTTTTCGCCTGAAAGTGCGCTAGGTGCGTGGTGGTTGGACTTGTTTGGAAGCACGTTGGCGTTCAGTTTTGAAGGCCTTGTGCTGGGGTCGCTTATCTATTCTCTGCCATTCGCATTGCAACCACTTTACAGTGGCTTTACTCAGCTCAATAAGGGCTATTTAGAAGTAGCAACTTCTCTTGGCTTTTCACCTTTAGAAACTTTTTTTCGCATTGTATTACCTCAGTGCAAGGCCGCTGTTATTGTCGCGTTTGGTTTAAGCTTCGCTCATACTGTTGGTGAGTTCGGCGTTGTGCTTATGATTGGCGGTAATATACCCACCGAAACTCAGGTGCTTTCTATTGCATTATATGAGCAGGTGGAGGCGCTAGAATATGAACGCGCGCACGTTATGTCACTAGGGTTGCTCGTGTTTTCATTCGTCGCGCTGGCGCTGTTATATCGATTTGATGGAAATAAGCGCCACTCTGCGGTATCCCAGCATCGGGTGGATTCTTGATGAATTACTCGATGAATTTGTCGTTGAATGTGGCTTTACATGGCAGAATAGAAGGCGAAGCGACGTTTTGTGAAACTTCACGCTTTATTGGCATAACAGGGCCTTCAGGGGCAGGCAAAAGCAGCTTCTTGCGCTGTATTGCTGGCTTTGAAAAAGAGGCAAAGGTTCGGGCTTCGTGGCCAAGCCAGATAGCCTCAAAAGAAGCACAGCTAAAAATTGGGATCGTTTTCCAACAGCCCTTATTGTTTCCCCATGTTAATGTGCAAGGTAATTTAGGGCTTGCTCGACGCCATGCAAGTAAAAATGCTATTTCTATTGAAGAAGCGCTGACTGGATGCTGTTGCTCGCACTTAGTCCATAAATCGATAGATTCCCTATCAGGCGGGGAGGCACAGCGAGTAGCTATTGCTAGAGCCTTGGTGAACGGGCCAGATATTCTTTTACTCGATGAGTCGTTAAGCGCTATTGATAGCCAAACCCGCCGAAAAATCTATAGGTTTTTGCATAAACTTTGCGCATCGAGTTTACTCACCTGTTTAGTTGTTTCTCACGATATTGATGATCTTTTACTGTTTAGCGATGAACTTGTTTACATTCACAACGGCAACATTGCAGCGGTAGGCGAGGTCAATAATGTGATACAAGCCATGTTCCAATATGGTGGCATGGAAAGTATGGAAACACCCTCTGCGGTTATAGACGCTGTTGTGGAGCATTTGATTGAGCCTGAGGCTGGCAAAATCGCTGAGCCAGATTCTTCGCTAAACATAGCCAACAAGGTTTATAGCGTAATGGCACTCGGGCAGCGCCTGTATGTTTCAGAAAAATCGCTTACTCCTGTATCTGCATATTCACACACAAGCTCAGAAAGTAAAGACGCCGAAAATAAGCCCCTCACAAATGGCCAGCCAGTGCGAATATCGATAAAAGCGAGTGATGTGAGTATAGACACAAACGTTTCTGGGACCAGCGAGCAAACTACATCGAGTATTTTAAATGCACTGACATGCCATATTGGCGATATAACATTCTTTGATAGTCATCAGCAGGGAAGAGTGTTGTTAACGCTAGGTATTCAAGACACTAGCGCACAGGGATCAGATAATGACAAAAACGGTTCCCAAATACACCAGGAACCGCTTTATGCTGTTATTAGCGCATTATCTTTTCATCGATTAGCGCTAGAGCGCAACATGCCAGTAGTTGCGCGCTTTAAATTGCTTTAGAGAAACGCGGTATTGTTTTGTTGTCTTTTGCCTGAGCGTTTGAATGAGCTTCCATATGTCCGTCTAAGTAAGCGTCGAAGGTTGCACATATCGCTCTAATAAATATTCTTGCATGTTCTGGAACCACAATGCCATGTTCCATATGCAAAACTAATCCGTCTTTTTGTAATAAGCGAAGCGCGTTAAGTTCGCTGGCAAAATAGTCATTAAAGATAATATTGTGCTTTCTCTCGATGTTATTTATGTCCAGCGATAAATTACACATTAAGCTTGATATTACGTCTCTTCTAATGAGGTCATCACTGGTTAACGACAGCCCTATTGTGGCAACAGGTTCGTTGTTATCTATCTTAGTGTAATAGTCTTTTAATTGTTTAGGGTTTTGCGCGAAGGCATTTCCTATTGTGCTTATTGCAGACACGCCAAAACCGATTAAATCGGTGTTGCCATGCAGCGTGTAACCCTGAAAATTTCTATGTAGTTTGCCCGCTTTTTTTGCCAACGCCAGGTTATCTGATTTTTTAGCAAAATGATCTAGCCCTATCATTTCATATCCAATCTTTTTGAATTCTTTTACCGCCAAGTCATAAAGTTCTGCTTTAAGCTCCGCATTAGGTAAAATGTCGTCGGCGAACTTACGTTGCGCGGCAAAACGCTCCGGTAAATGTGCATAACTAAATAGCGATATTCTGTCTGGTGAAATCGCTTTTGTTGCAGCTATGGTTGTCCTGAACGTGTGGATAGACTGGTGGGGGAGGCCGTAAATAAGATCCAAGTTAATAGAGTTGAACCCTAGGTTTCGGGCTTCGAACACTAAATCTGAAATATGCAGCGTACTTTGCACACGGTTTATGGTTTGCTGAACTTGAAAGTCTGTATCTTGTAGCCCAAAGCTTAGCCTGTTGTAACCTAAGTCTTTTAGCGTATTGAGGTAATGCAAATCTACATTGCGCGGATCGAGTTCAATAGACATTTCAGCGTCTTCATCAAACGATATGTATTTTTTTAGCAATGCCATTAAGGTAGTTTGTTGCTCAGCACTGAGAAAGCTCGGCGACCCGCCGCCAAGGTGCAGCGACACAGCCATTTTATCCTTATACAAGTTTGATTTAGCGACTATCTCTTTTTCAATATACGCGAGATACTCATCTGCTTTGCTGTTGTGTCGAGTCACAATTTTGTTACAACCGCAGTAATAGCAAAGAGTTTTACAAAAAGGGATGTGAATATACAGGCTTATGCTATCAGCTTTAGTGGCTTTATTTGCAATGCTAAGAATGTCATTGTTTACTGGCGAAAAGTTTAGAGCAGTAGGGTAGGAAGTATAACGTGGCGCATGCTTGGCGTATTTCTCAATGGTAGTGGTGCGAGCCTGGCTCACCTGTTTCACTGTCATGACATTTCTTCTTGTTGAGGGTTTTGAGTAGACATGGGTATGTTATCGAGTAACAAAGGATGATGAGTTGATCTGGTTCAATATTTTGTATTTTTACTGCTGTTTTTTTGCGCTTTTTCCTGTGATTTCCTTTCAGGCACTTTGGGTGAGAAAAAAGGCACTTAGGCTGCCCGAACCCGTGGGTGCACGAGAAATACCTAGCGAAGTAGAGGTAGAGAGTGAGAAGCAAGAAGCTGAACAAGAAGCCATACAAGAGGCTATACAAAAACCCATAAAAATACTACTTACAGGTGATTCAGCAGCGGCAGGCGTGGGAGTTGAGACACAAAACGATGCTTTGCTAGGCAATCTTCAACAGCAGCTATTAAGTGAAGATAATATCGCGGCATCTATCTGTTTATTAGCAAAAGGGGGGCTTGCTACTCAGGGGTTACTGGAGTTGCTTCAAAAAGAAAACCCGCGGCGTTTCGACATTGCCGTAGTTTCTATTGGTGTTAATGATGTCACTCGGTTTACGTCACTGAAAGCGTGGAATACTAACGTGAGTCTTATCTACCAATTGCTCGTACAAAAGTTTGGGTGCAAATTAGTGATTTTCTCGGGTTTACCTCCGATGGCTGAATTTCCTGCGATACCTCAACCTTTGCGATATGTATTGGGGCTGCGTGCGGCTATGCTCAATAACGCACTAGAAAAAAGCCTGATTTCACTGCCGTTTGGCCGTTTATTGACAGTGAACTTATTGAACAATAATTTTCACACTTATAGTCATTTAGTTAAAAGAAAGCCTCTGCTAAATGCAAACATGATGGCCATTGATGGTTTTCATCCGTCATCTGCAGGCTACGCAATTTGGGCAAAGCAAATTGTTACTCTTATCAGAGAAAATAACACGCCCTGGTAAAGAAATATGAACTGTTCGTTGTCTCGCTAATTTGCATACCTGGTATAAACCATTTACGGTGATTGTGGTCACTAAATATTCGGGGCGATAAATTTTGGTTTGTAGCCCCAAAAATTCTTTTTTTTATTGCGTTTATTTTACGAACGTTAAACGAGGCCAAATGCGAACAATAACAATTGATATGGTGTCTGACGTAGTGTGCCCTTGGTGCATTGTAGGTTATAAACATTTACAGCAGGCCATCGATTCACTGGCGCAGGAAAATATAACGGTTGACGTAAAGTTTCACCCTTCTGAACTAAACCCTGCTATGACAGAAGAAGGCCAAAATTTACGTGAGCACGTGATGGAAAAATATGGCATCACCGAGCAGCAAAGTGGTGCGAACAGACAGAGGTTAGTGGAGGCAGGTAAAGCCATTGGGTTTGAGTTTAACCTTGCCGATGATGCAACAATGCAAAACACCTTTAAAGCTCACCAACTTATCCACTATGCAGAGGAAGCAGGGTTGGCGCTAGCAATGAAGATGCGTTTATTCGAAGCTTATTTTTCAGAGGGAAAAAACATTAATAATTTAGATGTTTTAGTTCAGGAAGGCGGTATTGTCGGTTTAGATAAGCTGGGCATTACAGAGGCGCTTGAGAGTGAACGCTATGCAGATATTGTTCGGCAAAAGGAGTCGGCTTGGATGCAGCGTGGTATTCAGAGCGTGCCAACATTCGTTATTGGAAATCAGGGAGTTGCTGGTGCGCAAGAACCCGCAACGTTAGCAGCATTTATAAAGGACGCTGCAAATAGCGCTAACGCCTAGCTTTCCTCTGCTAGTTTTACCAACCCCGGCTAACACCACCTCTAACGCTGCTGCAGCTTCTCTGCTTACAGCCTTGCTTATTTTGGGAGAGTCAGCATCACTGACATTCTCCCAATAGCTTCACATGATGAACCCCCATTCAAAATATCAATTAAACTTATGCAAGTAGTTTTCTTAGTATGTTTAACATATTAGTAACATACGAGCATGAAATGACAGATATCTATTTAGTTCGTCACGGACAAGCGTCTTTTGGCAAGGCTAATTACGACAAACTAAGCGAGCTTGGGGCGCAGCAAGCCATATGGCTGGGCGACTATTTTCATCATCGCGATATACATTTCGATTCTGTATTTATGGGAGACATGGTAAGGCATCGAGAAACTAACGAGGGGATTGCAAAAGGATTGTCTGCAGGGGGGAAATCACTTCCTGAGGCGACACGAGATAGCTCACTCAATGAATTCAACTTCCAAGCGGTTGCCGCTGCCTATCTCAATCTCTTTCCCGAAGACAGAGTGCCTGAGGGATCGTCACCCGCCGAATTTTATCGTTTATTAAAAAAAGCCATGCTTGCTTGGTCGCAAGACAAACTTCCTCATGAACTTCTAGACGAAACATGGGCACAGTTCGAGGGACGGGTAAGTAATATGCTCACGCACCTGCAAAATATGGATGCCAAACGTGTATTGGTTGTAAGCTCGGGCGGAGCCATTGCCATGATGCTAAAACACATTTTGGGCTACGACTCCGCCACAGTTATCAATATGAATTTGCAGATACGCAATGCTAGCTTTTCACAATGCTTCGCCAACAAGCGGGGTGTTCATCTAAATAACTTCAACAGCGTACCTCACCTGGATGTGATCGACAGGTTGCACGCCATTACCTACAGCTAAACGGGACAGCTATGAACTTTGAATATAATGAAAAAACACAGGCGCTTTTGGAAAAATTAAGAGCCTTCATGAAAGAAGAAGTGTACCCCATAGAACAGGAGTACATTCACGCGGTAGAAAATGGTGAGAACCGATGGAAGACACCAGAGTTGATGCAAACGCTCAAGCAAAAGGCTCGAGATGCAGGCTTGTGGAATCTGTTTTTGCCAGAAGAATACAAGCCTTACGGCGCAGGGCTTACTAATGCCGAGTATGCGCCATTATGTGAAGAGATGGGGCGAGTACTATTTAGTTCTGAAATATTCAACTGCAGCGCGCCAGATACAGGCAATATGGAAGTGTTGGCAAAATACGGAAACGAAGAACAAAAAGAAAAGTGGTTGGTTCCGCTGTTAAACGGCGAAATTCGTTCTGCTTTTGCAATGACCGAGCCAGCGGTAGCATCTAGCGATGCAACAAATATTGAGACGTCTATTACACGCGAAGGTGATGAATACGTTATTAACGGTAAAAAGTGGTATACCAGTGGTGCCATGAATGAAAACTGCAAAATCATGATAGTGATGGGGAAAACCGATTTTGATGCTCCTCGTCATCAGCAGCAATCGCAGATATTAGTTCCTGTCGATACTAAAGGCGTGACGATTGTAAGACCTATGGCAGCGATGGGCTTTTATGATGAGCCTATTGGTCACGCTGAAGTTCTGTTTGAGAATGTTAGAGTGCCTGCCGAAAACTTGCTTGTGGGCGAGGGTAAAGGCTTTGAAATTGCCCAAGGTCGTCTAGGCCCAGGCAGAATACATCACTGCATGCGTTTAATTGGTTGTGCTCAACGCGCCCTCGATATGGCGTGCGAGCGTGTGGAAGCACGTGTAGCCTTTGGCAAGCCTCTAGCAAAACAGCAATCGGTTCGCGAAAGCATTGCTAAAATGCATTGTGACATTGAGCAAGCTCGATTACTCACATTGAAAGCTGCGGACAAAATGGACAGGTATGGAAATAAAGTATCTAGAGATCTTATCGCAGCCATAAAAATTGTTGCACCTACTATGGCATGTAACGTTATTGACGAGTCTATTCAAATGCACGGTGCGGCCGGGACTAGCCAAGATTTCGTGCTATCTGCAATGTATGCCTACGCGCGTACAATTAAGCTAGCAGACGGTCCAGATCAAGTGCATATGATGCAGCTGGGCCGCAATTTAATTGCTGATAAAAACGCATAGGGAATTAGTGTGAGTGAAGAAAAAGCAACAGCGCCTCATGCGTTAGATTTAGAAGTTCTTAATCACTATTTAGCCGCTGCATGCGCCGAAATTGGGCATGTAAGCAGCGCTGATAAGTTTTCCGGTGGTCAGTCAAATCCTACCTTTAAGCTGAGTTCTGAAAAGGGAACGTTTGTACTGCGAAGACAGCCGCCTGGCAAATTATTAAAATCTGCCCATGCAGTAGATAGAGAATTTAGAGTTATAAACGCCTTGCAAGAAAGCAACGTGCCGGTTCCTAAAGCATACCACCTGTGCGAAGACACCAGCGTAATAGGCAGTATGTTTTACATTATGGCTTACGTAGAGGGTGAGATTTTTTGGAACAGTGCGTTACCTGAAATAGCGTCGGCAAAAACTCGCGGTGCAATGTACGACGAAATGAACAGAGTGTTAGCGTCTTTGCACAGCGTGGACATTCAAGCGGCGGGTCTAAGCGATTACGGTAAACCTGGCAGTTATTTTGAGCGACAATTGAGCCGGTGGACCAAGCAGTATCGCGCGTCAGAGCTAGAGCATATCGAAGAAATTGAACAGCTTATTAGTTATCTTGAAGCAAATTTACCGGAGGATGATGGTCAGACATCACTAGTTCATGGAGATTTCAGGCTCGACAATATGATGTTTGATATGAGTGATAGCGACAACCCAAGAGTGATTGCGGTGCTCGACTGGGAGTTATCGACTTTAGGGCACCCCTATGCAGACTTAGCATATCAATGTATGCAGCTTAGACTACCCTCTGATATTGCACACGCGGCAGGATTAGGCGGGCTAGATCGGGAAGCCTTGGGTATTCCGTCAGAGCAGGCCTATGTGAATGCCTACTGTCAGCGTCGAAATATTGAGAAAATAAACAATTGGACCTTCTATCTAGCTTTTAGCTTTTTCCGCTTAGCAGCCATTTTGCAGGGCGTGGTAAAACGTGCTCACGACGGCAATGCGTCGAGCGAAAAAGCAATGCAGTTAGGCGCCATGGTGCGTCCATTAGCACAAATAGCTAACCAAACCATACATCAAGATAGCGAATAAAATGCAAAACGAGCGTTTGGTGTAAAACAGAATACGGAGTAAACATGAAAGCCATAGTATGCGAAGCCTTTGGGCCTGTAGAGGATTTACGAGTACAAGACGTTGCTGACCCAGTAGCGAAACCCGGCTATGTAGTGGTTGACGTTCAAGCCGCAGGAGTGAATTTCCCCGATGGACTTTTGGTTCAGGGGTTATATCAAATGCAGCCAGATTTTCCGTTTATTCCAGGGAACGAGGTGGCTGGTGTGATTTGTGAAGTGGGTGAGGGTGTTAGTCACGTTAAGAAAGGGCAGCGAGTCATTGCACTGTCTAACTTAGGTGGTTACGCAGAAAAAGTTGCGGTACAAGCCAGCCATGTTATGCCACTGCCAGACTCGATTGATGTGAATGAAGGAGCGGCGCTAGTGACCGCCCACGCCACTGCACATCACGCCTTAAAACAGCGTGCTAAGCTGCAGCCCGGTGAGACACTAGTTGTTACGGGCGCTGCGGGGGGTACTGGTCTGGCGGCGGTGCAAATTGGCAAAACCATGGGGGCTAAGGTTATTGCTGTGTGCTCAACAGACGAAAAGCTTGCCTTAGCTAAAGAGCACGGCGCTGATATTCTTATTAATTATAAAGAGAAAGACTTAAAAGAAACGTTAAAAGAAGTGACTGAAGGTAAAGGTGCTGACGTCATTTATGAGTGCGTCGGTGGTGATACTTTTCACGCATGTAGCAGAAGTATGGCGTGGGAAGGTCGGTTGTTAGTTGTCGGGTTTGCTGGTGGCGAGATACCAAAGTTCCCTGTTAATTTGGCGTTGGTAAAAGGCTACTCGGTAATGGGCGTATTTTGGGGGTCCTTCACCCAGCACGATCCAAAAGGGTTTGCAGCAAATATGCAAGAGCTTCTTACTTGGTATGTTCAGGGCAAAGTGAAGGTGGTGGTCGATGAAGCTCTTCCGTTAGAACAAGCTACAAAGGCAATGACCAAAGTGATGAATAGAGAAGTTAAAGGGAAAATGGTGATTGTTCCTTAATTCAGGCTTCGTTCAAGAGAAGTAAATTTTTGTGCTGAAAAGTGCCTAAGGTTCTAGAGTGCAAAAACCAAGAGCCGCATAATGAAACGTTATGCGGTTTTTTTATGGATGGTATTCGCTTCCATTGAGAATGGGCGCTATGCGGACTAATGGTATAAAGAGCGAGTAAAGAGTCAAAAACGAACTAACAGGTGAGATTATCAAGAGAGCGCTTTCACGTCTAATTTGTCCATAGCTGTTAGCCCAAAAACAATTAATCAGACTTTTGATTGACGTTTTGAAGTAAAGGATGGATAAACGGTGTGCTATGGTTTTTTTGACCGCTTTTTGCCGTGACCGATAACAGTTTCAATATGGTACTTGGCGATGTTTGGGTAATACGGCGCACCTTCTTGGTGGTCGAATGCGCTTGCAACGTCGATACCCCAGCCGAAACGCTAGTCTTATTTTCAGCAGCGTGGGCGTTCAAAGGGGAAACCAAAGTAACGAAGCAAAAGACAGAGCAAATAGTAGATATGTTGTACACGAACCGTGTTGTCATAAGTTGATGTCTCTGCGATACGAAAGGAGAGGAACGTCGGAGGCGGTTGCACGCGCCTCGTCAGTCACACTTTGTTTGTTCCTCTCTATTAAAACTAAAGCCCTAACAAAACAAAATAGATAAGCTTATACCTAGGTATAAAAAGCTATACTCATTACCAGGCAGTTACACCACCGTCTACGGCAACTGTTTGTCCGTTCATATAGCTGTTGCCTGGAGACAGCATCAACAGCATGGTATTTACTATTTCCTGAGGTTCGCCCAAACGCTTCATTGGGCTGCCTTGCCCCAGCTGAGCTTGGGCCTCTGGCGTATTGTAGCCATCAACATTTAGAATGTTTGTGGGGCTGTAAAACGGGCAAATGGCATTTACACGTACATTTTTCCTTCCATATTCAACAGCAGCGGTGCGCGTAACGCCTGCAACGGCGTGTTTAGCGGCGGCATAGGCAGCGCCTTTAGGGGCTCCACCAAGCCCTGCGAGAGAACTCACATTCAGCACATGTCCCTTCTTTTGCGACAGCATGGCTGGAATTTGGTATTTCATACCAAACATCACTCCTTTAACGTTTACTGCAAACTGACTGTCCATAATTGCTTCTGTCATTTCATGAACTGGCGCAGGGGTATGGGCAATACCGGCATTATTTACGGCAATATCTAGGCGTCCAAATTTTTCTATGGCTAATTCTACCAGCGCCTTATTTAGTGTCTCTTCCGCAATGTTACCCGCGATCACTTCTACAGCAGTCAGCGGCTGCAATTCAGTTTGCACTTCTTCAAGGGCCGTTTCATTTATATCACTGAGTACTAATTTTGCTCCTCGCTCAGCTAGCCCTTTTGCTAAAAGACGTCCAAAACCGCTTGCTGCGCCAGTTATAAGTGCCACTTGTCCGGTGAAATTAAGAAGTGGATCCATAGTCATGTTATTTTCCTTTTATAATTTGTGTGATTTAGTTATTGGTAGCTGCGTATGAAAGAGATAAGCAACTGAGCCAACTCTTCCCCTTTGTCCTCTTGCACAAAGTGCCCGCCGGATTTTATCGAAGCGTGTTTTAGTCCTTTGCAGCCAGGTATTTGCTTTTGTAAATACTTTTCGCCGCCAGCAGTGACAGGGTCTCCGTCACTAAATGCCGTCATAAAGGGTTTATTAAACTGTTTTAAAGACTGCCATGCGTTTCGGTTAGCCTGTGAATCTGGGCTATCTGGTTCGGTAGGTACAAGTAGCGGAAACATTCGCGCGCCCATTTTATAACTCTCATCGGGAAAGGGCGCGTCGTAAGCCGCCAAGGCATGTTCATCTATGCCGGAAAGGGTACCGTTGTTAATAATGTTTGAGGTTGGGAACTCTTCAACATCTTGTGAAAAGCGACGCCACCGTGTGAATGCTTCCGTTGGCTTCACATCGCCAGTGGGTAGCCCAGTATTTGATGCCATCACACCCGCGAAACGTGTCGGCATGTCTGCCACCATTCTAAGGCCTAAGAGGCCGCCCCAATCTTGACAAAACAAGGTTGCAGGCCCTTTGACTACCTGATTGAACCAGTCTTTTAGCCAAATTAAATGCCTGCCATAGGTGTAGTCGCTTTTCAATGTCGGTTTATCTGAGCGACCAAAACCAATTAAGTCAGGGACAAAAACACAAAAACCCGCTTCGGCAAGTAGCGGCATCATTTTTCTATACAAATATGCCCACGTGGGTTCTCCATGCAGAAGTACAACGGGATGACCTTCTGTTGGCCCCAGTTGATAATAAGCCATACACAGTTCACTACTCACCGTATCGGTAACTTCAATAAAATGTGCCGGATAGGGAAAATCAGAAATATCGGCAAAGGCATTTTCGGGTGTTTTAAGTACTTTCATGACATAACGCTCCTTGTAAAAATGATGATCAAAGCATTAACGTTAGCGTAACAAAAGCGCTCGCAGATAATTCTGTCAATCGATCTGTATCTAGCGCGATACGTGCTCTTTAGCCAAATGTGAAGAAGAAAAAGGCTTTCAACCCCGTATTCAATATTGTGATAAATGTCTATAACACCAATAAACTTGGATGATTGACAACACTGCAATAACATCCGATTAACGTGATAAACAGGAAATGGTTATGACTCAGACGGAAAATAACGCAGTAGCGTATGAAGTAACGCAGGGTGTTGCCACTCTCACGATGCAAAGCGCGCCGGTAAATGCACTATCAAGAGCGCTTCGCATAGGCCTGATTGAGGGTGTCGACAATGCGATTAAAGACGACAGCGTAAGTGCAATCGTTATCACTTCATCGCTTCCCATATTCTCAGGCGGTGCTGACATCAGCGAGTTCTCTGGTGGCGACTTATCACCAATGCTACCTGAAGTTCTCGACAAAATTGAGAACGCATCGAAGCCTGTTATTGCCGTTCTTCCTGGGCCGGCTTTTGGCGGCGGTTTGGAAGTTGCACTTGCATGTCACCATCGGGTGACATTTGCCGATAACAAGGTTGGTCTCCCAGAAGTCAATCTTGGTATCTTACCTGGGGCAGGTGGCACACAGCGCCTACCTAGACTTGCCGACGCTCAAACAGCTCTTACCATGATAGTTACGGGTAAACCCACATCGGTACTCAAGTTACCGGGTGTATTCGATAAAATATCAGACAAACCTGAACACCTTTTAGAAGACACCAAAGCCTATTTAGCATCGCTTAGCGGACCAAACGCCGTTAAGCGTGCTTGTGACATTACACTTTCCATGTCTGAGGAAACTCAGGGAGTGTTTGAAGCAGTCACTGCTCAGACCAAAAAAGCATCAAAAGGCTTTTTCGCACCGCTTAAATGTATAGAGGCGGTTCGTGGCGCTTATACCTTATCGTTTGAGGATGGCCTTAAAAACGAAGGCAAGCTATTTATGGAGTGTATGAATACACCCCAGGCGAGAGCTCAGCAGCACTTCTTCTTTGCAGAGCGCGCAGCCGGTCACGTAAAAGACTTCGATAAAACAACGCCAGAACGCAATATCGAGAAAGTTGCAATCATTGGTGCAGGCACTATGGGCGGTGGTATAGCGATGAACTTCGCCAATGCCGGTATTCCAGTAACTATGCTTGAGCTAAAAGAGGAAGCACTGGAAAAGGGCTTGGCACTTATTCGTAAGAATTACGAAAACAGCGCTAAAAAGGGCAAGCTGACTCAAGAACAAGTAGAAACGCGAATGGCATTGCTTTCAGGCACTACCACTTACGACGATTTAAGCGACGTAGATTTAGTGATTGAAGCCGTTTTTGAAAAAATGGAAGTCAAGAAGGCCGTTTTTTCAACCCTCGACAAAGTATGTAAGCCAGGTGCCATATTAGCGTCTAATACATCGACGCTTGATATTGATGAAATTGCGACAGCAACGTCTCGTCCTGAAGACGTCATTGGCCTTCATTTCTTCTCTCCAGCAAACGTTATGCGTCTGCTAGAGGTTGTTAAGGCCGATAAGACATCACCTGAAGTAATCAAAACCTGCATGAAAATGGCCAAGCGTATTAAAAAGGTCGCCGTGTTAGTGGGTGTATGTTTTGGATTCGTTGGTAATCGAATGATTGAGCCATATGGTCGCGAGGCTAATCGTTTGCTATTAGAAGGGGCGTCACCTGAGCAAGTAGACAAAGTGCTTACTGACTTTGGTATGCCAATGGGGCCATTTACGATGGGTGATATGGCTGGGTTAGATATTGGCTACTATGTTCGCCAGTCTCGTCAAGAGCACATTGCTCATGATCCAGCATATGGCGCTGTTGCCGACCGTCTTGTTGAAATGGGACGCAATGGTCTTAAAACAGGCCGCGGTACTTATAACTACGAACCCGGTAGTCGAGTTCCCATTCCAGATCCCGAAGTGTTAGAGATTGCCAAAAAAGAAGCCGAACGTTTAGGGGTTCAGCAACGTTCAGACATAAGCGATGAAGAGATTTTAGTTCGCGTGATGTTTTCTCTGATAAACGAAGGCGCGATTATTCTTGAAGAAGGTATTGCGGCTAAATCAAGCGATATTGACGTGATTTACGTCTATGGTTACGGCTTCCCAGTGTTCCGTGGTGGCCCTATGCAATATGCAGATGAAGTGGGATTGAAAACCATATTAGACAAGCTGACAACGTATCGTGACCAGCTTGGCGATTACGGCAAAATGTGGTTAGAGCCAAGCGATCTACTAGTCAAACTGACGCAAGAAGGCGGCAGTTTCAAAAGTTACAAAAATAAGGAACAATACAATGCGTGATGCAGTAATTGTTAGCACAGCAAGAACGCCTATAGGGCGTGCCTACAAAGGCGTCTTAAATAACTTGCCTGCGCCTTCGCTTGGTGGCCACGCCATCAAAAATGCGGTTGAGCGTGCAGGTATAAATCCAGCCTCTGTTGATGATGTCATTATGGGCTCTGCGCTCACCCAAGGGAGTGGCGGAATGAACATCGGTCGTTTAGCAGCACTTGCTGGCGATTTACCTGTTTCGGTTGCGGGAATGACCCTCGACAGGCAGTGCAGCTCGGGGATGTATGCCATTGCTACCGCGGCTAATACTATCCGCTCCGGCGAAACAAACATTATGGTTGCGGGTGGGCTAGATTCAATCTCGTTAGTGCAGAATAAAAATATGAACACCTACCGTGCGGTAGACCCAGCACTAGTGGCTAAACACAACGATATTTACATGCCAATGCTGCAAACAGCAGAAGTGGTGGCTAAGCGCTATAACATTAGCCGCGATGCACAAGACGAATACGGATATCAAAGCCAGATGCGTACTGCGGCAGCGCAATCTGCAGGCAAATTTGATGATGAAATTGTACCTATCACTGCCACACAGCAACTGTTCAACAAAGAAACAGGCGAAACCAGTGAAAGGGAAGCTACGTTGTCGAAAGATGAAGGTAACCGTCCTGAAACTTCATTAGAAGGGCTGCAAGGCCTTAAACCGGTCATTGAAGGCGGTTGCATAACAGCGGGTAACGCCAGTCAGTTGTCTGACGGTGCCAGCGCTACCGTAATTATGGATGAAAACACAGCCGCAAAAGGAAGCACACAGCCTCTTGGCGTTTATCGCGGCATTGCGGTTGCGGGTTGTGAACCTGATGAAATGGGAATAGGCCCTGTTTTTGCCATTCCTAAGCTATTAAAGCAGCATGGATTGACCATGGATGATATAGGTCTATGGGAACTCAACGAGGCGTTTGCGGTACAAGTTTTATACTGTCGCGATAAATTGGGCATTCCAGACGAATTATTAAATGTAAACGGCGGTGCCATTTCTATTGGTCACCCCTATGGCATGAGCGGTGCTCGTATGGTGGGTCACGCACTCATCGAAGGTAAAAGACGTGGTGCGAAATTTGTCGTTTGCACTATGTGTATCGGTGGCGGCATGGGCGCTGCTGGTTTATTTGAAGTTCTATAGGTATTTAGTATGGAAGGTTATAAAGCTCCACAACGCGACGCCATGTTTGTAACACATGAGCTACTCGACTTTCAAAGTCACTATCAAAAGTTAGGTTTCGACGAAGCCTCCGAAGACTTGGTTTCAGCAATCTTTGCAGAGGCGGCTAAGTTTTCAGAAAACACGCTTGCACCTATTAACCAATCTGGTGATGAAGAAGGTTGTAAGTGGGACAACGGTGTGGTTACTACACCTAAAGGTTTCAAAGAAGCTTATCAGACCTATGTTGAAGGCGGATGGCCAAGTATGGCGCACCCAGAAGAGTTTGGCGGACAAAACCTTCCTTACTCACTTGCTTCAATAATTGCTGAATGGTTTTCTGGTGCAAACCACTCGTGGGCTATGTATCCAGGTCTAAGCCAAGGTTGTATGGAAACACTTAAAGCGCACGGCACGAAAGAACAGCAAGATATGTTTCTTCATAAGCTAATCAGCGGAGAATGGACAGGCACAATGTGTTTAACAGAGGCACACTGTGGATCTGACCTTGGTATGCTGAAATGCCGCGCAGAACCGCAAGAAGATGGTAGTTACAGCCTAACCGGCACGAAGATCTTCATCTCTGCCGGTGAGCATGACATGTCTGAAAACATCGTGCATATCGTATTGGCTCGCCTGCCTGACGCGCCTGAGGGCACCAAAGGTATTTCTCTTTTTGTTGTGCCAAAATACAACGTGTCGCAAGACGGTGAGAAGCAAGATCGCAATGCGGTAAATTGCGGCAGTATAGAACACAAGATGGGTATCAAAGCTAGCGCAACTTGCGTAATTAACTTTGATGGCGCTAAAGGGTTCCTTATTGGTCCTCCTAACCGCGGCCTTAACTGTATGTTTACCTTTATGAACACTGCACGGATAGGCACTGGCCTTGAAGGTCTGGCAGCGTCAGAAACGGCATTCCAAGGTGCGCTTAAGTACGCGAAAGACCGAGTGCAGTTTCGCTCAATGACAGGGCGTAAGAACCCAGACGGTCCTGCTGATCCCATTATTGTGCACCCAGACGTGCGTCGTATGTTGTTAACGCAAAAAGCATTTGCCGAAGGCAATCGTGCATTAGCCGCATACTGTATGCAAATGGTAGATGTAACCTTATATGGCGAGGATGAAGTTGCTAAGCAAACAGCAGAAGCAAAACTTGCATTCTTGACGCCGATTGTTAAAGCGTTTTTGACTGAAACTGCTCAAGAAACCACAAGCTACGGTATGCAGGTATACGGCGGCCACGGTTTCATTAAAGAGTGGGGCATGGAGCAGCTTGCACGTGATACACGTATTTGTACCATGTACGAAGGCACTACGGGTATTCAGGCAGTGGATTTACTTGGCCGTAAGGTGATGGGATCTAACGGTGAATTGCTCAATGTATTTGTGCAGGAAGTTCGCGATTACTGTAACTCTCTTCGCGACAATGCACAGTTTAGCGCATGGACAAATGCACTAAACTCGCATTTAGATGAGTGGCAGCAAGTAACCATGGATATTGGCAAAGCGGCTGCGTCTAACCCAGACGAAATCGGTGCGGCTTCCGTTGATTACCTTATGTACTCAGGTTACGTGACTGTTGCATATTTCTGGTTACGTATGGCAGTTAAGGCACAAGAACAGCTTGATGCCGGAAGCACAGAAACGGAATTCTACAAGAGTAAAATACTGACTACAGGGTTCTACTTTGATCGTTTGCTTACGCGCACGCGTTCACTGGTTTCTGCAATGCAGTCTGGTTCGGACAACCTGATGTCTATGCCTGAAAGTATGTTTGCTGTTGAATAATTAGCTTTTAGCAAACCTAGTGTGCCGGGTAACGAGAGTGTGTGAATCAATCGCCACTTTTGTTACTCGGCTTTTTTATTGGTGCTTACATAATGTTAGATTCACGATATGTCTCCATTGATGGCAAGAAAATTCATTATCTCAGCCGAGAATCACAGCGCGGAACTAACGCGCCTGAGTCTGAAAGTGACGAACAAAAAACACTGTTAATTTTGTTTCACGGCTTCCCTGAAAATTCTCACGCATGGGAGCCGTTTATACGCTGCACTCCCGAACATGTTGATGTTATTGCCCCTGACTTACCCGGTTATCACTTGTCTGAGGTATTGCCCTCCCAGCGAGACTATGAAGTGCCTGCGTTGATAAAGCGCATGGTTTTATTTATTGAATCAGTTAAAAAGGGCAGAAAAATTGTGTTAATAGGGCACGACTGGGGCGGTGCTATTGCATGGCCACTTGCGGCTTTTCACAGTGAGTTAATTGATAAACTTGTTATTCTCAATGCTGCGCACCCTTCAACATTTACACAGTCGTTAATAACAAGCAAAACCCAGCGTGAAAAGAGTCAATATATTGATGCGCTTCGAGATAACGGCGCTGAGAACATGTTGGCAGACACAAATTTTAGCCTATTGAGGGAAATGCTGGGCGCCAGCTTTTTCAAACGAGAACATGAATATGCCAACTCACTTTTAAATGACTGGCAAGATAAAAATAAACTCAATGCTATGTTGAGTTACTACAGAAATATGCCACAAAAAATACCCGGTATTAACGCATCGCCAGATGAGTTAGCGAACATACACGTTCCCAATATCAACATTTCTCTGGAAACTTTGGTTCTGTGGGGTAGAGAAGATAAAGCTTTTGATACTGCTGTACTTCAAGGTATTGAACACTATGTTCCGCACTGCAAGGTGATTTACCACGATACGGCAAGCCACTGGATCCACCGAGAATATTCAGACTGGGCAGCTATAAACGTCATCGAATTTATAGAGGCGTAAAAAGCGTTAGAGGCATTCAGAAATAGCAGAGGCTCCATAAAAGAGCCTCAGATATTAAGATGGTATTGTTATGCTATTGAAATTAAATACGGCTGGCTAACTCTTCAGATATCGGTGAGTTCTGTAGCCCTTTTTCAGCAATCCAAGCTTGCAGTGTTTTACCGTCTGCCTCTGGCTGCTTTAGATCCTTACTTGGCATTTTCTTTACCAAAAGCGTGCCCACTTCCACAGCATTACTTTCAAGAGCGGTACGAATTAAGCTCTGTCCACCACAAGACACACCAGTGTAATAATCTCTAAGCTTTAATCTGAAGTCAGACTGTACGCGACGCATTTTCTTGCGCAATTCATCTTTGTCATCTGCCTGAACAATAGTGCAGATATTCGCAAGTGCATCGTTGATGTCGTCTGCTTGCGCCGCATGTGAGAACGCTAGTGTAGATGCAGCAATAACTAACGAAGATTTAACTATTTTCAACATGGTTAAAGTTCCCGATAAGTTTGATTGGTGTTTTTGTGTTCGGTTTTATTAAACGCATTACATTGGGCATCAAAAACATGCTGAAAAATAACTTAGTATGAATATACATACGTTAGACTAAAGTTTAGTCTGTCGTTTAATCAAAATTAGTCTTTTGTATTAGGTGCTTGCATGGAGATTTAGAAAATTTTTGTGCATTTGTCACGGCTACAAAAAAGTCTCAATGTACCGTGCTCGGGCATATTGAGACTTCAAAAGTTGGTTAACGTTTACTGAAGATGTGCGCAGGCGCGTTAATGAGGTTTGAAATTGCTCGCCACTTCCATAATTTGTTCGCGCATCCACATATGTGCATAGTCATGATCGGCACTCACATGCCAATACAGGTAATACTCTACTGGAGGTAAGTCAAAAGGCACTTCGTATATAGCTAAATCGTAATGTTTAGCTAGGTGAAATGGTAAACAAGCAATAAGGTCGGTTTTTACGATAGTGCTTGGAACTGTGAGAAAGTGTTGGCCTCGCATGACTTCTTTTCTGCGTTTTCCCATTTTGTCTAAAGCAATATCAATGGGCCCAGCCCCTGACTTTCTTTGCGATACATTGATATGACCTAGGCGTAAGAATGTTTCTAAATCGAGTCCATTCTTTAGTGCAGGGTGATTCTTTCTCGCCAGCACAACAAAACGGTCTTGCGCTATTTTCTCTTTGCACAAATGAGGGTCGGTAAAGGTAGATGCGTCTGCAAAGAAATCAAGAGTGCCGCTCGCCATCGCGGACACAACCTGACTGCGCGGAATTTCGTAGTTTGTTATGCCAATGTTTGGCGCCAAATTCTGAAGGCGAGCAACAAGGCGAGGCATAATACTGGCCTCTAGCAAATCTCTACTTGCAAAGTTAAATGACTTCTCTGCGGTAAGTGGGTCGAAGGTGTGACTCTCTTGAACACTCTTGCGCAGTAAAGCTAGTGCTTGCCTTGCAGGAACGATAATATTTTGCGCCACGGGAGTGGGCGTCATGCTATGACCCGTGCGAACAAATAGAGGGTCGTTCAGCATTTCTCTTAGCCTGGCAAGTGAATTACTTACCGCAGGTTGCGTAATACATAGAACATCGGCGGCTTTCGTTAAGCTGCCTGCGGTATAAATAGCATCAAACACCGCGAAAAGGTTCAAGTCGACTCTATTGAGATTCATAATTAATCCTTCAGTGGGGCGAGTGCCCAGAAAAAGCCAATAGATAATAACAGGCTACAATGTCACAATTGTGTACATAGTAACCACGCATTGTTAACGATAGTGTAACAAGAATACTTATAAATACCTATTATTAAAAGTTAATTGAAACATTCAGATTGCTAATAGTAGTGTAGTAAAATTAAAAATAAGTCAGGGAATTTAGAAAAATGAAATCACTCATTGATTTAGCTGTAGGTGACACGCTTGAGCAGGCCGACTGGACGACCGTTTCGCAAGATATGATAAACCGGTTTGCCGATGCTACGGGTGACCATCAGTGGATTCACTTAGATGAAGAACGGTGTGCTAAAGAGAGCCCTTTTAAAACCACTATTGCCCATGGCTTTTTATCGGCGTCACTTATGCCTCAAGCGTTCTCACAAGTTATTGCTGCCAGCGAAAAAGTGGCTTCCACAATTAATTATGGAATAGATAAACTTCGCTTTTTAGAGCCTGTGAAAAGTGGCGATGCTATTCGATATCAATTCAAGGTTATTGATGTGACAGACAAGCCTCAAGGGAAACTTTACAAAGTAGAAGCCAGCTGCATGTTGAAGTCGAGTGGGAACCCCGCACTGGTAGGAAGCTTTCTAATGCTTGCTGTAATTGTCTAAGGCCGAGCTTTCCCTATTGTGAAAAGAAGGTAGTTCACCACAAAACAAATAAACCCTTTCGACGCGAGTTTGCACTTGCGTGGAAAGGGTGTTTTGTTTTTAACAGCTATGTGGTTTAACGATTAATTTGACGCATCTTCAGCGGTATCTTCAATAGCATCGCCCGCACTTTCAATGTCTTCGCCTGCGCCTTCAATTGTAGCGCAGCCACCGAGCGAAGCGCCCATTACCAATGCAACAAATAGGGCTCTTACTGTTTTTGACTCTATTAAAGTATTCATAGATTTCTCCATTTTCTGTGATGAATATTGCAACGTTTACTTATTTAAACGGCAACGGTTTACTGCGTTTCTTTGGAATCTTTTAACATCGTGTTTAAGTTATCGCTTCCTTTCGAGTTGAAATCGAGAGTGCGAATAGGGAACGGTATGAGAATATCATTATCTTCAAGTACCGTTTTAACTGTACTTACTGCGTCGTGACGCACTTGCATAAATGAATGTTCACCAGGATATTTAATCCAAAACCATAAAAGTAAGTTAATACTCGAGTCGCCGAAGGACTCTGCATACACAGAGGTATCTTCCTTCATGATTACGTAATCTTTTTCTTTCATCGCATCGACAATGACTGACACTGCTTTTTCGATATCGTCTGCATATGAAATTCCGACTGGCACTTCAATTCGTCGATGTCCGAGTGTGGAATAATTTGTAAGAATATTTCTAAACAAAATCTTATTTGGAATAACTTCCAGTTGGCCGTAAAAAGTTTCTACAAGCGTATTGCGCAGGTTGATGCCTTTTACGTTGCCAAACACACCTTCTGCTTCAATAACATCACCAATCTCAAAGGGCTTGCGAATACCCATCGCGATACCGGCAATTAAGTTTTCGGTCATATCCTGAAATGCAAAGCCTATGGCCAAGCCCACGATCCCCGCTCCGGCTAATAAAGAGGTGACCGTACCCTTCAAGCCAACAAAATCGAGGGCTATAAATATGCCGGCTATTAATACCAGTGACTTAACAATTGAAGTGAGTAACCCTGCTATTTGGCGAGATTCAAACGTGCGGCGCATTACTCTGCCAACCACATTACCCACAACACGAGCTAAAACGCCAAATGCAATGGCAATTAAAATTGCGACGACGATATTTGGGAGGATGGTTATTGCACCTTCCATCCATGACTCAAGTTTATCGCTTAATAGTTTATAGATATCGTCAATTTGCGGTATTTCCATGGCGAATAGTGCAACTCTCGTTTGTTTTGTAATTGACTTGGGAGTTACAAGAAATGTTCCGTTTTGTGAGTTTTTTAAAGTATTGAAAGATATAAGCTTTTTATTTTCTGAGGTTTCCGAGCAACAAGGTTTGTGAATCAATTTCACAGGTGATCAGCAATTTATACTCACAAGCGTCTGAGTTAACCAAATAATACTTAAGTATAACTGGTAAGACCATGTGTAAAATTAATGTAAACATATTATTCACAATAAATTTACAAACTTAGGATTCAGGCATAGTATCAAATTGTGGCCATAGGTTGTTTATGGTTGCACACAAAAATAACAGAAAATCGAATAGCAGGTCGCTAGCGGAAAGCGAGAATACACATACCGGTAGTGAAACGCCCAGATTTGGAATCACACTATGAAATTGAACACGCGTAAAACGGCAGTTGCCGCCTTTGTAGGCGCTGCATTGCTTTGCTCACCAATTATTGCAACAGCTCAAGAAACTCAAGAGACTCAAGAGACTGGGGCCGAAAGCGAGAAAGAAGCAAAAAGGGATGTTGAGCTAATTCTTGTTACAGGTAGTTTTGTACGCCGAAGCGAAAACTTCGAATCTCCTTCTCCGCTAGCAGTAGTCGATAGTGTGGCAATTGATGCGATTGGTGCCAAGAATATTGCTGACATCACGCAAACGCTAACCATTAACACAGGCGCGGAAAATAATCCAGACGCCTTTACTCAAAATGCCACAGCAGGTACCTCGAATATTAACCTCCGTGGTCTTGGCGTTGCGTCTACGCTAGTACTGCTTAATAACAAGCGCCAAGTTGTTACTGCACAACCTACAAACCAAGGTCTCAACTTTGTTGATACCAGCTCACTCGTGCCAATGATAGCCATCGACAGAATGGAAGTAGTGAAAGATGGTGCGTCGGCTTTATACGGTTCAGATGCTGTTGCTGGTGTTGTTAACTTTATAACAAAGCGCAATTATGACGGCGCAATGATAACTGCTGATTATCAAGACGGTGCACATGGAGACAACAGCGAGTATGTACTTCAGGGTCTTTGGGGAGCATCAGGAGACAATGGTAATGTAATGGCGGCGATAAGCTTTACAAACCGTTCACCGCTGTTCATTGCTGACAGACGACTCAGCCGACCACAAGACGATACCAGTGCATTAGGTAACCCGGGGTCGTATTTCTTACCTACTGGAACGCCAATAATTGACCCGTATGGGTGTGAAGAATTTGGTGGTTCAGAAAGGTTATTAGCGCCGAGTGGCACTGCGCCAGGTGGTCTTGAGGTGGGTTTCTGCCAATTTGACTTCGGTAAGTTTTATTCTTACGTTCCTGATGAAAGCCGATTGAATACTTACGTTAGTGCTAATTATGAGTTTGATAATGACATAACATGGTCTGCCGAATTCGGTATGGCGAGAAACCGCGCTGAGCGTGGCGGGGCACCGAGCTTCCCTATTCTTACTTCGCCTATTGTTCCAGATTACCACCCACAAAACCCATTCGGCACAGGCGTTGCGTTCTTCGGTCGTGCAGAGGGTAATGGTTTCGCTGGCGACCCTGCAAATACCGAATCAGATACGTTTAGATTTAGCACGAACCTTCAGGGCGTAACAGACACCGGTTTCTGGGAAGTCAGTTACACCAGAGCGGTTAACGACTTTATGTTCCAAGTACCAGACGTTCTTAACACAGAGTTTCAGTTAGCCTTGTTTGGTTTTGGTGGTTCAGATTGTAATCCGGTTACAGGCACACCAGGCGCAGGCAGCTGTGAGTTCTTTAATCCGTTTTCAACGTCTTACACATCGGCGCCAAACTCTGATTACGTAGTCGACTCTTTCACGGCAAAGCAAGTTATTGACTCGAAATCTGATTTAGAGGTTATAGAAGCGTTTACTTCGTTTGATGTTTTTGAGATGGGAGGCGGTTTTGCAGCGCTTGCTCTAGGTCTACAGTATCGAGACCAGCAGCTAAGCATGGATTACGACGCACTATCTAATCAAGATAGCTTTACCTTTGTCATTGGTAACCCTGATATTGACGGAAGCCAAGATGTTTGGGCTGCGTTTGGTGAATTAGCGTTACCAGTAAACGATAATTTAGATGTTCAGGTAGCCCTTCGATACGAAGACTACGGTGGCACAATTGGTAGTACAGTTGACCCTAAATTAGCGGTTTCGTATCGCGCTAGCGATGAGTTCTCTCTTCGTGGTTCGATTTCAACATCATTTAGAGCGCCAACGGTTTTCTTAGCTCAGGGTGGTGCTACCACATTGCAGCAACTTCAAGATCCTGTGCAGGGGGCAACGGCATTCGTTGCGGTGAGAACAGAGGGTAATGAAGATCTTAAGCCAGAAGAGTCAACGGCTTATAATATCGGTTTCTCGTACGAGCCATTCCGAGATTTATCAGTAGAAGTCGATTACTGGAACTTTGAATTTGAAGACCTCATTATTCAAGAAAATGCGCAAGCCGTATTAAATGCCGATCCGACGAACACAGATAGAGTTATTCGCGCAGGAGACCCGGTATCAGGGCCAGTTCTGCAAATCAACAACACCTATGTTAACGCGAGTTCGCTAGAAACATCCGGTATTGATTTTGTTACTAGCTATAAGATTGAATCTGATGCGGGTATCTTTACGCCTACGCTAAACGCCACATACATCACCAAGTATGACTTGTCTGACCCTCAGGCAGGGAATATTGATGGTGCGGGAAGACGTAACTTTAACAATATTGGTACATCGTCACCCGAACTGCGTATGAATTTAGGCTTGGCATGGAAACATGACGTCCATGCGGCAAATATATTTGTTCGCTATATCTCGTCTTACGATGATGACCAGAACTGTGCTGACGGAACTGCCAATGCAGGCGGCTGTGCAAATGGTTTCTTCGAGGTTGATAGCCAAGTTACTGTAGATGCCCAATACAATATCGATATTGGTAGCTTGTACGATACGGAACAAAGATACGTCCTTACAATTGGTGGTATCAACTTGTTCGACGAAGAGCCACCTAGATTGTTCACAAACAGTGGTTTCGACTCGAAGGTTCATGACCCAAGAGGACGTCAGATATACGCAAGACTGGCGGTTGAGTTCTAATTGCGTTTGACGTAAAACAATTATACTAGCACCTGACAGCCGGCCCTTAATTTTAAGGGCCGGCTTTTTTGTAAACATATATCACCACTAAAGAGTGGGCCTTCTTTGCCTAATTGCAGCAACAGCTTTTCTTTATTGCTCAAACTTCTTTAAAGTCTTCTATGTTGTCGATAGTAAAAGATAGATAAATCAGGAGTTCGATTATGACCACTAAATTAGATGATAACGCCATTGAGGCCAAATTAACTGCACTAAACGAGTTAGTTGTTGATGGTGACTCTTGGATAAGGGAAGGCGATGCCATTACCAAAACGTTTTCTTTTAAGAGTTTTATTCGTGCATTTGGGTGGATGTCGCAAATCGCCATCTGGGCTGAGAAACTTAAGCATCACCCTGAATGGTTTAATGTTTATAACAAAGTGGAAGTGAAGTTAACTACCCACGATGTTGACGGATTGAGTGAATTGGACTTTTCGCTTGCCGAAAAAATGGAAAAATTTAAATAAAATAAAGAGATATTGACGTTAAAAGCATGCGCTTTGTATTAAGTTTGCACAATTTGTTTAATTAACCTGCGAACGATAAGAAAAATGCAATATTTCGATGATAGGGACTTGTGTTAGTAAAGTCCCTATGTATAATACGCACCACGTTGAGGCGAGGAAGAAAAGCCAAGCAATCTCAACGGGTATTTTCTGGCGCGGGATGGAGCAGTCTGGTAGCTCGTCGGGCTCATAACCCGAAGGTCGTAGGTTCAAATCCTGCTCCCGCAACCACAGAAAATAGTCCAGAATTTAAAATTGTGACGCAGTCATGATTTACCGTACAGACGCGGGATGGAGCAGTCTGGTAGCTCGTCGGGCTCATAACCCGAAGGTCGTAGGTTCAAATCCTGCTCCCGCAACCACCTTAAAAAGCCTAGCATTTGCTAGGCTTTTTAGTTTTTTCCGCCTTTTCATCGTTATTGTAAAAAACTCGCTCTTAATTAAGCGCTAAATCAGTACAACACGCCTACATTTTGCTTCGTAAAGTACCCCTATATTCTCAACTGGCTTTGTTAAACAGAATTTCATTTGCGCTGTTAAGCCTTTTTCATGTCTTACGTTAAATTAATACTAAAGATATGGATTTTGTTGTGGTTAGACCTATTTGGGACATCAATTAGTCTAGTTTTTTGTAATGCGCGTCACGGGCATTTCAAGATGTGCTATTTTGCAAAAGTAGTAACATGACTTTGCGGTTTAATTTTTAAAATGTCGTTTTTTAATATTTTCGCTTTTGACAATGATGCCTCATTGCTTGAAAGCTCATATCACTTTCCTCTTATTCTTTTATCTCTGCTGATTGCAGTGTTTGCGTCTTTTATGGCTTTCAACGTAGCAAGCCAAGCTGCGGTAACCAAACACAAATTAAGAAAAAATATTTTGCTCGCCACAGGAAGCTTTGCCCTAGGGGGCGGTGTGTGGTCTATGCACTTCCTAGGCATGTTGGCTTTAGAGCTTTGTACGCAAGTAAATTACGACGTTTCAACAACTATGGTATCTGCTATACCCGGGGTGGCGGCGTCTTGGGTTGCATTACATCTGTTAACAAAGAGGAGGGTTTCTGCTGTTGAAATTATGCAGGGCGGAGTGTTAATGGGCTCGGGTATCGGTAGTATGCACTACATTGGCATGGGGGCGATGGATATGGCGCCCTTGTTACGTTATGACCTACCTATGTTTCTATTTTCCATTGCTGTAGCCGTTGTCTTGGCAATGCTCTCTTTGTGGATAAAGTTTGGCATTCGAGCCAGCGTCAACAACACACGGGTATCATTGAGGCATGTCAGTTTGGCCAGTGTCGTTATGGGGTTTGCTATTGCGGGTATGCATTACACTGGCATGGCTGCAGCACGGTTTGTACTCCCACCTGGGTTTGAAATGACTTCTCAGCCATCGGGTATCACAACATATTTAGCTGTGGCAACCGCGGTAGTGACTACTGTGCTGATTGCATCGGCGCTAGGCGTGAGTCTATTGTTTAAATATCGAGATACAATGACGCGAGCTATTGAAAGTGAGCGAGTACAGAGAGCTATTACAGACACTGCCGTAGATGCCATTATTACCTTTGGCGACGACGGGATTATTCGCACTGCTAATCCTGCGGCAGAGAACGTTTACGGATACAAAGTCTCAGAGCTAATTGGCATGCACGCTAATGAGTTAGTTACGCCGGAGCGCAGACATCTCTACGGGCCAGACTTTTTCAAAAAAACTTCCTTTGAAGAAGAGCGGGCAATTGGCAGAGGGATTGAAGCTGAGGTGCTGAGAAAAAGTGGAGAAAGGATCCCTATAAGAGCAGGGATTGGACACACTCGAATTAATGGGCGCGCCATCTTTGTCTCCCTTGCCTCAGACTTGAGAAAGCGAAAAGCGATTGAGAACAAGTTAAGAGAGAGTGAGGCTAAATTTAGAAGTTTAATTGCTAACATACCCGGTATGGCCTATCGCAAACTTGCGGGTCCGAAACGGCAGATGATTTTCTTAAGCGACGCTGTAAAAGATCTCACAGGATATGATGCAGAAGAGTTTATGCTACCTGACCCTAAGCGCACCTTCGCTTCTCTTTATCATCCAGAGGATAGAAAATATATTGAAGAAAAAAGAGCAGGCGAAGGCACTTTTACTCTTGAGTATCGAATAATTACCAAGTGTGAAGAGGTTAAATGGGTTATTGAGCAGGGGGTCTTCGTTGATAACGAGCATGATGAAGTGAAATATATAGATGGTTTTATTTCAGATATCACGCCTAGAAAAAATATGGAGAACGCGCTTAAGGCTGCTCGGGATAAGGCGCAAGGAGCAGCAGCTGCTAGAGCTGCGTTCCTCGCCAACATGAGTCACGAAATTCGAACCCCCATGAACGCCATAATTGGTTTTAGTGACTTGATGTTAAGCGAAGCTACAAATCAAGATCAAAAAGGACATCTTACTACTATCAATCGCTCTGCTCGGTCTTTGTTGCATTTACTCAACGACATTCTTGATAGCGCCAAACTCGATAAAGGCAAGCTCGATATTGAGCTCAGAGAGTTTTCTTTACGAGAGGAGTTAGACCTGGTTGTTTCCACCTTTTGGTTAGAGGCAAAGCGAAAGCAAGTTGATTTGCGCTTATCGGTAGATGCTCAAATAGGTGACGCTTTTATTGGCGCTCCAGAGCGAATAAGACAAGTACTCAATAATCTCATTGGCAATGCAGTTAAGTTCACGCATGAAGGAAAGGTTGTCATCTCTGTTTATGAGCATGGTGATGATATTATTTTTGAGGTAAGTGATACCGGTATCGGTATGACCAAAGAGCAAGTAGAGCGTGTGTTCGATCCTTTTTCTCAGGCAGATGCCTCAATGAGCAGAAAATATGGAGGCACTGGGCTAGGCACAACAATATCAAAACAGTTGGTTGAGTTAATGGGAGGTTCAATATCTGTTTCTAGTGAAAAGAACGAAGGATCTTCTTTCATTTTTTCTTTGCCACTTAAGCCTGCTGATGTTTCGGTAAAGACAAAATCTTCGCACACCTCTCATTCGAACATAATACGGGCTTTGAAAGTTTTGGTTGCCGATGATGTCCAACAAAATATAGAGCTTCTTACTCTATTCCTTACTCGCGCTGGTCATGACGTAACGTCAGCTGAGGACGGAGAGGAAGCGCTGAAAAAGATGAAGGAGCATGATTTCGATATTGTGCTTATGGACTTACAAATGCCTAAGTTAGATGGGCTTAGTGCAGCAAAACAGCGTCGTCAATTTGAAAAAGACAACAAATTAGACCATGTACCCATGATAGCACTCACTGCTAGCGTTCTCGTACAAGATAAATTGGCAGCTGAACATGCTGGCATGGAAGGTTTTGCGAACAAGCCTGTCGACTTTACTTCACTAATGCACGAGGTAGCGAGAGTTCTAAAAGCAGACACTAAAGACGTTCTTTCAAAAGCGTTTGATAACGCATTGTTGTCAGATGCAAAAGAACCACTGGTTAGTGAGGTTTTGTCCAGTCGAACAATTGGCGTTCTTCAAAATCGAGACATTATTGATTTGGAGCGAGCTATCTTAATGTGGGGTGACGAAAAGATTGTACTCTCTGAATTAACCAAATTTTTAAATCTTGCGCGTACTAAATTAATTGCGCTTGGTAATGCTGTATCAAACAATCACACAAACGATGCGATTGCCGCTTTACATGCGCTAAAGGGAACCTCTGGAAACCTATGTTTAACTACGTTCTATCGGCATGTTAAAACCATCGAATCGCAAGCGCTTAAGCAGCAAATAGACGACCACCAATTAGCGTTGTTGAAGCACGATCTAGACGATGTCGCTTCTTTCATAGCTGCCCTAAACAATGCAGAAAAACACGTTCACACCTTTCCTGAAGGTTCAAATAATGGCACCAAGGCAGATAGCCTTAAAGATAAAAGCGCAGACAGCATCATGGCAAACAATGCAGTGCTGACTGAGCATCTTGTTAAGTTAAAGCAAAGCCTGCTTCAAAACATGATAGATGAGAGTGAGTTGGTTTTTCTGCGTAACGAGGCCGCCTCTCTACACGAGGACGCCATATCTCAAGTGCTGCTCCATATTGATAACTTCGATTTCAAATCGGCGTTAAAATATGTAGATGAACTGCTAAAAACGTTAGAAACATAGTAGAGGCTGACTATGCTTGATACTAAAATTGCCGATCCGGTTTTGTTACTTGTTGATGATGAACCTGCTAATTTGCGGGTTCTAAAGCAACTTCTATCTAGTCAATATCAATTAGTTTTTGCTCGTGATGGTCATGAGGCACTTGAGATTGCCTCATCTCGTAAGCCCGACCTCATTTTACTGGATGTCATGATGCCTGGAATGACGGGATTCGAGGTTTGTGAGTCACTTAAAAACAATGAAGTTACTGAACATATTCCTGTTATCTTTGTTACCGCTCTCAACGACGATATGGATGAAGCGAGGGGCTTTGAAGTTGGTGCAGTAGATTACATTACTAAACCTATATCACCTGCTGTGGTTAAAGCACGAGTAAAAACCCATTTAAGTTTGGTTCGTGCTGAGGCGCTTATGGAGAGTCGACTGCATGTGGTTCAGCGGCTTGGCCGCGCAGCTGAGTATAAAGACAACGAGACTGGCATGCACGTAATGCGTATGAGTCATTTCTCAAAAGAGTTAGCGTTGGCTTATGGGTTATCTGAAGAGCAAGCCACAACTTTACTCCATGCTGCTCCTATGCACGATATAGGGAAAATAGGTATTGCTGATAGCATTATGCTCAAACCTGGAAAGCTGACGGATGAAGAATTTAAAGATATGCAGCGACATCCGGAGATTGGGGCAGAAATTATTGGTGATTGCGGCGATTCATTACTTTTGAAGGTTGCCAAATCCGTTTCAATGACGCACCACGAAAAATGGGATGGCACGGGTTATCCAAAAGGTTTGAAGGGGGAAGAGATTCCTATAGAGGGTCGCATCTGTGCGCTTGCTGATGTTTTCGATGCTTTAACAAGCAAAAGGCCTTATAAAGAGGCGTGGAGCATAGAAAAGGCGGTAGAGTTTATTCAAAGTCAGAAAGGCAAACACTTTGAACCAAAGCTTGTCGATCTTCTTATTGCAATGCTGCCAAAGATTATTGAAATTAAAGAGACGTTTAAAGAAGAAGGGGAGTAATACCACTTTGCATAGATACTTAGCCACACAGCGAGACTTAAAATGTTGTCCCGCTGTTGCTAAATGAGGCAGCTGCCAGTATAATGCTTGAATTAAGTAATAAGAGCGGGCTCCCTCAAATTTTCAGGAAAGTAACGCACTTATTCATAGTAAGCTATCACCTAACGGTGTTTTTACCTACATAGATGTCGCTTTCTAAGACGTTATGTATGGGTTCAGAATTACAACAAAAAGCCCCGCTAGTCCGGGGCTTTTTGTTGTATTAAAACCTAGAGAAATTCGTTTTTCTTAGGTGATGACAGGTGGGCTTTATGCCCTTTTTTTGTTTTTGGAGGTTTGGATTGGCAAAACTTGAAGATAAGCTGACCGAAATGCTTAACCCTGGTGTTGAGGCCTTGGGTTTTGAATTGGTTGGTGTCGAGTTTGTACGTGCGGGGAAACATTCGATTCTTCGCGTTTTTATTGATCACGAAAACGGTATAACCGTAGATGATTGTGCAGATGTTAGTCATCAAGTGAGCGCAATATTAGACGTAGAAGATCCGATCAGCACCGAATATAACTTAGAAGTGTCATCACCGGGAATGGATAGACCGCTTTTCAAGGAAAAGCACTATCAAGATTCTGTAGGTGAAGTAATTCAAGTTCGTTTGTCTATGCCAATGGATGACAGACGTAATTTCAAAGGCAAATTACTTGCGTGCGAAGACGGCATAGTAAGTATTGAAGTGGATGGCCAGCAGTTCCAGTTAGCTGTGGCGAATATCGAAAAAGGTAACGTTGTTCCCACGTTCGATTAACGGAACAGCTCTGCTTTCATCGAAGAAAGCAAAAGTGAGGCGAAAATGAATAAAGAAATTTTGTTAGTGGCGGAAGCCGTTTCAAATGAAAAACAAGTGCCTAGAGAAAAGATTTTTGAAGCGCTGGAGTTCGCAATTGCAAGCGCAACAAAAAAGAAAAACGAAGGCGAAATTGAAGTTCGTGTAAGCATTGACAGAACGTCAGGCGACTTCGATACATTTAGACGCTGGCTAGTCATTCCTGATGATCAAGAACAGGAAAATCCGTATGCCGAAATTACGATTTCTGCGGCGCAGATTGACGAGCCGGAAATTGAACTTGGTGAATTTGTTGAAGAACAAATCGAATCCATTAAGTTCGACCGCATAACAACGCAAACGGCGAAACAAGTTATCGTACAAAAAGTTCGCGAGGCAGAACGTCAGCAAATGATTGCTGAGTACGAAGATAGAGTCGGCGAGTTGGTAACGGGTACAGTTAAGAAAGTTAACCGCGACAATATCATTATTGACCTAGGTAATAACGCAGAAGGTGTTATCTACCGTGACGATATGCTCCCAAGAGAGACATTCCGTCCAGGAGATAGAGTGCGTGGTCTACTTTATGTTATTCGTCCTGAGGCTCGTGGTGCACAGTTATTTATCAGCCGTACGCACCCAGATATGCTTGTTGAGTTGTTTAGACTAGAAGTTCCAGAAATTGCGGAAGAGACTTTAGAAATAAAGTCTGCGGCACGAGATCCAGGTTCACGCGCGAAGATTGCCGTTAAGACTAACGACAAGCGTTTAGACCCAGTAGGTGCCTGTGTTGGTATGCGTGGTTCACGCGTACAAGCAGTATCTGGTGAATTAGGCGGTGAGCGTGTTGATATTGTGCTTTGGGATGAAAACCCAGCTCAATTTGTTATCAATGCCATGGCACCAGCAGAGGTTGCATCGATTGTTGTTGATGAAGATAACAATACGATGGATGTGGCGGTTGAGGCTGATAACCTTGCGCAAGCAATTGGAAGAAGCGGCCAAAACGTACGCCTAGCCAGCCAATTAAGTGGCTGGGAGCTTAACGTGATGACGGTTGACGATCTCAACAAGAAGCACGAAGAAGAAAATGCGAAGGTACTTAACCTATTCACAACTGGATTGGATATTGACGAAGATTTTGCGTTAGTACTTGTCGATGAAGGCTTTACCACACTAGAAGAGGTAGCCTACGTTCCAGTGAGTGAACTTTTAGCGGTTGAAGGATTAGACGAAGACACCGTTGAAGAATTGCGCACAAGAGCGCGTGCCTTCCTAACAACGCGAGCACTTGCAGACGAAGAGTCTCTTGAAGGTGCAGAACCAACAGAAGCCTTATTAAATCTTGAAGGTATGAGTAAACACGTGGCTTATGTGTTGGCCAGCCGCGGTATTACCGACCTAGAAGAGTTAGCAGAACAAGGTACCGATGATATCAATGATATCGATGAACTTAACGATGAGTCGGCGGGTGCATTAATCATGGCTGCTCGAAATATCGTTTGGTTCAGTGAAGAAGAGTAAGGTCAACAGGGGGATAATTACGTAATGGCAGATGTATCTATAGAAAAGCTCGCCAGCGACATTGGTACGACCGTTGACCGATTGGTTGGCCAATTTAAAGACGCGGGTATTGTTAAAAGTGCCGGCGCTCAAATTAACGAAGAAGAGAAACAAAAACTGTTGGATCATTTAAGTAAGCAACACGGTAGCTCCGCAGAGCCCACGCGCATGACATTAAAGCGCAAGACGACCAGTACACTAAGCGTTGGAAAGTCGAAAGAAGTAAAAGTTGAAGTACGCAAAAAACGTACTTACATAAAACGTACTGACATTGAAGAAGAAGCGAAGCGTCAGGAAGAAGAACGTCTGAAGCGCGAGGCTGAAGAAAAAGCGGCTGCAGAAGCGAAGAAAGCAGCAGAAGAGAAAGCGCGAAAAGCCGCAGAAGCAAAGAAAGCGGCTGATGAAGAGCGTGCTCGTCGAGCGGAACAAGCGAAGAAAGAAGCTGAAGCGCGTAAGAAGAACGAGCCTGAGTTATCTGAAGCTGAAAAAGCTAAGCAAGAAGAAGCGCGCCAAGAAGAAGAGCGTTTGCGTAAGGCTCAAGAAGAAGAGTCTCAGAAAAAGCTTGAAGAAGATGCTAAGAAAGCAGCTGAAGAAGCGCGTAAGCTAGCTGAAGAAAATGAGCGTCGCTGGAAGGAAGAAGAAGAGCGTCGCAAGAAAGCTGAGGCCGAAGAAGTTCACTTGCACTCAAATCGTTATGCTCAAGAAGCAGAAGACGAAGAAGACATGCAAGTAGAGCGCTCGTCACGCCGTCGTCGCAAGTCTAAAAAGCATGCTGGCGAACATCTTAAGCAAGGCTTTAACAAGCCAGCACAACCTGTGGAGCGCGTAGTTAAACTTGGCGCAACCATTACGGTTGGTGAGTTAGCGAGCAAACTTGCAATAAAATCTAACGAAGTTATCAAAGCCATGATGAAAATGGGTGAGATGGCTACAATTAACCAAGTACTTGACCAAGATACAGCAGTTCTCGTTGTTGAAGAAATGGGTCACAAGTACGAGCTAGTTAACGACAATGCGTTAGAAGATGAATTACTAGCAGAAGGCATGGACGGGGTTAAAACCACTCGTGCTCCAGTAGTGACTATCATGGGTCACGTTGACCATGGTAAAACATCATTACTCGATTTCATTCGTCGTGCGAAAGTTGCTGACGGAGAAGCAGGTGGTATTACTCAGCATATCGGTGCATACAAAGTAGAAACTGATAACGGCGAGATTACGTTCCTTGATACACCAGGACACGCGGCATTTACAGCAATGCGTGCACGTGGTGCAACTGCTACTGATATTGTTATCTTGGTTGTTGCTGCAGATGACGGCGTTATGCCGCAAACAAAAGAAGCGGTTCAGCATGCTAAAGCGGCTGGCGTACCTTTGATTGTTGCAGTGAACAAAATGGATAAAGAGTCTGCAGACCCTGATCGCGTTAAGAGCGAACTTCTGCAACTTGAAGTTATTCCTGAAGAATACGGCGGTGATCACCAGTTCTGTAACGTATCAGCGAAAACTGGTATGGGTGTTGAAGAGTTACTAGAAGCCATCGTGCTTCAAGCAGAACTACTTGACCTGAAAGCAGTGCCAGAAGGTCCATGTCGCGGTATCGTTATTGAATCACGTCTAGATAAGGGCCGTGGTCCTGTTGCGTCTGTATTGGTTCAAGAAGGCCAACTTCGCCCAGGTGATATTTTGCTATGTGGTGAAGAGTACGGTCGTGTTCGTGCAATGCGCGACGAAAACGCCAAGGAAATGAAATTTGCTGGTCCATCAACACCGGTGGAAGTACTCGGTTTATCTGGTGTACCGGTTGCTGGTGAAGATGCAGCGGTCGTTCAAGACGAGCGTAAAGCTCGTGAAGTAGCGGCCAAGCGTCATCAGAAGAAACGTGAGCTTAAACTAGCACGTCAGCAAAAAGCGAAACTTGAAAACATGTTTGCGAACATGGCATCAGGGGACGTGAGCGAATTGAACATCGTACTTAAAGCTGATGTACAGGGCTCTGTCGAAGCGATTGCTGAATCACTGATTAAACTTTCTACATCAGAAGTAAAAGTGAATATCGTTGGTAGCGGCGTTGGTGGTATTACTGAAACTGACGCTACACTTGCAGCGGCATCTGGTGCAATTGTTGTTGGCTTTAACGTTCGTGCCGATGCATCTGCCCGTAAAGTGCTAGAAGCGGAAGAAATTGATTTGCGCTACTACAGCGTAATCTACAGTCTTATCGACGAAGTGAAAGCGGCCATGAGCGGTATGCTTGCACCTGAGTTCAAACAAGAAATTATTGGTTTGGCTGAAGTGCGCGACGTATTCAAATCGCCTAAGTTGGGTGCGATTGCCGGTTGTATGGTTACCGAAGGTAACATCAAGCGCAGCAATCCAATCCGCGTTCTACGTGATAACGTCGTGATATACGAAGGCGAACTAGAATCGCTACGTCGCTTTAAAGATGACGTCCAAGAAGTTCGTAACGGCATGGAATGTGGTATCGGCGTGAAAAACTACAACGATGTGAAAGTAGGTGACCAAATTGAGGTCTTCGAAGTCGTTGAGGTTAAACGCGAAATTTAATTGCCTGTTCTAATTGGCATTTAAAAAGCGGGGGCCGAGTGCTCCCGCTTTTGTCTATACGCTATTTATAATTAGGTTAAGGAGTTTACAATGGCTCGTGAATTTTCACGTACCGATAGGGTTGCTCAGCAAGTTCATAAAGAAGTAGCGAGTATCCTTCAAAACGAATACAAACACAGAGTAGGCGACATGCCGCTTATTACGGTGTCTGAAGTTGAGGTGTCACGAGATTTAGCTCATGCAAAAATCTACGTCACTATTTACAACAGCACTGAAGAAGAAGGTAAAGCACAGGTTAAGCAACTTAAAGAATTAAAAGGCTTCATTCGCAGCATTTTAGCTAAGCGCTTACGCATGCGTTCTGTGCCTGATCTTCACTTCTTTGAAGATAAGTCGATTATCGAAGGTATGCGCATTTCAAATTTGGTCTCACAGACCATTGCTACCGATGAGTCAAAGCGCGACCTTGATGACGAACAAGAGTCGGAGTAAATGGCAAGACGACGTAAAGGCCGTGATATTAACGGCATAGTATTACTTGATAAGCCGCTGGGCGGGTCATCTAACCAGCTGCTTCAAAAGGTTAGATGGCTGTATAAAGCGGTGAAAGCAGGGCACACCGGGGCACTAGACCCTCTAGCTAGCGGTATGTTGCCATTGTGTCTAGGCGAAGCAACTAAGTTTTCTCAGTTCCTACTCGACGCCGAAAAAACCTATGAAGTCACTGCTAAGCTTGGTGTTCGCACCACCACTTCAGATGCCGATGGTGAGGTAGTAGAAGAAAAGCCCGTTGACGTTACTGATGCACAGGTAAACGAAGCTTGCCTCGCCTTTTTAGGAAAAAGTAAGCAAATTCCTTCCATGTTTTCAGCGCTTAAGCATCAAGGAAAACCGCTTTATCACTACGCCCGTCAGGGTATAGAAATAGAGCGAGAACCCCGCGATATAGAAGTTTATGAGCTAGAGGTTTTACGCATCGAATTGCCTTACGTGGATATGCGGATAAAGTGCAGCAAAGGAACCTACATACGTTCTATTGTTGACGACTTAGGTCAAAACTTGGGTTGCGGCGCGTATGTAACACGTCTGCATCGCACCGAGGTTGCAGATTATCCGACGGATAAAATGGTGTCACTAGATACCCTTATCAGCACGCAAGAATCACTTGCTGAGGGCGATTTTGCAGCCCTAGACGCTTTTCTCATACCTATGGATACGGCTGTAAGCCGCTTGCCTCGCGTCGTGATTAATGATGAAGAGCGCAGTCGCTTTGACCATGGACAAAGCGTTAAAGGGGTATGTGAAGCAGAGCTTATCGCTGGAGTTTCCTATCGCGTTTATCATCAGCAGGCAGACGACTGTTTGTTTTTAGGCGTAGGTGAGGGGGTAAAAGACCCAAGAGATCAGGGGCAGCCAAAGGACGAAATCTTTGTTAATCCCAAGCGACGCGTGGTTTATTCGTAAATTGGCCAAATTACTGCGTTCGACCCTTGCTAACTGAGCAAACGTCATTATAATACGCGCTTCATTCCGTTCTGCTGAATTAGTGATCGGCGGGACATAATTTAGGAGAATGTTATGTCACTAACTAAAGAACAAACTGCAAAAATCATTGCTGAGTACGGCGTTAAAGAAGGCGACACTGGTTCACCAGAAGTTCAAGTAGCTTTGCTTACTCACAACATCAACAAGCTTCAAGGTCACTTTGCTGATCATAAGAAAGATCACCACTCACGTCGTGGTCTTCTTCGTATGGTTAGCCAGCGTCGTAAGCTTCTAGACTACCTTAAAGGCAAGAACGCTCAGCGTTACCTTGACCTTATCAAGCGTCTAGGCCTTCGTCGATAAGACTTGGGTTAAACGAAAAAAGCGTCCTCTGGACGCTTTTTTTGTGCCTTGAATTTGCCGACGTTTAATACAGGGGTAGAGTGCACTTAGTCGCACAATGCACTCGGCCGGAAAATGAACGAAAGAAGAGCGAGGTCACGCCTCGAACTCATCTGGTACCAAGGCTTTATTTCTCTTGCGATGTTTTTGTTGAGTGTTTTACCGCATTATTTAGCGTTGTTAGTTCGCGAGCCGTAAGTTCTCGCCATTGCCCAGGACGAAGGTTACTCAACGCTAAGTGCATAATTCTTGTGCGCTTTAACTTTGTTACTTCATAACCCAAAAATTCACACATTCTGCGAATTTGTCTATTTAAGCCCTGAGTTAAGATAATTGTGAATTTATTTCTACCGGTTTGCTTTACGGTACATGGTTTTGTGACAGTACCTAGAATAGGCACACCACGGGCCATTTTGTTTAAGAATTTATCGCTAACAGGCTGGTCTACAGTAACTTCGTACTCTTTATCGTGGGCATTTTCAGCGCGCAATATTTTATTCACAATATCACCGTCGCTGGTTAAGATAATAAGCCCTTCTGATGGTTTATCTAGGCGACCAACAGGGAAAATACGCTCTTTGTGACCAATGGCATCAATGATGTTTCCTCTAACATGACGTTCGGTGGTACACGTAATACCTATGGGTTTGTTGTAAACAATGTAGACCCGATCAGACTTGTCTTTTGCCACAGCGCCAATACGTGTTCCATCAACTTCAACGGTGTCGTTAGGGGCAACTTTGGTGCCCAGTTCAGGCACTTTACCGTTAATAGTGACCCTATTTTGCTCAATCAGTTTGTCTGCTTCTCGACGAGAGCAGAGCCCGGTATCGCTAATAAATTTATTTAAGCGTTTAAGCGTCTGCTCGCTCATTTAACTAACTTTCCTTTGCTTTTATATTAGCCTGCGTTAGGAGCTGCTGCTGAGCTTGAACCCACATTTGGTGTAGAGCTTGTGGTATTAGCGCTACCACCAGAGACCACTTTAGTTGCAATCTCTCTAATTTCGTCTTCAAGATTATTAATTCTGCCAGACAGGGAAGCGTTGCGCTTTTCAAGCACAGACAGTGTATCCGTTAAGTTTTTTACCTGCTGTTGGGCGCTAGCCTTTTCTTCTGATGTCTGTTCTAACCGAACATTAACTGCAAGTAGCTCGTCGGCCACCGAGGCTAACTGGTTTTTTAACGAGCCTAATGTGGCAGACTGTGCGTCAACGTCTTCAGATACCGCGTTGATATCTTTGTTAACACTGGTTTGCACTTTTCCAACACGTTCGCCTAAATCTGCAATTTCTTTTTGATTACGACGCCACGCAGAAGCCCAAAGCTTATCCATCTGCTCCCAAAGTTCACTGGTTTTATCATTTAACTCATTCACTTTAACTTGAAGCGCAACGGTAGATTCGCCCATCTCTTCGCCCGTAGCGGATAGCTTATTCTCAAGAGACATAATTCGTTGTTCTGCTCTTTCGGCTATATTTTTTTGTTGTTCTAATAAGGTGAACAAGTAATAGCAACCGCCACATGCTGCTAGCGCAATAAGTGCAATCAGGGTTATCCACAGCCCGTTGCCGCCAGAATTCGATGAAGGAGCTGAAGAAGAGGTGGGTGCTGATGTTGGACCAGAAGAAGGTTGTCGCTTAGTTTGATAATCGCGACGGTCCTCATCATCTAACCGGATAGTTGGAAATTCATCATTCTTAGAGTTGTTAGACATAATTTAATTACATTCTCATACTGATTGTTTTTTGGCACCTAGGCCAAACCTAACCCAATAAACTACCTAACCCAATAAACTGGGGTGCCGTATAGGTCAACACGTTGTTGGCATGTTATCGCTAATTTAAAAAAATTGCCATGGCTTATGGGGTTAACAGCTTTATAAGAAAAGAAATCTAAGACTGGCGAGCAATCCCTTGCTCGCCCTACGAGAACTGTAGTGTGAGACTAGGTATCGCCCATCCATTCAACGCGGTAAAGATCTCTGCGTCTATCTAGATAATTTCTCACTGAGCCTTCGTTTTGCAGCTTGGTGAGCTTGTCTAAATCTAGGTCGACAATGAGGGTCATTTCCGTGTTAGGTGTTGTCTCAGACACAATGGCATCGTGAGGAAACGCGAAGTCACTGGGAGAGAAGACGGCAGTTTGGCCGTACTGAATGTCAACATTATCTACTTTCGGTAAATTACCTACGCTGCCTGCAATAGCCACGTAACACTCGTTTTCGATTGCCCTTGCCTGGGCACAGCGTCTCACTCGAAGGTAGCCGTTCTTTGTGTCTGTCCAAAATGGCACGAATAAGATTTGCATTTCTTGGTCGGCAAGAATGCGCGCCAACTCTGGAAACTCAACGTCGTAACAAATTAATACACCAATCTTACCAAAGTCGGTATCAAATGTTTTTAGGCTGTTTCCGCCCTTCATGATCCAGTCTTCTTTTTCATGAGGGGTGGGGTGCAGTTTGTACTGGCTTTCAATGGTGCCATCACGCTTACAGATGTAGCTTACGTTGTACAGTAAGTCATCTTCCACCACGGGCATGGAACCCGCAATAATCGTGATGTTGTAAGATACGGCTAAATGTGACACAGAAGTCAGGATCTCATCGGTATAGGTAGCAAGATGCCATATTGCATCAATAGATGACTCTGTAGGGCATAAACCCATTAGCGGTGCATTGAAAAATTCTGGGAAAAGCGCCACATCACAGGAGTAATCAGAGAGCGCATCGACAAAGTATTCTACTTGTTGAAGTAATTCTTCCACGTTATTGAAGTAGCGCATCTGCCACTGTATGCAGCCAATTCGAGCACTCGACTTTCTGCTTGCGATTAATGATGGCGTATTTGGCTCATAGTATATGTTGTGCCACTGAAGCAAGGTGGCATAACCCTGAGAGGCCTCGTCTTCAGGTAGATAAGCGGTCATTACCTGCTTAACTTCAAAGCCGTTAGATAGCTGGAAAGTTAAAATAGGATCGTAAATATCTTTCAGTTTTACCTGCTCGATATACTCATAGGGCGTTAATTCATGTGCATAGTTACGATAGTTGGGAATACGACCACCGGCCATAATCGACTTTAAGTTTAGATTGCGGCACAGTTCTTTTCGTGCTTCGTATAAACGTCTACCGAGACGTAACCCCCTGTACTCAGGACATACAATAACTTCTACGCCGTAAAGTACATCGCCGTTTGGATCGTGGGTAGTAAGATAGGCGTCGCCTGTTATTTCATCGTAGCTATGCTTATCGCCAAACTGGTCGTAATCAACGATGACAGATATCGCGAAAGCGACTACCTTACCCTTATCTTCAATACAAATCTGGCCGTCAGGAAAGGTAGTTACCTGTGCTTTGTAATTAGAATAAGGCCAAGCACCACCAACGTTAGCGTAAACTTTATCCATAAGGTCTTTAACGTCACTATAATCGTCCAACCTTAAATTTCGTAGGTCGAGATGGTGTTCGGTCTCTTCTATTTGCGTTTGATCTTGACTCATTAACTACTCTCTTTTGCGTAACTTCTCATTAAGGGTCTTCCTTAGCGTATTCAATCATACATTTAAATAGAAATAAGCAAAAATTGTGCTTTTAGTTTGTCCATGAAAAATTTTATTTTTCACAACAAAAATATAGCGTACCCACACGACGCATTATTAGTTGCCTACCCAGTAAAAAGCCCTTATAAACCCATTTTATTTTTAGCCGCTAACATTATGAACATTACACCCGTTAATGAAGCGTCACCTCTTATCACCCTAGATGACGCCATTTTTGAATCTGTCGTTAACGACCTCGTCAAACAGGGCTTTAGTATTCAGCCCAATAGACTACCAGTTGCAGTAGTAGACGCATTATTAACTTGTCAGCGCTCGATGAAAGATAGCGAATACCAAAAAGCAGGAATAGGGCGGGCTACTCAATTTCAGCAGAAAGACGATATACGCAGTGATGAAATTAGCTGGATTACAGGTAGCACAGTAGAAGGGCAAATTTGGCTGTCATGGTGTGATGCATTAAAAACGTATATCAATAGAAGTTTATTTATGGGGCTTTTCTCGTTTGAAAGTCATTTTGCTTGTTATGACGTGGGGGCATTTTATAAGCGCCATCTAGATGCTTTTAAAGAACAGCGAGTTTTAAAAAACCAAACCAACAGAGTATTGTCGCTAGTAGCCTACCTGAACGAAGACTGGAAAGAGGGCGACGGCGGTGAACTGGTGTTGTATCAAAATAATGAGGATATAAAAGGATTAAAGATTGAGCCCACACGAGGCACATTTGTTGTGTTTTTAAGTGAGGAGTTTCCCCACGAAGTGCTAATGTCAAACCGCGAGCGTCATTCAGTGGCGGGTTGGTTTAGAGTTAACGGTAGCATAAATGCACAAATAGACCCGCCGATATAAGCCTTGCTAGCGTTTTGTGTGGTGTAAGTGCTAATATTCGTTGAGGTGATGTCTGCTGCTTCGAGTATTGCGCTATCAGCAACCTATTTTCTAGCTGCTGCATTCAATTTTGATGCATTCTTCTGCCGTGATCTGGTATCGACATCACTTATACATATGCAATATTATGCATGCTAGCCCACAGAGTCGATATTTAAGGTGTTTTACATTGTGCTTTAAACCGTGCTCTAAACCGCAAGTTCATGCTCAATACTGTGTTGCTTAAGGAAAAGACGTGAGAAGTGATTGCTAAATGTTGGAAAAAATTCCTGCCCCCGTACCAAGAGAAGAACTTCATGTATTGGTTATCGACAACCAAGGATTGGTACACGACGTAGTAGCGTCTGCGCTGCATGACGTGGGAATTAAGCACGTCAGTAGCGCATTTAATGCGTTTCATGCTAAACGCCTTTGTGAAAAGAGACAGTTTGACTTTGTTTTACTTGCTTTTAACGTTAGTCACGACAAAGACGGCTTTCATCTTTTTGAAGAATTAAAACACCTCAACTATATCAACGACACGACAACAGTTATCTTTTTAAGCGCTGAGACGTCATCCGAGCTGGTAAACTGTATAGTTGAACTGCAACCCGATGATTTCTGGGTAAAGCCTCTTCAGCGTACAGCCGTTATTGGGCGTCTTCAGTATCTCCTTCAAATTCGTTACAAGTTGCATAAAATGCTGCATTGTATGCAGCTAGGTGACTATTCCACCGCGATGTACTACGCAGAGCGCCAATTAAAAGACGCATCCTTGGCTGAATATCACACTAGAATTAAACGCTTAATTGGTGATTGCCTGTTACAGCTGCGGGACTTTGAAACGGCAGAGAATTATTTTCGCGAGCTGCTGCAAAGTATGGATCACGCCTGGGTACACATTGGTTTAACACGCGCTCTGCTACGACAGGATGAGTTAGAAGAGGCACAACTTATTGTTGATGATTTACTTCAGCGTGCAGATACACGATTTTTAACCTTCGATTTGCTAGCACAATATTTTATTGAAAAAGAACAGTTCGACATTGCTTACGAACAGATGAAAGAAGCGAGTCGATTGGCACCGAGGAATATTGAGCGCAATAAACGCCTGTGGGACTTGGCGAGATTAAATCATGACAAAGTTGGCCAACTCTCTGCTGTGCAGAATATGGCAAAGTTTGCCAAGAACTCTATTCACGACTCTCCACAGCTCTCACTTAACGTCATTCGTAGCACTATTGACCTCGCTACCAGCCTAACTGGTCCCGAAGCTATTAAGTATATTCAGCGGGCCGAGCACGATATCGATGCTGTGTCGCAACAAAAGGGCGTTCAATCTGCACTTAACGATCAGGTTGATGTAATTAAAGCTCGGGTGCTTTGTTTGAAAGATGATAAAAAAGGCGCAGAGCAGGTAATGAAGCGAAGCTCTGTAGACATTGAAGGTCTATCGATGGAAGACAGCCTTGACAAGATGAAGGCATTTCATGAGCTTGGTATGCGTGAACATTGTGTCAAAATTCTAGACAAGTTAAGAAAGCAAATTGAGGGTGATACCTTCTCTTCTCAGGTCGTTGATGAATACTTGAAGCAAGAGTCAATTGAGCGCAACGAAATTCAGTTTACGCCGAAAGAGCTGAAACATATGGCTGCGGTGAACTACAAAGAAAATAGGTTGTTGCCCGCTTACAACAACCTAAGACAAGCCCTCACAATATCTCCTAGCGATAAGCAGGTGGCCCTTAGCCTGTTAAAAATAGTGTCGCAAATACACGTGGGTGAAGATTTAAGCGATGAGCAGATGGAAGTCGCTCACAAAGCGGCAAAGCTTCTTCTTGAAGGGAAATTATCGCCTACTCAAATGGAGAAGCGCGATATGTATATTCAACGACTCGGGTTGGAAGTTGACGATGTAAGCGCCTCAGATTTTGTGGGCGTGTTGGCCAAGGAGAGCGCAAAGGAAGGCGCAAAAAATGATGCCAAAGGCAGCACCACAAACGCTGAAGAAATAACTGAGAAAGGCTAAAAAAACTTATTAACGCCCTAATTAAACAAAAAAATAAGGCCCTTTAAGTGATTAAAGGGCCTTTATTTATCAATCCAACTTACTAGTGACGTTTTTTACGCCTTATTAGTATCCACGCGAGAGAAGCGGCGAAAACCAACCATTGCAGCAAGCAATGTTAATAAACCTCCCATAGAGCCGCCCGAGCTATCTTCCTCTTCAACAGGCACTGGTAGTGGAGCAGGATCGTCTGCAACCAAGTTAAACGTAGCAATGAACGGGTCGTGGTCTGAGCTTCTAAACGGACCTACATCGGTAAACGCATAACCTTCTTCGTCTGGATAGAAGCGAAGAGCTTGGTTGTATTGCAGTTGATAAGCTTCAACAGAGTTGATATTCCAATGCGTCCCATCTACAGCATCTGCAAGCATGGCATCACTAGCTAAAACATGGTCTAGGCTTCCCACTTGTTCTGTACCAAAGAACCAGTAAGAGAAGCCGTCTTCGTCGAATGTTTCTGCAAGATTATGGTATCCATAGCTTGTATCTACTTCTACCGATTCACCCTCATCCATTCCAGTGCTGACCGCAGTTTTAATGGTGTATCCGCGCTCTTCTGGCGTATAGTGAGTCAGTACCGCAACAGGGTCTTCTGCGCTGTATGCGTTCAAATCACCTAGTATAATTTTACGTTCAGGCAGAGTTTCATCGTTAAGAGCGTTGCCCAGCGTAATAGCAGCTGACACTCTAAGCGCGTTACAGCTACCCTGAATGGTATCTATTTCTGATGGCGCCTCAGCGATGTCTTCCGCACACTGCGATCCCTTCGATTTGAAGTGGTTCACAGCAACCGCAAAGGTCTCACCGCTTTCGATGTGTTCAAATGTTTGCACCAATGACGGACGCATTCTCGCAAGTCTATCTTCAGATATCTGTTGTTCAGGCATTGCCACTATCACTGCATCGCCTTGTGGTGTAACAACAGTGCCGCGATACAATAATCCAACGGTGATAGCATCAGTGCCGATTTGAGTGTTATCAGCCGTGCTGATAAACGCGTACTGCTCTGCCTCGCCAAGCTGTGCATTAATTGCGTTGAGTAATGACTGAATGGCACTGTCATCACCAAATCCATCGTTTTCGATCTCCATTAGGCCAACAACATCGGCATTTAAATCAACGATAGCTTCAACTATTCGACCTTCCTGGAGTGCGAATGCCTCTTCACTTTCAGCACCACGATTATTGTCGTAGTCGAAAGTCAGCTCACCATTCTCATCTTCATCACCGTTGAAGTAGTTCAAAACGTTGAACGTAGCAACCGACAAATTGCCTTCACTTACCATAGGTGTATCTTCACGGGTTGAAGTAACGGTAATCACCTCGGTAGGATTGATACGGTAAGTTCCAAAGCTGAAATTCAGTGGGCCCGAAGCAGACACAGTGTCGCCAATTCGGATGGCGTTTGCGTAGCTAAAATTAGGGAAAAAGCTTATAGCGTCTGGGTATTGTGAACCGCTGTTATCTTCAATCGTCAAAAGACTGGCTTCGCTTTCTGCTTGTGCAGCTGCGTAGGCGTCAGATAATGGGGCGGCTACATCGCTTGGTTGGCGTTTTACACTATCACTCACCACAACTTCACCGAAACGCCAAAGAGAGTTAGTACTGGTCACTGTGGCATCGGTAACGCTTACTAACATACCTTCATAGGCTTCTAAGTCCTCTTCGTAAGGCATAGATATATTAATAGTAGTGATATCATCGCTTGTACCGCAATCAGCAGGTACAACGTCACTATCCATCTCTAAGGTTGTCATACCGAAGTTCTCGGCTACATTCCCATACAAACGAACAATGTTGCCAACGGCGATGTCCGTTTCGCCTTCCACAATAATTGCCTCAGACGTCATAGCGTCATTGTCGCTATCAGCGTTTTCTTCTTGAATAAAGAAACCACCTTGGCGTTTACCGGTAATGATGCCTTCGACAATATGATTGTTACCCAGTTCTTCAGATGCGGTGCCAGCGCCTTGAATTGTGCTTAAAAGTGTTGCATCGTCGCCACAAACGCCTAAAGCAACTGGAGGTTCTACAGGTGGCTGCTCTACATCACCACCGCCTTCTGTAGTAAATGTGCCTAAAGGGAACGGGGTAGACGCTTCGTCGTTTGTATTTGCGCCGTCAAGTGCATTAGCTCCGCTATAAGCCCAATTTTCGTCATTGAAAGCACCAGCGTTTGCGGTTTGTCCATTAGTGCGATATGCCCAACCATCAAGGTATTCCCAAGCAGTGCCATTGCCATCAACATTAATGTCGCCAAACGTATCTACCACATTGCCGTCTTTAAAAAGCTCTACGGCATCGTCGCCATTTATTGCCATTGCCGAGCTGTCAAAATCCGGTGCAGTACCAAAAAATGCGGTAAAGCCATCGATGTCTGATGCAACATACAGATAGGTACCTGCTGAAACACTTTGAGATGGAAAAGTGAACTCTTCACCGTCGCTTCCGCCTCCGTTATTGGCACTTCCAATACCATAGGTAGATAGATCTGCTACATCATTAATCACATAGAGCTCAACAGCCTTTGGCACACCGCCTGAAAGAGGGCCATCAATAACGCCGCTAATAACAATGTCGTTGGCATATACAGCATGACTTGCCGCAGCAAGCGATAGTGCGGAAAGAATGCCGGCACTGAGTTTAGAGAGTGATGTTCTCACGTGTTTTTTCCCTTTTGTAGTAATCTTTTTTATCATTAAGTGCCTGTAAAGGCCGCAACTTTTGTGTTGCTATGATTACCGTATAGGGCTTTTGTTAGCGTAAATATGACTAGTTCTTATTCAACCTGATTTTAAAAATATACAGTAAAATCAGTTGTTAAGGTGGTTTGAGTAAGTTTACTTAAAAGATTAATTGCGTAATATGAGGCGCGTTACCCGTATAAGTAACGCTATCGTGAATATCTTTTGGAGGTTTTATCCTCCAAGTGAGCTTAAACCCAGTCTAGGCTTTAGCGATTGTTTCGCAAAACCATGTGTAGTCGCTTTGAACTAGTTCTGCATATTGATTAGCAATTGCGACAAGGTTGTCACGTTCTTCTGTTAGCACGCTAGCTGCAGCATTGGCAAACCGAGTACTGCGTCTGTCTCCCCGACAGTGGGCTAGGGCAAGCGTGTATCCACAGAGCTCGGCAACATAGTTAAAGCCTCCATTTACCGCTTTATTGCCCATAGCGACATCTTCAGGGGTAATGCCTACTTTTGCATGATGGCGAGAGCGAATGAGAAAATGTTTATCATTGTAAATGGCTTCATCGAGAATAAGGTCGGCGTGACGCTGCATTCTTCGTTGGCTTCGTGCCGTTAGATGCGCAGGGTTAAGCAGGTTGACCGGGCAAAGAGATTTAAAGTGATGTAGCGGGGCAGCTTCGCGCTGCTGTTTTACTTCAACAATGTGACATTTAGAAAAGCTTTCTGCGGTATGCGGCTTTCTGGGGCCGACTAAAAAATAAAATCGGTCCATATTCACAGAACCCGTGCCCGCGTTCTCTCTTTTAACTATATCTACAACAGTATCATCCATAAAAGGCGCAAATGCATTATAGAGTTCTTGATACTCCTTAGCGTTTAAAGGTGTGAATTTACCTCTATTGGCTTTAAATGCTAGCGTGTCGTCGTTGAAGGTAACCGCCCTAGCTAAAGCACTTTTAGTGGTAAACGCATCGCCGCCAGCGCTTCGCATAGCAGCCTTGTCGTATAATTTAGCAATTTTAGATGGGCTTTTATCTGGGCGGTAATCAACAGCATCGTAGATAACGCTAGCATCTGCTGTGACATTCTCGCAGGTGTTAATATAAGTAGATAGCAACGTTTGCTGCGCCTCAGTAACAGCATTTTTGCTTATAACCGGTTTACTAGTATCAATGTCGTCAAAACGATAGGTACCGTTTGCAACTCCCTCGCAGTGAACTTGTGTTAGAGACAGCGAGGTAAGTAAACGCAAAATATCCCATTCAGCTCGCCCAACACAGGCGTCGTCAAAATCGTTGGGAGAAAAAATGACTGTATCGCCATGAGAGCCTTCCTCGGTAAGAAAACCAAAGTTGGATAGGTGGCAGTCGCCAACAACACTGGTCAAAGGAATATTTTGTAGGTTGTCTGGCGTCGATATGACCCCATTATAGACGTCGGAGTAAAATAGCTGGGCAGTGCCACGGAAAAAAACAAATGGACTAGACGCCATTTTGAGGTGTTTTCCAATTGACCTTGATGGAGATGAACCATCAACTCTGGCTATTTCTTTTGCTAATTGCGAATGTCGCATCAGGCTACTCCACTGTTATCGCGTTGTTTTTAAACAAATTTGATAAATTTTAGTCGTTCGATTCAATATCTTGATTAGGCGATTCACATTTACCAATTAGTAATTTATAAAATGGCGCGTTATTCTTTACACCAAGTTGAAGGGCACCTGCAAAAAGCCATTAAGCGGCAAAACCAAGTGCTCGATATATACGTAAAGATTACTCTCGTATGCCATAGGCCTACGAATCTAATTTAAAACCACTCTTATTTAAAAAGACAATGGAGAATGTAACATGGCAATGATTAATACTGCTATAAAGCCTTTTAAAGCAACTGCGTTTAAAGACGGCGAATTTATTGACGTAAGTAGTGAAGACATCAAAGGCAAATGGGCAGTTTTCGTATTTTATCCAGCGGACTTCACATTTGTATGCCCAACTGAACTTGGTGACATCGCTGATAAATATGAAGAGCTTCAAGCTCGCGGTGTAGAAGTATTCTCAGTATCTACGGATACTCACTTCACACACAAAGCATGGCATGATTCTTCAGACACTATCAACAAGATCAAGTTTGCTATGATTGGCGACCCAACAGGTGAAATCACTCGCAACTTCGATTGTATGCGTGAAACAATGGGCCTAGCTGACCGTGCAACATTCGTTGTTGACCCAGAAGGTATCGTACAAGCAATGGAAATCACGTCTGAAGGTATTGGCCGTGACGCTGACGACCTAGTGCGCAAAATCAAAGCTGCACAATACGTTGCTGCTAACCCAGGTGAAGTTTGCCCAGCTAAATGGAAAGAAGGTGAAGCAACACTAGCTCCTTCTCTAGACTTAGTAGGCAAAATCTAAGCATCAACGCTACTTTTTAAGTAGTCGTAAGGGAGCGAACTCTCGCTCCCTCTATTTAACTTACCCATTTCCGCTCACGTGTTAGTCATAAATTTGATTAGCGGGGATCGGCGTGTCGAAAATAAGGCAGGATAACCGTGTTAACTAAAGAAATTTTACAAGCATTGAAGGGGTACACCGAATCAATGCAGAAAAACGTAACCTTCGTCGTACAGACCGGTGAACATAGCAAGCGCGAAGAGCTTGTTAGCTTTCTGTCCGACATTGCAGGTGTAAGCGAAAAATTAAGCGTTGAAGAACGCGAAACCAATGGCGAGCTTCGCAGTTCAATCAGCTTTTTACTAGAGGCTGACGGCGAAGACACCGGGATCAGGTTTTCAGGAATTCCTGGCGGCCATGAGTTTAACTCACTGATCCTAGCAATGCTTCATGCATCAGGCACTGCATTAAAGCTAGATGATAGTGTGGCTTCAATTGTAAAAGCAGTAGATGAGCCACTGAACTTTGAAGTGTTTATAAGCTTAAGCTGTCACAACTGTCCAGACGTTGTACAGGCACTTAATCAGTTTGCATTGATTAATCCCAATATCACATCAGAAATGATTGATGGCGGTCTGTATCAGAACATTATTGAAGAGCGTGACATTCAAGGCGTACCTAGCGTTTATTTAAACGGTGAATTGTTTGCCAACGGCAAGGTAGATGCGTCGGTTCTTATCGATAAGCTGCTTGAGCGTAACCCCGGTCTAAAAGAGGCAAATAAAGGGGAAACCTTACCGTTACAAGACGTAACCGTGATCGGTGGCGGCCCGGCAGGCGTTGCTTCGGCAATATACAGCGCTCGAAAAGGCTTGAAAGTAGCTGTTGTTGCAGAGACGTTCGGTGGACAGGTTAAAGACACTATGGGTATTGAGAACCTTATCTCAGTGCCAAAAACCACAGGACCAGAGCTGGTTGGTAACCTGATGGAACACGTACGCGATTATGATATTACGTTAAAAGAGCACGTGCGTGTAGATAACATCGAAAAGGGCAATGTTAAAACCATTACCTTGTCCTCTGGAGAGCAAATTCGCACTCGCAGTATTATTGTTGCTACAGGCGCACGCTGGAGAGAGCTTGGAGTGCCAGGCGAAAGAGAAAATGTAGGTAATGGCGTGGCATATTGCCCGCATTGCGACGGCCCGTTCTTTAAGGGCAAAGACGTAGCAGTGATTGGCGGTGGTAACTCTGGTATAGAGGCTGCGTTAGACTTGGCGGGCATCGTTAAATCGGTAACGGTATTTGAATTTATGCCAGAGTTAAAGGCCGACCAAGTACTTGTAGATCAAGCAAACAAGCGCGATAACATCAACATTGTTAAAAACGCTGCAACGCGACAAATTACTGCGGAAAATGGCAAAGTAAACGCTATTGAGTATCAGGATCGCAGCACGAACGAAATCCATACTCAGGAGTTGTCGGGCGTCTTTATTCAAATTGGTCTAGTGCCAAACAGCCAGTTTATGAAAGATACGGTAGAAATGTCACAATATGGCGAAATTGTTATTGACGACAAATGCCATACGTCTGAGCCAGGCATTTTTGCTGCGGGCGATGTAACAACTGTGCCTTACAAGCAAATTGTTATCTCGATGGGCGAGGGCGCAAAAGCATCACTAGCGGCTTTTGAATATCTGCTTAGCCACGAGGTGGTAGAAACTGAAGAAGAGAGTGTAGCAGCTTAAAAACTGAGTTTTCTCAATCGATAGAAAGTCAAAACCGGATAAGCAATCGCTTATCCGGTTTTTTTATGCCTTTCATCTGTAACTTTTCAGCCGTAACGAATGCAGGCTGATCAAAGGATAGTTTTACTCAAACGTTAGGCGCGACTTTGAAATTTACGCTCTTCCGTGTTTACCTTTATCCACTCACCTGTGCTGATGTACTCGGGAACTTGCACAACAAGACCTGTTGATAAGGTGGCAGGTTTAGTTCGCGATGTTGCAGACGCCCCTTTAATTGACGGGTCTGTTTCCACCACTTCAAGCTCTACACTCATAGGTAGGTCGAGGGCCACGGGAACGTCGCTTACAATTAAGACTTGGATAGATTCAGTCTTTTCATTAATAAACAACGCTTCATCGGCAATGCTTTCTTTATTTAAGTGGTAAGGAGTGTAATCTTCATCATCAAGAAAAACATACTCATCGCCATCCATGTAAGAAAACATCACCGGACGGCGCACTAAGTCAGCCATTTCTAGCATATCTGAATCTTTAAAAGTTTCGTCGAATTTAGCGCCGCTTACCACGTCATACATGCGCATGCGGTAAATACTGCCGCCGGCTCTGCCTTGGGGAACAGAGCGTTCAATATCTCTCACAATACATGTTTTGCCACCATAAACGATGGTGTGATTCTTTTTAATTTCACTTGCCTTTGGCATTGTCTTACCTTGTTTTCGATGGCCTTCAAGCAAAAACTGATATAAGCGTGCTTGGGCCATGTTGCGTTATGCGTATATCTTCCGCTATTTTCATTCTTTGCGGAAGTACAATTAGTCGAAAAGTGGCAAGAGTGTGTAAATTAAACACGTTATTTGGTTGATAAAGCTGGTCGGTAAAGATGGTCGGTAACGCTAGAAGGCATATTTAGCAGGCATAGCTAATTTGCTATCAATGTCGCTTTTTACGTTTCCATGTACCGCCATACATGTAATCAGATGCATCAGAAGCTTCCAGCTGACACTGCTTACATACAATGTGCCACTTGTCTTCAAACCAAACACGAAATTGAATGTCGGCTTCAACATTGCACTTATCACATTGTCTTGGTTCTCGTAGCCTATTTCGCTTTCCCATGCCTACCGTGTGTATTAATACTGTTCAAATTAGATGAGCTTTGCGACAGCGACTGCCGCTGCTGAGCCTTTACCCACAATCTTACCCCACAGCTTCATCGTAAAGGAAGGTGTTGATGTCATTGCTTGATAGGCCTCGTCTCGATGACTTTGTTCGTCTTGTTGGCACTGCCTGAATTTTCGTAGTACTTCGCTTGGCAAAGGGTCAACATTCTCAAGTAAACAGCACTGCGCCTCGTAATGCTGGTCGACAAAATATTCAACACAGTAAATTGTGTAGAAGAACCAGTTATGCCCCAATATGCGAGGAATAAAGCCGGTTAGGAAACCCGCAATCATCCATAGCAACAGCATATAACTGCCGCGAAACGTGGGCATTTCGTTCTCGAATATGCTTAGGTGCGTTTTCTCTGTTTGCAGATGTTCGCTGGCAAATGCCTTAACGCTAAGCGCTTTGTTATTTTTATGGGGGGAGCGAGAGAAACTCACCAAACTAACCAGAAATTCTGCGGTTAGGGCGCCGCGATAAATCCACACCGCACCTGTTTCTCCGGCGTGGCTTGCTCGCAACTCTTTATCTACCTTTGCGCTAGTGCGAGATAACACGCTTTTACTGATTGACGACATAATCATTACCCTCCATACGCGAGCGGCGACGGAATGAGCCAGTACATACACAGCGCTAGCGCAACAAGCTGCACCGTGTTAATCAACACAGTTAAACGATGATAAAGCTGAAATTTACTGTTTTGTTGACTATCAGTGGCTTCGTTTGCCAACGGCATGAGTATTTGCCGGCTTATAACAAAACCCAGTGTAACTGGAACAAGAATGAATACCTGTTCCCATCGTGTATCAACCGCAGCGGCAACGGTCGCTATAGCGGAAAGTGCGCCGAAGTATAAATAGTAAAACGGAAAAAATTTTCGTATGAAGGGACGTGCTACATCACTCGGTAATTTGATAAACACAAGAGGGGCGAAAAGTGCCTGAAAGGTCACCATTCCCCCCAATATAACTACAAGGGTGCTAAACAGTAAGAAATACATATAGAACTACACAAACCTTTCGGCACAGATTATGGTTAGTGTTAATACATAGCTTGGTACTGCAAAAGATTGATACTTAATGAATTGTAATTTTACTTGCGATTTCTATGCGTAGCCATCTAAACGCTGGTTAAACTTAAGGCAAAGAGTGGGCTTAGTGAATAACAGCTTATAATCAAAAAAAAGCGGTTACTGTTGATTAAGTTGATAAGCTCTAAAAAAACAGTCGGAGAAACCTTTTGCGCGCATTATTTTTATTGTTTCTTTTTTTATTACTTTTCACTGTGGTTTACCTTTTGTTTTGGCCGGTTTCAATTGACCCGGTTTCTTGGCAAGCGCCCTCAAGTCAAGGGTTGGTTAAAACACTCAAGACTAACAATAAACTCGATAAAGTTCAGCGTATTGACATGGGAAGCGATTATGGACCTGAGGACTTTGCCATCAATAGCAAAGGAGTTATTGCTGTTTCCAGTCACTCAGGGAATATTTTGCTCAAGGGACCAAGCGATACAGTGTTTAAACCATGGGTAAATACTGGCGGCAGACCACTTGGGCTGGCCTATGATAGTGCCGACAATTTGTATGTGGCAGATGCTCATATGGGGTTGCTAAAAATAGATAAAACAGGAAACATTACCGTTGAACTAGACGAGCAAGAAAGCGCAGATATTGTTTATGCAGACGACGTCGATGTAGCCGAAAATGGCGTAATTTATTTAACGGATGCCACCTCAAAATTTTCTGCCCAGCGCTTCGAGGGCACCTTAAATGCAAGCTTGCTGGAAATTATGGAGCATAGAGGTAACGGAAAGCTTATTGAATTTAACCCAGCAACCAAAGTGAGCCGGGTACTTATAAGCGGGCTTGTTTTTGCCAATGGCGTAGCGGTGTCGAATAATGGAGATTGCGTATTTGTTAATGAGACCGGAAGTTACCGTATTCTGCGTTATTGGTTGCAAGGTCCCAAAGCCGGTTCGGTTGAAACTTTTGTCGATAACTTGCCAGGTTTTCCCGACAATCTGAGTATTACCAGCGAGGGAAGTCTTTGGGTTGGGCTGGCAACACCCCGAAATAAGTTAATCGATTACCTGTCAAACAAACCCTTGTTGCGAACTATCATCCAGAGGTTTCCTGCTGCACTTAGGCCAAAAGCAGTAAAATACGGTCACGTTATAAAAGTAGGCCCAACAGGAGAAATAATAGAAAGCCTTCAATCACCTTCTGGAGAATACTCTTTTACCACAGGAGTACTTCAAACAGCCGAGGGACTTTATCTTTCAAGCTTGACCGAGACAGATGTGGGCTTTTTACCCATTAGAAAATGATTTTTTCGCTTGTGCTTGCTTTGCATTTGTTTACAAAAATTTAAACTCAATAAATGTTAAACACGAAAGCCTTGTGGCAATATCTTGGTAATAGGTAATGTTAGAACGAGTGCGAACTAGGCGTGTTGAGCAAACCTCTCGGTTAAATCAGTGGTTTGATACTGAGCTATACAATCAATGCCGAGTTAATATGGTCTCGTAAAACTCATGAGCAGATATAGCTGCTTTATAGAAGGAAGCGAATTAATGAAAGTCGTAGATGTAAAGAGCTGGTTTTCTCTCGCCTGTATTGTCACCGCACTCTCTGCCTGTGGTGGAAGTGGCTCATCCTCAACTACACCAGATCCCATATCCGTTGCTCCTCCTGCAGCAGAAACTCCCAGCGAGCCTGTTTGGCAAGCGGGAGTTTATGAACCTGAGTCTGAGTTTATCAATCAATGCGTAGCACCTAGAAGTGGTATCGATCCTTTTTCTGGAAACGCGTATCCAGATGAGCAGGGCACAGCTATGGATGAAAAGCTGTGGATGCGTTCATGGACCAATGACACTTACCTCTGGTATGACGAAGTTGAAGATAACGACCCGGCAAATTTCACAATTGCGGGTTACTTCGATCAACTTAAAACAACGGAGTTAACCCCAACCGGAACACTCAAAGATAATTTTCACTTCTCTCGGGCAACAGATGAATATAATACGCTTACCCAAACCGGCGTCTCATCGGGATATGGTTTTGAATGGGAATTTGTCAGTTTAGTGACCCCGCGCGAGCTTATTGTGCAGTACACAGAACCCAATTCACCTGCTGCTCAGGCAGGTATTCCACGTGGCGCATCATTAAAAACTGTGGATGGTGTTGACTTCGTTAACGCGAATACGCAAGAAGCGGTTGATGTGATAAACGCAGGCTTGTTTCCTTCTGAAAGTGGAAAAACAACTAACTTTACCTTCGACTTAGTTGATGGCAGTGAACTGACGGTGAGCGTTACCTCGGCAAATATTGAAGTCTCTCCGGTGCAAAATGTTCGGATCCTCGATACTGACATAGGTAAGGTAGGGTACTTCCAATTTAATACTTTCATTCGCACAGCCCAAGATTCATTAATTTCCACCTTCGAGCAATTTATTGATAATAATGTGACTGAGCTGGTCATTGACTTGCGTTACAACGGAGGAGGGCTGTTAGCGTTAGCGTCACAGTTGTCTTATATGGTGGCGGGGCCAAACCAGACGAACAACGCAATATTTGAAACATTGCAATTTAATGATAAGTACCCAACAACCAACCCCGTTACTGGCGGTACCATTAGACCGACGCCATTTTATTCTAACGAAATAGATTATAACGAGGGAGTCCTTACCAATAGGTTACTACCTAGCTTGTCGGTGAGTACGGTTTACGTCATTACTACCGGCTCGACTTGCTCAGCGAGCGAAGCTGTTATCAACTCATTACGAGGCATTGATGTTGAGGTGGTACAAATAGGCTCTCCTACTTGCGGTAAACCGTATGGTTTTTATCCTACCGACAACTGCGGCACTACGTATTTTACTATTCAATTTCAAGGCGTAAATAATAAAGGGTTCGGTGATTTTGCAGATGGATTCATTCCTACTTCTACACCCAACTTTGCCTTTGAGTTACCAGGCTGCTCAGTGGCAGATGACTTCACGAATCCGTTAGGTGACGCTAATGAAGGTATGTTAGCCGCGGCCCTTGCGTACGCTCAAACTGGTTCATGTCCAGCAAGTGCTGCTGGTACAGAAGGCACAGCAGTTGCAGAACAAAGTCAGCAAGTGCAGTCGAGTTTCGGTACAGCGAAAACATCGTTGGCAATTAAAGCTCCTCATAGAGAACGCGATGCGTTAATTTTGCACAATAAAATTAACGAGCCTATTTTAAGAGAAAAACAATAATGGTTATGAGGCAAAGGGGTCTGGGACTGTGCTATCTGGGACGATGGTGTCTTGGGCGATTAAATCTTGGGCAAGGCAGGACAATTTCTGCAACGTTTATAGTGGGCACGGTTTTGCTTATCGCTGGTTGCGCCGAGCTTTCAGCGAAATCAGCGAAATCAGAGCAAACACAAATGCCAAGCACCGATTTGCCATTTCAGCCTGCGCTGTTGTCAAAAACTTCTGCCAAGCAAGTGTCAAAACAACTGGCTGAAATAAAAGCAGCGATGAGTGCGCAATTAAGCGGGCAATCAATAACCCTGGCTAGTAACGCTTTTACTACATCGTCCACGGTAACTATTGAGCGCAAAGCTATACAAGACAATCGAGGGCTACCCATTCAGGGACGGCATAATAATCCCGCTTTTGTATTTACCCTGTTAAAACAGGGCGATAGTTGCTTTCTTCGCTATGAAAACAAGGTAAGTAAAGTGAGTGCTAGTGATGAGGCGAGTGACACAAGCGCAAACCTAACTGCCCTTGCTGGTGTTACGTGTGTCGCCTCTGCCGAATAGGGTTAAAGCGTAAAGGCCTCTTACTGCTCTAATTAGCATTTAAGAGTAAGAGGCCTCCTCATTTTTATTAAGCTTTCTTCGTATTCAGCGTTATTCGCTTGTTAAGAGCAATCCACTACGCTTTGACAAAGGTGCAGTTAACGTTTGCTGGTTGGTTGCTGACGCTGACCGCGAGACTTTGGTGGTCTGTTACCTGATGCCTTTCCTGCGTTACTTTTTGTAGTATCGCCGCTGCTTTTGCCTTGGCTATTCACACGGTTAGACTTTTTGCCATTAGATTCGCGCTGGAATGATGGTGGCAAACCTGTGTGTTTAGTTAACGCGCGCTCTCCGCGACGGCCTTTTTGGGCTTTCTGGCGTTTTTCGTTGGCGCTCTCAGGTGGCACAAGGTGCTGTGGTCCTCTACCAATCAAATCCTCTCTGCCCATTTTGACTAGCGCTTGGCGAATTTGAGCAAAGTTCTTAGGGTCGTGATAACGCAGCATAGCCTTGTGCAGGCGGCGGTGAATTTCACCTTTTGCTGATGGCACCTCTTCACTGTCTTTCGTCACTTTGCGCAGAGAATTTACCTCTGTGTGATACATGGTTGTTGCAGTAGCCATGGGTGACGGGTAAAAGTTTTGCACTTGATCTAGCTTAAATTTATTTTCTTTAAGCCATATTGCAAGACTAAGCATGTCTTCGTCGGTAGTACCCGGGTGCGAGGCAATAAAATACGGAATTAAGTACTGTTTTTTGCCTGCTTCTTCAGAGTACTTGTCAAAAAGCGCTTTAAACCTGTCGTATGTGCCCATGCCCGGCTTCATCATTTTGGACAAAGGGCCTTCTTCGGTATGTTCAGGAGCAATTTTTAGATAGCCACCTACATGGTGTAAGGCCAGCTCTTTAATGTACTCAGGATCTTCAATGGCTAAGTCGTAACGAACACCTGAAGCAATAAGTATTTTCTTAATGCCCGGTAAATTACGCGCCCGGCGATATAAATCGATAGTGGGTTTGTGATCGGTGTCCATATGGGCACAAATACTCGGGTACACGCAAGAGGGGCGACGACAGGTTGCCTCAGCTTTAGGGCTTTTACAGCGCAGACGATACATGTTGGCGGTGGGACCACCTAAATCGGATATCACACCGGTAAAGCCTGGAACGGTATCGCGAATCTGCTCTATTTCTCGAATGATGGAGTCTTCTGAGCGGCTTTGTATAATTCGGCCTTCGTGCTCGGTGATAGAGCAAAAAGTGCAGCCGCCGTAACAACCACGCATAATGTTAATACTAAAACGTATCATGTCGTAGGCAGGAATTTTCGCATCGCCGTACGCAGGGTGAGGAACTCGTTGATAGGGCAAATCGAAAACCGCATCCATCTCCTCAGTTTCAAGAGGCATTGCGGGTGGGTTTATCCAAATGTGTCTGTCGCCGTGTCGCTGCATGAGCGCACGAGCACAACCAGGGTTAGTTTCTTGGTGAAGAATACGGGATGTATGCGCATACAACGTTTTGTTATCTTTTACTGTTTCATATGCCGGTAGTTTTACGTACACATTTTCCCAAGGTTTGCGCTTTTCCTTTTCCTTTTGCGGCGGCTGAATAACAATCGGTGATGCATCGGGCGCTTCACTGCTTTTACTATCCTTCTCCTGTGAATCGCATTCTGGCTCCATTATGTAGGGGCTTGGAATTGGGTCTATTTTTCCCGGGCGATCAAGTGAGGTGGAGTCGACGCCTTGCCATTCTGGTAACGCCTCTTTAACGATAATAGCGGTACCGCGTATATCGCGCATGTCTGCAATGCTCTCTCCAGCCGCTAAACGGTGAGTAACCTCAACAAGCGGGCGCTCAGCATTTCCAAAGAAAAGCATGTCGGCTTTTGAGTCAAAAAGCACAGAGCGGCGTACTTTTTCACTCCAGTAATCATAATGAGCAATTCGACGTAAGCTTGCTTCAATACCACCAGCGATAACTGGTACGCCTTTAAACGCTTCTCTACAGCGCTGTGCATATACGGTTACCGCTCTGTCGGGGCGCTTACCGCCCACATTGCCGGGTGTGTAAGCATCGTCGTGGCGTAGCTTTTTATCTGAGGTGTAGCGGTTGATCATGGAATCCATGTTGCCCGCAGTGACACCGAAATACAGATTGGGCTTGCCCAACTTCATAAAGTCGTCTTTGCTCTTCCAATCTGGCTGGGCAATGATCCCTACGCGAAATCCGTGGGCTTCTAAAACACGCCCAATAACAGCCATACCAAAGCTTGGGTGATCAACATAAGCATCGCCGGTTACTAATATAACGTCACAGCTGTCCCATCCTAGTGCGTCCATCTCTTCTCTCGACATAGGAAGAAACGGCGCTGTACCAAGACAGTGGGGCCAGTATTTAGGGTAGGAAAACAGACTGCGGTCGGCTTTAATGGTGGCTTGCATAATGATCACATTTTGAATAAACAGAATTTGCCTGAAAAGCGCTTAGGCAAATTTTCAGAATTGAGCGGCGATTATAGCAGTGTTGGGGCATGGGCGGTATAGCGCTGTCATTAAATAACCGAGCTTTGTATACTCAACTTCATAGTTCCATAGCAATGAGATGTTCACCATGGCCTTCTGGTTATTTAAAACCGAACCCGACGCATTTTCCATTAGTGATTTAGCCCGCCGACCTCAGCAAACTGAGCCTTGGGACGGCGTGAGAAACTTTCAAGCAAGAAACTTTTTACGCGACGGCGTACAGCGAGGAGATAAGGTATTCATATACCATTCAAGCTGCAAATCTGTAGGCATTGCTGGCGTTGCTGAAGTGGTAAAAGAGGGCTATCCAGACGTTAGTCAGTTTAACCCTGAATCTCCGTATTACGATGCTAGGTCAACATTGGAAAACCCTAAATGGTTTTGTGTTGACGTAAAATATGTTGAGGCTTTCGACAAGGTTTTGCCGCTAGCGAAGATAAAAGCTATGCCTGATATCACTGAAATTGCGTTGGTTAAAAAAGGTGGGCGGCTTTCAATTATGCCGGTTACAGAACAAGAGTGGCAGCACCTTTACCGAGCTGCCACAGCTCAATCTTAACATTAAACCCTCGATTAAGACGCCTGAGTTTTTCTGAGGGTAAATTTGGTGTCTGCATCACGCAATAAATAAAGTGCAAAGCATGCTCCCCACATCGGCCAGGCAGCGAAGAAAAGCAGGTGATTGAACGCGTCAATGTACTGTGGAAACGACGATAACGTAGAGCCGCCGTGGAGTAGAAAAATAAGTCCGTACGTGTAGCGTTTTGCTAAACCAAAAACAAAGGCAAAAACAAGGACTAACTGAAAAGCTCCCATGATATATACTGCAAGTTCCGGCACGCCACCTATGCCGTAAAATTTTTCGAATATCGCCATGCCATGGGCAGGATTGACAAATTTATCCAATGTCCACACAAACATTACGATAAACACGGTAATACGCAGGGATAGCAGTACCCAAGGCAGTCGAGCAGCAATAACATCGCCAGCGGTTGAGGCAGACGCGGTTGAGGTAGAGGGAGTAACGCTAGATAGACCCATTGATGGTCTCCAAGGATAAAATTAAAAGTATGGCTAATGAAGAACGGTATTTGCGGGTAAATATTTCAAAACTAATAAAAAAGAAAATGTGCTCTGAAATTTTTTTAATATCGTATCGGTCTTGTCACATAATATAAAAACATCGGAAAACAGACATGAAAATTGTAGTAAACCTCGCCATCAGTGCCCTCGCGTTAGCCGTTAGTCAGGGCGTATATGGGCAACAATCTCAAGAACAAGATATGCAAGAAAAAGACATAGAGGTTGTAGAGGTTAAAGGAAACGCATCGTTAATAGGCAATTTAAATCCCGGCGATAATCAGCTAAAAGGTATTTTTGGTGCTGGCATGTCTGTGGCTGACACTCCTCGCTCTGTAACATCTTTGTCTAGTGAGGCACTAGAAAGATTTAATATTGATGATTTACACGACATTGTAAAAGCTGCGCCTAATGCCTATGCATCCAGTGGCTTTGGTACGCCAAGTTTGCCAAGTATTAGAGGCCAGTTAGGTGAGCTTTTTCAAGATGGTATTCGTCGTCAGGCAGGGAACAATGGTTTTGGCCTGCCGCTGTCATTTAATGGCGTAGAGCAAGTAGACGTGGTGAAAGGTCCATCGCCGGTATTGTTTGGCAGTACGCAGCGCAATGGCGGATTTGTTAATTTACAAACCAAGGTGGCATCTACCGACGAAACAAGAGGTAAGGCTACCTTGCGTGCTGGTCGCTGGGATCAATATTCTGCGCAGCTAGACGTAAGCACTGCCATTGACGAGGGCGTTAGCGGTATTCGCGTGAGTGCAGAGTATTTAGACCACGGTAGTTTTTACGATTTTGCCGAACGCGACAGCGTTAATTTGTTTATTGCCTACCGATACACACCAAGTGATGCCTTAACGTGGGATATAAGCGCGGAATATTACGACACAGACTATCCAGACAACGCGGGTATAAATAGGCCCACGCAAGCGCTTATCGACGAAGGGCTTTATATTACAGGGCAGGGCACACAGCCTAACGGCAGCACAGTGCCTGGAGCCGGAGCCGTTATTTCACCAACCGGCGAAGTAGTGATCCCTCGCAATAGAGTATTTACCAACCCAAACGACATTAACGGTGCAAAAACTACGGTTATTCGAAGTGGTCTTGAATATCAATACGCCGAAAATATCGCTATTAGAAATCTGTCGTATTACCAATATCTTGAGCGTGAAGAAATTGCTCAAAATAGTTTTGTAGAAATCATTGATGGTGCAGATACTTTTGAAAACAGAACTGAAGTTGACGTAGCTTGGTCCGATACGCAAACCACTACGTTTGGCCTGGCAATTCGATACAACGATGTGCTCGGTTACAGCCAGTTTACCACCGAAGCCGACAACCCAATTGATTTAACTGGGCCTATTTCTAACCGTGTTATTCCCCTTACCGATGAACAAAAAGCAAGACTGGTTCAATTGCGCCCCGGACTATTTGTTTCTCCCGGTGCACAATACGATGTAGACGGTGACGGGGCTGGTGATTTTAATTTATCTGATACCACCGACTCGACGTCATGGCAAACCGGTTTGGCGGTTCAGCAGCAGTCTACATGGACCGACAAGCTCACCACCATTGCAGGTTTGCGCTTAGACTACTACCACGTTGAAGCCCGAGACCCATTGGCTCCACAGGGTGTTGATGCTGCCTCGGATACTTTCAGCGATACCTTAACCAGCTATCAATTTAGCGCTGTGTATAAACTAACAAACGCGATAAATGCCTATGGCGCGGTTTCGCAAAACGACGCCACGTCTAACAGCATGGCTGGCGGTACGGCACTTGGTGGCAACAATCAAATAGATCCACAAAATTTTGCAACAGAAAATACGTTGTACGAAATAGGTTTGAAGTATGCGCCAAGCGAGGCATGGTATGCCGAGGCTTCTGTGTTTGATCAAACCCGCAGCTTGCGCAACCGGGACGGCAGCAACAGCGGCGTTAAAACAAAGGGTGCGGAATTACAAGTGTTCTATCAGTTAGATGATGTTTGGGTAAATGCAGCTTACAGCTATCTAGATGCAAGGTTTGATAACTCGGCCGCGTTTCAGGGTACAGCACAGGTCATTGATGCCTTTGATAACAGCCGTCCAGATATTATCAACGGCACAGGCGTTGGCTCTCCCTCATTTGCAGCTTTCGCACCATCAGATAGTCGGGTGCAGGGAATCCCCCCACAAATGGTGTCGATGAATGCAGGCTGGCAGGTTAATGACAAATTTGCCGTTGGCGCTAGCGCACTTTATACAAAATCGTTTCCACTCGATTTTTTGCAAACCGTTAAAATTCGAGATCAATACACCCTCGATCTGAATGCAGATTATCAAATTAACGAGCAGCTGAGATTACGTGCCGACGTAATTAACGTTACCGACCAAGAGAATTGGCAGCCACTGTTCGAAGGCGGCTTTTTTGGCGCAACACTCGTGATGCCAAATGTACCCCGTCACGTTCAGTTCACCATGCAATATGCGTTTTAAGCGCAAATAAGGAATTACGATGTTTAAGAAAATTGCGCTGCTTGCGCTTATGGCTGCGGCTGCTTATGGTTTTTTCTATTTCGATTTGAACACGTACTTAACGCTTGAGGGAATGAAAGGGTCGTTAGACACGTTTAAAACACAAATAGCAGAAAACCCAGTGCTCAGCATTGCTATTTTCTTTGCTGTGTATGTAGCGGTAACGGCACTTTCGTTACCGGGAGCCGCTATTCTTACGCTGGCTGCCGGAGCACTTTTTGGGTTGTTTCAGGGGCTTATTATTGTCTCGTTTGCGTCAAGCATTGGTGCAACGCTAGCCTTTCTCGTAGCCCGTTTTGTGCTTCGTGACACGGTGCGAAATAAGTTTAAAGAAAAGCTCAAGAAAATTGATGAAGGCGTTGAAAAGCAAGGGGCTTTTTATCTATTTACCCTAAGGTTAGTACCGGTATTTCCTTTTTTCCTGATTAACTTATTGATGGGGCTAACCGCATTAAAAACGTGGACATTCTATTGGGTCAGTCAGGTAGGGATGCTTGCTGGCACTATTGTATATGTTAACGCTGGTACCCAGCTTGCACAAATTGATAGCCTTTCCGGAATTTTATCGCCTGGGTTGCTTTTATCTTTTGTTTTGCTTGGCGTCTTCCCTTGGATTGCTAAAGGTATTGTTGCTGTTGTAAATAGACGCCGCGTCTATAAAGGCTACACCAAACCTTCTAGCTTCGATCGAAATCTTGTGGTGATTGGAGCTGGCGCTGGTGGTCTGGTAACCAGCTATATTGCCGCGGCAGTGAAAGCCAAAGTAACCCTTGTCGAAGCCGGTGAAATGGGAGGTGACTGCCTTAATTACGGTTGTGTTCCAAGTAAAGCCATAATAAAAACTGCGAAAGTGGCCCACCAAATGCGCAATGCAGATAATTACGGACTAGATAGCGTTACACCCACCATGTCGTTTAAACGCGTGATTAAGCGGGTACATGAAATCATAGCCACAATCGCCCCGAACGACAGTGTTGAACGTTACACTAATTTAGGTGTAGACGTAGTAAAGGGCTATGCCACTATCATCGACCCGTGGACGGTAGAAATAAAAACCAATGACGGTGAAACACAGCGTCTTACGACAAAGACGATTGTTGTTGCCACTGGGGCCCGACCTTTTGTGCCGCCACTGCCGGGTATTGAAGAAAGTGGTTACGTTACCTCAGACACCCTTTGGACAAAATTTGCTGACCTAGATGAAGCCCCCAAAAGGCTAATCGTCCTTGGCGGAGGGCCCATTGGCTGTGAGTTATCACAGGCGTTTGCCCGTTTGGGAAGCCGTGTGACTCAGGTTGAAAAGGCACCTAGTTTAATGGGGCGCGAAGATAGCGATGTGGCCGAATATGTCGAGTCTGTGTTGAAAGACAGCGATGTCAATGTATTAACTGAGTATGATGCGTTGCGTTTTGAAAAGCGCGGTGTAGAAAAAGTGTTAGTTGTTGCCAAAAATGGTACCGAAATAGACATCGCTTATGACGAAGTAATTATTGCAGTGGGACGCAAAGCGAGACTTAACGGCTTTGGTTTAGAAAATCTAGGCATACAGTTTGATAAAACCATAGACACCGATGAGTACCTACAAACGCTAATGCCCAACATTTTTGCAGCGGGGGACGTCGTTGGTCCATACCAGTTCACCCACGTGGCGGCTCATCAAGCGTGGTATGCCGCGGTAAATGCTTTATTCGGCACATTTAAAAAGTTTAAAGTGGACTATAGCGTGATCCCTTGGACTACCTTTGTCGACCCCGAAGTAGCCCGAGTAGGGCTAAGTGAAAGGGACGCCAGTGAGCAAGATATTGATGTAGAGGTAACCCGCTACGAGTTTGCTGAGTTAGACAGAGCGGTAACAGAGAGTTCGCGCAAAGGGTTTATTAAAGTACTAACACCGCCGGGTAAAGATAAAATACTGGGCGTCACCATAGTATCTGAACACGCGGGTGATTTATTGGCAGAGTTCGTTATAGCTATGAAGCACGATTTAGGGCTTAACAAAATCTTGGGCACTATTCATACGTATCCAACATGGGCTGAAGGAGCAAAGTATGCAGCGGGTAACTGGAAAAGAGCGAATGCGCCAGAAAAGCTGCTTAGCTATGTTGAAAAATTCCATACTTGGCGCAGAGGTTAATACCGGTTTCTACATTTTTTGCGGCTAATAAAACCATGGTAAATAAAATGAAGAGTTTATTAATGAGTGCGTTTATTACACGGGTTTGCGGCAATGTATATGTTGCGGCCTTAATTAACGCGAGAAGCAGCGTTTTGCGTTTAGGGTGTAAGTTACTAAATAAGTCACTATATAAGTTACTAATTGGTATTCTCGCCGTTACTTCAGTACAGGCATTGGCCGACAGTAAATTGCACGATAAATATAATTCGTTGCTCAACAAGCATGTTGTCACTATAAACGACGGCGCCAGTACTCAAGTTAACTATGAAGGTTTTAAGCGCGATCAGAAAGCACTGAGCGATTATCTTAATCAACTCGCTGCCGTGCCGCCTAAAACCTTTGGCAGTTGGGATGAGAATACTCAGCTTGCCTTTCTAATCAACGCGTACAACGCCTACACCATAAACCTGATCCTTACTGAGTACCCGTCTCTTGACTCTATTCGCGACCTAGGTGGTTTCTTTTCTTCCCCTTGGAAAAAAGACATAGCCCCGCTTTTAGGCAAGTCGCGCTCTTTAGATGATATAGAGCACAACCTTATCCGGGGTGACAATAAATACAGCGAGCCACGAATTCACTTTGCAGTAAATTGCGCAAGTGTCGGTTGCCCAGCACTTCGGGAAGAGGCATATATTGGCGAGCAACTTGATAAACAACTTGAAGATCAAACCAAACGTTTTCTGGGTGACAGCACTAGAAACACTATGAAAGGCAATACCCTTTACCTGTCGAAAATTTTCACTTGGTACGAAGGCGATTTCGAAAAAAATTGGAAAGGAACATCAACGGTAAAAGAGTTTATTGTTTTATATCGTGAAGCAATGTCTTTAAATCAGTCGCAAGTTGACGCTATAACTAGCGGTGAAGTAGAAGTGGACTATCTTGATTACGACTGGTCACTGAACGATGTTAAACCTTAAATAAATAGGTAAGAGAGTGTATTAGTGACTTTTGCAGTGAATATACAATCAATATGCGCATAAAAACGTGCCTTTACGCTTTAGTGGTATTTATAGGTATTTTTACCAGTAGATATGCCATGTCAGAGGCAGTAGTGCGACTGCACGCATGGGGAGGTAGTGCACAGGTAAACAGCTATTTGCAATGGGTAGCTCAACAAGTTGAAAGCAAATACGGTATTCGGTTGCAGCACGTGAAGTTGGCAGATACCAGTGATGCCGTTTCTCGGGTACTTGCTGAAAAAGCGGCGGGAAATAACTCTAATGGCAGTGTTGATTTAATTTGGATTAATGGCGAGAACTTTGCGGCCATGAAAAAGCACGGCCTGCTTGTTCAAAATTGGGTAAACGATATCGATAATTTCGCCCTCACCAATCCAGAAGATAACCCCGCGATGATAACTGACTTTGGCGAGCCAACCGAGGGAATGGAGGCTCCGTGGGGCAAGGCGTCGATGGTGTTTTATTATCGTAAGACGCACCTTGAAAAGCTCAATCTCACTGTTCCGAAAAATATTCATGAGCTGATGCAGTTCGCTCAACAAGCCCCAGGACGCTTCACCTATCCGGTACCCACAGATTACCTGGGTATAAGTTTTGTTAAGTATGTTGCTATTGCACTAAACCAAGCGCAAAGCGAACTCTTTTATGCGCCGGTAACGCCATCGGCTCTGAGCCAAATTACCCCCGCATTATGGCAGTACCTCGATCAGTTACACCCTAACTTATGGCAAAAGGGGGAATATTTTGTGCGCCAAGCGTCGAAGCTGCAAAGAATGGTTGGCAGCGGCGAGTTATCGTTAGCGTTTTCATTTACTGCGGCTGAAATTCCAAGTGCCGTTGAACGATTCGACTTGCCATTAGATATCCGCACCTATTCAATGTCGGACGGAAGTTTGGCCAATGTTCATTTTATTGGGTTAACGTTTAATTCTGCCAACAAAGCAGAGGCAAAAGCTGTGGTCAATTTTCTTTTGTCGCCAGAAGCTCAGGCAAAAAAGCAGCGCGTGCAGGTGTGGGGCGATGACACAGTATTAGCGATGTCTAAGCTCTCGCAAGCAGAACAGGCACTGTTTAGTACTACGCAATCGCACCCCTCCGCATTGGATAAAACCCAGTCCACTTTGCTCTTTGCAGAGCCGCATACCAGCTGGACAGATGCCCTTAGACAGGCCTGGGAAGAACGATATGGTGCGCGTTACTGATGATAGGTTATAGCAATTACTTTTATCGTGTAACAATACTAGCAAGGTGGTTGCTACTGATATTGCTAACCGTGCCGGTACTGGCCGGGGTAGTAGGTGTGGTATTGCCCGCATTTGGGTATTTTCCCGCCATTGGTGCCAATGCAGTAAGTATGGATGTGTTTGCACGATTGTTTGCGCTCGATGATGCAGCAGAAATGATCGCGCTGTCTTTAACTACTGGGGCGGCATCTACGCTTATTGCATGCTTGTGCGCGTTTAGCCTGTTAGCGGTATTTTATCGCACAAGAGTGTTGTCTTGGTTGCAGGGGTTATTTAGTCCGTTTTTGGTGCTACCACATGCTGCGGCGTCCATTTCACTTCTGTTTTTACTCAGTCCATCGGGCTTTTTCGCTCGGCTCTTTACCTTTGATTCTGATGCAATTCCCTCTTCAAGTCAGTCATATTTTCTCTTTGATGAACTGGGTTTGGGCATTGTACTGGCTTTGATAGTAAAGGAAGTGCCATTTATATTGCTTATGGCGCTTAGTGTTATGTCTCAGCCGCTAATTAAAGAAAAAATAAACGGGTATTTCAATGTGGGTGTTTCACTTGGCTACTCGTCAATATCTGTCTTTTTTAAACTGATTTTACCCGTGCTGTACCCGCAAATTCGACTTCCACTGCTTGCTGTTTTAGTTTTTGCCGTATCAAACGTAGAAATTCCTTTAATACTTGGCCCCAATAACCCAAGTACGTTGGCGGTAGCTGTACTGCATTGGTTTAATCACATCGATTTATCTATGCGCTTAATGGCTTCTGCCGCGGCAGTTGTGCAGGTGGGCGTTGCAGCCGTTGCTATTGGGTTAGTAATACTTATCGAGAACATCTTAGCCTGGTTAGGTGAGCGCAGTTGGCTTTCGGGAAAGCGAACCTTTGGCGATGATGGGCTAAAACTACTTTCGTTATTCGTTGTTGCTGGCTATGCCGTGCTTGTTGCGGGCACGCTTTTTAATTTGGTGTTGTTTTCTGTTGCACAACACTGGCCTTTCCCCCAAGTGCTTCCCTCTGGGTTAACGGTACTTCACTGGCAAAGTGTTCTTGAAGCGGCGTTAGAACCTATCATTAATACTTTAATATTAGGAGGCATGGTAAGCTTGACTGCATTGGTGTTAGTGCTACTAGCATTAGAAAATGAGGTGCTTGGTTCTTTTAATCGAGCTCCTGATAAAGCACATTCCTACCAATCAAACGCTGGAGCGCTGTTGAATATTGCCTTATTTCTGCCTTTACTTGTACCCGGTGTGGCGTTTTTGTATGGGTTAGTGTGGTTTCAACAAATTGCGCTTAAAAATGCCGTGTGGTTTCACGTCTACATTGCACATATCGTTTACGTCATGCCTTATGTGTTCTTATCGCTGGCCATAGCCTATCGTAAGCTAGATAGTCGCTACGCAATGGTGGCGCAGAGCCTTGGAAAGTCGCCTATACGCGTTTTCTTATCTATTAAATTGCCGCTGTTGGCTGGACCAATAATGGTGGCATTTGCCTTGGGGTTAGCCATTAGCTTTAGTCAATATTTACCGACATTACTTGCTACCGGCGGCGCTATATCCACAGTGACTACTGAGGCTGTTGCAGCAGCATCGGGTAGCAGTATGCGGCTTAGTGCTGCCTATGTCATTATTCAAGCTGTATTGCCACTTGTCGGATTTTTACTCGCATGGTGGTTGCCCGGTGTGCTTTTCACGCCTCGGAAAGTACAAATCAATAATAAAACCACTTCACCGCAACCATTTAGGGGGTCTTAATTGGCACTTCATCTAAAGCAGCTCAATATTTTTAAAGACGGCTCGCTTATGCTTTCTCTCGACGCAACTGTTAATAAAGGGGAAGTGTTATCGGTGATGGGCCCAAGTGGTTCGGGCAAGTCGACGCTGCTTCAAGCCATTGCCGGTCACCTTGCTACACCATTTTCTATGACAGGAAAGATACTGATAGATAATCAATCTATAGACGATAAGCCGCCTCATTTAAGAGGTATCGGCATTATGTTTCAAGATGCGCTTTTGTTTGAACATATGACGGTAGAACAAAACATTATTTTTGCTATGCCTAAGACCAAAAGATATTCGGTAAGTAAGAAGCGGGAGTCGGTATCGAACATGCTCGAGGCCGTAGGTTTAGAAGGGATGCAAAATAGAGCGGTAACGACACTCTCTGGCGGACAACAAGCCCGCATTTCTTTGTTGCGTTCGTTGGCTGCAGAGCCACGAGCGGTGTTGCTCGACGAGCCATTTAGCAAGCTTGATACCGCGCTGCGGGATCAAATTCGTACGTGGACTCTTGAGCAGCTGCGCTGTCGAGGAATTCCAGCTCTATTAGTCACTCACGATAGTGACGACGCTGTAGCGGCTGGCGGACAAACCTTTGAGTTATTGCCATGTTAGACGCCAAAGTTACCCCATTCATAAAACCACTCCTTAAGCCTATTGTTCGAGCATTAGATAAACGCTGTATTACGCCAAATCACGTTACCGTAGCGGGTTTCTTGATAGGTTTATTAGCGGTGCCTTTAATAATTCTTAACTGGTGGATGGCTGCGCTGGCATGCATTATCGCAAATAGAATATTTGATGGAATTGATGGCGAGCTTGCTCGTTATCAGAAAAGCAGCAGTAGCGCGGGCGGGTATTTGGATATCTGTCTGGATTTTCTTTTTTATGCGGCGGTTCCCCTTGCTTTTGGTATTGCTAACACCGCAGAGTGGGGCATCCCTGCCATGCTGCTTATGGCTACATTCATTGGTACTGGCAGCAGCTTTTTAGCCTTCGCGGTAGCCGCAGAAAAGTTTCAAATTGAGCGCCCGCAATTTTCCAATAAAAGTTTCTACTATATGCAGGGGCTTACTGAGGGTACAGAAACTATTCTGGTTTTCCTTGCGTTTTGTATATGGCCACAGCATTTTGCTGTTATTGCGTATTGTTTTGCCGCTGCGTGTGCTGTCACCGTGGTGACAAGAGTAGCGGGTGGTTTTACGACTTTGCAAAACGAAGAACTTCGACAGAAAAATACATAGCGTATGAGACTAAATAATCTAACAAAATGTGAAGGCATACTTTGATGGAAAACGAATCAATCATCAGAGTTTCAGTGTTCTTGACTATTTTTGTTGTCATGGCCACGTTGGAAGCACTTCTCCCAGCGAGGAAAGCCGTGTTAGCGCGCAAAGAAAGGTGGGTTGGCAACCTAAGCATGGTTGTTCTCGGCGCAGTGGTTTCTCGTCTTCTAGTACCTGCCTCATTGGCCGGAATTTCGCTGTGGGCGAGTGCAAATAATGTTGGCCTTTTCAACATGGTCTCGGCAAACGAGAGTGCTGTTGCAGTGTTTGTCGCTGTAGCGACCAGCGTTGTGTTATTCGACATCATCATTTACTGGCAGCACAGGCTTTTTCATACCGTTCCCATACTGTGGAAAGTTCACAAGATGCATCATGCAGACAGTCATGTAGACACGACTACAGGGTTGCGATTTCACCCAATCGAAATTGTCATTAGCTTAGCAGTTAAAGCGGCAGCTGTAGCAATACTTGGGGCCCCGGTAATGGCAATCGTGATATTTGAAGTAGCACTAAACGGTTTTTCATTATTCAACCACGCTAACATTCGAATTCCTCAAAAATGGGATGACAAGTTGTCTTGGTTCATTATTACCCAGCGCCTGCATAGAATTCATCACAGTCAGGCAAAAGATGAATCTAACTCAAATTTTGGTTTTAGCGTTTCATGGTGGGACAAAATATTCAGAAGCTTTAAAGCGCGAGCCAGCGACAGTGATGAAAATCTGCTTATTGGGCAAAGTGATGTGCCGCCTACCAAAAAAAATGCCAGCGTGCTATCGCTGCTTTTACAGCCTTTTTCAAAAGCGCGGTCTGTAAACGAATAACTTCGTCTTTTTCGTGCACTGATCTTATTTGCCCAAGTTTCCGTTTTATAAAAAATTATCCACTTACTAGTTTGCTCTGCTAAAGTAATAGAGAAGACCATGGTTCCAAGTTAGCGTATTACTTACTAAAGGGCTTTCTATTTGCAGAGTATCAAAGGATTGGCATTGCTTCAGCAACTGCCCACTGCACTTATGTACAAGCGTCGAGGTGAAGAGCAGTTTCATTTAAATGACGCGTTTATAAAGTTGTTTGGTATAAGTAGCGAACAACTCAATGGTGTGCCCAACTTTTCTTTTTTTGACCCTATCAACAAATCACAGCTTACCGATACTCAGTGTCCCTTCGAAAAAATAGAGAAAGAGGCTTTTCCTACCGCTTGGGTAAGACTTCAAACTCCAGCTCGCTCATTGCATTGTTTTATTACTGGCAGTGTCATTGCCGATGGCGATGGCGAGTGGCTCATTATCAATGTAGAGAACAATGCGCATTATGCAATGGCTGAGAGCGAGGAAGGAGCGCATGCTCAGCGTCATATTACTTTCAATCAGCTGCTGACCAAGTTTTCATCAAAGTTGATTAAGGCAAGTGCAGACGAACTAGACGTTATTATTGGCCAAAGTTTGGCTGCTTTTGGCGAATTTTGTGATGTAGACAGATGTTATTTATTTGAATTTAGTCAGGAACTTTCATTAATGTCGAACACCCATGAATGGGTTGCTGCCGGCGTTACACCTTACATCGATGACTTGCAGAATATGCCTACCAGTGACATGCCTTTTTTGATGGAACACATTAACGAGGGTATGTTTAAAGTCGACGATGTAAAAGACATCCCCGACTCTGCGATTGCAGAGAGAGAGGAGTTTCAAAAAGAGGGGATTTGTTCAATTTTGTGCATGAGAATAACCGTTGACGGTAACCCCTATGGATTTATTGGCTGCGATATTATTGGAAGCCCTTATACATGGTGTGCGTCAGACATAGAATACCTAAAGAGAATAGGCGATATGCTGGGCAATACTCTGCAAAATATTTACAACCGCAGGGCAATTTATGCCATGCAGCAAGAGTTGGTAGAGGCCAATAAGCAGTTACAGAAGCTTGCCAATATCGATGGGTTAACGGGAATCGCTAACAGACGACTATTTAATACAACGCTAGAAAAAGACCTGTCGCAAAGCTGCCGAAGAAATGAATCAATATCGCTTCTTCTTATCGATGTGGATTTTTTCAAATTATACAACGATAACTATGGTCACGTTGCCGGAGACCATGTTTTACAACAGGTAGCCCTGACAATATCTGAAAGCTGTATTGGTACCGACGACCTAGTAGCGCGTTATGGAGGTGAGGAGTTCGCCATAATTCTGCCGGCCACCACCACTGATGACGCAGAAGCTTTGGCAAAACGTATTCTCGACAATGTTAAGCGGCTTGGCATCGAACATGAGCGATCTCCCCACAATAAATTGCTCACCGTAAGTGTTGGTGTAGCCACTCAAGACTTAGCGTGCGATGAAACCTGTTCCGATTTGGTCAATAAAGCAGACCAAGCGCTCTATCGCGCTAAAGCAGCAGGTAGAAACTGCGTTAGTCAGTAACGCAGCTTCTAGCCCCTAGCAGGTTACCGACACTTTCTGTTAAAACTCATAGGATACCGTTGCACCAAACGTTCTAGGTTGGTTAGGGTAAGCGTTAAAACTGCCGCTTTGAATAGGGGGTGGGAATGCAGATAAGAAATATTCATCGTTATTCAAGTTACGCACCCATATCTTCACGCTTACACCATTATCCATAGATAAGCCCGCGCTTGCGTTCAGTGTACCTACTTCTCGTGTCAACTCCGGCGGAACGTTTTCAACAATTTGCGCTTCACTTTCGTAAATATAGTCGGTACGGATGAAGCCATACATTCCTTCGCCAAGATCAACATTATAGGTTAACCCACCCACAAAGCTCCGCTCGTGAATACCGGCAGGCATTGTGCCAGATAAATCTACTGGGCCATCCACGCCGTTAGCACCTACGAAAGAGTCATAAACGGGGTCTAATATGGTCCCGCCAAGCGATAGCACTAAGTTATCGGTTAAATTGAAACTTGAGTCGAATTCAATACCCTGCGTAGACTGTTCACCAGCGTTAGCTAGCACAAATCCGGTACCCACAAATATACTCGATTGAAAACCTTCGATAGTTTGGTCGAACAAAGTGATATTAAATGCACCGCGTTTAAACCTGGCTTTTACACCTAGCTCGTAAACTGTCGATTCTTCTGGGCCTGCGTATCGTGTTCCATAACTTTGATTTGCCCGTGTAAGGTTGGCAGTTTCAAGCGCGCTTTGATCGCTAGCAAAAGGGCGTGTATCTCGTGATAAATTCCATGAAGACGCTTTAAAGCCTGTTGCGGCAGTAGCGAAAATATTAAAGTTTTGGTTTACCTCGTAAGCTAATCTTACGCTCCACGTTGTTTTGCTATCGCTAGTATTGCCATTTTCAACTTCATTCGGAAAGACTAGTTGGGGTGGAAGAAACTGCACGCCTTTCAGTGTTGGTACAAACGGCTGTAAGTCTGGAATGAAAGACAAGGGCACACCAAACACAGTAGGATCGGTGTCGAAATCAATAGCCGATAGTGTTTCATTATGAATTTGAGCCACAGATACGTCTTTTTCATCGTCGGTATAAGAAAGGCCAACGGTGGCGGTTAACCTATCGCTAAGGTCGTAATCTACAGTGGCAAAAAGACTAAACGCATCGTTTTCTTGCAAGAAATCGGTGGCCAGAAAGTTATTAGCTGCAAAGAACGCATTGCGAGGGAACGCATATAAATCTTCGGCGGTTTCAAGCAAGGGCTGCAAACCTAACAGGTTGAAGAAAGGTCGTGTTCCGTCTCCGTAATAGAGCACATCGCCAGTGTCTACTTCTTCAGAAAAGTAAAAGCCCCCAATCATCCAGTCAAATTCATTATCACCGGTAGAGGTTAATCGAAACTCTTGCGTAAAGGTTTCAATGTCAGTCGCGCCGGTCTCTGTCAGAATATCTAGCGACGTGTAATCAACATCAGAGTCGTAACTGCTGGTGTTTTTTCTAAACGCGGTAATAGAGGTTAAGGCAAATGAGCCGTAGTCGACATCAACTTGAACCGAAATGCCGCCATCCTCAACCGTGTTATTAGGATCTTGATTTAGAGCAGATTTAAATTCAAATTGGTCTTCAACGTCTAATACCGTTCCGCCAAGTGCTCTAACAGCGGCTGTAGTAGGGCCGTTTATAACATCGGCAACGGTACAGCAACGTTCATCAATTTCGCTGTAATCGGCAATAAATCTAATGCTGGTATCTTCGGTAGGTTGATATAAAGCTTGACCGCGAATGTTCCAGCGATCCCGGTTGTTCATGTCGTCAAGCCCAACCACACTCTCGGTATAACCATCTCGTTTGTTTAAACCGCCAGAGACACTAAAAGCAAGTTCTTCGGTAATGCTGTTGGTGTAGTAACCTTTAAGTAAACGCTGATTAAAATTACCAATACCTAGCTCTACTTTTGCTTGCTCAACAAACGATGGGCCCGCGGTTCTTACGCTTATTACACCCGCAGACGCGTTTTTACCAAACAAGGTGCTCTGCGGACCGCTTAATACTTCAACCTGTTGAAGGCGAGGTAAGTCACCTATTTGAGCAGCCGCGCGGGAGCGATAGACGCCATCAATAAACACGCCTACTGAGGGTTCGATGCCGGTGTTGTTGCTACCGTTGCCAAAGCCTCTAATAGAAAAGTTGGTATTTGTAGAGCGCTGCAGCGGGGTAACGCGCAACGTAGGCACTAAAGCTTGTAGGTCTTGAATATCGAGTACTTGCGTTTGTTCAATATCTTCGCCGCTGGTAACGGTAACAGCAATGGGAGTTTCTTGTAATCCCGTTTGTCTTTTTGAAGCGGTGATCAGAATTTGCTCATATAAATCGTCTTCAGACTGTGCCGTTTCTTGCGCTGATGTGTTTGCCGACTGTTGACCAAAGGCAGCCTGTGCTCCCATTCCCAGTGTAAGGGCGATCATTAACGTAAGTGGTTTGCGTTTGAAAAATGGAAGGAAGCGTTTGTCCATAGTGCGTTCTCTGTGTTTGCGTTATTTTTTATTATTCACTCATCAAACCATCATTTTTGTAGTGATTTTAATGACGAGCAGCATTAGCGTATTGCTTTTTAATACGTTAACGCAAAAATAAGCAATGTAAACGCAATGTTATCATTTAGTTAAATGATATTGCTTCTTAGGTTTGGGTGATATTTGTACAATGAGCGAAAGAGTACGATAAAAACGCGCCACACATAGCCCTGGCGCGTTTTTATGTAGTTGGGAAACGAATATACTGGAAAAAGTTACGAGGTGGCGGGTACAAGCGCCTTGTGCCGCATTTGTATGTAACTTAACGCCCACATGATAAATCCGCCAAAAAACAGCATGGCAGACGCATAGCCGGTTTGATTAAAACTTGCACCGCTGGCCAACATTGCTCCTCCAACCATAGGACCTATCGCGTTAGCCGTATTAAACGCACATTGAACAAGTGCCCCTATCATGGCATGACCTGTGGGTGAAACATCAAGCAGCATCGATTGAATAACTGCCGCTAGACCCACGCTTGCACCGAGTAAGAAAACTGTAATGTAAAGCCACCAAATATTGCTCGCTGCAAACACATACATAATAGATACACCAACGCTGCACATAAGTGCGATACCTGTAGTGGTGAGAGGTGACTTATCGGCCAGTTTGCTTATCAACCAATTGCCAATAGTGGTACCGATACCAAACATCATCATAGCTATAGATATAGTGACTTCAGGCGTTTGCGTGACGTTAATTATGGTATCGGCGAGGTAAGTGTAAATACAAAATACACCGCCAAAACCCACAAATATGATGCCTGATATTGACCAAACTAATTTGTTTTTTAGCACCCCAAATTCTTCACGCAATTTCGACGGTTGGGTAACTGGGCAGCTGGGTACTAAAAAGTAAATAAGTAGGATAGTGAAAAGGGCAAGGGCCGCGACTATGCCCATACACACTCGCCAACTCATGTTCTGACCAATCAGTGTAGCCATGGGCACGCCGACAATAGTGGCTATAGTCAGGCCAGCAAATACCATTGACATATAACTTGCTCGTTTGCCCTCTGGCGCCATACTGGCTGCAACCAACAGCGCGGTGCCGAAATATGCACCATGGGGTAAACCCGATAAAACGCGATAAAAAACAAGCTCTGGCAGACTAGATGCGATAGCGCTCAAGCCGTTGGCTACAAAAATCATAACCACAAAAATAATGAGCGAAGTTCGCCTATTTGTTTTATTGGTTAGCAGCATAAACAGGGGCGCGCCTATTACTACTCCAATGGCATAGCCGCTTATAACATTACCGGCCATTGAGGGCGATACGCTATAGGTTTCAGCAATAAGGGGCAGCATCGACATAGATGAAAATTCTGTTAGCCCTAACACAAAAGTGCCAAGTGCCATAACCAAAATGGGCCAAACTACCGCGCCTCGGTGAGATTGTGAAGCAGACATAAAAAACCTTATCAATTTGATGAAGCCATACTCCTTGGCGTCATCACCAAAAAATACGTTACGTAAAACCGTTTACTCAATAACAGCAAACACGATTAAAGCAACGTTGACGAAAATAACTGTTTGTAGGAGATGCAGACATTTGAAACAAAGGAGGCCTAGAAAATGAATAACCGGACGCTACGCTAGGCGCAAATATTGAACAATGTTCTATTATTTGAGCCATAACTATACGCTACATGTAGCCTAAAGTTCTATTGTTAACGCCACGGGAAGCTGAATTTTATCGATTATGGGTTAACGTTTACCCAATGTTTGCGTTTCATTTACTTAATGCAACATTTCTACTGCTGTAGTAGGCATTAGATATGCTTAATTGATTGAAGTCAGTGCATGTGAATTGAAAGCTTAAAATGCAAAAAGCCCCTAAAAAGGGGCTTTTTGCGAATTGGTGGAGCTGGCGGGATTTGAACCCGCGTCCAGAAAATGTCTACCTTTGGTACTACATGCTTAGTTTGTCTTTTCTTTAACTACTTTAGACCCCGACAAACAGGGTTCCTGGTAGCTGTCCTAATACTATTTCGCGGTTCAACCTTAGGAAAGTTTCCCTCGCTAGTTTGCTTATATGACCTTCCAAACCCACGCTAGCAAACTAAGCTGTGGTGGAAGGGCCTATACCGGTTATTAAGCGGCTAGTGCGTAGTTTTCGTCGTTTGCGACTATTTAAAGCGGCTTTTTTAAGAGGCCAGCCGCACCTCTGCATGCACCTCCGGCTTCCTAGATCCTGTCGAATCCTAATCAGCCCCGAGTGTGGTTGCAGAGTATAACATAACTAGAATGAGGTTAAACGCTTCTTTTATAAAATCGCTTTCAAAAGATGCATTTATAATCGATAAGCTTTAATATGCCATTCTAATAATCTTCATTTGTGTTGTGCATGCCTTCAAACTCAATTCTATATTCACCTTATACATTGCCCTGCGGTAAAACAGTTAGAAATAGACTGGTTAAAGCGGCAATGGAAGAAAATATGTCGAGCTATGGTTGTCTTCCGGGGGAATCGCTGTTTTCTCTTTACCGCTATTGGGCTCACGGCGACTTGGGAATGGTCATAACCGGCAATGTTATGGTAGACAAAGAAGCCATGACCGGCCCTGGTGGCGTGGTATTAGAAAAAGATACGCCCTTAGCACCGTTTGAGAGATGGGCAAAGATTATAAAGTCCAATGGTGCCCTGGCTGTTATGCAAATTAATCATCCTGGGCGACAAGTATTTAAAGCAATGCAGGGCAAAGCAATTGCTCCATCTGCCATTCCTTTAGATATGGGTAAGCATTCCAAGCTTTTTGCCGAGCCCAGAGAAATGACGTGCCAAGATATCCACGACGTATGCAAGCGCTTCGTTGAAACCGCAAAACAAGCTGAAAAGGCTGGCTTCGATGGGGTTGAGGTGCATGCGGCGCACGGCTATTTACTTACTCAGTTTCTATCACCGCTCACAAATCAACGACAAGACGAATGGGGTGGGTCTATTATTAATCGTGCTCGTCTACTTATTAATATAGTGAGCCAAATTAGAGCAGTGTGCGCCAAAGACTTTATTGTGATGGTGAAGCTTAATTCAGCAGATTTCCAAAAAAATGGATTCTCTTTCGATGATGCCAGCGAAGTAGTAAACCGATTAGAAGCGCTGGGTGTCGATGTTGTTGAGCTATCAGGGGGCAGTTACGAAGCTCCGGCTATGCAGGGACAAACAAAAGACAATACAACACTCGCGCGAGAGGCCTATTTTTTAGAGTTTGCCAAAACCCTTGAAAGCCAAACTCAAATTCCTTTGATGACAACAGGTGGTATTAAGCGAGCGGAAATTGCCGAACGAGTTATTCAAGAGGGATGTGAGCTTGTTGGGTTGGCCAGTGCGTTAGCTATCACGCCCAATTTGGCGAAAAAGTGGCAGCAAGAGTGGACTTACTCTGGCGTTATTCCACACTGTACGTGGAAAGATAAATCATTAGCAAGCTTGGCCAATATGGCTATTGTTAGACGGCAATTGCGCCGGCTAGGTAACGATTTAACCACGTTAAGAACTCCATCACCGCTGTGGAGCTTAGTGTTAGATTTAATACATCGTAAGAAAATGACTAAGCGAGATGTGGCTTATCGAAGTGAGAAGTAACAGATGAAATGACAAACACAGCGTTAAACGCTGTGTTTCATCATTCTTTCTTTCTGGCGCTGCCAATCTTTGTCTTTCAATGAGTCGCGCTTATCGTGAGCATGTTTACCTTTCGCAAGGTGAATCTCTAGTTTTACCCAGCACTTTTTCCAGTACATAGATGTGGCGACAATAGAGTAACCCTGCCTGTCTCTCGCGCCCATTAAGCGCTCTATTTCTCGTTTGTTCAGCAACAGCTTACGCGCTCTTTCAGGCGCGGCAATAACGTGGGTAGACGCTTGGCTTAGCGGACTAATTCTACACCCAACAAGATATGCCTCAGCATTTTGTATAATGATGTAGGCATCGGTAATATTCACCTTACCAGCGCGTATACTCTTTATCTCCCAACCCTGAAGCTCTAAGCCAGCTTCAAATTTGTCTTCTAAAAAGTAATCGTGACGCGCTTTTTTGTTCTGCGCGATATTTCCGGTGGTATTTTTGTTTGCTTTATTCTTTTTCATGAGCGCTATTATACTGATAGTGTGAATAAATGTCTTTAAATGTGTCGCACAAATTTGTGCTCGTGTGGCGTTTTAGATTTCAAAGCTTCGGGCAATGAATACGAACAATGTTTTAATGTTTTATTCATGGGGAAATGTCGTTTGGGATCTAAAAAGATAAAAAATAACTGTGATATAATTCTCAAATTAATCATAGTGTCAGATAAATAAATGCCAAGTATTCACCGAAGCGCGCTGGTAGCACATAGCGCAGAAGCCATGTTTGAACTTGTGAATGACGTTGAATCTTATCCAGCGTTTTTACCAGGTTGCGCAGACAGCAAAATTCTAAACAGTGACGAACAAGCCATGAGCGCGTCGTTGCTGGTATCAAAAGCGGGTATTAAACAGTGGTTCACCACTGAAAACACCTTGTTTCCTAATGAGCGTATTGAAATGCGTCTTGTAGACGGTCCATTTCGTTCACTTTCTGGCGGCTGGACATTTTCTGCGCTTTCAGATGAAGCGTGTAAAATTGAATTAAACCTACAGTTTGAATTTGCCAATAAGCTAGCAGAGATGGCGTTTGGAAAAGTGTTTAATAGTTTAGCCTCTAGCATGGTTTCAGCGTTTACCGAGCGAGCAAGGACTGTTTACGCATGAGCAACTCGCTAATCACTATAGAAGTTGCTTACGCACTGCCTACTAAGCAATCGTTAGTCAGTATTGCAATAGATAAAGATGCAACAGTGGAGGAGGCAATTAACGCCTCTAACATTCTAAATGAGTACCCTGATATTGATTTAACAAAAACGAAAGTAGGAGTGTGGAGCCGCGTTGTCAGGCTAAAAGACACCTTAGTAGACGGCGATAGAATTGAAATTTACAGACCGTTAATTGCCGACCCGAAAGAAATTAGAAAACGACGTGCAGAAAAAGCTAAGGAAGAGGGAAGAGCTGACAAAATTACCGGCGGTAAACCCAACCCTCTCAAAGCAAAGTAACGCTATTACAAGGTTTTATCTGAAATGCTTCCCAATTCAAGGAATGGTGAAGCATCAATGTTTTCAGCATCCATCATGGTTGCTATGCGTTGCATAGTGGCTACCATCTGGCTTTGTTCCCACTCTTTTAGCTGAGAGAAGCGCTCAACGAAATGCTCTTGCAGAGGACGTGGTGCGTCTTTTACCGCCTCTTTGCCACGCTCGGTAAGAAACACGCCCACCTTGCGCTTATCTTTGGTGCTTCTAATTCTTGTAGCAAGGTCTCGAGATTCAAGTCTGTCTAAGATATTTGTGATTGTAGCTGGGCTTAAATTTATATTTTCTGCAATCTCGCGAACCATAATGCCAGGCCGCTCTTCAATATTTTGCATAACAAGCAGTTGTGGACCTGTTAGGCCCACGTGCTTGCTCAGTTGTTTGCTGCGCAGGTCAACGGCGCGGATAACGCGCCGTAGTGCCACAAGCAATTCTTCTTCTTTTCGCATATTTTTTCCAACAAATGCGTAACGTTAGCGAATAGCTTCAGTTACTTAAGCAAATGAATAAAGTGCTGGTGTTTGTGATAATGATCGATAACGTCATTAATTACAGACAGCTTCGACCAACCCATAATATCGTAGTTCTGACCGCCTTCACTAAGGTGAACTTCCGCGCGATAATACGTTTGTTGTGCCCTACCGTCTACTTCTTCTTCTGACGGTGCAAACTCAGGCTGCTCTGTAGATGTGGGATAAACCGCATAAATAAAGTCTGGGTCAGTACCCATGGTCACTCTAAGGATAAGTGCTTCATCGGTATCTTCCAAACTTACATCAAAATGCTGTTCTTTAAACTCTTTACCAACTTCTTCCATGGCAGGTTTCGCAACTTTACGAAGGAAACGGCGAACAGCCTCTTCATCAGGAAACGTAACGATATTTTCTAAACGCTCTTTCCAGTTTTTATCACCGTCGCTGTGTTGCGGTGTTCCGGCGAGAACTTGCAAGCTTTCTCGCTTGTATCCTTCAACTCGAAGCGCTTTAAGTAACCCAAACATCGCAATAAGAAGCACAATAGCAAAAGGCAGTGCTGCAGCAATAGTCATGGTTTGAAGCGCACCAAGACCGCCAGCGTAGAGCAGTACCGCACTTACTACACCAACGCCTATAGCCCAATAGATACGTTGCCAAATAGGCGTGTCGTTACGGCCGTGAGAGCAAAGCATATCAACAACCATTGCGCCGGAGTCGCAAGAGGTGACGAAGAACACAATTACCATGAGTACGGCAATAAAGTTAAGCACACTAGAGAACGGGAATTGCTCTAAGAACACAAACAGTGCAACAGCACTATCTTCGTTCACCATAGTCGCCAGTACTTCTTGGCCTTGCGACATAACTTGGTCTATTGCGCTGTTACCAAACACGGTCATCCAAAACAGAGTGAATACCGAAGGGATAAGAAGTACACCTAAGATGAATTCTCGAATTGTTCTACCGTAAGAAATTCGGGCAATAAATAGTCCCACAAACGGAGCCCATGCTAGCCACCAGCCCCAATAGAAAATAGTCCAACCACCAATCCAGTCGGTTTTGTCATAGGCAAACAAATTAAATGTATTTCTTACAATGTCTGCAAGATAAGCGCCGGTGTTTTGCATGAAGGCTTGTAGCAAGAACACGGTCGGCCCAAGGATAAGCACTATCAATAACAGCGCTATCGCTAAAACCATGTTGGTTTCTGACAGTCTGCGAATTCCTTTATCGAGACCGGTTGTAACGGATATAACAGCTAAGCCAACTACACCCGCCATAATGGCAATTTGAACACCTGTATTCGAGGGAAGACCAAACAGATAGTTAAAACCAGCATTTACCTGCGAAGCACCTAAGCCTAGAGAAGTCGATACACCGAACACTGTCGATGTAACAGCAAAGATATCTACAATGTGACCGGGCCAGCCGTAAATCTTGTCGCCAATTATTGGGTATAATGCAGAACGAAGAGTAAGTGGTAAATTTTGTCTGTACGCAAAGTAGCCTAGGATCAAAGCAACAATGGCATAAATAGCCCAAGCGTGAATACCCCAATGGAAGAAAGTCATTTTCATCGACTCTCTCACCGCATCTATTGTGCCTGGATCTGCTGTTGGCGGCGCAAGATAGTGCATGAGAGGCTCTGCAACACCAAAGAACATTAGACCTATGCCCATACCTGCGGCAAATAACATACTCAGCCACGTTGGGAATCCAAACTCAGGCACAGCATGGTCTGGGCCTAGTTTTATTTCTCCATAGCGTGACATACCTAGATAAACCACAAAGATAACAATAACAGCTACCGCAAAAACGTAAAACCAACTGCCGTTGGACACGATCAGCGCTTGCGTCGCTTGGAATACTGTATCTGCAAGAGAAGGCGCCAATGCTGCGAACGCTAAGAGGCAAAGTATTATCGCAGACGATGAATAGAACACCGCTTTGTTTAAGGGAGATTTGTTTTCTTCTTTAATCACGCAGACTAAATCCTTCCACATCTAATTTAATTATAATTAATACTGACAAATATACCGCAAAGTACACTTTTTATAAACATGTGTTTAAATAATTAGCTTTGAATGCATATGCTTCCTGTTCTTCAATTTTCACTGTCTTTTTATCCGCAATAGTCTGCTAAAAACCGTATTTTATTAGCCATTAGTTTATATTTGCCGTGTTTTTGCGTGAAAATTAATCGTTAGAGTAGAAATTATTTGTCGTTTGTGGGTTAATAGATATGATCTTTTTGATATGTGTTTCAAGTAAACACTATCCGAAGAAAAAAAACCAATATACTCAAAGGGAAAACACAAATATGCGAAAAACTCAGCTTAGCTGTGCGATCGTCGCTGCATTGGCATCAACATCTATAGCCGCGCAGGAGTCGGAAGCACCCGCAAAACTCGAAACTATTGAAGTAACGGCAACAAAACGAGCAGAGTCTATTCAAGACGTGCCTGTAGCGGTGTCTGCACTCAATGGTAAAGCGCTTGAAAATTTAGGCATCGACAACTTCCAAGAGTACGTTGAGTTCTTACCTAACGTCGTGTTCCAAGGCACAGGTCCTGGACAAAACGAAATATATATTCGCGGTGCAGCGACAACACAATCAAACATCATGTTGTCATCAGTACAAGCACTGCAACCGTCTGTAGCGTTTTATTTAGACGAGATGCCGGTTTCAATGGCTGGCCGTAACCTTGACGTTTACGCCACTGACGTAGAGCGCGTAGAGGTTCTTCCTGGGCCACAAGGCACACTATTTGGTGCTAGCTCACAGGCTGGTACTATTCGACTTATCACTAATAAACCAGATCACGCAGGCTTCGCTGCGGGTTTTGACACCAACATCGGTTTCACCAAAGACGGTGAAATGAGTAACTCTGTTGAAGCCTACTTCAACATGTCACTTACCGACGATTTAGCGGTTCGCGTAGCTGCATACAACGACCAGCAAGGTGGTTGGATTGATAACGTGAGAAACGTTCCAGGCGAAGGCGGCTATATTGGAAGTGCGGTAGTTGTTGACCGTATTTCAGGTGGCGTACTTGCCGATCCAGTTGGGATGGATGCAAACCGCATCACTAATCCAAATATCAATTCAAATTCTGAAGCTTCAGTAGTATCACCACAAAACGATGCTCTAGTTGAAGAAGACTTCAACGATGCAGTGTACTCTGGTGCGCGCTTTGGTCTGTCGTATCACATTAATGACGACTGGGATTTATTGGTACAGCATACTCAGCAAACGCTAGATACTGAAGGTGTATTTGCTTACGACCCAACGCTAGAAGGCGAATCTTCTGCTATTCGCTTCCAGCCAGAGGAAAACAGAGACGAGTTTGGCCTTACAACGTGGACAGTTGAAGGACGTTTAGACAAGCTTGATGTTGTCTACACCGGTGGCTATTTAGACCGTGAAATCGACACGTTAGCTGACTACACTGGCTACACAAACGGTGGTTTGTTCTCAGCATATTACTTGTGTAACCACTATGACACGCCAGATAACGCTGCTGACGAACGTTGTTTAGACCCTACTAAGTATTATGCGGAAGATACTTCTTCAACTCGTAATACCCACGAACTGCGCTTCAACACTACTATGGATACTCCATGGCGTGTAACTGCTGGTTTATTTTATGATGAACAGGAAGTAGCGACTGTTGGCCAGTTTAAAATTGCTAACACGGAAATGAGCACGTTTGGTTTTGATAATCTTCAGCGTACGCTAGTAGGTAACGAAGGTATCAACAGTGATGGCGGCCCGTTCCCTGGCGAGATTAGTTTTGTAAACGACATTACTCATACTATTGAGCAAATTGCCGTTTTCGGTCAGCTTGAATACGACCTTACTGAAAAGCTAACGGCCAGCCTAGGTGCTCGCTGGTATCAAATTGATGACATTTACGTGGGCTCAACGTCTACCGTTGATGTAACTCGTAGAATTCGTGCTTTTGGTACGCAAGATCCTGACGAACTTGCAGCTGTTGGTCTAGACCCTGATGCGGTAAACGCAGCGATTCAGAGCGGTCAATTAGAGACAGAACTTCTTGATAGCAATGGTGTGCTTACCGTTGACGATACTATCTTTAAGTTTTCACTAGATTATAAAGTGAATAAAGATGTGCTTGTTTTTGCAAACTACTCTGAAGGTTTCCGTCCGCCAGTTACCAACCGTGTTGGTGGTGGTTTAGCAACTAACCAGAACGGTAAGTTTGAAAACTTCCGGATTCCAGTTTATTCAACAACCGATACTCTGGACAACTATGAGCTCGGTATGAAAGGTGACTTTTTCGACGGTCTATTCCGTGTTAATGCCACTGCGTACTACTCAGAAATTACTGACTTGCAAACGTCGCGTTTCGACCCGACCAATATTTCATTCTTAGTATTTACCGACAACGTGGGTGATGCAGAGATTAAAGGTCTAGATGCAGACCTAACTTGGCTTGCCACTGACGATTTAGTTATTAATGCTGCATTCAGCTTATTGGATACTGAACTTACTAGTATTAATTCTGAGCTTGAAGGAATAGCTGCTGGCGTTGGTTCACAACTGCCTTACTCTGCAGAATTCTCAGGTAATATTAACGCGCGTTATTTCTTCGAGTTAGAAGGCGGTAAACGTGGTTATGTTAATGGCTCTGTAAGCTACACTGGCGACCGTTTTGCTGGCATGATCATGGACGCTTTTGTAATGGAAGACGCTACTCAAAACATTTATGGCACAGGTTCTGGTCTTAAAATAGAACAAGAAGCAGCCGTATATGAAGGTGTAACGTACGGAGATTCAAACGGCGAAACCTTCCGTGGCGGCCGCTATGTTCAAGAGTCTTACTTCCTTGCTAACTTGGCAGTTGGTGTAACTAACGATGTTTGGAAAGCTGAACTGTACATTGATAATCTATTCGATGAGCGAGCAGTGTTAAACATTGATACACAACAATTTACGCCGAAAGTAGTAACGAATAGACCTCGTACTATCGGAATGCGTTTCTCATACGACTATTATTAAGATAGTTAGCGTTTGATACATTGGTTGCAAAACCATAGGTAAAATTTAAAACGGCAAACTTTTTGAGTTTGCCGTTTTTTGCGTTTTTAGGCATGCTGTATAAATGAAAATAGAAGAACAACAATTATTCTCCAACATTAAAAAAAGCCTGATGCAGTCACAGCATCAGTCTGTAATCACTCAGTGCAGCAGTTTACTCAGCCCCAGCGCAGACGAAAGCGGTGCGAATTCAGACACTGGCTTGAGTGCTGAGGCAAAGCGTGAGGCGTTGTATCTACTTGCCGTGGCTTATCGATTGTCTGGAAGTACTCAAAATGCTATTTCGACACTTGATAACTTAGTGGCTTTATTCCCAGATTACGGAAGGGCATTCCAAGAGTTGGGTTACTGTTATTTAAAGGTTGATGATAAAAAAGCTGCTCATAGCTTTTATCAAGCAACGCGTTTTAACCCCGCGCTACTTGCGTCGTGGCAGCAGCTAGAAAAGGTGTACAAAAAAGACAAGCAAGAACAAGCGCTTTTACTCTGTCAGCAGCAAATTCAATTTTTATCCTCATTACCCAAGCCGCTGCTTGGTGCTACTGATTTAATGCATGAAGGCCAGCTTCACAAAGCTGAGCAAGTATGCCGTCAATTTCTTTCTGCCAACAAACATCATCCAGAAGCAATGATGCTGCTAGCAGAGTTAGGTATTCAGTTAAAAGTGTATAGCGATGCAGAATTCTTATTAGAAAGCTGTGTAGAGATGTACCCAGAAAATGATAGAGCAGCCGCTTCGTTTCAAAGTCTTTTGTCTAAACTTGGTAAGTTTCCACAAGCCGTTGAACTTGCTAAGAAACGCCTAGCCCAAAGCCCTGATAACTTTACTGTACAGGTATCGCTAGCCCATGCGTTAGTAGGTGTAGGTAAGTTAGATGATGCGATAGCAATATATCGGGAATTATTGGCTAAAAATGACGACCGCCCCGCATTATGGGTGGCACTAGGCCATGCATTTAAGGCAAAAGGCGATATGCAAGAGGCTGTTTCAGCTTACGAAAAATCTACTCGCTATGCGGCAGATTTTGGCGATGCCTATTGGAGTTTAGCAAATACCAAAACCTATCGTTTCGATGATGAAACTATAGAGAAAATGGTGGACCAAGAATCTTTAGAGTCGACTAAACTGGATGATAAAATTCATTTATGCTTTGCCCTTGGCAAAGGCTATGAAGACAGAAAAGATGCAAAAACTGCTTTTCATTATTACCAAAAAGGTAACTCACTCAAAAAGCGCACCATTCAGTTTGATATAGGCAGAACCGAGGCTGCATTAGACGCTCAGAAGCGTGCGTTTTCTCGAAGTAGCTTCAACAATACTCAGGGGTGCCAAGCCCAAGATCCTATTTTTATCGTCGGCCTTCCTCGTGCAGGTTCAACCTTACTTGAACAAATACTTGCGTCGCATTCCATGGTAGATGGCACTATGGAGCTTCACGATATCTTAGGAATAGCGTCGTCGTTGAGTCACAAGAAAACGCCTTATCCATTTAATGTCACAGAATTAGACGATGATGCCTGCAGAGCCTTAGGGCAGAAGTACATAGAACAGACACGTGCTTACCGACAAGGAGCGCCGTTCTTTATTGATAAAATGCCGAATAACTTTATTCATATCGGGCTAATCAAAAAGATTCTGCCTAATGCTAAGATTATTGATGCGCGCAGAGCGCCAATGGACTGCTGTTTTAGCGGCTTTAAACAGCTATTTGGCGAAGGGCAGGAGTTTAGTTACGGTCAAGAGGATATCGGTCGTTATTACGTGGCTTACGAATCGTTAATGGACCATTGGAAAGCAGTATTGCCTAATCAGGTTTTAACGGTTCAACATGAGGATGTACTTGAAGATTTGGAAGGGCAAGTAAAAAGGCTGCTATCGTTTTGTGGGCTGCCCTTTGAAGAAGCGTGTCTATCGTTTTACGAGACAAAACGTGTGATAAAAACTCCAAGTTCTGAGCAAGTTCGTCAGCCAATCTATAAAACTGGAATGCAGCAGTGGAAGCCTTTCGAAACTTATCTTGATGAGCTTAAGCAGGCGCTTTCGAGTTAACCTTTTAGGCTAACGTTTGTCGGTTAACGCAATAGATAACAGTATTAGAGCGCGCGTTAACCGACGATAAAAACCTTATATTAATATTTACGACGTTTTAATCCTGTCTCGGCCAAGATTTTGGCCGAGATTTCTTCTATTGAATACTTTGTACTATTGAGAAACGGGATCTTTTCTTTCCGGTACAAGTTTTCAACTTCTCTTAGTTCCATACGGCATTGCTGCATTGATGCGTATTTACTATTTGCTCTTCGCTCAGAACGTATTTGGTGTAATCGCTCTGGCTGTATAGTTAAACCAAATAGCTTGTTTTTATATCGCCTTAAAGCGGGCGGTAACTTAAGCATATCCCCCATATCCTCTTCGGTAAAAGGGTAGTTGGCAGCTTTTATCCCAAACTGAAGGGCTAAATACAAACTTGTGGGCGTTTTACCCGAGCGAGATACGCCGGTAAGAATAATGTCGGCCTCATCATAATCTTTTAAATTAGAGCCATCGTCGTTAGCAAGTGCATAATTTACCGCTTCGATACGAATATCGTAGGTGGTTTCATGAATACTGTGGGTGCGATGTTTTTCCGGTTTAGACGGTACTCCGAGCACTTTTTCGAGTGGCGCGACAAATTGGTCTAGAAAATTGTAATTGATACCCACTGATTTCGAGATGATTTTGCGAATATCTACATTCACAATTGTATAAAAAACGAGCGGCCTTTCTCCGGTATCTTGAAAACTTTCAGAAATTTTCTCTAAAACTTTGTAAGCGTGTTCCTCAGTTTCAACGAATGGAATGGTGTTGTGGTTAAACTCGACCGGAAATAATGAGAGCAGGGCGTGTCCAAACACCTCTGACGTTATGGCTGTACCATCTGAAATATAAAAAGCTGTTCGCACAACATATCCTTAACATTGTCGTAATTTAATTACAGAATTAATAAAGAGTTTACATTCTTAATAACCCCATTCTATGATGATTTCATCGAAAAGCCAGATGCTTATCGCGAATGACGTTTATAAGTTGAATATATCTGTCGGCGCGTTTATTACTCTGCCAATTAACTTTCGATTAACGAATTGATTCATTCCAGATAATAAAAGCAATAAAATCTGGAATTAACCTCATACCCTACACATAAAAAAGCGGGAGGCTTGGGCTGTGCAAGATTACGTACTTTGGTATCAAGAACTGGGCATGCACGATGTGGGGCGCGTAGGCGGCAAAAATGCATCATTGGGCGAGATGATTTCAAACCTTTCAAACGCCGGTGTGCAGGTGCCAGGTGGCTTTGCAACGACCGCTGAAGCATTTAATGCATTTTTAGAACAAAGTGGATTGGAAGCTAGAATACACGAAACGCTTGATGCGTTAGATGTAGATGACATTGGTGCACTTACTGAAGCTGGCAAGAATATTCGCCAGTGGATTATCGATACGCCGTTCCAACCTGAACTGGAAGAAGCAATTCGCGAAGCCTTCGTTACGCTCCAAGGCGATGCGGGTGACGAAGCCTCTTTTGCAGTGCGTTCATCTGCAACAGCAGAAGATATGCCAGACGCTTCGTTTGCGGGCCAGCAAGAAACCTTTCTAAACGTGAAAGGTTACGACTCGGTAATGATTGCGATAAAGCATGTATTTGCCTCGCTATTCAACGACCGTGCTATTTCTTATCGCGTTCACCAAGGCTACGATCACAAGGGCGTTGCGCTCTCTGCGGGTATCCAACGCATGGTGCGCAGTGACATAGCCTCTTCAGGCGTTATGTTCACCATCGATACCGAGTCTGGTTTTGAAGACGTTGTATTTATCACAAGCTCTTACGGCTTAGGTGAAATGGTAGTGCAGGGTGCGGTTAACCCAGACGAGTTCTATGTTCACAAGCCAACCCTTGATAAGGGATTGCCTGCCATTGTGCGTCGTAACATTGGTAGCAAACTGACTAAAATGATTTATTCCGATGACGAAGCTCACGGTAAACAAGTCTCAATTGTCGATATCGAGCCAAGCCAAAGCAAAACATTTTCTTTGTCAGACGACGAAGTGATGGAGCTTGCTAAACAAGCGCAAATTATTGAAAAGCACTACAAACGTCCTATGGATATTGAGTGGGCCAAAGACGGTGTTGACGGAAAGCTGTATATCGTTCAAGCACGTCCGGAGACTGTTCGTAGCCGCGAAGACTCTCAAAGCATTGAGCGCTTCCAACTCAAGGGGCAAAGCAACATCGTTTGTGAAGGCCGAGCCATTGGTCACAAAATAGGCGCAGGCGTTGCCAAGGTACTTGGCTCTATTGAAGAAATGGATAAGATCCAGGCCGGAGACGTTTTAGTTACCGACATGACTGACCCAGACTGGGAACCAATCATGAAAAAAGCCTCGGCCATTGTAACCAATCGCGGTGGACGTACATGTCACGCAGCTATTATTGCCCGAGAGCTTGGTATTCCTGCTGTTGTAGGCTGTACCAATGCAACAGATAGCATTGCTAACGGAGACAAAATTACGGTGTCTTGCGCCGAAGGCGATACAGGATACATTTACGGTGACGAGCTTGAGTTCGATGTAGTGACTTCACGCATTGATTCAATGCCAGATTTACCGCTTAAGGTGATGATGAATGTAGGTAATCCAGATCGTGCCTTCGATTTTGCACGTCTTCCTCACGCAGGTGTTGGTCTTGCTCGTTTAGAGTTTATTATTAACCGCATGATTGGTGTACACCCTAAGGCACTGCTGAATTTTGACAGCCAGCCTGAAGAGTTGAAAGAAGAAATAACCGACATGATTGCGGGTTATGAATCACCTACTGAATATTACATTGAAAAACTAGTTGAAGGGATTTCTTCGATTGGTGCCGCTTTTGCACCTGAAAAAGTAATTGTACGCATGTCAGACTTTAAGTCGAATGAGTATTTCAACCTTGTGGGCGGTTATCAATATGAGCCAGATGAAGAAAACCCAATGCTTGGTTTCCGTGGCGCTAGCCGTTATATTTCTGAAGATTTCAGAGATTGCTTCGCGCTAGAGTGTGAAGCGATAAAACGCGTTCGAAACAAAATGGACCTGACAAATGTGGAAATTATGATCCCATTTGTGAGAACGGTGGAAGAAGGACGCAAAGTCATTGAGTTGCTTGAAGAGCAGGGGCTTAAGAAGGGCGATAAAGGCCTGCGCATTATCATGATGTGCGAATTACCCTCTAATGCACTTCTTGCCGATCAGTTCTTGGATATTTTTGACGGCTTCTCTATCGGTTCCAACGACCTTACACAGTTAACGTTAGGTCTCGACCGTGACAGTGGACTTATTGCTCATTTATTTGATGAGCGTGATGAAGCAGTAAAAGCCTTGCTGTCAATGGCCATAGGAGCTGCCAAGAAACGTGGTAAATACGTCGGAATTTGTGGTCAAGGGCCATCAGATCACGAAGATTTTGCCGCATGGCTAGTGGCCGAAGGCATTGACTCTGTATCATTAAACCAAGATTCAGTTGTTGAAACCTGGCTATACCTTGCTGAAAAGCATGGTTAAAAGCACATCTACAAAAGTATTTGCTTAATACGTTATGAAAGCCGCTCTGAAAGAGCGGCTTTTTTGATTGCTCTATTTTTGACCCCAGTGAGCAAAGCTCAGTATCTACTGGCTGACTTTAGTGTTTTAAAACTTTTTGAGTTTTCTCATAAGCATAAAGCGGTCTAGTTTTTTGGCACCATAGGCCATGGACTTCTGGCTTATTTTCAGCCAACCTCGTGCTCGAGGCCAATCGTAACTTAGAAGAACCAGCCCTGAAATCACTAGGAGTATAGAGCCTGGCAATAGTGTAAGGATAATGCCACTAACGAGTAGCAAGGCACCAAATGTGAGACGTAAAGCTTTCATTTTTGCGATGTCCTCAAGAAAACGCGCACTTAAACGCGCCAAGCTTTATATACTGTGTCTATTCGCGCCAGTTGCCAAGGCTTAATATGTAACCATTTGTACGCGATGCATACGATGCGCAAGAAATACATGAGTATAAACGTGCGGCTAATGCAGTCATTGAATTGTATTCAGTGTATTTGTTCTACGTCGGGAAATGGGAATTGCTTTGCTTCGCATTGCAGACGCTGGCGGGGAACGCCGGCGTCCATAAAAACTCTACCGTATGGCTTGAACCCTAGGGAGCGGTGGTAAGAAACGCTGTCGAGGTTACACACTACGTTTATCTTCGGAAAAGACTGCTTTTTAGCACAGTCAATCAACGTTGCAAACAAGGTTTTATATACCAGAAGTGTACGATAGTTGCGATTTACCGCTATTCGTCCAAGCTCTCCAGTTTGAGTAAGCCTGCCGGTAGCTATTGCCTTGTCGGCATCATCAAACATAACGACATGCGTAGCCGTTTCGTCCTTCGAATCAAATTCAGTGGTTTGCGGAATTCGCCACTCTACAACAAAAACGCTTTCTCGCAGTGATTGAACAAGTGTCTTTCCTTGTTCCCAATCGACGGACTGTACCGTAAACGTCATAGCTTAGAGTACCTCGTGTGGCTATTCCCAATATCCATTATTAATAAGTGTAGCCAATGTCTGTAAAAACGCAAAAGAGGGGGCATCTTGGCACGAAGTGGCGTTGAAATTGGCACCAGACGCTAATAGCCGATACCACTCTGCATCATTCTCACCAATATCAAAACGACTGCCGTTCACGTAAAGGGCATAGGGCAAACCGTCTTTTCCGTCACATAGAAGTGCTCTTACGCCGGGTGCTGGTTGAAAGCCAATTCCCGATGCGAGGTCGTTTGATACTTGTTCTATGGTTACTTCTTGTTCTAAAGGAAATTCAGGTATACCTTGCTCACTCATAGCCTCTAATAATGCTTGGGTAAAGTGATCAGATTGAATTGCATCGATAAGCTGTTGCTTCAATGCTTTTACGTCTGAAGATGCTACGGCTGCTGGAGATGAAGCCGCCAACCTGCTTGGATCGCTGAAGCGATGGTTTGCAAAGCCTTTATCTAACATCATGGCGAGACTTTCCGCCAACTGCAGGTTGTCAGGGGCACGATACCCAACGGAGTAGGTGAGGCTATCTTCTATTGTCATACCGTCGTGAGGCCAGCCTGGTGGAACATAAAGCACATCACCCGGCATAAGGACTTCATCGATGATGGGCGAAAAGCCCTCTATTTGCCTAAGTTTCGGGTGGGGCAGTACTTCTGCGTAGTCGCCGGGCTCGCCCACTCGCCACCGTCTAGAGCCTTTACCTTGTATTAAGAATACATCGTATTGGTCTATGTGGGCACCAACCCCTGCATCTTGAGTGGCAAAGCTCACCATAAGATCATCTAAACGCCAGTGGGGAATAAATGAGAAAGGAGAGAGCAGTGGTTGAACATCGGCGATGTATTTATCCACGCCCTGTACCAGAAGAGTCCACTGGCCTTGGCACGCTTTTTCAAAATCGGCAATTGGGCCTGTCTCTACCTGCCATTTGTTGTTCTTGCGACTTATTACTCTACTGTCTATCTCACTTTCTTGAGCAAGCCCAGCCAGGTCGTTCTCATCGATAGGATCGACAAACTCAGTAAAAAAGCCTTTTAAAACGACAGGCTTTTTCTGCCAGTATTCGCTAAGAAACGTGTCGATATTGAATGATTGCATTGCGGCCTAACCTTAAAAAAAGAAAGAATATGAAAAATAAAGCACAAGAAAAGCAAAGAAAAAAGCGCGGTAAAAGACCGCGCTTGTTTTCAAACTATTAAAGAGAAACTACAGCTGATCAACAAGTATTATGGCATCACCAATGTAGTTGGCAGGCGTTAAGGCTTTCAACTCATCTTTTGCAGACTCTGGCATATCAAGGTTGTCGATGAAGGCAGCGATACCTTGTGCATCTACCTTTTTGCCGCGAGTAAGCTCTTTTAGCTTTTCATAAGGCTTTTCGATGCCGTAACGACGCATAACAGTTTGAATTGGCTCTGCAAGCAATTCCCAGTTATTGTCTAGCTCATTAGCAAGGCTCTTTTCATTCACTTCTAGCTTGCTAATACCTTTTAGTGTGGCCTGATATGCGATAACTGCATAACCTACACCTACGCCAAGGTTGCGAAGTACTGTAGAGTCTGTCAGGTCACGCTGCCAACGTGAAATAGGAAGCTTTGCTGCTAAGTGATCGAAAATAGCATTAGCCAAGCCTAAATTGCCCTCTGAATTTTCGAAGTCAATAGGGTTAACTTTGTGAGGCATTGTGGACGAACCAATTTCGCCGGCTACTGTTTTCTGTTTAAAGTGGCCAAGAGCAATATAACCCCATACGTCGCGATCGAAATCGATAAGAATAGTGTTGAAGCGAGCAACGGCGTCAAACATTTCGGCAATGTAGTCGTGAGGTTCAATTTGTGTGGTAAACGGGTTCCACGACAAGCCTAGCGAGGTTACAAACTGCTCTGACACATTGTGCCAGTCAACGTCTTTGTAAGCCGACAAGTGTGCGTTGTAGTTACCTACGGCACCATTTATCTTACCAAGTAACTCAACATTGGCTATTTGCGTACGCTGGCGTTTAAGTCGAATAGCCACGTTCGCCATTTCTTTACCCATAGTCGTGGGTGAAGCAGGTTGCCCATGTGTTCTTGCCATCATAGGCACCGATTGGTACTTTTTCGCCAGAGAAATTAAGGCGTCAATGAGCTTATCGCAGTACGGAAGAATAACGCTATCGCGAGCTTCCTTTAGCATTAAGCCGTGAGAAAGGTTGTTAATATCTTCTGACGTACAGGCAAAGTGGATGAATTCACTTACCGCATTTAGCTCTTCGTTAGCTGCTACTTTTTCTTTAAGGAAATACTCAACTGCTTTAACATCGTGATTTGTAGTGCGTTCGATGTCTTTTATTTGTGTAGCATCTTCTACACTGAAGTTTGCAACAATGCTGTCTAACAATGCATTGGCAGATTCTGAAAAAGCAGGAACTTCTTCAATATGCGCATTGCTCGCTAGCATTTGCAGCCAGCGAACTTCAACTTCTACGCGGTATTTTAATAATCCATACTCGCTAAAAATACTGCGCAATTCAGCGCTTTTGCCAGCATATCGACCATCGACAGGGGAAATTGCAGTTAACTGACTCAGTTCCACCTTGAGCTCCTCACTAGTTATTAGTTTGAGCGCCTTTACGGCACTAGTTAATTAATCTAAGTGCCTTTACGGCACTGTTTAAGATTTGCTTTCGCTTAAACAAAATATTACGTCGCCTCCCACCCATTTGTCGCCACATCACGGCGGCTCTAACACCGGCAAGTAGTAATGCACGCACCTTATGCTGTGTGGCGGGTTGACCTAAGTAATCTGGGTTTCCCGCCACTTGAATGCGCGGTGCTAGCGGACTAACAACATCACTATAAATACTGGCCAGAGAAGATACTATTTGAGGGTTTTGAAAATCGACGTGGGCTAATTGCCGTTGAACATGAGAAATGCGTTCGCCAAGTTCTTGCATGGCTTTTGGCTTCTTCGCTAGCTTGCGTTCAAGGCCTAGAATACTGGCAATATATCGCGTTAACTCAGTATCTTTTGTTGCCTGTTTGTCTGATATCTGTGACACCAAAGTGGCATAGCCAACGTGTAAGTTACCTAATTTGCCGAATACATGCTGCGGTGTCTCTGGGTCGGTTACAAGAATACTGGAGAGGCTTGCCTCTACTGCTTCGTTGTCAGCTGTACCTTTTCGAGCAAGTTGCTGCACTAACGCTGCGGCTTGGCAAACACCAGCCAGTGCTAAGTTATTCTCTATATCTGCATCTAACATTATCGAATGTAACTCTCAATAATACCGCCGCCCAGACAAACTTCGTCAAGGTAAAATACGGCTGATTGCCCAGGAGTAACGGCCTTTTGAGGCTCTTTAAATATGACTTCAATGGTGTCGTCATCTTTTGGGGTAATAGTGCAAGGGATATCGGTTTGGCGATATCGGGTTTTCACGACAGCTTCAAACGGCTCCGTGATGGTTTTGCGATCTACCCAGTGAAGCTGTTTGGCGATTAATCCTTTCGAGTAGAGGCGAGGATGATCAGCACCTTGACCCACAATTAACACATTGCGAGCGACGTCTTTGTCAACAACGTACCACGGCTCTTCACCAAACTTTGCAAGTCCGCCTATATGCAGACCCTTGCGCTGACCAAGAGTGTGATACATCAAACCTTCGTGCTTGCCTATTTCTTCGCCCTCTGCAGTTTCAATCACACCGGGCTGCGCAGGCAAATACTGGGCAAGAAAATCTTTAAACTTACGTTCGCCAATAAAGCAAATGCCGGTTGAATCTTTTTTATCGTGGGTAACTAAACCTTGTTCTTCTGCAATTTTTCTTACCAGCGGCTTTTCGATATCGCCTACAGGAAATAGTGTCTTCGCAATGTGTTCTTCACCCAGTGTGTAAAGAAAATAGCTCTGGTCTTTGTTGTTATCTAAACCACGAAGCATTTCCCATTTACCATTAACTTCACGACGACGCACATAATGACCCGTTGCGATATAGTCGGCACCGAGATCTTCTGCTGCAAACTCTAAAAACGCCTTAAATTTGATTTCCTTATTACACATGATGTCTGGGTTTGGCGTTCTTCCAGCTTTATATTCTTCAAGAAAATATTCAAAAACATTGTCCCAATATTCGGCGGCGAAATTAATAGTGTGAAGTTCCATTCCCAGCTTATCGGCTACAGCTTGTGCATCTTTCAGATCTTCTGCCGCTGCGCAATATTCGTCATTATCATCTTCTTCCCAGTTTTTCATGAAAAGACCTTCAACCTGATATCCCTGCTGTTGAAGCAGGTAAGCTGAAACGGATGAATCTACTCCGCCGGACATGCCGACGATAACTTTTTTGCTGGCGTTCGAATTTTTGTCAATCACTACGTCTTGCACACTCTTTTTCAGAAATTTGCATTCGCTGCCCAATATTTGATTACGGGGCGCATAATGGGTTTGTTGCGGTCGTCGCTAAAGGTCGCGGATTTTACCAGAATACTCAGCTTAATTCACACTAATATCTTGTGATATTCGAACTCGAAGTTTTTGCTCCTCGTGAAGGCCACTCGCTCAGCATTTTCGGCTTACTGCCTGTGACGTCTAACTTCCCGAGCCGTCTAATTACCTGCGCCACCCTCAAAGGGCGGATGAGCGGTAGCCCTATGCATTTATGCTGACTAACTTGCCGTTTGGTATGCCGTCTATTGTCCAATTTCCTACTCGGTAACGAATAAGTCGCAGGGTAGGGAAACCTACGTGTGCTGTCATACGCCTTACCTGTCTATTTCGACCTTCGCTTATAGTGATTTCAAGCCATGACGTGGGGATTGATTGTCGAAATCGTACAGGAGGATGCCTTTCCCAAACGTTTGGCTCTGATATCAATCGCACTTTTGCAGGTTTAGTCATTCCATCTTTGAGCTCTACACCCCGTTGAAGTGATTGGATTGCTACTTCGTCTGGAACACCCTCAACCTGCACCCAATAGGTTTTACTGGTTTTCGCTTTAGGGTGAGCCAGCTTATGTTGCAACTTGCCATTGTTCGTAAGTACTAAAAGCCCCTCAGAATCTCTATCTAATCTACCTGCGGCATAGACGCCTGGAACGTCAATGTAGTCTTTTAATGTCTCGCGACCGTCGGCATCGGTAAACTGAGAAAGTACCTGAAACGGTTTGTTAAAAAGAATGACTTTAGTTTCTGTCTGCATGAAAAACCTGTTCAATAAACGGTAAGTAAAGAAGTCGACAACAAGCGCTATTTAATAGATTAAAGTGGTATTGCTTATTCTTGAACTAATAATCAGCTATTGATCGTAGCACGGTTTAAACCTTCAGTTCCAAAAATGCTGGCTATCCACATTTTTCAAAGCTTTGCGCCACGCAGTAGGCTGTTTGTATGCTTTTGAACGATATCGGGTTAGCACGATACCTTCAGAGAATGTTAATACCTAAATGGCACGTTCTTGCTGAAAAACTGCTCAATTAGGTCAACATATAGCCGCTATTTTCAACGATTGATTTATTGATCTTTGTCACTAAGACAATGGTATGACTTGTAACTCAAACTTTCGACCCTATACTAATGTACGCGGTTAGTTGTATAGGCCGTGCATTCGTTTGTTTGTTGCAAAATAATTCCACTCCAATGAATAAGAAGCTGTCGCGACATGCGACGCTCGTCGGTGGATGAATAGAGGGACGTGCGGCAAAAAGCGAAGACGAAAGCTAACTTGCTCACATGTGATGGGCGAGGAGAAACGTATTTACGTATCGCAATGGCCGTGGGCGCTGCATTTTGCAGCGGGTCGTTACGACAAAATGGACTAAAAAAGGCAGTGCTCTGCCGACTAAATAGAGGTATATAATGACCAAGTCTAAGATCATCTATACGAAGACGGACGAAGCGCCAATGTTGGCAACGTATTCGTTACTTCCAATTATCAAGAAGTTTGCCGCAGCTGCAGACATCGATGTCGAACTCAGTGACATCTCACTAGCTGCTCGGGTTCTTGCTAATTTTCCAGATTACCTAGAAGAAGAGCAGAAAGTACCAGATGCATTATCTGAACTTGGTAACCTGACACAAGATCCAAATGTAAACATCATCAAACTTCCTAATATCAGTGCCTCTATCCCTCAGCTTCGAGCTACAATCAAAGAACTTAATGACAAAGGCTTTAATGTTCCTGCATTCCCTGACTCTCCTAAAACTGATGAAGAAAAAGAAATTCGCGAGCGCTATAGTAAAGTGCTTGGAAGCGCGGTAAACCCTGTATTGCGCGAGGGTAACTCTGACCGTCGTGCTCCTACAGCTGTGAAGAATTTTGCACGTAAATACCCTCATTCAATGGGGGAGTGGTCTCAGGCTTCTCGTTCACATGTTGCACACATGCGCGGTGGCGATTTCTACTCTGCTGAAAAGTCGGTAACGGTAGAAAAAGATGGCTACGTGAGTATTGAATTTACAGGTAAAGACGGCAGTAAGAAAACACTTAAGCCACGTGTAGATTTGCTAGCTGGCGAAGTTATCGACGGTATGTTTATGAGCAAGAAGGCGCTTTGCGAATTCTTCGAAGAGCAAATTGAAGATGCGAAGAACACTGGCGTATTGTTCTCATTACACGTTAAAGCAACAATGATGAAAGTGTCGCATCCTATTGTGTTCGGACACTGCGTTAAGGTTTTTTACAAAGACCTATTTAACAAATACGGCGATCTCTTCGAAGAGTTAGGTGTTAATCCTAATAACGGTTTAGGTAGTGTTTATGACAAGATAGCGACCCTACCGGAAAGCCAGCGCTCTGAAATTCAAAAAGATATCAATGCGTGTTATGCAGACAGACCGCCGATGGCAATGGTTAACTCTGATAAAGGTATTTCAAACCTTCACGTACCAAGCGACGTTATCGTTGATGCTTCAATGCCTGCAATGATCCGTAACTCTGGTCAAATGTGGGGACCAGATGGAAAGGCACACGATACAAAAGCGGTTATTCCTGAAAGTACTTACGCAACTATTTATCAAGAAGTCATTAACTTCTGTAAAACTCACGGTGCATTCGACCCAACTACAATGGGTACAGTGCCGAATGTTGGCCTAATGGCACAGAAAGCAGAAGAGTACGGCTCTCATGATAAAACATTCGAGCTGGAAGCTGATGGTACAGTGTCTATCGTAGATCAAGACGGCAACGTGCTTATCTCTCACGACGTAGAGGAAGGCGATATCTGGCGTATGTGTCAGGTGAAAGATGCGCCTATTCAAGATTGGGTTAAGCTAGCAGTTACTCGTTCACGTCAATCAGGTATGCCTGCGGTATTTTGGCTAGACGATGAGCGTGCGCACGATGCCCAGCTTATTGAAAAAGTAAACACCTATTTGAAAGACCACGACACGTCCGGTTTAGACATTCAAATTATGTCTCCAGTACGTGCAATCCGTTACAGCATGGAGCGCGCAATTCGCGGGTTAGATACAATTTCTGTAACTGGCAACGTACTTCGTGACTACCTAACAGATTTGTTCCCAATCCTTGAGCTTGGTACGAGTGCCAAAATGCTATCTATTGTTCCACTGATGGCTGGTGGTGGTCTTTATGAGACTGGTGCAGGTGGTTCAGCGCCGAAGCATGTTCAGCAGTTCGTTGAGGAAGGTCATTTACGTTGGGACTCACTAGGTGAATTCCTAGCATTGGCGGTTTCGCTAGAAGATGTTGCTATTAAGCATAAGAATCCAAAAGCAAAAATCCTTGCGGATGCGTTGGATAAAGCGACAGAAGCGCTGCTTAATAACGGCAAGTCTCCACAGCGTAAAGCTGGTCAGCTTGATAACCGTGGCAGCCATGTTTATCTTGGCCTTTACTGGGCGCAAGAAGTTGCAAATCAAACTGAAGACGCAGAGTTGGCTGCACAGTTTAAAGCTGTGTACGATGAGCTGTCGGCAAAAATGGATGACATTATTGCAGAGATTGATGCGACGCAAGGCAAAGCGCAGGAGATTGGTGGTTACTACTACCCGGATGAAGACAAGGTCTTCGCTGCAATGTCACCAAGCGAAACGCTTAAAGCTATTATGGGCGCTTAAACAAGCGGCATAGGCATCGGTTTATAAACGCGTTTGTGTTTATTCTCGATGTATTGAGCCCCTAAAACGGCACAACCATTATTATTTAAAAAGCAAAAAACCAGAAGCTCGGCTTCTGGTTTTTTTTTGCCTCTTTAATAATGATGGTTAATGACGCCTTACCCAGGTTTTATAATTTCTCTCGCTTACGCTAGGCTATAGGATAAGTGAAGATAAATAGGGAATGTTGTTTATGATTGACGAGAGCAAAACATTGGCAAACGAAACATCGCAAGGAAGTTCTCGAGTGCAAAATTCGGTGAATTTGCAGCTAAACACCACATTTAATCCCTCCCGTTACACTGATAAAGATACCTATAAAGCAGAAGAAAAAGCATGGCAAGAAAATTTATTCCATGTTCAACAAGCCTACTTTCACCAAAATCGTCGCGCAATAATTATATTTGAAGGCTGGGATGCCTCTGGTAAAGGTGGGGCAATTCGCCGGGTTACGGAAAAGTTAGATCCTCGAGGTATTCATGTTATTCCCATCTCAAAACCTGAAAAAGTAGAGCAGGCCAAACATTTTTTATATCGATTTTGGCGTCATGTGCCTGCTCCTGGTCATATTACATTGTTCGACCGTTCTCACTACGGGCGAGTTTTGGTTGAAAGAGTCGATAGTTTCGCCACTCGGGAAGAATGGCAGCGGGGATATGAAGAAATAAACGAATTTGAGCGCACGCTTCACAACAGTGGCGTTCGCATAATTAAATTATTTATGCATATTTCATCGCAAGAGCAACGGAAACGGTTTGAGGAGCGCCTTCACAACCCTTATAAGCGCTGGAAGCTTACCGCCGAAGACTTGCATAACCGGAACCAACGCCATCATTATATCGACGCTATCAATGATATGTTTGCTAAAACAAATACTGACTATGCACCGTGGAAAATTATTCAGGGTGAACACAAATGGCAGGCAAGGGTAGATGTACTTCGCTGTATTGTTGAAGGCTTAAGCGACGGAGTCGATATTGAGCCTCCAAAACTTGATGAAGACCTCATTAAAATGGCATCAAAGCAATTAGATGTGTCACCGGATATAGAATAACCGGATATAGAATAACCGGATATAGAATAATCAGTGCAAAGAGTTTCCATACTCATTAATGAGTGAAAGCTGCATTTTGTAAGCCCAAGCAATCGAAAGGTAGAACTAACACAATATGCTTAAAATGCTAGCAAAAGACTGGCTTGAACAGCAAAAAGAGAAGCGCCCGACCTTGATGCCGGGCAGCTTAGAAATTTTTAACGCTCTGGTTCTTCGACGAACCCAATGTTCTCGGCATGCAAACCCTTAGGCCCTTGCTGCACTTCGAACTGCACTTCTTGACCCGCCTTCAATGAGCGATAGCCTTCCATTTGGATAGTTGAGTAGTGTGCAAAAATGTCGTCACCACCTTCCTCTGGAACTATAAACCCAAAACCTTTCGCGTTGTTAAACCATTTAACTTTGCCAACCGCCATACTTCGACTTCCTCTTAATCCTTGAACTCACACGTTTATGCCCCCATTATAGATCCGGAAGCATAGTGAATTGAGTATCGATATAGACAGATACTCAATGTCACAATTAAAATGTAGATTTTTTAACCATATTATGTCAAGAGCAAATGTGAATTAATTTTATCCAAAAGTTTAAAGACATCTGCCGGTAACACACTATTATTAAGTTATGAGTAAAGACAACGCTATTAGTATCGACAAGGAAAAACAAAAAGACGCGCAGCGACAAAAGCCGCAGCCGCCTCCCATGTATAAAGTGTTGTTGAATAATGACGATTATACACCGATGGATTTTGTTATAGAGGTTCTCACGCAGTTCTTCAATATGGATGCTGAGAAAGCCAACCAACTTATGCTTACCGTTCATTATCAGGGGAAAGCGGTTTGTGGTGTTTTTACCGCTGAAATTGCAGAGACCAAAGTCATGCAGGTAAATCAATATGCACGCAAACATCAACATCCATTGATGTGCACCATGGAGCAGGCATAAGGCAATTTGTAGAGGGCGAGCAATATGTTAAATAAAGAATTAGAACAAACGCTGAACAGCGCGTTTGTATTTGCCAGAGAGCACCGCCATGAGTTTATGACGGTGGAGCACTTGCTGTTGGCATTGCTTGACAACACAGCAGCTCGCGATGCTCTAAAGGCGTGTGGTGCTGATATTGAAGCCGTCAAAAGTGAATTGCTCTCTTTTGTTAAAGACACAACGCCACTTATATTAGATGAGCAACTCAACGAAAGAGAAACTCAGCCAACGCTAGGTTTTCAGCGAGTTTTACAACGAGCAGTATTTCACGTTCAATCTTCAGGCAAAGATGAAGTAACCGGTGCCAATGTGCTGGTGGCTATATTTAGCGAGCAAGAATCGCAAGCTGTCTTTATTCTCAAAAAGGCAGACGTAACGCGTCTAGACGTTGTGAATTACATTAGCCACGGCGTTAGCAAAGCGGAAGACGATGAATCTATTAATTCCGAAACGCCAGAAGAATCTGAAGGTGGCGAAGAAAATGGTACTGCGCTTAGTAAATACGCAAGCGATTTAAACCGCCAGGCGAAAGACGGCAAGATAGACCCGCTTATCGGGCGCGATTCCGAAGTGGAACGGACCATACAAATACTGTGCCGTAGACGCAAAAATAACCCGTTATTGGTTGGGGAGGCTGGCGTTGGTAAAACAGCGATTGCGGAAGGTTTAGCCTACCGCATTGTGAATGACGATGTGCCAGAGGTTATAGCTGAAAGTACAGTTTACTCTCTCGATCTTGGTGGTTTGTTGGCGGGCACTAAGTATCGCGGCGACTTTGAAAAACGTCTGAAAGCGATATTGAAAGAGCTGAGCAAAGACGAGCACGCAATCTTGTTCATCGATGAGATCCACACCATTATCGGTGCAGGCGCGGCCTCAGGCGGCGTTATGGATGCATCGAATTTACTTAAGCCTAAGCTTTCGAGTGGTGAGCTACGCTGTATAGGTTCGACAACGTATCAAGAATACCAAGGTATTTTCGAGAAAGATCGTGCCCTAGCGCGTCGTTTCCAAAAAGTTGATGTGACCGAGCCAAGCGTCAGCGACACCACAAAGATTCTACTCGGACTGAAAAGCCGTTATGAGGATCACCACAACGTACGGTTTACGCAAAAAGCAATTCAGGCTGCGGCTGAATTGTCTGCCAAGTACATCAATGAAAGGCATCTTCCAGACAAAGCCATTGATGTGATGGACGAGGCGGGCGCAAGTCAACGACTTCTAGCGCCATCTAAGCGTAAGAAAACTATCAACGTGGGTGATATCGAGCAAATTATTGCCAAAATGGCTCGCATTCCTGAGAAGTCTGTATCCGCCTCTGACAAAGAAGTACTTAAGAACCTTGGCCGCAACCTTAAAATGGTGGTATTTGGACAAGACAAGGCGATTGAAACCCTTAACGACGCCATCCTACTGTCGCGTTCTGGTCTTGGTGCTGAAACCAAACCCATTGGAAGTTTCTTGTTCGCAGGCCCAACGGGCGTAGGTAAAACAGAAGTTACACAGCAGCTTTCTAATATTATGGGCGTAGAGCTAGTGCGTTTCGATATGTCTGAATATATGGAACGTCATGCGGTAAGTCGCTTGATAGGTGCTCCTCCGGGCTATGTTGGCTTCGATCAAGGTGGTTTGTTAACTGATGCGGTTATTAAAAATCCTTATTCGGTAGTATTACTTGACGAAATTGAGAAAGCACACAGCGATATATACAACATTCTGCTGCAAGTGATGGATCACGGTACGCTAACCGACAACAATGGGCGTAAAGTTGATTTCAGAAATGTAGTATTGGTAATGACCACAAATGCTGGCGTACAGGAGACTGTTCGTAAGTCTATTGGCTTTAAACAGCAAGATCATAGCCACGATGCTCTAAGTGAAATCAACAAGGTGTTTACACCAGAATTCAGAAACCGTTTGGACGGTATCATCTGGTTCAATCATTTAGATTCTGAAGTGATTTTACAGGTAGTCGATAAGTTTATTATTGAACTGCAAGCGCAACTAGACGTTAAGGGAGTGTCGTTAGAAGTCACTGCCGAAGCACGTGCTTATATGGCTGAAAAGGGTTACGACAGGTCAATGGGTGCAAGACCTATGTCACGCTTGATCAAAGACGAACTGAAGAAAGAACTCGCCAACGAGTTATTGTTCGGTGAATTGTCTAAAGGCGGCAACGTGAAAGTCGATTATGTAGGCGACAAGCTGACATTCGAATATAGCGGTGTGGACACAAAGTCTGAGCAGGCTGAAACTAGCTAGTGTAATAGCACAAATGAAAAAGCCCGATAAAGTTATCGGGCTTTTTTTATGCGTTACCGCTTCAATGGCTCATTATCTCGCGCGATAAATGATACGACCTTTAGTCAAATCATAAGGAGTCATCTCAACAGTGACCTTATCGCCAGTAAGAATTCGGATGTAGTTCTTGCGCATTTTACCAGAAATATGAGCAGTCACTACGTGGCCGTTCTCTAGTTCTACGCGGAACATAGTATTAGGTAGTGTGTCTAACACAGTACCTTCCATTTCAATACAATCTTCTTTTGCCATGTAAAGCAGTTACCTCAGTAATTCAAAATTTTTGCCGCGCAGACATTAACCAATCTTGCGCGCAGTGTAAAGCGATTAAGCGGGTTTTTTAGTAAATAGGCACCATTGGTTGTCTATAAACTGTTCAAAGGGATAAAATTTGTGCTTGTAGGACATTTTTTGACACCCTTCAACGTAATACCCCAAATAGACATATTGATGCTCGGCTAACTTAGCTTGCTCAATTTGCATTAGTATCATCCATGTTCCCAAGGACGAAGCGGAGTAGTCTGGATCAAAAAAGGTGTATAGAGCAGATAATGCAGAATGCCGCACAGTACCTAATGTGTCCGGGGACGTATTGTCCTCTAGTACGTCAGTGACTGCAACCGCTACGAGCTTATCTCCGTCATATGCTTCCAAATAAAAGGGAGACATCCACGTACATTTAATAAAGTTGTCAAATTGCACCTGAGAAGGTGGGTACATCGAACCGTCAGAATGCCTTTCGGTGATATATCTTTCATAGAGCGGGTAATATTCTGCGCTAATTGTGTTGGTAAAGCGGACGGAAAGCGAAGAGTTCTGTTTAAGCACGCGTTTTTGACTGCGCGATGGCACAAACACATCTACCGGTATGCGAACAGATTGACACTTGCTGCAGTTCACGCAGTGCGGGCGGTAAATTTGTTCTCCGCTACGTCTAAAACCGGCCTGTATAAGTTGAGAATATCGAGAGCTTAAAAATGGATCCTCCTCGGCATAAACGAGAAGTCTTTCCTCTTCATCTGGAAGATAGCTGCATGAAAATGATTGAGTAATTCCAAACTTCACGGTGTTACCTCTTTCATGACGTCAGTATTCTCATTGGATTCACACTCTTTATCAGTTCTTTACTCTTATAAATTTAGCACTTGGGGCTGCCATTGCGTTACATAATTGGTACAAAGTTCGCCTTCACTATTCAACGTGTGGTTGTTGGCCTGAAGCTTTTCGATAAATTGCTTTCTACTTAATGTAATAGCCCCTAAAGAAGATAAATGGTCAGTAGGTAGTTGGCAATCAATAAAAGCCATATTCTGTTTTTGCATATGCTTTACCAATGCATACATGGCTAACTTTGACGTATTACTTTTGGTGTGGAACATAGACTCTCCACAGTAAACCTTGCCTATGCCAACGCCATACAAGCCGCCTACTAATTCATCTTCCTCCCATACCTCAACAGAATGGGCGAGGCCAAGTCCATGGAGCTGTGAATAAGCGTTCTTCATGTCTTCTGTGATCCAAGTTTCGTTAGAAACATCGTCACCTGAAGGTGTGGCCCTCGGTATGGAAGAGCAGGCATTGATTACTCTCTCGAAAGCACGGTTTAACGTAACAACATACCTTTGTTGCCTTGCGAGTTTTCTCAGGCTTTTAGACGCACAAAAACTGTCTAATTCAATAATGGCTCGGGGATCTGGTGACCACCACAAGAGTGGTTCATCATCACTAAACCAAGGGAAAATTCCCTGAGAATAAGCAGAAAATAATCTTCGGGGACTGAGGTCTGCGCCAAATGCAAGCAAACCATTTGGTTCGCTTAAGGCTTCATCTATCGGAGGGAAGGGGGCACCGTTCTCGATGTAGTGCAGTGCTAACATGAGAAGCGCCCCTTCGAATAAAAGGGGCGATGGACCCACTTAGCCTTGTTCAGAAGCCATTCCATCAAGGAATTTTTCCGCATCAAGAGCAGCCATACAGCCGGTTCCAGCTGAGGTAATTGCTTGACGATATACATGGTCACTCACATCACCTGCAGCAAATATGCCTTCCACACTTGTTTGTGTAGCGTTACCGTGTAGTCCGCTATTTACAACAATATAGCCATCTTTCATTTCAAGCTGGCCACTAAAAATATCGGTATTTGGCTTGTGCCCAATAGCAATGAAAAGGCCCATTACATCCAACTCTTCCGTTCCATCGCCATCGGTATCTTTGATGCGAATTTTGGTTACACCCATTTCGTCGCCGAGTACTTCATCAAGCGTTTTATTGAGGTGCAGCACAACGTTACCGTTTTCGGCTTTATCGCGCAGACGCTGCTCTAGAATTTTTTCGCTCCTAAAGGTGTCTCTTCGGTGGATTACGTGCACTTCAGAAGCGATATTTGATAAGTACAGAGCTTCCTCTACCGCTGTATTACCGCCGCCCACTACGGCTACTTTCTGGTTGCGATAGAAGAAACCATCGCAGGTAGCACAGGCCGATACACCTTTACCCATAAACGCTTGCTCTGATTCAAGACCTAAGTACTTTGCAGATGCACCCGTTGATATGATCAATGCGTCACAGATGTAAGTCCCGCTATCACCATATAACGTGAAAGGACGCTTGGTAAGGTCTGTCTTGTTAATGTGGTCGAAAATGATCTCGGTATCGAATTTTTCTGCGTGCTTTTGCATACGAACCATTAAATCAGGCCCGGTTAAACCTTCAGGATCGCCCGGCCAGTTTTCTACTTCTGTGGTGGTAGTAAGCTGTCCGCCTTGTTGGATCCCTGTAAGTAATACAGGATTTAGGTTTGCGCGTGCTGCGTAAACTGCAGCTGAGTAACCCGCAGGACCCGAACCTAGAATAAGAAGACGGACGTGTCTGCTTTCTGCCATTTTAATCTCCAATAAAACCGTTTGCGGTTTGTGTTATTTAATTCGTCTAATATCGATAAAGTGAGGCCATTTGCGGGTAAATCAACCGCTAGCCACACTCTCTTTAACTAAATTTGCACCGAACGCTAAATGTTGACACAACGTTTAGCATCCAAACCATAATTTTGCTCGTAAGGATATCAATATTATACGAGTGGCGTTGATAAAATTTGTCGATATCTTGCCATAAAAAATTAAGATTCGGCAATCTGATGGAAAAACATCCATTACGGGTGATAAGACCTCACGCGAGTCTTGTATTAACGTAAAAGAGGATTACAATCTAGAGAGTTGAGGATTTAGTCCGTTGTGCTGTAGGTACTTCGAGAGGTGTAGCATGTCACAAACTGTTTTGACCATGTTAAAAGATGGCCAGCATTACATGAAAACTTGGCCTATGAGAAAAGAGTTGTACAGCTTTTTTCCAGAGTGTCGAGTTGTGGCTGCTACAAAATTCGCGGTGAAGACTATGCCTCCAGCAGCTATGGTAACGTGTCTTTTGCTTATCCAGAATTTAGGAACGGATTACATTCCTCAAACCATCGCAATGGCGTTGTTTTTCCTCAGCCTTCCCATTCAGGGCTTACTGTGGCTCGGTCATCGTTCAGAGCAGTATTTACCGCCTCAGCTAAACAGTTGGTATCAGGATGTACATTCTAAGATGCGCTCTCATGGTTGTCATTTAGCGGCTGTAAAAACGAAGCCTAAATACAAAGAGCTTGCACAGCTTTTGAAAACTGCTTTCAACGACCTTGATAACGCACTTACAAAACACTGGTTTAACTAATTCGTTCGCAATAGCACATATATTTAGACAGCCACCAGTTCACCGCTGCATTTACGGCACCGATACTGAGCCTTTCCTGATAATACGTTTTTATGCCTGCGCAGTGAAATAGCGTGTTCACTGCAGTTACAGCGGTACGCGACGGTATTAACTACGCCTTTCGTGTCAAAGCTGTGTGTTGTGCTTGGTGAACGGTTAAACACTTCTATCATAATAGACTGCCATTCTCTTCCATGGGGCTTAGTGCGGCCGAACAAATTCCATACCAGCAAATGGCTTACTTCATGAGGGATAACGTCGTGAATAAATTCCTCCTGATTTTCTGAAAATAATAATGGATGAATGTTTATCCTATTTTGCTGAAGAAAAGCAGTGCCGGCATTCTTTCCGGAGCGCCGATAAGAAAGGAGAGGGCGCTCGAATACTTTTTTAAAGTAGCGCTCTGCTTTTAAGTAGCAGCTTTCAACTTCAGCTTGTATCTGCTGACGCTGTTGCTCAGTTAAGTCACGTGAAGCGATGGTGCAATTTCCTAAGTTGTATGACGCTCAATAAAAAACGCCGTATAAAACGGCGTTTTTTGCTAGCCCGCGTGTGCTATCTCACGTCACAAGGCAAGCATAAGATGTAAGTGCCTTTTGGATCGTTAAGCTCGTTAATGGCATTGAACTCACCAAGGACACGTTTGAATTCACCTATTAGTGCAGAGTTGCTGTTCGCAAACTGCCATTTGCCTACAAAAGTCATGGCTTGGCCAAAGAACTCTTTCCAGAACAACTCTTGTGCAGAAAGGCTTCGTTCAACATAAACTTTATCGTAACTTTCTAACTCAGCAAATTCAGCCGCCGCAATTACCGCATCGTCAAGTTCACCGAGTTCATCGACAAGGCCCAGTTCAAGGGCATCTTCACCAATCCAAACTCTGCCTTGTGCAATTTTATCGACCGCTTCCACAGACATGTCTCTAGCGTTAGCAACTAACGATAAGAAATTGCCATAGGTGTTTTCAACATTGCGCTGCAGAATTTGACCAAATTCTGGCGCGAGAGGGCGCGCTGGAGACAGGCCTGCAATATCAGTAGAGCCTACACCATCGCTGTGCACACCAATATAATCGAGTGAGTTTTCATAGGTCATGAACATACCGAATACGCCGATAGAGCCTGTGATTGTGCTTGGGCTTGCGATAATCTTATCGGTACTTGCCGCTATCCAGTAACCGCCAGATGCTGCGTAGGTGCTCATAGATGCCACAACCGGTTTGCCTGCTTGGCGCAACTGTAGGATTTCTTGGCGAATAACTTCTGAAGCAAATGCACTGCCACCAGGGGAGTCTATTTGCAACACAACCGCTTTGATATTGTCATCTAGTCGAGCCTTGCGTAGTAATCTTGCTGTACTATCACCGCCAATGGCACCAGCTTTTTGGTTTCCGTCCAAAATAGTACCTTTCGCGACAACAATGGCTACCTTGTCCATATCATTGTTTACTTTAGGCATCGGTGGATTAATCACTTTCAAATACGTGTTGAATGCAGTGATATTCACGCCCAGCTTATTGTCGTCTTCACCCACCAACTCTATGAGCTCTTGTCTTACCTCCTCGCGAGTTTTTAAGGCGTCAACCCAATTGTTATCTAACGCATACTTAGCAAAGTCGCCGCCTGCCGCTTCAAACTTGGAAAGTAATTCACTAGCAGTCTCGTCGAAATTTGTAACATCTATACCGCGTGCTGCAGCCACGTCTTCTTTGTACTGCTTCCAGTAGCCGTCTAACCACTGTTTTTCCGCTTCCTTAGCTTCGTCAGACATATCGTTACGCATAACGGGCTCTACAGCAGATTTATAGGTGCCTACTCTAAAGATATGAGTAGTTACTTTTAGCTTATCTAACAGGTCTTTGAAATAAATGCCGTACCGGCTATAGCCTTCAAGCAGTAGTCCACCCATTGGGTTTAAGTAAACGTGGTCGGCGTGGGCAGCCAAGTAGTATTGGTCTTGCGAATAGTAATCGCCTATAGCATAAACCGGTTTCTCTGATGCTTTAAACGATTGGATAGCGTTAGCAACAACGCGCAGTTTATCCAGCCCGCCACCGGTCAAACCTTTTAAGTCCAATACAAGTGCTTTAATTCGTCTGTCTTTTGCGGCGTTTTCAAGAACATCCACAACATCGCGTACAAGGACTTCAGGATTTTCTGGCTCGCTGCCTAAAGATTCTTGTAAGAACTGCTCAAAGGGATCGACGCTTTCCTTCTCAATCACCAGCTGCCCATTCAGCGAAAGATACAGCGCACTGTTTGATTTCACTGTCAGCTTATCACCATCCTGGTTGAATATGGCAATTGCCAGGCCAACAAAAATGACAATAAATATTACGTTGAAGAAAAGTTTGCGGGTGAAGTTAAGTACCGTCCACAAGCCAATAAATAAGGATTTAGTCCAATTTCCTTTGGCCGCCATATTTCACTACCTTTTTAGAATTTTAGTTAACGCGAGTAATGGAACGCCCATTAACGCTTTATGTATTATGTTACCTTGTTAGTCTAAGATCGCTAACTTAATTGTAATTTTTTGTTACCACTTTCAATATAAAACTACTTATCGCCTTCCAGCCATTTCGAGATAAGCAGCGCTATTCGTTTGTGATCGTTTTCACTAAGTTGCATAAGCAGCTTACCTGATGAAGGCTTGTATCGCGTTTTGGCCTGACCCTTTGCCATCATGCGAGAAAGAGTAGAAGACTGTGGTTTTGTGTTTTTTGGCTTGTTCACCGGCATATCCTCTTTTTTCTCACTATTTTATATTTCAACATTCTATTACGATACAGCGAGATTTACAGGTCAATACGCCCTAGGTAAAACGAATAACAATCTGGTCTTTTATAAACGTCATCCGTAATATGACCATAAGATTTTAAGAAATGACAATGCCGATGAGCCAATAGGCTAATAAGCTAATTCCCATTGGTATTTGAAGAAGGAGGCCCAAAAGTGGATGCATTAACGTTACTACTCAATCGAAGTTCTCAACCGCGACTAAAGGAGCCTGCACCTAGCGGTGAAGCTCTGGAGAATATCATGCAAGCAGCACTGCGTGCACCAGACCATGCTTGTCTCACTCCATGGCGGTTTGTTGTGTGTCAGGGTAAAGGATTAGATAAGCTTGGTTCGCTTTTTGAACAATCTGCAATAGAAAACGATAAAAGCCAAAAAGAAATAGATAGGGCACCGCAACTTCCTTTGCGTGCGCCTATGGTGATTGTTGCTATTGCACAATACAAAGAACATGAAAAAGTGCCACGGGTTGAGCAAATTGCTTCAGCGAGTTGTGGCGTTATGGCTATGCAAATGGCTGCGGTAGCGCAAGGTTTTAACGGAATGTGGCGCACAGGTAGCTATGCACAATGTCCAATAGTGAAAGACGGCTTAGGCATGGCTGAAGAAGATGAACTGGTTGGTTTTTTATATCTTGGTACGCCTGCTTTTGAACCCGCTTCTAAGCCAGAAAGGGACACGAGTGCGTATTTCGAGCACTGGAACTCATAAGCCGACCGCTACTAAGAACGCGTTTATCTTTGCCTCAAAAAGGTACGTACCGCTAGTGGCAACTCGCTTTAGTCCTCAAACGTTTTTATGAGGTAGGGTTCAGCGGACTGTGATTTAAAATAGGGCGCACAAGAGTGCGCCTATTGTTTTGAAAATAACTGCTTTCAAAGGCTCAGCTGTAGGTTAAAGCACCTGAAGAGTAACATTGTAGCCAGCAAACTTGCGAATATTAATCACTCGGTCGCCGTCTAACATCCAATACTGCCCTTTAATTCCCTGCAAAACGCCAGAAAAGTCTGGTGTTTTATCAAGGTTAATAGACTTTATTTTGTCAGGGTATGTCTCTACGGGAAAATTGATGTGATGAACTTTTGATTCCACTTCTGATACTGCTTGAAGGCCTTTTTCCTGCTGAATCTCAGCAAGCTCCGCAGATATTTTCTCCATAAGTTCGTGTTTTACATCAATCAGATTAACGTCTTCAGGTTTGCCTTTCAGCATAGTTCGCCAATTCGTTTTGTCACCGATATGCTTCTTGCACAGGGTCTCTACTAATCCGCTGGTAAGCCTGTCTGGCACACGAAGCATGACAGTAGCTTGGGTTGCGCCCTGATCCATCCACCGGGGAGAAATGGTATCGCTAACCTGTCGCGTTATGCCTACCTTCACGTTACCTGTATTGGCCAGATAAACAAAGTGCTCATTAAAGCAGTGCGCTTCTCCCCATTCTGGCTCTCTGCACGTCCCCTCGTGATAATGACATTTTTCAGGCTTGATAATACAGCTGTCGCACTGTGCAAGTGAAATAAGGCATGGATAACAATAACCCTGATTAAAGCTTTTCTTGGTTTTGCGATTGCAGTGAACGCAATGAATGTCATTACTGAACGACAGAGCAATCTCACTACCTATGAGAGCATTAACGTCCACAGCGCTCTCTCCGATGGGAAGCTCGTAGCAAACTTCATTATTTTCGTTAGCGTGTGTACGCATTTTTCGCAATGCACCTGAATAACTTTGTGTCAAAACTTCAACCCTTATTCGCTGAGTTCACCGCGTAAATTAGCGGTGAGCAATAAATTTATTTGTTCAAATGAAAGATCTTTACTAAGCAGGTAATGCAATTTTGCTAGCGCGGCCTCTGGTGTCATATCGCTGCCCGATAACACGCCGACCTCTTGTAAGCCATGGCCCGTTGCATATCCGCCCATATTTACACGTCCTCGTAAGCACTGAGTACAGTTAACCACGGGGATCTCTCTCGACTTAGCATATTGTAACTGTTCTATAAGCCTTGGATTTTGCGGGGCGTTACCCACGCCATAACTGAGAAGTATTAGCGCGTTGACCGGTTGTTGCAGCGTATTTTTGATCACTTCAGACGCAATACCGGGATATAGGCTTACCATACCAATGGGTTGGGCGGTCACGTTAGACACTGTGAGCTTGCCTTCAGAATGTTTGGTTAACTCGCCCGCCTTTAATCTAATATTGATCCCTGCCTCTAGTAAAGGTGGAAAATTAGGTGAGTCAAACGCGTTAAATCCGTCAGCATCAACTTTGCGACTGCGATTTCCCCGCAATAGGCGATTGTTGAAAAACAAACCGACTTCTGCAATGGGATAGTTTGCTGCAATGAACAGTGAGTTCAACAAATTTACCTGTCCATCAGAACGCAACTCCGCCAGAGGTATTTGAGACCCAGTTACAATAACTGGTTTTGAAAGGTCCTCCAGCATAAAACTTAGGGCTGAGGCGGTATACGCCATGGTGTCAGTGCCATGAAGGATGATAAAGCCATCGTAATCATCGTAGTTATTAGCGATATCGTCGGCAATCCGCTGCCAATCGGAGGGATCCATATCCGACGAGTCGATTAGATTATCGTACTCATGAATGGTAAAAAGTGGCATTTCGCTGCGATTAAACTCGGGCATTTTAGCCAGCGTTTCGGTTAAAAAACCTGCTGCTGGCACATAGCCTTGATTAGACGGCTTCATACCGATTGTGCCGCCCGTGTAGGCGATATAAATATGTTTACGCATTGCTGACCTTATATCTGATAAGGTTAAGATTTGAGAGGCATTCTAGCAGTCGCATCAATTTTGTCACTGCCTAAACAAAAAAGGCGGCCCGCGTTACGCGGCCGCCTTGTAAAGAATAGCGTGTACTATTTTACTTCTACGCCTGCCGCCTGCTGATCGGCATGGTAGCTTGAACGAACCATAGGACCACATGCAGCATGGGTGAAACCAATTTGTTTTGCGTATTCACCCAGGGCATCAAACTCCGTAGGATGAACATAACGCTTAACAGGGAAATGGTGACGACTAGGCTGTAAGTATTGACCCAGTGTAAGCATATCTACGTCATGTGCACGCAAATCTCTAAGTACGCCTTCAATTTCCTCGTTTTCTTCGCCCATACCCATCATCAAACCAGACTTGGTTTTTATGTCAGGATGTTGAGCTTTAAACTTTTTAAGTAAATCTAAAGACCACTGATAGTTCGCACCCGGACGGCATTCGCGATAAAGGCGAGGAATGGTTTCAAGGTTGTGATTAAACACGTCAGGAACACCATTTTTAAATATTTCTAGTGCACGGTCCATTCGACCTCGGAAGTCTGGTACTAGCACTTCTATCGTTGTGGTAGGGCTGTGCTCTCGAATAGCATTAATACAGTCTACAAAGTGCTGTGCGCCGCCGTCACGTAAATCGTCGCGGTCAACAGACGTTATCACGACGTAACGAAGATTCATCTCAGCGATAGTTTTCGCTAACTTTTCGGGCTCTTCCGCACTAGGGGGCAATGGCTTTCCGTGAGCAACGTCACAGAATGGACAGCGACGGGTACAGATATCACCCAAAATCATAAAAGTAGCTGTGCCGTGGTTGAAGCACTCTGCTAGGTTAGGGCAGCTCGCTTCTTCACATACCGAGTGCAGGTTGTTTTTTCTCAGCGTTTTCTTTATGTGATCAATCTTATCTGTTGTGCGAGGCAGCTTAATTTTAATCCACTCAGGCTTCCTCAGCATTTCTTCCTTTTCAGTAGGAACAATAGTGACGGGAATATGTTTTACTTTTTCATCATCGCGGAGTTTAACCCCCGCCTTAGGTCGTGCGTTACTCATCAAAACCTTCTTTATATGTTGTTTCCGTAAAGGAAAGCGCATCTAACAATAAGCGTGTTAGCTCATTGCCTGCCAGTTCAAGTGAATCCGGACCGTTAAGTCGCGCGGTATCCGTCATTTCCATGCCCGCGTACCCGCATGGGTTTATGCGCTGAAATGGTGATAAGTCCATATTAACATTTAACGCCAGCCCATGAAATGAGCAACCATTACGTATTCTTAAGCCAAGAGAACAAACTTTTTGCTCGTTTACATACACACCCGGTGCATCTGGCTTTGGGTAAGCCACAACATCATATTGGGCTAGTAGGCCAACTACCGCTTCTTCCATAGCGGTTACAAGATGTCTTACCCCTAATTTTCTGCGCTTGATATTAAGCAACAAGTATATCACTTGTTGCCCTGGGCCGTGGTAGGTAACCTGCCCACCTCTGTCAACTTGTACAACAGGGATGTCACCCGGTACAAGTATGTGTTCCGCTTTACCCGCTTGGCCTTGGGTGAAAACGGGGTCGTGCTCAACTAGCCATATTTCATCAATGGTGTCGCTATCGCGATCATCGGTAAAGCGCTGCATTGCCTGCCATATAGGCTGATAGGGCTGACGGCCTAGCTGTCGAATAATGACCTTGCCAGCGGCAGACTTTTCTTGGTTATTCACTTACAGTACAACCCTGACCAACTCAAGCTTTGCAAGCTCAGTGTAAATGGTTTCCATATGCTCTTTGCTGGTAACTCTCACACTTATCGACACCGAGTGATAATTACCCTTACTACTCGGTTTAATAGCGGGAACATAATCACCAGGAGCATGCTCCTGCAAGCATGTAATAACTTGCTGAGGAAGTTCCTCATGAGCGACGCCCATCACCTTGAAGGTTTGGTGAGTTGGAAAATCTAATAGTTCGTCGAAACGGGTATCCATGCGATATTCTCGGTATGTTGAATCTTTAAAAAAAACGGCCAGATTGTAACAAATCTGGCCGCTTCATAACTAGGGATTAACGCAAATATTTATTCGTCGTTAAATCCAATTTGAAGCATTATGTAATCTTTTAGGCGGTTAAACATACTGCCTTCATTCACTTCTTGAAGGGTTACCAACGGGTAGCTTGCCACGTCTTCACCGTCGAGCTGTAAGTACAGCTTGCCAACAACTTGTCCTTTCGCCAGCGGAGCCTCAAGCTTCTTATCCAGCTCAAAGTTGGCTTCAAGGTTTTCAGTTTGCCCTCTTGGGATGGTAATGGGGGTGGATTGATTAATTCCAAGGTCTACGGTTTCTCTGTCACCCATGTAAATTCTGTGAGCAACAAAGCTTTGTCCCGCTTGGTAGGGCGTCACCGTTTCAAAGAAGCGGAAGCCGTACTTAAGTAGCTTTTTATTTTCTACTTTACGCGCGCGCTCGCTGTCTGTACCCATTACTACTGAAATAAGACGCATATCACCTTGTTCAGCTGAGGTAATTAAGCTGTAGCCAGCGTCTGAAGTATGGCCAGTTTTAATACCATCTACGTTTAGGCTCTTGTCCCACAATAAGCTATTACGGTTGTATTGCTTAATACCGTTAAATGTAAATTCCTTTTCACTGTATATCGCATACATTTCAGGAGTTTCTGCAATAAGCGCTCTTGAAAGTACAGCCATGTCGCGAGGTGTTGTGTAATGGTCTGGGTCGTGCAGGCCGTGAGCGTTTACCCAGTTAGAACCAGACATACCTAACGCTTGAGAGTGTGCGTTCATCATGCTGGCGAAGGCAGATTCAGAGCCCGCAACGTGTTCAGCCATTGCAACACAAGCGTCGTTACCCGATTGGACAACAATACCGCGAAGCAGATCGCTTACAGAAACTTGCGTTCCTACTTCAATAAACATCTTCGAAGAGTCGGGGAATTTTTTCGCCCAGGCGTTTTCAGAAATAGTGACTTCATCATCAAGGCTGATATTGCCAGCTTGAAGTTCCTTACCAATAACATAGATAGTCATGATTTTGGTTAAGCTTGCCGGTGCAAGCTGCATGTCTGCATTTTTTTCTGCAATAACATGACCTGTTTCAAAGTCTGTGAGTAGAAAACCTTCGGCAGCTACCGTGGGAGCGGGAGGTATGACAACCGCGGCATGCGCAACATGAAAAAATACGCCAAGCAGTAAAAAGGCAAATGAAAGTGGAAGCGCTTTTGCGCGTGTAATTATTTTGAGCATGGTTTTATTTTCTTTTACCAAGTTATATCCGAGTGAGTTTACAGCTACTCTTAGACCGACGTTACCGACGCTAAGACTACCCATCCTATAGCGAATAGTCATTGTACTTTAAGATTACAATAGTGACGAAGTCTATCGTAAGGCTGCATTTAGGACTAGGGTTTACCAAAAAAGTTTCGATTAAAGTAGAACTTACAGGACGAATCACAGGCTCATAAGTGTAAACACATCATTAATGCGGTTGTTTTACTGCATAGGCATTAGGGTAACCATTTTGCTTAAGCTGCCGAAGCACGTCTTCGAGAGTTTTTTCATCTTCTACAGGGCCTAGCTGCAGTTTATACACATTGTTACTGCTAGGAAGGTGAGCGGGTAATTGATAAAGCGCCGAAAGAACATGGGATATTGATTTTGCTTTTTCAGCATTGGAAAGTGCCGCCACTTGAATAAAAGTGCCGTGATTTCTTTCATTGGTGTTTTGAGGAATGGTGGTGTTGACAGCAGGCGAGTTGTTCGTAGTTGTGCTAGCTATTGTTTCTTCAAAATCTACGCTACTATCCATGTCCTCAATAGCGTTAGATGCTACCGCAATGCCTAAATACTCGTCATAGCTTACCGTAGGGCTACTGCCAACGGTAACGTTATTGTCTTCATCGAAATGAATGACTTCTAACTTCACTTTCGCCGTACCCTTGCTGTGATAGCCCAGTTTTACTGCAGCAGCGTAAGACAAATCTATTATTCTATTATCGTGAAATGGGCCGCGATCGTTTACGCGAACAATCGCCTGTTTGTTATTTTCTAAGTTTGTCACCCTCACAAAGGAAGGCAAAGGAAGAGTTTTATGTGCCGCGCTCATGGCGAACATGTTGTAGGTTTCACCATTGGACGTAAGGTGGCCGTGAAACTTTTGCCCATACCAACTGGCATACCCTGTGGCCTCATAGCCTTTTCCTGTGCGCATGGGCGTATAACGCTTGCCTAATACTTCGTATGGTCTGTGATTGAAAGATCTGTACGCCTCATATTTAGGCACAGCATCTAGCGTCTCGGGAACTTTTGCCACATGTTTGGGGGCTGAGTCTTGAGATTGTGAATAGCGACCAGAGGGCATTTGCTGGCAGCCCGACACTACAAGTATTGCGAGACACATGCAGAAAAAAGTGTTGCCAGAAAAGCCAGTCATCGGGAAATTAACCGTTTTTGAGTTGCAATTGACATTAGAATGCCGAAACCCGCCATTAATGTCACCATAGAAGTCCCCCCATAGCTTACAAGCGGTAGAGGCACTCCTACCACGGGTAACAAGCCTGACACCATTCCCATATTCACAAAAACATAAACAAAGAAGGTGAGGGTAATACTACCGCCAAGCAATTTAGAAAAAGCGTCTTGGGCTCGGCTAGAGATAATTAGACCACGCATAATTATATACAGATAAATCGCTAATAAAACGATGACTCCCGTGAGTCCAAACTCCTCACTGAACACTGAAAATATAAAATCGGTGTGACGCTCGGGTAGAAACTCGAGCTGAGACTGGGTGCCTTGTAGCCAGCCTTTTCCATCAACTCCGCCAGAACCTATCGCTATTTGAGATTGAATAATGTGATAGCCAGAACCAAGGGGATCGCTCTCTGGGTTTAAAAACGTAAGTACGCGCTGTTTTTGATAATCCTTCATTAGGAAGAACCACATAATAGGGGCGAATGCGCCAACGAGCGCACCTACCAGTGAGATAAGTTTCCAACTCATACCGGCAAGAAAAATGGCAAAAACCCCTGAGCTTGCAATTAACAGCGACGTTCCCAAATCGGGCTGTTTCGCAATCAAAACCGTTGGCACAACCACCATAATAAATCCCAAAGCGATGTGGTGTGTACGGGGTGGCAACGTAAATTTGCTGATGTACCAGGCTACCATCATGGGCACAGCCAGCTTCATCAGTTCCGAGGGTTGAAATCGGATGAAACCTAAATCAAGCCAGCGCTGAGCTCCCTTGCCCATATCGCCAAAAAGCAATACTGCAACCAGCATAAGTAGCCCGCCGACAAAAGCGATAGGGGAAAGGCGCCGATAAAACCCGGGAGGCAGCTGTGCAAGTACCGCCATAACAACAAAGCTAACGGCTAAGCGGGTAAATTGGCGCTGCATCTGGCCCATATCTTGTCCAGAGGCCGAGTAAAGGGTTACCAAGCCCACGCCACTTAGTACCAGTAGACCCAGCAGAAGCCAGCCATCAATATGAACTCGCTGAAGAAAGCTTATTTTATCCGGCGTGATGGCGGTTCTTTTCATTATTCTTCGCTCTCACTGTCTACATTAACGGTTTCAAAAGTACGACCCCGAAAATAAAAGTCCATAAGCTTACGGGCAACAGGAGCAGCATTTGAACTACCACCTCCTGCGTTTTCCAGTACTACTGTTATTGAAATTTCTGGATTATCAAACGGGGCAAAACCGACATAGAGTGCATTGTCGCGCAGCCTTTCATCAACTTCATCTTCGTCGTATTTTTCGTCTTGAGCTACCGTAAAGAGTTGGGCAGTACCTGTTTTACCCGCAGACTCATAGGGCGTATCGGCAAAAGCAAAGCGCGCTGTTCCTTCTTCGCCGTGCACCACGTCGTGCATGGCATTTAAGACGATGTCGAGATTTTTAGGATCGTTTATTTGAATAGGCCGAGACGTTTTCAGTGGAATAAGATCATCAACACCGTTGGATTCTTTGTAGCCGCGAATAATTTGAGGAATATAGCGCTCTCCTCTATTCACCAGGGTATTAATTGAGTGTGTTAATTGAATAGGTGTGGCTGTCCAAAAGCTTTGTCCAATTCCTACCGGAATGGTATCACCAATGTACCAGGGTTGGTTAAACCGAGCCCGTTTCCAGCCTCTACTTGGCATATTCGCGTTTGATTCTTCGTACAAGTCTATACCTGTGTAGTCGCCAAAACCAAACTCCTGCATTGCCTCACTGATTTTGTCGATACCCAAGTTGTAGGCAAGGTCGTAATAGTAAATATCGCAAGACACTTCGATAGCTTTTGCAATATCTACTTCACCGTGTCCCCAACGCTTCCAGTCTCTCCAAACATGGGAAACATTAGGCAAGCGGTAACGCCCATTGTCTTTAATAGAGTAATCTTCTGTTACCACACCGTCTTCAAGACCTAGTAGGGCAAGGTGAGGCTTTACGGTGGATGCGGGAGAGTATTGGCCTTGAGTGGCACGGTTTATCAATGGTCGGTCGGGCGAATTTAATAGCGCTGAATAATTTTTACTGCTAATGCCGTGAACAAATAGGTTGGGGTCGTAGCTAGGATTTGAATAAAGGGCTAGCACGCCGCCGGTTTTAACTTCTGTGATAACCACTGCGCCTCGAGTGTCTTCAAGAATGCGCTGGGCCTCCTGCTGTAACGAAAGGTCTATATTAAGAACAATATCTTTTCCAGGTGTGGGAGGGTCTACGTTAAGCACACGAATAATACGGCCCTGATTATTCACTTCTACTTGTTGATAACCCACAGTGCCGTGCAGCGTTTCTTCGTGATATTTCTCAATGCCTAATTTACCGATATCGTATGTGGCGGCATAATTATCTTCTTGCCCTGCTTCAACCAGTTTCTGTAAGTCCCGCTTATTAATTCGCGCTACGTATCCAAGTACATGGGTTAAGGTTTCTTTGTAAGGGTAGTGGCGGGCTAGGCGAGCTTCAATCTGCACCCCTTTGAACTTGTGCTTACTGGCTGAAAAGGTGGCTACTTCTTTTTCAGACAGTTCCGTTCTCAAAACAACGGGTTTAAAGCGCCGGGTTCCCTTCAAATTAGACTCAAAGCGAGTGAGTTCTTCTTCGGTAATCGCCATCAGGGAGGTAAGTCTGGCAAGTGTGTCCTCTATGTCATCGACCTTTTCAGGAATGACTTCTAGGCTGAATACGGGACGATTCTCCGCCAACAACACGCCGTTTCTGTCGTAAATAAGACCGCGGTTTGGTGCAACAGGCAATACTTTAATACGGTTGCCGTTAGAGCGGGTTTGGTAGTCGTCGTGTTGGGTCACCTGAAGAGAATACAAATTGTTTAATACAATGCCTAGCATGGCAGTAACAATAATGAAGGCAATGGTGGCGCGACGAGCAAATAAATTCGCTTCCGCGGTGTGGTCGCGAATAGCCTGGCGCTTACGGTGCATTGACTTCCTTTGCATTAGATGTGACTTCTACTCTCTGTGATAAGGATGATTTTGCGTAACCGACCACGCTCGATAAACGCTTTCAACCAGTATAATTCGCACTAATGGGTGAGGGAGTGTGAGCGCAGAGAGTGACCATTTTTGTTCAGAGGCTTCAATGCAAGAAGGCGCAAGTCCCTCAGGGCCGCCAATGAGTAAGCTGACGTCTCTGCCATCCATTTTCCAGTTGTCTAATTGTTTGGCTAGCGTGGGGGTATCCCAAGGCTTGCCGGTTACCTCAAGAGTGACAATGCGGTTTCCTTTGGGAATAGCTGCCAACATTTGTTCACCCTCTTTTTCTAGAATGCGTTTAATGTCAGCATTTTTCCCGCGCTTTCCCGCAGGTATTTCGGTTATGTTTACCGGCATGTCGCTTGGGAATCGACGAATAAATTCATCGACCCCAGCAGATACCCATGAGGGCATTTTTGTTCCCACAGCAACAATTTGAATTCTCAACGTACTGTCCTTGATTGATGCTGTGCATTACTCAAAAGCATATTCACGGAGTTAACCATTTATAAAGTGGCTCTTCGTTTGGTGAAGTGGTGATTTAAGCCCAAAGCTTTTCAAGTTGGTAAAAGTCGCGAGTTTCATCCTGCATTACATGCAAAATAACATCGCCGAAATCTACCAAAACCCACTCTCCAGAGTCTTTACCATCAACATTGCCTGGCGCATGGCCTGCGTTTTTTGCTTCAACCATCACGTTTTCTGCAATCGAAGAAACGTGTCGCTTTGAATTACCAGAGCAAATGATCATGGTATCTGTAATGGTCGACTTACCTCGAACATCGAGTTCAATGATATCACGGCCTTTCATATCGTCTATTTTGTCTTTAACAAACTGCTTAAGTTGTAGACTCTCCAAGTGTTTTCCTCTTGTGTTTATTCGCTGTATAACTGGTTGTCATTGATGTATTCAATAACGTTACGGGGTACCCAGCTTTCAATAGTATCAGGAGCGGCATGGTCTAGCGTATCTGCATTTTCACTTGCTATTTCATTACGCAATTGCGTGGAAGAAATTGTTTTAAGTGGCGTATTTAACAGTAAAACGTGACCACTTTTACGCTGATGTAACCGTTCGATGTCTTGTATGGCGTTTCGCCTGAGCCACTTGGCTATTGCCGGTGGCGGTGAAAATGTTTCACTGTCTCGCCTCATTACAATAAGGTGGCAATAGTTAAGCAAGCTTTCCCACTCATACCATTTATCGAGATTATACAGTGAATCTGCTCCAATGAGAAAACAGATTGTATCATCGTGCTTTGAATTTAATGCACGCAGCGTTTTCACTGTATAAGAGGGAGAAGGCAGTGAGAGTTCTATGAGTTCGGCACGCAAGCGAGAGTGGGTATCGCAACACCGATGTATCATATTTACCCTGTGGGTTTCAGAAACACTTACCGACTTATGAGGAGCTAGTTTACAGGGCATCAAATCTACATGTTCTACACCCAATAAATCTGCGGCATACAGCGCTGGAGTAATGTGCCCGTAGTGAGGAGGATTAAATGTGCCCCCTAGAATAACTCTCAATGCCACGGCTAACTGTCCAGTAGCGGAATGTTTGTTAAGTTAACGCCCATAAACATCATGCATAAATGACAAAGCTTAACGTAAGGGCGAGATATAACCTGCTGCTTAAAAGCAAGGTCTGCCTGAGATAAAGCGTGTTGAATGTCTTCAAGTTGCTTTAACGAAAGACGCTGCAGTGCGGCTTGATACATACCTTGCTTATTGCGCCAGATGCCAAATTTTTGCCACTGAATTGGCTGGCCCTGCTGTTCTGCGTTCTTTAAATTCCAAAGCTGTTCCCATTCTCGAATGAGTGCCCAAATGATAATGTTAGGCTCTAGGCCTTCGCTTTCTAGACGGTAAAGCATTTTTATACAGCGAGTGCTTTCTCCGTTAAGCATGACATCAACGAGTTGAAACGCATTGTAACGAGACTGATCAACCATTGCCCGCTCTAGCTGCTCGTCGCTAATGGTTTGTTGAGGATGCAGTAAAGCCAGCTTATCAATTTCTTGTTTTGCTGCTAAAAGATTTCCCTCGCAAAAGTCAGCAATGATTTTTGCCCCAGTAGCCGATACCGATAGCTGATGAGAGGAAAGCTGCTGGTTAATCCATGCGTTTAGCTGGCGGCCCTCAAGGGGGTAACACAAGGTTGATGCCCCCAGCTCATCGAGCACTTTAAACCACTTTCCACGCTGAACATCTTTTCCAATTTTGGGACCATGAATTAATAGCAGCATGTCTGGGTTGAGTTTGGCAGCTACCTCTTGAAGCATTTTACTTCCTTCGGTACCGGGCTTCCCAGTGGGGAGCTCGAGCTCTATAAATTGCTGGCTAGAAAACAAAGACATACTTTGGGTGGCTTCTAGCAGCTGGTTCCAAGAGAACCCAGTTTCAGCCACTAATGTGGTTCTTTCATCAAATCCCTTCGCTTTTGCGTGACGTCTGATTTGTTCTATGACATCAAACTTTTGCTGAGGTTCGTCGCCAAAAACGAGGTAACAAGGACGCAATCCTTTCTGGATATCTTGGTGAAATTGATTGGGATAAATTTGCATGAAGGTTATGCGACGCCTATTCGCTTTCGTCTAGCGCGGCAACAGCCTGGCTAGATAAACGTCTAATAATAATATCTGCCGCTTCCGCTCGCATCTCATCAAGCATTAGATCGAGTTCTCGTGACTTCGCAAGAACCTGGTCGGGGTCATCTTGATAATCTCGCACCACCTCAAACTGAGCCATCAACGGCTGTTTATTGGGAAACGAGACTCTGTAACGCACCACATAAATTAAGTCGTATTCTGCAACCTGACCTGAAGGGTAGACCGACAACAATTGACGGTCTAGTTTTTCGGGCAGTAAGTAAATATTAATATTTTCGCTTGTTTGTTTAGCACCTTCGCCAGACGCCGATGCCAAGCCATAAATATTCAATCTACTGTCAAGCGCTCGCGCCAAAGGCGCGTGCGCTCTGGCACTTTCTATCACTACAGTATTTACATTTTCAGGTAGGCTTGGTGCCCCTCGCAAATGAAAACCGCAGCTGCTAAGGACGCCTACAAGCGTTGCTATACCAATAACTTTTAAAAGTGCATTCATTATTTCATTGTCGCCTAGTTCGCTACAATATTGACAAGTTTACCTGGCACCACAATGACTTTGCGGATGGTTTTGCCTTCGATAAACTGTTGCACATTCGCTTGCGCCAATGCCTGTGCCTCAACCTCGTCTTTACTCGCATCGGCAGCAACCGTCATTTTAGCGCGTACTTTTCCGTTTACCTGAACAATAATGAGCTTTTCGTCTTCGACTAGCGCATCTTTATCTACTGCAGGCCAAGGCGCCACATCAATATCTTCGCTGTGGCCCAGAACTTTCCACAACTCGTGAGCGATATGCGGCGTAATAGGGTTAAGCAATAGCAATACAGACTCCACGGCTTCGCGCATAATAGCGATGTCTTGCGCACTTTCTTGCGGGGCCTTTTGTAAGTGATTTAGCAGCTCCATAATTGCCGCTACTGCTGTATTGAACGTTTGGCGGCGGCCTAAATCATCGGTAACCTTTTGGATCGTTTTGTGCACTTCACGGCGAAGCGCTTGCTGTTCTTTCGAAAGAGATTTTACATCAAGCTTTACTGCATCGCCTTTTTCTACGTGCTCAGTAACCAGTTTCCAAATTCGACGAAGGAAGCGGTTTGCACCTTCAACACCAGAATCAACCCACTCTAGTGTTTGCTCGGGTGGCGCAGCAAACATAGTAAATAGTCGTACTGTATCGGCGCCGTACTGGTCGATAACTTCTTGCGGGTCGATACCGTTGTTTTTCGACTTCGACATTTTCGTCATGCCGCCGTGGGTTACCGGGGTATTGTCGCTAGTAAGCCAAGCGTTAACAATACGGCCTTTTTCATCTTTTTCGGTGGTGACTTCTGTTGGCGAATACCAGGTTTTCTTACCTTTCTCGTCTTCACGATAATAAGAATCTGCCAACACCATTCCTTGACATAATAAACGCTTGAACGGTTCATCAGAGTCTACCAAACCTTCATCACGTAACAATTTGTGGAAGAAACGAGAGTAAAGTAGGTGCAAGATAGCGTGTTCAATACCACCAATATATTGGTCGACAGGCAGCCAGTAGTTAGCGGCTTTCGGATCTAGCATAGCGTCGGGATTTGTTGCGCTTGTGTATCGAGCGTAGTACCACGACGATTCCATAAAGGTATCGAAGGTGTCTGTTTCTCTTAGCGCAGGTTCTCCTTTGTAAGTGGTTTTCGCCCACTCAGGGTCTGCTTTAATCGGAGAAATCACGCCATCCATTTCTACGTCTTCAGGTAACTCAACCGGAAGTTGGTCTGAGGGTACAGGCGCAGATTCACCGTTTTCCAATTTGAGCATAGGAATAGGTGTGCCCCAGTAACGCTGGCGACTAACGCCCCAGTCACGAAGTCGATAGTTGACCTTTCGCTGACCACAACCTTTAACCTCAAGTGCTTCGGCAATACCATTGAATGCTGCGTCAAAATCAAGGCCGTTAAATTTATCGGAATTAATTAAGCTACCTTTTTCCGTGTATGCAGCTTTTGATAGGTCGCATTTATCTTCGTCACCGGCTTTTGCGGCTATAACTTGTTGAATAGGCAGGTTGTATTTTGTGGCAAATTCCCAGTCGCGCTGATCGTGCCCAGGTACCGCCATAACCGCGCCAGAGCCGTATTCCATAAGAACAAAGTTGGCAATCCAAATAGGCAGTTTCTCGCCCGTTAGTGGATGAATAACTTCTAAGCCGGTGGCACAGCCTTTTTTGTCCATGGTGGCCATTTCAGCTTCGGCAACCTTAGTATTTTTGCACTCGTCAATAAACTGAGCGATATCAGGGTTAGATTGCGCAGCAAATTCTGCAAGAGGGTGCTGTGCTGCTACTGCCACGTACGTCACGCCGTAGAAAGTGTCGGGGCGTGTTGTATAAACCGTCAGGTCGGCAATATCGTTTACCGGTGATGCTAAATCAAAGGTAATGTCGACACCTTCAGAACGCCCGATCCAATTAGCTTGCATGGCGCGAACTTGGTCTGGCCACTCTTCTAGTTGTTCAAGGTCGTTAAGCAATTCTTCGGCATAATCGGTAATTTTGATAAACCATTGTGGAATTTCTTTTTGCTCTACCAATGCACCAGAACGCCAGCCTCGACCATCTATAACCTGTTCGTTAGCGAGTACCGTTTGGTCTACTGGATCCCAATTTACCGTTGAGTTTTTCTTATACACTAAGCCTTTTTCATACAAGCGTGTAAAGAACCATTGCTCCCAGCGATAGTAATCGGATTTACAGGTAGTAACTTCACGATCCCAGTCATAACCAAAGCCTAAAGAGCGGAGCTGGGTTTTCATGTAATCGATGTTTTCGTAAGTCCACTTCGCTGGTGCAGTGTTATTGTTTATCGCTGCATTTTCAGCAGGCAGACCAAAGGCGTCCCATCCCATAGGTTGCATAACATTTTTGCCCTGCATGCGCTGATAGCGGCTGATTACATCACCGATAGTGTAGTTACGCACGTGTCCCATGTGGAGTCGACCACTAGGATAAGGAAACATAGACAGGCAATAAAACTTTTCTTTATCTTCGTTATCGCTTGCCTTGAAAGATTGATTGTCTTCCCAGTATTGCTGAACACGTTGTTCTATATCTTTTGGGTTGTACTGATTATCGGCCATGAAACTTAGGCTTCCGCATTTAGAGTTAAAACGTTTATATTTGGGTCATCTGCTCGTGCCGATAGAATTAAAACCATCACGCACGAATAAAAAAATAACCGATTGAACATATATATAGCCTTATAGAATACCCCAGCGTTAAGCCATGCCTCAATAGCTTAACACTTAACTTGGCGATATTTATTGCTGCTTGCACGAAAAGTGAGCATTTATGCATAGGTTAATGCTTTACAAAGAGGGGAGACCTTCCTTGTCGCTTGAATGATTTCACATCACGGCTGAGCGCTTTGTTGGGATGATAGTTATTACGCTATTCGATATGCATGATAAGTGGTGCAATATCAAAAACAAAATATACCGTACCCTTACAAACGTGGTTGTTTGTTGCGCAATTGTTAGTGTAAAACCGCTTTATTGAAGATAAGGGTTTGACACTAATGTTAATAAGGGTTTCACTTAGGAAAAGTAACGAATATAGAACAACATGTCTGTAGACAGTAAATCATTTGCGTTAGATGTAGACGCGTTATCACCTACCATAAACCGCCGCGCAATCAACAGTGCCTTAAAAGATGAGGAAGCGCTCAATGCAACTTTTATAGGGCAAGAGCGTGCGCGTGAAGCGCTTACCTTTGGGTTAGGTATAAATACCAAAGGGTACAACCTTTATGTGATGGGCGAGCCTGCTACCGGTCGCTTCTCTTTGGTAAAAGATTATATCGAAAGGCAAGTCGCCCAATCTGTTGCGCCAGACGACTGGTGTTACATCAACAACTTTGATGTGGAACGAGAGCCCGTTGCCCTTAGATTTCCTCCCGGGGGAGGCAAAGCCTTTCAAAAGGATATGGCGAACCTAATCGACGACGTGCTCGACTCATTACCTGTAGCATTTGACAATCCTGGCTATCAGCGCCGTCGCGCCTCTATTCTACGTGACTTCGAGCAGAAGTATGATGCTGCTATTGATGCCGTAGAGCGTTATGCTCAGGCTAATGACGTTGCTCTGTTTGAAGAAGGTGGCTCAATCACGTTTTCACCCATAATCAATGGTAAACCTATTAGTGATAGTGAGTTTTCCACCTTTGATGAAAGTCAGCGAGAACGTTTTTATGTACTTATCGATGAGTTGGAAAACCGTCTTAGTGAGAGTTTACTCAGTCTACCCGCGTGGAAGCGAGAGAACTCGGAGCGTTTACGTGCATTAGATAAAAACACGGCTGAACAGGGCATAAAGCCACTGATTAAAGTGCTCGAGCACAAGTATTCATCTCAACTCGGTGTAGTAAAATATTTAAAGCAACTGAGAACCGCGCTGGTGGACGCTATTTTAGTGATTCACAGTGAAGAGCAAAAAGAAGAAAAGACAGAGGACTTTGATAAAAAAGTATTCCTCGAGGAACAGTTTTTACCTAACGTGCTTGTCTCCAACAGGCTTGAAGATTCTGCTCCCGTAATTTATGAGCCAAATCCTACCTATCAAAATTTGTTCGGTAAAATTGAATATACCAACATTCATGGCAGTGTATTCACTAACTACAGGATGATTCAGCCGGGCGCGCTGCACCGTGCAAACGGTGGGTATTTATTACTGGATGTGGACCAGCTTATAGAACAGCCCTATGTGTGGGATACCTTAAAATTAGCCATCAAGTCTATGCGTTTACGAATGGACCTACCGCAACAAGACGTGGGTATGGTTAACAATATTACGTTAAATCCGCAGCCTATTGATTTAAGCGTAAAGATTGTATTACTGGGCTCGAGAGACCTTTATTACACCCTGCAAGACTACGATGATGAGTTTGATGAATTATTCCGAGTACTGGTCGATTTTGATTTAGAAATTCCCATGACTCGTCAGGCGCTGTTCGATTTTGTTGGTAAAGTACGTGCGCATACACGCGGGCTTGGTCTAGAGGATATTACGGCTAACGCCATGTGTCGGCTAGTCGAATACTCGCTTCGCATGGCTGAGCACAAAGAAAAGCTATCAGCGCATTTTGCCGAAGTGATTGAACTGGTTAACGAGGCTTTTTACTTCTGTCAAAAGAGTAATAGCACTAGCCTAGAGCTTAATCATTTAAAAATTGCATTAAGCGCCAAAAAACGAAGAACGGGCAGGGTAAGCCAGGCGCTTCTTAACGATATAAAGGAAGGCCACGTACTTATCGCAACCGAAGGTAAGGCCGTTGGCAAGGTGAATGGCCTTACCGTACTAGATATTGGTGATACAGCGTTTGGCACACCAGCACGCATTACGGCAACAGTATTCGCCGGTGCTAGCGGTGTAATTGATATTGAGCGGGAAGTAGAATTGGGCCAACCCATTCATTCAAAAGGTGTCATGCTGTTAAATGGTTACTTAGGCAACAAGTATGCCCAGCATTTTCCGTTAACGCTGTCGGCCAATATTGCGCTTGAGCAGTCATATGGCCATATTGATGGCGACAGTGCATCGTTAGGCGAATTGGTCGCGCTTATATCTGCACTTACAGAAATTCCATGCGTTCAAACGCTAGCGATTACCGGCTCAATCAACCAATATGGCGAGGTTCAGGCTGTGGGCGGCGTGAATGAAAAAATTGAGGGTTTTTTCGACCTCTGCCAATACCGCGGCTTTACGGGAACTCAAGGTGTCATCATTCCAAAATCCAATGCTATTAATTTAGTGTTAGATAGCACTGTAATAGAGGCAGTCAAAAAAGGTCTATTTCACATCTATACCGTTGAAACTGTTGATGACGCACTCACTATATTGATGGAACAAGAAGCGGGTAAGATAAGTTCTAAGGGGCGTTACCCTAAAAACTCTATTAACTATCATGCAGTAAATCGATTGTATAACCTTGCATTAATTGTAAGCGGCGGTGATGGAGAATAAAAAAAGGGAGTCAACGCTCCCTTTTCATTACGGTGTTTAATTAACCTACCAATTTATTACTTTGGCGGCATACGCAGGCCGCCATCTAAGCGGATGGTTTCGCCGTTCAGGTAAGTGTTGTTTGCCATATGAACAACAAGCTTGCCGAATTCCTCAGGTAGGCCTAGGCGTTTAGGAAATTGAACGTTAGCAGACAGAGCTTCTTGTACTTTTTCAGGCATGGCTAGCAGCATAGGCGTTCCCATCACACCTGGTGCTATCGTATTCACCCGAATTCCAAGTGGGGCTAAGTCACGCGCCATTGGAAGGGTAAGCCCGATAATGCCGCCTTTACTGGCCGCGTAAGCAGTTTGGCCAATTTGACCCTCATAGCCCGCTACCGAAGCGGTATTGATAATAAGGCCGCGTTCGCCCTCATCGTTTATAGGCGATTGTTTTGCCATGGTGGCAGCAACCAATCGGGCTACGTTAAAGCTGCCTACCAGGTTTATGTCGATGGTGGTTTGAAAATCGCCCAATGGCGCTGGGTTTGCTTCTCTATCAAGCAAACGTTTCGCAGGTGCGATGCCGGCACAGTTAACTACAAGAGAGATAGCGCCGAAAGTATCTGTTGTGGCGTCGATTGCCGCTTGAACTTGTGCTTCATCGCGCACATCCACTTTCGTAAAAAGGGTTTTGTCTTTACCTAGCTCTTCTACGCGCTTGGCACCTTGTTCTTCGTTTAAGTCGAAAAGGCTGACCTTTGCACCTGCTTCGCGAAGCGCAATAGCGGTAGCGTGACCAAGACCCGAGCATCCGCCCGTAACAATTGCAGTAAGGTTAGTTAGCAACATGGAGTTCCCGTTAATCTGGTTATTTTCATAATATTAACGAGATGTTAACGGTATTTGATGGTAAAAACTATGGTGTCAGAGTGGACTGACACCAAAAGCGTCTTTATTTTGGCAACTGAATTTTACAGTCTTCACTAGGACGGTAAATAATAAGTGTATGACCAATTACCTGAAGTTTTTCCGCATTTGTTTCGCGTACAATGGCATCCATAATCAGCGATTTTTCTTCGCGATCGTCAGAAGGAACCTTAACTTTGATCAATTCGTGGTGATTTAGTGCATTGTCAATCTCTGCGACAACGCCCTCGGTGAGACCATTCGCGCCTAGCTGCACTATTGGCTTAAGTGGGTGGGCTAGACCTTTAAGGAATTGTTTCTGTTTATTTGAAAGTTTCATTTAATAAATATTCTTACAATTAATCTGTTAGTTTATGCTTGAAATAACGTATTCTAACGCCATCTCTTCTACAATCCTAATAACATTGTAATTGAATGACAAAAAAGAAACACTCCGCCAGCAGTAAACGTTGGCTAAAAGAACATTTCGACGACCATTATGTGCAGAAAGCACAAAAAGATGGTTGGCGCTCTCGCGCCATTTATAAACTCGAAGAGATACAAAAGAAAGACAAACTGATTAAGCCTGGTATGACCCTTGTTGATCTTGGCGCTGCCCCCGGTGGTTGGTCTCAGCTTTCAGCAAAGCTAGTAGGGGATAGCGGTCAGGTTATCGCCTGCGATATTTTGCCCATGGATTCTATCGTGGGCGTAGACTTTCTGCAGGGTGATTTCCGTGAAGAAGAAGTTTTACACGCACTTTTGAACAGAATCGGTGGGAACACCGTAGATATAGTATTGTCGGATATGGCACCTAATCTTGCTGGTAATTCGGCAGTTGACCAGTCTCGTTCCATGTATCTTTGCGAACTTGCGCTGGACATGTGTCATCAAGTGCTGAAACCCGGTGGCTCGTTTGTCATTAAGGTGTTTCAGGGTGAAGGGTTTGTTGAGTTTATGAATGCACTTAAGCAATCTTTTACCACGATAAAAACGCGTAAGCCTGACTCGTCGAGATCACGTTCTCGTGAGGTGTATTTGGTGGCTTGTGGGTATAAAGTGTAGTACGCTTTATTGTAAGCGATTTTAGTTGCGAATTGCGTTGTGTGCAAAACAACCAAGTTGTTCATTTTCACACCGGTTCGGATTTATAGAGGTTAGTAGCATTGAGCGACATGGCAAAAAATTTAATCTTATGGTTGGTTATCGCCGTTGTATTGATGTCGGTTTTCCAGAGCTTTTCACCGAGTGAAACTGCTCGTTCACAAACTGACTACACAACATTCCTAAGAGAAGCGGAACAGGGCAATATCCGTGAAGTTCGTATCAATAATGATGGCGAAATTCGCGGGACCAAGCGCTCTGGCGAATCTTTTCAAACCTTCGTACCTTACTTCGATGACAAACTAGTTTCGGACCTAGTTAAAAACGATGTAAGAGTTTATGGTGAACCACCTGAGGAGCAATCACTTCTCGCGTCGATTTTCATATCGTGGTTCCCAATGTTACTGCTTATTGGTGTGTGGATTTTCTTCATGCGTCAGATGCAAGGCGGCGGTGGCAAAGGCGCCATGTCGTTTGGCAAGAGCAAGGCGCGCTTACTGGGCGAAGACCAAATAAAAACTACGTTTGCTGACGTTGCTGGCTGCGACGAAGCAAAAGAAGACGTGTCTGAACTGGTTGATTTCCTTCGCGACCCATCTAAGTTCCAAAAGCTTGGCGGTAAAATTCCTAAAGGCGTGTTAATGGTAGGTCCACCGGGAACGGGTAAAACGCTGTTAGCAAAAGCCATCGCTGGTGAAGCAAAAGTGCCATTCTTCAGTATCTCGGGCTCTGATTTCGTGGAAATGTTTGTGGGTGTAGGTGCGTCTCGCGTTCGAGATATGTTCGAGCAAGCAAAGAAAGCCGCACCGTGCATCATCTTCATTGACGAAATTGACGCGGTTGGTCGCAAGCGTGGCGCAGGTCTAGGCGGTGGTCATGATGAGCGTGAGCAAACTCTTAACCAGATGCTAGTTGAAATGGATGGCTTTGAAGGTCATGAAGGGATCATCGTTATTGCGGCAACTAACCGCCCAGACGTACTTGACCCTGCATTACTTCGCCCAGGTCGTTTTGACCGTCAGGTTATCGTTGGCCTTCCAGACATTCGTGGTAGAGAGCAAATTCTTAAAGTGCATATGCGCAAGGTACCAATTGCAGACAACGTTGAAGCATCACTAATTGCTCGAGGCACGCCTGGTTTCTCAGGTGCCGATCTAGCAAACTTAGTTAACGAAGCTGCGCTATTTGCAGCTCGTGGTAACAAGCGTGTTGTTGCAATGGAAGAGTTTGAGAAAGCGAAAGACAAGATCATGATGGGCTCTGAGCGCAAGTCAATGGTGATGTCTGAGTCTGAAAAAGAAATGACGGCATATCATGAAGCAGGTCACGCTATCGTTGGTCGCTTGGTGCCAGAACACGATCCGGTATATAAGGTATCTATCATACCTCGTGGACGTGCCCTCGGTGTAACCATGTATTTGCCTGAGAAAGATCGCGTAAGTCATTCTAAACAGCACCTAGAAAGTATGATTTCGAGCCTGTTTGGTGGTCGAATTGCAGAGCAGATAATTTACGGCGATGACAAAGTGACTACTGGTGCATCAAACGATATTGAGCGTGCTACTGATATTGCTCGTAAAATGGTAACGCAATGGGGACTATCTACGAAGATGGGACCAATGTTGTACGCAGAAGAAGAAGGCGAAGTATTCCTTGGTAATTCAATGTCGAGAGCGTCAAGTATGTCTGATGATACGGCTCGTGCTATCGATGCTGAAATCAAGTCACTTATCGACCGCAATTACGAAAGAGCGCAGCAAATTCTAGAAGACAACAAAGATATTCTTCACACGATGAAAGACGCGCTGATGAAGTATGAAACTATCGATGCTAAGCAGATTGATGATTTGATGAACCGTACGGAAGTGCGTCCTCCCGCAGACTGGGACGACAGCAAGCCATCGGGTGGTGATAAGCCAAGTGGCGGTTCTCCTGTGAAGGAAGGCGAAATTAAAAACGATGGCGTCGACAAGCCATCGGTTGGAAAACCAGGTGACATTCCGAGTTAAGGCTTGAGGCTAAATTAATTCCTCCTTTAATTTAGCCGCAATGTTAGGATTAAAAAAACGCCAGTTAATCTGGCGTTTTTTATTTACATTATAAAAAAGAGTTGATGTATGCAGTTTGCCAATCATTTTATTGACCTTAATCAGCCTCGCGTTATGGGGATCTTAAATGTTACCCCTGATTCCTTTTCCGATGGCGGTCGACACGCATCTGCCCAGCAGGCAGTAGAACACGCACTTTGTATGGTAGAGCAGGGCGCTACTTTTATCGACATTGGTGGCGAATCGACCCGTCCCGGTGCTAAAGATGTTGCGCTTCAAGAAGAGCTTGATAGAACTATTCCAGTAATTGAGGCGCTGTCTGCAAGAAGCGATTGTGTTATATCAATTGATACCAGCAAGCCACAGGTAATGACTGAGGCAGTGAACGCAGGTGCTAAGCTAATTAATGATGTTCGCGCGTTGAGAGAACCTGGCGCGCTGAAAGCCGCTGCTGAAGCCAAGGTACCGGTTTGCCTTATGCATATGAAGGGCGAGCCAAGAACAATGCAAGCGAACCCGCAATATGATGATGTTATCAGTGATGTAAAGGATTTCTTAGTTGAGCGGACAGCAGCATGTGAACAAGCTGGTATCGATAAGTCATCCATTTTACTGGACCCAGGCTACGGCTTTGGAAAGTCTCTCGAGCATAACTATGCGTTAGTCAAATATTTACCTGATATTATGGCATTAGGGTTGCCCGTGCTTGTTGGTATGTCGAGAAAGTCAATGATAGGTAAGCTTTTAAACAGAAATGTTGAAGAACGCTTGGCTGGAAGTATTGCGCTCGCTACAATTACGGCCCAAATGGGAGCACATATAATACGTGTTCACGATGTACAAGAAACTGCTGATGCGGTTAACATCGTTAAAATGCTGAAAAAAGTGTAATAAGGAATAATAATGAGTCAGCGTAAATATTTTGGTACCGACGGTATTCGGGGTAAAGTGGGCGAAAGTCATATTAACCCTGAGTTTTGTATTAAGTTAGGGTGGGCAGCAGGAAAAGTCCTCGCAGGTAGAGGAACAAATAAAGTACTTATTGGAAAAGACACGCGTATCTCGGGTTACATGCTCGAGTCTTCTCTTGAAGCTGGTCTTTCTGCCGCAGGTATAAATATAGGCTTGTTAGGACCTATGCCTACCCCAGCAATAGCCTACCTCACCAAAACATTTCGTTCTGAAGCCGGTATTGTTATTAGCGCTTCTCACAACCCTTATTACGATAACGGAATAAAGTTTTTCTCTTCTCAGGGATTTAAGTTAGACGATGACATTGAACTAGCCATTGAAGAAATGCTTGAGCGCCCTATGACTTGCGTAGCCTCAGACAAGCTTGGTAAAGCAACGCGTATAGATGACGCTGCCGGTCGTTACATTGAATTCTGTAAAGGTACTTTCCCTTCTGAGCTATCCCTCACAGGCTTAACCATTGTTGTAGATTGTGCTCATGGTGCCACTTATCACATTGCTCCTAACGTATTACGAGAGCTTGGCGCGAACGTTATAGAATTAGGCACTGCACCAAACGGACTTAACATCAACGATAAGGTTGGTGCGACGTCTATGGATGCTGTTGTTGAGAAAGTAAAAGAAACAGGCGCCGATCTAGGTTTTGCCCTAGATGGTGATGGCGACAGGCTGATGATGGTAGACCATCTCGGCAATGTGCTCGATGGTGACCAAATTGTCTATATTATTGCGCGCGATGCACTGAAGAACGGACAAATGCAGGGCGGCGTAGTGGGTACGTTGATGAGCAACCTTGGGTTGGAAAATGCGCTAAGTAAACTAGGGGTACCCTTTGCGAGAAGTAAAGTAGGCGATCGTTACGTGATGGAGTTGCTACAGCAGAAAGGCTGGTCTATTGGTGGTGAGAACTCTGGTCATGTTTTAAATCTGTCTATGTGTTCAACGGGTGACGGAATTGTGGCGGGCCTTCAGGTGTTGGCTGCCATGTTGCGTTCTCAACTAGACTTACACGATTTATCTAGTGGTTTTGAGATGTATCCTCAAACGCTGGTGAACGTGCGCTATACAGCGCAGAATGTTGATTACCTATCGCATCAAGATGTTCAACGTGCAAAGCAAGAAGCCGAAGCAGCACTCGGTAAAACAGGACGTGTTTTACTGCGTAAAAGTGGAACTGAACCACTGATACGGGTTATGGTGGAATCGAATGAAGAACAGAAGTCGATGAAATGGGCAGAGCATATTGCTGAAACTGTTCGTAATCTCGCCAATTAGTTGGCGTAGCAGGAAATTTCGCTTTTTATACTTGTATCTTACGTTGTAAATAGTTAATATCACGCCCGCTAAAAGACAGGGCTAAGGTCGAGCTAGTGAGTAACAAAATACGTCAGCCATTAGTTGCTGGAAATTGGAAAATGAATGGTAATTCGGCATTAGTTGCTGAATTTAATGAGAAGCTAGAAGCATTAAATTGCGACGCCGAAACGGTTGTTTGTCCGCCGGCTACGTTGATGCACCTTTTCAGAGCGAATTCATTTTCCCTAGGTGCTCAAAACGTGAGCCACCTCAACAACGGTGCTCATACAGGTGAGTTATCTGTTGAAATGCTTAAAGACGCAGGATGTACCTACTCAATAGTAGGTCACTCTGAGAGAAGAGAAGATCAGCAAGAGTCTAGTGGTCTTGTCGCTTTAAAAGCAAAGCAATGTATTGAAGCCGGCTTAACACCCATTATTTGTGTTGGTGAGTCTTTAACAGTAAGAGAAGCGGGTAACGTTGAGAAATTTGTTGGCGAGCAGTTAGACGCATTAACAGCGACGTTGTCGGTTGACGATTTATCAAAAGCAGTTATTGCATATGAGCCAATATGGGCCATAGGCACAGGGAAGACGGCAACGCCTGAGCAAGCTCAGGAAGTGCACGAATTCATTCGCGGTTACTTTACTAAAGTGGACGCAGACTTAGCTGGTAAGCTTCGCATTTTATACGGCGGCAGCGTTAAACCAGATAATGCTAAAACGTTATTTTCACAAAAAGACGTTGATGGCGGCTTAATTGGCGGCGCCAGTTTAAAAGCTGAAGATTTTATTTCAATTTGCCAAGCGGCAAACTGACGAGGTATTTATGATATACGAAGTGCTTTTAATAGCATATCTAGTTGTAGCACTCTTATTAATTGGGTTTGTTTTGATCCAGCAAGGTAAAGGGGCTGATATGGGCGCTTCTTTTGGCTCAGGTGGTTCAAATACCGTGTTTGGTTCGTCAGGTTCTGGTAACTTTATGACTCGCACAACGTCAATTTTAGCGGGTTTGTTCTTCTTCATTAGCTTGTCGCTAGGCGCGATGACAGCGAATAGAGAAAGTGCCGAAGACGAGTGGAATAACTTGGAAGTACCTGCTGCGGTTGAGACACCGGCAGAAGTGCCTGCAGATGCAGACGTGCCAGTTATTGAAGATGCACCTGCACAGAGCGATGTTCCGGTAAGTGGTTCAGACGTTCCGGCAATGCAGGACACTCAGGGTAACGTGCCAGCTGGCGATGATGTTCCAGCTGATGACGGCAATACCCCAGATTAAGTTTTATTTGCGGAAGTGGTGGAATTGGTAGACACGCCATCTTGAGGGGGTGGTGAGCATAGCTCGTGCGGGTTCAAGTCCCGCTTTCCGCACCATATTGAAAGGCCAGCAATCGCTGGCCTTTTTTATTGTTTTGATTTTCATGCCAAGCCTTTATATTCAAATTTTGTTACAACTATGTTTTCGTGGCAGCAAAAACGTCCAAGCTTTGCTGTAACCCTTCAAATCCCTGATCATAAAACGATGACCTGAGGATTGTTAAAACCTAAAAAATACAATAAATCTCATTTAAATGAGATTACTCGGTCTTTCCCCTGTTTTGCTTGGCGTAAGTCAGCTATTATTTTGCCATAACTTATTAAATTTCATGCAGTAGCATTCATCAGAGGCGTTCTCGTGCAAACAAGTCTTCGCCAATCATTGATTTTACTTAGTTTTCTAGGTGTGACAGTTGCGACCATAATTGTTGTGGTATCGCTGTGGTTGTCGTTTAGTTCAATGATAAAAAGCCATGTAGACAAAGAGGTAGTTCTTGTTGAAAAGCTACTTAATAATGTGCTGGCTGAGAAAGAGTCGCGCACAGAGCGCAACATTGCGTCTTCACTTAACGCCATTAATTCAGATGCTGTGCTTGATAATAAAGATATCGAGAAGCTCTCTCATGCTTTTTTAGGCTCTTTGAGCCAGTCTATTGAGGGTTCGGCGAATGCTAGCGAATCTTATGTTTCAAGTTCTTATGTTTCAAGTTCTGATGCGTGCTCTCTGGATATAGCGCTTATTAATTTAGATCATACTGTTATTTCGTCAACCTCAAACTCTTACGAAAAAGGTGCTCAGTCTTTGCAAAGTGTTGCTATGGCGGCAATGGGGTTAAACCACGTCCTGTCTGTAGAAAATGGCGTATTGACACACCTTAGCCTTAAGTCGGTGGTGCTGAATAACGAGCGTTATTACGTGTTAATGGCAAGGGATATACAAAGAGAAGTACTTGAAACTGTTAGTGCGCTGTCTGAAGCCGACATAAGTATTATCGACAGAACAGCACAAGTGTTACTCGCTTCGACGCTATCAACCCGTTTAGCTGAGGAGTATCATCCGAGCATAGCAGGTTTCAATTGGCAAGACGTCACGTTTTCAGAAGCCGTCAGTTACATTGAATATAATATTCCTGTTTCTACATTGAACACCAGTCCGGCAAAAATAACTGTTCTCATTGATGTAGCAAATTATGTGCAAAGTTTTAGAGAAATGCAGAATATGCTTTTCTCGCTTTATCTTTTGGCGTTATTGATCATCTCACTTTTTTTCATGGTGTGGACCAAGAGAATTACATCACCGCTAAATTCCGTCATTACCGTTATTGATAGTGTTTCTTCAGGACGCTATAAAAATAAGCTCAACAGTACTTCGCGCTTTAGAGAAATTAACGAACTTGAGTCTGCTATAGGCCAAATGCAAAGCAAAATCTTTCGTCGCGAAGAGAGAATTAAGTATCAGGCACAGCATGATGATCTAACAGGGCTATACAACAGAAACTTTTTAGAAGAGTTTTTTGTAACGCAAATGCGTGACGGTAAATCTATTCAGGTTATTGCGATAACGGTTATTGGATTTCGAACCATTAATGATTTGTACGGATACTCAAATGGTGACAATACATTGAAGTCATTGGCTTGGCGACTGTTACAATGGCCTGGAACTTCAGCAAGGTTAGCGGGCGGTGAAGTGATTTACATCACTGACGAGCCACTGAATGAGCTGCAGTTAGAGACCCTGAAGTACATTCTTGAGCAACCCGTTGAGAGCAACCTTATAACAATACCGGTAAAAGTGGCCATGGCTGTATTGGAATGCCCTGAAGACGCGTCTGACACAGAAGAGTTGTTTAGAAAACTCAATATTGTTTCTGATAACGCAATTCGCTCAGGCGCTGCCTTAACCTATTACAGTGAGGCGTTAGAGCAGGGCTACAATAGACGTCTTCTAATCACTACCGAACTAAAGCGTGTACTTGCCACACAGCAACACGAACTTTCTGTCGTGTATCAACCCAAAATAGACCTGAAAACGATGAAAGTGTGTAGCATGGAGGTGCTGCTTAGGTGGAATAACAGTCGTTTAGGACAAGTATCGCCGGATGAGTTTATTTCTGTGGCGGAACAAGCTGGGTTGATAGAACAAGTGACTAAGTGGGTAATGAAAACCACTATTACCGATCTTGCTTATTTTAGAAGCAAGCGTTACGACTTTTCTGTTGCTATGAACTTGTCCACACATGATATCCAAAATAAAACGCTATTAAATGAACTGGTGGCATTACTTACAGAAAAAGGCCTGTCTCCTGCTTCACTGCAGTTAGAAATTACAGAAAGTGATTTGGTTGCTGATGCGTCTCTGGCAGTAGAAAACCTTTCATCACTTAAGTCGTTAGGATTTCGTTTTGCCATCGACGACTTTGGTACCGGCTATTCTTCTCTAGCGTATTTGAAAAACTTACCCGTAGAGACAATCAAAATAGATAAAAGCTTTATATTAAATTTGTCTACCGATGAAAATGACCAGCAGATTGTCCATACAATACTCAGTCTGGCCGGTATTTTTGAACTTAATGTAGTTGCCGAAGGGGTAGAGGATGCAGAGTCTCTTAACATTTTAAAAGAGTGGGGCTGTGATGTTGCACAAGGCTATTACATTAGCAGGCCGTTAAAAAGAGAAGACCTAGAAGCCTGGCTACTTACTACGCCTTACCACGAGTAAAAATACCCAAACTGAAAGCCAGAAGCATGAAATCTGACGTTTGTAATTTTTGGAATACATTATGCTTTGTTAACAGTGTGGTTTTGAAAAAGCCTATTTTTGATTGTTAGTAAAGTCAAAACACCCACAATTTTACACATGCTCTCAATGTTGAGTGATATTGAATAAAAACAAGGATTTTATTATGGATATTATACGCGTACTTCTGTCAATTTTACTTCCACCACTAGGCGTATTTCTGCAAGTTGGAATTGGCGCTCACTTTTGGATAAACATTCTGCTGACTATTCTCGGATACTTTCCAGGAGTGATCCATGCAGTCTATATTATTGCGAAGAAGTAACGATTTCTTATGATTGGCTACAAGAAAGCCAGTAACAGATTATGCTGTTACTGGCTTTTTTCGTTATCGAGGTTGTTTAATTTATGCAGACTTTAGTTCTTGCTGCATTTCTTTTTTGTAACCCGACGCCAATTCTGTTTTTTGATGTTCGTTAAGTACCCTTCCAGCAACGTTGAAAAATTCTTGCTCCTCATCTGCTAGGTGATGCTCTACCTTCTCTTTAAGTACTTTAAGGTGATGTAGCCATGCCGGCGAACTCATGTCGGTATTGTCTAATTTATCTATCAACTCATCAATTTCATGATGTTCCGCAATACCATGGCGGGTTAAATCCACTGTTGCATCTTTTTCTAAGAGGTGAGTGTAAAAGTGGCGTTCCTCTGCTATGGCGTGACTTTCAAGCTGTTGCTTCAATTCTTCAAAGTACTCTTGACGAGCAGCAGTGTTCCCACTGGTTTCAGCTAATATTTTCAATAGAAGACGTTGTTTTTCGTGGTCTTGGCGTAATTGTCCACTTCCCCATTAATGACACAGTTCTAAACTAGAGTTTTCCAGTTTTTCTCGGTAAGCTGCCGGAGGCAGGTTACCGAGACTTTCATGTGTTCTTTCTTCGTTATAATCCAGTCGCCAGAACC
>NZ_JAAAWP010000008.1 GCF_010500915.1 Alteromonas hispanica
GAAGCGAGAGCTGACGTATTCGATTACGTCGAGCGGTTCCATAATCCAAGAATGCGACGTAGACTAGCAAATCAAGACAGCAAGTTTACGTCTTTATCAAACCGTCCGTAAAAACGGGGTAGAACCCCTTTGACCTTGTTGCAACTGCGAGTTCTGCGCTCTTAGATAGCCAAGCAATCATTATTGGCGGCCATATTCCCACTAAGCTAGCTGAAAAGGTAATTCCGAGAATAGACGTTTATGCGCAATTTAGGCGAGGTGCAAAAAGGCCTATGCCAGAAATAGTCTGCGCTGAAGTAACAGATTGTCCGGTTGCGGTAGGGGCAGCAACCTTGCCTATGCGAGATTGGCTTTTGTAGTCCGGCTCTCATATTTTAAGAAACTTTTTGTGAAATATCTTGAGTGATGATTCGGTTCTTCCCTGTATTTTTTGCGGTATAAAGTCGGGCGTCTGCTGTTTCCAACTGAGCCTCTAGACTAGGGTGAGTTTCAGAGCTAACACCTATACTGCAGGTAATATTTAGCTTATGCGGCGTGAAAACTGTTTGACGCACCGTATTCATAAACTCAGATAGAGCCGAGTAATATTTTTCAGAGGGTTGCGTTGAAACTATCGTAAACTCTTCCCCGCCGTAACGTACAACGAGATCGTTTGAAAAATATTTTTTAAGAAGAGATGCGAATTCCTGAAGGAAATCATCGCCTGCCTTGTGACCGTATGTATCATTAACCTGCTTAAAATTGTCGGCATCAATCATAGACACAATGATATTGCTGCTGCGTTTTTTGTCGGCGTAAAGCTCGTCTGCGCGTTTGTGTAGATAACGTCGGTTATAGACCTTTGTAAGTGCATCAAGATTGGCTGAATCTTTGATGGTTTGGATCATGTCTTGTGAATCGAGGTTATGCATTATTCGGGAGAAAAACTCCTCGTGATGAAGTGGCTTGCCCAGAAAGTCATTAGCGCCACTTTTAATAAATTTAGATGTAAGAACGCTGTCTTTTGTTGCTGACAGCCCTATAAAAATAACATCCTGCATACCGCGTTCATGGCGTATTGTCTTGACCAGCTTGTAACCGTCCATAGATGGCAAATTATGAGCTGAAATTATCAGTTTTATATCGTTATGAATATCTAACTGATTGAGAGCATCTTCACTGCTGTACGCTTCGTTTACCTTAAATTGAAATTTTCTTAGCAGACTACAAATGTGGTCTCGGCTATCCTGCGAGTCATCAACCACCAGTACAGAAACAGAAATGTTCTTTCTAATTCTGTCTATGAGATTAGCTACTTGAACATAGGAGTAGGGCGATTCTTTTGTGATGTAATCGAGAATGCCTTTTTCTAAAAGTTGGTTGCGGGTAGATTCATCGAAATTCCCAGACAACACAATGGCGGGAACATTGTGGGAAAGTACCAGATCTACGCTTTCTCCGTTAGGTGCATCGGGTAGATTCAAATCAACAACAGCCACTAAGTACTCTGTGCTTTTACTCAGTGCCCGCTGTGCCTCCGCATAGTTTTTACATAACTCGCAGGTAAAATGCGGGTTATCTTCAATCAGTTTTTTGACGATCATGCGAACCGTTACGCTATCTTCAATTACCAGTATTTTGTACATCGATGCAGCTTCTTTATTAGATACTAATAAATATATGCAGAGAATGTAAAAAAAGCCCTCATGAAAAGGGCTTTTTAAACTAATGTATGAGAAAGAGCGTTAGGTATAAGGAAGCGTTATACCTGCGATGGTGGAACTCTTACAGTGCCTTCCATAAGTACACGTGCACTTCTGCTCATGGTGGCTTGCTCTATGTGCCAGCCGCCATCTACAAATTGCGCTTTGGCACCAACTCGTAATGTGCCAGATGGGTGACCGAATACCACTGCTTCTCTGTCTACGCCACCAGCACTCAAATTAACAAGTGTTCCGGGAATAGCTGCTGCAGCAGCAATGGCAACCGCAGCTGTACCCATCATGGCGTGGTGTAATTTACCCATCGACATAGCTCTCACTAGAACGTCAACATCAGAGCCTAAAATATCCTTTCCGCTTGATGCTTTATAACCAGATGGAGGCGCAACCATGGCGACTTTTGGAGTGTGCTGACGATTTGCGGCTTCACCAACATCGTTGATCAAACCCATTTGAACGGCACCATAGGCTCTTATAGCCTCAAACTTGTTTAGAGCCTGCGGGTCGCTATTGATATCGTCTTGCAGTTCTGTGCCCGTATACCCAATGTCTTCAGCATTTATAAAAATAGTGGGAATACCGGCATTGATCATAGTGGCATGTAACGAACCAACACCTGGCACTTCAAGAGTATCCACCAGTCTTCCCGTAGGAAAAATAGCGCCCTCACCATCGGCAGGATCCACAAAAGCAACTTCTACCTCTGCGGCAGGAAAGGTTACGCCATCGAGTTCAAAGTCACCGGTTTCCTGAACCTCACCATTGGTAATTGGAACGTTAGCAATAATGGCTTTGTTGATGTTGACCTGCCAAATATGCACTACAGCGATGCCGTTGTCTGGAATTTTACTTTTATCGACCAAGCCATTGTTTATGGCAAACGCGCCTACTGCAGCGGTTAAGTTACCGCAGTTGCCACTCCAATCGACGAAGGGTTTATCGATGGCAACTTGACCGAAAAGGTAGTCAACGTCGTAACCTTCTCGTTCACTTTTGCTAATAATCACGGTTTTACTGGTACTTGATGTGGCTCCACCCATACCGTCGGTATGTTTACCGTAAGGATCTGGGCTTCCAATCACGCGCAGCAACAGGGCGTCTCTCTCGGCGCCAGGCTTTTGAGCAGCCTCTGGCAAATCCGTTAAATTAAAAAATACACCTTTACTTGTACCGCCACGCATATAGGTAGCGGGTACTCGAAGCTGTGGCGCATACTGTGTCATGTTTGTTCCTTTTTCTTTTGAGTAAGGGGAAGTTTGATTACGGTTTGAAACACGCGGTGAATACATCCATGTACGCTCCCCAGCCGCATCCATGCGGCTGGAGGGTTTCAAATCGTAATCAAACTCCCTCTAAAAATAATTAAACTTTGTTAGAGGAGAGTGTTTAGTCCATGCGCCCCGAAGGTTTCACTTGAGCACTCGCTCTTCTCTTTAAATTCGAATCTAAATGTTCTTAAAAGAGGGCGGGTTTCAAATCGTAATCAAACTCCCTCTAAAATAACTAAACTTCGTTAGAGGAGAGAAGTAGGGTTGCAAATCGCGACCAGATCCTACGCAAAAACTACGGCCTCCATTAAAGAAGGCTGGTGAGTTAGGTTCAGGGCTCCCAATTCGCATGGATGCGAATTGGGAGCCTTCAGGGACGTATTTACGGCGTGTCCTGCACCTAACTCATTTGCCTTCCTATCGCGAGGGCTGATTTGACCCAATCCACATGGGGGCGAATTGGGAGCCTACATGGACGTATTTACGGCGTGCCCCAAGCTCGGTTTAGTGCTTTCTCACCAATCAGGACTAATTATCCAACCTCGGCTTCTAAGAAGTCTTTTGCAAAGCGTTGTAAAACACCGCCGGCGCTGTAAATAGAGACTTCTTCCATGGTGTCTAATCGACAGGTAACCGGTACTTCAAGTTGCTCACCGTTAGCACGATTTACCACGAGGGTAAGAGTAGCGCCTGGTGAAGGCTCACCTTTAACATCGTAGGTTTCAGTGCCATCTAGCTCGAGTGTTTTGCGGGTAGTGCCCGGTTTAAACTCAAGCGGTAGCACGCCCATTCCAATTAAGTTAGTGCGGTGAATACGCTCAAAACCTTCCGCCGCAATCACTTCAACACCTGCTAAACGAACGCCTTTTGCCGCCCAGTCTCGAGACGAGCCTTGGCCATAATCAGCACCGGCAACAATAATCAAAGGCTGTCTGCGGGTCATGTAGGTTTCAATTGCTTCCCACATGCGCACAACTTTGCCTTCGGGTTCAATACGCGCCAGCGAGCCTTGTTTCACTTCGCCATTTTCTTGCACCATTTCGTTATACACTTTTGGGTTGGCAAGCGTGGCACGCTGAGCAGTTAAATGGTCGCCTCGGTGGGTTGCATAAGAGTTAAAGTCTTCTTCAGGCAATCCCATCTTGGCTAAATACTTACCGGCTGCACTATTTGCCATAATCGCATTTGAAGGTGATAAATGATCAGTCGTGATGTTATCGCCTAAAATGGCAAGGGGGCGCATGCCTGTCATGGTGCGCTCTGCGTCCATAGCGCCTTCCCAATAAGGCGGGCGGCGAATGTAGGTGCTTTGCTCTCGCCATTCGTAAAGTGGGTCGATATGGCTGCCATAATCTACGCTTAAGTCGAACATTGGCTCGTACACTTTTCTAAAGTGCTCGGGCTTAACGCTCTCTGCCACAATGGCATCAATTTCTTCGTCACTTGGCCAAATGTCTTTTAGCGTTACGGGGTTGCCGTCGTTATCAATACCCAAAATATCTTTTTCGATATCAAAGCGGACCGTACCTGCAATGGCGTATGCCACTACAAGAGGAGGTGACGCTAAGAAAGCTTGTTTGGCATAGGGGTGGATACGGCCATCAAAGTTTCGGTTACCCGATAGAACAGCAGTGGCATATAGATCGCGGTCTATGATTTCCTGTTGAATCTTAGGGTCAAGTGCGCCGCTCATTCCGTTACAAGTAGTACAGGCAAACGCCACGATACCAAAGCCTAAAGTTTCAAGCTCACTCAGCAAATTAGCCTCTTCAAGATAAAGCTTTACCGCTTTTGAGCCAGGCGCTAATGAGCTTTTCACCCACGGTTTACGAATAAGGCCGCGCTGATTCGCGTTACGAGCGATAAGACCTGCAGCAATAACGTTTCGCGGGTTAGAGGTATTGGTACAGCTTGTAATGGCAGCGATGATTACTGCGCCGTCAGGCATTTTATCGTCTTCTTGTTCCCACTTAGCCGCAATACCGCGACTGGCAAGATCGCTAGTTGCCAAACGTGCGTGTGGATTAGACGGGCCTGCCATATTACGACCTACTGATGATAAGTCGAAGGTAAGCACACGCTCGTATTCAGCAGTTTTTAAATCATCAGCCCATAAGCCCGTGTGCTTGGCGTAGTTCTCTACTAGGGCTATTTGTTTTTCTTCACGACCGGTAAGGCGCAAATAATCGATGGTTTGCTGGTCGATATAGAACATGGCCGCAGTAGCGCCGTATTCTGGCGTCATATTCGAAATGGTTGCACGATCGCCAAGGGTAAGGTGTGAAGCACCCTCCCCATAAAACTCTAAGAAGGCAGACACCACACGCTGCTTACGCAAGAATTCAGTCAGTGCCAAAACTACATCGGTAGCAGTAATACCCGGCTGTGGTTTACCGGTTAATTCTACACCCACAATGTCTGGCAAACGCATGTAGGATGCGCGACCAAGCATGACGCTTTCGGCTTCAAGGCCACCTACACCAATAGCGATAACACCAAGTGCATCTACATGAGGCGTATGGCTGTCTGTTCCTACTAAGGTGTCAGGAAACGCCACGCCATCGCGAGACTCAATAACTGGTGACATGCGCTCCAAATTGATTTGGTGCATGATGCCGTTTCCTGGGGGAATAACATCTACGTTTTTAAACGCCGTCTTTGTCCAATTGATAAAGTGAAAACGATCGTCGTTACGTCTGTCTTCAATGGCGCGATTTTTTTCAAAGGCGTCTTTTTCAAAACCTGCGTGCTCAACTGCTAAAGAGTGGTCGACAATTAGCTGGGTAGGAACCACTGGGTTCACTTTAGCAGGGTCACCGCCTTTTGCCGCTATCGCATCGCGCAAGCCTGCTAAATCAACCAGAGCAGTTTGGCCAAGAATATCATGGCATACAACACGAGCTGGAAACCAAGGAAAGTCGAGGTCGCGTTTGCGATAAATTAGCTGTTCTAGCGCTTTAGTCAGTTGCTCAGGTGGGCAACGGCGCACTAAGTTTTCAGCAAATACGCGAGAAGAGTAGGGCAGCTTTTCGTAAGCCCCAGACTCTATGGTATTTACCGCCTCGCGGGTATCGAAGTAATCGATACCCGCGTTTGGTAGGGGTTTTCGGTAATCAATATTCATAGCGTATTACCTTATGCTCGGTCAGCGATTGATGGCACTGGACGAAGCTCTTCACCGGTATAATCAGCCGATGGGCGAATAATACGGTTATCAGAACGCTGTTCCATCACATGTGCTGCCCAGCCTGTTAAGCGAGACATTACAAAAATTGGTGTGAAGAGTTTTGTAGGAATTCCCATGAAGTTATAAGCAGAGGCATGGAAAAAGTCTGCGTTACAGAACAGTTTCTTCTCGCGCCACATGACTTCTTCGCAGCGTACTGAAACTGGGTAAAGCACTGTATCACCCACATCGGCGGCTAGCTTTTCAGACCACTCTTTTATAATGCCGTTACGAGGGTCTGAATCGGCATAAACCGCGTGACCAAAGCCCATAATTTTTTCTTTGCGTTCTAACATGCCCATCATTTTTTCTTCGGCATCGTCGGCAGAGGTAAAGCCTTCAATCATTTCCATAGCGGCTTCATTTGCGCCACCATGTAGTGGACCACGAAGTGAACCAATGGCACCAGTTACGCACGAGTGCATATCAGATAATGTTGATGCGCATACGCGAGCTGTGAAAGTTGAGGCGTTAAACTCATGCTCTGCATAAAGGATGAGCGATACGTGCATAACTTGCTCGTGAAGTTCGCGTGGCTTTTCGCCGTGAAGCATGTGAAGGAAGTGGCCGCCAATAGAATCATCATCGGTTTCAACTTCAACACGTACGCCGTCGTGAGAAAAGCGATACCAGTAGCAAATGATACTAGGGAAACACGCGAGCATGCGATCAGTCACTTCTTGCTGCTCGTCAAAGCTCTTTTCCATTTCAAGATTACCTAACATGGAACAACCAGTGCGAAGCACGTCCATTGGGTGAGCATCTTTTGGAATACGCTCAAGCACTTCTTTAAGCGCGTCTGGTAAACCACGCATGCCGCGAAGTTTTTCTTTATAGCTATCTAGCTCAGTCTGCGTTGGCAATTTACCTTTTAAGATAAGGTAAGCCACTTCTTCGAACTGGCATTTATTGGCCAGATCTTTTACGTCATAGCCGCGATATGTTAAACCTGAGCCTGATTTGCCTACGGTTGATAATGCTGTTTTACCTGCAACTTGGCCGCGTAATCCCGCGCCATTTAATTGTTTAGCCATCTTGTAATCTCCGGTCTTTTAAATTTGTAGGGTACGTTAGTAAAAAAATCTATTATGAAAAAGGAACGGATTCCTTAGTCGCTGTTAAATGTAAACTTTTATAAGCGGGCTCAATGCATTGAAAAGTGGGAGCGGTACTTAGGTCGTTACCCCTGCGAGGCATGGATGCCGAGCCGGAGCCCCCATGGATGGGTTCACGGCGTGGTAACGACCTAAGTACCGCTCCCGCTTCAATAGTACATTGCGTCCCAGTTACTGTTTAATGTGTTTAATTTAGTTTTTACCTTTAGCGAAAAGCTCATCTAGCTTTTGCTCGTAATCGTGGTAACCAAGGTAATCGTATAGTTCCATGCGGGTTTGCATGCTGTCGACAACAGCTTTTTGATCGCCATTCTCAAGAATAGACGTGTAAACCATTTCTGCAGCTTTATTCATGGCTCTAAAGGCGCTTAATGGGTAAAGCACCATACTGGCGCCCCATTCACCAAGCTGTTCTTTGTTCCATAGTTCGGTTTGGCCAAATTCGGTAATATTGGCAAGAATAGGCACATCTAGTGCGTCGGCAAAGGCGCGGTAGTGTTCTTCGGTTTTTACTGCTTCAGCAAAAATGCCGTCTGCACCGGCTGCTACATAAGCTTTAGCGCGTTCAATCGCCTTTTCCAATCCTTCTTGAGCGAAGGCGTCGGTGCGAGCCATGATGAAAAAGTCAGGATCGGTTCGAGCATCTACCGCCGCTTTTATGCGGTCTACCATTTCTTCTGTGCTAACAATTTCTTTGTTAGGACGGTGTCCACAGCGTTTCTGTGCAACCTGGTCTTCCATGTGCACAGCGGCTGCTCCCGCTTTTTCCATATCGCGAATGGTTTTGGCTATATTGAAAGCTCCGCCCCAACCAGTGTCGATATCTACTAATAAAGGAAGATCGCATGCCGATGTAATACGCTGCACATCTACGATAACGTCGTTAAGCGAGGTCATACCTAAATCGGGAAGGCCGTAAGATGCGTTCGCTACACCACCGCCAGAAAGATAAATAGCTTGGTGACCAATGGATTTTGCCATCATGGCCGAATAGGCATTTATGGTGCCCACGATTTGAAGCGGTTTGTTTTTAGAAAGGGCGTCTCTAAATTTTTTTCCTGCACTCATTTTATTTACTCGCTTAACGTGAAGTAGGGTATAGGTGAATAAAAGTTAAAAAAGCTTTATTGCATTTATGCATTATGAAGCTTCTTTTCTATATTATTTTTTGAATAAAGAATGTGTCTGCGCATGAGTATTTCTGCTAACTCTTCATCTCGGTTAGCAATGGCGTTTACTATGTGTCTGTGCTCATCAAATGCCGTGGTTACCCGCGGGCCTGCCATGCCAAGCTGTACGCGATACATTCGTACTAAGTGATATAAGCCGTCTATCAATACGCTGATGAGATGGCTGTTTTTACTGCCAGTGACAATACGGTAATGAAAATCTACATCGCCCGCTTCTTGATAGTAGCTTTCGCCACCTTTTACTTTATTAAAGTGACTGTCTAGTAAACCTTGCATAGCAGCAATTTCTTCATCGCTCATGTAGCGAGCTGCAAGTCTAGCTGCCATGCCTTCTAAGGCTTCACGAACTTGATACAGTTGAACTAAGCCTTCAGGAGATAGTGCAACTACACGAGCGCCTACGTTGGCTTTTCGCTCAACAAGGTGACAAGTGGCAAGACGATTTATCGCTTCTCTTATTACTGCGCGCGACACTTCATATTTTGTCGACAACTCGGTTTCACTCAATTTACAGCCGGAAACGATCACGCCTTCGACAATGTCGTTTCTTAGCTGATAAAAGGTCTTATCTGCACTGGTAATAGGTTGTTCGTTATTGAGAGTCACTATGAAAAACTTATTTACTGATAATGTCGACAATATAGGCGTTTTAAAAAGCAATATCAAATTTTAAAGGCTTAATTGTCGACAAAATAAGATTAAAGTCTTATGAGGAAGTCATTTAGCGGGCTGTGCATTCAACTATTTGTTTTGGTTTAATGACTATGGAGGGCATAGGGAAATTACGAAGAAGCATGTTTTGGAAAAAATATTTCTTCTATTGGAAGATTGTAATGATTTAGCGATAGAGATGATGAGATAGAAATGGTCGTAAAAATCGCTATTTCCTGTCCACTTGGTCAGGTGGCTAAATTAATGTGGATGAGGTGTTTTTATGTTTTGATGCGTCTTGAGAGTGTAGTAATTTTTTGAATTTTAAGTTAAAAAAATGTTTTTCAAGTCGAGTTGGTTAGGTCTAACCAGTTAACCTATTGGTCTAGTTAGCGAATTTTAAATTTGGTGAAAAAATGATATTTATCTTTGCATGAAGCGCATAAGTCGGTATCATATCCATCCAGTTTTGAGCCTGAATTTATCCTGAAATTTGGCGAAGACTGGTGTAAATATTTCTATTTACGTTCAGCTACTGCATGCATAAACATGCACGTCTTTGCCCCTTGTTATTTCAGCTCCAAATTTAAGTTCAATCGTTCCTTAGAAGAACGTTAAGCACCTGATTATACGCAGTTAATACCAAACACTCACGCAAAGGGGTTACACCACATGACGAATCGTACTGACGTGTCAAAGACACTCGCCAGTAAGCTTTCTCCTGTCGCTTTAGCAGTAGCGATGACCGTTCCAGCATTATCAAATTTTGCCGTTGCACAAGAAACACAAGATGTAGAAGCAACAGAAGAGCAAAAGTTTGAAGCGATCACAGTTACCGCAACAAAACGTCCACAAGTAATCTACGAAGTACCAATTGCCCTTAGCGCTTTTGATGGCGATAAGCTCGCTGCTCAAGGTATTACCGACTTAACTGATGTGGGTAAATTTGTACCTAACTTGAACGTTACTGGTTTCTCAGCAGGTCACACTTCATCAGTTAACCCGTTTATTCGTGGTATCGGTTTACAAGACCACCTTATTACCACTGATCCTGGCGTAAGTGTTTACGTTGACGGTGTCTACTTGGGGCGTCAGGTAGGTCAAAACTGGAGTCTGAACAACATACAGCGTATTGAAGTTTTGCGTGGTCCACAGGGTACACTTTACGGTCGTAACTCTATTGGTGGTGCTATCAACATCATTACTAAAGAGCCAGATCAAGGCGATGTGACCAAGGTCAATACAGAGTTTGGTACCCGCGGCCGTGTGAAAGCAGACTTGTTTGTTAACCACGCGCTTTCAGACACAGTAGCATTCAATGCAAACCTATCGTTTAACAAGCGTGATGGCTTAGGCGAATTTATTAACGTTCCAAATGCAGAATACGATGTAGGCGAGACAGAAGACGTATCTGGACGTGTATCAGTTAAGTGGGAACCATCAAACGATTTTCGTATGGTACTTACAGCTGACGCAAACAATGGCGACGGCGGCTTACGCCCTTACACTGTATTAATTGACGAAGTGGGCTCTGCTCGTTACTTCGGTGGTGGTAATGGATTAGGCGTGGAGCTACGTAACTCAGACGTTATTCCTGAAGGCACTGACCGTTACGACAACGCCACTGGCACAGAAGCGGTTACAGGTGTATCGAACGAAGCGCGCGGTATTGCACTTACCACCGAGTGGGACATTAATGAAGACTACACTGCTAAAGTTGTTGCTAGTCAGCGTACTTCAAAATACAAAGCTGGCCTAGACGATGACGGTACAGTTTTCTCACTAGACCAATTCCCTGAGCGTGGTGAAGCAGATCAAACATCGGTTGAATTCCAACTAAACGGGTACTTGAACGAATACACAGATTTTGTTGCGGGTCTTTATTACTTCAACGAAGAAGGTAGCAACCGCCAAGGTGAAGACTCTAGCTTCGACGGTGGTGGTAACTTACTTGAGCTAGACCAAGAAACAACATCAAAAGCGGCTTACATTAACGTTCGCCACGACATCAATGATGAACTATCTGTATCGGGTGGTTTGCGTTACACCAAAGATGAGAAAGACGCTTCTGCAAACGTATTCTCAGCACTGGGCACTATTTTCGATTCCAACGACTGGAATGAATTAACGTGGGAATTAGCCACTAACTACACGTTCGAAAATGGTATGACGGGTTACGCGACTATTCAGTCAGGCTATCAATCTGGTCAATATCCAGCGCGTCCATACTGCCTAATTGGTCAGTTCTTTGGCGCTGGTGGCTTCGACGATATTGACGGTGCACAAGCTGCGGTTCGCGCTAACAACTGCTTTACTGCTTCTGACAATATTACGGCAACAAACTACGAAGTGGGTGTTAAAGGTCGTATCAATGAATATGTTGATATGAGCGTTGCGGTGTTTAACACTGAATTTGAAGATCTGCCTTATCAAGTAAGTCGTGTAAGTGAAGGTGGTTTCGATACAGCTAATTTAGTTGTTGAACAAACTTCTCGCGGTATTGAACTAGATACAACGCTTAACTTAGGCAATTTCAGCATGATGACCAGTATTGGTTATATGGATGTTGATGTGGAAGAGCAGGCTGGATTCAGACCTGTTGCACCACTTACTCCTGACCTGACGCTTGCTATTGGTCCGCAGTATACCTTCGAACTTGATGGCGGCGACTCAATTCGCGTGCGCGCTGACTACTCATACCGTTCAGAGATGTACGGCGAGCCAACATCAGCACCAGAGCGTATGACTGAATTAGATAGCCGAGAGCTGGTTAACTTTGATATTGCTTATACGCCAGCAAACGAAGCTTACACAGTAGCATTGTACGGTCGTAACATTTTTGATGAGCGTTATGATAATGCTCGTTTAAATACTGGCGATTATATTCTGCAAATACTTAGCAACGATGCGAGTGAGTTTGGCGTTAGATTTAGCACTGAGTTTTAATAACCGCTAATATCTATCCGTGTGCTGGCCAAATGCGCTAGCGCTATAATGACATTTAAAGCCGATCGTTTGATCGGCTTTTTGTTTTTTCGCTTTTTATTAGGTGTTTACACCGTTAAACATCTCATGGCACTTGATATATTAACCGCTTCTTATGATTAATTACGTTTATGAACTTGTTTTCATGTTCGTATTAGAATAGTTTTAAAGTATTACTAATGCGTAAGTAAATCTATTCTAAACGTGCAAATTAGCAGGCGCGCCGTGTGGATTTATTATTTTTGAATAAAAGGATTCGCAGGGTGGGGCTACTATCTAAGCTAAAGCGCTCGTGGACAGAGCGAAAATTTAAAAAGCACGACTGGCGAATCATTCAGAGCATTCCTTTTAACACTTTCGAAGAAACTATAGCCTCTCATGTTGATGATGGTTGGGAAATAGAAGAAGACTATTTGCCACTTAAAGTCTCTACAAAAAAGTGGAAATGTGAGCTAAAGAAAGGCACCAGTATTTTGGTGTGCACATGGTCTAGTGAGCACCAAGGTCAAATTGTGGGCCCTGAAAGGGTGGTAACAGGCCTGGCGTCTTCGCTCAATTTGCCGGCTTTCAATTCTCCCCAATAACAATTTTATTCTGTTATGTGCTTCAGCCAGCCTTTTTGCTGTGCTGCTCGAGCCGCATCAATGCGGTTTGTTGAGTTTAGCTTTGCAATAGACTCTGAGAGATAATTTCTTACCGTACCTTAAGCTAAAAACTACGCGGTAGCGATATCGTGGGTTTTCATCCCCTGTGATGTAAGTTTAAACGCTGACATTTCTTTTTCAGAAAGTGGGTTGTTATCGTCTAACGCCATTAGCGCACATTCGGTAGATATAACGACTTTTCCTAGATTCACCTCGAATACTTTATTGTAAGTCATAAAGGACGGGGATGCCCCAGCGCTGAGGTAAGTCACAAACATCTTCAATCTATAAAGGGAACAGGCAAGCATTGCCGAAGACGGCTTTGTAAACCAAATGGGCCTAGTTTCAGTATTCTACTGTCTTAGTAATACGCTTTTTAGTATCGTGTTACTTTGCCTGAGCGTGTTGGATGCACCAGAGAAAAATCACCAAGGCCTTTGTTAAGGTAATGAAAACTAGAAAGGAAAGTTTCATCTAATGAGCCTATTTTGGATCCCGATTTTATTACTCATCGGCACCCTTGTACCGAAAGCTACCGAAGGCCTCGGTAGAAACGTATGCACTGCCATAACGATGCTCGCGCCCGCGGTATCATTGTCTATTATCGCGAGTTTTGCCCCCGCTATATTTGCTGGCGACGTTATTACCGACTACATCGAATGGATCCCAGCGATAGGCCTTACACTGTCAATGAGGCTTAATGGCCTTGCACTGCTTTTTGCGTTTCTTATCCTAGGTATTGGCCTTTTAGTTATCTTTTACGCGCGCTACTACCTGTCTTCAAAAGAGCCCGTGGGGCGGTTTTATGGTTTTTTGATTTTATTTATGACCGCAATGCTCTCTATTGTGCTTGCAAATAATTTGCTGCAGCTTTGGATGGCGTGGGAAATAACCAGTATAAGCTCGTTTTTATTAATAGGGTTTTGGTCTGCTAAGTCGGAATCCCGGAAAGGGGCCCGTATGGCGCTTACCGTAACGGGTGCCGGTGGATTAGCTTTACTCGCAGGGTTTCTTTTAATAGGTGATATTGTAGGAACTTACGATATAGGTGTAATAGTAGATAGCGCCAACACCATAAGAGAACACAGCCTCTATCCAGTGGTGTTGGTATTAGTGCTAATTGGTGCATTTACCAAGTCGGCACAATTTCCTTTTCATTTTTGGCTACCTCATGCCATGGCAGCACCTACACCAGTAAGCGCCTACTTGCATTCTGCCACCATGGTGAAAGCGGGGATATTCCTTTTAGCGCTGCTTTACCCCGTATTAGCGGGTACCGAACTATGGTTTTTATTAGTCAGTTTAGCGGGTCTTGCCACGTTTTTGCTAGGCGCTTACGTGGCTATGTTCAAACACGATTTAAAAGGCGTACTTGCCTATTCAACTATTAGTCACTTGGGGCTTATTACATTATTGCTAGGTTTAAATACCGAGTTAGCTGCGGTGGTAGCGCTTTTTCATATTATGAATCACGCGGTATTCAAAGCTTCGCTATTTATGGCTGCGGGTATCATCGACCATGAAACCGGTACGCGAGATATGCGAGAACTCAGCGGACTTTGGCGCTTTATGCCCTACACGGCCACATTAACAATGGTGTCTGCATTATCGATGGCGGGCATTCCTTTGTTCAACGGCTTCCTGTCGAAAGAAATGTTTTTTGCCGAAACCTTAGAGCAGGCTGTTTTTGGTTCGCTATCGTGGATGGTGCCTATATTCGCGACGGTAGGCGGCGTGCTGTCGGTTGCTTACTCACTGCGCTTTATCCAAGACGTATTCTTTAAAGGTGAACCAGAGGCGCTGCCTAAAACGCCTAAAGAGCCTCCCATATTAATGATGCTGCCAATCGCGCTATTGGCTGTACTGTGTATTTTAGTCGGCGTTTTTCCTGGGTTTATGGCTGGTGATTTACTCGCTATTTCAGCATCTACGCTATTCCCTGCGTCATCTTTACCTTACTACAGCTTGTCGATATGGCACGGGCTCAATATTCCGCTGCTGATGAGCGTAATCGCTATTGTGGGTGGGGTAGTGTTGTATATTAACCGTCATCCTCTTTACCGCTTTCAGTTTCAGTTCAACGACCCAGATGCAAAGCTGATATTTGAGCAGGCCATGCAGAAACTCGTATTGTATGCTCAGAAAATGCATAACACGCTAGACAATGAATCACTGCAGCGCTATGTAGGGTTGCTGTTCCTGTTAGTGATAGTGATGACCGCACCGCCCTTGATAATGCTGAACAACGCCGCGGGAAGTTCACCACTTCAATCTGTAAACGGCATTGAAATTATACTGGCGGCAATACTGTGTATTGGCGCTATCGCGACTGCTATTTTGCATAAACAGCGTATGACTGCACTCATTGCAATTTCGGTAGTGGGGCTTGTGGTATCAATTACCTTTGCTCGTTTTTCGGCGCCGGATCTTGCGTTAACCCAGTTAGCGGTAGAAATTGTTACGGTTATTTTGTTGATGCTAGCACTGTTCTTTTTACCACAAAAAACCTCTGCCGATTCAGCGCCAAAGCGGGTGGTTCGCGACTTAAGCATTGCCGCCGTTATAGGTGGCATTGTGGCAACCATTAACTATGCAATAATCACTCGTCCCTTCGAGACTATCTCTGACTTTTTCGTGGAAAACAGCAAAACAGGCGGCGGAGGCACCAACGTTGTTAATGTTATTTTGGTAGATTTTCGTGGCTTCGATACTATGGGCGAAATTACCGTTTTGGGCATTGCTGCACTGGGGATCTTTAAGTTGTTGACCAGAATTCCCCTTGCCATGCCGTCGGCCAATGAGAGGGGCATTCCGTGGACGAAGGATATTCACCCGCCTATTTTAGTGATGATTTCTCAGTCGTTGCTTCCTCTTGCGCTACTAGTGTCGGCCTACATTTTTGTACGAGGTCATAATATGCCCGGCGGTGGATTTATTGCAGGTTTAGTTACCTCCGTAGCGCTTATTCAACAATATATTGCCCATGGCGTTAAGTGGGTAACACCACGTATACCTGTTAATTATCAAAGTGTGATTGCATGGGGCGTTTTGCTGGCGGTACTTACAGGAGTGGGTAGCTGGGCTTTCGGAAAGCCATTTTTAACATCGTGGTTTGATTATTTCGATATTCCTTTCATCGGAAAGACAGAGTTGGCTAGCGCACTGGTATTCGATTTAGGTGTTTATCTCACGGTAGTTGGGGCAACGTTATTAATACTGGCAAACCTAGGTAAGCTTACCACTGAGCATCGCCCTACGATGGAGGAAAAATAATGGAATTACTGTATTCACTTTGTGTAGGCGTGATGACATTTAGCGGCGTATTCCTATGTTTGCGAGGCCGCACATTTCCAGTGGTAATGGGGTTAATGATGCTTGGTTATGCAGTTAATTTATTCCTGTTTTCAACTGGACGACTAAGTTTAGACGGCGCCGCTATTTTAGGTAAATCAGAAACCTACGCAGACCCACTTCCTCAGGCCTTAGTATTAACGGCAATTGTAATTGGCTTCGCTATGACTGCCTTTGCAGTAATTTTGTCTATGCGGGCAAGGGCCGACCTTGGTAACGATTTTGTAGACGGTAAAGAGCCACCTGGCAGACCAAAGCAGTCGGTGTCTCGCTGGAGTAGTAAGCAATGATGGACCATTTACCCATACTACCCATTCTCGTTCCTCTGATAGGTGGGTTGCTTCTTTTACTACCGCCTTTTGCTGGCATTGAACGCTACGTAAATAGAAGAGTTGCAGCGGCATTTTTGTGCTTACTGCAAATTGCTATTTCAATAGCGCTAATGGCAAAAGTTATAGATGCTGGGCCTATTATGTATGCTGTAGGTAACTGGCAGGCACCTTTTGGCATCATATTGTATGCAGATTCTCTAGCCGCACTTTTGGTTTTTCTCACTGGCTTCCTGGGGCTAGCATCTACGCTTTATTCCTTTGCTGGTACCGACCGTGAAGGACGTTATTTTCACCCTGTAATGCAGTTTCAGTTAATGGGGATAACCGGAGCGTTTTTAACACACGACTTGTTCAACCTGTTTGTATTTTTTGAAGTGCTATTAATCGCATCTTATGTGCTGCTGGTTCACGGTGGTGGAAAGCAAAGAACCCAAGCCAACGTGCATTATGTGATATTAAACCTCGTGGGCTCCGCCATATTCTTGATTGCCTTAGGGACTTTGTATGGCACTACCGGAACACTCAATATTGCAGATATGTCCCTTAAAATAAGTACTTTATCAGGGGGAGAGCAAGTGCTGGCCAAAGTGGGCGGCATGATGCTATTGGTGGTGTTTGGACTTAAAGCCGCTATGCTGCCATTACACTTTTGGTTGCCCAACACCTACAGCGCTGCCAGTGCGCCTGTGGCTGCGCTATTCGCCATTATGACAAAAGTGGGTATTTACAGCATATTTCGGGTGTTCACCGTCATCTTTGGCGATGAAGCTGGGGCGCTCAGCAATATGGTTTTGCCTTGGATATGGCCGCTCGCTATTTTAACGGTGATTGTCGGAACGATTGGTGTACTAGCTAGCCCTAACTTACGCAATATTGCGGCTAATACGGTGCTAATATCGGTAGGCACTTTGTTAATGGCTTTCGCAATAAGAGGCCCTGAAGCAAGTGCGGCGGCATTTTACTATGCTCTGCATAGCACATTGATTTCCGCAGTGCTCTTTATGCTTGCCGATATGATAGGGCAGCAGCGAGGCAAAGCCTTTGACCGTTTTGTTATCGCTAAAAAGGTGACTCAACCAGCACTGCTTGGCGCGCTATTTTTTGTGGCTGCTATGGTGGTTGTCGGCTTGCCGCCTTTTTCTGGCTTCATCGGCAAGGTGGTGATTTTACAATCTGCCGCGTCTGGGCTCGATAAGGCTTTAGTGTGGTCTACGATACTTATCTCTACGCTACTCACTATTATCGCCCTTGCACGAGCGGGTACAACACTTTTTTGGAGGCATGCTGGCGATAGCAGCAACTCAGAAAATGAGTCGGCATCTGTATGGCAAGTTGTGGGCGTTACATTACTGTTGGTGGCATCGCCAGTAATGGCAATTTTTGCTGGGCCTATTACCGAATACACTGCAACGGCGGCTACGCAGCTTCACGACGTGCGGCTTCCCGTAAGTGTGTTGCAGTTACAGGGAGGTTCGCAATGAGTTTGTTGTCACGCATGCTTCCCACGCCTGGTCGAAGCGTTATGTTACTTGTTATATGGTTAATGTTGAATGTGACCGTGAGCCTGGGCCACATTATTTTGGGCTCGGTGTTTGCCATTGCGATCCCCTTATTGTGTGCGCCTTTACAAATTTCGCAGCCGAGAATTAAAAAGCCGCTTAAAGCACTTAAATATTTCTTTATGGTGCTAGGCGATGTGGTAGTGGCAAATGTGCAGGTGGCTATTTTAGTACTTGGCCCTATAAGCAGAATTAAACCTGGTTTTGTTGCCGTGCCACTAGACTTAACAGAGATAAAACCTATTACCATGCTTGCGAGTACAGTAACTATGACCCCAGGCACTGTAACCGCCGAGCTCTCAAAAGATAAGCGCTATTTGTATGTGCATGTGCTGCAAATGCCGGATGACGAGCAGGAAGTGATACGGCTCATCAAAGACCGATACGAGTCGGCCATTAAGGAGATGTTTCAATGTTAGCATTCACGCTGCTGTGTGTAGGGATAATGATCTCTGTTGGGCTAATCCTTAATCTATGGCGATTATTAGTCGGGCCAGATGTGGTAGACCGCATATTGGCACTCGATACTATGTTTATTAATAGCATCGCGCTAATCATGGTGTACGGCATACACAAAGGCACGTCACTGTATTTTGAGGCGGCACTACTTATTGCCATGCTAGGTTTTGTGAGTAGCGTTGCATTCGGAAAATATATTCTTCGCGGCGATATTATTGAATAAAAAATGAGTAAAAACTGAATAAAAGACTGATAGCTAAAACTAAGTAATCGAATGAGTAATAAAATGAATAGACTGCGGATAGGGATAGGTAATGAATTTTTGGCTTGAATTAACGGTGTCCGCCTTACTCATGATTGGCGGTATTTTTGTGCTTGTGGGCTCAATAGGGTTGTTTCGCTTGAAAGATGCTTACACACGCCTTCACGCACCAACTAAAGCGACCACAGTGGGCTTAGGAGGTATTTTACTGAGCTCGGTTATTTATATGTCTTACCTTCAAGGCTATGTAAATGTTCACGCACTGTTGATCACGCTGTTTTTAGTTATTACTGCACCAGTAACCGCGCATATACTGGCCAAAGTTGCCATGCATCATAAAGTAAAAACTATGAAGTCTACACAAAACGAAGGGTTAGTTGATAAGGCGAGAGAGCAGAAGGCTGTGGATGAAGAGGCTAGTTCTAAAAACAAAGGTAAGTGAAATATATTTCTGAGGATAGCCACACGCTGGGAAAAGCACACCCGGTTTCATTTTGAGTTAGATAAATATTGCTAGTTAGATTTTAGAAGCGCTTAAGGCGCTTTATTTATGTTGCTTAGGCAGCAGAGATTGGTTAGTAGAGGAATGAAGGTCTGCTTGAGACAAAGAGCGGACACTAAAGTTATTTACCGTAAAGTCACCAATAAGGCTTTAAAATCTTTGGGCGCTGTTTTCATTTCTCAAAAACGATGGAAAAGGCAGCTTTTGCTACCTTTTAAAAAACTCTCTGTTTAGGTCCTTCTAAGTTTTCGAAGTGTCAGAAGAAAAAAGCCGAATAGGACAAGAGTAGATGGCTCAGGGACGGAGTACCCAGTCGCACTGTCTGAGTAATCAACAATAAGTTGAGGAGCCTGAATGTCAGATGATAACCAGTACATGAAGCTATATTGATTATTAAGATTACGCATTACTAGGCTGAGAACATTATCCGCAAGCTCATTCTCGTAAGAAAACTGACTTGGGTCGATAGCCCAATCAAATGAAGTGCCAGCTACCGTAGGGAATGAAGAATACTCAGGACTCACAGCGCCGCCAATTGACGACGGAAGAGCGGCATTGTTGGCCCTACCCCAATCGTCATTAGAGACGTAGAATATCTGACCCAGCGGACTGTTAAAGGGCGCGTTGAATGATCCTTCAGCAAACGTCCTCAGCACTATGCTGTTTATAACTGAATCATCAGGTATCAGTGATAGGTCGAATTTCATGTAGCCGTCGAGAGTGTTGATTGACGGCGAAACGTAATGCACTAGCCTGCTCGAGGAATTCGAGTTGTACACACCATTACTAGTAATATTTGCTGATAAAGAAGAATCGATAGTAATTAGAGCTGCTTCTGTTTTCACGGCCCAACACAAAGCAATAACCAAACAACCAAAAATTCGTTTCATATCTAGCTCCAAAATATTGAGTACTATTCTATGCTACTGCATCCATCATAGAGACTACGCACCCGCAAGCTAAAAACATGCCAATCCTTTTAAGTGATTGTTATTTATATTTTTTTAATTTTCTTTATCATCGTGATATGACCAGAGTGCAAAGAAACCTGACAGCAACTTATTGATTGATATACATAAGTGGATTGGAAGTGATGCGTTAACTCACTCTTTATCGGCCGTACTTACTCTAGTGCGTCATAATCTTTTGTTTTTGTATGTAGTTAAGCGCGTGTGCGGCTCTTGGATATTAGCTATAGGGAGTATATTTTATCGCAAGTAAATTCGACATGGTGACCTTAGGTATTGAGTTTTCAATGTCCGCATTTGGCCCCTTCGAGTCACCGAACGCCATCAATAACTGACTGTCTGCAACACGTACTAAGCTGCCATACGTCGTAAAAATCATAATCGCAGGATTAGTACTTTTTTAACACTTTTAAATTAGTGTTAATGCGAGCAAGCGGCCAATATTGGTAGAGTGAACATTAGAAATTCTTTCCACTGTTTATCTTCTATAGCTTCTTAAAATAAAGATTCCGTACCCGACCGTTAGATATTCTAAAGCCATTCACTGCGCCTCTATCATCGCGTTCAAACAAGATATCGCCAACCTGTGATCTGAAGAAGTCACCTTTGACTGGCGCAATATGATGATCGCTAAGTCGGTAGTGAGAAATTTTGAGCTGATCGTTGTCCGGCGAAAAGTGATAAGTAGAAGAGAGTTCAGGGCTGTAATAACTGCCTGCAAATTGAGATAACCAGGTTTCAGTTACTTCAACTGGTGTATAGGCAACCGACACATATGTGTCCATATTGTCTACTTTCACCGTCATTATGCTTTGCTCGCCATCTTCAGTAAACTCAACGAAGATTTCCCCCTCTACATTTAGCATTTTGAATGTGTTTTCATTCACTGCAGCGAGGGGGCTTACATCGTTTTTGCCTCGTGAATACATGAGTCTACCCTTGTCTAAATATATCTCTCTTGAGTAAGCGTCTGGCTCATTCCAGTAGTGACCTACATAAGCATTCAGTATGTCTTCACTTAACTCATTTTTGCTGAGATCAAAGGCGCTTGGTGTTTGTTTCGGTGACATTGATTCCATAAACGCATCAGCAATAGCGTTCTGAGGGGGAGGGGTATCTATTTCTAGAAAGCGTTCAGCAATTTGCAGAGCCAATTCCCAAGGTCTTGCATCCGCGCCGTTGTTCAATATAGCAATTGCCAAATTCTGTTCAGGAAATCGGGCTAAATATGAACGAAAACCGGCATCTCCGCCGCTGTGCTGAATATATTTTATACCGTTGTAATGACTAATAAATTGTCCGTATGCCCCTCCAAATGTGTCTCCATTATTTAGAGTCGCAAGCGTATTCATTTGCTCGATAATGGCAGGGCTGCCTACAGTAGTTTTGGTAAAGTTTTCCGACCATTTAAGAAGGTCTTCTGCGGTAGTAAACAAACTGGTTGCGCCGACATTTGCATAGTTCAACACACTTTTCTCATAGCCATTGTCAATTGGCTCGTAGGAATAAGCTCTATTGCTAACGATTTTTTGATGATCGTCATAAAATAAGCTGTTGCTCATATTTAATGGCGTAAACAGTCTTTCATCTGTGAATTTCGCAAAGGACTTACCGCTAACTCGAGCAACAACTTCTGCTAATAGTGTGAACCCAGTATTCGAATAAAGGAATTCTTCTCCCGGTTTGAAATTTAGTTCTTTTTGTTTCGCTACCATTTTTAATACATGTTCGGTAGTGATCACATCATCTAAACGCCACCCAGCCATACGCAACAAATTCCACTGATCACGCATGCCGCTGGTGTGCGATGCTAAGTGTCGTAAAGTTATGGTTTCGCCAAAATCTGGTACTTCGGGAATGTATTGGCGAATGTCATCGTCAAAATTTAACTTACCTTCTTCGGCGAGCAATAAAATGGCGAAAATGGTAAATTGCTTCGATATAGATGCAACGTGAAACATGGTGTCTGGCGTGACCGGTATATCGTATTCAAGATTTGCACTGCCATAACCTTTTGAGAAGACAACCTCTCCATCTTGTAATACCGCAACCGAGGCCCCCGGCTTGTTAATATCATCAAATTGGGCGAACAGTTTGTCTAGCTCTATGGTTTGTTCTTCGACGGCGTTATCAGGAGCTGTAGACTTTGAAGATGGTTGGCAGGCGGATATACAGATGAGCAGTGATAAGCCAATAACGATATTAATAGCAAGATGAGACACAATAACGATTCCTTGTTAACACTTGTTTTGCGATGCTCTTTGACGACGAGCCTAGAAAAGTGAAAGCCGTTCAAAAGCAAATAGTAGAGTAAAACTCTTTTGCGCTATCGGCAATTTTATTTTTTATGGACGTCTCACCTGTTGTACTCACTTTACCAAAACTTCTGCGTTCTACAGAAAGGTGTTAAGCAAAGCTCAATACGGGCCATTTTTCAAAGTAATTTTTTGCGCTTGCGTTTATTTAACACTGCATCGCCGTCTTCTTTTGAAAGCAAGATGCTGTCTGTAATACTAACCAATGCCAGTATTGCCATAAATACCATGGCGATAGTGAATGTTGTTATATCTGGTGTATCGGCAGATTGACCGAGTATTAACGAAGCCACTGCTATGGCAAGTGCTGAAAGTGTTATTCCCAGCCCGCGATTCATCTGCATCAATATTGCCCCAAGGGTATTAGCATCGCGCATCTTATCTGGGGGAACGTCAGCAAAAGCGATGGTATTTAGCAACGTGAGGTGCATTGAACGGGTAATGCCGTTAATGAAAAGCAGCGCGGCAATAGTAAAGGACGAGGTGCTTTCATTAATCATTGCCAAGGCGACAAAGCCTAGCGCAATAAGTACTCCGTTAACAATCAATACCGGTTTAAAGCCAAAGGTATTCATAATCCATGTTGTGGCAGGTTTAATAGCAAGGTTACCAGCAAACAGCCACAGCAAGATGGAGCCTGCTTCTACAGGTGTATAGCCTAAGCCCAGTTGCAGCATCAGAGGAATAAGAAAAGGCGCACTGCCTAACGCAATGCGGACAACGGAACCGCCATATACGGACAGTCGAAAAGTGCGATGTTGCATTGCATCAAATGAGAAAAGCGGATTTTTAGCTGTTTTTATGTGCCATATGGCGAGTAGCATACCGGCAAAACCCATCGAAATAATGGTAGTACTTTCTAATATTCTTTCACCGTTGCTGGCTAGAAACTCAATGCCAGCCATAAAAAGCGCAAACCCAACGCCAGTGAGCAGAAAGCCTTTTACATCGAATGTGCTTACTTCGCCTTTTGTATTTTGAAGTAAGTATGCCGAGGCAATAATCGCAATCAAGCCCAAAGGAATATTCATATAGAATATCCATTGCCAGCTGAAATGGGTGGCAATATAGCCGCCTAATACAGGGCCGAGCAAAGGTGCACTCAGCGCTGGCCAGGTAATTATGGCCACCGTTTTCACTAACTTTTCTTTGGGCAGGTCACGAAGTACCACTAACCGGCCAACGGGCACCATCATTGCCCCGCCAATTCCTTGCAATATTCTCGACAGGGTAAATTCAACCAAAGTGGTGCTTAAGCCACATAACACAGAGGCAAGGGTAAATACCCCAATGGCAGCAATAAATATGGTTCTAGCGCCAAAACGATCGGCCACATAGCCACTGAGGGGGATGAATAGGGTAACCGCAACAAGGTACGCCGATACACCAATTGAAAGATGCGCAGCGGGGATCCCAAAGTCTGCTGCAATTACTGGAAGCGCCGTGGTTATAACGGTCGCATCCAGTATTTCCATAAAGAGCGCTCCCGCCACAAGCAGGGCGGTAGCGGCTTCTTTACTGAGTAATTTCAAAGGCGCGCACAACTCTTGCAACGCCAGTAACGTTGCGGGCAATATCAACTGCTGCGTTCGCTTCAAGGCTGGTAAGTTTGCCCATTAAGAAAACTTCCGAGTCTTGCACCACTACTTTTACTTGCAACGCTGGAACGCGCTCGTCAGCGACGATTTTTGTTCGTACCTTTGACGCCAACCAAATGTCATTGGCTTGTGTTCCTGCTCCCACAGGAGAGCCAACACGTAGTTGGTTGTGAATCTTTTTCAAATAATCTACGCTTTGAGCACGTTGAACGGCTTCAGAGACTAACGCTTGAGAAGGCGCTTGGCCTGTAAGCAGAGCAACGCCGTTATAAACATCAACTTGTAAGTTAGCTTGCTCTTTCAGTGCTTCGCTTTTTGACCATTGATAAGCGACTGCACTACTCGCGTTTTGATCGTCTAGCTGTGTTCCTACGGTTCGACGATCGTTAGCCACCTTTGCCGCCATAGCACCAGCCGCTCCAACGGCAACAACGCACCCCTGTAGGCCCATGGTAAAAATAATGCACAGTATAGTAAGGCACTTAGTTAAGTGTTTCATAAATGAATATTTACTCGTCACCGTGATCAGCTGGGAAAAGGCTATCGTCAATGCACTCGCACAAATTATGAATAACAAGTAAATGTACTTCTTGAATACGTGCAGTGCGGTTTGAAGGAACGCGAATTTCTACATCATGCTCGCTTAGAAAACCCGCCATTTCGCCACCGTCTTTACCTGTTAACGCAACAATTGTCATATCTCGAGACAGGGCCGCTTCCATTGCCGCAATAACATTTCGCGAATTTCCGCTGGTAGAAATTGCGAAAAGAATGTCGCCGGGCTGGCCTAAGGCACGTACTTGTTTAGCGAAAATTTCATCATAGCTGTAGTCATTGGCGATAGAGGTAATGGTAGATGTATCTGTACTTAGCGCTATGGCAGGAAGGCTTGGACGGTCTCTTTCGTAGCGATTGAGCATTTCAGAAGAGAAGTGCTGAGCGTCGCCGGCAGACCCACCGTTACCGCAGCTAAGAACTTTGTTACCGCGAATAAGTGCTTCAACCATCATGTTAGCGGCTTTTTCAATCGACTCCGGCAAAATCTCAGACGCAGCAATTTTAGTTTGAATACTTTCAGTAAAGTTAGCTTTAATTTGTTCAATCATACTTCTTCTCTTTTAGGGCAAGCTGCTGACGAGACATCTTCACAGCTGTTTAGCGCGGGTACTGCGCTATGAGTTTGAGACTGGAAAAATAAATTATAATTCCATTCAGCCAATATTTTTTAGCCATTGAAGGCGATGGCCGTCGATAGCAATAACGTCAATGCGCAACGGGGTAGACGTTGAATTGAGGTTATTATCTAACAAATAGAACTCGAACGCAGCCTGAATTCGCTGCAGTTTTTTCGCGGTTACAAATTCTATCGCACTGCCATATTGTGCGCTTTTACGATATTTAACCTCAACACACACAATGGTATCGCCATCTTGCATAACAATATCGAGCTCGCCTCGACGAGTGCGATAGTTTCTACAGCGAAGCGTAAGGCCTTGTTGAGTTAAAAAATCACAGGCCTTTTGCTCTGCAGCATTCCCTTGCACTAATGACATAGTTAGCTATTACTCAGAGATTGATTCGACTTTTTCATTGCGAATGATAGCTGTAGGCTGCTTTCTTTCTACTTCGCCGTTTTCATTTAATGATAAAGCCCCCGTTAAGCCATTGTGATGCAGGTAATGTAGCGTGTTTAATATACCTAGCTTAGGCAGCAACTCATAAGCGTCGTAACCAAAAGCAAACAGACGCTTCTGCATGGTGTTTTGCCCATCGAATGCTTGTTCTACTGTTTGCGCGAGTGGCTTCCATTGATGTTGAGGCATCATCCATGGCATATCAATAAAGTGAATATTTTTGAGGTCTCGCCACTGATTTTTTCCGCTATCGTAGTCCATAGACCTAGAGGTGGCATAAACTGGAATAGGTTTGCCACCAAGTGGGTTAAGGCTAGCTTCAATGATTGGGTTTAACAATTCAGTGTCTTGCGGAGAGGCGAAGGCGATAATTGCGTCGATATCCCGTCGGCTTCTAGGCATATTATAAACTTCGTCGTTGGTCATATACTCAATCTGGTTAATACGCTCATTACTTTGCGCCACGTCTAATGCCGACGTAATACCTTCACGTAACGAGTTACTGTCGTTAAAGGTAACCGAGGTGATATTGGTTTTGTATTTACCTTCTGCTTTGTTGAGCGATTCCCAATGCGATTTAAACGTGTCGTCCATACGCTCATATAGCGAGCTTTGCTCTGCAATTACAATAGGCGCCCTAAACCCTTTGTTGAATATGAGTTCCGCCAGTTGTTTAGCTTCATCTTCTGGCGCTAATGCAAAAAAGTTGGCAGCAATCGGACCATTTGCCGAGCTCTGCGCTGATTCTAATGAATTATTATCGCCGCGCTTTCCTTTGTCACCGTACTGGGCGTTGTTACTGTACTGGACATCGTTAAAAATAAGCTGTTGGCTATTGCTTGCTGATGTATTAAATGGCGTTTCAATTTGTGTAATATCGTCTGAGCGATTGAGGGCCAGCACATTCACCCCGACAGGCAGTGCAGGAATGATTCGTTCAACATTGCTTTTTAACAGCGGGCCTATAATAAATTTGGCGTCACCAATTTCTGCAATAATGTCGTTAACGTCTTTGTCTACTGTGTCAATGAAGTGAAGCGTAGGTAGATTGCGCTGCTCTTGTCCAACCTCATTACCTTGCCTGTCTTCAATACTCTGGTAGTAAGCAGCCATAATTCCATTTTTTACAGTGCTTCCGGTAGTGGCAAGGCGACCAGATAGAGGAAGCAGTACGGTAATAGCGTTAATATTAGCGCGTTGAAGTTTTGTTGCGTTAAGAACGTCATCAGGGAAAGTGGCACCTAAACTATGCCCTGCATACACTTTTTGGAAGTTGTTAAGATTTTCCGCAAGCTTCTCAGGCGAACTGCTATATTCTTCGGTTAATTTTCTGAGCGATACAAAAGGGGAAAGCGCAGAATACTGCTGAGCAATATCGTCTAGCGACGAGACAGGCATTGATGTTATCCACTTCCATACCTGTTCTACTTTTTGCTCGTCAGGTAGGTCCGTATTCAGTAGGCTATTTGCAGCGGCGCTGTAATTTCCATCTTTAGCAAATAACTGTGCTTGTAAATGCGCTTTTTCGATAAGAAGGTCTTTGTTACCTGACACTGATTCCAGTAATGACAATAATTCCTCGGCCGATACATCTGACTGGTCAGCGTATACTTTCGCCATTAACAAGGCATAAAAAGACTGATTTTCTGGAGAAACTCCATCTTGCTTTACTTCATAAAGAATTTGCTGCGCCATAATAGGTTTTTGTTGCAGCATATATAGCTGTGCGGCTTCTAAAAGCAAACTGTCTCGTAACGCTTTATTTTGCGTGTCGCTCCACACTTTTTTAGCTTCAACCAGCTTATGCTCGGGCGTGACTTCATTAACCAACGGAGTCTCTTGCACCGCGACAGGTCTATTCTTCGCCACGCTGACCGTTTTTTGTGGGGTGCTGCCACAGCCTGCTAGTAGTAATGGTGATAGCAATAATGAAGCTACCGCAGTATGGGTAATGTTTTTCCGAGAAAATCCGAGATGGCGCACAGTTTCATTCCTTTAACATCAATGAGCACTAAGTTTATCGTAACCTGTGTGAAAATCTATGCTTGGCAGCATAAACTGGACTAATGGCATGGTACACTTATCGCATTCATTAATTTTACTTTTGTGCTTTTACTATTTCTTATGACTAAACCAGCAACGTTGTACATTGTCCCCACGCCAATTGGGAACTTAAATGATATCAGTGCTCGCGCTATCGACGTACTCGGTGAAGTGAGTTGGATTGCAGCAGAAGATACTCGCCATAGTTCAAGGTTGCTACAGCACTTAAGCATTTCTACTAAAACACTGTCGCTGCACGATCATAACGAAGACAAGCGCGCAGCTATGTTATGTGAACGGTTAAAAGGTGGTGAGGCCGTGGCGTTAATTAGCGATGCAGGAACACCGCTAATAAGCGACCCTGGTTTTATTTTGGTACGACGCTGCCGCGAGCAGGGCATTCCGGTTTGCGCACTACCAGGACCGTGTGCAGCTATTACCGCTTTAAGCGCATCGGGGTTACCAACGGACAAATTTATATTCGAAGGTTTTTTGCCGGTAAAAGCGCAGGCAAGAGAAAGCGCGGTTTCAGCTTTACAAGATAGACCCTACACAAGTGTATTTTACGAAGCGCCACGCAGAATTTTAGACACAGTTACGCTTATTCAGCGGGTATTGGGCGAAAGGCACATTGTTATTGCAAAAGAGCTTACCAAAACCTTCGAAACCTATGTAAGCGGCAGCGCGCAAGATGTTATCAATTATCTTACGTCTGATGCTGCTCATCAAAAGGGTGAGTTTGTCGTAATGATAAGCCCAGCTCCAGTGAGTGAACAGGAAATTCCAAGTGAGGCAATGTCATTGCTAAACACGCTTTGTGAGCATATTCCACTTAAAAAGGCTGCGGCTGTAGTTGCCGGTCACTATGGGCTGAAGAAAAACGCCCTTTATCAAGCAGGTTTAGACGCAAAACAGTAAGCCTTTAGCGCATTAGTAAACCTTTAGCGCATTGGTCAATAGTCCCTAGTTTCACGTTTTTCACTGATCTTAACTGTCTATTGGGAGTTACCAATAGATAGTTTTCATTAAGATAATTTGGACAACAGCAAATGGAGGCGTAAATGAAAAAAACACTGAAAATCACCATGCCAGAAGGTAAGTGGATGGTAGATGTTTTCTCAAAGGCTAATGATTCTGGAGAGTTCGATTTAGTGCACCCTAATACCAGTGCTGAAATTTCGTTTAATGAAGGCGAGATGTATGGTTTTCGCTATAGCGTAAGCGGAAAGCAAGGTACAAAATTTACTATTGAACTGGATGATATAGTGTTAGTAGAAGGTGAAATCGATAAAAGCGAGACTGCGAAAGGCAGCGGTGTCATTTAAGCGGCATCAACAGGTACTGCAAAAAGTCGGCTGACGTGAGCCGACTTTTTATTACTCTTCTACAGTTACCAATAGGTGTGAGATGTAGCAATAAGTGTGCGTTGTCAAAGCCCCTTGATAAACTAGAGGGTAGGTGTCACAGAAAAACGTGACCAGATTTATCAGCTTAAGACAAGCGCCCTTTAAAGTCCTCATAAGTGAAACTTCTTACCAATTCAAATTCGCCGTTTGAGCGTAATATGCCAATGGACGGATGATCAACCCCATTGAAAAACGTGGTTTTTACCATGGTGTAATGCATCATATCTTCAAACTGAACACGGCTTCCCGCTACGAGAGGTTTATCGAATGAGTAGGTGTCTATTACATCGCCAGCAAGGCATGAGTTGCCGCCAAGTTTGTAGTTGTGGGCTTTCTCATTAGGCAATGCCGCATTTAATACGGTAGGCCTGTAGGGCATTTCAAGCACATCTGGCATATGCGCAGTGGCAGAAATATCCAATATGGCAATATCACCTTCGTTATTTACTACATCCACTACTTCTGAAATTAAAGGGCCAGTTTGCCACGCTACTGCAGAGCCCGGCTCTAGAATTATATCAAGGTGAGGGTAGCGCTCTTTAAATGCCGACAGTGTGTTGATTAAGTGTTCAACATCGTAGCCTTCGCTTGTCATTAAATGACCGCCGCCTAAATTCAGCCATTTCAACTGATGTAGCCACTTACCAAATCGCTTTTCAATGGCTTGCAATGTGCGCTCCGTTGCAAAAGAATCGCACTCGCATAAATTGTGGCAGTGAAAACCTTCAATTCCATCAAGGCTTATACCCTCTAACTCATCCGCTCTTATCCCTAATCGCGAGCCGGGTGCAGCTGGGTCGTAAAGGGGCGTATCTGCTTCTTGATGCTCTGGGTTAATTCTCAGTCCAAGTGATACGTCTTTTAGCGCTTCACGATGGGTATGCCACTGGCTAAGGCTGTTAAACGATAAATGATGCACTAATGTGGCGAGTTCTTTTGCATCCTCAGCTTTGTAAGCAGGGGAATAGGCATGAACCTCTTTGCCCATTTCGGCTGCTAATTTTGCCTCCCATACTGAACTCGCGGTGGCTCCGTGAAGATATTGCTTTACGATATCGAAGCAAGACCACATGGAAAAGCCTTTAAGCGCTAAAATAATACGCACACCTGATTCGTCTTGAACCCGCTTCATCAGCGTTAGGTTGCGAATTAATTTTTCTTCCTCAAGGACATAGCAGGGAGAGGGAATATCAGTGCGTTGGGTAAGATCGGTCAAGGTAATCAAGCTCCGGTCAATAACGTAAAAAAGGGGCACTTAACATAGTGCCCCTCGTAAATATCTTATATTTGTTTAAAGCAATCTACTTAGTAAATGGGCTGCTATCGCACTCTAGTACATGCCACGGCAGTCCGTGTTCGTTAAGCATATCCATAAACGGGTCTGGATCAAACTGTTCCATGTTCCACACGCCGGCTTCTTTCCACGTGCCGTTTAGCATAAGTGCAGCACCAATCATCGCAGGAACGCCTGTGGTGTAAGATACCGCCTGAGCACCTACTTCCTCATTACACTTAGCGTGTTCGCAGTTATTGTAGATAAAGATGGTTTTTTCTTTGCCATCTTTTATACCTGTAATGTAAGTACCAATACAAGTCATCCCTACATAACCTTCTGCAAGGGAGCCTGGGTTAGGTAATACGGCTTTTAGAAACTCTAAAGGCACAACTTGTTGGCCTTGGAACTCTATTGGCTCAATACTTGTCATGCCGATACCTTCTAGCACGCGTAGGTGGTTAAGGTAGGCATCACCGAATGTCATCCAGAAGCGAGCACGCTTTAGTGTTGGGAAATGTTTAACCAGTGACTCTAACTCTTCGTGGAACATAAGGTAAGACGCGCGTTCACCAATATTTTGATAATCCAAGTCTTCGCGCACACTAAGCGGATCGGTTTCTTTCCACTCACCGTTTTCCCAGAATTTACCACGCTGAGTAATTTCGCGGATATTAATTTCAGGGTTAAAGTTGGTAGCAAACGCTTGACCATGGTCGCCGCCGTTACAATCAACAATATCTAGGTAATGGATTTCGTCAAAGTAATGTTTTGCTGCATAGGCGGTAAAAACGTTGGTTACGCCTGGATCAAAACCACTGCCAAGCAGAGCCATAATGCCCGCTTCTTTAAATTTGTCTTGGTAGGCCCACTGCCACGAATACTCGAATTTCGCTTCATCTTTTGGCTCGTAGTTAGCCGTATCTAAATAATGCGTATTTGTTGCTAGGCACGCATCCATGATAGGCAAGTCTTGGTAGGGAAGTGCCAAGTTAATGACGAGGTCGGGTTTAACGTCATTAATAAGTGCTTCTACTTCTTTTGCGTTGTCTGCATCGAGGGCAAAAACACCTTTTACACGGTCTTCACCCACTTCTTTTTGCAGGGCTTCGCATTTAGACACAGTTCGGCTAGCTAAGTATATTTCGTCAAAGTGCTGCGGTAAACGAGCACATTTTTTGACTGTTACCGACGCAACGCCGCCAGCACCAATAATAAGAACGCGAGACATAATAAGTAATCCCTAAATTTTGCTAATAAATTTTTGCTGAATGCTAGCAGACACCGGCAATTTGGCAAGTAAAGTCAGTGTCTACCAAATTAAATAGTATAAAATTCTACGTGAAAGGTTCAAAACGTTATGAATGTTTTATTGTATGGGCAGTAAATAGCGCGACCATTTCGGCCGCGCTCATTCTCCGTTATAGCTTAAGTCCAAACTTAACACTACTTGCGGCCTCGTGTTTATGGGGCTGCCGTGCTAATTGGTGGTGAAATTACGATAGAGCCGTCTACTCTGTAGTAAGGATAAAGAAGCAGATGTTCACCTTGGTCTGGCGATGAGGTGACCACGGCAATAGCGTCCATATTCTTGCTATCTTGTGTATTGACGGTGGCGGCATAAACAAGAACGCTGTAGCTATTGCTACCTGTGGTCGCGTCAATGATGCGCCATTGCAACTGTTCTATAAGTTGCGACTCACGTTTACTTTCTTTTGTCTCGTCTGCAAACACACACCCTGTGCGACCATCTTTGTTTATGGCTGCGAAGGGGTAAAATACGTCGCTGATAGGAAGCATAACTTCACATATTTTAAGCGACTTGGAAATGAGTTCTTGCAAAGGGGTTGGCAATGTAACTGGTCGGTCGATCATGGTATATCTCCTCAGAGTTAGCGTTGCTTGCGATACCTAAAGTATCTTCACTGATAATTTTGAATAATGTTTACCTTTAACTTTTTCCGTATTTTTCTTTTGTACACGTTTACATTTGTCTTTACGTTTCTCGAACGTCTTTAGTTTAGTAACAGAAAAACTAATGCAAGTAAAACTGGTTTTGAATATTAGCTGCGCTAGGCTGCGTTGCTTTCATTTGAACTTATTTGTACTTATTCACATAGCCTAAGGCCTTGAGCCTTGCAGTCCTCCTGTATGCACTACCACTAGTGTACTTCCTTTTACAAATGCCCCTTGGCCCAGCATTTTCTTAAGCGCAAAGAATACCTTGCCCGAGTAAACAGGCTCTATGGCTATACCCGTTTCGCTTTTAAATTGGTGACAAAATTCAGTTAAATAAGCTGGAGCTTTAGCGTAACCACCGCAATGGTATTCGTGCTCTATGTGCCAGTTATGATTGTTTTTACTCAAAAATTTGGCAACCAGAGATTCTAAATAATCTTGCCCTTTTAGTACGCCAATGCCGACAACGTGTTGATGCTTTTCTACTGCGCTTACAATGCCTGCCATGGTTGCCCCGCTCGCAACTGGCGTAATAATAGTGTGGTAATTGGTACCGATTTCGTTATCAATTTCTGTTACTAAATCTGAAACACCCGCTAATGCCTGAAGCTGACTTCCACCCTCAGGAACTATTTTCGCGTTGGGGTAGCGACGCTTTAACGTATCAAGATACTCTGATGTATCTCTCAGTTTGTACGTGGCTTTGTCTACGTATTCTATGTTTGCATTCCACGCGATAAGGTCATTTATCATGGGCGTTGGCGACGATGAATAGTTACCGCGAATAATAACGGTAAGCGGTATCGCTAGTTGATAACACACATAACCCAATGCATGCAGGTGGTTTGAAAAACCACCACCAAAACTGATGAGCCTGATAGAATCTTCAGTAGGTAAAGAGCCCTCAGCCCGCGACAAGCCACTTAGATCAACAAACTCTCGAATAAAATGTTTGAGTTTACGCCATTTATTGCCGGAGATGACGGGATGTATTTCGTCATCACGCTTTATATAAATAGTGACATCTGACGCACCAGGCCAATTAGGTGTAAATAACTCTAGAGGGGATGGCTGAACAAGTGTTTGTTCCAGCAGGGTTAACTTATTCACAAGGTCCGCTACCGTGATTGATCATTCGCTACAGGCACGCAGTATAACTATTACATTGGCAATTCAAAATAATGCCAAACCCAAGCAGAGGTAAAATGAGACAGCTGATGCAATTTACACAGCATGAGAGCATTGTAAAACGCTGTTTTGATTAATACGGACGTTTTTAAGGTAGAAATTATGAATTCAAAATTAGTGTCTGGTTACAAAAGAGCCAATCGTTTCAGTCTTATACTAATGAGTTTAATGTTTATGAGCGCATCATTCGCAGCCAGTGCATCTTTACCCAAAGAAGTTGCCAAAAATGTCCCAAACGCCGCGGTAGTGGGGCAGGACATGTTTACCTACTATTTCTTTGATGTTTATGAAGCAACGTTATTCGCTCCGCAAGGTAAATACGACAAAGACAAACCACTAGCCCTTACACTGAAATATCAAAGAAGTTTAGACGGTAAGAAAATTGCCGAGCGCTCGATAGATGAAATGCAAAAACAAGCCAGCTTAGATTCAGAAAAATCAAAGCGCTGGTTACAAGACATGATAAATATTTTCCCCGATGTAAGTGAGGGTGACGTCATTACGGGTGTGGCCACAGAAGAAGGGAATGCACTTTTTTTCTATAACGGGGAAGAGGTAGGGGAAGTAAAAGACCCAGAATTTACCCAGAAGTTTTTTGATATTTGGCTGAGTGAAGATACTTCAGAACCAAAGTTTAGAAAGGCACTTTTAGGAAAAAATTGAGATAAGGGCTTTCAAAAGCCTTAGTGCAGAAATGTATTTTCACATCACTATTTTTCACACAATATTTTTAAGATAACAGGTTAATTATGAATACATTTAAACGAGCAGCTTACGCATTGGTTGGAGTTGGGGTTACTGCCTTTACATTAAGCGGTTGTTCAGTCTCGGTTGATGGCAAAGATTATGCGTCTGTCGAGCCTGCATTTAATATCGAGCAGTTTTTTGACGGCGACGTAAAGGCATGGGGCATTGTACAAAACCGCTCTGGTGAAGTAGTACAGCGCTTCAAAGTGGATATCGACGGTTCTATTGACGGTGACACGTTAACGCTGGATGAAAGCTTTGTTTACGGCGTAGGCGAGGGGCCCACTCAACGCACTTGGAAGATTGTTAAGCAAGGTGACGGTACATTTATCGGCAGAGCTGGTGATGTGAAAGGCCCGGCAACTGGCACGTCTTATGGCAACGCCTTTAATTTCCACTATGAAATGGATTTGCCAGTAGATGATACTACCTATTCAGTAACTTTTGATGATTGGTTTTGGGCGTTCGACGAAACTACTATGATGAACCGCTCGTATATTCGAAAGTTTGGCATAGTCATGGCTGAAGTCACCATATTCATGCAGAAGCAGTAAGCATAATCACATTGTCTTGAAAGGGCTTTTTGTATTAACATAGAGCCCTTCGTTGGGGAGTAGCCTGTTTCCATCTTATATGGAAAAGTTTGTATCAACATAATTGGTCACATTACCATGGTACAGACACCTCTCGGTTGGCGAGACCATCGATAATTCCATGCCCTAAGGTCAGGCGTGTGGTTTTTATCGTGGACTCAATAATGCCTGACCGGAGTTAAAAAATATGACTATCTTCGCCCTCATTCTCCTTGCCTTTGCCATGTCTACTGATGCTTTTGCTGCTGCAATAGGCAAAGGTGTGAAAATAAAGCGCCCTCGTTTAAGCTATGCTATTAAGATTGGTTTTATATTTGGCGTAATAGAAGCGTCCACGCCCGTCATTGGATGGTTTATAGGGCGTGCTGCCGCGTCTTTTGTAGAAGCTTGGGATCATTGGGTTGCATTAATCATTTTGTCTGGATTAGGCGTTTACATGATACTTGAAAGCCTTCAACCTGCTGATGATGAGGACGATCGTGGGCAAAAGCAGTCATTACTTTTATTATGTTTTACTGCTTTAGGTACAAGTATTGATGCGATGGCAGTGGGGGTTGGCCTTGCTTTAGTTGATATCAATATTGCCCTTGCTTCGGCACTGATTGGTTCTGCAACGTTTTTGATGGTAACGGTGGGTATTATGCTAGGCAGCGCAATGGGCTCTTTGATAGGTAAACGGGCAGAAACATTCGGCGGGATAATTCTTATTGCCGTGGGCATTTGGATTTTCGCCAGTCACACGCTTTGACATTCTTTAATTCACTCAGTGCAGTGTTCACCTACGCTGTTATGTTATTCAGTTGTCCAGTTGTCTATATAAGGCGCTAACTATGCATTGTTCGCGTAGTTAGTGCTTCAATAGCAAACAATAACGGGTTATGCCAACACTGATTAAAGCTCAAATCGCTACAGTACCGCTAATTATTGCAGCGAAATGTGGGGCTCGACTAAGAAGTATCAACGTCTAAATCTTACAGCTTAAAGCTTAAAGCTTAAAACAACGCCCAAACCCGAACCCTGCATCAGAGGGTCGTGAACAAACCACACTTTGCCGTCATGTAGCTTCACAATAGCGGAAACAAGAGACAGGCCTAATCCATTTCCCTTACTGGTTCTGCTGCCATCGGCGCGATAAAAGCGTCTTTCCAAGCTTTCAAGCTCATGCTCTCCCACACCCATACCAGCATCGTTAATTGAAATGACATGGTGGGTTTTGGTAGACGTGAGTTGTACCACCACACGACTGCCATCGGGTGAGTATTTTAATGCGTTATCAAGCACGTTAGCCACGGCTTGAAATAGCAAATTCGGATCGGCTGTCATAGAAACTGGATTTAGTGCGCTGGTGAGGGTGATCTTTCTGTCTTCAGCTAGAGGGTGATAGAGGTCGACAACATCTTCAACAATGGCGCGAACATCAGTTTCGCAAAACCCTTCTTTTTTGTTGGTAGTTTCAAGGCCACTTATTCTCAATAAACTATTAAACATATTAAGCAGATTATCTGCTTCATGTGTAGTTTCTTCCCGTAACTTTTCGTCGTCGATTTGCTCTAATGTGTTACGCAAGCGCGCGAGTGGCGTCCGCAAATCGTGAGCAATACTGTCGGTAACCGTTTTAATGTTATTTACAGAGCTTTCAATGGTATCAAGCATGCGATTGAATACGGTAGATAGGCTGCTTAAATCATCCCAGTTGCTGTCTATCTCTAAGCGCTCCTCCAAGCTTCCTGTCTTGATAATTTTATCGGCAGTTTGAGACATTCGGTTAATACGATTGACCACGTAAACTGCAATGGCAAAGCTTAAAACGCTTAACATAGACAGAAGAACAACAATGATCCAGCTAAAGGCTTTTCCAAACCACTGAGCGCTGTATAAATCGTCGATACCTCGTCCCACGGTCAGTGTGTGTTCGCCAAGTCTTACTTCACGAACCAACGCTTGTCTTAGCGTTTTACGATCTCCACTGTTTGGCAACGTAATAACTATTTCCGCGGTATTAAAATTAGCGCGTTCGTGCCTTTCTAGTACAAGAGGAATGCCTGCGAGATTTCCAGCAATAAACTGCTCATCTTTGCTCAGCACGATAAAGGAACGAAGGGAGCGCTCTGCCTCAATAGCATCTGCATTGTTTGCTTGAGAACCGTCGTTAAGGATAGGGTTTTGTGAAAACTGTCCGCTGTCAATTGCTTGCTTTACAGCATCGATCCCCAAAGTTTGATGGACCTGAGAAAGAGCGGCAATTTTTGCGTTAATTGCCGCGGTAGATTCGGTGATAAAAAGATCGCTACTTGTTAATCGCCAAAAGTAAACAATAAGAACAATTGCAACACTGGCCAGCGTAGTGAGCAGCGCGCCAACACGAAAGCTTGAACTTCTCGTGAAGTCCCGTATCGCTATCATGTAGCGTTATCGGCGATGCGGTAGCCTGTGCCTCGCACTGTTTCAATTAATGGAACATTAAATGCCTTATCCACTTTTTGACGCAGACGGCTTATATGTACATCAATCACGTTGGTTTGAGGGTCGAAATGATAATTCCACACCTGCTCAAGAAGCATACTACGTGTAACTACTTTGCCTTTGTGACGAAGTAAGCACTCTAGCAGTTGAAATTCCTTAGACTGCAACTCTATTTCTTGGTCGCCACACAGCACTTTGCGATTCACCAAGTCTAGCGTTAAGTCGCCAAGCTTAATGAGCGTTTTATCGTCACCTTCTTTTGCACGGCCTGCCAAGCCTTCAATTCGCGCCAGTAATTCTTCAAACGCAAATGGTTTGGTTAGGTAGTCGTTAGCACCAGTACGAAGACCGCGTACCTTATCCTCTACCTGGCTTTTAGCGCTTAGCAATAGAACTGGGGTATGGTTATCTGCTTCTCTTAATTTTTCCAAAACAGTAAACCCGTCATACTCTGGAAGCATCACATCAAGAATAACAACGTCTAATTCGTTTGAAGTTGCTTCTTTATAGCCAGATGCTCCGTCACCCGCAGTAATACATTCATGACCTTCGCCTAACAGTCCATTTGCAATGTGCGAGGCAACCTTTGGATCATCTTCTACAAGTAACACTTTCATGATTACACTTCTACTTTTATGTTGAAACGTGGAGTAAGACCGCTATTGGCTTACGGTTTCTTTTACGTGTCAGGAGATAAAAAGCGATCACTTTTACACAACTGAGGCATTATTTCTGCTACAAGTTTTGTCAGTGTTAACTGCGCTTGAAACGCTTGCTTTCTCCGTAAGGCGTAAAGTGCTGAACATCGCCACGCTGGCACTTAAGCTGAACGTTATGCCAGTACTCCGGCGTCATTAAGTCACCATGCAGCGACTTTAGAATATCTTTAAGTTTTCGTTTGCCAACAATGAAGTGTTCGAACTGCTCTGGAAATACATCGGTGGGACCAACGGAGAGTGTGTCGATTGCGTAGGGATCGTCAGATTTTGGAAGCGCGCGAAAATGTCGTTCGTTCATAAGGCAAATTTCGTCGTAGTCGTAAAAAATAACCCGCCCATGTCGTGTGATTCCGAAGTTTTTGTGCAGCATATCGCCTGGGAATATATTCGCCATGGCTATCTGTTTAATGCACATGCCGAGCTCATCTAGCGCGTTTGTTATTTTTTCTTCATCCGTTTCCTGTTGTAGATATAAATTCAGCGGCGTCATTTTGCGCTCAATATACATGTGTTTAATGACTAACTCTGTTTCAGTAAACTCGAGACTTGACGCGCAAGTTGCCTGCAGCTCTTCAATAAGCTCGGGCGAGAGGCGGTCTAAAGGAAACCGGAAATTAACGTATTCATGCGTGTCTGCCATTCTGCCGATACGATCTGACATTTTCACTAGCTTGTAGCATTCTTTAACGTGGTCTCGGGTTATTTTTTTACTCTCTGGAAACTCGTCTTTTATGATTTTAAAAACTACCCCGTAAGAGGGAAGGTGAAATACCATCATTACCAGGCCGCGAATGCCAGGCGCTGCTTCAAACTGATCGTCAGAAGTATCAAGATGTGCAAGAAAGTTACGATAGAAAACCGTTTTGCCATGCTTGTAATGACCCATGGCCATGTAAAGTTCGAAGTGTTTTTTGTTAGGCAACAGCTCCTGTAAAAATGCCGCGACTTCAGCCGGGTTTTGCGTGTCGGCCATAAAGTAGCTTCTCGCAAAGCCAAAAATAACGCTTAAATCTTTTCTATCGGTAAGCAGCGCATCGACAAACATGTTGGGTTCATTGTATCGACGCATAGCAATAACAAAAGGAAGGGTTTCATCTGGCATACAAATACGGCCAATCAGGTAGGCCGCTTTTCCTCTGAAGAAAGTAGGCTTTAATATTTCTACCGCTTGCACGCTAGCAAGCTGAGCTGCTGTCAGTCTTGCCCTTAGAGCGTCTTCCAAATTTTTTAAGTCTCGTTCGTAATCTTCAAAGGGTATGTTGTATCGATAAAGAGAGAAAATGGACTCGTACATCTCTCTTACCGTAGTGGTGGTATCAAAACTATTAATCACTTTATGTCTGTCTTGGCCGGGCAGATAGCAACGGCTTGGCTGTACAAACATCATGTCGTTGTCTATTTTTCGGTGCTTAAATATTCGCCCGATAACTGAGTTGAAGAATGTTTCGGCAAGTTCAAACTGTGGGTGGCCTTCTAACTGCATTGCAAAGACTTTTTTGAGTTCGCGCCAGAATCCATCGTCTTTTTTGTGCACAGAGGTTAAATGATAAATTTCCGCCACTGCGTCAGATAAGCTCTGTTCGTAAATTGTGATGCGTTCTCTTGATGCTTGTTGGGTTTCCTTCCAATCACCTTTTTCAAAACGCTGTTGTGCACCACGAGTTATTCGTGTGAACCACCTGTAACTTTTGTCAAAATGAGATAACACCAAATAGGCCGCTTTTTTGGCTAGTGACGTTTCCTGTACAGACATGGTGCTTTGCATTGGAAGGTTCCTTTGTGCAGGTTCTAAGCATAATTCTACATTTTAGTTAACATCCTATGTTTATCACAAAAACAATACGTAGGCATGGCTAGACGCAGATTTTTTGCGCTAAGTTACCAATAATTAGCGACTTATTTTGTTTTATTATACTTTAGTTTAAGGTAGCTTGTGGTTATGGAAATCAGCAGTAATGGGCCCCGATGAGTTTTAATGTATTAATTTGTGACGATTCCGCGCTGGCGCGGAAAATGATGACACAAAGCCTTCCTGCTGGTTTTACAAATAATACCTTTGAGGTTACTAACGGGGTTGACGCCTTAGAAGTTCTTGCACATCACCCTATAGACCTGATGTTGTTAGACCTTACTATGCCGGTACTGGGCGGATTGAGCGTATTAAGTGAGATAAAACGAAGGGGATTAGAAACCTTTGTCATTGTTGTTTCAGGAAATATTCAGCCAATTAGTCACAGAAAAGTTGCTTCATTGGGAGCACTAGACTTTGTTCCCAAGCCCCTTGAAAGTAAACGGTTACACGAGGTGTTGAAAAAGTTTGGCTTTTTGGAACCTCAAAAAGAAGCTGATGCCCTGGCGATGTAGTGGCCGAGGGCATCAAAATTTTACTGTAGTCTTTCACCTCACCATCTAAGTGGGCGCATGATCAAACCAGTGGCGAGTTTTGTTAGCAAACCAAACCAGGGAAAGCATGACAGGCACCTCCACTAGAACGCCCACTACCGTTGCTAATGCTGCGCCACTGTGCAAACCAAATAGCGATATCGCCACGGCCACGGCCAACTCAAAAAAGTTAGATGTGCCAATCATACAGGCTGGAGCCGCAATATTATGGGGCAGCTTTATTTTCTTCGCGGCAACGTAAGCAATAGCAAAAATACCATAGGTTTGTATGAGCAGCGGCACCGCTATTAGCACTATATCTTGAGGTTGCGCGAGTATAGTGTTGGCTTGTAATCCAAATAAAATAACAATGGTGAGCAAAAGCCCACCAATTGAAAAAGGCTTAAAGCTCTCTACTAATTTTTTGACCGCATCAGAGCCCTTTTTCTCAATACGTTTACGAGTAACGAAACCTGCAATTAGCGGGAACACCACATATAGCGCCACAGACAGAAGCAGCGTGTCCCACGGTACAGTAATATCTGTAACACCAAGAAGAAGTGCCGTTAGTGGTGCGAATGCCACAACCATAATGAGGTCGTTAATCGACACTTGTACAAGGGTGTAGTTAGCGTCGCCTTTGGTAAGATGGCTCCATACAAACACCATTGCAGTGCAGGGTGCAACACCGAGTAAAATCATGCCCGCAATGTATTCAGTGGCGGTTTGGGGGTCTACCATGTCAGCAAAAATAACTTTAAAAAATAGCCAGCCCAACAGAGCCATGGTAAACGGTTTTATTAACCAGTTGATCACTAAGGTAAGCACCAAACCTTTGGGCTTTTTACCTACATCCTTAATTGAGCTGAAGTCAATCTGTACCATCATTGGATAAATCATTAACCAAATTAATACTGCAACTACTAAATTAACGTGGGCATATTCTAGTGCTGCAATAGACTCAAAAAGTTGCGGTGCGGCATAGCCAATACCTACGCCAATAGCTATACACAGCCCTACCCATACGGAAAGATATCGTTCAAAGAAGCCCATTTTTTGTACCTGTTATCGTTGTTTTGCTAGAGATAAATGATAAATACTGTCTATTTTTGATTAACACGTTTGCTTACCTCTTCAGCACTTTCAACTCGCTCTGAATAACGGTCGACTAAAAATGCGCTGTTGTCTCTTGTGAGTAGCGTAAATTTCACCAACTCTTCCACAACATCTACAATGCGGTTGTAATATGCGGAGGGTTTCATACGACCGTCTTCCTCAAATTCAAGGAAAGCCTTGGCAACGGAAGACTGATTGGGAATAGTCACCATGCGCATCCAACGGCCCAAGATTCGCATTTGGTTTACCGCATTAAAAGACTGTGAGCCGCCACTGACTTGCATAACTGCTAAGGTTTTACCTTGGGTCGGTCGAATGCCACCCATGTTGAGAGGAACCCAGTCAATGATGCTTTTCATAATGCCCGTTATGCTTCCATGACGTTCTGGAGAACACCAGATTTGACCTTCAGACCAAATCATAAGGTCGCGCAATTCTTTCACTTTCGGGTGGTCGGCATCTTCAGTATCAGGCTGCGGAAGCCCTTTGGGGTCGTACACTTTCGCTTCGGCGCCAAAATATTCTAAAAGTCTGGCCGCCTCTTCTATCACTAAACGGCTGTAAGAGCGTTCACGCAGCGAACCATAAAGCAAAAGAATGCGCGGTTTGTGTGAGGAAAATGAGGGCGAAAAGTCTTCCGCTACTGGCTTGTGCATTTTATCTTTTTGAATATTTGCAGAGGGCAAGGTTTCATCTTGTAAAGCTGCTTTTGTCATTAGCTTGCCCCCAATGAAAGCAGTTCGTTTTTAAGTTGCTCTTGGGATAGGTTTTTCTCAGAGATCGCAGTTAAAGCCGAAACTCGCTGTTCAATAAGCTCAATGGTGTGATAAAACGCTTCGGCTTTATCTTGCTCGCTGCCCTCTAACTTAGATGGATCTTCTAATCCCCAGTGTACTTTTAATGATTTGCTAAAATAGAGTGGGCAGCTTTCTCCCGCTGCAGAGTCGCACACGGTAATAACTAGATCGGGCTCGAAATCTTCAAATTCATCCCAAGACTGACTCTTTAGCCCCTCTACGTTATACCCTTTTTGCGCTAAGTATTTCAGTGAAAGGGGGTGTACCTCGCCAACGGGCTGACTTCCCGCACTTCTCGCCTGCAATTTACCTGAAGAAGTATTTGAGATAGCTTCGCAAAGAATGCTTCGGCAACGGTTATGTGTGCAAATATAAAGAACTTTCATTGTAATCCTTTTTACCTAGTGAGTAGAGAGCTCATGCAGCACGCAATGGGCCGCAATGGTATTAAAAACACTGCTTCAACAAATAGACTGGCAGCAGCTCAGCTTTGATTTTGCTTCGCTTATATAATTAGGGTTTTCTTTTGCCGTCGAGGCAATCACTTCAAGTGCCCATGCTGGTAATGCTGGGTTAATTTTGTAATAGACCCACTTTCCTCTGCGCTCATCGACGACGAGTTCACACCTGCGCAAATCCGCAAGGTGTCTAGATATCTTTGGCTGACTTAACTGCAAAGCTTCGGTTAAGTCGCATACGCAAAGCTCGTCTGCAAAACTTAGTAAAAGAAGTGTTTTTAGCCGAGTATCTTCAGACAGGCACTTAAAAAAACTCAGAGGAGACATAGCACAATTCATTTAGCAGTCACCGTTATATTACATATATGAAATATCGTATGTGTTAATGGTATACGGAAAACCATATGTGTCAAATCATATCTGAAATTTCATATGTTTTATTTTGAAACAGCTACTAATCTGAAAAAAGCAACACAGCCTGGGTATATATTAAAAAGTAAGAGAAGAGAAATAGGTGTGATAAAAGAGGTATTAGCTAACGCCAAATAAATAAAAGAAGCTTGAGCAACGCACTCAAGCCTCTTTTTTCAAATGCTAAATGGCTCTAGCTTGAAGGCTCAGGAATGTATGCATCGAAAGACATAGCCACTTGTGTGTCGTTTATGGCGTTATAGTGGGCAATTACATTATCCATAAACTGATACCAGGTTGGGTTTGGCTGCCAAATTGATAATAAATCTTTTTTCGCGATAGCTTCATCTTCGCCAAGCACATTCACTCGATATAAGTAGGTAAAAGATGCGCCGCGCCAGTTAAGCTTGCAATGAGTGAGAACTTTATCTGATTTTTGGTCAACGCCCTGCATAAAAGCTGCATAGTTTAAAAAGTCTGCAAGCTCAGGCTTTTCCCAATCAACCGGCACATTGAAATATGTTAGTCCTATTTCTGAAGCACTTACAATTTCTTGAGAGCGATCGCCAGGGATAAGGTCTACTACGTGAGAGACCCCCTGATTTTTCAACAGAGACAAATGTGTTTTTGCAGGCAAACCCGATGAGTACATAAAGTCGTTATTGGTTTGGAGGTTGGTAAGAGAGGCTAGGCTATCTATCTTTTGAGCGCTTAGCTTTTGCTCGTTTGAGGCTTCTTTCCCTTGCTCTTGAGAGACTGCGATAGCAGAAAAGGTAACGACAAATAATGTGGTTGCCAAAAGAGAAGATTTTAATAAACGTCGTGACGGAGTTTTTCTTAATGCAAATGAATTCATAGAGCGACCTTAAGGGTTAATACATACGCTGGTACCCCATTAACACTATCGTATTATAAAGAACTAACAAGTTTTTCTGAGTGCTAAAGCAAAACAGCCCGTCACGTTTACTTGGCGGGCTGTCTTACTATATTTTTTGCTAGATTGTCTACTTGAAACTAGTTGCGGCTCCTATTGGAGAGCGCCGCTATTTATCCATGTGTACAACAGAGCGAATGCTTTCGCCTTTATGCATGAGGTCGAACGCGTCATTGATTTCATCAAGACCCATGGTGTGGGTAATAAACTCTTGCAGGCCAAATTCACCGTTTAAATACTGCTCTACAATACCTGGCAGCTGAGAGCGACCCTTCACGCCACCAAAAGCAGAACCGCGCCATACCCGTCCTGTGACTAACTGGAATGGGCGAGTAGAGATTTCTTGGCCAGCACCTGCTACACCAATAATAACCGACTCTCCCCAACCTTTATGACAGCACTCAAGAGCAGAGCGCATGACATCTACATTACCTATACACTCAAATGAGTAATCAACACCACCATCGGTGAGTTCCACAATAACGTCTTGAATGGGCTTGTCATAATCTTTGGGATTGATTAAGTCTGTTGCGCCTAGCTGTTTCGCTAGTTCAAACTTGCTTTCGTTTATATCGATACCAATAATGCGCTTTGCGCCAGCCATTCGTGCACCAATTATTGCAGATAAGCCAATGCCGCCTAAACCGAAAATAGCGACGGTATCGCCTTCTTGCACCTTCGCCGTATTCAATACTGCACCCATGCCGGTGGTAACGCCGCAACCTAACAAGCAAACTTCTTCAAGAGGTGCAGTTTTGTTTACTTTAGCCAGTGAAATTTCGGGTAAAACAGTAAACTCAGAAAAAGTAGAGCAACCCATGTAATGATAGATAGGCTCGCCGTCTTTAGAAAAGCGACTTGTGCCGTCTGGCATTAGCCCTTTTCCTTGAGTAGCTCGCACTGCTTGGCATAGGTTTGTTTTGCCCGAAGTACAAAACTTACACTCTCCGCATTCCGCTGTGTATAGTGGGATAACATGATCGCCAACCTCGACGCTAGTTACGCCCTCGCCAACCATTTCTACTACACCACCGCCTTCGTGACCGAGTACTGAAGGAAATACACCTTCAGGATCTTCGCCAGAAAGCGTAAATGCATCGGTATGACAAACGCCGGTTGCCTTGATGCGAACTAAAACTTCGCCTTTCTTCGGCAACTCAACATCTATTTCTTCCATCTTAAGCGGTTCGCCGGGCCCCCATGCTACCGCGGCTTTCGATTTAATATGGGTTTGACCTTCGCTTAATGAATCTTTGAACGAGCTCATACTGTTACTCCTATCATTACGGGTGAGTTGATGTTCGTGCTAGTAGAGCAAGTATAGGAGAGGAAGCCACACAGATATATACAGATTTAGTAAATCACTATTTCCTATTTGTAATAATAAACCTATCATTACTACTTTAGGGCGTATTTTTGCGCATAGGGTGCAGGTGGCGAACGTAGGAGAGAAATGAAAAATTTAGACGGTATTGTTGAGTTTTGTAGCGTGGCTAGCGTAGGCAACTTTACTGGTGCCGCCAATAGATTGGACACCTCGGTGGCACAGGTGAGTAGAAAAGTAGCGACCTTAGAAAAGCGTTTAGGGGTGAAGTTGCTTCATCGCACCACGCGTAATGTCTCTCTGACAGAGGCGGGAAAGCTGTACTTTGAACAAACAAACCCTGCGCTATCTGTGTTAGAAAACGCGCAACTGTCTGTAAGCGCATTACAGCAATCGCCACAAGGACTAATAAAGCTAACCGCTCCTGTCGCCTTCGGTGAAGCGTTTATCGCGCCTTTGCTCAATCGCTTTCTTGAAACGTATTCTGGCATAAGCATACAGTGCGCATTTTCAAACGATACATTAGATATTGTCGAGCAAGGCTTAGATTTGGCAATACGTATTGGGAAACTGGAGGATTCTTCGCTCATCGCAAAAAAACTGGCTACCCGTCAACTTTATGTGTGTGGCAGCCGTGAATACCTTCAAAATAATTCAATACCCACGTCACTCGAAGATTTAAAACAGCACAGTTTACTTGTTGGCTCTCAGCCTTACTGGCGCTTTTTAATCAACAATGATGTTCAAACCGTTAGTGTTAGCGGCAGAGTACGATATAACAGTGGAAACGCCCTAAAGGCTGCGGCAATTAACGGACTAGGACTTACGCAATTACCTGGTTTTTATGTCAGAGATTCCATTGCACAAGGACAGCTTGTGGAGGTCTTACCAGATTACAAAGACAAGCAAGAGGCCATATGGGCGGTATTTCCTTCTAATCGTAATGTGGCACCCAAAATTCGATTACTTGTTGATTTTTTGTCGGAAAACCTGACAGACGACAGATAAGGCATGGCAAAAATTCATGTTTTATACCTAAAAAGGAAATGATTTTACTTAAGTGTTGCACAAACTGAAATACAGTGTGGTGAAAACTGCGGTTGACAGATAGACGTCTATACGGCAAATTGAAGCCATGAAAAAGATTCTAGCGATTCGCACCACCATGATGTTTATTACCACCTTAAATAGGGCGGCCGGTGACTAGTGCAAATACGCAAAAGACAACGAAAGCCCGCCTCAAACAGAGCGGGCTTTTTTTTACACGTTTTAGCATGCGCAACCTTAAGGAGTAGCATATGAAAGTCTTAAAGTTTGGAGGGTCTTCTCTTGCCGATGCACCGCGTTATTTGCGGGTTACAGAGATTAGCATGGACACTCACCAAACCGACGGTGCTGCCGTAGTTCTCTCGGCCCCCAAAGGCGTAACCAACGCACTTTCTCTATTGTGCGAACAAGCAGCAGCGGGTGAAGACTTTCAGCCATTACTCGATAAGTTAAACGCGACAGTAACCGGTATCGCGAATAGTTTAAATGAAGAATTAGATGGCTTTGAATACAACAGCGTTATTGCGTTTATTGACAGCCATTTAGCAGTATTGAAAAAACATTTGCAGGGCATCAATCTACTAGGTGTTGCACCTGACAATGTAGCAGCGGGCATATTGAGTATTGGCGAGTACATCTCTGTGACGCTATTCAGTGCCATACTTTCTGCCAAAGGTGTAAAAAATCGCATTATCGACCCGGTAACCTACATTCTTGCTGACGGTGAGTATCTAGACAGTATTGCCGACGTAGCATTGAGTAAAGCAAGATTTACCGATGTTCCAGTTGATGGCAGTGAATTTTTAATCATGCCTGGGTTTGTTGCGGCGAATGAAGAAGGCCAGAAAGTAACCTTGGGTCGCAACGGCTCAGACTATTCAGCCGCTATTTTGGCTGCGTGCATCGATGCAAGCTGCTGTGAAATTTGGACTGACGTAGATGGCGTCTACAATGCTGATCCTAACCAAGTTGAGGGCGCAGTTTTACTCGACAAGCTTACGTATCAGGAAGCCATGGAGCTTTCCTACTTCGGCGCAAAAGTGCTGCACCCTAAAACAATAGGCCCTATTGCTCAGCACCATATACCATGCCTTATTCGCAATACGCTAAATCCTGCTGCTCCTGGCACCTTGATCAGCAATGAGAAAAGTGAAAAATGGACATCGGTTAAAGGGATATCTCAGCTTGATAACGTCACCATGTTCAACGTTGCAGGCCCCGGTTTAAAAGGCATGGTGGGTATGGCAAGTCGCGTATTCGAAGTGATGTCGAATGCCAACATATCTATTAGTTTAATCACGCAGTCGTCGTCTGAGTACTCAATTAGTTTTTGTATTCAAAGCAAAGACGCCAACAAAGCGCTAAATTTATTAGAAGACGCGTTTGCACTAGAGTTACAAAATCAGTTGCTTGACCCTATTGAAGTACGTCACGACTTAGCCATAGTTACGCTAGTGGGTGATGGTATGCGCCAAACCAAAGGGCTTGCAGCGCGTTTCTTTAACTCTTTAGCTCAGGCGAGAGTGAATAACGTAGCAATAGCACAGGGGTCTTCAGAGCGCTCTATTTCTACCGTTATAGAAAGCAAACGAGCGAAAAAAGCGGTGAAAGTTATTCATCAAAATTTCTTCTCAGACAGACATACCATTGATGTCTTTCTTGTAGGATGCGGAAATGTAGGCAGTGAGTTGTTGGCGCAAATTGCCAAGCAGCAGCCAGCTTTATTAGCGCGAAACGTGCAGCTTCGTGTTTACGGCATGGCAAACAGCCGCAAACTGCTGCTTAACAGTCAGGGTATTGATTTGAGCAGCGACTGGAAAGCGGCATTAGAAGCTGCTGGCGAAGGTTTAAGTGTTGAGCGTCTCTATCAATTTGTGAATGACAATAGTCTGGTAAACCCAGTTATTGTTGACTGCACTAGTCATGAAGCCATAGCTAACCAATACGTAGATATGATGGAAAGCGGATTCCACGTTGTTACGCCGAATAAAAAGGCCAACACATCAGCAATGGAATACTACCGCAAACTTCGTAAAACAGCACAAGCAACAAACCGTCAATATCTTTATGAAACAACGGTAGGCGCAGGCTTGCCAGTTATTGATAACCTGCAAAAATTATTTAGTGCGGGCGACGTATTACACAGATTCGAGGGCATATTGTCAGGTAGCCTTTCTTATGTTTTCGGTAAGCTAGAAGAAGGGATGACGCTGTCTCAAGCGACAGAAACAGCAAAGAAAAACGGCTTCACTGAACCAGACCCAAGAGATGACCTTAGCGGAATGGATGTGGCGCGTAAGTTACTCATAATGGCGCGTGAGGCCGACTTGGCACTTGAACTAAGTGATATAGAAATAGAGTCGGTACTGCCATCTGGGTTTGCAGAAACCTGCTCAGTAGATGAATTCATGGCTCAACTGCCAGAACTAGACAGCGAATTTGCCAAGCGCGTTGAAAGTGCTAAGTCTGAAGGAAAGGTATTGCGCTACATTGGCAGTATCGAAGATGGGAAATGTAAGGTAAGTATTCAAGCTGTACCCGCAAGCAACCCGCTTTCACAAGTAAAAGACGGTGAGAACGCGCTCGCTATTAACAGTGATTACTATAATCCTATTCCTTATGTAATTCGCGGCTATGGCGCAGGCGGTACAGTAACTGCCGCGGGTGTGTTTGCAGATATTCTGCGCACTATGCCATGGAAACAAATGGCTTACTGAGTGTTTAAACGAAGCATTTAAACAGAGCATTTAAACAAAGCTTTTAAAAAGAGTTTTTTAATATGAAAGTAATTCGCGCTTATGCGCCAGCTTCAATAGGTAACGTCAGTCTCGGTTTTGATGTTCTTGGCGCTGCCCTTGCACCCGTCGACGGCACTAGACTGGGTGATGAAGTAGAAATAGCATCTGCAGAGCAGTTTTCTCTTGAAACTGTTGGTGCGTTTGCGCACAAATTGCCCGGCGACGCAGACAGTAATATTGTCACCAAGTGCTATTATTACTTCTGCGAAAAAATGAAGAGTGAGGGCCGTCAGTTATCACCTGTTGCCATTACTTTGCATAAAAATCTTCCTATTGGCAGCGGGCTTGGCTCGAGTGCAAGCTCCATCGTCGCTGCTTTTGCGGGGCTTAATGCTTACTTTGATAGTCCATTTGACGACAACACTCTACTTACTATGATGGGGGAGTTAGAGGGGCAGATAAGCGGCAGCATTCATTATGACAATGTGGCGCCATGTTTTCTTGGCGGCATGACGCTGATGACGGGAGCTACCTCTCCGGTAACCCTGTCATTACCCCTTAATGATGAATGGTATTATGCAATATGCTATTCAGGAATTAGTGTGTCGACCGCGGCGGCAAGAGATATTCTTCCCAAGCAGGTGGATATGTCAACTGCACTCACATTTGGAAGACAGCTTGGCGTATTTGTACATGCACTTCATGCAGGTGAGTTTTCACTTGCCGCATCGGTAATGAAAGATGTGATTGCAGAGCCGTATAGAAAATCTTTGCTTCCAGGGTTTGACGAAGCTAGAGCATATAGCGACAGTGAGGGAGCATTGGCGTTTGGTATTTCTGGCTCTGGGCCAACCGTATTCGCAGTATGCAATAGTAAGGCGCAAGCTGAAAAAATAGCGGACTATTTGAGTTCAAATTACATACAAAATGAAGATGGTTTTAGCCATGTGTGTCAGGTTCCTAAGCTCGGTACACTTATCACTAGTGAGTAATTGCAGTAGGCTGGACGCAGCGCCTATTTAGGCGCACTAAGAATTAATAAAGGTAAAGAAAGTGGAATTGGTAAATTTAAAAGACGCATCAGACACGGCAAGTTTTGCAGAAGCAGTAAAACGAGGCTTAGGTAAAAACCAAGGCCTGTATTTCCCTGAAACAATTCCAGCGCTAGACGACATAGGTGGTCTACTGGAGAAGCCCTTCGTTGAGCGTAGTATAGAAGTATTACGCACGCTTATTGGCGATGAACTAGAAGAAGGCGAGCTTAATGCTATTGTTGAGACCGCATTCTCATTTGGCGCACCGGTAGAAAAAGTGAATGACAATGTGTATTCACTCGAACTTTTCCATGGTCCCACACTGGCGTTTAAAGATTTTGGCGGGCGCTTTATGGCGCAAACCTTATCTCGCATTAGTGAGGGTAAGCCAATCACCATTTTAACCGCTACCTCAGGGGATACTGGTGCTGCCGTTGCTCATGCGTTCCACGGCATTGATAATATCAACGTGGTAATTTTGTTCCCCAAAGATAAGATAAGCAAACTACAAGAAAAGCTATTTACTACGTTGGGCGACAATATTCATACAGTTGCGGTAGAAGCCGACTTTGACGCCTGTCAATCACTGGTTAAAACTGCTTTTGACGACCCGGACGTGCGTGAAGGTTTGCATCTTAACTCTGCAAACTCTATCAATATAAGCCGGTTACTTGCTCAGGTTTGTTACTACTTTGAAGCGATGAGTCAACTTCCAAAAGAAAAACGCGATCAGGTGGTAATTTCTGTACCAAGCGGTAATTTTGGTAACTTAACTGCTGGCATGATTGCTAAAGCGATGGGCTTACCGATAAAACGCTTCATTGCTGCCACCAATTTGAATGATACGGTTCCGCGCTACTTAAAAACTGGTGAGTGGGATCCTAAATCTACCGTTGCGACTATCTCAAATGCAATGGACGTAAGTCAGCCCAATAACTGGCCCCGTATCGAAGCGCTTATTGAGCGTGGATATATCGACAAAGCCTGTTTAAAAGGCGAAATGGTTGATGAAGAGTATACTCAGTTGGCTATGCGTCAGTTAGCACAGCAGGGTTACACTAGTGAGCCTCACGCTGCTATTGCTTATCGTGCAGTAAGTCACGATTTAGAAGAGGGTGAAATTGGCCTGTTCTTAGGTACGGCACACCCTGCAAAATTCCGTGAAACTGTAGAAAATGTGTTGGGCAACCCAATAAGCTTGCCAAAGCCTCTTGCTGATGTTGCGGGCGAAGATAGCTTAGCAGTGGATTTGCCGGCGTCTTACGAGGCGTTGAAACAGCACATGATGAGCCTTTTAAAACCATGATGACATGGACTGAGGAATTAGCAGACGAGAAGGCAAAACCTTATTTTCGAGAGTTGATGCTACAGGTTCAGGCAGAAAGAGAGGCGGGTAAAATTATATACCCGCCTAAAGAAGACGTGTTTACTGCATTTTCAATAACCGCATTGGAAGACGTTCGAGTTGTAATATTAGGTCAAGATCCCTATCACGGTCCTAATCAGGCACATGGGTTGTGTTTCTCGGTTTTACCCGGGGTAAAAATTCCTCCTTCTTTAAAGAATATATACAAAGAACTGGCTAGCGACATAGAAGGCTTTGTAATTCCCAACCACGGAAATTTGTTGTCGTGGGCACAGCAGGGCGTATTGTTATTAAATACTGTGCTTACTGTTGAACAAGGTAAAGCACACAGTCATGCAAAGTGGGGGTGGGAAACCTTCACCGATAAAGTGATAGATGCAGTAAATGAACACCGCGAGGGTGTTGTGTTTTTACTGTGGGGAAGTCACGCACAAAGAAAAGGCGGCAGCATAAACAAAGAAAAGCACTGTGTTTTGCACGCACCACATCCTTCTCCGCTTTCTGCGCACAGAGGTTTTTTCGGCAGCCGGCCGTTCAGCCAAACCAATCAGTTTCTTGCACAGGCGGGCAAACCGCCTATTCAATGGCAAGTATAGCGTTTAATCGCGCCTAAAAAGAAAAAAGCCGCCTGATTTCTCAGGCGGCTTTTTGTTATCTTTCTAGTGTTTCAAGTTCGTACTCAAAACCACAGTCTAACTCAGCGAGTTCTTTTTCTAATTTGTATCGATCCTGTAGCGCTTCGATTTCTCTCCACTTTCTTTTTTTGCTTTTTGTTTTTGCTGGACTTGCTTCGATGTCTAACATGGCAAATAGATCTGATTTATCCATTGGGATCTCCTTTTTACACCACTACAACTAATACAGAGCAATTTAGTAATTTCCCTCTGTACATTTTTTATCACAGCCGACACCAAAATAAAATAGTTTTGTTTACCTTTTATTAACAATGTGTGGCAGTTTTATGAAACGGCTAAGGAACGTCAGACATAAGGCAGCTTTATAAACTGTATTAATAATGCCCGGATTGGCTTTAACAACTCGGACACTAATTGATACGACCAACAAAAAACGGCCGGGGGTAAGCCGGCCGTTCAGTTTGTTTATTGCACCAAATGGGGATGATTTTCTATCCCCTATTTTCCTTATTTTGGTGCATTCGCTGCTCTGAATTTAGCAATCAACTGTTGTGTAGAAGCGTCGAAATCGTCTTTGCTCGCTTCACCTTGAATGCCTGCAAGTACTTGGTTTCCTAGTACTTTACCTAACTCTACGCCCCATTGGTCGAACGAGTTAAGGTTCCAGATAACGCCCTGAACGAATACCTTATGTTCATACATTGCAACCAACGCGCCAAGAGTTTTGGGCGTTAGGCTGTCGAACAGAAAAGTATTGCTGGGTTTGTTCCCTGGCATTGTTTTATGTGCCGCCAAGCGTTTGCGTTCAGCATCATCCAAACCTTTACCATCTAGGTCTGCATAACAGGCGTCGAAGGATTTACCCTGCATAAGAGCTTGAGTTTGACCAAAGCAGTTAGAAGCAAGCATAGCGTGGTGGGTATCATCTTGGTTCGGCACGTTTAATGGCAACATAAAGTCGGCAGGAATAATGCCCGAGCCTTGGTGAATTAGCTGATGAAAGCTGTGTTGGCCATTGGTTCCTTCACTGCCCCAAATTATAGGGCCTGTAGGGTAATCAACACTATCTCCAGCCTGAGTGACCTCTTTACCATTACTTTCCATATCAAGCTGCTGAACGTAAGCCGGTAAGCCGCGAAGATAGTGGTAGTAGGGCAGTAATACGTGAGACTGTGCGTCGAAGAAGTTGCGATACCATACGCCTAACAAAGCGAGAAGTACCGGCATGTTTTCTTCAAGTGGTGCTGTTGTGAAATGGGTATCCATTTCAAAAGCACCTTCAAGCAATGCCTTAAAGTTGTCAAAACCCAATGCCAGTGAAATAGGTAGGCCAATAGCCGACCATAACGAGTAACGTCCACCAACCCAGTCCCACATTGGAAAGATGTTATCTTCACTGATACCGAAGTCGGTGGCTGCTTTAACGTTAGATGATACCGCCACAAAGTGTTTAGCAATGTCTTGTTGCGTGCCACCGGACTTTAAGAACCAATCTTTGGCCGTTAGCGTATTCTGCAGCGTTTCTTGCGTAGTAAATGACTTTGAAGACATCACAACTAAGGTTTCTTCAAAATTCAGACCTGAAAGCACATCGTGAATATGGCAGCCATCTACGTTAGCAACAAAATGCACTTTTACGGCATCAACAGTGTGAGGTTTTAGCGCCTCAGTCATGATTTTAGGGCCTAGAAAAGAGCCGCCAATACCAATAGCAACAATATGCTTGATTGGTTTTCCTGTGTAACCTTTGTGCTCGCCGCTGTGAATAGACTCGGTAAAGCCTTTCATTTTTTCAAGCGTTGCATGAACTTCAGGCATCACATCCTTGCCGTCTACCATAACAGGGCGGTCAGAGAAATTACGCAGCGCGGTGTGCAATACGGCACGACCCTCGGTAGAGTTAATTTGCTCGCCCTCGAACATGTTAGTTCGAATGGTTTCAATATTACATGCACGAGCAAGGTCGAAAAGAGAGGAAAGCGCGGCTTCGTTAACTCGGTTTTTAGAGTAATCGAGATATATTCCGCATGCGCTAAGACTCATTTTTTCAGCGCGTTCACCATCAGATGCAAACCAGTCGCGCATGTGAGCGCTTTTAACGGACTCTGCAATTTTACTTAGCTCTTTCCATTCAGGAAGTGATGTTAATACACTCATCGTAGTCTGGTCCTTACGCATTCAGTTTTTCGCGAAGCAGAGTCTCAAGCTTATCTTGGTCTGCAGCAAAGTTACGGATACCTTCAGATAATTTTTCTGTCGCCATTGCGTCTTGGTTCATGTCCCAACGGAACTCGCTCTCAGTTAGGCGAGGCCCTGGTGTTTTTGTCGCACCACCATCTTTGAGCATAACTTCTAACTCACCAGGCTCGTTTGCTAACTCTTCAAGTAACGCTGGGCTAATGGTTAGGCGATCGCAGCCAGCAAGGGCTTGAATTTCACCGATATTGCGGAAGCTTGCGCCCATAACAACTGTTTTGTAGCCGTGTTCTTTGTAGTAGTTATAAATGCTTGTTACTGATACTACCCCTGGGTCTTCACTGGCAGAGTATGACTCTTTACCGGTAGACTTTTTATACCAATCTAAAATACGGCCAACAAAAGGGGAAATTAGGTATGCGCCCGCTTCAGCACATGCTCGTGCCTGAGCGAAGCTGAATAACAAGGTAAGGTTACACTGAATGCCTTTTTTCTCTAACGCTTCTGCAGCTTGAATGCCTTCCCATGTAGATGCAATTTTGATGAGAATACGAGACTTATCAATACCAGCGTCTTTGTATAGCTGAACCAAACGCTCTGCTTTTTCGATAGTGGCAGCGGTATCAAACGATAAGCGAGCATCAACTTCGGTAGAAATTCGCCCTGGAATCGTTCCTGAAATTTCTTTACCGATGGCTACGGCAAGTTTGTCCGACGCATCAACGAGCTGTTGCTCTGCGTCACTAGACTGTAATTTTGCCCATGCCACTGCGTCGTCAATCAAGCTTGCATATTGCGGTAGGCCAGCTGCTTTTAATAACAAAGACGGATTTGTTGTAGCGTCTACGGGCTGGTACTTTTTAATAGCGTCAATGTCACCGGTGTCGGCAACAACGGTAGTGATATCACGTAACGATGCTAGCTGATTGCTCATAATTCTCTCTAATAGTCATTCAAAATTTGCACAACTTGCCAGAAGAGCAAGTTGACTAAAACGGTTCGTTTTTGCGTATGTAGGGCGCTGACGTTTGATAACGTCAATTAATTTATAATTATGCACAGTTATATCAAAATCGCATGAATATTTATAGCGTATCAGCGCTAATTTACGGCTAATCGGATTTCTCTGTTAGCCCAATTGGTGTCTTTGTTCTCTGCCATTATTTTTTCCCATGACGGTGGTGATATACTTGCGCCATGTTGTTCAGCAAATGCCGATAAGCATTGACTGCAAAAACCGAAGGAGTTTTCATGTTAGTTGTAGTTTCCCCAGCAAAAAATCTTGATTTTGATACAGAAGTGCCGGTCAGCACATATACTCAGCCAAGTATGATGGACGATACCACGCGCTTAATGGAAGTGTGCCGCACATTGTCGCCTGCAGATTTATCGTCACTGATGAAAATCAGCGATAAGCTAGCAACATTAAATGCAAATCGGTTTGCTGAATTTTCCACTCCCTTCAATACAAACAATGCACGGCAAGCTATGTATGCGTTTAATGGCGACGTTTACACAGGGCTTGATGCATATTCGTTAGATGACGAGTCTGTAGCGTTTGCACAAGATCACTTAAGAATCTTATCTGGGCTGTATGGTCTTTTACGTCCGCTTGATCTAATGCAAGCCTACCGCTTGGAAATGGGGACGAAACTGTCTAACCCAGAGGGAAAAGACCTGTACGCATTTTGGGGCGACCGCATTACGAAAGTACTCAATGAAGCCCTTAGTGCTCAAGGTGACAATGTGCTTATTAATTTGGCGTCTAATGAATATTTCAAAGCAGTAAAGAAAAAAGAATTAGACGGCATGGTGATTACGCCTACGTTCAAAGACTGCAAAAATGGTCAATATAAGATCATTAGCTTTTTCGCCAAAAAAGCGCGAGGCCTTATGGCGCGCTATATTATTGAGAACAAAGTAGCTGACGTGGACGGATTAAAAGCCTTCGATACTGATGGATATAGCTTCAGTGAAGAGCAAAGCTCCTCTACCGAGTTAGTATTTTTGCGTAATCAAGAGGCATAGTAATAACTGGGTCTGCTCAGATCTTAACAAGTGCGAAGTTTTGCTGCTGATAGACTTCTCTTTATCAAACACGAGAATTGAATAGCCCTTTTGCTTTCCCAGTAAAAGGGCTTTTTTTAGCGCTGTCATTTTCTTGTAGTATGTTGTTTATACCTTTATTGTTTGTTTTTCCCCCTGTCCTAAAAGACAGTTTCTATAAATAAACAGGAAAGTTTAATGAAAATAATAAAGACGACATTAGCAATTTCAGTAGGCGCGATACTCACTTCCAACCCAGTAATAGAGGCGTCGGCAGCGGAAATCGCCATAGCCGGCGATATGAATCAAAGTTCTTCGACTAATCTAATTAGTTATCAAAATACTCAGCGAGACGCTTTTTCATCAACTGCTGATGGATTCCAAAAGTATCAACGAGGAGTATCTGAAAGTATACCTTTTGCCGTGTTAGACGACAGCCTTTCTACTTTTACCGGCGACAGCTTGGGCATCATTGATGATAACAACAGTGATGAATTTTTCGGCGTAACCGACACAGTAAACCCAGATAACAGCGAGCCTGTAAGCGCGCAATGGGTATTTGATATTAGTGGAGCTCCCCAGTTAGGGTTATCGATAGATATTGGTGCGATGGGGGATTTTGAAAATTCAGATTTTTTCACTATTACAGCCTCAATTGATGGAGGCGTCGAGCAGGTTTTAATTGCTAGTTCTGTTGATGAATCTGGAAGCGCGTCTTACACCTTGGCAGGTGGTAGCTCATTTGAATTAGACGACCCTTTATTTGCCAACGATACACAGCTTTCTAACAAATTAAAGACTATTCGAGCAGCAATTGAGGGCACGGGAGGAACTTTGCAGGTGACGCTTACTGCATCATCTAATGGCGGCAGTGAAGCGTTTGCGTTTCAAAACTTATCAATTATTAGTGGGTTCGAAGAAAGCGAGCCTACCGGTCCAGAGCTTGTTTCCATAGCGGATATTCAAGGCACTGGCTTTTCAACAGAGTTGAGCGGTGAGGAAGTCGTTGTTGAAGGTATCGTTGTCGGGGATTACCAACGTAATGATGAAACCGATAACGGTGATCTTCGTGGTTTCTTTCTTCAATCATTGACACCAGATGGTAACCCGCTGACCTCTGAGGGAATATTTATTTTTGATGGTTCTTCTCCTTCCTTAGATGTCAAAATTGGTGATGTCGTAAGCGTGATAGGCTCTGTTTCAGAGTTTAGTGGAATGACGCAGGTTAGTGCTGATTCAGTGGTAGTAAATGCTGAGGGGCAACCCCTTCCTGAGGCGGTGTCGTTAACGCTTCCCATCAATGATGATTTGGATCTCGAGTCGGTAGAGGGCATGCGAATAATTCTGGAGCAGCCTTTGGTCATTTCAGAATACTTTAATTTTGATAGGTTTGGTGAAATTGTGCTTGCGCTACCACTAAACAACGAAAATCGCTTGATAACACCAACGGCGATAGAAGCGCCTGGTTCTAGTGCATTTGAACAAAGAGATATCGCTAACAGCCAAGCAAAAATTACGTTAGATGACGGCCGTACGTCGCAAAACGCTGATCCTGCCATACACCCTAATGGCGATGTCTTTTCTTTAACGAATAGGTTCCGTGGCGGAGATACGGTGCAATTTTTAAACGGGGTTATGCATCAGGCGTTTGGCGCGTATCGAATTCAGCCAACATCAGGGGCTCAATTCCTTGAAACTAACCCAAGACAGAGCGCTCCCGCTTTTGAAAGTGATATTACGGTAGCTTCATTTAATGTACTAAATTACTTTACCACCTTAGATGAAAACGGAAACCGTTGCGGACCGAATGATAGCTCGTGCCGAGGCGCAGATAACAGCGAAGAATTCGAGCGCCAAAAGCAAAAAATAGTTGCTGCGCTTGTAGATATAGATGCTGATATTGTGGGTCTTATTGAAATAGAAAATAACCCAGATGTATCGTTAAAGGATCTCACCGACAGCGTAAATGGCGTTTTGGGTAGTGAGGTTTACGCTTATGTAGATACCGGAACCATTGGTACAGATGCAATTAAAGTAGGATTAATTTATAGACAAGATAGCGTGGAAACTGAGGGCGCGTTTGCAACATTAGACTCTTCTGTCGATAGTCGTTTTATAGACCAGTTAAATAGGCCTGTTCTGTTACAAACTTTCCGAGAAAAACAGCGAGGCGGTGTGCTTTCTGTTGCCGTAAATCACCTAAAGTCTAAGGGCAGTGATTGTGAAGATTTTGGTGATGTAGATATGCAAGACGGACAAGGGAATTGTAACGACGTGCGCAATGACGCTGCAAAAGCGTTGGTTGATTGGATCGCTACAGATCCTACAAACAGTGGCGACCCCGATGTATTAGTTATTGGCGATTTGAATAGTTACGATAAAGAAGATCCTATCTTAACAATAACGTCGTCAGGTTTTACTGATTTAGTAGCCAAATATGAAGGCGAGTTTGCTTACTCTTATGTATTTGATGGTCAGGTGGGATATCTTGACCATGCCTTGTCATCATCTGTTTTGACTGAGCAAGTAATTAATACACAGGTTTGGCACATTAATGCTGACGAGCCTGATATTTTCGATTACGACACGTCATTTAAAAAAGATGCACAAGATGCATTGTTCGAACCTAATGCTTTTAGAAGTTCAGACCACGACCCTGTGATTGTAGGCATTAATTTAAATGTAGTTCCTGAAGACAAATCCCAATGTAAAAAGGGTAAGTGGAAAACACTGAACCGTCATGACGGAAGTACGTTTAAAAATCAAGGTGACTGCGTGAGTTTTGTTAATACGGGTAAATAAAGCATTCATCTTTCTTGTGATGCTGCAAAAGGTAGCTATTTAGGCCGCCATGTTGCAAACCGTAATGGTATAAAATCACTGTGATAAAGCTGCGCTCAAGCGCAGCTTTTTTTTGATAATTTTTTACACAACTTATGACGATACCTTTCCCCGAAAAATAGCACTTTACAAAGATAACGCCTAAAGTATGTCAATAATTAGATAGGTCATAAGACAGACTTAAAATAATGTCGTCGCCTGATTCGAACAAACAGCTGCTTTTAAGTTGATTTGTTATGAATGATATTGGCGTTTGCACACTAAAATAATAAGGAAACCTTACAAATGATAAGAAAGATGTTGGCAGTTAGTAGCGCTGTTGCGTTAGCGTTGAGCACATCAGTTGCTATCGCAAATTCTCATAATGACGCTCTAAAAGAGTCAACCGTTATGCAAAAAGCTCAAAATGAGCATGAAAAACTCTTTGCTCTTTTTGAAGCATCGGACGAGCGTAACTTAGCACTAAACCCTGTGATGGCTATATTCCGCGGTGATATGCGACGGGCAGATCGCTTGGGCGATTTTTTAACTGATGCTCATGATTTAGCAAGCAGGACTAATACACAGCTCAATTTATCGGAACTTGCGCAGATTGATAGAAGCAAGCTAGATGATACTGACAAATTGGCTTATGACGTATTTAAATACAATCAAGAGCGCGCACTTGAGATGTCCTCTCCTGAGATAAGTGCCTTAACCCAAGTGCGTCCTGTTAATCATTTCAGCGGGTTTCATACTTTCTATCCATCATTTGCAAGCGGTAAGGGGGCTGCTCCTTTTAAAACCGTTGAAGACTATGAGAACAACCTATCACGCCACAAAGACTATATTGCCATTTCAGACCGCGCTATAGAGCGTTTTCGAGAGGGAATGGAATCTGGCGTGTTAGAAACTACGCTCACCATTGACCGCGTTATTAAGCAGTTTGATACACAGCTAGCAATACCGCTCAAAGAGTCGCAGTTTTGGGGGCCTATGACGATGCTTCCAGATTCATTTTCTGATGAAGAAAAGGCTCGCTTAACGAGTGAATATGAGCAGGCTACGCAAGACATTTACGATGCCACTGCACGTATGCGCAACTTTCTTAAAAATGAATACTTACCCATTGCTCGTGAAACCATCGGTTTGAGCGACATGAAAGGCGGCGCAAAACTTTATGAGCTGATGGTAGAAGGCTCGACTACGCTACCTTTGACTCCCGAAGAACTGCATGAACTTGGTCTTAGAGAAGTTAAGCGCATTAAAAACGACATGCTAGCGATAAAAGACGAAGTGGGTTTTGACGGCACGTTAAATGAACTTTTCGATTTTGTGCGCACAGACCCACAGTTTAAGCCTGAAAGTCGTGAAGCACTAACTCAAAGCTACTATCGTATTGGCAAAGAGGTAGACAAGAAAATTGGTGAGTATTTCTCACTATTGCCAAAGTCAGAGCTAGAAATAAAACCCTACGATCCGGCTATTGAGCAGTTTAGTGCCGGTGGTTCTTATCAACCGGGCACGCCTGATGGGTCACGCCCAGGAACGTTTTTCTTTAACGCCTATGATCTACCTAGCCGTTTAACTACGGGGAACGTGACGCTATATCTTCATGAGGGCGCACCGGGCCACCATTTTCAAATAAGCCTGGCTCAAGAAAATGACTCACTGCCTTCGTTTATGCGCTTTAGCTTTTTACCCGCTTTCGGCGAAGGGTGGGCGCTTTACTCTGAAACGCTAGGGTACGAAATGGGCTTTTTCGATGATCCGTGGAACCGTTACGGCACATTGCAGGATGAGCAGTTAAGAGCCATGCGCTTGGTGGTTGATACCGGTATTCACGCCAAGGGCTGGAGCAGAGAAAAAGCCATCGACTTTATGCTCGATAACTCAGGCATGACGCGCACTGAAGTAGTGGCAGAGGTTGAGCGTTATATTGCTATTCCCTCACAAGCTTTATCTTACAAGGTTGGTGCATTAAAAATACAAGAGTTACGCGCGCGGGCTGAACAAGCCCTTGGCAAGAATTTTGATATTCGAGAATTCCATGCGCAGGTATTAAACACAGGTGGCATTCCGCTGGCTATTCTTGAACAAAAAATAGACCGCTGGATAGCTAGTCAAAAAAGCTAGTCAAAAAAGTTAGCCTCTTAAAAAAGTACGCACAAAGCCAGCTTTTGCTATCTCCAGCTTTTGCCATCAAGTGAAAGCTGGTTTTTTGATCTCACTTCCTCTACTCTAAAATTCAGCCCGTCGGGACTGGAAAGTAAAGTATGGGGAACGCAATGAAGCAAAATAATGGATTTTTCGCGACTTTAGCCGCTATTGGCTTTGCCTGTGTAGCGTTAAGCCTTTCTGGCTGCCAAAACGCTTAGATTTTCGCAGCCAATTCGGCGCCCTGACGAATGGCTCTTTTAGCATCTAGTTCTGCTGCTACGTCGGCGCCACCTATAATGTGTACCTTAAACCCAGCTTCTTCAAGAGGCGCTTTTAATGGCGTATATGGCTCTTGGCCTGCACATACGATCACGTTATCGACTTCCAATAGTTTTGGTTTGTCGTTAATAACAACATGAAGCCCTTTGTCATCAATTTTTTCGTAAGATACGCCATTGATCATTTGCACGTTGTGAAGTTTGAGAGACTGACGGTGGATCCAACCCGTTGTTTTGCCCAAGCCCTTACCCACTTTTGTGTTTTTACGCTGAAGTAAAAACACCTCGCGCGTGGTGGGTGTGAGCTCTTTTTCCTTAAGTGCGCCGCCGGCGGCATAGCTTTTATCAATACCCCAATGTGCTAGCCACTTGTCTCTATTTTCAGTTAGGTCTGCTTCTTCTACTAAGTATTCAGCGACATCAAACCCGATGCCTCCGGCACCGATCACCGCTACACGCTGGCCTACTTCAACATGATCCCGCAATACGTCTAGATAACCCAAAACTTTCGGATGGTCGTGGCCTTCAATAGTTAGGCTTCTAGGTTTAATACCTGTAGCTAAGATAACCTCATCGAAACTTCCATCCTTTAATGTCTCTGTGTTAGCAAGAGTATTTAAATGAATTGTGACATTGGCTCGCGCTAATTGATGTTTAAAGTAACGAAGGGTTTCATAAAACTCTTCTTTACCCGGTATTTGCTTTGCGTAATTAAATTGACCACCAATCTCGCTGGCTTGATCGAATAGATGCACATCGTGCCCGCGGTCAGCGGCGTACATGGCAAAGGATAGGCCTGCTGGCCCAGCGCCAATAACCGCTAGTTTTTTCTTATTAGAGGTTGGTGAGAAGGTGAGTTCGGTCTCGTAGCACGCCTGCGGGTTAACTAAACAGCTTGCGCGCTTTTGTTCAAAGGCATGGTCTAGGCAGGCTTGGTTACAGGCAATACAGGTGTTGATGAGGTCTGACTCGTTTTGCATTGCTTTGGCCACAAAATGAGCGTCGGCAAGAAAAGGGCGTGCCATGGAAACCATATCTGCGTGGCCGTCGGCTAACACAGACTCTGCAACTTCTGGCGTATTTATTCGGTTAGTCGTCACTAGCGGCAGCGATACCTCTGCCTTCATCCGCTTGGTTATCCAAGTAAAAGCCGCGCGCGGAACCGAGGTTGATATGGTTGGCACTCTCGCTTCATGCCACCCAATACCTGTATTGATAAGCGTCGCGCCTGCCTTTTCTATCTCTTTAGCTAAATAAACCACTTCATCCCATTGGGCTCCGCCTTCCACTAAATCCAGCATAGAAAGGCGGTAAATAATAATAAACTCAGCCCCTACTTTCTCACGCACACTTCTCACTACCTCGATAGCCAGTCGCGCTCTATTTTCGAGACTGCCGCCCCATTCATCGTCCCGCTGATTAGTGCGTTCACAGAAAAATTGGTTAATGAGATAGCCCTCTGACCCCATTATTTCTACGCCGTCATACCCAGCCTTTTGAGCTAAACCTGCGCAATTTGCATAGTCTTTTATTGTGCTTTTGATACCACTAGATGACAGTGCCCTGGGTTTAAATGGAGTAATGGGCGATTTCACGGATGAGGCTGAGACCGCTAGAGGATGGTAGCCATAGCGCCCAGAATGAAGAATCTGCATGCATATCTTACCGCCTTCAGCGTGAACGGCGTCGGTAATAACTTTGTGTTTTTTTGCGTGTCTCTTACTGGTCATTCTTCCTGCAAATGGGGCTACCCACCCAGAAATGTTAGGGCTTATTCCTCCCGTTACGATGAGGCCTACGCCGCCCTTTGCTCGCTCTGCATAGAATGCAGCTAATTTATCAAACCCGCCTTTTTCCTCCTCTAAGCCTAAATGCATAGAGCCCATCAATGTTCGGTTTCGCAGCGTGGTAAAGCCTAAATCGAGAGGCTCGAGAAGGTGAGGGTAGGGGGTAGTCATAATAAGTCTCTTTTTTATAATTTTATTGTTGCGCATAAACTGCCGGTGAACACTTTTACTTAATTACCTAACAGTTCGACAGAGCGTACTTTTATGATTATTTACTAGGAAAGGCTAATGGTAAAGTGACTTAGAGCAATAAAGGTCAACACGCTCTTTTTAGGCCTAAAAAAAGCGAGGGCTTGTGAATAGCACCTCGCTTGGTATCTGTTTTGCTTTTAGAGTTATCGGCGGGCCGAATGAAAAAAACTGTCTGATAAAACTGTCTGAATAAAACTCTTCCATGGCATTATACTAAATCAGCTCTGGCCTCAGATTTTTCAGCCATCGACATACATTTTTTGCTTAAACTTTAACGTCTGCTGGCTTGAAGCCTTTTTCACGCTAATTTCGAAACGATATGTCTCTTGATCGCGAAACGGTAAGACAGCAAGATAATAGATAGCATCACCGTCTTCCACCTTCTTGAACGAAAGGTCGCGTTTTTTCCCGAGTAAATTAGTGGCATGGCCGTCAACCGAAACCCGCTGTGCTTTACCTGAGTCTTTATCGAGCACAGAAATATTAACTAAAGCATTGTACTTACTTCTTACAATCCCATAGTTTGCTGCAACCTCAGGAGTAAGAAAGGGGGTATTCACTACCATGTAGTGGACATCCCATTCGCCTAATGTCTGCTTTTGTTCTGCGTTAGCTTGAAGGCTCAAGCACATAAGCAACGCGCTTAAAAAAACTGCTGACACTTTTTTTACTATCTTCACCGTCGCTCCTCGCTTTGATGTTTTTTTAAATTGTGCTTTTAAAACTTCAGCACTAACTTAAGCTGTTTTTACATTAGAGGCTGTATGCCAATTTTATACACTCATAGCACTCTGAGAGCATCTTGGATCAACAGCTGTAAAAACTGTAATCCAATGATTGCAATCAGCACTGACAAATCAAGCCCGCCTAATGGAGGAATGATTTTGCGAATAGGCGCTAAAAAAGGCTCGGTAAGTTGATAAAGCACATAATCAACAGGAGATTGCCCTTGAGATACCCAACTAAGTATAGCGCGTAGTAAAAGTACCCAAAACATGAGCGAGAGCGTTTCTTTTATCACGCCCATGAAAGACATAATTGCAATACCTATTGGGTTCAAAGTACCGCCCGATATCAATATCAGCGTGACGAGCTTCAATGCACAAACCGCGAGTGCTAAAACAAATGTGGCGGTATCAAATCTGCCTAATGACGGAATAACGCGTCGCAGCGGCCCCACTATAGGATGTGTTGCTTTCACAATAAACTGACTCATTGGGTTGTAAAAATCGGCTTGCACCATTTGCAGCCACAACCGCAATATGACAATCATTAAGTAGAGATTGAATAGTGTATCAATCAAAAAAACCGTTGCGTTCATTTACTCTTGTTCCTACAAACGTTAAAGCTGTTTTGCCATTTCTTCGGCACGGGCGACGGCAGCACGCATAGACTTGCTAATGATGTCTTTGAGGCCCTCGTCGATAAAGGTATTTACGGCTTGTGCCGTAGTTCCGCCCTTAGAGGTAACTTGGGCACGCAGCTCGCTTAATTCAAGGTCTGGGTTATTACACACCATCTCGGCAGCGCCAAGCATGGCTTGCTGAACCATAAGACGAGACTGGTCTTTATCAAATCCCATGTTCATGGCTTCTTCTTGCATATTTTGAAGGAATAAGAAGAAGTAAGCTGGGCTGCTACCTGCAGCAGCAATTACGCCATTTATGCCGTCTTCGTGATCAACCCATACGGTTTCACCTACGCTGTTCATTACGTCATCAACGTAAGTTCGGTCTTCTTGAGATACCGTGCTGTCTGCATACATGCCTGACATGCCTTTACCTAGAAGGCTTGGGGTGTTGGGCATGATACGAACAACTGGGTAGTCACCACCTAACATCTCTTGTAAGCGAGACACCGGAAGACCTGCCGCAATGCTTAAAAATAGCTTACCCGCGAGGTCGTTGTTTTTCTGAAGGTCGGCACACATGTTGCCCATAATTTGCGGTTTTACTGCAAGTACAATGGCATCGGCAAACTGGCAGGCTTCATCATTTGATTGTGTGGTTTGTATGCCAAATTCTTCTTTCAGCTTGTCTAGCTTCGGTGTAGACGGGTTAGCTGCAAGTATATTTTCTTTTGCATAACCAGACTGAATTAACCCACTAATGATGCTGCGACTCATATTGCCTGCGCCAATAAATGCCAATTTTTTCTGTTGCATGTAAATCCTTACTGTTGTCTGTGTAATTCTTAATTCAACACGCAAAATTGCACAAATGTATATTCGTAACTGCGTATTGCTTTTATAAGTAGCTTAAGTGCACTTTTAAAACGTCAACGCCACTGTGTTTATCGCTAACGCTGCATTTTATTACGTTACTGTTTTGCGAAGTGACTTAACCACGCTTACCAAAAATTGCTGTGCCTATGCGCACCATGGTAGAACCATTTTTGATAGCCGCGTGCATATCGCTACTCATTCCTACCGATAGGGTATCAAAATTGGCCAGCGATTTGTGGTAATGGTCATATAATTCCTTCAGCTTACCGAGAGTGCTTTGTTGCTCTTCATCACTTGGGTTGGCTTTTGGAATAGCCATAATCCCGCGAAGACATAGGTTTTCTTGCGACTTAATAAACTGAATTAAGCTGTCAAGTTGGTCTGGTTTCACGCCAGATTTACTCTCTTCGTCATCGATGTTGAGCTGAATGCAAACATTTAATGGAGGTAAATTGTCAGGACGTTGCTCGTTTAGTCTTCGAGCTATTTTTTCTCTATCTACAGATTGCACCCAATCGAAATGTTCTGAAACGACTTTGGTTTTATTCGACTGTATGGGGCCTATCATGTGCCACTCTATGTCGGTGAGGTGAGCAAGTTCCTGAACTTTTTCAACACCTTCCTGAACATAGTTCTCTGCGAACATTCGTTGTCCCGCTTCATACGCTTCAATAATATCCGATACGGGTTTTGTTTTGCTAACCGCTAGTAATTTGACTGAATTTGGTGGACGATGTACTGAAGTAGCGGCTTGTGTGATTCCCTGAAGTGCGGAATCTATTCTTTCTGCTATTGTTTGCATTATTCACCTTGTTATGGAGAAGTTGTTGTGGATATTACCGAACTTTTAGCGTTTAGTGTTAAGAATAACGCCTCAGATTTACACTTGTCAGCCGGACTTCCGCCGCTAATTCGCGTAGACGGCGAAATGCGCAAGCTCAATGTCCCAGCACTTGATCACAAGCAGGTTCACGGGCTCGTTTATGAAATCATGAACGATATGCAACGTAAAGAATACGAGGAAAATCTAGAAACCGATTTTTCTTTTGAAGTAAAAGGGCTGTCGCGCTTTCGTGTCAACGCGTTTGTTCAAAACCGCGGTGCCGCCGCTGTACTTCGTACTATTCCTAGCGACGTTCTGACTCTTGAAGATTTAGGCGCGCCGGATATTTTTAAGGAAATTATTAATCAGCCAACCGGCATTGTTTTAGTAACCGGTGCAACGGGCTCCGGTAAAAGTACTACGTTAGCGGCCATGGTAGACCACATTAATACTCACAAGCGTGAGCACATTCTTACTATCGAAGACCCCATCGAATTTGTTCACGACAACAAACTTAGTTTGGTCAACCAGCGGGAAGTACATCGAGATACGCATTCATTTAATAATGCTTTGCGATCGGCATTACGTGAAGACCCCGACGTTATCCTTGTAGGTGAGCTTCGAGATTTAGAAACCATTCGACTAGCTATATCAGCCGCAGAAACCGGCCATTTGGTATTTGGTACTTTGCACACTAACTCCGCGCCAAAAACTATCGACCGTATTATCGACGTGTTTCCTGCAGAAGAAAAATCGATGGTGCGTTCAATGTTATCAGAATCTTTGCGGGCGGTTATATCTCAAACGCTGCTCAAGAAAATAGGCGGTGGGCGTGTGGCAGCTCATGAGATAATGGTAGGAATACCGGCAATCAGAAACCTTATTCGTGAAGATAAAGTCCCGCAAATGTATTCAGTGATTCAAACTGGACAGGCACACGGTATGCAAACCATGGATCAATGCTTACAACGGTTAGTGGCTATGGGTGTTATCACTAAGCAAGACGCCGCGGCAAAATCGGTTGATAAACAGGCCATGAATAGCTTTTAGAGTGACTTTTTAGGGGGATTTTAGGCCCCCTCTCCATGAACTATCTTCGGGAACAAGCATGCTAGACTCTCTTTTACAAAAAATGATTGATACCAATGCCTCAGATTTATTCGTAACGGCAAACTTTCCGATCAGTGCCAAGATAAACGGAAAGCTTACACCTATTTCCGATAGCGCAACTTCTGAGGAAACTGCTCTCGCTCTGGTTCACGAAGCCATGACAGAGAAACAGCAAAAGGAATTTCACGAATCTAAAGAGTGTAATTTTGCGATTGTAAGAGAGGGCATTGGACGCTTTCGTTGCTCAGCATTTTGGCAGCGCGATCAAGCGGGTATGGTTATTAGGCGTATAGTGACTCAAATCCCTAAAGCGGATGATTTAGGGCTTCCCAGAGTTTTAAAAGAAATCATTATGGCAAAACGCGGTTTAGTGCTATTTGTTGGCGGAACGGGTACCGGTAAATCAACATCATTAGCGGCGTTAATTGGCCATAGAAATGAGAACTCTCACGGTCACATTCTTACCATTGAAGACCCGATCGAGTTTGTTCATGAGCATAAAAATTGCGTCATCACTCAGCGCGAAGTGGGCATTGACACCCAGTCGTTTGACGACGCTTTAAAAAGCTCTTTACGACAAGCCCCTGACGTCATACTCATTGGGGAAATTCGCTCTATGGAGACCATGGAATACGCTATGTCGTTTGCAGATACAGGGCACCTTTGTGTTGCAACTTTGCATGCAAACAACGCTAATCAGGCCATCGAGCGGATAATGCACTTAGCGCCAAAGGATATGCATGACAAGCTGCGATTCGATTTGAGTTTGAATATTCGCGCCATTGTAGCCCAGCAACTTGTTCCTACCCCTGATGGTAAGGGGCGCGTAGCCGCTATAGAAGTTTTATTGAATACGCCACTTGTGCGCGACCTTATTCAGCGAAATGAAATAGGCAGCCTTAAAGAGGCGATGAAGAAAGGGAAAGAGCAGGGAATGCAAACCTTCGATATGGCGCTTTATGACCTTTACAAACAGGGCCGTGTTGAAATGGATCAGGCTCTGCACCACGCAGACTCGCCTAACGATTTGCGTTTGATGATAAAGTTAGACGCCAGCGACAATTCAAGTTTAGGAACACTGTCGAACGTGTCGTTTGACATGGATGACTAGACATTTTCGCTTACACGGGTAGCTTACTGTAAAAGACTGTTAGGGAATGAACGCTTGAAAAAACTGTTTGCCTCAGAAGATGCCTTTGAGCTTCAAGCCATTCGCAGTGAGCTTGATGCACTGGCCATCCCCTATATGGTAAAAAATGAGTTCGCAGGTGGCGCGCTTGGTGAATTACCTTGGCAAGAAGCACAGCAAGAATTATGGCTAGTAGATGAAACATGGTTCAATCGTGCATCTAAAGTGGTTAATGCGTTTGAAAGTAAGCTCAAACCCACCGCGGAAAGTGATAGGAACGAATGGACATGCAGTGAGTGTGGCGAAGAAAATGGCGGCGCATTTGAAGTATGCTGGCAATGTAGCAAGGCCCGATAGTCTATCAGCAGTCTATCAGCAGTCTATCAGCTGAAGGCGTTTTCAACCCAGCTGGTGAAAATGACGCATGCCGAAACGCTGTCTACCTTATCCTTAGTCAACTTTTTGTACCCACCCAGTTCAAATAGCATGGCTTTGGCGTCTGTCGTGGTTAAACGCTCGTCACATAACTCTACATTCACTTTAAAGCGACCATGTAAACGGTTAGCAAATTTACGAGCACGCTGCGTCATCTCTTGCTCAGTGCCGTCCATGTTAAGCGGTAGTCCCACAACGACAGCGTGAGGAAGCCATTCAGCGTATAGTTTTTCAATCAGGCTCCAATCGGGAATGCCATCTCGCGCTTTCAATGCTGAAAGCGGTGATGCGGTGCCTGTGATCTCTTGGCCTACCGCCACACCAATGCTTTTGGTTCCGAAGTCGAAGGCCAGAACCGTTCGGTTTCCAATGTGTTCTTGAGAGTTACCTTGAGATTTATGCATGGCCAGAACCAGGCGCTAACTGCCATACATCAACGCCTAACTTGTTCACCGTAGCCTGCCATTTTTTGTGAATTGGCGTATGAAATAGTATATCTTCGTCGGCTTCAATGGTAAGCCACGCGTTTTCCTGCATTTCTTGTTCAAGCTGGCCTTTAGACCAGCCAGCAAAGCCCAACGCTATGATGACGTCATCTGGACCTTCATCGTTGCCAATTGCCGTTAGAATATCTTTCGATGTGGTTACCATAATGCCCGGCGCTAGCGCGAGGCTAGAGGCCCATCCCTTTTGCGTAGAATGCAGTACAAAGCCTCTTTCTTGGCTTACTGGACCGCCTGCTAGAACAATTTGTTCCGCTTTGTCTGCAGAAACATCAAGCTCTTTATCCGTTTGCTCAAGTAACTGCTTTACATTCATTGTTGAGGGTTGATTGACAACAATACCCATTGCGCCATCGGCGTCGTGCTCGCACACATAAATGAGGGAGCGAGAAAAGTAAGGATCGTCTAGGCTTGGCATGGCTACCAAAAAATGATTTTTTAAACTCTTTAATTCCGTCATATTTTCTCAGTCTTGCTACATCGGTATTGTTTCAATACGCCCTAGTTATGTGCCAATCTCTTTTCAATGGCTTCAAATAGTTTTTCCATAATATTAATTTCAAAGTGTGCTTCAATTTCTCGAACACACGTTGGGCTTGTAATATTTATTTCGGTTATTTTATTACCTATCACGTCTAAGCCAACGAACAATATATTATTTTCTTTCAAGGTTGGCGCAATTGCTTCGGCTAATGCTTTATCAGACTCTGAAATTGCCTGAGGGCGGCCTGTTCCGCCTGCTGCAAGATTACCTCTAGTTTCCCCTTTAGTTGGAAGACGAGCTAAGCAGTAAGGCATAACTTCACCATCAACGATGAGCACCCGCTTGTCTCCGTCTTTAATCTCAGGCAGATACTCTTGAACCATCATATATCGTGTGCCAAGTTGGGTGAGGGTTTCTATAATCACACCAAGATTATTACCGTCTGGTTTTACTCTGAATATAGAAGCGCCGCCCATTCCATCAAGTGGCTTACAAATTATATCTTTGTATTTTGCGTGAAATTCTCGAATAGGTACTTGGTTATTAGCTACAAGCGTGGCAGGGATGTGCTCAGGGAAATACGATGTAAAAAGCTTTTCATTATAATCGCGCAGAGCCTGCGGATTATTGACTACCAATGCTCCGGCGTCTTGGGCTAGTGATAGCATTTGTGTAGCATAAAGAAACTCGCTGTCGAAAGGCGGATCTTTTCTCATCAGCAGTACGTCAATATCACCAAGGTGAACTGTATTTGTTTCGGTTATTTCATAAAAGTCGGTTGGTTGATCTTTGACTAATACTGTTTTTGCCACCCCCATAGGTTTACCGTTTTCTAGATAGAGATCTTTCAACTCAAAGTATACGACCTTAGCACCCCGGCGCTGTGCTTCCAGCATCATTGCGAGGCTTGTATCTTTATGTGGAGTTATCGCCTCGATTGGGTCCATTATTACGCCAACAGTGTATTGCATAGAGTTCTCGCTTGAATTAACGGTAAATAAGTAAATAGCAATAATACCCCATATGTTGGGGCGTTTTAGCATAGTATCAAGTTACGTTAAGTATTTCAGTTGGGGCTTTTTAGGTTGGCCAGACCTCACTAAAAGTCACCGTGCAACGACTGTAGGATACTTAATGAAGTAATGGCCGCTGTTTCTGTTCTCAGTATACGGGGACCAAGACTGACAGAAATATACCCATTTTCATTTGCTTGGTGTATTTCGGAATCTGATAGCCCACCCTCAGGCCCAATAAGTAATCGATACCCTTGTGTATTATAAGGCTGTCGAGCTAAAGGCTGAGTTGCGCCAGGAGCAAGTACCAGTCGAGAGGTTGACGTGGAATGAGAAAGCCATTGCCCTATAGATACAGGTTCATTTAGCTTGGGAATAACGTTACGACCGCTTTGTTCACAAGCCCCAATAATGATTTTTTGCCATTGTTGTAATTTCTTTTCCCAACGAGCTGGGTCTAATTTAACTGCGCATCGCTCTGTGATGATTGGGGTAATTTCACTTACCCCTAATTCAACGCCCTTTTGAAGCACAGTGTCCATTCTGTCGCCTTTTGATACGCCTTGGCCCAAGTGCAGATGAAGGGGGGATTCGTTTGAGACAGACAAGCAAGCATCGATTTCCACAATGACCTTTTTGCGCTGAACATTAATAATAAGGCCGCTGTATTCATTACCATCGCCGTTAAATAAAACAATGGGGCGGTTTGCCTTCAACCGAAGTACAGTGGCCACGTGATGTGCAGCTTCTGGAGTTAATTCAAACTCTTGTTCTACGGTGATAGCGTTGGGGTAATAGACTCTTGGTATGCGCATGTGAAAAAAGACAAAAATTATTTAGCGCTATGATACGTGGGGAAGGGGCCGACTTGCAACGCTATCACTGCCGAAAAAATGGTACTGCCCTAATAGGCTACCAGTCAATCAGCGACAAACCCAGGTGATCAAACAAGTACTGAACAAGTATTAGGCAAGTACTAAACAAATACTAAATTACCTGTGCTGCTCGCGCTGGGCTTTGACCCGTGGGGGCACTGGAAACCTTTGACTCGTTAAGTGCTTTCGAGTCATTTGTGTCTACTGCTGGATAGTGCATTGCTGCGGAACGGTTAGCTTGAGGTGCTAGCTTTGATGACTCTGTCGCTTTTAAATCTGCTGAATTTGAATTTCTTGCATGCTTTGTGTGCCTGCCTTTGTCTGGACGTAAAGCGTAAATAAAAATTCCAGACACTACGACAAATAGGGTGGTTAAAAGCAGCATGAGAAAATCCTTCTTGTTGCATAAATTGCTAGGGCAGCAAACCCTTGAGTATAAAATAGTAAAAATTCTGTTTTTGCAGATGTTTACTATCCATGCATTGGTCGCAAATTTGGTTGCGTACCAAACACATCATCCATGAGACTTTAGTATAACGTCTGCAGCCAAAAAGTAATTGTTTTTTTAATCACATTTTTTAGTTCGCTTTACTGTCTAAAAATGCGTTGTCACGATCAATATGAAAATAACAAAGGAAGTATGAAAGCCAATACCTGATTCTCAACTGTAGTAAAAAGGTTATTAGATTTTTATGACAGGGAAATGACTACATAAAGTCGGAGTGGTTAAACAGCCCAGCTTTGCAACAACACTCTTCCCGATGCTTTTTCTTACTACTTTTGTATAGCTTTTAGCGAGGTTGTATTAGCTGAAAGCCGCGATGCACTTAGACTTTAGCGTAATTTTGAAAGGTTAATTAAGTTTAACTATTGGTGATATTTGTTTTTACTGATACCTTGATTTGCACAGTGACCATAAACTCAAAAAGGAAAAATTATGGAAGAACAACTCTCGCTCTTATCTGCAAGTGATATTGAAAGGTATATAAATGATTACGCAATTCCATGGGGTATTAATATCGCCATGGCTATTGCCATCTATGTTATTGGTCGAATTGTTGTAGGCCTGCTGCTTTCTGTTTTCAGACGTGTAATGGCAAAGTCTAAGTACGACGATATGTTGGTCGATTTCTTAGAAGCAATTATCAGCGCCGTTTTGATGCTATTTGTTATCGTAGCATCGTTAGACCAATTAGGTGTTGATACAACGTCACTCGTTGCTATCTTGGGTGCTGCAGGTTTGGCTATTGGCTTGTCGCTGCAGGATTCACTGAAGAATTTCGCAGCGGGCGTTATGCTTCTTGTGTTTAAGCCGTTTAAAGCAGGTGATTTTGTTGAGGCAGGCGGTACATCAGGCTCAATCAAAAAGATCGGCATTTTCACGACCACAATGACGACTCCTGACAATAAAGAAATCATTGTGCCAAATGGAAATATCTACGGTGGCAATATCACTAACTATTCGGCAAAACCAACACGTCGTGTAGATATGGTAGTGGGTATTGGTTACGACGCAGACTTGTTAAAAGCAAAGAAAATTCTGCAAGAAATGGTAGAAGCTGACGACAGAATTCTGTCAGATCCTGCTCCTCAAGTAGCCGTGTCTGAGCTTGCCGACAGCAGTGTTAATTTTGTAGTTCGCCCGTGGGTTAATGCAGCAGATTTCTGGGGTGTTAAGTTTGACTTTACTGAAGCGGTTAAATTGCGTTTCGACCAAGAAGGCATCTCTATTCCATTCCCACAAATGGATGTTCACTTACACAAAACTGACAGTGAATAACATCACGCCAGTTGCGTAAACGAAAACGCCGCTTTCTTAAGCGGCGTTTTTTTGTCTCTAAAGCAAGGTCAGCACGCCTTACTTACAGTTTGGGCGGTTAGTCGTAGCTTGATAGTCAGCAAGCGCAGGACTCATGTTTGCTCGTAAGTCATTGATACGGGTTTGCGGAGCGGGGTGAGTGGATAGAAATTCCATTGGGCTATTACCGCCACTCGCTGCTTCCATATTTTGCCAGAGATTCACAGATTGGCGAGGATCGAAGCCAGATTTAGCCATAAGCTGCAGGCCAATTTCGTCTGCTTCCGACTCGTGAGTTCGACTAAATGGTAGCTGTACACCAACCTGCATACCCAACCCTATGGCTGCCATAATAGGGCCTGACTGAGGCACCTCATTCGCTGCTAATACTTGGCCTGCTGCCTGTGTACCCATGTTGATAAGCGTAGATTGTGACATTCGCTCGTTGCCGTGCTCGGCGATAACATGGCCTACTTCATGGCCGATAACCGCAGCGAGTTGATGCTGATTTTCTGCAACTTTTAAAAGGCCGGTGTAAACACCAATTTTGCCGCCAGGTAGCGCGAATGCATTGACCTGCTCATCGTCAAAAACAACCACTTCCCACTGACCATCAAACACTGAAGATGGCACCTGCGCAGTTATGGCATTTGCAATACATTTAACATAGCTATTTTGAACTTGTTTTGTAGACACCGTAAGTTCCTCTTTCATCCCTGAAAAAGCTTGCGCACCCATTTCTGTTAGCTGTGCGTCTGAAAACAACAGCACTTGATTTCTACCAGTAGGGGATGTGGCGCAAGAGGTTAGCGCAATAGTAGCGGCGACAACCGCCGATAGCGTGAATTTCAATTTCATTTTAAATCCTTGGTGTCTGAAAATTATTTAAGCATACCTGCATTTTAATCATGAATATAGCAACCTGATTGGTTGATTTATTCAGATACTTTGCTGCAACTTCGTTTACACATTATTTGGGGGCAAAAATGCAAGGAAAAGCCCGAAAAAAACGCCACAAAAAACGCCAAATAGAAGCTCGCTGTAAAGGCTTTGCCAAATTAATATTTGTGTCATAAACTGGCTTTAATTTATACATAGAAGTTAAATCAGTTTTCTGTTGTACTGTTGAGATACTGAATATAATACCAAGCCTGCTTATTGCCTACCTGCTTATAGCTTATATTAAGCGCCTCGCGGTAAATAAAGCGCAATGCACGCAGGAAGCGATATTTGTCTAGCAGTTCAACTTGAGATACCACAATAAAAAAGGAAATAAAGATGGCAGTGCGTAATAAATTCAAGTACGGGTTACTCGCTCTTTTAGTATCAGCATCATTAACCGGGTGTGGCCTCGATGGCGATGATGGTGAACAAGGCGAAACTGGTGCTCAGGGTCCTCAAGGTGAACAGGGTACCCCTGGAGCAGATGGATCTGATGGTACCGATGCATCTATTGGGATTGAACTGGATGTTGTAGGTCGAGCTTTCCTTGGTAATCAAGGTGCGGCTGAAATTGTTCAGTATCATGTAGCCACTCAAACGATTTACGCGACTAACACGGGAACAAATACCATTGCGGTTATCCCTGCCGGAAACCTTACCTCTGCTGTATTAGCCGACCCAATCAACACCATTAATCTTACTCCTTCAACTATTACGTTACCTGCTGACATTAACGGTGCAGTGCTAGGCGGCGTCAACAGTATTGCCGTTAATGGCGATCTAATGGCGGTAGCCGTAGCTGCAGATGTAAAAACGGACAACGGGTTTGTGCTTTTTTATAGCGGTCTTGACGCTGGTGCAGCAACTTTCTTAGATTCAGTAGAAGTAGGTGCTCTGCCTGACATGGTTACCTTCACGCCAGATGGCGGTAAGGTATTGGTTGCTAACGAAGGTGAGCCTTCAGATGATTACACTGTGGACCCAGTGGGTTCTGTGTCTGTTATCAACATTTTAGCTAGCGGCGAGCCTGAAGAAACAGGCACAACAGTTGGCTTTAGCGCTTTCAACGATGCTCAAGCAGACCTCATGTCTCAAGGCATGATGTTTCCTAATCCGTCAGGTCGTACAATAAATGGCACTGCCATTACTACTACAGTCGCTCAGGATTTAGAGCCTGAATATATTGCGGCTACCAACGACGTGGCCTACGTAAGTTTGCAAGAAAATAACGGGTTAGCTGTTATCGACTTAGAAGAACTGACAGTTGATGTAGTTGGCTTAGGCACAAAAGCATGGGCTAACTTTGATATTGATATCCAAGAAAATGATTCAGTGAGTTTTGGTCAGTACACTGGTTTGTATGGCGTTTATCAGCCAGATAGTATGGCTGCATTCTCATGGAAAGACGCAACGTTTTTAGTAACCGCTAATGAAGGCGATGCTCGCGAATATTTCTTTGACGTAGCAGATGAGGCTGCGTGTACTGCCGCTGGTGGTGTGGAATTTGATGAAGACAACGGTTGTTTAGCCTACACGGACGAGGTGAAAGTAGAAGACTTAACGGCTGCACCAAACTCTGAATTAGCCATGCTACAGGCAACGGGGGAAGCGGACGACTTACGTGTAACATCTGCCATGGGAGATGCTGATGGTAATGGCGAATACGATGCTGCGTATGCCTACGGTGCTCGCTCGTTCACTATTTGGGATCAAAATGGGCTTGTAGTATACGACTCAGGTGATGATTTCGAGCGTATTACTGCATCTGTTCACGGTGTTCAGTTCAACAATGATAACGACGTAAACGAAGGTGACTCTCGCTCGGAAAATAAAGGGCCTGAGCCAGAAGCTATCACGGTGGGTCAAATTGGCGATCGCACCTACGCATTTATTGGTTTAGAGCGTATGGGTGGAATTTTTGTCTATGACGTTACCAATCCTTACGATGTTCAGTTCACAGAGTATGTGTTTAACCGAGATCTAACAGACGGGCTAACTGCAGACGATATTATCGGTGACCTTGCCCCAGAAAGTCTGGTTTTCGTTAGCGCTGAAGACAGCCCAAGCGGAGAAGCGTTGCTTATTGTTGGCAATGAAGTAAGTGGCACAGTGTCAGTTTGGCAAATCAGCCAGTTGTAAATTTCGATGTACTTGTAATAGCCTCTAAAGAAGCTCGCTGTTAAGCGAGCTTTTTTATTTGGCGCGATGTAGCGCTGCTTTCCTCTGTTTATTACAGGGCCTTTATCCCCGCCCCAAAAGGTTGATGCAATACAATTCACAGAGTTTGCTCTATATCACAGAATAGTTACAGGGCGAGTGTATTGAGGTAAGCTATAACAAAAGATACGGTGTAACTTAAATCGCTATCGGATTGTTATATTAAAGACTTGCCTAATTCGAATATTCAAAGTGTTTATTCTGTCTTTAATGTTGGTCTAATGGCAATGGCCGTCATAAAGGTGTTCAGCAGACCTTTTATTTGCGTTTGCATGCCTTTGGTTACCATATAATTAGAAGAGTATTACTATGTCTCAGCAAGTCGTTATCAGTGGCGTTGGTGTCTGGCACCCCGAAGAGAGCATAACCAATGAAGAGTTGGTGGCGAGTTATAATTCATACGTCGATAGTTTCAACGATAAAAACAAAGAAGAAATAGAGAAAGGCGAAGTAGTGGCGATGCCGTACTCAAGTGCGGAGTTTATTGAAAAAGCTTCTGGGATCAAAAGTCGTTATATCTACAAGAAAGATGGTGCGTTAGATATAAACCGAATGAAGCCTAAAATTTCTCCGCGAGGCGACGATGAACTTTCTCATCAAGCAGAAATAGCGGTAGAAGCAGCACGTTTGGCACTGAGCGCGGCTAAAGTAAGCGCTGAGGATATTGATGCCGTTATTGTTTCTTGTGCTTACACGCAAAGGGCCTATCCAGCCATTGCTATTGAAGTTCAAGAGGCCTTGAATATAGAAGGCTTCGGCTTTGATATGCTTGTAGCTTGCTCGGCGGCAACGTTTGGGATGCATAGAGCGTTTGAAATGCTTAGCGCTGGAAACGCGTCTCGAGTACTTGTGATCAACCCAGAATTAGTGTCACCGCAAATCAATTATACGGATCGCGACAGCCACTTTATTTTCGGTGATGTAGCGACAGCAACTGTGATGGAGTTGGCTGACACAGCGAAGAGTGAACATGTTTACGACGTGTTGAGCACAAAAGCGGTAACTAAATTTTCCAACAATATTCGTTCAAATTTTGGTTACTTAACCCGCGCGGAAGACGTTGATCCGTATGGTGTCGATAAGCTATTTCATCAGGCTGGGCGCAAGGTGTTCAAAGAGGTGTGTCCTATGGCGGCAAGTCATATTGAAGAGCATCTCGCTAGACATGACATTTCACCTGCTGATGTAAGGCGCTGGTGGCTTCACCAAGCGAACATCAATATGAACACGCTAATTTGTAAACGCCTGCTTGGTCGTGATGCAACTGAACAAGAAGCGCCGATTGTACTTAATGAATACGCGAATACAGCATCGGCGGGCTCAGTGATAGCGTTTGGTTTAAATCACGAAGACCTTGTTTCAGGCGATCTAGGCGTGCTGTGTTCTTTTGGAGCAGGTTACTCCATTGGCTCGCTAGTGGTGAAAAAGCGTTAGACGTTGTGTGAAGGGGGCTTATTGAGAGCGCCCACAAGACCGTAAAAAAATTATTATTCACTAGGACGAATGCAACTAAATGGTTTCAGACTTAGGGTACGGGCTTAACAGCTTAGCGCATCTTGCACTGCTACTTTTATTGTTGACGGTAAGGAAACCAGGCGTAGCAAAGCACTTACTTGTGCTTGCTACTGCTACCACGGTTATTTGGTCAACAAGCTTGATCACGCTGCTTTTTGGACCTATTTCATTAAGTTGGTTACTTACTGTTGATATTGTGAAGCAACTAGCGTGGTTGCTATTTCTCGCAAGCTGTATTCAAACTAATTTTCAAAGCCTTCACCACGTTCTAAGGCGTCCGACAACGTTAATGATATTGGCTCCGGCCTGTTTTGCACTGGCTTCTCCTTATTTTTTTGCTGCCAATCCTGCGTGGAGCTTTTTAACACTAATAGTGCTGTCTCTTGAGGTACTGGTGCTGTTAGAAGTAGTTTATAGACAGGCGGGAAGAGAACAGTGGGCATTTAAACCGCTTATTATCTATCTTGGCGCTGCAAATGTGTTTGAGTTTGTAACCTACGCTAATGCCACTATGGTTAATCAAGTGGAAGTTGGCTATATCGCAGCTCGTGGTTATATTTATTTTCTTCTTATGCCGCTTCTGGTTATTTCAATTCGCCGTATTCATCACTGGGGAATCGATATTTTTATATCTCGAGACGTGGTGTTGCACAGTTCATTGCTCCTTGTTGCTGGTGGCTATTTGTTCGTTATGGCTGTTATTGGCTACGCTATTAACTTTGTTGGAGGTAGTTGGGGAGCAACAGTACAAATCATACTTGTGGTGATGTCATTTGCGCTTCTTGCCACTGTCTTCTTATCGAATGCTTTTAGAACCAAGATAAAAATCTTTATTACTAAGCACTTCTTTGCCAATCAATACGACTACCGTGTTGAATGGGTAAAACTCACTAAATGGCTGACTCGTTCGGGAGAGAGCACTTCAGATGTTTATCACGCAGGACTAACCGGCTTACTAAATGCAGTTCAGTACGACTCAGGTTTGCTTTTCAAGGTCTCAAAAAGTGGTATTGAATGCATCGCTAAAGCATCGCAGCTTAGCCATGCTGAGATTGATGAAAAGCAAATCAGTATGCTCAACAAGCTGGTTGAATATAGCGGTGAGAACGGCTGGATTATCGATACCGATGCCTACCTTGTTAAGCCCTTTGACTACGAAGGGTTGAAACTAGACAGAGAGGTGCTAAAGCAATGGAATTACCAACTTTTTATTCCTTTCATGCAGGATAACAACGTGTGGGGCTTTGCTGTATTAGCCGCTGGAGACAAAGAAAAAGTAACCCTGAATTGGGAGGTGAAAGACTACCTCAATGCAGTTTCAGAGCAAGTTGGAACTTTTATACAACATCATGAAGCTGCGCAGGTTGTGGCCGAAAATGCCCAATTTGCTGCCTTCAATCGCATGTCAGCATTTGTGCTCCACGACTTAAAAAATGTACTGGCTCAGGTTGACCTAATACTGGCTAATGCTCAGCAGCATAAACACAACCCCGAATTTATTGAAGACACCTTCGAAACACTTGAACATACTAAAGCGCGTATGGAAAAAATGTTAAAGCAGCTTACGGATAAAAAAGTTGTTGAGGACAGTGTTAACGATGAGCAGTATCTTTCTAGTGTTATTGATGAGGTAATAAAGCAGCGGTGTAGCTCATTAAGTCCAGTGCCTAAACTGCATCTAATGAAAGAAAGGTCTGTGGTGGTGGACAAAGAAAAAGTAGCGAATGTGCTCTATCACTTGATAAGTAATGCCCAGCAAGCCACGAGTGATGATGGCGAGATTGATGTGGTATTAAATGTAGATAGTGCGCAAAATACACAATTAGTGCTTATTGAAGACTCTGGCATAGGCATGGAAAAGTCATTCATAGAAGAGCGATTATTCAAACCTTTTGATACCACAAAAGGGAATGCAGGGATGGGTATTGGAGCCTACGATGCAAAAACATACCTAGAGTCTATAGGCGGTAAGCTAGTGGTAACAAGTGAAGTTGGAAAAGGTAGCTGTTTTACTCTTCATTTTCCAATAGTATAGCATTAAGCATTAAAGGTAATAGATACTCAAGGTTCAAGATATCAGCCATCAAAGTATCACGGATTAGAGGTGATAAACCTTGTGACGATTTGCATAACAGCGGTTCAAATATAGTGATTGCAGTGCTGAATTATACAATACAATGATACGGTGAACAGCTTACACAAGCTAGCGTACGGATTAACATAGAATGGCATACAGTGCAGAGCAATTTAGCGGAATTATGTAGCGGAGCTATGTACCGGAGCAATGCACCAGCGCCATGTAAGTATGCAGAGCACGATTATTACAGTCGCATCGGACAGTGAAGTAAAATAATAGGATGACATAATGACAGATACCATTTTGGTAGTAGATGATGATCTCGGTATCCAAAAACAACTTAAATGGAGTTTAACAGACTACACCGTCGTATTTGCCGATGATCATGCCTCAGCTATTGCGCAATTGCGTCGTCATGAGCCAAAAGTGGTTACCCTTGATTTAGGATTGCCGCCAGACCCTGCAAATGCATCAGAAGGCCTTAGAATTTTACATGACATTATTTCTCTTGCGCCTAGAACCAAGGTGATAGTTGTTACGGGGAACAGTGACAAACAAAATGCGCTAAAAGCAATCGATTTTGGCGCCTATGATTTTTATCAAAAGCCGATAGATTCAGACACAATCAAGCTGTTAGTTAATCGCGCGTTAAACTTAGCAAAACTAGAACATGAAAACGCTATTTTGGCCAGAACCAGAACAGGAATGTCTAGAATTGTTGGCAATAGTGAAGCTATACAAACTGTGGTTAGGCGCGCTGAGAAAATAGCTAACACAGATATTAGTACCTTGTTGCTTGGTGAAAGTGGAACCGGTAAGGAAGTTTTTGCTCGCAGCATTCACGAGCATAGCCCGCGTAAAGAAAAACCTTTTGTTGCCATAAACTGCGCCTCAATTCCAGAAAACCTTCTGGAAAGCGAATTGTTTGGCTACGAAAAAGGGGCGTTTACAGGCGCAAATAAAACCACCCTTGGTAAGATAGAAACCGCTCAGGGTGGCACCTTGTTTCTCGATGAAATAGGCGACATGCCTATTGGTTTACAGGCAAAAATGCTGCGTTTTCTGCAAGAGCGAGTTATCGAGCGGGTGGGCGGAAGAAGTGAAATACCCGTCGATATACGCGTGATCTGCGCGACTCACAGAGATTTGCAGGCCATGGTTGCAAACGAAAGCTTTCGAGAAGATTTGTATTATAGAGTAGGAGAAATGCCAATCGTCATACCGCCGCTTCGAGACCGCGACCAAGATATTATTTTATTGGCGCGGACATTTTTGAATATTTACCGCGAAGAGTTCAAATCGAAAGCAAAAAGCTTTTCAGAGTCTGCCGTCAATGCATTATTAGCCCATAAGTGGCCGGGTAATATTCGAGAGATGCAGAACAAGCTCAAGTCAGCAGTTATCATGGCAGAGGGGACGGTAATTCAGCCTGACGATTTAGGACTGTTGCCGGTAGATAGTGTTGACGAACCCACCACGTTAAATCTTCGAGAAGTAAGAGAAATAGCTGAAAGTAAAGCAATTAGACATGCCTATCAGAAAGCGGAGAAAAATATGTCAAAAACGGCGGAGCTTTTAGGTGTTACTCGCCCAACGCTTTATTCGTTGATTGATAAGTATCACATGGAAGATATAAAAAGCAGTGATTGATGGCGTAACTTAAGTGTTATTGTCGTTTGGTCGCTAAGGCCACCAAACGACATTAAAGCAGCGATTTTAGTCTTTCGTGTCACACTCGCTTACGTCACCACCCATTTTTTCTTTCATCTTAATGCAGGCTTCACGCAATTTTTTAGCAGTAGCATCTTTTAACTCTTCAGTTTTTGCTGCGCCTTCTTCCATCATATCAGCGCCCATTTCTTTGCCTTCTTCATAGGCATCAGAGGCTTTTTCTTTACCTTCTTCATACGCATCAGACGCCATACCTTTACCGTCTTCGTATGCTTCTTCCGCGCTGTCTTTGGCGTCATCCCAAGAGTCTGCGGCTTCTTCTTTCGCATCTTCATAGGTTTCAGCTGTGGCTTCACCTGCTTCTTCCATTTCTGACATGACTTCTTGTTTCGTGTCTTCTTTAGACTCTGAGCAGCCTGTTACGCCGAATATGCTGAGTAATAGCGCTAACGCAATCGTTTTTGTTTTCATGGTGAAACTCCATTTGCTGATTTGATCAATATGAATGAAGAGGTAAGTGAAGACTAACTTTACAAACAGCACCTATACGGTACATGCGAACACAGCCGAATCGAATCTTACGCTCAACATTTCGAGTCTAGCCTATATTTTCATCAAAGTATAAGGGGAAATAATTACTACCCTATAACGCGATATTTTGAGGTGCAGTTTAAGCGTGTTACGGGTCACCACGTCGGGCATTGGTTGTGGCCCAAAAACTTTACTTTAAGATGCAATACGTTGGGGCTTTTTTCCACAAATAGTAAAGTACCACATTGATTACAAACATGATGTGTTTCGCCACTGGCGGTGTGAAGCGTGTTAACCGTTGATGGGGCTGAGTCTATAATAACATGCTGCTTATCGGCTTCTAGCATCAGCGTATATTCATCATGTACATGCTCAGAAATGCTCTCTTCAGGCAAAGCCATTGGAGGTACAGGAGGCGACACTTTCACGGCATCAGACAATTCGAAGTTAACCGCTTGGCACTCACAATTTCCTTTATACATGTTATTACCCCGCTACTTCTTCAGGCCAATGAATACTGGCAATATTATTAAATGAGGTTGCTATTCTCGAGCTCGGAAAATCGAACTTTTTATCTAACGATGTCCGATTCGACGTCGTTGTATTATACGTCTCAATTACGCCAATCCAGCCATTTCTACCAGAAAGTTTTGCAGCGTAAAGTGCGTAATCCACCACTTCGAAAGTTCGCCGCCATGCGTTGTCGAAATTCACGATTTCATTAGGAGGAAGAATTGAAAACCCAATGCTACAGGTTACTTTTATTGTTTTGCTATCGCCGATATCAAATACATGGCTGGCAACTGTCTCTCGGCAACGCTCGGCAAGTTCTGGTAGTTCCTCGCGAGAGGAATGCCTACAAACCACGAGGAATTCCTCACCTCCCCAACGTATAATCAAGTCTGTATTTCTAAATACTTCTTTAAGAACGGCTGCAAAACCTTCTAAAACTTTGTCTCCCGCCAAGTGGCCAAAATCATCGTTAATACGTTTGAAATGATCAATATCGATAAGCAAGCACAAAAGGTCGTGTTTTCCAGACGTTGTCACGTTTTTGCTTATTTCTATCTGGCTGCGCTTAATTTCTTCGGGTAACTGTGACTCTAAATAATACCTGTTATAAAGCCCGGTGAGAGGGTCTCTTAAGCTGACGTGTTCGAGCGTTTTATATGCTCTTTCCAGCTCACTATTTTTGTCTTGAAGTGCCTCTGTTTGTAGCCTAACTTCACGGCGAAGTATGATAGTTTGTTGGCGCTCTTTAAATCGGCTCCACAACAAAAACATCATTAGCAGTACTGCCAGTGATGCACTCCAGAACAAGGTGTTTTTTAGTTTTTCTTTCTCTGCTTGGGCAATAACAAGCTGTTTAGATTCTTCTAGTCGTTCTAGCTCTTTAGATTGGCGAACAAGTTCAATTTCAGCTTGTAAGCCTTTCAATGCGTTTTGGTTTTCTGAGCTTAGCAAAGCCTCTCGAAGCTTCTGAATTACAGACTGAATATCTAACGCTTTTTGAAAATCGCCTAACGAAACGCTCGCGCTAAGCTGAATAGCTAAAAAGCGAAGTTGGCCTCGTAAATTTCCCTTTTCTCGGGCATCCGTTAATCCCTCGCTGGCGAAGGCTAGGGCAAGATCAAATTTTTGCTCTCTAAGATAATTTTGCGCTAGAGCTAATCGAACATCATTTACCAGACGAGTTTGCCCAGACTCGGCGGCAAAGCTCATTGCCTCTTGCAATAAACTTATTCCTCTTGGTTCATTTCCTGTTTCGATAAGAGCTCTTCCCAGCACTATTTTAGCTTCTGAAATGGCTCCAACATCATTTGTCGCCAAGAGCAAATCTAGGCCACCTGTGATGGAGCGAAGTGCCTTTTCTTTCTCATTATTTTTAAGTTGAAGCGCACCGAGCTTGGTTTTAATGATGCCCATTAACTGCTTATTAGCCGTATTGGAGATAGCAGAAAATGCGTCGTTGTAATAAGAAAGAGCTTGAGTATTTTGGTCTAGAAGGGCGTAAATATCGCCGATATGAGATAAGCATGCGCTCGAATCGGCGATAGAGTCATTATTGCGGAAGATGCCAAGGGCTTCTTTCAAAGGTACCAACGCTTGTTCTACCTCCCCTTGCTCTTTAAAAACGATACCCATCTCTAAGCTGATCTTAGCTTGCAGAAGCTTTTGCTTTTTCATTTGAGCAATAGACATGGCTCTTCGCAAGTAATCCTGAGCCGTCACATAGTTTGCAAGCTGCCGCTCAGATTGACCAAGATACAAAAGTGCTCGGGCAACTTCGGATAACTTTCCTTCTCGGGTATATGCTTCAAGGGCAGCATTTAATACTGCAATAGATGATTCAAAGCGGGATGACGTTTGCAACAGTTCCGCTAATGTAAAAAAGCCGGATGTGGGTGTTTCCTGTTGAAGTGCCGACTCAGCGAAAAGAAGTGCCTGACGGTCGGCATCTTCGTACTGTTTTGCATCTAGCAGACCTTGTATCACCTTTATTTCGGAAGCGTTGCTCTTTTCGGCGTATGCAGGCGAGGCTGTGACAAGATAAAGAGCAGCAACATTGAGAAACAGAGTCAAAACTAGCGTAAGCGCTGTGCGAATACCGAAAACCACGTTCGTCCTCCTGAGTTGCGTAGTAACTTCTCTTTATTAAGTAGGTGCAATGTAAGCCGCCGATGTGCCTCAATGCTCAATGACAGCGTCGGGTCTGAGTATGAACGATTTCGCGCACCGAAACTATATAAAGATACTCCTTTATTGGCACGTGCTGGCCTTTTTATGTTCGTGTAGGCTTGGAATTAGACCGTGAAGTTCAACACGTCTTTAGTTCATGCCTCTCGCTCGGATAATGTTGTATTAAGTAAATAAACAACCCATTTTCAAACTACTTTGTCTTAGGTATTCGCCCTTCAAGTCTAAGGTGTTCGCCGTTCAAATAGATGCTTTTCAGCAAGCTAGTTTTTTGAGTCTTTTATCACTCGGCGTTCTTCAAACTCTCTGGTTATCCATTTTCTAATAAGCGCTGATTTGGGTATTCCGCTGTCCTGTGAGAGCAACGAAAGCTGAGATATGCACTCTCGTGTTAGGGTAAAGGTAGCGTGACGCATGCCTAGATACGTATTTTTACCTTGAAAGATCTGCTTGTCAGTGTGCTGCGTTTCTTTGGCTGTTACTTTCTCATAAGCTTTCTCACCTGCTTTCGCATCTGGCTTTTGCTTCGTTTTTAACTGTCGTTGAGTATGGCCCTGTATGCTTGAAGACGATTCGTTTTGCACATAAGGTGCATCCACCGATTTTAAATGCACTGGGTGCGTGTCAGTGCTGCGACCTTCAATATGACGATGTTTAGCCTGTGCAATTTCCTCTTGCCCGAGTACTTGCACACCCGCTGCGTAGGAAATCGCATCGTCTATAAAAGCATCTACCGAATGAAGCGTTGTTTTAGCTGATGGCTTCGACTTTTTGAGGCTGAGTAAACTCATGCGAATCCTCCACTTTTCCAGCTAACAATTCTTCAAATAATGTTCTAATCTCGTGAGAGGCTTTACCTTCAGGCTCGCTTTCTATTACAGACTGGCCAGATTCTTCAGAATCGTCATACATATTGCGGCTGAATGTAACGGCGTTTAGCACTGGAATTCCAAATGAGCGACATACTTCTTTTGCTTCTAAAATTCGACCCGCTAGGCTTGGCAATGATGGGCACTGAGTAATAACGAAGGCCGCGTTCATTTTGGGGTTCACCATTTTGCACGTTGAAAGAATATCTTCCATGTGAGGTACAGTTTTCAGATCTCTGCGCTTTGGGCGCAACGGAATAAGAATATGATCAGCAACTGCCATAGAGGAGCGAAGCGCTAAATTATCTTGACCGCCACAGTCGATAACCACGTAATCGTAGTACTGCCTTAAGTTGAGTAACTCGTTACGTATTTTACCGTATAACTGAACGCAGTTTATTTCAGCAAGCCTTGGGTTAGCCTTTCTTTCTTGGATCCAATCAGAAGTGGTGCGTTGAGGATCGCAATCCACCATTAGCACGTTTGCGCCTTTTTCAGTGCGTAAATACACTGCTATATTCTGGGCTAAGCAACTTTTACCGCTACCACCTTTTTCACCGCCGACCAAAATAATCATGGTACCAACCCTCTAGTAAACTCTTAATAAACTGCTTTTACCAATATGCGCTTATCGGTTTGAAGTACGCTACGGGTAACCTATTTGCAATAGCATAGAACACTCCCAACATTGTTCAGCATCAAAAACGATATTTACGAATGTAGGTGAATACCTAATGGTGGCTTTAGACAACGTGGCAGCATTGTTAACGTGCTTACACCAGGTTTTAAAATCTCACTGTAGATAAGCGCTGCTTTTTATTGATTTGTGATTTAACACGCACTAGGCTTGTCGGTAATCAGTTAGTCTTTTTAAAAGTGAGGGAAGTTATGTCTGAGGGTCGTTTTAAATCCAAAGAAGGTGAAAAAGTACCAAGTGTTACGTTTCAATGCAGAGAAGGTGAGTCGTGGGTAACAAAAACCACAGAAGAAATCTTTGCTAACAAAAACGTAGTGGTATTTTCACTACCAGGGGCGTTCACACCTACATGTTCATCAACTCATTTACCTCGCTACAATGCACTTGCCAAGAAGTTTGCAAAGCATGGTATCGATGACATCGTGTGTATGTCGGTCAATGATACCTTTGTAATGAATGCATGGTCTGCAGACCAAGAAGCAGAAAATGTTACTGTTATTCCAGATGGTAATGGTGAGTTTACTGATGGCATGGGTATGTTAGTAGACAAAGCCGACCTGGGCTTTGGAAAGCGTAGCTGGCGTTATTCGATGTTAGTTAAGGACGGCGTAGTTGATAAAATGTTTATTGAGCCAGATGTGCCAGGAGACCCTTTTGAAGTCTCTGATGCCGATACTATGCTGTCCTATATTGCTCCTGATGAAGTTACAAATGCTCCGGTTGCTATTATCACAAAACCAGGTTGCCCATTCTGCACGAAAGCAAAAGCGTTACTTACTGAAAAAGGCTTTGATTACGAGGAGTTAGTGCTAGGTAAAGACGCAACGTTAACAAGCTTATCAGCAATTAGCGGCAGAGAAACTGTGCCTCAAATTTTCATTGGCGGTAAACACATTGGTGGTTCTGACGATCTCGAGGCGTACTTTAGCTAACAGACTTGTCGCTATGTTCTGAATACTCAACTCTAATCAGAACAACATACAGCGGGGCCGTGTTATCATGGCCCCGTTTTTTATTGCGCTTTTTCGAGATGTCTTATCACACATTTGTTTCATGGAGATTTACAGTGTTAACAAAACCAGGTTTTAAACTTTTTGCTGCTTTCTCATTGTTTTTTTCATCAACGATGGCAGTTGGTAATGAGGTAAATGAAGAGTTTAAACGTTTATATGAAGCAGAATGGGGACAAACGCAGCCCTGTCGTGAGACATCCTTAAACAAGTATGGCGTGTGTAGCAATGTGTTGCGAAATGAAGGGAATGCGCCTTTCATTATGCATAACAAACAAAGTGAGCGTGTAGCTGTACTGGTGCACGGGCTAAGTGATTCTCCGTTTTTTATGCGCGCTATTGCACAAATACTCTTTGATGAAGGTTTTTCTGTTGTAGTACCGCTACTGCCAGGGCATGGCTTGCGGGATGCCGGAGATAACATGTCCGATTGGGATCTAGCTGAGCGTTGGCAATTACACATAGACGACGTGATTTCGCTAGCCAGTACAATGGGCGAAACGCTTGTTGTTGGAGGATTTTCTACTGGCGGAGCGTTAGTTGTTGATAATCATTTTAAAAATGACGAGCGTATTGATGGTTTGATGCTATTTTCAGGTGCCTTGGCCTTATCTGATAACGCTGAAGGGATGTCGCGCATATGGGGGATTAAACTTCTTGCACTGATGATCGACGGCGCCTACGAAACTCACGGCCCCAACCCTTACAAATATCCCAATGTCGCAGGCTTTGCTGGTTTGGAGTTAATGGATATTATCAATGACATTCGGGATACTATCGACAATGGTCAGCAGCTTGATGTGCCGATATTTGCAGCTCATTCACAAGCAGATACAACAACGCCAATATATGGTGTCGAAAACCTGATAGAGCAAAGCAAAGGACCCAATACGTTTTTCGTCATCGATGAGTCCTATGAATTGTGTCATGCCGATTTGGTAGTTAACAAACCTTTGCTAGCGCAAATGAAGTTTAACGCCAATATGGTCAATAAGCAGGAAGATTGCGCGGTGCCCAAATCTAACCCACTGTTTCCTACCATGACACTCATGCTTATAGATTATCTATCGCAGTTTAAATAAGCTCTTGGCAAAGCGCTATAGAGGCGAAGCTAATGGCTTTTGGCGTAGTCTTCGACCTCTTGCCAAACGCGCAATAAGTTTCCGCTGAGGATTTTTTCGATATCCTCTCGGCTATAATCTCTGTCTAATAATCCTTGTACCAAATTTGGAAAACTTGCTACGTCTTTAAGTCCTATTGGAAGAGAATCACCAACGCCGTCATAATCTGAGCCTATACCCACGTGTTCAACACCAATGAGTTCTACAACATGATCGATATGATCAAGCACTTCATCAAGGGTTGAATAAGGATAGGGGACTTCTTTGCGATACTGAGCCTCAAAGTTTTCAAGTTTAGGGCTATCCTCGCCTTCTTCTTTTATCAACGCTTTGCGTGCGTTTGTTAGACCTGTACGCCACTGCCCGGCCTCTTTAGAAACAAAGCTAGAGCCAAAGTTAATCATGATCACACCGCCATTTTCACCTAGCTTTTTAATCATGTCATCATTCATATTACGCTCGAAGCCCGGCGTGAAACGGCGAAGGGACGAATGCGATGCAATAACGGGCACTTTGGTTAGTTCAACAACTTGATAAAAGGCGTCGTCAGATACATGTGAGATATCCAGCATAATGCCAATATTATTCATCTCGGTAACGAGCTGTTTACCGAAAGGGCTTAATCCCTTCCACTGTCGACGCAAGTCGTATGAAGAGTCTGAAATATGATTAGACTGACTGTGGGCAAGAGTTATATAGCGAATGCCACGCTCGTAGAAATCATTTAAGTTGTCGAGGTTGCCCTGAATAGGAGATCCGTTCTCCATTCCTAATGGAAGTGATATTACGCCTTTTTCGAAGTGAGACTTCACATCACTAGGGCTTCTAGCAATGGCGAATTTATCAGGTGCTCTTGCAACTATAGCCTCTACAGAGTCGATAAGTAGATGAGCTAATTGTGTAGATTCTGGAGAGTTATCTAAACTCGCTGGCACGTAAATACTCATAAAGGGGGCATTTAAGCCGCCTTCAACCGCTCTTGGATAATCAAAATCTCCATCTTCGGTAGCTTTAGTCACATCTACCCACTGGTTTTTCACTCTATAGGGCACATCAATATGACCGTCCACTATAATAGTCTCTCTAGCAATGGCTACCGCCTTTTCAGATGCACTGTATTGAGGCTGCTCCTGAGCAGCAGCGGCCAACGTGGCTTCACTCACTGTCCCTAACGTAAACAATGTCGTTAAAGCTAGTGCGCACTTTCTCTTTGAAAAGTGTGTTTTTATCAAGCGCCCCTTCATTTGTTATCCTTATTTTTGTTGTCATCATGTTCATTAGAAGATTAATGCATATCGGTTTGCGCTACAACGACTGCTTTTTTTAACGCCGAGAGCCAAAGTTCGAGCGAGCATATGACCTCAATTGCTCAATTTTAAAGCGGTTGTGAGCATTTACGTCAAGTTTACATTGCAATAAAAATTTAAAACTTGTTATTGTGGAGCCTGCGTGACTTCGGTGCACGAATACGGGATACTCCACAGCGCGATTAAGGTATATTCCCAGCGCTCAGCCGATAGGCAATGGCGATACGTCATCTGAACGGCACAACATCATTTTTTGTGGCTCCGCACTTATCAAAACAAAAGCAGGGGCCACCGTTAACAAGTATGAGAAATAAATATGGCTATTAATTTTGTACCGCTAGATAAAGAAAAGCATAAAGACCTGAAGGTTGCGGTAAATTCATCTTTCAGCTTCGCAAAAAATACTCACCTAGCAGCGGCAACGATCCGCGAGTTTGCTCAACTTGCAGCAACTATGCCTCTAGTTTTTATTGAAGATCCAACGTCTAAGCGCCACCACGTTGTGACTATGCTAGGCATGGAGCAGGGGCAAAACTTGTTTTTAACTGGCGACACGTGGAAGGGGCCGCATGTACCAATGAACATTATTCGTTACCCGTTTGACGTGCGTCCTGACGGTGACAAGTTAGGTGTTTACATTGATGAAGGTAGCGATCTAGTTTCTACCGGTGAAGGTCAAGCGTTATTCACTGAAGCTGGTGAGCCAAGTGAGTTCTTAGACGGCCGTCAGAAGTTCTTAGCAGACCTTGCGAACAGTGAAATGCTTACTCAGCGTTTTGTTGCCAAGGTAGTTGAGTTAGACCTTCTCGATCAAATCCAAATTCGCCTTACTTACCAAGACGGTAAGCAGCGCAATGTTACTGGCATGATGAGCATTAACGAGAAGAAGCTACTTGAGCTTCCAGAAGAACAAGTGATTGAACTTCATAAAGCTGGTTTCCTTGGCGCAATTTACGCTGTGATGATGTCGGTAGGTCAACTTAACCGTTTAGTTGAGCTATCAAACGATACAGAGAACCCTATTCGTAATATGCAGCTTTCAGCGGTTAAGCCTGAAGACCAAGCGGCCAGCGAAGAAGCGCCAACCGAATAATAGCGGTATTTCAGCGCAGCAAGTATAAAAGCCAAGCCCCGCTAGATAGCGGGGTTTTTAGTTCTACTAAGCCCAATCTAAAACAGCAGTGCAAAGATTTATAGTTAAGATTGAAACGCCCCAGTTTTGCCACACTCCCTGATGCAGTTCATCGATTAATTTTTTCGCGTCTTATTTCTTTTCCTTTCATTTTCCTCTTTTTTGCATGCCTTATCATACACTTCCTAAAACCACTGTATATAAAGCCAGTTTAAAGCCAGTGAATACGCGGCCTACACGCCATTTTTATACTTGACAGTGGGGAACATTGGTACCTAAACTGTAACCTAGTGGGTAAATGTGGCGAAATGTGGATCAAATCATCATCACTTTGCAAATTAGTACTCAAAAATTAATAAAAATAACAGTAAATAATAAAAGGCTAGGGGAATGTTCCGCGGCGCTAACGCAATCAACCTGGATACAAAAGGCAGACTGGCAATACCTACGCGGTATCGGCAGTCGCTGCTGGATGATTGTGAGGGACAACTAGTTTGCACTGTCGATACACAACAAAGTTGTTTGCTACTTTACCCACTTCCCGAATGGGAAGAAATCGAGCTTAAGCTTATCAAGCTTTCTAGTATGGTTCCGGCAGAGCGCCGTATGCAGCGCTTACTGCTTGGTCATGCATCGGAAGGTGAGATGGATAAAAGCGGTCGAATTCTTATACCTACACCTTTGCGTGCTCACGCAAAGCTATCAAAAGAAGTCATGTTAGTTGGTCAGTTAAACAAATTTGAAATTTGGGATGCCGAAGTATGGGCACAACAAATTGAGGTTGATATAGACACCGAACGCAAAGGCGAATTTGAACTAACCGAACGGCTACAGGATTTTTCTCTATGACAACGCAAAACACTTCATCATCAAGCGAGTTTAAGCATATTTCCGTGTTGCTTGATGAATGTATAGAGGCGTTAGCCATAAAACCCGGCGGTATTTATATTGACGCAACCTTTGGTCGTGGTGGGCACTCTGCGCATATATTAGATGCGTTGGGCGGTGATGGTCAGTTAATTGCTTTTGACCGCGACCCTCAAGCTATTCAGGCCGCTGAGCGCTTTGCTGAAGATAAGCGATTTCGCATTATTCATGCACCTTTTGGCAATATGGCTGAAGAGATTGAAAGTCTTGGTCTTACTGGGAAAGTAGATGGCGTGTTGATGGATTTGGGCGTGTCGTCACCTCAGTTAGACGATGCTGAGCGCGGATTCAGTTTCTTAAGAGACGGACCTCTTGATATGCGCATGGATACGTCTAAAGGACAAAGTGCGGCAGATTGGTTAGCACATGCTGAAGAGCAAGACATCACTCAAGTGATAAAAGAGTTTGGCGAAGAAAAGTTTGGTAAGCGAATAGCGCACGCTATCGTCAACACGCGCAAGGAAACCCCTATCACGCGCACGGCGCAACTTGCGACAATTATCGACCAAGCAGTGCCAGTTAAAGACAAGTATAAACACCCAGCTACACGCGCTTTCCAAGGTATTCGTATTTACATCAATGCAGAGCTTGAGCAACTTCGCGTTGGTTTAAAAGCAGCAACGCAAGTGTTAGCCAAAGAGGGGCGACTGGCCGTTATCTCTTTTCACTCTCTAGAAGACAGATTGGTTAAGCGTTTTATCAAAGAGCAAAGCAAAGGCAAAGTCGTTCCCCACAATATGCCTATAACTCAGGCAGAAATTGATGCAGATAAAGTATTAAAAGCACTCGGCAGGGCAATCAAGCCCTCTGAGGAAGAAGTGATGAATAACGTACGCTCTCGTAGCTCCGTATTACGTGTGGCTGAAAAACTATGACTAAGCCAGACAAAGCCAGTACGAACTTTAATTTAATATTGATTATGGTTTCAGATTTGACCCGCAACAAGTTGCGGGTTTTGTTGTATTTGATGGTTATTGTTAGTGCAATGGCGGTGATTTTGAGTAGCCACCACAACCGTCAGCAGGTCATTGCTTTAGAAGACTTAATGCAAGAGAAAGACGAGCTTGACGTTGAATGGCGAAATCTGGTTCTTGAACAGCGTGCGCTAACCGAACACAACAGAATAGAAAACCTGGTTGAAAAGCAGCTTGGCATGTATCGCCCCACTGCCGATGACGAAGTGGTGGTGAGACTCAAATGAGTACAGTATCAACTTCTCGTTCACGCAAAAAAACAGGTGCAAAGCAGAATGTTACGCCAAGCTTTATGCATTGGCGCTTTATTGTTGTGCTTGTGATGATTGGTTTGGTGTTTTCCATGCTAGCGGCCCGTGCTGCGTACATTCAAGTGATAGAGCCCGATGAACTCATTCAGCAGGGCGATAGTCGCACGCTACGCACACGCAATATGCCTACATACCGTGGAATTATTACCGATCGCAACGGTGTTGAGTTAGCGGTGAGCGTGCCAGTAAGAGCTATTTATGCCGATCCTAAAGTTATCCACGAGAACAATGGCTTTGAAGAAGAGCGTCGTTGGGATGCATTAGCAGATGTATTGCGGCAAGACGTGAAAGAGCTCAAAGAGAAAGTGTCTAATCCCAAGCGTCGTTTCGTTTATCTACAGCGCCAAGTATCGCCAGCTATGGCCGAGTACGTGGATAAACTTGATATTCCAGGCATTTATTTGCGCAGAGAAAGTCGCCGTTACTACCCTACTGGTGAAGTGTCTGCCCAGCTTATCGGTGTAACCGACGTTGATGATACCGGCATCGAGGGCCTTGAGCATATGTTCGACGAGTGGCTTACCGGTACACCTGGCTCAAGAAAAATTCGTCGTGATGCCAAGGGGCGTCAGGTAGAAATTTTGGAAACCAAAGCTGGCGAAAAAGCGGGTGATCTCCAATTAGCTATCGACCAGAGAATTCAAGCGCTAGCGTACAAAGAAATTAAAGAAGCCATGATTTATTACCAGTCGAGCTCTGCCTCGGCGATGGTGGTCGACGTAAAGACGGGCGATGTATTGGCTATGGTGAATGCGCCTTCGTTTAATCCAAACGATAGAAGCGATATTGCGCCACACAGAATGCGCAACCGCGTTATAACAGATGCGTTTGAGCCTGGCTCCGCCCTTAAACCCCTTGCGGTGCTTACAGCACTAGAATTTGGTGAAGTAGAGCCTAACGATACAGTAGACACTAACCCAGGTTGGATGCGTCTTGGCGGCAGCCTAGTGAAAGACTCTCGAAACTACGGCGAGCTAACCTTAGAAGAGATTATCCAGCATTCAAGTAATATGGGCACGTCTAAGCTAGGGCTTTCGGTGCCTAAGAACTTTCTTTTAGATACGTATTATAACCTTGGGCTAATGAGTGATACTGGGCTCAATATGTCAGGTGAAAGCAGCGGTATTTTTCACGAAAGAAGTCGTTGGTCGAAGTTTGAATTAGCCACCTTATCTTTTGGTTACGGTATTTCAGTAACGACTGCTCAATTGGCAAGGCTATATGCCACCATCGCAAACGGTGGGATAAAAATGCCGTTGAATATGATCAAGTCACCGGAGCAACCCGCGTGGCAGGGACAGGCTGAACGAGTTATCAGTGAAGAAAATGCAAAAGCGATAGTGCAAATGATGGAAAGCGTTACGCAGCGTGGAGGCACTGCCACCAAAGCTGCTGTGCCGGGTTACCGCGTTGCGGGTAAAACCGGCACCAGTCGTAAAGCAGTAGCAGGTGGCTATGGCGAAGAATACGTGAATATTTTTGCCGGTATTGCACCTGTGTCTGATCCTAGGTTGGTTACTGTCGTGCTTATTAACGAACCCGGTGGTGATTTGTATCATGCTGGAGACACAGCAGCACCTGTTTTTTCTTCAATTATGGGCGGCGCGCTGCATATTTTGAACGTTACGCCAGATGACAAACAAGTCACCTTCAGTCGATTTTTAAAAGGAGGCCAAAGTGGTAGTTAGTGCCTTCACCCAAAGTATTCGTGCGTTGTTAGCAAAGTTTGAAATAGATGCGCCAGATATTCGCGTTGAGGGGTTAACCCTTGATAGTCGCGAGGTAAACACAAAGCTGGCGTTTATTGCTGTAAAAGGTCATGAGCGCGATGGCAGAGAATTTATTCCTCAAGCAATTAGCTTAGGGGCAAGAGTCATTATGGCGCAAACTGACGACAGTGACGCCCATGGTCAGATGGAAATGCGCGACCACAGCATGATTATTTCTATCTACCAATTGCCCAGTTTATTGTCGTCAATTGCGGGGGCGTTTTATGATTACCCCGCACAGAAAATGATGACCGTTGCTGTAACGGGTACTAACGGTAAAACTTCGACAGTTCAACTGCTTACGCAGCTTAAAGATGCGCTAGGCACCCGAAGTGCAAGTATAGGCACCTTGGGAAACAGTATTTTTGAGGGCGAAGAAACTCAGTGGAAAACCACGCCAGCAGCTAACACCACACCAGATGCTATTCGCATGCAGTACGTGTTGGCAGAGTTTGTGCAAAGCCAAGTTCGACATACTGCATTTGAAGCCAGTTCACACGCCCTAGTGCAGGGCCGCTTGGGAAATGTAAAAACAGACATCGCCGTATTTACTAATCTGACGCGAGATCACCTTGATTACCACGGGTCTATGGAGGAGTACGCAAAAGCCAAGCGCTTGTTGCTTACCCAGCCAGGATTAAGTGCCGTAGTGCTTAATGCCAACGATAAAGAAAGTGAACACTGGGATGCTTGTGCAGATAAGAGCATTACTCGGATTTGGACAGGCATTGAAAATGACACGAAGCTTGTAAGTACTTACCAACAAGATGGCGCCAGTGAAAAAACGAAGTACTGCTTTGCAAGAAGCGCAGAATATCATGACGCTGGTTGTCGGTTTGAGATCCAAAGCTCATGGGGAAATGCGTTGATATCGCTACCTTTATTTGGTGCTTTTAATGTAAGTAATGTGCTAAGTGCCATTGCTGTCTTGCTTCAACAAGGCGAACGTTTTGAAGGCGTCGTTAATGCGGTTAACGCTATTACGCCTGTAGCCGGACGCATGGAAGTCTTCACTTTTAATGCGAATGCGAATGTGGTGGTGGATTACGCACATACTCCAGACGCCCTTGAAAAAGTACTAGACAGCGCTAGGGCGCATACTGAAGGAAAAGTGTGGTGTGTGTTTGGCTGTGGTGGAGACAGAGATAAAGGTAAGCGCCCGTTAATGGGGCAGGCCGCAGAAGCTGGCGCAGACAAAATTATTATTACAACAGACAACAGTAGAAGCGAAGCGGCTGAAGCAATTGCAAAAGACATTATGGATGGGCTGCACAACCCGGATTCTGCTGTTGCCATTTCTGATAGAGAAACCGCCATTCGCTACTGCCTAGACCAAGCTGCGACTAACGATATTATTATCGTGGCGGGGAAGGGGCATGAAAACTACCAAATTATTGGTAATGAAACGATAAATTACAATGAACGCGAGGTTGTAGCCAAGCTACAACAGCTACTGCAGCAGGAGTACAGCTAATGATAAAAACAACGCTGTCATGGGTAGCCGAAAAGATTAACGGTAAATTAGTGGGAGCCGATTGCCACATTGTTGATGTGAGCACCGATACGCGAACCATTCGTGAGGGCGCGATATATCTTGCGCTAAAAGGACCTAACTTTAACGGACACGATTTTGCGAAGCAGGCCGAGGCTGCTGGCGCGAAGGCTATTATAGCCAGTGAACAAGTTGAAACGTCGTTACCTGTTGTTCAGGTAAACGATACAAAGCTAGCATTAGGTTTATTGGGCGCTGCGGTTAAACAATGTGTGGCACCCAAAACGCTAGCTATCACAGGAAGCAGCGGTAAAACCACAGTTAAAGAAATGTGTGCTGCTATTTTGCAGTCTTGTGGCAGCGTGCTGGCCACGCACGGAAACTTTAATAACGATATTGGCGTGCCTCTTACGTTACTTCGTTTAGAAGAACATCACAAATTTGCTGTCATGGAGTTAGGTGCCAACCACAAAGGTGAAATTGCTTACACCACAGATTTAGTAAAGCCCGACGTTGCTACGATTGTAAACGCCGCAGCTTCTCATCTAGAAGGCTTTGGCAGTATAGACGGTGTGGCGCGGGCAAAAAGTGAAATTTTTGACGGCTTAGGTGATGACGGAATTGCTATTGTTAATGTAGACAGTGAGTTTGCAAGCTTTTGGCTAGATAAGCTGGAGGGCACGCAAACACTGACATTTTCACCTAATCAGAAAAATGCCGCTGACTTTTATGCTTCAGATATTCATATGCAACAAGACGGCTGTGCATCGTTTGTCCTTAATTGTCCGCAGGGCAATGTTGATATTCAGCTAACCATTCCTGGTACCCATAATGTTGGTAATGCGTTACTTGCAGCAGCGCTTACCCTCAACGTTGGCGCCACTCTTGATCATGTTCGAACTGGGCTAAGCTCGATGAAGCAAGTCGATGGTCGCCTTAACGTTAGGCAATTGAATACAAAAATTAGACTGCTCGATGATAGCTACAACGCGAACGTTGCATCAGTGAAGGCGGCCATAGACACATTAAGTCACTTTACGGGTACTAGAGTTCTTGTGCTCGGTGATATGGCGGAGCTCGGCGATGAGTCGGAATTCTATCATCAGCAGATAGGCGAGTATGCCAAGCTGAAGGGCATTGATTATTTGTATAGCATGGGCGATTTCAGTGTACTTTCTAGCCAGGCTTTTAATGTTAACGGCGCGCATTTTGCCGACGTTGACAGCTTAGTGAAAACCTTTGAAAACAATGTGGTTAATGCATTTGGGGATATTTCTATCTTAGTAAAAGGTTCCCGCAGTTCGAAAATGGAGCGTGTCGTAAAGGCTATCGAAGCCTCTTCATTCGCACGAAGCAACACAAATGAGGAGCACGATAAATGCTAATGTGGCTAGCCGACTGGCTAACTCAATTTGATTCTGGGTTTAATGTATTTTCCTATCTTACATTAAGGGCTATTTTAAGCACTCTTACGGCGCTGCTTATCGCTATTCTAATTGGTCCGAAAATGATTCGCTATTTGCAAAACATGCAGATAGGGCAGACGGTACGCGACGATGGTCCTCAAAGTCATTTGTCGAAGTCTGGAACGCCGACTATGGGTGGATTACTTATCTTAGCGGCCATTGTTATTAGTGGTTTGCTTTGGGCAGATTTATCAAATCGTTATGTGTTGGTAACCCTTACTGTGGTTGTTGCCTACGGCATTATCGGTTTTGTTGATGACTACAGAAAGGTTATTCGCAAAGATTCTAAAGGTTTGATAGCGCGCTGGAAGTATTTTTGGCAGTCGGTGATAGCTTTAGGTGTCGCTTTTTACTTGTACAGTAGCGCAACATTAAGTGCCGAAACATCGCTGTTGGTACCTTTCTTTAAAGAAGTCTTTCCTCAGTTGGGCGCGTTTTTCATAATTATTACCTACTTTGCCATTGTGGGTACAAGTAATGCCGTTAACCTAACGGACGGCCTAGATGGCTTAGCCATTGTGCCTACCATCTTAGTTGCTGGTGCATTTGCCGTTTTTGCTTATGTAACGGGTAACGCAAACTTCGCAGCTTACTTAAATATTCCTCATATTCCCCTTACCAGTGAACTCGTTATTGTGTGTACCGCCATGGTGGGAGCTGGCCTTGGTTTTTTGTGGTTCAACACCTATCCTGCGCAAGTTTTTATGGGTGATGTGGGCTCGCTGGCGCTTGGTGGCACCTTGGGTGTGCTTGCCGTTTTAGTAAGACAAGAATTAGTGCTGATAATTATGGGCGGTGTGTTTGTAATAGAAACCCTATCGGTCATTCTGCAAGTGGGCTCTTACAAACTGCGCGGTCAGCGTATATTCAGAATGGCACCTATTCATCATCACTACGAATTAAAAGGCTGGCCAGAGCCAAGAGTCATTGTTCGATTTTGGATAATTTCTATTATTTTGGTGCTGGTAGGTCTAGCAACCTTGAAACTGAGATAAGTCATTAATGACATATAACGTACGCGAACACAGCTATGCAGTTGGAGGCCTTGGAATGACAGGTCAGGCTTGCGTGCGCTACTTACTCAGCCATGGCGCTAAGGTTAAAGCCTTTGATACCCGCAGTTCAGCGGCGCTATCTGATGAAAACTTAACCAAAGACATGATAGCGAGTATGCAGGGTAAAGTTGAAACGTCACCGCTTACAAGCGCTTTCTATGATGACGTAGACACCCTTGTGCTAAGCCCAGGGCTTTCACCTGAAATTGAACAAGTTGCGTTAGCAAAGTCCTGCGGCGTAGAAGTGATTGGTGATATCGAGCTATTTGCACGGCTAAATACTAAGCCTGTAGTGGGGATTACGGGCTCAAACGGCAAGACGACTGTAACTCTGCTGGCAACGCATTTGCTAAATAGTACTGGCTTAAAGGCCCTAGCTGCTGGAAACGTAGGGCTTCCTGCATTAGATACGTTAGACACAGATGCAGACGTTGTGGTGTTGGAGCTGTCCAGTTTTCAGCTTGAAACAACATCTAATTTAGCGCTGAACGCGGCTACTATTTTGAATTTGTCTGACGATCATCTCGACCGCCACGGCTCATTCGAACGCTACGCAAGTGTAAAGCACCGTATTTTTGATAACGCTTCTCTTGCTATTGTTTGGCGCGATGGCGATAACATTCAGCCTCGCTCAGCCTCTTTGCAGCTTATGCATTATGGATTAGGCGAATCTGAATATGGATTTGGTATTGCCCAAATTGACGACAAAGCCCAGCTGACGTTCAACGGTAATGCATTAATAGACGTTAGTGAAATACAGCTTGCGGGTACACACAATGTGCTAAATGTCATGGCTTCCTTGGGCTTATGTCATGCACTTGGTGTTTCACCCGAGGCGGCGGTGCCCCACATTAAAAACTTTACCAGTGCGCCTCATCGCTGTGTCGAAGTGGCCAATAACGGCGTGCGTTTTATAGATGACTCGAAAGCGACCAACGTTGGGGCAACCATAGCTGCCCTTGAAGGTCTTGCGCCAGTTACTACCGGAAAACTTTTGCTGATTGCGGGGGGCGACGCAAAAGGTGCCGATATTAACGCCCTATCGCCGTACCTTTTGCAGCATGTGGCTCAAGTTTTTGCCATCGGCAAAGATGCAGAACTTTTTGCAAAGGCGTTTGAAAATACAGTGTTGAGCAATGATTTGAGCGAGGCTGTGAAAAGAGCTTACAGCGCGGCCAGTCATGGCGACGTTGTTCTGCTTTCTCCAGCCTGTGCCAGCATAGATATGTTTGATAACTACATGCATCGCGGGCAGGTGTTTAAAAACGCAGTTGAAGAGGTAATAGCAGCATGATGTTAGCCTCTACAAAACTCAGTCAGCTTTTTGCGGCTCGTCACGACAGCCCGAAGCAACCTAAGCATCCATACGATGCCACCCTTGTGCTTATAGCCCTTGCACTGTTAAGCATTGGAGTGGTGATTGTAACCTCTGCATCCATGCCCGTAGCAGACAGACTGCACGGCAATCCTTTTTACTTTGCTATTCGCCACGGCATTTACATAGTGGGCGCTATACTCGCAGCAATTGTTGTGCTGCAACTGCCCATGCAGTTTTGGCGGGTGACTAATCCGTATTTGCTTTTCGCCGCCATTGGGTTGTTAGTTGCGGTGCTTCTAGTTGGGCGCACAGTTAACGGCAGTACACGATGGCTTGCGATTGGGCCTATCACTATTCAGGCCGCTGAACCTGCCAAGCTCTTTTTCTTTGCGTATTTAGCTGGGTATTTAGTTCGTCGTTATGAAGAGGTTACCGAAAATTTAAAAGGCTTTATAAAGCCGTTAGGCGTTTTCTTTGTGCTAGCGCTGTTGCTACTGCTGCAGCCAGATTTGGGGACTGTGGTTGTGATGTTTGCTACCACTATTGGTCTGCTATTCTTAGCCGGCGCAAGACTCTGGCAGTTTTTTGCGCTTGTCTTTGTGGGGTTAATGGCTGTAGTTGCCCTTATCGTATTTGAGGAGTACCGCTTAAAGCGGGTTACCTCGTTCCTAGACCCTTGGGCCGACCCGTTTGGTGCCGGCTATCAGCTAACTCAGTCGTTAATGGCATATGGCCGCGGAAATTGGTTTGGGCAGGGCTTAGGCAACAGTTTGCAAAAGTTAGAGTTCCTGCCCGAGGCTCACACCGACTTTGTTATGGCCATATTAGCCGAAGAATTAGGATTTGTTGGTGTGCTTGCTGTTTTAGGGCTTATTCTCTGGATGGTGATAAAAGCCCTTCATATTGGCAATCACGCACTTGAAAGAGGACGCGCGTTCGATGGTTTCTTGGCTTACAGCATTGGCATCTGGTTTAGCTTTCAAACAGCCGTAAATATCGGCGCTAGCGCTGGCGTGCTTCCAACCAAAGGGCTGACATTACCTCTAGTTAGTTATGGTGGATCTTCTCTTATTATTATGGCAGCTGCAGTGGCTATTTTATTGCGCATAGATTTTGAATTACGTGTTGATGGTGTTCAGGCGTTAGATCGGGGTGAGAAAAGAAAGTCTAAGGCTGCCGTAAAACCGGCAAAGGAGTCAGAACAAGCCACGGTGGCAGGTGGTACCAAATCGAAACAAAAAGACACCAAGGTAGATATCGCCAAGGTAGACAAAGCCAAGGTAGAAAACGCCAAGCCCGAAGATGAGGGTAAAGCAGGCATAAAAGCAATTTTAGCTCGCGTTGCCGAGGAGGCCGATAATGACTAAGCGCTGTCTTATTATGGCTGGCGGAACCGGCGGGCATGTGTTTCCAGGGCTGGCAGTAGCCAATGCACTTAGAGATGAGGGATGGGATATTCAATGGCTTGGAACGCCTGAGCGTATGGAAGCCCAAGTAGTGCCTAAATACGATTTTCCTATTCACTTTATTCCTGTTAAGGGCTTACGTGGTAAGGGATTAGGTGCGCGTATAAAAGGAGCGTTTGCGCTTGTAAAAAGCCTCCTGTCAGCCCGTCGAATTATAAGGCGCATAAACCCCGATGTTGTCGTTGGGTTTGGTGGTTATGCAAGTGGGCCGGGCGGTGTTGCGGCCAAGTCATTGGGTATTCCTGTGATCATCCACGAACAAAACGCTGCAGCCGGCATGACAAACAAACTTTTGAGCAAGATTGCACACAAAGTGTTGCTGGGCTTCGAAGATGCTAAAGCGCAATTTGTAAAAGTAAAAAACAAAGTTCATGTTGTTGGTAACCCCGTAAGGGACGACATTTGGGAAGTACAGCAGAAGTCGCAGGAAAACAGCGGCGAGCAGTCTGCAGATAAAACGCTGAATATGCTTGTTGTCGGAGGAAGCCTTGGTGCTCAGGTACTTAACGACGTCGTACCGCAAGTGTGTAGTGCGTTAAAGGGGCTTTCAATTCGCCACCAATGCGGAAAAGGAAATGCGAAAACCGTAGAGCAGACTTACGCAAACACAGGTTCTGTACACATTGATTCTGCACGCAGTGTTTCTAAGAGTGCCGATGTGGTTGTTAGCGATTTTATTGATGACATGGCAGCTGCTTACGAATGGGCAGATTTTATCGTTTGTCGCGCCGGTGCGCTAACAGTGAGTGAGGTGGCTGCCGCGGGAAGAGCCGCTATTTTTGTGCCTTTGCCTCATGCGGTAGACGACCATCAAACAAAAAATGCGCAGTCGCTAGTGAAGCACAATGCAGCAATAATGATTGCGCAATCAGTATTAAAAGAGAATTTAGGGCAATCAGTGCGTAATTGGATTCAACATCCAAGCGACTGTTTGAAAATGGGAGAGCTTGCTCGTGAATGTGCAAGCCCCAATGCTACACAGAATGTTGTAAGCCACATTAAGTTAGTGGTAGGAGAAGGGGACTAATGGTTTTCAAAACCCCATTTGAAAGCCCGCAAATGCGTCGGGTAAAAAATATTTTCTTCATTGGTATCGGCGGTGCCGGTATGGGTGGGATCGCAGAAGTTTTACTGAACGAAGGGTACAAAATTTCTGGCTCGGATATCCAAGAAGGGCCTATGACGAAGCGTCTTAGTGAATTAGGCGTTGACGTTAAAATTGGGCATAAAGCTGATAATGTACAAGGTATGGACGTGATAGTCGTTTCGAGTGCTATCAACGAACAGAATCCTGAAATAATAGTAGCGCGAGAGTCTCGCATTCCCATTATTCGTCGTGCTGAAATGCTGGCGGAGTTGATGCGTTTTCGTCACGGTATTGCCATTGCCGGTACCCACGGGAAAACCACTACAACCAGTTTAATTTCGACGATTTTTGCTGAGGCAGAATACGACCCAACGTTTGTTATCGGTGGATTGCTAAACAGCGCGGGCACCAATGCTCGTTTGGGTAAAAGCCGTTATTTAATTGCTGAGGCCGATGAAAGTGATGCGTCATTTTTGCACCTTCAGCCTATGGTGTCTGTAGTCACCAATATTGAAGCTGACCACATGGGCACTTACGGCGGCGATTTCTCAAAAGTGAAAGACACCTTCGTAGACTTTTTATCTAATCTGCCGTTCTACGGACAAGCAATTATGTGCGGTGATGATGCCAACATCCAAGAAATTCGCCCTCGTATTGGTCGAAGCATTCTCACCTATGGTTTTGAAGACCATAACGATTATCGCGCAGAAAACATTAAGCTGTCTTTTGGAAAGGCAAACTTTACAGTGCACCGCCCTGACAGCAAGCCGTTAGACATTACGCTTAATCTTACTGGGAATCACAATGTACTCAATGCGCTAGCTGCCATTGCAGTAGCGTCTGATGAGGGCATTGATGACGAGTCTATTGTGAGTGCCTTGGCTAATTTTGGTGGTATTGGGCGTCGTTTTGAGCAACTAGGAACGTTCAACACCAGCAAAGGTGAAGTGTGCTTGGTAGATGATTACGGCCATCACCCTACAGAAGTAAAAGCGACCATTGCTGCTGCAAGAGCTAACTGGCCAGACAACCGCTTAGTGATGGTGTATCAGCCACATCGATACACGCGAACTCGAGACCTTTACGAGGACTTTGTTGAAGTGTTATCGAGTGTGGATGCGCTCTTACTGCTTGACGTTTATGCTGCGAGTGAGCAGCCCATTGAAGGAGCTGACAGCAAGTCGCTATGTCGTTCAATTCGCTTGCGAGGGCAAATTGAACCGGTTTATGTGGGAGATAAAGACGCATTGCCTGGAATATTGTCGAACATTTTACAAGATGGCGATATTGTGATGACTCAAGGTGCAGGTAATATTGGTCAAATAGCCAAGTCGCTTGCGACCTGCGAGCTAGAACCCGCAAAGCTTGCACAACAAGGAGTTAACCATGTTTAAGCCCTTGTTAACCACACATACTCCCGCAGAATATGGAAAAGTTGCTGTGTTGCTTGGTGGTGACTCTGCAGAGCGTGCTGTATCGCTTAATTCTGGTAAAACCGTGCTCAATGCATTATTGCGCCAGGGAGTAGACGCATTTGCATTTGATCCTGCAGAGCGTCCACTTACTGATTTAATAGACTTAAACGTCGATCGCGCACTCATTATGTTACACGGTAGAGGCGGTGAAGATGGTACTATGCAGGGAGCGCTTCAACTGCTGAAAATTCCCTACACCGGAAGTCGTGTTTTAGGCTCTGCTTTGGCAATGGATAAGATTCATACTAAGCAAGTGTGGCAAAGTTTAGGACTGCCAACTGCAAAATATGAAATAGCTGACAAAAGGCGCTTTGAAGCTGGTAAGTGCAGCGCTATAATGGAAAAATTGGGAAATGAGGTCATGGTAAAACCGGCCCAGGAAGGCTCGAGTATTGGCATGGCAAAAGTGACAAGCGCTAAACAATTAGAAACAGCTGTGCAAGACGCCTTTCAGTACGATGACCAGGTATTGCTAGAACAGTATATAGACGGACCAGAGTTCACTGTTTCAGTGGTTCAGGGCCAAGCCTTACCGTCAATTCGTATGTCTACGCCTCACACTTTCTACGACTATGCTGCGAAATATCAGGATAATACTACCGAATACTTCTGCCCAAGCGGCTTGTCAGAGGCGCAAGAAGAGCAACTGGCTTCATTGGCGTCTCGTGCGTTTAACGCTATTTCAGGCAGCGGTTGGGGACGAGTAGATGTGATGCAGGATAACCAGCGCCAGTTTTATTTACTTGAGGCGAATACGGTGCCGGGTATGACTGAAAAAAGTTTGGTGCCTAAAGCTGCCAAAGTTGCCGGTGTAAGTTTTGATGAACTAGTACTCAGCATTCTATCAACAAGCTTTAACACCGGGACAGAAAAGGTAGATGGGTAAAATAGCGGTGCATAAGCGAAATATGAAAAAGTGTTTCGTTTATACAAAAGACACTTTGTAACTATGGCAACAGCAGCTCGAAATACCCCTAGCGTTTCTGGTGAAACTGCTAGCGCTAGTAAAACTGCTAGCAGTAGGGCAGAAAAACGAAATAAGCGCACAATGTGGACTGGCATTGCGTTTTTGTTGTTTGTTATTGCTGGGCTCGTTGTAGGTGCAATTAAGGCAAACCAGTATTTGCATGACGAACAGCAAATGCCGGTGCAGGTAATCGATTTCTCTGGTGAGTACCAGCATATCGATATTACCAAGCTAGAGAGGCTGATAAGAAAAGCACAGCCTGGAAGCTTCTTTGCGTTAGACGTTAATGATGTGTTCGAATTGGTTGAGTCGCAGCCTTGGGTATACCGCGCTTCGGTGCGAAAAAAGTGGCCAAATACACTAAAGATTTATTTGGTAGAGCAGCAAGCTGTTGCAAAATGGAACGAAGATTTATTGCTCAATCCATATGGTGATACCTTCAATGACGAAGGGGTAGAAATGGAATTGCCGAGACTTTACGGTCCTGGTGGTAGTGAGAAAACCGCGTTAGAAGGCTTTAATAGCATGCACGCGTTGATGGCTACTACCAATATGGCTATTGATGAACTGTCGTTAAGCGAGAGATTTGCTTGGCAGGTACAGTTAGAGAACGGTATTAGATTGAATTTAGGGCGTCAGGACTTTATCGATAGACTACAGCGGTTTATTGATGTTTATCCGTTATTGGCGCAACAAGAGAAGGCCGTACGTTATGTCGACCTTCGCTATGACACGGGCGTTGCCGTTGGTTGGAACGACGACAATGCCACAAACAAAGAGAGTTAAGGAAACCATGTCAAAACCTGCTGAACGCAATTTGATTGTAGGACTAGATATCGGCACCAGCCAAGTGAAGGCCGTGGTGGGCGAAGTGCTAGATGATGATCAAATCAGTATTGTTGGCGTGGGTACCCATGCATCAAAAGGCATGGATAAAGGCGGCGTCAACGATTTGAATTTGGTAGTGAAGTCGGTACAGCGCGCAGTAAATGAGATGGAACTGATGGCAGATTGCCGCGTTTCTTCTGTGTTTATGTCAATTTCTGGGCGCCATGTTAAATGCCAGAACGAAAACGGTATGGTGCCGATCAATAACCAAGAAGTTACACAAGAAGACGTAGATAATGTGATACATGCGGCGCGTAGTGTACCTATTGCTGCGGAAAGACGCTTGTTACATGTGCTACCACAAGAATTTACCATTGATGTACAAGAGGGAATTAAAAATCCGATTGGTATGTCAGGGGTTCGCATGGAAGCCGATGCACACATTATTACCTGTGCAGATGATATGGCTAAAAATATGGTGAAATGCGTTGAGCGCTGCGAGCTGAATGCCGATCAGCTTATTTTTTCCGCATTGGCCTCAAGTTACGCTGTGCTAACCGACGATGAGCGTGAATTAGGCGTATGTGTTGTCGATATTGGTGGCGGCACCATGGATATGGTTATTTACACAGATGGCGCAATTCGTCACACTGCTGTAATACCAGTAGCTGGCAATCAAATTACCAGTGATATAGCGAAAATTTTTAGAACGCCAATTAGCAATGCAGAGGAAATTAAAATTAATTATGCCTGTGCATTAAAAGATATGGTGAGTATGGAAGACAGTATTGAGGTACCTAGTGTAGGCGGTCGTCCTGCTAGGGTAATGTCTCGTCATACATTAGCTGAGGTTATTGAACCTCGCTATCAAGAACTTTTTGAACTGGTACACGATGAAATTCGTGCCAGTGGTCTGGAAGAGCAAGTTGCTGCTGGTCTTGTGTTAACAGGAGGCACCGCCAAAATGGAAGGTGCAGTAGAGTTTGCTGAAGAGCTTTTTCAGATGCCCGTGCGTGTGGGCAAACCCATTGACGTAAAAGGCTTAGCTGAATACGTTGACGATGCCGGCTTTGCAACGGTAGTGGGTTTACTGCAATACGGTAAAGCACAAAATGAAAATAAGAATTCCAGTACGCAGAAATCGAGTGAAAGCTTGTTTCACAGAGTGCAAAGCTGGTTTAAAGGTGAATTTTAATTTTTAGGGGGCGCTATTGCTATGGCATTTAGGCTAGCAGGATGCAATAAGCCTTTGTAGATGACCTAGTGTAGTGTTTTAAAGACGTACAACCGGAGAGTAAGTATGTTCGAATTAATGGATAGTCACGGCGAAGAAGCCGTAATCAAAGTCATCGGCGTAGGCGGTGGCGGCGGTAATGCTGTTGAGCACATGGTGTCTCAAAGCATTGAAGGCGTAGAGTTTATCGCGGTAAACACCGATGCACAGGTACTTCGTAGTTCAAATGCAGACATTACTCTGCAAATTGGCTCAAGTGTGACTAAAGGGTTGGGCGCAGGCGCCGATCCCAATATTGGTAGAGATGCTGCGCAAGAAGACAGAGAAACTATTCGTCAAGCGTTAGACGGCGCCGACATGGTGTTTATCACTGCCGGAATGGGTGGTGGTACCGGGACAGGTGCTGCGCCCGAGGTGGCAAAAATTGCTCGTGAAATGGGTATTCTGACTGTTGCAGTGGTAACAAAACCGTTTCCTTTTGAAGGGAAGAAACGTACCTCTTTTGCAGAGCAGGGCATTGTTGAATTAGCTAATAACGTAGACTCGCTTATTACTATTCCTAACGAAAAACTGCTCAAAGTGATGGGGCCAGGTACGCCATTACTTCAAGCATTTAGTGCGGCAAACGACGTGTTACGCGGTGCGGTTCAAGGTATCGCTGAACTGATTACACGCCCTGGTTTGATCAATGTGGATTTCGCCGACGTAAGAACGGTTATGTCTGAAATGGGTAAAGCCATGATGGGCAGTGGCGCGGCAAGTGGTCCAGACCGCGCTGAAGAAGCTGCAGAATCAGCTATCGCCAGTCCACTGTTGGAAGATATCGATTTGTCGGGTGCACGAGGTATTCTTGTTAACATTACGGCTGGCCCAGATTTCGCTATCGACGAGTTTGAAACAGTAGGTAACGCAGTAAAAGCGTTCGCTTCTGAAAACGCGACAGTGGTTGTTGGTACTGTTATTGATATGGAAATGACTGACGAGCTTCGTGTTACCGTTGTTGCAACGGGCATTGGCGCAGAGCGAAAGGCTGATATTTCTTTAGTAAGTACTGAGGGTTCACGTTTAACTCAGCCGGCTAAAGAATACGGAAGTAGCAACAACGCTGGTGAGTCGCGTTCTTCTGTTGGTGGTACCGAAGGTAACCAAGCATTAAAAGCAGAAGACAGCGCTCAGCCTGACAATGATTTGGAATATTTGGATATTCCTGCGTTTCTACGTAAACAGGCAGATTAACGTACTGCCTTGTTTTCTTGAAAAACTGTAAAGGGCTTCGAGACACTGTGAAAGGCTGCGAACAACTGCGAATAATTGCGCGAAGTTGCAGGGAATTTTTTGTTCTGTTAGGGTCTTACGCATAGCAATTAGTTAAACACTGTGTATGCGTAGGTCAAATTAGGACCTGCATAGGCGCTAACATAGATAGAGACAAACGCTGCGGGGAAACCCTGTATTTGTGTGTTTTTTGACATGTGAGTAATAACTCACTATAATTCGCGCCCGCTTTTTTAAAAGGTAAAAGCATAAGCAAATGATTAGACAACGTACAATCAAGCAATCGGTTCAAGAAACTGGTATTGGTCTGCATAAAGGGGAAAAGGTCACGATGACTCTCCGGCCTGCGCCTGCGAACACGGGGATCGTGTTTAGGCGTGTTGACCTTAACCCACATGTTGATATTCCTTCTCGCGCTAATGCGGTAGGGAACACTATGCTGTGCACGTGTTTAAATAACGAAGACGGTGTAACTATTCAGACCGTTGAACATCTTGCTTCTGCTCTTGCTGGCTTGGGTATTGACAATATTATTGTTGAAGTAGACAGCAACGAATTGCCTATCATGGATGGAAGTGCAAGTCCGTTTGTATTTCTTCTTCAAACCGCTGGTATTGAAGAACTTAACGCACCAAAGCAGTTTATTCGTATTAAAAAGCCTGTGCGTGTTGAAGACGAAGATAAGTGGGCCGAACTTGTGCCCTACGACGGTTTTCGCGTCGATTTTAAAATCGATTTCGATCATCCTGTTATCAGTGAAACCCGCCAGCATATGGTGATGGATTTCGATTCGTGTTCATACGTTAATGAAGTGAGCCGTGCGCGTACGTTCGGTTTTATGCGAGATTTAGAATACATGAATGCTAATAACCTTGCACTAGGTGGCAGCATGGAAAACGCAGTGGCGCTAGATGAATTTCGCGTTCTTAATCCCGAAGGTTTGCGTTACGATGACGAATTCCTAAAGCACAAGATCCTTGATGCAATCGGTGATCTGTACTTAGGTGGAAACAGCCTAATTGGTGAGCTTAGAGCTTACAAAACAGGGCATGGCCTAAACAACAAACTTCTTAACGCGTTACTTGCGCAGCAAGATTGTTGGGAATATGTGACTTACGACTCTCAAGAGTCTGCGCCAATTCGCTACGCACAGCCCGTATTAGCATAATTTCAAAAAGCCGCCTTTATGGCGGTTTTTTTTCACGTGGCAATCGTTCAAATAAATGATAAAGTAAGCCACTATTTTGTAGTACTTTCACCTCAACGCTCATAACGAAGCGACTAACAAAAAAGCGTTGGCGATATCGCTAAGCGCAAAGCAATGAAAAGAGTGTGAAACCCAAATCCGTTACGTGGTATGAAGTTAACAATTACACTAGCAGGTAAAAATACACGCTATCGGCACAGTGTCAGTGTTCGTACGCTTGTGAGCGCAACTGTGCTTACTTCTATTTTTATGCTTGTGTCTAGTCGTTCAACAGAATCAGTTCCTGAAGATATTGCTCGTGTTCGTTTAGCGCAAACTCAGTTAGACGAATCCAAAGACGATATTGAATCACTGAAGAAAGAAACCACAACGAAATTAAACGTTTTACTATCTCGCGTGGCTGAGCTCTCGGCTAAAGCTACCTTGCTCAATGAGCAGGGAAAGGAGATAGCAACAGAATTAGGTATGTCAGCGACTGACCTGGACGCTTTCGTACCGGTATCGATACCAGACAACACCCAAGACGACCCCATTCTTCATGAGATAGCAAAGCTAGAGCAATCACTCGACTTGAAATCGCAACAGTTAGCTATGCTTGAAAATTTAGTACGGGGTCACCATATACAAGAGCAGAGTCGATTATCTGGTCGTCCGATTGCGTCGGGGTGGTTGTCTTCTTATTACGGTATGCGTGCCGACCCGTTTACTGGCGAGCCTGCTATGCACAAAGGGCTGGACTTTGCTGGGCAAGCGGGAATAGACGTAGTATCTACAGCGGCAGGTATTGTTACCTGGGCTGGCGAACGCTATGGCTATGGCCAACTTGTAGAAATTGATCACGGAGATGGTTTTGTTACCCGTTATGGGCATAACGATACCTTATCTGTTTCGATAGGTGATGTGGTTACCAAAGGGCAACCTATCGCAAAAATGGGCAATACCGGTCGCTCGACCGGGGCCCACGTTCACTACGAAGTAATAAGAAACGGAAAACAAGTCGATCCTCTGCCTTTTGTAAGAAAAAAGTAAGGTAGCAGCCAGGTTAGTAGGTTTTACACCTGCATCAAGGGTAGCAAGCAATGAAAACGCTGTTCGTTTTTGCGCGCTAGTTACATAAAAATCGCAAGGCATTGCCTGGTATTGGTATACGCCTTAATTATTTAATTTTGCTGTACTTTTGGTATAGCGTCTCGACAAGTAGTGGAATAAAAAAGCTAATGTTTTCAAGCATCCTAAGAAAAGTATTCGGAAGTAGAAACGACCGACTATTAAAAAAATTACGTAAAAACGTAGATGCCATCAATGCACTGGAAGCAGAGTATGAAAAGCTTTCTGATGAGGCGCTAAAAGCGAAAACCGAAGAATTCAAAGCCCGCATTGAAAAGGGTGAAACCTTAGATGCGCTGCTCAACGAAGCGTTTGCTACGGTAAGAGAAGCCAGTAAGCGTGTTTATGGTATGCGTCACTTTGACGTTCAAATGCTAGGCGGGCAAGTTCTTCACCAAGGTAACATTTCAGAGATGCGTACTGGTGAAGGTAAAACTCTTACCGCTACGTTGCCTACTTACTTAAATGCACTTTCTGGAAAAGGTGTTCACGTTATTACCGTGAACGACTACCTTGCCAAGCGTGATGCGCAGTGGAGTAACCAACTTTTCAATTTCTTGGGTATGGAAGTAGGTTGTAACGTGCCGGGCATGTCATCTGAGGAAAAGCGTAAAGCCTACCAAGCTGATGTGACATACGGTACGAACAACGAATTTGGGTTTGATTATCTTCGCGACAACATGGCGTTTAGCCCACAAGACAGAGTGCAGCGCCCACTTAACTATGCAGTCGTGGATGAAGTTGACTCAATCTTGATTGATGAAGCACGAACGCCTCTTATTATCTCAGGTCAAGCTGAAGATAGCTCTGAGCTTTATCGTCGTATCAATACGATAATTCCGAAATTAGTACAGCAAGAAAAAGAAGACGAAGAAGGCCAGGAAGGTGACGGCGATTTCACAATCGACCTTAAAGCCAAGCAAATTCACCTGACCGAGCGCGGACAACTTCATGTTGAAGAAATTCTGCAGGAAGAGGGTGTGTTGCCTGAGGGTGAATCACTATTCGCCGCAGGAAATATATCATTATTGCACCACATTAATGCTGCGCTACGTGCGCATAAGCTCTTTACCAAAGACGTAGACTACATTGTTAAAGACGACCAAATTGTCATTGTTGATGAGCACACGGGTCGCACAATGGAAGGCCGCCGTTGGTCAGAAGGCTTACACCAAGCTGTAGAGGCAAAAGAAGGTGTTCGCATTCAAAACGAAAACCAAACGCTTGCGTCTATTACCTTCCAAAATTACTTCCGCATTTATAACAAGCTCGCGGGTATGACGGGTACCGCAGATACTGAAGCATTCGAATTTCAACATATTTATGGTCTTGAGACTGTGGTTATTCCAACGAATAAACCTATGCAGCGTAAAGACATGGCCGACCTCATTTACCTAACGGCCGAAGAGAAATACGAAGCCATAGTAGAAGATATAAAAGATTGTGTTAAGCGCGGTCAGCCTACTCTGGTAGGTACGGTATCTATCGAAAATTCGGAGCTTATTTCACGAATTCTGAAAAAGGCAAAAATTCCGCACAAAGTATTGAATGCTAAGTTCCACGAGCATGAGGCTGATATAGTTGCCCAGGCGGGTAAAACGGGTGCCGTTACTATCGCTACAAATATGGCGGGACGTGGTACAGATATCGTGCTTGGCGGAAATTGGCAGGCCGAAATTGAAAAAATTGAGAACCCAACTGAAGCTCAAATTGAAAAGATAAAAGCAGAGTGGAAAAAGCGTCACGACGAAGTGCTTGCCGCCGGTGGTTTACATATCATTGGTACCGAGCGTCACGAATCACGTCGTATTGACAATCAGCTTCGTGGTCGTTCTGGTCGTCAAGGTGACCCGGGCTCAAGTCGTTTTTATCTGTCGCTAGACGACGCACTTATGCGAATATTTGCCTCTGAAAAAATGGGCAACATGATGAAGCGCTTAGGTATGGAGCGTGGCGAAGCTATCGAGCACCCGTGGGTAACTCGCGCTATCGAGAATGCACAGCGCAAAGTGGAAGGTCGCAACTTCGATACTCGTAAGCAGCTTCTTGAATACGATGATGTGGCCAACGACCAACGTAAAGTTATTTACGAGCAGCGCAACGAACTGCTGGACGAGGGCGATATTAGCGAAACGATTACAGCAATTCGCGAAGATGTTATTAGCAGCGTAGTGGATGAATATATCCCGCCACAGTCGTTGGAAGAAATGTGGGATGTGAAAGGGCTGGAAGAGCGCCTTAAAGCAGATTTTGCCACTGATCTACCCCTTCAAACATGGCTAGAAAACGACGACAAGCTTTACGAAGAAAAGCTTAGAGAGCGTATTCTGGAGGAAGTGGTAAGCGCTTATACAGAAAAAGAGAAAATTGTTGGCCCAGAAGTGCTACGTCAGTTTGAAAAAGCGGTAATGCTGCAAAATTTAGACAGTCACTGGAAAGAGCATTTGGCGGCAATGGACCACTTGCGTCAGGGAATTCATTTGCGCGGTTACGCTCAAAAGAACCCTAAGCAGGAATATAAGCGAGAGTCTTTTGCGCTGTTCTCTCAAATGCTTGAAACTCTGAAAGTTGAAGTAATAACAATTCTTGCGCGTGTGAAAGTGCAGGCCGAAGAAGATGTACAAAAAGTTGAAGAGCAGCGTCGTCAGGCTGACGATGTGCCCAAAAACTTTGAGCATCAAGACGCCTCTGCAAAGCCAGAAGAAGCAAGCGACACGCCTCGTACCGCAGTGAGAAACGGGCCTAAGGTTGGTCGTAACGACCCTTGCCCATGCGGTTCTGGTAAAAAGTATAAGCAGTGCCACGGTAAGTTAAGCTAATGAAGCGAGTACACGTTGCCGTGGGCGTAGTTGCCCGCGGTAGTGATATCTTTACCACTCTTCGCTCGAAAGACGTCCACCAAGGCGGTAAATGGGAGTTTCCCGGGGGCAAAGTAGAAAACGGTGAAACCGTGACTGAAGCACTCAAGCGGGAACTTGCTGAAGAGATTGGTATAGATGTTTTGTCTAGCGAGCCACTCATAGTTATCGAGCATGACTATGGTGATAAGTACGTAAAGCTAGATGTGCATCGCGTGACTAACTTCAATGGCGAGCCTCATGGCAAGGAAGGCCAGTCATCACGCTGGCAGGCTGTTAATGACTTAAACGTGAAAGACTTTCCGGAAGCTAATGTGGCTATCATTCAAGCGTTAACGGAAGAGAATAAATAAGCAATTGAATTAGCTGGTAGCTCAACCTGCTGGTATTGGCAATACAATTGTTTTTCGTGAGAGCAGCTAACGCTGAATTAAAAAAGCAGCTAACGCAGAAATAAAGAAACAGCTACGCGATGTAGCTGTTTTTTTATGTGCGGTATTCCTATGCTACTTCCACGCTATTTCTGTGGACAGTTTTAAGCTTGATATCAATAGCAGAGAAAAGTTAGATTTCTATGCGTTCAGATGTGGCAAACGCCACGTCTAACTTGTGATAGGCGGCCTCATTAATAAAGTGAGGGTAGGTAGGCTCATCGCCATGCCACACGATATCTTTACCATCAAACCCTCTAAACATAGGGTTACCGGGCATTAACGGCACAAAATCATTATCTTGAATAGAATGATGAATCATTGCCGTGCGATTTCCTTCTTCGTTGAGCGGAAATGACACATTTTCTCCTAAACGAAATGCCTCACACGGTGGCAAATTATCGCACTCATTGTTATTTAGTGCGATACAAAAACTCAACAGCACTTCTGCCATTTTTTGTGTAGACAAAAATACATCTTCTCTCAGCACGCCTTGTGGCTGTGCGCCTACTTCTATCATTACCCCCAGCTTTCCGGTAGTGCATAAATAGCCGTGCTCATGATAGGGCTTCTCATCTTCTACCAGAATATTGGCTTCGGGCATGTGTTGTTTTACGTAGCGAGCCATTTTTATATATACATCGCTGGTATCAAGAATGATAAGGGTTGCACCCATATTGCTGGTGGTATTGTGAATATCAATCACTAAATCGGTTGTTGAAGCACCTTTGGGACCTAGTTGAGCATTGATCGCTGCTGCAAGCTCTTGTTCTTGCGAGATGCTGCCTAAAGAGTTTGGCGTCTTGGTGTGCCGACTACTCGAAAGTGCTTGGTTAGTAAATTGGCGATTGAGATCTTCCTCTAAAAATCTCACGTTTGCAGCAATAGCGGCGGGGTTAGCTTTGTAGAGCGTAATATCTAGGCTGCTAAACTGAGACGGTACGCCATTATCTTCCCAGTTTTGAACGAGCTGAATACCGCTCATTTCGTTACCGTGAGTGCCACCGACTAATGCGATAGAATTAATCATGATGTTCCTTTAAAAGAAAAATTAGTGTTTAAAAAAGTCGTCTGGCTGCTCGGCTAGCATTGCTTCAATCTCTTCTATATCGATAGATTGCGGCGTTGCATCATCGGCAGGCTTGCCCGCTATTTTTCTGTCTTCTCCAGCCCACTCACCTAAGTCAATTAGCTGACATTTTTTACTACAAAAAGGGCGATATTCACTTTCGGGTGACCAAACTACGGGTTTGGTACATATGGGGCATTTGACTTCCATCTATCTCTCCAATAAAAGAATTTATATCAAGGATGAAAATAAGACTATAAACTAAGTACTCAAGCTGAGCTCTTAAAATAAGCTTCCATCCAAGCTATCAAATCAAGTCTTTAAGTTACGTCTTCGAGTCAGCATATTGAAAAAGCAGCGTATAAAATAAATCAAAAGCAGCACAAATAAGGAGCCCTAAAAAAGAGTTCACCAGTGCTAAAATACGTTAAGTAACATTAAATGTAAGCGTGTTATAGGTTAGCAGGCTGCCAGAAGGAATTGAACGTTTTCTTCCACTGAACCACTTTTACTGTCTTCAGTTGAAAACAGCATAAAGCGCAGCGCGTAGCGATACTTATTACCACTCAGAGTAGGGTAGTAGCCTTCATCTACACGACATTTTACGCGAATAAGTTCATTTTTATCTTCGGCGGCACCTTGGAAGAAACCACTTTCAGCAACTGTGGTTTTGAACTGACCTCGTTCGCGAATAAACGATAGGCTTACTGTAATGGCATCGTCTAGCAAAGCAAGGGTTTCTAACCATTGTGTTATTTCATTTAGACGACGTTCTAGAGGCTGGTGAAGCCAAAAATGTAAATTAGGTAGGTCAAAGCTGCATGCCCCACCGGGTATGGCGAAACGCTGCCTAATGGAGCTTAAAAGCTTATCTTCTTTTAACGCATTGCCAAACCGGCCGTCGGTTTTAATCTTTTGACGAAGGCGTAGCACTGTTTTGAGTGCATGTTCTAAAGCAGTAGTATCAATTTTGGGGTGCTTAGACCAATACACGAGATTTTTTTCGTGGGCTTCTAAATCTTTAGTTAAATCTGAACGAAGATCGATGCGTTCTATCAAGTCAAGCAGTTCAAAAAGCTGCTCGAAAAATACCAGTTGTAAGCTACTTTGTTCTGCTTTCGCTGTGATTTTAAGTTGGCCAAGCAGCTGCTCTACGCGCAGATAGTTGCGCACTTTTTCCTTAAGGGGAAATTCGAATACAGCGTCGCTCATGGAAATCCTTAAAACACACTTACGTTAGGCGAAAGTCTAAAGCCTAAAGCATAGAGGCGGTTAAGCCAAGTATACTTCTCAATCAAACTCTTCTTTTGATGCTAATTGAGTAAAAAAGTTTCAAAATCAAACAAAAACCAGCGAAAACAAGTTAATTAAAACTTGCAGGCGGAGTGCTCGCAGACAGAGTACGTTTAGACGGAAGACATATAGACAGATTACTTGTACCAAGATTATTTCCAAACAAATTACTTGTAGAAAACTAGGGCACAATTCTTTCAACTTAAGTAGAGAGCCCTTTGTTAAGTACTCTCCGTTAAGTGCCCTTCGAAAATAGCTCTCCATAAAGAGCTTTCCGTTAAGACACCTGCATTAGCAGCTTAGTATGTAACTCGTCAACTTGCTGGTGCAACGATGTAAGCGTAGTGCTGTTATCAAGTACGTAGTCTGCAGCCTTTAAGCGTTCCTCTCTGCTTGCCTGTGCCGCCATGATATTTTTAATGGTTTGCTTGTCACTACTATCTCTTTGCATAGCGCGCTTGAGCTGAATATCCTCTTCACAATCCACCACAACTACCTTACTACACATTTCATAAAGCTTATTTTCTACCAGCAAGGGCACTGATAATATGCAGTAAGGGCTAGATGAGGCTGCAATTAGCTCTAGCATACGCTCACGAATAAGCGGATGTAATAACTTGTTTAGCCATGCTTTGGCTTCGGGGCCTGCGAATACATGCTTGCGCAGTTGGGCTCTGTCGAGAGTGCCGTCATCGAGTAATACGCTTTTCCCAAAGCGCTGCACAATACTGTGTAACCCGAGGGTCCCTGGAGTTACAACGTCTCTTGCCACTTCATCTGCATCAACAACATCGATATTGTGGGTTTTAAAGCGCTCAGTAGCAGCAGACTTACCGCTTCCAATACCGCCTGTTAGGCCAATAACGTAAGGAGTATTGATCATTTATAATACAAGCTCGAGATAGGTAGAAATAATAGTGTCTTTGTATAAAAGGGTAAGCCAACCTGCCACTGCCAAATACGGGCCAAAGGGGATAGCCAGTGACTTGCCTTTATTTTGCGCCACCATTATGGCGATACCTACCACCGCACCAACGAAAGATGATAATAATATTATTACTGGCAAACCTTGCCAGCCCGTGTAGGCACCAAGCGCTGCAAGTAATTTAAAATCGCCATAGCCCATTCCTTCTTTGCCAGTAACAAGCTTAAACAGCCAATACACAGACCATAAACTAAGATACCCAGCAGCAGCGCCTACAATAGCGTCGGTGGTGCTCACAAAAATGCTATTAGTACTTAGCAGTAAGCCAAGCCATAGCAGGGGCAGGGTGAGTTGGTCGGGTAGCAACATTTTATCGAGGTCGATAAAAATAAGCGCTATAAGTATATAGGTAAATAAAACTGCCCAAAGCGCCTGAGGGGTAGGTCCAAAATGAAAAGCGGTAAAGGTACATGCAATGGCTGTAAACAGTTCTACCAGTGGATATCGAGGAGATATACCTGTTTTACAACTGGCACATTTACCTTTTAACAGCACATAGCTTATTACCGGAATATTTTCCCAAGCGCGAATAGTGTGGCCACATTTAGGGCAGGTGCTGTCTGGTTTAACGAGGTTGAAAGGGGCTGAACTGCTCTCGGAGTCACTCTTAGAACCATGTGTAGAATTGGTCCCTTCACCAGTGTCGGCAAAATAACTATCGTATTCCTCTTGCCAGCTACGCTCCATCATAATGGGTAGGCGATAAATAACCACATTCAAAAAGCTGCCAACCATTAAGCTGACTAAAAACACGAGTAGATAGAAGAACTCTGGGTGAAGTTGGCTAAGGGTGATCATTGCATCCATTAAGTTGCTTCCATAAACAGCATTATTATATAGATATATGGTTATGTAAAAAGCTCGCTGGTTAGCGAGCTTGTTTAATCAGGTTTTTTCGGGCAGGTAATTTGTAAGCTTAAGCGTAAATGCTAACCATTAATATCTTGCCTAAGCTTTCTCCCAACGCAATTTATACCACGTTACCCATATCAAATATAGGTAGGTACATGGCAATAATTAGACCACCAATAACAACACCAAGTACCGCCATAATCATTGGCTCGAGTAAGCTGGTTAAGCCATCAACCATGTCATCTACTTCCGCTTCATAAATTGTGGCAATCTTGCTTAGCATTTCATCAACCGCACCAGACTCCTCGCCAATAGCAATCATCTGCGTCACCATATCGGGGAATACGTTAGTCGCACGCATAGCCACATGCATGGGAATACCGCCTGCTACTTCTTTACGCATAAATAAGATAGCATCACGATATACTGCATTACCCGAGGCTCCGGCTGCAGATTCAAGTGCGCCTATCAGAGGTACACCAGCGGCGAATGTTGTTGCAAGGGTACGGGTAAAGCGAGCAATACTGGCTTTTCTGAGAATTTCCCCAATCACAGGAATTTTCAACACGAACTTATCGCAGGAATCTCGCAGCTTTGGGCTTTTCTTGTAAGCACGGCCAAATAAGAAGCCGGCGATACCCACAGCGATTGCGATAAAAATACCGTAATCTTGAACGAAGCGAGAAATACCTAGAACAAACTGCGTGAAGGCCGGTAGTTCAGCGCCAAAACTGCTGAATATCTCTTCAAACTGTGGAACAACGAAAACAAGAAGAATAGTAGTTACAATAAACGCAACTACGACCACAGCTATAGGATAAAACATCGCCTTTTTGATTTTAGATTTTAAGGCTTCGGCTTTTTCCTTGTATGTGGCTATTCGGTCGTAAATAAGCTCGAGGGCTCCAGACTGCTCACCGGTATACACAAGGTCGCAGTACAAATCATCGAAATAGTTGGGGTGTTTTCTCAATGCTGAAGATAGAGGGTTACCCGCTTTAACCTCCTCGGTTATTTCGCCCAGTAACTTTCGCATGCTTACTTTAGCGTGACCTTGGGCAATCATTTCAAGAGATTGAATAAGAGTAACACCGGCGCTTAGCATGGTCGCTATTTGACGAGAGATGACTGAAATATCCGCGGCAGTTATTTTTGCAGCGCCAGAGCCGAAAAGTGGCTTGCTAAGTTTTTTGACTTTGTTGGCAGAGACACCTTGGCGTCTTAATAGGTTTTTTGCCTCAGAAAGAGAAGATGCAGAAATTTCTCCTTTACGGTTATTACCGCTCCTGTCCTTTCCTTGCCAAGTAAAAGTGGCGATAGCTCTGGACATAATTCCACTCTCTTCATCTTAAACAATATAAACTAAAAAGGCCCAGTTATGCTGGGCCTAAAATATGATCCCTGTCATTAACAAATTGTTGCAGGAGTACATGTTGCGGTCCAAACAACCCTGTTACCTTCGAGAGTTGAATCAAGCAGATAAGTCGCTCCGTCTAATCCAGAAGCTACTGAGGCTGTTGCCGTAATGTCGCCGTCAGTTGTTGTAATCAGTACAGTGTTGTTAGTAACACCAGTGTCACCAGCAGCTATGTTTGCAGGAATACCATTGGCTCCACCAGAGCATCCTGTTAGTGTTCCAAGGGTCTGTGCACAAATCTCTACAGCTGTTTTCGCTGCGGCAGTAGCATTAGTCACTTCAGTAAACTTCGCTTTTTGCGTGTAGTTCTGATAAGCAGGCAACGCAATCGCTGCAAGAATGCCGATGATCGCAACAACAATCATTAGTTCGATTAGGGTGAAACCTTTTTGGTTTGTTTTATTCATTTTCATCATGGTCTATCTCCGGGACGTGTATAACACGCTAAGTTTAAATAAATTCAAATTGACGTTTATACCCGAGTCGTCCTTAAACGCCCCTGGTACTTGTTACTCAGTATAGAATTTTATTTGTCACTGACAAGTATCTAGAACTATACCTATGTCTGACTCAACAAGTATGACACGTTCACCTGTACCTTTGCAGGTCTATGTCATTGAACTTTCGTATAAAACTCTTTTTGCTTTCGACGTATATCGGGCAATACAATACTCAAGATTTAATGTTTTAAGTGTTGACCGCTATCGCTGTTCCCGCCTTCATTTTTTTTGCGAATTTTTGCAAGTAATTAACCAGCGTATTCCTCAAAACACAATTTAAGCACACTACATCAAGCCCAGGTACTCTTAAACACTAACGAAATATTACTTAAGCCTGCACTATATATTAGTCCAAATTTATACGCAGCGATAAATCTATCGCCTGCACATGCTTGGTTAAGGCACCAGAAGATATGTAATCCACGCCCAGCTTAGATAAAGAAGACAGTCTCTCGTCGGTAATATTGCCAGACACTTCAAGCTTACACTTACCGTTATTAAGCGCCACTGCCTGTTGGATCTGTTCGTTAGTAAAGTTATCCAACATCACTATGTCTGCACCGGCCTCAAGCGCTAGCTTGAACTCGTCGATACTTTCCACTTCTACTTCTACTGTTTTACCCGGCATAGTTTCTTTAGCCCGGCTCATCGCTTTTTCAATGCCGCCGCAAGAGAATATATGATTCTCTTTTATTAGAAATGCATCGAATAGCCCAACGCGGTGATTTTGTCCGCCGCCACAGCGAACAGCGTATTTTTGCGCATATCGCAGGCCAGGAAGCGTTTTTCTGGTATCTAGAATTTTCGTTTTCGTACCTTGCAAAAACTTTGTGTAAAAAGCAGTGACGGTTGCGTTGGCTGATAAAGTCTGCAAGAAGTTAAGTGCGGTGCGCTCAGCGGTAAGAATAGCGCGTGCAGAGCCAGACAAACTCACCAGCACGGTATCAGCAGCTACGCTGTCACCATCTTCAACATGCCAGGTTACCGTTACCGATTCGTCAATAAGTGCAAATGCCTGATTTACCCATGCCACGCCGCAAATAACGCAAGGTTCTCTGGTGATAATTGTCGCACTAGCCGTTACATCTTTGTCGATAAGGTTGGCGGTAATATCATTATCGGCATTAAGCTCTCCGCCCAAATCTTCTATTAATGCTAAAGAAACTTGCTCGCGTATGGCGTCTATATCGGGTGATGTTATCTTCATCGCTATTGTCTTTTCAGGTTGTCTTTTTTACAGGGTACGCAATATTAACCAATCGCCACGCTGAGTAAACTCTAATTGGCGAAGAACGCTCATTCCAAGCAAAATATGGTTATCTTGCATACCAGGATTTAAGTTTGCCTTTACGTTTCGTAGCTCAATATCGCCAATGCGAAGGGTATCTATTGTCGATTCGGCAATTCTAACAGTGCCATTGGCGGTTCGCGCTAGCCCTTGGCGTCCAGCCTGTAATTGTAACTTGTTAGCTAAATGGGCGGGAACGGCAACGTCGGTAGCTCCGGTATCAACTAAGAAAATAACTTCTTCACCATTAATGAAGCCACTGGTTACATAATGCCCCTGACGATTTTGCTTTAGACGCACCTCGGTTTGTGCACCCATTCGCTCAGAAATTGGGTCACTGTTGGGGTTTACCTGTTTTTCCAATAGGTCTGAGAATACAAAAACCAGCAGTCCCAGACCGCAGACCCAGGCAAGAACCACCATCCATTTGCCAGCAGCACTTGTTTCGTGTTGTTCCTGAGACATTATTCTCTAACCTCTTTTTGCTTATGTAAACGAATGACACTGCATGGCACTGTAATAGTGCACTATGATAAGACATCATTGCCTCTTATAGATACTGTGTTAATTCCTTGTTTTAATTCTGATTGCTATTAGTAAGGTAGCAATGTAACACTTCTATATGTAATCGGTTTTTTGTAAAAGAGATTAAAAACATGTCTCAACCAATTACCGAATAACTTTTATACTCATCATTTGCACCACGTTACGATAAGAAGATTTGCGACATGACAATTTACCACAACGCCACTCTTTTGCCTTCTCCGCACTGCGATGCACGTCCTGATGGAGCCGTGGTGAACGTATTAGTTATTCACAATATCTCTCTGCCACCCTCACAGTTTGGTACGTCGGGGATAAGAGATTTGTTTATGGGTGAGCTCGACCCTACTGCGCATCCATTTTATCAAGAAATTGCCGGATTGAGGGTATCTGCCCACTGCGTTATTTACCGCACGGGTAATGTAGAACAGTTTGTGCCATTTAATGAACGTGCATGGCATGCAGGTCTGTCCACTTTTCAGGGGAAAAGCAGGTGTAATGACTTCTCAATTGGTATTGAGCTTGAAGGCACAGATACGCTGGCATACACCAACGAGCAGTACGCTGCATTAACAGAGCTTACCGAGTTTATCGTTAAGCACTACCCAGACATTACGTTAGGGCGTATTGTAGGTCACAACGATATCGCTACGGGGAGAAAAACCGATCCTGGCCAAGCTTTCGATTGGGCGCGTTACAGAAAAAGCCTGACTCATTTGATATAAGCATTGCTTCAAGCTATTTATAAAGTATGCGAGCTCACAGCGAAATATGATGCAAAAAATGAACAAACGTACAAACAAATAAACCAATAAAGAAGAAGCGACCTACCACATGATTTTAATGAGTTTGCTATTAGTTTTAAGCTTGGAACGGCTGATTAGTAAAGAACCGAATTGGCACATTGAAAAATATGCTAGTCAATACAGAGAATGGCTTACAGGTAAAGGATGGATAGGAAAGAAAAGCAATTCTGCAGTTTTGTATAGTAGTTTGCTGGCTCCGGCTGTCATTTTAGCCGCTGTTGAGTATTTTCTGCTGGGTGCTTTTCTTACCTTTATTGAACAAAGTATTGTTCTATTCCTGTGTATTGGCTGCCCAGCCTTAAGAGCAACTTACAAATGCTTTTTAAACGCAGCTGAGCGTAACGACTTGCAAGCCTGCAGCATGTATACAGACCAGCTTGGTCATTGCGCGAATACACAGAGTGAAAGTGAAGACGGTGAATACGAAGAAAAGAATCAAGGAAGTGCTCAAGTACAGGGAAAAAGCTTTGGGCAACACTTAACCTGGCTTAATTATCAGCATTACGCAGCCGTTATGCTGTGGTTTATGGCATTTGGTGCGCCCGGTGCACTGTTTTACAGTTTAAGTAGAAGCACAACGGAAGCCCTCTGCACGGCGCAACATCCTTTGCGAGAAACTGCTGGTCGTCTTATGTTCGCACTAGATTACGTACCAGTGCGTATCACCACATTTGGAATGCTAATGATGGGGCATTTTTCGAGGGCATTGCCCGAGTGGATAAAGCACGCGTTGCAACTTGATATATCCGCTTACGATGTATTGACGATTATTTCAGCAAAAGCGGAAATGCTCACACCTGAAGAACAGGCATTGCAGGCTGAAAATGCGGCTGTTGAACCCAAGGTTTTAGTAAAATTAGCAAAACGTAATGTTATTTTTTTACTGGTTGTTACGTCTGCACTTACGGTTATTGGCAGCTTGGCATAGCGATTATTTTTTACATTTACCTGTTGGGGAATAGTTGGTCTAATAAAAAACTGCCGCTATATCAGACCTTTTCGTCGCTATTTCCTTCTTTTCTTTCTCATCAGACCAGTAATGATGAGAAAACTTTTCTTAACAAATTCAATTATAAAGCTTTACACGCTGCAAACTGAGCGAGGTTTGCTATGCTTGAGAGTATTTACCTCTAAATCGATCTGCCTTAAACTGTATAGGTAAAATGGTATTACCAATTTTCGTTGTGAGAATATTTCACTGATGTATTCAGTGCATTCACAACTCTTATTGATACCAAAGGACTTCAGCAAAGGACTTCACAATAGGACTTCAACAAAGGAAGACAAGGCCGCATGCGTCAGCAGCGAAAAAAACTAGCAGATGTTATTACCGAGCAGCTTGAATCTATGATTCTTGATGGTTCGCTTTTAGCCGGGCAAAAGTTACCGCCTGAGCGCGAATTAGCGCAGCAGTTTGATGTGTCTCGTCCCTCTTTACGTGAAGCCATTGGTAACCTGCAAGCCCGCGGTTTAGTAGAAAGAAAGCAGGGTGGCGGCACATTCGTTAATCGCAATCTCAATTCTGCTATGACAGACCCACTGATGGACTTAGTGAGTGCGCGACCAGAAACACAGTTCGATTTGCTCGAATTTAGACATGCGTTAGAAGGTATGTCTGCGTATTACGCGGCGCTTCGAGGTCAGCCCGAAGATTACAACGCGCTCAAGCAAGCGCTTAACAATCTTCCAGCACCAAAAGCCAATGAGAGCAAGCGAGAACAAGCGGAAGCGCTAGGCCGATTTTATATCATCATGGCCAGGGCTTCTCATAACATGGTTCTGCTACATGTGATGAGCACCATGCAAAGTATGTTGGTAGACAACATAGAACGAAATTTAGACATGCTTGCTGTGCATAGCGATGCGGTTGCAGATATTGCAAAGCAGCGTCGCGAAATTGTTGAAGCCATTGCTTCACAAGATCCAGAAGCAGCGCGACAGGCATGCAATACACATTTGGCGTTTATTGAAAAAACGCTATTAACCATTAATCAGCGCGACACTCGTGTTCAGCGAGCGTTGCGCCGTTTAGAAATTTAGCCGCGCGCACCGAGCACACGGTTAATTATTCGCAGAGGCCGGTCGGGAGTATTCCCGTGCCACTGCAACAGCAGGTGAGCCAGAACGGGTCACTGTGAGTACAACGTAGTTTAGTTTTCCTCCTTCAATGCAAGGGTTTAGCCATGCACAAGGAGGATTTTCTATATAAGCAAAAATAGGATGGCACCATGACTGATATGATGCACCAAGATGTGGATCCTCAAGAAACTAAAGAGTGGCTAGATGCCCTCGAGTCTGTATTCGAAGAGGAAGGTGTAGAACGCGCTCATTACTTACTTGAGAAGCTAGTTGATAAAGCTCGTCGTAGCGGAGCACACTTACCGTATGACGCAACAACTGCGTACATCAACACTATCCCTGCGGCGCAAGAACCTAACATGCCTGGCGACCTAACGATTGAAGCGCGTATTCGTGCAGCAATTCGTTGGAACGCACTAATGATAGTATTGCGAGCGTCTAAGAAAGATCTAGAACTTGGTGGTCACATTGGTAGCTTTGCCTCTTCAGCCATGCTGTACGATGTGGGTTTTAACCACTTCTTTAAAGCGCCAAAAGATGGCAAGGGCGGCGATTTTATTTTTGCTCAAGGGCATATTTCTCCGGGGATCTACGCTCGTTCTTTCATTGAAGGTAATTTAACTGAAGAGCAGCTAAACAATTTCCGTCAAGAGTGTGCTGGCGATGGCTTATCATCGTACCCTCATCCTCACTTGATGAAAGATTATTGGCAGTTCCCAACGGTTTCTATGGGCTTAGGTCCACTTCAAGCTATTTATACTGCTCGCTTCCTTAAGTACCTAACCAATCGTGGTATAAAAGACTGTTCAGATCAGCGCGTGTACTGCTACATGGGTGATGGTGAGTGTGATGAGCCAGAATCATTGGGTGCAATTGGCTTGGCATCTCGCGAAGGCCTAGACAACCTAACATTTGTTATCAACTGTAACTTACAGCGCCTAGACGGCCCTGTACGTGGTAACGGTAAGATTATCCAAGAACTTGAAGGCACATTCCGCGGCGCAGGCTGGGAAGTGGTTAAAGTCATTTGGGGAAGTTACTGGGATGAACTTCTTGCGCGCGATAAGTCTGGTAAGCTAATTCAGCTTATGGGTGAAACAGTGGATGGTGAATACCAAAACTGTAAAGCGAAGGGCGGAAAATACACCCGTGAAAACTTCTTCAACAAGTACCCAGAAACCAAAGCGCTTGTAGCTAACTATTCAGATGAAGATATCTGGCGCTTGAACCGTGGTGGACACGATCCGGTTAAAGTATTTGCTGCGTATCAAAAAGCTATCGACACCAAAGGTCGTCCAACGGTAATACTAGCGAAAACTGTAAAAGGTTTTGGTCTTGGCTCTTCAGGTGAAGCACAAAACGTTGCGCACAACGTGAAGAAAATGGACGTGGAATCAATTAAGAAATTCCGCGATCGTTTCAACATTCCTGTGGAAGACGACAAAATTGCCGACCTTCCTTACTACCGCTTCCCAGAAGACAGCGAAGAGCTTAAGTACCTTAAAGAGCGTCGTGAAGCGCTTGGCGGTTATTTACCTGCGCGCAGAGAGCAGGCTGAAGAGCAGCTTGAAGTGCCAGAACTTAAAGCTTTTGACGCCATTCTGAAAGGATCTGGCGATCGTCAGGTGTCGTCTACCATGACATTTGTACGCGTACTAAACGCTTTGCTTAAAGACAAGAAAATTGGCAAGCGCATTGTACCCATTATTCCTGATGAAGCTCGTACGTTCGGTATGGAAGGCTTGTTCCGTCAGGTTGGTATTTACGCTAACGAAGGCCAAAAATACGTTCCACAAGATGCCGACCAAGTGGCTTACTATCGCGAAGATAAGAAAGGTCAGGTACTACAAGAAGGTATTAACGAGTTAGGTGCAATGGCATCGTGGGTTGCGTCAGGTACGTCTTACTCAACCTGTAACGCTACCACTATTCCGTTCTACATTTACTATTCGATGTTTGGTTTCCAACGCGTTGGCGACTTAGCATGGGCGGCTGGCGATAGCCAAGCACGTGGTTTCCTTTTGGGTGCAACAGCAGGTAGAACAACACTAAATGGTGAAGGTCTACAGCATCAAGATGGCCACTCACATGTTCAGGCGAACCTAATTCCAAACTGTATTACTTACGACCCAACGTATGGTTACGAAGTGGCGGTTATCATTCAAGACGGTCTGCGTCGTATGTACGGTAACAACGAAAATATCTTCTACTACCTAACGCTGATGAACGAGAACTATCAGCACCCTGCAATGCCAGAAGAAGATGATATTGCAGAGAAAATCATTAAAGGTATCTACAAGCTAGAGCGCGTTGAAAACGACAAGTCTAAGCTTAACGTTCAGTTAATGGGCTCAGGTACTATCTTGAACGAAGTACGTAAAGCAGCGCAGATTCTTTGTGAAGACTACAACGTATCGTCTGACGTTTACTCGGTAACCTCATTCAACGAGCTAGCCCGCGAAGGTCAAGACATAGCACGTTGGAACATGCTAAACCCAGAAGCCGAGCAAAAAGTCCCTTACATCGGTCAGGTGATTACGAAAGATGCAGGTCCAGCAATTTCTGCCACTGACTATGTGAAGAACTACTCTGATCAAGTACGCGCGTTTATCGATACTGAATATCGCTGCCTAGGTACAGATGGTTTTGGTCGAAGCGATAGCCGTGAAAACTTGCGTACACACTTTGAAGTTAATGCGTCGTACATTGTGGTGGCATCACTTTACGAATTAGCTCAGCGCGGTGACGTTGAGAAGAAAGTGGTAGCAGAAGCCATTAAGCGTTTTGATATAAACGCTGAAAAACTTAACCCACTTTACGCGTAAGCCAGATAAGGTATTTTACATATGTCAGATATTCAAAAGATTATCGTACCCGACGTAGGCGGTGACGAAGTTGAAGTTATCGAGCTATGTGTTGCCGTAGGCGACAACATTGAGGCAGAGGAAGGCGTTGTTACTGTTGAAAGTGACAAAGCGTCTATGGACATCCCAGCACCGTTTGAAGGTGAGATTGTAAGCCTGTCTGTATCAGTAGGCGATAAAATCAAAGAAGGCGATGTGATTGGTGAGATGAAAGTTGCCAACGGTGATAGTGACAGCGCTGCTGAAGAGTCATCTTCAGACAACGCGTCACAAGAAGAAGCGCCTAAGCAAGAAGAAGCACCGAAAGAAGAAAGCAAGTCAGATGCAGCGCCCGCTGCGTCTGGCGGCAGCGAAGTGATTGAAGTTGCCGTTCCGGATATCGGTTCTGACGATGAAGTTGACGTAATCGATGTATTGGTTTCAGTGGGCGACACCATCGATAAAGAAGATGGTCTTATTACCCTTGAAACTGATAAAGCGACGATGGACGTTCCTTCAACGCACGCAGGTACAGTGAAAGAAGTTCTTATCAGTAATGGTGATAAGGTAAAAGAAGGCACGGTAGTGATTAAGCTTGAAATTGCTGGTGAAGGCGGTTCAAGCGAGTCGTCTTCAACTGAGAAAGCTGAAAAATCAGAAGCGTCTTCTAGCGAAGAGTCGAGCCAACAAGAATCAGCACCTCAAGCAGAAGCAAGCAGCGAGACTATCGAAGTTGCAGTACCTGATATTGGTGAAGACGGTGAAGTTGACGTTATCGATGTGCTTGTATCTGCCGGCGATACTGTTGAAAAAGAAGACGGCCTAATAACGCTAGAAACCGACAAAGCCACTATGGATGTACCTTCAACACATGCGGGTACCATCAAAGAAGTCTTTATCAAAACGGGCGATAAGGTTAAGCAAGGCACACTAGTCGTTAAATTAGAAACTAGTGGCGGCTCTTCGGCAAGCGCCGAATCTGCTGACAAGCAGTCTTCAGGCAAAGAAGCTAGCAACGCGAATGAAAGTAAAGCTGAAAGCAAGTCAGAAGCGCCTAAAAAGGCTGCAACTGCTAATGCATCAACTGTGAGTGCATCAGAGCAAAAGTCTGTGCCAGCTATACAAGAGTCGGCTCAAGACAACGGTGGAAAAGCCCATGCCTCTCCATCAGTACGTCGTATTGCGCGCGAGTTTGGTGTCGATCTTACCCGGGTTAAAGGTTCTGGTCGCAAGAACCGTATTTTGAAAGAAGATGTTCAAGAATACGTCAAAGCTGAACTGGCTAAGCCTAAAACTGCTGCCGCGTCAGGTAATGCGCATGTGGGTGACAACGTGCTTCAAATTGTGCCGGTTAAACCTGTCGATCACAGCAAGTTTGGTGAAATTGAAGAGCAAAAGCTATCGCGTATTCAGAAAATCTCTGGTCCGTTCTTACATCGTAACTGGGCAACTATCCCACACGTTACCCAGTTCGACGAAGCAGATATCACTGAAGTTGAAGACTTCCGTAAAGAGCAGAATGCTTACCATGCGAAAGTTAAGTCTGGTCTTAAGATCACGCCACTTGTATTCGTAATGAAAGCGGTAGCTAAAGCACTTGAAAAATACGAAGTATTTAATTCTTCACTGTCTGACGATGGCGAAAGCTTAATTATCAAGAAGTTCATCAATATTGGTATCGCGGTGGAAACACCAGGAGGCCTTGTTGTTCCCGTTATTCGCGACGTCAATAAGAAGGGCATTGAAGAACTTTCTCGCGAGCTTATCGAAACATCTAAGAAAGCCCGTGAAGGTAAGTTGAAAGCTGCAGACATGCAGGGCGGCACATTTACAATTTCAAGCCTAGGCGGTATTGGCGGTACGGCCTTTACACCAATCGTGAACGCGCCAGAGGTAGGTATTTTAGGTGTCTCTAAATCAGAGATGAAACCTAAGTGGAATGGCAGTGAATTTGAACCTCGTTTAATGGTTCCGCTAAGCTTGTCATACGACCACCGTGTAATTGATGGTGCGGTAGGTGCAAGGTTTGCTGCAGAAGTTGCTGCCAATCTTACTGACTTACGTAGAATTATACTTTAAAAAAAAATCGTAAAGTGTTTACAATATGATTAACATTTTCGACGATTTTATAAGCCCTTAGGGCAGTATTTAGGTTATGCTAGCACCTATGTGCGTAAGCATCGTGTGTTAGCATAATCAAAAAAGAGGATTGAGGTTCACAATGAGCGAAATTAAAACGCAATTAGTGGTACTGGGCGGCGGCCCTGGCGGTTATTCTGCTGCATTCCGTGCAGCTGATCTAGGCGTTGAAACAGTTATCGTAGATTCGCGCGATTCATTAGGCGGTGTATGTCTTAATGTTGGCTGTATTCCTTCAAAAGCTCTTCTTCACGTTGCGAAAGTAATGAAAGAAGCAAAGCATTTGGCAAGTCATGGCGTGAGCTTTGGTGAGCCAAAAATTGATCTAGATAAAATTCGTGATTACAAAGACGGCGTTGTTAAGCAGCTTACCAACGGTCTTGCTGGCATGTCTAAAATGCGCAAAACCAAGCACGTTAAAGGCTATGGTAAGTTTACAGGCAGCAACACTCTTGAAGTGCAAGGCGACGACGGCGTTACTACTATTACATTTGAAAAAGCGATTATTGCTGCAGGTTCTGAGCCAATCAGCTTGCCATTTATTCCAGAAGACGATCGCGTAATCGACTCAACTGGCGCTTTGGAAATGAAAGATATTCCAGAGAAAATGCTAGTACTAGGCGGCGGTATCATCGGTCTTGAAATGGGTACAGTGTATGAAGCACTTGGCTCAAAGGTTGATGTAGTAGAGTTTTTAGACCAGCTAATTCCAGCTGCCGATAAAGACATCATGAAAGTATTCATGAAAGACTACAAAGAAAAGTTCAACATCATGCTAGAAACCAAAGTAACTGCGGTTGAAGCAAAAGACGATGGTTTGTACGTTACTTTTGAAGGTAAAAAAGCACCTGCTGAGCCAGTTCGTTACGACAAAGTACTTGTAGCCGTTGGTCGTAAGCCAAATGGTAACCTAGTAAGTGCTGACAAAGCCGGCGTAAATGTTGATGAGCGTGGTTTCATCAATGTCGATAAGCAAATGCGCACTAACGTAGACCACATCTTTGCTATTGGCGATCTTGTAGGTCAACCTATGCTTGCGCACAAAGCAGTTCATGAAGGCCATGTTGCTGCAGAAGTGGTTGCTGGTCAGAAGCACTACTTCGACCCACGTGCAATTCCATCAGTTGCCTACACAGAGCCAGAAGTTGCCTGGGTTGGTTTAACTGAGAAAGAAGCAAAAGAGCAGGGCGTAAACTACGAAGTGGCGTCGTTCCCGTGGGCTGCATCAGGCCGCGCAATTGCTCAAGATTCTACAAACGGTTTGACTAAGATGATCTTTGATAAAGATTCTGGTCGCGTTATTGGTGGTGCAATGGTAGGTACAAACGCCGGTGAAATGCTTGGTGAAATTGGCCTTGCCATTGAAATGGGGGCAGACGGCGAAGACGTTGCGCTTACTATTCACGCACACCCAACGTTAAACGAATCAATTGGTCTTGCATCTGAAATATTCGAAGGAAGCATTACCGACTTGCCTAACCCAAAGGCTAAGAAAAAGAAATAAACCTCTTTTCTGAAAGAATCTTGAAAACCCGCTCTCTAGCGGGTTTTTTATTTTCTATTTCTATATTCGTCTTTTCACTTATTTTGCTTAATACCATATATGTTATCAATCAGACGAGTGAAGCGAAAAGGGCATGGCACGAATAGCAAAGCCGTTAATTACTAAAAAAGGTAATTGCTAAAAGAGCTAAGCAATTATTTTGTTTTCATAGTCTGAATCGGCTGCTAACACGTCGTTATTTGCCTTTTGCAAATGCGCTGGTGTAAATTCATTGCTGTCCATATTACGCTGTTTCATTAAGCGTTTTACTGTATCTGCGCAATATGCTTTTCTACAGCATTGTGATAGCAGCATATCGTGGCGCTGCACGCGTTCTCGTATAAACTTCACAACCAGCCCCCTTAACCACTGCAGACCCGCGTCTTGATCTTGGCGTTTATGCCACATCACTGAAAGCGGAGAGCTCACTATATCCACAGGGGTTTCGAATACCGCTAACTCACCAGAAAATATTTCTTTTTCTAAAACTAACGAAGGTGCTACGCAAATAAGATTGCTTTCTTTTAGAAGTGGCGTTGCGTTATAGAACTGGTTTACCGACATGGCAACTCGTCTTTTAAGTCCTAAATTTGCCAGCACTTGGTCTGTTGGGCCAGTTACATCGCCGGTTACCGACACCAGTAAATGATCGGCTGCGACAAAATCATCAAGGGTTAGCTGTGAGCTGGCAAGGGGGTGATCCGGGCGCATAACTACTACCCAACTCGGATCTAGCACATGTTCCGCTCGTATCACCGAATCGGGCTCTTGATGCTTTGAAAACGTTAACTCAGCTTCTGCGTCTTTTAATATTTTGTCTGTTTCCATGTCGTAATTTGGAATAGCGTGAATATTAATTCCCGGCGCTTCGTTCTCAATAACTTTGCGCAATGGTCCCCACACCATAGACACAATGCTGTCAGTTGCAGCAATACGAAAGGTACGTTTAGCAGTGGCGGGGTCGAAATCAGTTGGGTTAACTGCCACTTCAAGTTCACCTAGCGGCCCCTGAATTTGACTCCATAAGTTTTTGGCATAAGAAGTGGGCTGTATACCTCTTCCGTCTTTAACAAACAGTTCGTCGTTCCATGCGGTACGCATTCTCGATAATGCGTTTGATACTGCAGGCTGCGTCATTGATAGTCTGTCAGCCGCACGAGTGATTGCTCCCTCAGTCATGATGGCATCAAAAATCATTAACAAGTTTAAATCATGCGGTCGCATAGCCGTCTCCGAGAAGCGTGTTCATAGTTTTTAACACTGTGTTTACGTACTGCTAAACACATCATATTGCATGATGTGTTGCATATAAAAAGATAATTATTTTTATTGATTAGACTTTAGCATAATGCGCGCCATTGATCCTATAGCAAATTTCAGAAGAGTATCTTGCAATGAAAAGTTTACCTCGTTTAATGGCAATCGTAGGTCTCACTGCACTCATCGCTGCCTGTGGTGATAAGCAGGAGCCCGATCAGATGATGCAAGCTAATAGTGGCGTTCCCGTTGATGTAGCTACTGTGCTGTCGCAACGTTTAACTGAATGGGACAACTTTACGGGCCGTTTAGAGTCTCCTCAAATTGTCGCCCTTCGCCCTCGAGTTTCAGGCTACATAGACTTTGTAGCATTTGAAGAGGGTGAGTATGTTGAGCAGGGACAAACCTTGTTTCTTATCGATAATCGCATGTTTAAAGCAGAAGTTACTCGTTTAACCGCTCAGCTTGAAGAAGCGAAAAGCCGATTATCATTGGCTAAGCAAAACTACGATCGCGCGTTTAAACTTCGTGAGACACAAGCCGTGTCAGAAGAAGTACTCGATGCTCGTTTAGCGGAAAAGAACCAAGCGCTAGCAAGCTTAAATCAAACGAAAGCTTCGCTTGATGTGGCAAGGTTAAATCGAGGGTTTGCACGTGTAGAGGCTCCAATATCCGGTCGTGTTTCACGGGCAAACATCACGGAAGGAAATTTTGTCACCGCAGGGCAAACCACGCTCACACGTATTGTATCTACTGAGCAACTGTATGCTTATTTCGATATCGATGAGCAAACATATCTCAACTACCTTTCAGACAATACGCAAACTGCCACTGCGGTTAGCGAGCAGCCAGTGGCCATGCGTCTTGCAAACGAAGATGATTACATGCACTGGGGAAAAATTGACTTTATTGACAATCAAGTCAATGCGAATACCGGTACTTTGAGAGTTCGCGCGGTTTTTGACAATGAAGAAGGACGTTTAATTCCGGGTCTCTTTGCGCACCTCAAGCTTGCCGGCGATACCCGTGATGAAGGTATTCTTATTAAAGAAAAGGCCATAGGCACAGATCTTAACAACAAATACGTTCTCACTGTTAATGACGACAATAAAGCCCAGTATCGCCCAGTGACGCTAGGCGACAAAGTGGGTAGCTTGCGTATTATCAAGCAAGGATTGTCTGCAAATGACACCATTATTGTCGATGGCCTTCAGCGCGTTCGACCTGGTGTATCAGTGCAAAAAAATGAAGTGCCCATGGGTGATGAAGAAGCTTTGGCGAACTTACAGAACTGGCAGTCAAAAGTTGACGGCGTGACTAACATGGCGCAGCTAGAAAGCGTACTCTCTGGCGGTTCGTTTACCTCAGGTGCAGCTACAGCAGGCCTTAAGTAATGAATGTGTCGCAATTTTTTATAAGCCGGCCTATTTTTGCTGGCGTTCTTTCAGTACTTATTTTCATTGGCGGTGCCATTGCTGTTTGGCAATTGCCTATCACAGAATACCCTGAAGTGGTTCCGCCAACCGTGGTGGTTACAGCGAATTATCCTGGCGCTAATCCTGAGGTTATTGCCGAAACCGTTGCTACGCCGTTAGAGCAGGAAATCAACGGCGTTGAAAACATGCTCTACATGTCTTCGCAAGCTACCAGCGACGGCCGTATGACGTTGACCGTTACCTTTGCGATTGGCACCGATCCCGATGACGCCACCACATTGGTACAAAACCGGGTTAACCGCGCAACGCCTCGCTTACCTCAGGAAGTGCAGCGTTTGGGTGTGGTTACCGAAAAGTCATCACCCAACTTAACCATGGTGGTGCACTTAACCTCCCCAGACAACCGCTATGACATGCTATATCTATCAAATTACGCAGACCAAAATGTCAAAGACGAGCTGGCGCGTATCGACGGCGTTGGTCAAGTAAGGCTATTTGGTGCTGGTGAATTTAGCATGCGAGTGTGGTTAAACCCTAGCAAACTTGCTGCATTGCAGTTAAACCCCGGCGACGTGGTAGCTGCCATTGCAGATCAAAATCAACAGGCTGCGGCGGGTAGTTTAGGAGCGCAACCTACAGGTTCAAGCGAGTTTCAGCTTTTAATAAACGTACGTGGGCGCTTAAAAAATGAATCTGAATTTGAAAATATTATTGTCAAAACGGGCGATGATGGTGAAATTACTCGCCTGAAAGATATTGCTCGAATTGAGCTTGGTGCTGACAACTACGCCTTGCGCTCGTTATTAAATAATAAACCGGCAGCTGCTATTCCTATTTTTCAAGCGCCCGGCTCTAATGCGATTCAAATATCTGATGATGTAAGAAACCGCATGGCCGAGTTGTCGAAGCTATTTCCACAGGGGTTAGAGTACGACATTGTTTACGACCCAACGGTTTTTGTAAGAGGTTCTATTGAAGCTGTAGTGGATACGCTTTTTGAAGCCGTGCTGTTGGTTGTAGTGGTAGTGGTGCTGTTTTTGCAAACATGGCGCGCTTCTATTATTCCTTTGGTGGCGGTTCCTATTTCGCTAGTCGGTACCTTTGCATTTATGCAGCTTATGGGTTTCTCGTTGAATGCGCTGTCTCTGTTTGGTTTAGTACTCGCAATAGGTATTGTTGTCGACGATGCCATTGTTGTTGTCGAAAACGTAGAGCGTAATATCGCAGAGGGCAAAACTCCTTTCGATGCCACTGTACAAGCCATGAAAGAGGTAACCGGGCCCATCATCGCTACTACACTGGTATTGGCGGCGGTTTTTGTGCCAACTGCCTTTATGAGCGGCTTAACCGGTCAGTTCTATAAGCAGTTTGCGTTAACAATAACTATTTCAACTGTAATTTCGGCTATTAATTCACTTACGCTAAGCCCTGCTTTATCTGCGCTTTTACTTAGACCTCATGGTAAAGCAAATGATTGGCTTACCCGTGGCATGGACAAAGTGTTTGGCAGATGGGTATTTGCGCCATTTAACCGTCTGTTCGAGCGCAGTGCCAAAGGGTATACCAATGCCGTAGGTGGTTTGATTCGTAAAAGCGGTATCGTTCTGGTGCTTTATGCTGGGCTAATTGCGCTTACCTACAATCAGTTTTCAACAACGCCAACAGGTTACGTGCCTCCTCAGGATAAACAGTACTTGGTTGCGTTTGCACAGTTGCCAAACGCTGCAAGCCTAGACAGAACTGAAGAAGTGGTTCGTGAAATGTCGCGCATTGCCATGGAACACCCTGGTGTATCCGATGCTGTTGCGTTCCCTGGCCTTAATATAAACGGATTTACCAACAGCCCTAGCTCAGGCATTTTATTTACGCCGCTTAAACCCTTCGACGAGCGTCAGTCTCCCGAGCTATCGGCAGGTGCTATTGCCGCCAAACTGAATCAGCAGTTTGCGTCAATAAAAGGGGCTTATGTCGCTATTTTTCCACCACCTCCGGTGATGGGTTTGGGCACAATTGGTGGCTTTAGGCTGCAAGTAGAAGACAGAGGAAATCTAGGTTTTGAAACGCTTGAGCGAGTAACGCAAGAAGTAATAGGAAAAGCATGGCAGCACCCAGCGCTTACCGATGCCTTTACTAGCTTTACCGTTGCAGTGCCTCAGCTAGATGTTGATGTAGATCGTGAAAAAGCGGTTAGCCAGGGCGTAAATATTGATACCTTATTTACCTCCATGCAGGCGTATTTAGGCTCTTTGTATGTCAACGATATCAACCTGTTTGGTCGAACTTATCAAGTTAACGTGCAAGCCGACGCCCAGTATCGTCAAGACATAGAGGACATAACTCAGTTTAAAATACGCAATGCCCAGGGAGAGATGATTCCTCTAGGCTCGTTTTTAGATATTGAGCACAGTGCAGGGCCAGATCGCGTTATGCATTACAACGGGTATATCACGGCGGAAATTAATGGCGCTCCCGCACCTGGATATTCATCAGATCAAGCTAAAGCGGCTATTGAAGAAATATTGGTAGAAACACTGCCTAGGGGGATGACCTACGAATGGACAGAGCTGACCTATCAGCAAATACTTGCTGGAAACGCATCGGCATATATATTCCCACTGGTTGTGCTGTTGGTGTTCTTAGTATTGGCGGCTCAATATGAAAGCTTACGTTTACCGTTAGCCATTATCCTTATCGTGCCAATGACTCTGCTCAGTGCCTTAATCGGCGTGCAGATTTATGGTGGAGACAACAACATCTTTACCCAAATTGGTTTGATTGTGCTGGTGGGGTTAGCAACGAAAAACGCCATTCTTATTGTGGAGTTTGCTAAAGAGTTGCAAGACAGCGGCATGGATGCGCTCGCGGCCATAAAAGAAGCAAGTCGATTGCGTCTTCGCCCCATTCTGATGACATCAATCGCTTTCATCATGGGAGTGTTGCCTATGGTGTTGTCCACAGGGGCGGGTGCCGAAATGCGTCAGGCCATGGGCGTGGCGGTATTTTCCGGCATGATAGGCGTCACCTTTTTTGGGCTTATTCTTACTCCCATATTTTATTATCTATTGAAACGTAATGAAAAGGCCAGCACTCACTAGTATTTCTGGCTATCGTTTCTATCTATTCAGACTCTCCCGTCTACCCAAGCGTTGCTCTCTCAAGGAGCACTTTTAGGCCACTCAATTGAGTGGCCTTTTTTTAGCTAACGGTTTTTCGCATCTTCAAATTTTGTCTTCGCCTCTACGTATTGAGTATAGCGCTTGGCAAGTTCAGGGTGTGAGTTGATAAGCTCAGCCATTTTAGTGGCCATTTCTTTTTTCTTTTTTGCGTAAGTTAAACGCAAGGCTGCTTTGTCTGGTGTTGCGTTTAAAATCGAGCTGGCGGAAAGCCTGCCACTTCTTAAAGCGGCATCTTCTAGCTCTTTAGCATTCTCAATTCCAACATAACGGGGTATGCAGGCGCGGTATTTTACCTTTGACTGAAGGTGCCTTAAACGCATTTCACAATCCATGCGAAATTGATTTTCATCCACAAGTTCGTTGTAAAGGTCAAAAAAATTATCTTCATGGCGATAGAAAGCTTTTCGCAGAAGGTTGGGGGGCTGCTTTCCTATTACATCAATTTTCTCTATTTCTTTAGCAGCCGTTATTTCTTTTTCTGCTTGCCGGCCCTCTTTTTGATAAGCCCCTGTCTGAAAAATAGAATCTGCCTGCACATGACAGGTCACCAATAAAAGCATCAAAGCAGTGGATTGGCCTTTTACAATAAACGTCTTATTCTTACTCATCATTTCGTCCTTTTTATGAATTCATTACAATCATAGACGAGTGAAGGTAGAAATCAAAAAAAGGGGGGCACGCCCGAGTATTTACTATAATCTAAATTGTGCAAATGACTGAGCACTAGTGATTAATGCGCAATAACAGTAATCTAACTCATACATACTGAATACAAAAAATCGGGGAGATCAATCACATGAAAGTAGGTGCGGCCATTGTTATTGCACTGGGTATGATCCTGGCTGTCGTGTTTCTCGGCACAATCATATCTTCTTCGTTAAGTGATATGCAAACATGGAATCGCGTGGTAACGGTGAAAGGATTATCAGAAAGAGAATATGTTGCAGACCAGGTGATTTGGCCTATTCAGTTTGTCGACGCCGGAAATGATTTACCTGAGCTGTATAAGCGTATCGAAGAAAATAGCAAGAAGGTGAAATCCTTTTTAGAACAAGTCGGTATTGCTACAGACAGCATCACCATAGGTAAACCACAAATAACTGACAAGTTGGCGCAACAATACGGCGGTGGACAGCAAGCACCGTTAAGGTACAGCAGCATACAAACCATCACCGTATTTTCGACACAAGTTGAGACGGTGCGAGGCGCAATGCAGAAGGTAGGCAATTTGATAAAGCAGGGCATCGTACTTTCTGAAAACCGCTACGACGTGCAGCCCGACTATGTATTTACTCGTTTAAACGACGTAAAACCCGCTATGATTGAAGAGGCAACGCTCAACGCACGGGAAGTGGCTGAGAAATTCGCCAAAGATTCTAATAGTACGTTAGGTAAAATCAAACGGGCAAATCAGGGTAGGTTTAGCATAAGTAGTCGCGACAGTTACCATCCGCACATAAAAAAGGTGCGCGTGGTATCCACCATAGACTATACGTTAATCGACTAACGTGTTGACTGTTTAAGCACTGAGAAAAGCTAGCTCGCCGTATTCTTATCGTGTTCTTGTCGTGCCCTTATTGTGTTCTTGTCAAATTAGGGCAACCTACAAAGTAGGGCTTATAACTGATAGGAGAATTGATGCTAATGTCTAGTAGCGATTCAAAGCAAGTTGGGGTTTAATTACGCTGTGCTTACTTAGATGTAAAGTTAGCTGAATCATTAGCTGAAATAAAAGTAATAGGCCGTGCGTACCTGATTGTAAATAAAGCAAAATAGGGCTAAATATTGCCCTTGCAGTTTTCAATCAACAGCCAAAGTTCACTATAATGAACACCACTATGCTAAATTTCACTATGACTAATTTTACTACAGGCCGAATAGCGATATATTTTGAGCAGTGATGTCAGAGCAAAAAGCACAATCTGAACAGTTAGAGTTCTTTGAGATCCCCAGCCCATGCATAGGTGTGTGTGAATCTGGGCCTCGTGGTTTTTGTAAAGGATGCTTACGCAGTAGAGACGAGCGTCTTTACTGGCTTCAAGTTAATGATACGACCAAACGTCAAATATTGGCAGCCTGTGCACGTCGCAAGCGCGCGATAATTGCTAGAGCACGAAAACAACAACAGGCAGAGAAAACACTCGATGCAAATAGCCAAATTGGTTTATTTGAAAGCGAAACCAGCAATGAAAAATAGTCCCTGTCTACAAAATGTCTATCACTACTATCAATTGAGAATGTGTTAATGTCGATACAGAAGTACGTAAAATTTGCCACTAAATCCTTTGCACTTCCAAATGTGTGCGTTAGGTTACGTGAATTACTCGACAACCCACGATCGACAGCTGAGGATATTGGCAACCTAATAAGTATAGATACTTCTTTAACGGCGAAGGTATTGCGCTTAGCGAATAGCTCGCTGTTTCGATTTCCCTCGCAAATAGAATCTGTGCCTAAGGCAATTAATGTTATAGGCGGAGAAGCTCTCTATAACCTTGTAGTATCGGAAACGGCAAGCACAGCATTTACTTGCTTTGACTCAGAATTAATCGATTTGAAAAAGCATTGGCATGGCTCTGTTTACTCGGGCATGTTAGCTAAGCACATCGCCCTAAGTGCAGGCGTTAAAGTGGCTGAGCGTTTCTTTGTTATGGGTATTTTACAAAACTTGAGCGAACTGGTGGTGGCAAAGCGCTCACCAGAGTTGTATCAAGAGTATATGAATAGCGATAAATCACAATTGCCTTTCGAGCATCAAAAACAGCTTTTCGGTTTTACGTTTGCTCATTGTAGCGGTATCATACTTGAAAATTGGAACCTTCCTATTGGCTTGTTCTATCCCATTACCAACGTTAACGATGTATCAAGACAAGCATCAGACCGTGAAGTGGGTTTACTGGCACTGGCTAATCGCATTGCGGTTAGTCAACTTGAGCAAGAAAACTACGCAAATATTGAACTTTTTACGCCAGAAATAGCCAATACGGTAACGGTTGATATGGAAATGGTGGGTAACGCCACTGACTACGCTGAACGAGAAACAGTGAAGGTTGCCGCGCTAATCAAATGAGCCTCTGCGTTTTACGCGGTATTTTAAGGCTCGGTTAAAGAATGGATGCTAGCAAGCGCCAAGATAGGGCGTGAATAATAAATATAAAAGCCCAACGTAAACCGAATTATGCCTACAAATTTCAACAAGCTCGGCAACGTGCTATGTGCTCTATTTTTGAGTATCTTTTCAAGCGCAGCCACCTTCGCACAAGCTAACGATCTCATCCAAACTCTCTATCACGCTGAGCCTGTAGCTGATGCAGACGATGACATTCCTCATTTTAATCTTGATGGTGAATTAGGGATCTTAGTCAACACCGGCAATACCTCTGCCGCGAGTGTTAAAGCGGCTATTAACGCAGATCATGAAACGCAAGAGTGGAGCAGTGTGTATTTTGCTGAACTGCTTTATAAAGAGAGTGCGCCTATTGGCGCCAAACGAGACATAAGTGCCCAGCGTTTTTTCAGCAGCGCGCAGTTTGACTACAAGCTAGTGGCTAATGGCCGTCGTGTTTTTATGTACGGGGATTACGAAGACGATAGATTTACGGGCTACGAGCACCGAGCGTCTATTGCAGCAGGTTATTCAGAACGTCTTTGGCGCAACGAAGACAGTGAATTTCGCTATAGTATTGGTCCAGGGTACACGTTTATCGATGCAGCTGACGATAACAATACTATGATAAATGATGGGGTCATTGTGAGAGCGTCAGCAGAGTATAAGTACCGCTGGAGTTCAGGCGCAAAGCTCCGTCAATTTGTGAGTACTGAAGCCGGTGAGGAAAACACCAAATCTCGCAGCGAAACCTCACTTTCGGCCAATGTTTTTGGCTCTCTTGCTATGAAATTATCATTTATTCTCAACCACGAAACTGACACGGCAGAAAATATTGCACCGCTCAGTACCGAAACTTCCGTGGCCTTGGTTTATCAATTTTTTTAAACCTAAGACGTAAAGACCAACACACATCAGTCTTTTGCCTTAGTCTTTTGTCGATATTTTGACCTTCACCCGTTGACTGTCAATATTTTAACGGTAAACTGCGCGGCATTATATAACCCGCGCTGGTTTAAATCCTTCGCAAATCCTCTTTATCTAGATGGGCTGCTTCTTCAAGCCGTGACCGCAGCACAATAAATGGAAAAAACATCAAATAGGAATATTCAATGAATAAGCAAGTTCTGGTATCGATAATTGCACTCTCTTTTGCTCCAAGCGCTTTTGCGCAAGATAAGCCTAAGCCTTTCACTATGGAAGGAGAGTTAGGATTTATTTCAACTACCGGTAACACTGAAACCACCTCAATTAACGCTGGCATTACGGCTCACCAAGAGCTTGAAATGTGGAGTAATGATTATCTTATTGAAGGCCTTTATAAAGAAGAAACCGTAGAAGGTGAAGACGGCGAAGACGTTGAGTTTACTTCTGCGCAGAAGTTTTTCGCTTCAGCTCAGGGTAACTATAAGTTAGACAACCCTGATAATCGTTTATTCGGCTTTGCTTCCTACGAAGATGACCGCTTGAGCAACTTTAACTACCAGGCCACATTAGCACTAGGTTGGAACCAAAAAGTACTGCAAAACGAAAAGCATACGTTAGAGTATTCAATTGGTCCTGGTTACTCGTTTGTAGAAACACAAGCAGGTGAAGAGCAAGACAGTGTGATTGTTCGTGCTTCAACGGCATACACGTGGTTAATTTCAGATACATCTAAGTTTACCCAAACGCTAAGTACGGAAGTAGGTTCTGAGAACACCAAATCTCGTGCCGAATCTGCGCTTACTGCAGTTATTACGGGGAACCTTTCAATGCGTTTGTCTTTCAAGATGGATCATAACTCAGACGTAGCAGCAAACCGAGATAACCTAGATACAGAAACTGCGGTAAGCTTGGTGTACAATTTTTTCTAAACACTTTCAGTTTCTAAAGACGTAAAAAAACGCTGCCAAGACGATAATCATCAAGGCAGCGTTTTTGTTTAAAGTGCTTGTAAACTTTTGTTTTAGTGCAAAATACGAGTTTTAATAGTCCCGTCAATTTGCTGTAGTTCGGCCAGTGCTTCGTAGCCCCTGTCTTCTTTCACATCAACCACTACATACCCAATATCCGCATTGGTTTGAAGGTATTGTGCTTCAATGTTAATGCCTTTTTCAGCGAACGCCCGGTTAATTTGAGTAAGTACACCTGGCTGATTTTTATGAATATGAAGCAAGCGAGAACGTTCTGTATGCTCGGGCAGCGACACCTCTGGGAAATTAACCGCAGATAGCGTAGAGCCGTTATCGCTGTATTTTGCTAACTTTCCAGCCACTTCAATACCAATGTTTTCTTGAGCTTCTTGCGTACTTCCTCCAACGTGTGGGGTAAGAATAACGTTATCAAACTCTCGCAAAGGAGACTGAAACTCTTCGGTATTAGATTTTGGCTCAACGGGGAATACGTCGATAGCAGCCCCATTTAGATGACCGCTTTTAAGCGCGCCGGCAAGGGCATCAATGTCTACTACCGTGCCTCGTGAGGCGTTGATAAGAATACTGCCTGGCTTCATTTGAGAGAGTTCCTTTTCGCCTATCATATTCTGAGTTTGCGGAGTCTCTGGTACATGAAGGGTAACGACGTCAGCGGTGTTCAAAAGCTTTTCTAGCGACTTCACTTGCGCCGAGTTACCCAATACAAGCTTATCTTCAATATCAAAAAATTGAACGCGCATACCCAAATGCTCAGCAAGTATACTTAGCTGTGTACCAATATGGCCATAACCAATGATACCTAAGGTTTTGCCTCTCGCTTCGTAAGAGCCTGCTGCTGTTTTTTCCCATTCACCGCGGTGTGCTTTTGCATTCTTGCTAGGCACTTGACGAAGTAACAGAATAATTTGGCCAAGTACTAGCTCTGCTACTGAGCGAGTATTTGAAAAAGGAGCGTTAAAAACGGGAATTCCGCGGCGTTGAGTAGCGCTCAAATCGACTTGATTGGTTCCAATACAAAAACAGCCTATAGCCACGAGCTTTTTGGCGGCATCTACCACTTTCTCAGTAATTTGAGTACGAGAACGAAGTCCAACGAAGTGAGCATCTTTTATTTTTTCAATCAGTTCATCTTCAGGAAGCGATGTCTTCAGATACTCAATGTTTGTATAACCGTTGCTTTTTAACGTTTCTAGCGCGCTCTGGTGAACACCCTCTAACAATAAAATCCGGATTTTGTCCTTCTCAAGTGAAACTTTACTCATGAACTCGCTATCTCTCGCTGTTGTGTTTCGGTTCGAAAATACAATAAAGACCCATAGATCAGTAAAATGACTGGTTAAAACGTATTAGCGGCCTGTTGAGTCGCTATATGTTTGTTTAAGTCGATTACCGCTGTAACTTGCTGCTGCTTTTACTTTCGAAAAGCCGCTTGAAGCGGCTATTACTATATTTAAAAGCCATCTAGACGTCTAAATGGAAGTTAACAGAAAATGCGTTCAGTTAAAAGTAGTATTTTACTTAAAGGTTTTAACGCCATCTTCTGTTGCTGACAACACGATATCCGCACCACGCAGAGCAAAAATACCGTTAGTTACAACACCAGGAATATTATTGATTTTTTGCTCTAATTCTCTTGGGTTTAGAATTTCTAGGTTGTGAACATCTAAAATAACGTTGCCGTTGTCGGTAACAACACCTTGACGGTACTCAGGATCTCCACCAAGTTTTACTAGCTCTCTTGCTACAAACGAGCGAGCCATAGGAATCACTTCAACTGGCAGAGGAAAGTTTCCTAAAACAGGAACGCGCTTACTGTCGTCCACAATACATACGAAGGTTTTCGCTACGCCTGCGACAATTTTCTCGCGAGTAAGAGCTGCACCGCCGCCTTTAATCATGTGCTTGTGTTCAGTAACTTCATCCGCACCGTCTATGTAAACGGATAAATTACTTACATCGTTGAGTTCAAAAACTTCAATACCCAATGCCTCAAGCTTGGCGGTAGAGGCCTCTGAGCTTGATACAGCTCCCTCTATATCGTTTTTGATTTTACCTAGTTCTTCAATAAAGAAGTTAACGGTTGAGCCAGTTCCAACACCAACAATACTGTCTCGCTCAACATACTCAATGGCGGCTTTTGCTACTGCCTGTTTTTTTGCGTTTTGATCCATAATTAGTCTCCTTTTCGGTTGAGTAAAGTGTAACCGATATATCGTTTATTACCCACTAATACAGTCTCTAAAAAGACAAGCGTCGGTTTATGAGCAAAGATAAGAAGCAGAGGCATGTAAATTTGAGCTTCTCATGCTATGAGAAAACCTAAAACACGCCCTAGGCTATAAGAGAAGAAAAAGTCAGTATTCTGGTAGGTGTAACTATAGCGTCAACCGGGATATCCCAAGAGGCGAAGGGCAGGGTGTCTACCTCTTGCTCATCGTGCGCAATGCCAATAAGCAGTGGTTTTTGATCGCTGGAGCGGGTAAAGGCTAGCGTTCGATCATAATAGCCCCCTCCCATACCTAGTCGGTTGCCTTTGTTATCAAAACCCACTAAAGGCATTAATATAATATCTAACGCGTGGGTTGGAATAACGTTTTGGCAAGCTAATTCGGGCTCGTCTATCTGGTACTTATTTTTTACCAAGGGTGTACTTTTAGCATACTGCAGAAATAGCAGGTGGCCTTTACAAACGGGGTGTAAAACAGGTATTGAAAACGTGGGAGATGGTTTTGATTCCCACTTCTGTTGTATAAACTTACTTAAGTCTAGTTCGCCATCGTTTACCAAGTATGCGGCGATAGATGATGCATTTGATATACAAGCTAATGAATTAAGTTGTTTTTTCACTAGAAAGGCAGATTCAGCGTGCTGCTCAAAAGAGATAGAGTTTCTTACAGTGCGTAATTGATGGCGCAAATTTTTACGTAAATCATTGCGCAAATTGATTGGGTTCTCTAGTTGCTGATGACTCGATGTAACGGGGCTAGGCATAGCTTATTAGTCGCCTAGATAATGGTTTAATATTTTTACCAACGCCGCCGCATTAATTGGTTTAGTCAGCACATCGTCTAAACCTCTTTCTTTAAGCTCTTTTGCCCCGGTAATGACATCAGCTGTTAATGCGATAATGGGAAGGTTGGGGTGGTCTTTCTTAATTAATGCAGAGGCTTGGTCGCCTTGGATACCGGGTAAGTTTAAGTCCATTAAAATTAGATCTACGTTATTGGACGAGGTAAATTCTATGCCTTCTTCTGCAGTAGCAACAACGCTAAAGCCAAGCCCTAACTTTTCGAATAAAGCCACAATAACCGCTTGGTTAATTTGATGGTCTTCTACAATAAGAACGTTTACGGGTTTACTTACCGTAAGCTGGGCCGCTGCGCTTTGGGGAGAGGCTTTAATTGATGACGTTGACTCTGTTTGAGAACATGGAATAGATATGCTAACTCGAGTGCCTTCGTGCAATTTACTGGTTAGTTTTAATGTACCACTCATCAGCTCGACAAGTTGTTTGGAAATGCTAAGCCCTAACCCCGAACCGGGAATGGTCTGCGCATTGTCCATGCGTTCAAAGCGAGTGAAAAGACGCTCTTGATCTTCGTCGCTTATTCCAATGCCTTCATCGGTCACGATAAAAATTAACGCCCCTTTTTTGTACTTTACCGAGCAAGTCACAGCGTTATTTTTTTGAGTAAACTTAATCGCATTCGACAAGATATTAAGCGCAATTTGCCCGAACTTTGTGTCATCTAGTTGAATTGAAACTGGCACAGTAGAGTCTATTGTAGCGCTAAAGGTGATATCACTTTGCTCTGCGCGCACCCGCGAAACCGAAAACAAATGAGTGAAAAAGTCTTTGGTATTCACAGCCCTTGGCAAAACGCGCATTTTACCTGCTTCTATCTGTTTGATATCTAGCACAGAGTTTACTATTTCAAGTAAACGCTCTCCGCTTTTGCTTATGTGTGAAAGCGATGAAGTGAACTGAGTAGGTAATTCGAGTTTGCGAGCCTCACTTTCAAGCAAATTACTAAAAGTGTTAATTGCGTTTAAGGGCGTGCGAATTTCATGGCTGATATAAGAAAGAAAGTCCGATTTAAACTGACTTGTACGCTCTAACTCTCTGTTTTTACGCTTTAGTTCTAAGTGCGCTACCACAGACTGCCCTAAAGTTTTCAGTGCGGTTCTTTGCTCATCGGTCAGCTTGTTCGGTTTTTTATCGATGGCGCATAATGTACCAATAGCGTAGCCTGCAGGCGTGGTGAGCGGGGTTCCGGCATAAAACCGAATATCTGGAGAGCCTGTTACTAACGGGTTATCGCGAAAGCGCTCGTCTTTCGTGGCATCAGGAACCTCAAAAATTTCTTTTTGTAAAATTGCGTGAGAACAAAACGCTATATCGCGTGATGTTTCTGTCGCATCCAGTCCAACCCGGGATTTAAACCATTGACGGTCTGGGTCTACCAAACTGATTAAAGCGATTGGTGTTCCGCAGATTTGGGATGCCAGAGTGGTTAAATCATCAAACAGCTGTTCTGCTTCTGAATCTAATACATCGTAGCTGAGCAGTTCAGCTAACCGTTCTTTTTCGTTTTCTGGAATAGGGGCACGTTTCATAGAACTTATGTATTAACCTCAGAATGACACACTAATAGGGGAGCGTAGTGCTCCCCAATACTATCTTACTTTAAAGCGTTGCTATTAGTGAGCATAGCGTTTAAAGAGCGTAGGTGTCTATGAACAATTTCTCAAGCTTGCCGTGGTCGACTTTAGTTGCAACTTTTATAATATTTGCCTCATTCCAAAGCGGGCTTGGTGTTGTACCCTTTGGAGCCACCACTGTTTGGCCTCTGTCGAGCGGTCCTGTTCCAACTCTTGCGTGCCCTTCTGTTAATTCAAATAGCTCAGGGTGACGCAAGTGCGCAATTGGAAACGCATCGTGGAAGAAACATACTCTGTCTTCGCGGTTTTGCGAGTAGAAGTCCATGTAGAATTGTGCGCTTTCTTGCACAAAGCCGCCCAAAGTTGGGTTTTTCTCTGCTAATACGTCGACAAACGTTGGTGCGAAAGGCACGTCGTTGGTGACATCTAGGCCAAACATCGTCAATTCCCAGTCTGCGGCGAAAACAATTTCTGCAGCATGAGCGTCGTTCCATATGTTGGCTTCGGCAACCGGGGTTACATTACCTGGTACAAACGCTGCACCGCCCATAATGCTCACCCCTTTCACCAATTTAGGTAATTCTGGTTCTAAACGAAGTGCTAGCGCTAAATTACCCAACGGACCAATTGCTACTAATGTTATTTCGCCTGGGTATTTGCGAGCCATATCTACAATAAATTGAGCCGAGCTGCGTGGGTCTAGTTCACCTTTTGGAGGCTCTGGTTTCATATGGCCAAAACCGTGTTCACCGTGAACAAAATGAGCATAGGTAGATTCAGGTCCAACCCATGGCATACCTACGCCTTTTGTTACCGGAACGTCTTTTCCAGCTACTTCACACAATGTAAGCGCATTTTGCGCTGCCATTGTTACGGGAACGTTTCCGTAAACCGTGGTTAAACCTAGCAGCTCGATGTCGGGTGACTGAAATGCAAAAAAGATGGCCATTGCATCGTCGATGCCCGGATCCGTGTCTAAAATTATTTTATGTGCCATGAAATACTCTCTGAATTTTTAGTTGGCGTGTTTAGCCAAGAATCGGTCGACTTCTTTCTGCGTAGGGATACTTTGCGCTGCGCCTTCACGTGTAACGGCAATAGCAGACGCAGCACACCCTCGCTTAAGCGCTTGCTTGGCGTCGGTATGATTGCTGTAGGCTGATAAGAAGTAACCAATAAAGGTGTCACCCGCGGCGGTAGTATCCACGGCGTCTACGCTGAATGCGCTGACATTAATAACATCATCACCGCGCAGCATCATTACGCCGGCTTTTCCAAGCGTAATAATGACTTCACAATGAGACCAATGCTGTTTGAATTCAGCAACGATGTCGTCAAGCTCATCTTTACCCGTTAATGCCGCAGCTTCGGTTTCATTCACAATAAGCAAGTCAATACAATCGTGAGAGAGAGCCTTCACAGACTCACTCATCGGGGCGGGATTAAAGGCAACCTTAAGGTTATTCTCTTTTGCCTGACGTAAGACTTCGTCAATACTGCTGGTTTCGTTTTGCGTAAGTACCCAATCTGACGGTTTGGTATCGTCTAGCGCGGCCATTACTGTTTTGGCTGTAATGGTTTGATTAGCGCCGCCAAAAAGTACGATGGCATTCTCACCGCTTGGGGTTACTTGTATAATGGCGTGGCCTGAAGGGGTTTCAGAGCATTTAACACCGCGACAATCGACGCCTTTCTTAATTAGCGCTTGTTTGAACGATGCGTCATTCTCGTGAATACTGCCAACGTGTCTGACATCTGCTCCTGCTTGTGCAAGGGCGATAGACTGGTTCGCTCCTTTACCACCTAACAAGGTTTGATAGTGAGTGGAGGCTATGGTTTCACCAGGCTGAACAAAGTGGTCTACCTGATAAACGTGATCGATATTTATGGAGCCAAAATTTATTATTGCCATTTCTTCTTCCGTCGAAAGAGGGCGTCTCCCAGAATGCCGCGTGTCCATTTTCGCCCGTGAACCGAAAAGTTCAGGGCGGAAGAATCACTGTGACCGTAGGCGTCTCGATACGAGCCGAGCTTGCACAATAGTCACGGTTTCAACTTCCTAGGTTTAAAGCATCGGCCAGGGACATGAATGAACTTGCAAACATCCCAGGAAACATTGTTATTGTATTAACGCAACAGGGTATACCAAACGCGTATCCCAGTGAAGAGGATCACTCTAATGCGATGTAAAACGTTGCATTGTTGAATATAGCTGCCTCTAGAATAGTTAATTCTTGACCAAATGGTCAGCATCTATTGGTTGCTAAGTATACACGCATAAGTTTCAAGCTCAAGAAACAGAACTCAATCAATAGAACTCAATCAATAGAACTAGTGCGCTATCAACAAGAACGGATCTACAGTAAAAGTGATATCACTTTAAAGCATTCTGTCTTTTAAAATGCTTGATTGCTTTTACCCGTTGCTAGGGGAAGTCCTTGTCCACAACAAGATGGTAGTAGAAATGTGTTGTCGTTACCAGTGAAGTTCAACGTTTCCTTGCTTTTTAACTTCTGTTTGCGCAGTGAGTAATCAATATGGCAAAAGTGGGTTTTATAATGCGATTTTGCTACTATGCTCGTTTGAATATGACATCATGAAGGTCACTATGATTGAAGAAGCGCCAACCGATACTTGCACTCTTAGCGAGCGCGTTATTTATGTAAGGTAAAGACATCATTTCTCTTGAACTTACTTGTCGGTGCCTTCTCCGGTTATTAGTCCGGTACTGAGTGCAACACCTCAAAAATACAATCAAACACGAAATAAAAGAGAGTTATCAGTGGAAAAGCAGCTCGATTACGACAGCGTTACCAATAAATTATCACAGCACGGCGTAATAGTGGATGGCGCCGAAATACACGGAATTCTATGTGGAATGTTGTGCGGTGGTATGTCACTTACCGACCAGAAATGGCTTGAAGCGTTAAGCGAAACTGTTAATCAGGGCGATGACTTTTCCGAATCGGTCGTATTTACATTAACTACATTGTTTAATCAAACATGCCAGCAATTGCTTGAACCTGAATTTGCTTTGTCTTTACTGCTGCCAGAGGATCAGGCGCCTATTAACGATCGCGGCGCAGCACTAATTAATTGGGTGCAGGGTTTTATGTTGGGTTTTGGGCTACATCAACAAGATTTGGTGCAGTGTTCAGACGATGTTAAGGAAGCGCTTGAAGACTTTTCAGATATCTCTCGAATGGAAGAACCTATGGAAGCTGATGAAGAGTCGGAAAAGGCGCTTTTTGAAGTAGAAGAATATGTGAAAATATCAGCAATTCTGTGCTTTAGCGAGCTAGGCCAATCATTACTAGACGACCAAAAAGACAAGCCTTCACTTCACTAAAAAAATAATAATTATCACAGGGGCCGCGAATTTATGATTAGTGCGCAAGAGTTCATTTCTCGCCAAGACAGACTATTAGCACAATGCCAACCAAACAGCGTGTGTATTATTCCTGCGGCCTCGTTGGTAACACGAAGCCGAGACACCGAGTACCTTTTTAGACAAGACAGCGACTTTTGGTATTTGACCGGCTTTGAAGAGCCGAATGCGTGGCTAATTATGTCGAACAACCCTAGGTATGGTGAGCGTTACCGTGCCATGGTTGTACAAGCAAAAGACAAGCAGGCCGAAATATGGCAAGGAAAGCGGCTTGGTGCCGATGCGGCGTTATCTCGATTCAGTTTAGACGAAGCGTTCGAAGAGCAAGAGTTAGAAGAAGCGTTGCTTGAGGCTATGCAGGGACAAGATCATTTGTATGCGCCAATAGGCGCAAATGAACAACATGATAAAATATTGTTCACTGCACTAAAAACTTTGAAAGGGGCGCCAAAATCATCACTTGCACCTAGCGCGGTTCACGATGTGCAGCCCACACTTCATGAAATGCGCGTGTATAAATCGGCGAGCGAAGTAGCGGTGATGAAAGCGGCTGCTGAAATAACTGCCAGAGCGCATAAGCGTGCTATGCAGTTTGCTCACCCAAATTGTTATGAATACCAACTTGAAGCAGAACTTCATCATGAGTTTGCCATGGCAGGTGCCCGTAGTCCTGCTTACGGCACGATTGTTGGAAGTGGTCACAATGCCTGCATATTGCACTACACAGAAAACAGTGCGCAAATTAACGATGGCGACTTAATTCTTATCGATGCAGGCGCGGAGTACCAAGGTTATGCTGCAGATATTACGCGCACATTTCCTGTTAACGGCGTTTTTAGCGATGAACAAAAAGCCATTTACAATGTGGTCTTAAAAGCGCAAAAAAGCGTTTTAGATATGCTGGCACCAGGTGTTACTTTGCCCGAGGCAATGAGGCATAGCGTTGAAATTATTACCGAAGGCTTGGTGGAACTGGGTATTTTAAAAGGTAGCGTAGCCGAGCATTTAGAAAACGAGAGCTGGCGACAGTACTATATGCATGGGCTAGGGCACTTTTTAGGGTTAGATGTTCACGATGTGGGCGATTACAAACAAAATGATCAAGACCGTCCGCTAGCGCCTGGAATGGTTATCACCGTAGAGCCTGGTATCTATATTGGCGAAGACACCGACGCGCCAGCGCGTTTTAAAGGTATTGGCGTAAGAATAGAAGACGATGTTGCTATTACTGCCACCGGTGTTGATGTGCTTACCGCCGATGTGCCCAAAGAAATTGATGAAATAGAAGAGTTGATGGCAAAAGCGTAGAAAGAGCTACACAACAGCTTCGAATCTATGCAGAAGCGCAGCGTTATGTAAAAGAAAAGCGCAGTGTTAAAGAGCAGCGCAGTGAAAAGAGCAGTGCTATGTAAATGCAAAGCGCGATGCAAACGTGAAAGATAAGGGAAAGCGTAATAGTGAAGAGTGTCGATGTTGCAGTAGTAGGGGGAGGCATTGTTGGCAGTGTATTGGCCAAAGGTTTAGCCGAACGCGCAGGGTTAAGTGTGGCACTCATTGATGCGGCGCCCGTTATCCAAAGCGTCGCCGAAGTCTCAAAGGCCAACGCTCTCGATTTTAACCCTTTCACCGACACTCGGGTTATTGCGCTAGCTCGTCGTACCGTTGATGAGCTAAAAGCGCTCAATGTTCCACTGGAAAAACTTGCAGATATTTATCACGGTGAACCCCCACCTTCCATAGACTCCATTGAAGTAAGTGATCGCGGCCACTTAGGTTTAGTTAACCTAGCGGCCGAAGACTACCGCATTCCCTCCTTTGGGCAGGTTGTATCGCTAAGTGCTTTAACACGCCTTGTTGCTTCATCAAGTAATGACTATGAACATATTGCACCGGCGACGGTGCAGAGTGTGACTCAGCATCAAAATTACACTGAGGTGGCGCTTGATAATGGTGAAACTCGTCGCGCAAAGCTTGTTGTACTGGCCGATGGCGGACGCTCTGCTCTTGCACAGCAAGTAGGGCTTACGCGCACAGCAAACGATTATGAGCAAACGGCGATAGTGTTTAATGTACACACTCAGCAGCCTCACAATAATAAAGCATATGAGCGTTTTACAGAGTCTGGGCCACTGGCATTTTTACCCTTCGACAGTGATATAGATAATCAAAAGTCGACAGGCTGTGGCTTTTCCGTTGTGTGGACAGTGAAAGCTGACAAAGCGGAAGCACTACTTTCTAGGACTAATAAAGCGTTTGTCGACGCGCTACAAGACGCTTTCGGGTTTCGCCAAGGTAAGATTATACGTGTAAGTGATAAGGCAAGTTATCCGCTTTCTTTAAAGTTAGTTGATGAGGTAACATCTCATAGAACAGTGGTAGTGGGAAATGCGGCTCAAAGCCTTCACCCTATTGCTGGACAAGGTTTTAACTTAGGGCTTCGAGATATTTATACGCTTATTTCCACCTTGCAAAGCGAACGGTTAAATAAAAGCTCTATAGATAAAGACGGTGAGTTCGATCCGGGACAGTTTAACGTGCTCAATACTTATGCAAAGAAACGTAAAAAAGACAGAGCGGCCACCATTACCTTAACCGATACCTTGGTTCACACGTTCTCAAACCAGCACTTTCCCCTAGTAGTTGGCAGAAACGTATCATTAATGGCCCTGAGTATGGTGCCTTTTGCTAAAAAGCAGTTTGTGAAACAAACTACAGGCTATGGCTTAGGTGCACGGTAAAAAACAGAGCAGGGGCATAATAAAACCATGACGTTAAATTTTATCACGCTAACAGAAAGAGAGATTTATGCAGCACGTTGATATTGGTATTGTTGGCGGAGGTATTGTTGGTTTAACTCTCGCAGCCGCGCTTAAAGATAGCTCGCTTTCCGTTGGAGTTATTGATAAGCATCCGTTGTCTACTGCATCAGGTGATAAAGCCACATCCCGTGTAAGCGCCATCAATCAGGCAAATATTACGGCATTGCAAAACTTAAACGTTTGGCCTCATGTACAGCCTAACCGCGCCAACCCCTATGTGGCTATGCACGTGTGGGACAAAGACAGCTTCGGTGATATTCACTTTCATTGCCACGAAATGGGCAGTGACACGCTAGGGGTTATTGTTGAGAATCAAGCTTTAGTAAATGCACTTGCTCACACCGTTGAAAAACAAAATAACGTTCAAGTATTTGAGACAAGCATAGAGCGCGTATTGTCTGGCCCTAATCAAAATATGGTGATGTTTGATAATAGCGATGTTTTAAGCTGCCGGCTTCTTATTGGTGCGGATGGCGCTAACTCATTTGTTCGTCAGCAAGCCGGGTTTCCCATTACATTTAAAGATTATGAGCACACGGCCATTGTAGCCAATATAAAAACTGAAATGTCCCATGAAAGTGTGGCGAGGCAAGCTTTCACTCCTACAGGTCCTCTTGCATTATTGCCCATGTCTGAACCCAACATATGCTCTATTGTGTGGTCGCAAAGCCCTGATAAAGCCAACGAGCTTATGGCAATGGATGACACAGCGTTTTGCCACGCACTTGCAGCGGTAAGCAACAGCATTCTTGGCACCGTAGAGCTTGAAACCAAGCGTTCTGCATTTCCATTAACTATGAGATACGCCAGAGAATGGGCGAAAGACGGCATTGCCCTAGTGGGAGATGCTGCCCATACCATTCATCCTCTAGCGGGGCAGGGGGCAAACTTGGGAATGCAAGATGCACTAGAACTTGCTGAGTTATTGCAAACATTGTCTAGCGAAGGAAGCGATATAGGGCTTCATAAAAACTTGCGCCCGTACGAACGTAGTCGCAAAACCGAGGCTATGAAAATGATTGCAGCTATGGACGGGTTTAAGCTGTTGTTTGATGGCAATGACCCTATCAAAAAACTGATTCGAGGTATTGGCTTAGCGGCCACAGATAAGGTTAGTGTTATAAAGCAAGCCTTTGTTAGTCATGCTATGGGGCTTTAGCCGTAACAAATAACCCAAAATCTATAATAAATAAAACAATAATTAATAAAATAAACGACAGGTGAACGTTATGGATAAACGCCATTTTTTGAAATTTGCAGGTGCGGGGTTAGCACTCTCGCCGGCACTTTCTCTGGCTGCAAGTTCAGACAGTATTCTTCAATCTGATAGACAAGATGCAGAACCGCTATCATCGCTCAAGCCTCTTACAAAAGGTGTTGCGCCAATTACAAACTCAGAGAGAAAAGCGCGCATTGAAAAAGCGCAATCTTTGATGAAAGAACAAGGTGTATCGGCCATTCTCATTGAGCCTGGCGCGGCAATGGATTACTTCTCTGGTATTCAGTGGTGGCGTAGCGAACGCCTAACGGCGCTTATTATTCCTCAAAAAGGGGATGTTGCCGTTGTTACGCCATTTTTTGAAAAGCCAAGCGTATTAGAGTCTCTCAAAGTGGGCGATGACGTTCGCGTATGGCAAGAGCATGAAAGCCCTTTTGATGTCGTTGCTGATATCCTAAAATCAAGAGGCATTACCAGCGGCAAGCTGGGTGTTGAAAGCAGTGTTCGCTACTTTGTAGTGAACGGTGTGGGTAGCGCTATGCCCAACATAGATATTGTGCCTGCCGAGCCTATAACTCGTGGCTGCCGAATGTATAAAACCGCAGCTGAATTAACCTTGATGCACAAAGCAAACGAAATAACGTTAGCGGCTTATAATGTGGTATTCAGCCATTTAAAAGAAGGCATGACACAAGCAGATGTAAAAGCTCTTATGCACCAAGCTCAGCAGAATCTGGGTGGCAGCAAGACATGGTGCTTGGCTCTGTTTAATGACGCTAGCGCTTATCCTCACGGAACCAATGCAAAACAAGTTATTCAACAAGGCTCAGTGGTATTACTTGATAGCGGCTGTAGTGTGCATGGATATCAAAGCGATATCAGTCGTACGCTTGTATTCGGTAAGCCATCACAAAAAGTGACAGACGTATGGAATACCGTGCGAGAAGGGCAAAATGTAGCGTTCAACGCAGCCAAAGTGGGCACACCTGCTGGTAAGGTTGATGATGCCGTGCGAGCTTACTACGTTACTCAAGGTTACGACAAAGACTACGCATTACCTGGGCTAAGTCACCGCACTGGGCATGGCATTGGCATGGAAGGTCACGAAAGCGTGAACTTTGTGCGCGGCGAAACAGCACCGCTTAAAAAGGGTATGTGTTTTTCTAACGAGCCTGGCTTATACATACCCGGTGAGTTTGGTGTGCGTTTGGAAGATTGTTTGTATATGACAGACAAAGGCCCACGATACTTTACTGAGCCACCTGTATCGATAGAAGAACCGCTAGGTCGCTTAGTGCCTCTTGCCTAGTGCTTTTAAAATAAGCATCGTTGAGTTAACTCATGTTGCAAAGGGGCGCGCATTGCTTATGCGCGCTTATTCAACACCTTCAGAGACTACCTTTGGAGATTACCTTCAAAGACCACCTTCAAAAACCAAATTAATCCGCTAGTTATTTTTAAGCCGAGTAGTGAAAAATTCCGCCAAGGTTTTACTAATAACAGGGTGCTGGGTGTCTTGGTTAAACAAGCAAATATTCACTTTCCCCAGCTTAGGTAGGTGAGGGTGATTAAGAAGCGTTAGGTTTGCAGGTAAGCTCGATTTTGCCAATGCGGTAACGCCTAGTCCTTGTTGAATAGCTGCGGTTATGCCGCCTAAATCAGCATTGGTATAGGTAATTTTCCATGCAAATGTTTGCTGTTTAAGTTGCTCTATTACTCGGCTTCTATACATACAGCCATCTGGGGCCAGTACAAGGGGAATAGTGCTACCTACAAGCGGATGGGAACTATCTCCCACCCACACCACATCATCTTCTAACACCACGTCGCCTTCGGTGTCTTCATCGGGGTTCACCAAAGCCAAAATAAGATCGAAGTGATCGCGCTGGCTAGGATGCAGCAAGTCGCGGCTGAGAGAGGACGTGACTTCTAATGATACATCGGGGTAGCGCTTTGAAAATTCACCAATTAACCCTGGCAACAGGGTAGAGGCGAACTCGTTGGGAATGCCTAATCGAAGGCGGCCACTCAGTGGGGCCGGGGTTAAACTTCGAAATATACTGTCGTTCAGTTCAAGCAATTCTTTTGCTTTGGCATACAACCAGTTTCCATCTGCACTGGGTACATGCCGCTGGCCTAGTTTAATAAACAGCTTTCTGTCGAGTTGAGACTCCAGCTTTTTAATTTGCAAGCTGATAGCCGGTTGAGAGCGACCAAGAAAGTCGCCGGCTTTAGCATAGCCGCCAAGCTCTATAACACTCACAAATGTACGCAAGTTATCCAACGAAAGCTGTTTCATTATATAAGTATTTCTAATTGCCTAACCAAACTACATTATATTTATAAATGTTAATATTGAAAACCGCTACTAACAGATCAGCACGTCTCAGTATTAGGCTTTTGCATTTTACGCAGTATGTCTTTTAGCATTTGATGAGGGTTCAGCGTTTCCACGACCCTGTCACCCGTTGGCGGTGAAAACCGCCTCATGCCGGCAAAAATACAATACCAAGAGGGGCGTAAATACACTAAGTTGGCATCTACCTCGTTTAGCGCGTCTTCGAAGTTTGCACCTCTGTCCCACTCTTTTAACAAGTAAGCAAGAGTATCTGGCACCTTCATTTCGTTTCTACACGCTACCCAATAAGGTGTGTCGTTACGGGTATTAAGGTAATAATGAGCAGCAATATAATCTCTAATGCCATCGAACATACGATTCATTTCGTTATTGTATAAAGCGTGTTTACGGGTATCTGGTATTGGCTGCTGCCAACAATCGATGAAATGATGCAGTGCGTATTGCACTAGCATAAGAGCGGTCGCTTCTAGCGGCTCTATAAAACCTTGAGACAGGCCGATACTTAAACAGTTGCCCGCCCAATGTGTATTCAACCTGCCTACCTGCATCTTCAAATGACGGGCAGGGGTATTTTTAAGGTTAGTGCCTTCATCTAACACACTTCTTAGCTCTTGCTCTGCTTGAACGGATGAACAAAAGCGAGAGCTATACACATAGCCGTTGCCTGTGCGTGCAGTAAGGGGAATATTCCACTGCCAGCCATGTCTTAGGGCTACTGAACGTGTTTGATATTTTATGATGTCACTGCGTTTAGTAGGTATCGCTACCGCGGCATCGTTAAAAAGAGTATCGGCATAGGATGTAACCGATCTATTCAGCGCTTTTTTACCTAAAATGCCGCGAAAGCCAGAGCAGTCGATAAATAAGTCGGCGTGTAACGTGCCGTGTAAATCTGTTTGGATTGCTTGAATATTGTCATTGAAAGTAGGCACTTTTGTCACATTGCCCACTTTATGATTAACGCCTTTGCTGGTGGCGTAATGCTTTAAAAACTCGCCTAACAAGCCGGCGTCAAAATGATAAGCGTAGTCAATATTAGCACTATCTACTATGGTATTCGGTGCGATGTTCTGCCTTACCATTTCGGCGGCGGTAAAATAATGTGACTCAGAGATATTACTTGGCTGACCATGCCGCCGTTGGTTTACGGCTGTAAAATAATGCTCGGCAGTAGGCACATCAAGCGCTGAGAAAAACGGATGGAAATAAGAGGGCGTTCGAGATGGGGGAGAGTCATCGCTTTTATTCCACCCTTCAAAGTTAATGCCCATTTTGTAAGTAGCGTTACAGGCTTCCATCCAAGTGCTTTCTTCCACGCCTAAATAGGCAAAAAAATGTCGTAAATAGGGGGTGGAACCTTCCCCCACGCCTACAGTGGGAATTGATGAAGACTCTAGCAATGTAATACTGCAACCCTGTGCAGAATGCCGCGTTTGTTGGTCATGCAGCGTTTGTTGCGAGAAAGAGCCAGTCAGCTCAGCAGCTCTTGCAAGATAGCATGCAGTCATCCAGCCTGCGCTGCCTCCGCCAACAATAACAATTTTATTTGGTAATGCCTTCATAGCGTTACCTCCGTAGAGGATCTCACCACTAATTGAGGGGTAAAGGTTTGCGTTAAATTATTGAAATTAGTCTTGGTCTTTTTTGCCCTTAAATATTGGATAAGCGAGGAGGTCGCAGATTGCGCGATTTCATTAGTGGGCTGGGAAGCGGTTGTTAGCGGCGGAAAAGTTTGTCGTGAGAATGGGCTATCCTCAAACCCAGCAATGGCTAAATCGTTGGGTACATCTACGCCTTTCATTCTCGCGCCAAACAACGTACCCGCTGCGATTTCATCGTTACAGGCAAATACCGCGGTGGGGCGTGAAGGCATTGATAACAATACATCTGCACTTTTTACCCCGGTTTCAAATGAATAGGTACCTTCTATAACTAGCGATTCATCAAAGGGGATAGAGGCTTTTTCTAACGCAGCTTTGTAACCATTTAAGCGCTCGGTGGTAGATTTGTGAATCACTTCACCCGCGATAAATGCAATGTGTTTGTGGCCTTGGGCAATTAAATGCTCGGTAATTTGGAAGGCGGCCTTGAAATCGTTTACCAACACATAGGGTAGGGTAGAGCTAAATTCGCTGTCGCCAGACAAAATGCGTACGTAGCTAATGTTTTTATTATCGAGGTGATGCAATACATCGGGCATTTCGGATAAAGGCGGAGAAAGTACCAGACCAGCAAGCTGTGCTGAATCCACCATATCCACTAATTCTTGTGCAATATTCTCAGAGCTTGCATCGCAGGGGTGAATAAGAAGCTCGAAGTTATTCTTGCGGCAGACATCTAAAATACCTTTCTGCATATCAATGATGTAGTAAGCATTGGGGTTGTCGTAAACGTAACCAAGTACCGACGTTACGTTGCTTGCAAGATCCCGCGCAGCCTTGTTTGGCGTGTATTTTAGCTCTGCGATTGCCTGTTCTACTCGCTTAAGTGTATCGGGCTTAACCGTCCCTTCTTTGTTTACCACACGAGACACGGTTTTAATTGAAACACCGGCCAACTCAGCGACACTTTTGATAGTTGCAGCCAATTTTCACCTCACGAAAAAATTGCTTTAAATTTCAACAGATAAGTAATTTTTATTGCGTATTTGTTAAATTTTTATTTGCGCGTTCACATCTAGTCATGTAACTTAACATCTAATGACAGCGTTGTCATCTTTAAATATATGCAGAAAACAGCGCCTGTCATTTTATTATTATAATAAATGACAGCGTTGTCATTTTGGCTGAGAGAAGGTTAAGACCATGTATAGAAATCAACAAAGCAAACTCACAAGAAGCATTCGCCTCGCCATTACAATGGGCGCATTAAGCGGTATGACAATGCCGGTTGCATTTGCACAACAGCAGCAAGACGAACAAGAGCAAAACAATAAAACGGAAGTCATCGAAGTTACCGGAATTCGCGGCAGCCAAAAAGCAAACATCAACGCTAAGCGTTTTTCCAATGCTATTGTCGACGCAATTACAGCGGAGGATATTGGCAAGTTTCCAGATAAAAACGTGGCTGAAACGCTAGCACGAGTGCCTGGTATAACTATTGATAGAGATTTCGGTGAAGGCCAAGGCGTTACCATTCGTGGTGTGCAACCAGATCAAAACTTGACCTTAGTGAATGGTCAAGCAGTAGGTACTGGGCAATGGTTTGTACTATCAGATGCCACACGTAACTTTAACTTTGAAATTTTAGCCTCCGAAATGATTGCGGGACTTGAAGTATACAAGTCATCTCAAGCTGATATTGACGAAGGCGCGTTAGGCGGTACGGTAATACTAAAAACCAGAAAGCCATTCGACTTAGAGGCAAACTCTGGTCAATTGTCTATTGAAGGCCAGTACGGCGACATCGCCGACGCTTTAGACCCTTCCGTATCTGGCTTATACAGCTGGAAAAATGAAGAAGAAACATTTGGTATCTTGTTTTCGGGCTCATACCAAGAACGTACCGTAGAGCGTGAGACCAACGAAGACTTTGGTTGGTTTGGCCCTAGCATTCCACGTATCGACCCGCTTATCGAAGCGCCAAGCGGTGCGCAGGAAAAAGGAGCGCTCCCTTGGGGAATGGGTTCTGCTTTATTTAAACAAGATCGTGAGCGGGTTGGTTTCGATGTTACCGCGCAATGGGCACCAACCGATAACTTCGATATGTCGGTGCACTATTTATCGTCTACGCTTAAAGCAGACAACGTAAACTCAAATCTTATCGGTATTCCATTTCGCGGCATTGCCTATATGGGTACAGATACCAATACGGGTACTGTGAGCGACGGCGTTGTAGAATCGCTTAATGTAACTGGTTTGCCGCAGCGTCCAGCTTGGGCCCGCTTCATTGCGTATGACAATATTTTCCGCGACGGTTCAGAGATGTCTACGGAGATTATTGATATTGAAGGTAACTATCTTACCGACAATGGTGTGCTGCATTTCCAAATTGGTACCACAACGGGTGAGGGCGAGAACCGCGATTTCTTTACCGAGTTTTGGGCTGATGCTAACGATCCTCGCGCCGCGTTCGATTTTTATAACCCAGGCGGTGATTCGCCCTATATCGACTTTACTACTGCAAGTCCGTGGTTAGCTAACCCAACAGACGAGATGTGGTTGGGCGGCATATTCGACCAGTTTAACAGCACAGAAGATACTGAAAACTATGTGCAGTTTGATTACGAGCACTCTGTAGATTGGGGCGCTATTACCGAAGTGAAAACTGGGGTTAAACGCCGCGATAGAAGTTTTTCACAGTCGCGTTACAGAACCGACTTAGCTAATTTAGCGCCAGTAGGTGAGGGAAGCTTAGGGCCTGCATCTGATTTTTGGAGCGGCGATATGCTAAACGTGTCTCACAGCGAGACCAATGCGGTAGCAGCAAGCTATTTCTTCCCAGATAAAGACAGCATGTACAACGCATTTTATAACGTCGCCGAGTGTTCAGGCGATGAAACAACGTTGTGCCGCACTACAGACCGCTTCTTGCCAGAGTCTTCTTTTGAAGTAGAAGAAGACATTACAGCGCTATATGTCATGGCCAAGTTTAGCGGTGAAGGCTTTAGAGGTAACATGGGTTTACGCTATGTAGAGACCGACTCAACCTCGAATGGATTTGACTTAAATTCTGGTGAAGCGGTTTCGTTTGACGGTGGGTATAATGAATGGCTGCCAAGCATTAACTTGTCTTACGATTTAGCTGAAGACGTATTAGTCAGAATGGCTGCATCACGGGTACTAACTCGTCCTGCGCCTTTCCAATTAGCACCTGCAGTTAATTTAACGCCCGAAACCAGTTCAGGCTCTGCCGGTAACCCGCAGTTAGATCCGCTTACCGCAAATCAGTTTGAAGTAGGTGCCGAGTGGTACTTTAGCGAATCGTCTATTGCGGCAATCACGGTATTTAAGAAAGATATTAACGACTTTATCTTTACTAAAACCGTGTCTCGCGAAATTGATGGCCAGCAAATTAATCAGCTAAGAACCCCTGAAAATGGCGGTTCAACCAGCATTGACGGTGTTGAAGTACAAGTGCAGCACGTGTTTGAAAATGGGTTTGGTGGCTACGCTAACTACACCTATACCGACGTAGCAGATGCACAGGTTGACGAAGCGGTGCCAGTAACTGATGCCGACGGCAATATAACAGGGGCAACACTAGCTTCTCGCACAGTTAGCTTTCCAAATACGTCCAAAGACTCTTTCAACGTTGGGGTGTTCTACGAAACTGACTTGTACAGCGCGCGTCTAAACTACAACTATCGTTCGGAGTACTTTATTGCCCAAGCGGAAATAGGCGATCAGTTCCGCGATGAGCAATCGCAGCTTGATGCGCAGCTTAGCTGGAATATTACCGAAACTATTACGCTTAAAGCTGAAGCCCTTAACTTAACCAATGAAATTTGGGAGAACTACTATGTTCGCTCAAGTGATGGTAAGCGACTTGGTGGAACGCAAAGTGCTAATGGACGCCGTTTCTTTGTAGGCGCTAGCATGAGGTTCTAATCCCTCAGAGTTCTGAAATCTCAACGTTTTATCTCTTAGCGAATTAGAACGTTAGTGAATTAGAACTTTAAAAGAATGAGGGGCAGGGCATTTGCCTTGCCTCTACAGTTTTGCTCCGGCAGTTGATTAGGCAAATGGCTTAAAAAACTGTTTGAGAAAGCAAGTTCAAAGAACGGCTTGAAAAAGCGAAAGAAACAACAAGGAATTATAGAGTGAGACGTATCTTAGGTTTATCGCTGTCGCTATTGGCTGGTTGTGCACTGAGTGCCAATGCCGCGGTGAAGATGGGTGAAGTAAAACCTGCCCCTACATTAAAACCCGAGCAAGCTGCGTTAAATGCGTTGGGACAGCACCTTGATGTAAATTACAACGTGCTAAGCAATCTCGATGATACATTTTGTAAGACCTTCATTTTAAAAGGTGATTGTTTTTCATCTCGCATCCAATTGCTTGCGAAAGAGCAAAGTATTGCCGCAACCACCTCACTTTATTTTAGTCATATCGCGCCAATCCGGGGCTTTTCCTCTGAAAGCAATATTGCGATAACACACCTAAATGGCGACCTCCATCGGTTAACATTCAATGAAGCTGTTCCGGCCAATACGCCTGTAAGCATTGATATTGCTGCCCCGTTTTGGCATGCATCTCGTTCAGACGCGATGGCGAATTACTATCTCACATTGGGCGAGTTATCTCCTGTTGTGGTGGCCTCTACCACTCGTGTCAAAGAGCTTGGCAGTGGGTTACTTGTCAATCGGCACACGGGTGACTGGTTAAAAGAAGATCAGTACAAGCGAGCCAACATCGACAACGTGCCGCTTATGGATAGCGAGTATATGTATGAGAAGCTGGAGCGGGAAGAGCCGTCAGCCACCTTGCCTCTAGAAAGGCTAAATAGGTCATACCGCGTGATCCCCAAGGTGTTGGTACAAGAAAATACGGGCAACACAATAAGGGCGACAGGCGTAACGTTTTCGGAAAAAGATGCCGAGCTACTAGCCCCTGCTCGAGCACAAATGTCATTCTTTGGTCTTGAAGAGCAACCCGACGGCCTGATGGTATCGGTGGTCATTAGTGATGAGTCCACGCAGCGTGCTGCCTTAAAACAGAGCGTGAGGCTAGATGCTGCATCTAAACCCTCTACCAATTCGGCTGCGAAGCCTTCTTTAGCCGAACAGGCAAAACATAACGATAGCAGTTATGAGCTTGTTGTAAGTGAAACAGGCATTGAGATAAACGCAGTTAATCACGTTGCAGCAAATTACGCCCTGCTCACGCTTATGCAGCTTTACAATCAACGCGACAAAGAGTTTACGGCTACCTCTATTAAAGACTCACCGCGATATGACTTTCGCGGTATGCATATGGACGTAGCGCGACACTTCCCCGGTAAACAAGCTATAAAAAGCGTAATCACGCAAATGTTCACTTATAAGTTAAATACTCTGCATTTGCACCTTAGTGACGATGAAGGTTGGCGTATTGAAATAGAGTCATTGCCTGAGCTTACGAATACTGGCGCATACCGTTGTCACGATTTATCAGAAACTCAATGCTTACTTCCGCAGCTTGGCAGTGGTCCGCATAGAAACGCCATCGGAAACGGCTACCTCTCTAAAGAGGACTACATAGAGTTAGTACGTTATGCACACCAGCGAGGCATAGAAATCATTCCATCTCTTGATATGCCAGGTCACGCGAGAGCAGCCATTGTGTCTATGAACGCTCGATACGAACGCTTTATGAAAGAGGGCAATAAAGAGGCCGCGATGCAATACTTGCTGGTAGATAAAGGCGACACTACCCGCTACGAAAGCGTGCAGTTTTATAACGACAATACGGTAAACCCCTGTTTAGACAGCACGTACGCGTTTATCGATACGGTTATGCAAGAGATTAAGGCGTTGCATGCGGCAGCAAACGTACCTTTGACACGCTTTCATATTGGTGCGGATGAAACCGCAGGAGCATGGACTGAATCACCGGTATGTCATGCTAAAGGGGTAAATATCGACAGTATTTTGCCTGAATTTGTTACCCGAGTGCAGCAACTTGCTACAAAAGCGGGGCTAGCCATAGGTGGGTGGAGTGATGGTATGGAAAAAGCTGCCTCTACCCTAGACAACAAGCAAGCATATACTAATGTATGGCATCTTTTAGCGGCGGGTGGAAACGATACCGTAGCCCATTTTGCCAATGAGAACATACCGGTAGTGCTGTCATTTCCAGACGTGCTGTATTTCGACTTTCCCTATGCGAGTCATCCTCATGAACCAGGCTATTACTGGGGATCGAAGGCGACATCTAGCGAAAAAATCTTTTCTTTTATGCCTGAGAATTTGCCGCGGCACAGTAATATTTGGCAAAACAGAATGGGCAACGACTTTGAGGGATCGAAAACAAACAATACCGCGACGGTAATAGGTATTCAGGGCCAACTTTGGAGCGAAGTAACGGTTAACCAGGCGGCAGTCGAATACATGGTTTTTCCGCGAATGCTGGCACTAGCTGAGCGTGCTTGGCATAAAAATGAGTGGCAGCCAAGCGGTTTGGTCCAAAGTGCTAGTTCTAACAGCAATAACGCTACTGCAAAATATACTCAGCGCCAGCAAGCTTGGCACTACTTTAGAGACGCACTTTATACACAGCACTTACCAGCGCTTGTAAAACAGGGGATAAACGTGCGTGTACCAACCCCTGCCGCAGCTATTAAAGACAGTCAGCTTGTAATGAAACAGCTACCCGGCTTAATCAATGAGTACAGTTTAGACGGACAAACATGGCGAGAGTTTACCCAGCCTTTTTCTATCAACAGCAAGGGTAATAGTAATGTTCATGTGCGCACGAGAGTAGCAGGCACACAAGCATTCAGTCGAGCTTTGGTGTTACAAGGGTGAGCCTTAACTCATTGTTTTTATTATCAAAAATGACAGCGCTGTCATTGCAAAAAGCGCTGTCTAAAAAATCAGGGACATACTCCCGCATGAGAAGATGTGAATGAAATCTGACTTATTTTTTGTAGGAATAGACGGTGGCGGTACCAAGTGCCGAGCTCGTATAGAAGACAGCGATGGCATACTCATTGGTGAGAGCATCAGTGGGCCTGCCAATATCATGCGCGATAGCGTGTTGGCAAAGCGCTCAATAGTTGAGGCTATCGAAAAAGCAATTGCTGTATCTGAGCTTTCTATACATCATGAGCAATGCGTGGTTGGCGCAGGCCTGGCCGGTGCAAATATTGCACAAGCGGCAGAAAAGTTTGGCGAATGGTCTCACCCTTTTCGTCAAATGCATTTGCTTAGCGACTTACATGCTGCCTGTTTAGGCGCACATAATGGGCAAGATGGCGCGGCAATTATCACCGGAACAGGCTCGTCGGCAACATGTTGGAATAACGGTGTGTTTACCGACATTGGCGGCCATGGTTTTCCTATTGGTGATGTGGCAAGCGGTGCTTGGCTTGGCTTAAAGGCTGTACAGCATACCTTGCTCTGTTTAGACGGTTTACGCAAAGAAGACGAATTGTCGGCAACCATTTGTGAGGCACTAAATACGCAAAATGCGAACGATATTGTCAGCGTATGCGCCACATTCAACACTCACCATTTTGCCGCGCTGGTAGAGCAAATATTGCCGCTACTTTACATCTCGATAGACAGTGTGGTGAGCCTATTCAAAGAGGGTGCAAAGTACATTGAGAGTGTGGCAAACGTGTTGCTGGCGAATAATGATTGTTCCCTCGCCATGATTGGCGGGCTAAGTACCATCTATTCTCAACATCTTCCTAGCGAGATAAGGGCACGTACTGTGTCGAGCAAGTCATCGCCTCAGCAAGGCGCTCTGTTTTTCGCTAAGACCCGATTTTTCGATTTTCAATCCTCAAATTTAACAGGTGAATAATGAATTTTTCAGTTATGGCTAAAGAAGCCAGAGAAGCTCCTTTAGTGATAGAGAATCAGTTATCAAGCAATGACGATAATGTGAAGCGAATTGCCGATAAGCTTCGCAGTATTAATCCTCAACTTATCTACATTATAGGGCGCGGATCATCTGATCACGCAGGAGTTTTCGGTAAATATTTATTTGAAACCGAGCTGGGTATACCCGTGTGTAGCGCGGCTCTCAGTATTGCTGGCGTGTTTAATAAGCAATTAAAACTGAATAATGCGGTAGCCTTTGTTATTTCACAGTCGGGAAGAAGTCCTGATATTTTAAGGCAAGCCGAATCTGCTAAACAGGGTGGGGCGTTTACAATTGCCATTGTGAATGATGAAGCGTCGCCGCTGGCCCATTTGGCCGATGCGGTTATTCCAATTTCTGCTGGCGAAGAAAAAGCTGTTGCTGCAACTAAAAGCTATTTAGCAACGTTGTCTGCGCTGCTACATTTATGCGCCCATTGGGGTAAAAACGATAAATTACTTGCATCGCTTCAACTGTTGCCTGCTAGCTTAGACTCAGTAGTGAGCGCGCCAATGCAGCTAACCACTGAGTTTTTAATAGCAACGCGAAACTGCATTATATTGGGTCGCGGCTTCGGATATGCGATTGGTAGGGAAGTGGCGCTTAAATTGAAAGAAGTGTTGGGCATTCATGCCGAGGCATTTAGTAGCGCCGAGTTTATCCACGGGCCAGTTACATTAGTTGAGCAGCAATTAAAAATAGTGTCGCTGCTTGTTAATGATGAAAGCGAATCGCTTCACAGAGGTATTATGGGTGATGTAATAAGCCGCGGCGCTCAATGCACAGAAATAAATTCTGGCACAGCGATCAATGCTGCCAGAGCGAACAATGATAGTGGCCTTCATCCTCGTTTGCTACCCTTGCTTATTATGCAGCGTTTCTATTTGGATATTGAACATATTGCCGTAGATATGGGGCTCAATCCAGACACGCCACCAGGACTTAACAAGGTAACGAAAACACAATGAAAAAAACTATTCACGTTGATTCCGTCTTGGTGAAAGGCGAGTGGAAAACACAGCAGGCCATAACAATTGAAAACGGCAATATTTCTGCCATCGTCGATAGCAGCGACAAAGAGCGAAATGTTACCAATAGCACGGATGAGCATATTAAAGGAACGGTTATCCCAGGCTATGTAGATACCCAAGTGAATGGTGGTGGGGGCGTTATGTTTAATCACGCCCCCACGTTAGAGAGTGTAAATACTATTGCCAATGCCCATGCTCAATTTGGTACTACGAGTTTGTTTCCCACACTTATCACCGATGACCTTGCCACCATTTGCAGCGCCGCCGATGCTATATCTCAGGCTATACGCTTAAATCACCCCTCTATTATGGGCGTTCATTTTGAAGGGCCGCATTTGTCGGTAGCAAAAAAAGGAGTGCACAAAGCTGCGCATATCAGGTCAATCTCAGATGAAGAGTTGGCGGTATATACGCGAAAAGACATTGGCCAAGTCATTGTTACCGTGGCGCCAGAAAATGTGTCGCCTGAGGTTATACAAGCCCTTGTTAAAGAGAATGTGATTGTTGCGCTGGGCCATTCAAATGCGCCGTATGAGGTGGTGCAGCAAGCCCTTTATGCTGGTGCTACTGGGTTCACCCACTTATTTAATGCCATGTCGCCATTAACCTCTAGAGAGCCGGGTATGGTGGGCGCTGCACTTTTATCTGATGCTATTTGCGGTCTGATTGTCGATCACCAACATCTCCACACAAAGTCGGCTGAACTTGCCTGCAAAATAAAAGGCGAAGAGGGCATTATGCTGGTAACCGATGCCATGGCTCATGTTGGAGGAGTTGAAGATACCGTATCTTTTTTCGACACTAAGATTACACGCACAATAACCCCTACAGGCGAAAAGCTAACCACACCAGATGGCACACTGGCAGGCAGTTGTTTAGATATGCATTCGGCGCTAATTCACTGTGTTAACGATTTAGGCGTATCGCTTAAAAGTGCAAGTGTAATGGCGAGCACTACGGCCTCTCGCTTCACCTGCACCCAGAATAACATTGGCCAATTAATACCGGGAGCCGCGGCTAATTTTGTTGTGCTCGATGAGCAGCTTCACCTCAAGCAGGTGTGGCAGCAAGGTAAGAGACTAGATGAAGCCGAATAAGTGTTGATAAAAAGTAATCACTAAAATCACGAAAAAACAAAAACAAATATTTAGAGAGAGCGTAACAATGACCCTTCATGCCCAAACAAGCGCATTACCACCAAGTGGCCTTGCGCGCTTTACCCCAATAATAAGTATTGGGCTACTGTTCTTTATTTTTGGTTTTATAACTTGGTTAAACGGCGCGCTTATTCCATTTTTACAGATGGTTTGCGAGCTTACTGAAATTCAAGCGCTGCTTATTGCCTTTTGTTTTTACATTGCCTACGTGGTTATGGCGCTTCCAATGGCAAAAATACTCGAAAAAACAGGTTATCAAAAAGGCATGAGTTTAGGGCTAGGTATTATTGCCCTTGGTTGTGTTCTGTTTGTGCCCGCTGCCCTAAGTGCTTGGTTTCCCGTGTTTTTGTTAGCACAGTTTGTTGTGGGCAGCGGCCTTACCATACTGCAAACGGCCTCTAACCCCTTCATAGTGAGGCTGGGTAGCGAAGAAAGCGCGGCTGCCCGCATTGCTTTTATGGGGCTTTTAAATAAAGCCGCCGGCGTATTAGCGCCCATTATATTTACCGCGTTAGTACTAAATGGCTTACCCGATGTGAATCAGGAAATGCTATCTGCAATGGCAGAGCAAGAGCGCACGGCGTTAATTAGCGATATGTCGGTGTCTCTTATACAGCCATACATAGGTATGGCTATTGCTCTCGCATTGCTGGCGCTGGGCTTCACAAAAATAAATTTACCCGCTATCGGAGAAGGCACTACTGAGCAAAACTCTGATTCGGCGATAAATGCAGAAAGTAGCCTTAATACACCGCAAGCGGACAAGCGTATTTTACAGTTTCCTCATTTAGTATTGGGCGCAATAAGTCTGTTTTTTTACGTAGGGGTAGAGGTGGTTGCTGGCGACACTATCGGCTTATACGGTTCATCCCTTGGAGTTGATAATGCCACCACGCTAACCTCTTACACTATGGTGGCGATGGTTATTGGTTATGCCATCGGTTTAGTGTGCATTCCTCGAATATTTTCTCAGCAGGCTGCACTGCTTGGTTCTGCTGTTACCGGCGTGCTTTTAACATTCGCCATTTTGTTTGCTTCAGACACGAGTACGTCAATTGCAGACGTGTTATGGGGCTGGGCTGGAATTCAAGCATTACCAAACAGCGTTGCGCTTATCGCATTACTTGGGTTTGCTAATGCGCTAGTGTGGCCTGCCATTTGGCCGTTGGCACTTAATAATTTGGGTAAATATACCGCGCAAGGCTCTGCGCTACTTATTATGGGTATAGCCGGTGGCGCAATATTGCCAATGGTGTATGGCGGTGCGAGCGAGTGGGTTGGCGGGCAATACGCCTACGCTATAATGTTGCCTTGTTACTGCTTTATTGGCTATTACGCTATTTGGGGAAGTAAAAAGCAAAGTTGGTAAGGCAAAAAGAAGCAAAAACTTTGCCCACGGAGTTGGAACTTTTGAAACTCACTATTGCCCGAGCTTGTGCAACTAGTCATAAATGCAATTAGTTGAAGTTCAACTGGCAAAGACACTGTTGCCAACAATTGGTTAGGTGGTTTGTATTTAAAACCAGGTGTTTAACCAGGTATTTAAATAGTACAGCTCGCCTGGCCAGTTGACATTCACGAAATGACAAGGAGCTTTAATGAAGCTTATTAAGACAACACTGCTCACCGCCGCCTTAACCGCAGGACTAAGCACAGGTGCAGCTGTAGCACAGGAAACAAATACACAAGCTCAAAATTCCCAATCCCCAAATTCACAATCAAGCAGTGCACAAGAAACACCCAACACCACAAAACAGGTGCAAATTTCTGAAAAGCAGGTCGACCAGTTTGTTGATGCCTATTTAACGGTTCAGTTAATAGGCCAGAAGTATCAGGCAGAAATTCAGGCTGCTGGCGATCAGGCTTAAGCCAAAGATCTTCAGCAAGAAGCGAGAGAAAAAATGCAAACCGCCATTTCAGACAGCGGCATAGCAATGCAGAAATATCGTGAGATCTCCATTGCGGCTAATCAAAATGAATCGTTACGAGGCCGCATTTCTGAAAAGCTTACCATAGAGCTAGAGTCGCGTAAGCAGGCTCAGAACGTCGACAGCTAAGTCGCAACGTTTTCACGTATTTTCAATAAAACGCTGCGTTAATATGCAGCGTTTTTTATTCTGCTGCTATCATGAAGCGTGAACGATGAACCATTCTTTAACATCAAGCTCTCTAACCCTCTTTTCAACATAACGTTTTCTGATGTTACTTAGTAACTACATTAACTTTTTAAATGTAGTGATAAGAATTATCAATTTGTTGCGTGATTGTTACCTAACTATACTCAATGTCGTTTTCTATCTTTCAACAAGAGTAAAGTGGAATGTCTAACACCACCGCCCTACATGCGAAGCACCTAGAAGCTGGTGCCAAAATGGTCGACTTCTTTGGCTGGGATATGCCAATTAATTATGGTTCTCAAATTGAAGAGCATCATGCTGTGCGCCAAGACGCCGGTATGTTTGATGTATCTCACATGACCATTGTTGATGTTACAGGCCCGCAGGCAAAAGCGTACCTTCAATACCTATTGGCAAACGACGTTGCTAAGCTAAAAGATAAAGGCAAAGCCCTTTACAGCGGTATGTTGAACGAAGAGGGTGGGGTTGTTGATGACCTTATCGTGTATCACTTTGACGAAACTAATTACCGCTTAGTGGTTAATTCAGCCACTCGTGAAAAAGACATGAACTGGCTAATGAGCAAAGCCGAAGGTTTTGACGTAACCATTACCGAGCGTTCTGAGTTCGCGATGATTGCAGTGCAAGGCCCCAATGCAAAAGAAAAAGCGGCAACGCTTTTCAGTGCGGCGCAAAAAGAAGCAGTAGCCGGTATGAAGCCGTTCTTTGGCGTACAAGCTGAAGACCTTTTCATTGCAACAACAGGCTACACCGGTGAAGCGGGCTACGAAATTATGGTGCCAACGGCGCAAGCAGCAAGCTTCTGGCAAAGCTTGTTAGACGCAGGCGTTAAGCCGTGCGGTCTAGGCGCACGAGATACATTGCGCTTAGAAGCAGGTATGAACCTTTACGGCCAAGATATGGATGAAACTATATCGCCACTGGCGGCTAACATGGGTTGGACAATTACTTGGGAGCCAGCAGACAGAGACTTCGTTGGCAGAAAAGCCCTTGAGGCACTGCGCGAAACAGGCACCGACAAGCTGGTTGGCTTAGTAATGACTGAAAAAGGCGTATTGCGTCATGGTCTTAAAGTAAAAACAGACAACGGCGAAGGCGTAATTACTTCAGGCACGTTTTCTCCAACACTTGGGCACTCCATAGCAATGGCGCGAGTACCTAGTGATGTGGGTGACACAGTAGAAGTGGAAATGCGCAAAAAGTGGGTTACAGTAAAAGTGGTTAAGCCCTCCTTTGTTCGCAATGGAAAAAGTGTTTTATAAGTTTACGTCTCAAGTTTGTAAAATTGACAAAGATTAACAGGAACGATTATGAGCAACATCCCAACTGATTTACGTTATGCCGCTACCCACGAATGGGTTCGCTCTGAAGGCGACGGTGTTTTTACTGTAGGTATTTCTGAACACGCACAAGGTTTACTTGGCGATATGGTTTTCGTTGAACTACCAGACGTAGGTGACGCGGTAACTACTGGCGACGACGTGTGTGTTGCTGAGTCGGTTAAAGCGGCCTCTGACGTTTACACGCCAATCACTGGTGAAGTAATCGCAATCAACGAAGACCTAGAAGACTCGCCAGAGCTAGTAAACTCTGACCCATACGGCGAAGGCTGGATGTTCAAGATTAAAGCGGAAGACCCTGCAGAAGTAGAAGGCTTGCTTGACGCAGAAGGTTATGAAAACAGCATTGACGAAGAGTAATTTGTTACGCTGATAGAAAGATACACAGTTGAAAAAGGGGCATGAATATTATTCAGCCCCTTTTTAACTTTTAGATTTAACGACGCCCTTGCGGCAACCATTAAGAGTGCTTAACAACGTTATGTCGAATACTTCTCCTACATTAGCTCAACTAGAGCAAAAAGATACGTTTATCCGCCGTCATATTGGCCCGGGTAAAGGCGAAATTGAAGAAATGCTGTCTGCCATTGGTGCTAGCTCATTAGATGATTTAATTGAGCAAACCGTACCGGCAGGTATTGCGCTACCAGAACCGTTAAAATGCGGCGAAGGTGCGACAGAAGTTGAAGCATTAAGTGAATTAAAAGCGGTTGCGGCGAAAAACAAAATTAATCGTTCGTTTATCGGAATGGGCTACTACGATACCCACGTACCGAACGTAATTTTGCGTAACGTGTTAGAAAACCCAGGTTGGTACACGGCGTACACCCCTTATCAGCCAGAGATTGCGCAAGGTCGTTTAGAAGCTATTTTGAACTTCCAGCAAGTGACCATCGATTTAACCGGTCTTGAGCTGGCATCAGCATCATTACTAGATGAGAGCACCGCGGCAGCCGAGGCTATGGGCCTTGCCAAGCGAGTTTCGAAAAACAAAAAAGCAAACATCTTTTTTGTGTCTGACGATGTGCACCCACAAACACTAGATGTAGTAAAAACTCGCGCCGAGATGTTTGGTTTTGAAATTGTTACTGGCCCTGCAGAAGAAGCCGCAGAGCACGACGTGTTCGGTGCGCTTTTACAATACCCAACCAGCACGGGCGAAATTAAAGATATTTCTGACATCATTGCAGCAGTGCAAGCGAAAAAAGGCATTGCGGCTGTAGCGGCAGACCTAATGAGCTTAGTAATGCTTAAGTCGCCTGGCGAGCTAGGTGCCGATGTAGCATTAGGCAGTGCGCAGCGCTTTGGTGTACCAATGGGTTATGGCGGCCCACACGCGGCTTTCTTTGCAACCCGCGAAAGTTTCAAGCGTTCATTGCCAGGACGTATTATTGGCGTAAGTAAAGATACACGTGACCGCCCAGCACTACGTATGGCACTGCAAACTCGCGAGCAGCACATTCGCCGCGAAAAAGCGAACTCGAACATTTGTACCGCGCAAGTGCTACTTGCCAACATGGCGAGCTTTTACGCCGTATATCACGGCCCGCAGGGCTTAAAAACTATTGCCGAGCGTATTCACCGTTTCGCCGATATTCTTGCAACCGGCTTAACACTTAAAGGTACCAGCAAAGGCGTGGCGCTTAAGCATAGCACGTACTTCGACACACTCACTGTATTGGTTGAAAATAAAGAAGACGTACTTGCTAAAGCTTATGCGAAAGGTATGAACCTTCGTGCGGACCTAGAAGGCGCGGTAGGCGTAGCGTTAGACGAAACCACTACTCGCGAAGATATTTTAGCGTTATTCGATGTTATCTTAGGCGATAACCACGGATTAAGTGTTGAAGACCTAGACGCAGAAGTGACGACACAAGCCGTTAAGTCCATTCCAGAAGAGTTAGTTCGTACTAGCGACATTTTAACTCATGAAGTGTTCAACAAGTATCACTCTGAAACTGAAATGCTGCGTTATATCAAAAGCCTTGAAAACAAAGATTTGGCATTAAACCACTCTATGATTTCATTGGGCTCTTGCACCATGAAGCTAAACGCAACGGCAGAAATGATACCCGTAACCTGGGCTGAATTTGGGCAATTGCACCCGTTCGCGCCACTTGATCAAGCCGTAGGCTATCAAGAAATGATTGCAGAATTGGCCGAGTGGCTAATAGATGTAACGGGTTACGACGCACTTTCTATGCAGCCTAACTCAGGTGCACAGGGCGAGTATGCTGGCCTATTAGCTATTCAGCGCTACCACGAAAGCCGTGGCGACAGTCACAGAAACGTATGCTTAATTCCAAGCTCTGCTCACGGTACTAACCCAGCTTCGGCGCAAATGGTTAGCTTAAAAGTAGTGGTAGTAGCCTGTGATTCAAATGGTAACGTAGACCTTAACGACCTTCGCAAAAAAGCGGAAGAAGTGGGCGACAACCTATCATGCGCGATGATCACGTACCCATCTACTCACGGTGTTTACGAAGAAACGGTGAAAGAAATATGCGATATCGTTCACGAGCACGGCGGCCAGGTTTATATGGACGGCGCTAACATGAACGCGCAGGTGGGCATTACATCACCAGGCTTCATTGGCTCAGACGTATCGCACCTTAACTTGCACAAAACATTCTGTATTCCACACGGTGGTGGCGGCCCAGGTATGGGACCAATTGGCGTAAAATCGCACCTTGCACCGTTTTTACCTAATCACACCGTGATAAACGCAGAAACAGCGGGTAAAGACTGCGGCGCGGTAAGTGGTGCGCCATGGGGCAGTGCGTCTATTTTGCCTATTAGCTACATGTACATCAAAATGATGGGAAGCGAAGGCCTACGCCGTGCAACGGAAGTGGCTATTCTTAACGCGAACTACGTGGCTAAGAAGCTGGAAGGGCACTTTGAAATACTTTACAAAGGCAACAACGACCGTGTAGCCCACGAATGTATTATCGACCTTCGCCCACTAAAAGAAGCCAGTGGCGTAACCGAGCTAGACATTGCTAAGCGCCTAAACGACTACGGTTTCCACTCACCAACAATGAGCTTCCCAGTGGCAGGCACACTAATGGTAGAGCCAACCGAGTCTGAGGCGAAATACGAGCTAGATCGTTTCATTAACGCCATGATAAGCATTCGCCAAGAAATAGCGAAAGTGGAAAGCGGCGAGTGGGATGCAACAGACAACCCGCTTCACAATGCACCGCACACGCTAGCAGACATCTGTGACAGTAACTGGAACCGCAGCTACGACCGCATGCTAGCAGCGTACCCTGCACCAGAAGTACACAGAAACAAATTTTGGCCAACGGTTAACCGTATCGATGACGTATACGGCGACCGGAACTTAATTTGTTCTTGCCCAAGTATAGAGAGTTATATTGAGGGGTAGGTTGGTTGACTAACTGCAATTAAAATTGTGAATGCGACAATTAAGTTTTTGAATGCAATTAAGATTGTGAATAGCTAGATATGAAATAGGTGAACCAGAAATGGTTCGCCTTTTTTATGTATTAAATAGATTAGGCTTGACTTCAACTAAATCAGACAGTCTGTTTGTGTTTTAATTTTTTTTAACCAAGCTTCGGTATTGGTCATGTCAAAAGCTTTTGCTCCATATCCTATGGATAGAGTGCTTTCTGGCAAAAATTCATCAAATTTCTCGATACGTTTTTCCAATACTTGTTGTGCTAGTTCTGTTTCTGTTGGAAGTTCCATTGAAGCAAGTTTGAGCAATGTCGAGCGAACACTTTCTAATGACGCTTTTTCTACTTCTATGACTCCTGCATATGCGCCAGCTTCAAACCCATGTTGGATTAGCAAGGCGACAATTGTATTTACTACTTTGTCGCCAAGCCATGGGAATATATAAGTAGTATTGCCAGCCTGGAGCAGTGGTTCTCTAGAGAGCTTTGCACCTTCGAAATATCGTACGCTTTCACCAAACAGTTCTCGTGCAGCTGAATCAGCGAAGTCGACTTTCTGATCCCCCACAGAAATTTTGTAGTCACCGTCTTTTAATATTTGGAACATCTCTTGCCGGACAACATCATGTATGTTCAAGCCAGCACCACCAAATTTAGGTGGCTTGCCACCTTTTGCATGCTCCACATAAATAACTTTCTTTTCGCTATCTATGTCGTTTACTTTCCAACGTTTTCCACCGAAAACAATATGCTGCCCTTCTAATACCAATGAATCTACAGGAAGCGTTCCGAGTGATTTTGTTCCGCGTACAATTCGGAATTCCTCGGGCGTTTTAAAAACAGCATAGAACGAGTAATGGCTTGTCAGCTTTTCTCCCAAAAGGCCAAGCACTAATTCACCACTACCTAACTGAGTTATGAGTTCTTTTTTGCCCATGTGGACAAGTAGTGCTTTGAAGTTTTCAACATTAACGTTTTGAAAAGGACCATCTTTACAGAGCAAACTAAATAATTGTTCTGGTCTAATTCCTCCCCATTGTGCAGTAACCGCAAGTACTTGATGAAGGAGTGTTGAGAAGTGATAAAGTGATGTATCAGCTGGTTCATACCATTTACTGCCGATAAGAAGTCTGATCATGGCCAGAGACTGAATAAGCTCCAGTCTCAGCTTGTCGATGACGCTAGAGTCTTTTGTCAATTCAGCTTCAGCGATGAGCATTCGCAATATTGAGGCTCCACCTCGTCTTCCTGAGCGTCCCATTCTTTGACGTAAACTTGAAATAGAATGGGGGGCTGTTACTTGAATTACTGAGTTTACTTTGCCGATATCAATGCCTAGTTCAAGAGTCATTGTGCAAATCGCTGTGGTAGGATAATGCTCTTGTTGCAATCGCTTTTCTAAGCTTTCTCGAAGATCTTTAGATAGCGAACCATGGTGAGGAAAAAATTCATTCGGTACAATTTTTTCTTCACAGAAGTCAGATAGTGTAGCCGCAATGTTTTCTGTACGGCTTCTACTATTTGCAAACACAAGGTGATTTCCACCTCGACAAAATTTAAATAAATCTTGGCAAATCGTATATTCGGCATCATTGGAAGACTCAGTTGCTAAGTTAGCAGGGTTTACATACCCTTTTACCTGAACCTTCAAGGTGGATGTCGAATGTGTATCTTTGACGATCTTGCAAGGTAAAGAGCGATTAGGGCGAAGTGATAGAGGTACTTTCTCTAACTCACCAAGCGTTGCACTCAAAGCTACCCTCGGGATTGGTGTTTCTAGTCTTCCAATAAGATGTTCTAGTCGATGAAGCAAAGAGAGTAAGTGATGGCCGCGCTCAGAACCAATAAAGGCATGAAACTCGTCAATAACGATATATTTCAAATTAGAGAATGCAGCTCTTATCCAGTCTGAGTCTCTGATGAGTAATGACTCCAATGACTCAGGTGTTATTAACACGACACCAGATGGCGATGCTTTTAATTTCTTCTTTCGGCCCTTTGAGCTATCACCATGCCAGGGCGTAACCGGTATTTCTAACAGGTCAGACAGACTTTCTAAGCGCCTATCTTGGTCATTTATAAGGGCTTTTAGAGGGCTAACGTAAAGGATCCCTACACCTGTTTCCTGAACTGCGATTGCGCTGAGCGCAGGCAAGAAAAATGCTTCTGTCTTTCCTGCTGCGGTTGAAGCGCTGATCAGTACATCTGTCTTTTCAGACAATATAGGTTCAATAGCAAGGCATTGTATTTCTCGTAAGCCAGTCCAGCCTTGTTTGAATATCCAGCGCTGAACCCGATGGTCTAATTTTTCATGCTCATGAATCATAGTTTGAAGTCAGCGAATCCATCTTCATTGCCCTCTGTTTCGAGTTCAACATCGGAAGGTTTATCTTCATTAATTGCTACTGATGAGATTAGACTATGCCATGAAATTTGCGGGTTTTGGTCGATTACCGCGAGCATGTCTAAAAATGCTTTAATGGTGTTACGTGGCGTTCTAAAATACGCATCCCCTATAGTTTGGCTGCAATGTTGTAAGAACGCTTTGAGAGATTCGTCTGGAACCAAGTACTTCGCTTCGTCACCTTCAGCATACACATGACGCAAGTTTTTAAGCAAAATATAAAGTTCTTCAGGGGTTAAGCTAGCGAGATGTAGCGCTGGTGACGAATAATCAATCACGCCCGCTTGTTTAGCAAAGCTGTTATCTGCCAATCTAGATTGAAGTGCTTCATAGCTATACAAGCCTTTACGTGGATCTAACAGAAACTCAGGGGTTCCGCCGAGAAGGAAGCCCAAATGCTCAGCGCTTCCTTGCAAGCAATCGTTTAGAATTCGGAGTATTTGTTCATAGTTAGAAGTTCTTGCTGTAGTGTTGTTTAACTTATACAGATTTACCATCTCGTCTAAGTTAACTAGAAGCCCTTGATAGCCAGCTTGTCTGACAAATAAACTCATTAATTTCAGCGCATCATAAAAAGATGTATCCGAAATAATTGTTCGAACTCCTAGATCATTTCGGGCATCAGTTTTAGTTGAATACTCTGCTCGTAACCATTTTATGGCGTTAGCTTTTAATATCTCATCATCTTTCTCATGACCTATCCAATAAGCCTCAATAACTTTAGCAAAATCATAACCGCCAACGAGTTCAGAAAGTGACGCTAATTTTTCATGGATAATTGAATTTATACTTTTTCCTGAAGTATCAGCTTCTTTAATCGCTTCTGTGATGAACTTTTCAACTACACTGGTTAAAGCATTACCATCAGGTTTGTTGCGAGTCGCCATGTTACGCATTAGCTCAGAGTAAAGGTTTCTAGCTTGACCAGCCGATGCATGAATACGTCTATCAGGAGATAAGTCTGCATTGACGGTTACAAGCTTATTCTCTAGAGCAATAGCACGTACAACACTTAAAAAGAATGTTTTACCAGAACCATAGTCGCCGATAATGAGCCTGAAAGCTGAACCTCCATCTGAGATCCGATTAATGTCTTTGATCAGAGCTTTTAATTCATTTACTCGACCAACTTGGATATGCTGGATTCCAATCTTAGGAGTCACACCTGACTTCAGAGATTGGATAATTGCATCCCTTTCTTTAGCTCGTATTCTTTTTGCAACCATTGTTTATCCCTTCAATTCTTCTACGATTTCTAGGTCGACATAGATATCACCATCGTCATCTAGAACTGGCGCATCGACTTTGTCATAAGCCCAGTCATTAATAGTTTCTAATGCGCCATCAACCATTATGTTTAGTTTGCTGCACAGTTCATGAACTTCTTTACGTGGCCACGACTCTTTAGCTATCAAAGTTTCAAAAAGTTCTTTGTAAGGGCTATCTAAGCCTTCTTCATTGACATCAGCGGTGGGGCTCACTCCCACTTCAGCCTCTTCATCAACGGCAAATATACTCTCCAGCATACTCTTTGCATCGTTGGTGTCACTTTCATGCATAGCCAGAATACCTTCATCCAACTGAAAGGTACTTTTATCAATTGGAGCGTCTTTAGATGTGGTAGAGATAGGTTGTTTGCTGGAGGCAAACGCATGAATGTCACTTGTAACGAGTGATTTATCTAAGCCTAACGAGGTATATAACTTTTCAATTTGCTTAATTTCAGAAGCATCGATTTTTCCATCAGCAAGAGCGATGGAAAGTATGAATCTTTTCAAGAATTCCACCTGTGGAACGCCAAGTTTTTCAATCCTAGCTTTCAAGCCAGCATTATTTACAGGGGCATTTAGACGCCAAGTTAAATATGCATTTAACGAGTTTTTTTCAGAAGGTGAGAGTTTGTCATCGTGGTTTATCAACGTTTGTAAGGCGATTTTCTCATGCTGATCTACAGTACCGTCTATTGTTGCGACCATTGCCCCTAACCTAATTGCTAAACTTACTTGGTTGAACGCCGAGCTTGGCTCAAAAAACTCTCCATGGCCCGGTGAGAAGAGCACAATGTTGTCATCGATTTTCAATTTTGCATGGTGAAAACGTTGGTCTGGCGCAATACCTATTTCAGCCTTAGCAGCCAAGTTAGCGACTAGTTCATTTTCTTTTTTGTTAAACGCCTTAGGGAGAGGTGTACCTGTATGAGTCCAGAAACCCTTGACTGTGGTTAGTCCATCATTTGAACTAATTATCTGATTTGCCCAAGACTTAAATGTTTCTATAACTGGTGAATTTGCTTCGTTTGCCAGTTCTTTAGGTAATAACATCAACGCTGCAATATCACTCCTTGAGGTATCAGCTTTTCCTAAGTAACGGCTGTAGCTGCTCAACTCTTCTGTACATTGTTCGGCAATAGGAATGAGCTTCTTAATTGGGCCTTTGAGAATACTTGGATCAGGTAAGTCACCTAACTCCAAATCAACCCCATGCACACCATTACTTGCCGCATGGTATGAAAGTCGCAGTTTAGTTTTATTGGGTTTTACGGAAATTCCTTCGCCAAACTTGTCAGAAAATCTAATTTGGAAAAGCTGGCTAAACTCTTCTTCACATCTACGGGCGGGAGTTTTTAGGGAATACTCGAATGTATTTTTTAGCCACTCTAGAGCTAAGGGAGCTGTTACAGGGTTTCCATTGGCTATAGTTGTTGCAAGTTTAACTTTGAATGACAACGCATTATTAGTTTCTGGTATATCTGACAGTCTATCTTCAAATAAGGCGGCTCTTTGAAGCGCCATTAGTTCGAGGAAATTAGCAGAGTATCCTCTGAACGAACGATTTGCGTTGAAAACGCTATTGAGTCGCAACACTTCTTCAAATATTGCTATGTACTCTTCATCAGATATTTGATTAGTGGATTTGTTTTCGATGACTCTTCTCTCAAACCCGTAGAAATAGATGAAGACATAACCAATTGGCGTATTGGGGTTTGAGCGATCAGAGGCGAGCCAATCTAGATAAGCGCCTCTACAGCCTTTAGACAAAGAAGCGTAGCTTGGCCAGTACCCTAAGGATTCATCAGTGTATATTTCTGAATCTACCGAAGGACTTGAAGCTGGGCGTTTATCATCCACTAGAGATGGCTCTATACCGTAACCATCTAGTGAATTCATTGCTCCACCAAAGTAGAAAAAGCCTTTCGTTAACTGTCTTCCATTAAAAGAAAGTTGTTCATCTTCGCTTATCCATCGGCCTTTTTGCTTATTCGTTGTTTTTTCCGGCTCTCGGCCAAAGCTTGTATGAATAGTAAAAGTGGCAAAGTCATCATCATCTAATGTTGATGACTTAGCAGCTACAGAAAAATTACTATTCTTCGAATGTTTAGATTGAGTTCCGCTTCTACTGTTGTTGGCTGATGTCTTTACTGTGGATTTATTTGAGAAGAGTTTGTAAAGCACATAAACAACAATGACCCCAATAATAAATTCCATTTACGCAGTCCTTTATTCGATAAGTAGATATACACTATGCATTTTTAATTGGGCGTAATCAAAAATGTTCCATGTTCTATAGTCGAATTAATATCAAATAGTGTTTCTGTTAGCAAAGATATGAGGCGTACCTAATATTATTGATAAATGGTTTAGGGAGCAGGTCCCAGTCAATAAGGTTGATCGAAAATTAAACAAAATTTACCTAATGCTTCTGCCATGAAAAAAAGTCACATATTTTTTTATTTTAGGTTAAAAAGCGAACAGGTGGCGTGTGTGGCTTTAAAAACTTTGAGCAAACACTTACTTTTTTATCAATTTTTTCAGGCTAACCTTAACGGTACAACAAAACCCTTGTTTCCTCTTAGGCAAATCAATCAGTTATAAAACCGCCTGAGACCCCAGCATTAATATAATCCAATTTATAGCGTAAGCAATAACTTCAAATAACAACTAATGAATCGACCAGACTTATCTAGACACTTAAATGCTATATAGTTATGTGTACTAATGAGAAAAAATTGTCCATCTCCCTCTAAACTGAGACAGATTAAACTAGCGATGCCAAGAATTTTGTAAAAGGCACAATATCTTGTTTGACGCTGGCAGCTTCCAACGCTTTCATATATTCATCTCGCCTCGTAACCGGCACAATTGTCCAAGGATAGCCACCCGATGCCATCATTAGATTCATGATGAATCTTCCCATTCTACCGTTACCATCAAAATAAGGATGGATGTAGACGAAAATGAAATGCCCCAGTACCACTCTCACGGCTGCATTTTCCTCTTCTGCGAGCAAGTCGAAGAGTGTTGGCATCATATCGCGAACCGCTTCTCTGCTTGGTGGAGTATGCATAGATTGACGAATATAGACTGGCCCCGTCCGGTAACCAGCTAAGTCCGACTGTTTTATAATACCGGCAGCCACACTTGGGCCGAATAAAGCGAGATACCAATCGCTGTGTGTCTGTTCCAATACATCACCAGCGTTCTTACCTTCTAATACCGCTAATACGGCTTTTTTAACTTCCTGAAATGCATTCCAGTAGCCTTTAGCGGCCATGGCATCTAAATGCCTTTTACTCTCGTCAGAACCTTCAGCTTGCCAGTTGCCAGAGCGAACTAGTTCAATCAACTCACGAGTCACCCGATAACCTTCAATGGACAGTGAGTGATAAGCGTCTGTAACGTACTTGTCTTCCACTTCAGCCATGTAGGTTTCGATGTCAATGGTTTGGTGTGGCTGTTCTGGAAAGTGGGCGATAATACTTTCACGCATTTGCGCCCACATTAACCGCATGCGATTAACATAGGGCGAGACATCACGACGACCAAAACTCACCTGCACTTTCTCTACGAAAGGATCTTCTTCCTGCACATTCAAATCGGCCGCGTGCATACCCTTTAAGATATTGTCAGCAATCAGGTCTCGGCCAATATTTCTAAAAGCCCCCACTAATCGGCCGGCAATCACACTGTGATTACCTGCGAGTAAAACGGACAATACGTCGGATGCATCTGTCACCATCGATAAGGCAGTACGCATTTGGATGGGCGCATTTTGAAACTGATTCGCCGAAGAGTAAACAAGTGCAGCCGCTAAGCTATATACATTGAGTCCACCTAGGTTTTCAATGTGTTCTGCGGTTGGCATGTTCAACCTTACATCAAAAATAGAGGTATGATGTAGGAAGGCGGTGGGTTTGTTATTGCCTTTGGGGGAGCGCACGAGTAATTGCTGAGGCACGGTTCTATCGCCAATATGCAGGCTAATTGATTGCTCAGGTGAGAGGCACCAGGAATTGTCGAATCTCGCCAACAAATAAGCGCTGCAAAAACCCCAGTAAGAGGTATACCAAGATGCACTGTCGCCAGGCTTTTCATCTGGCATCGCCGGTATGTACCAACCCCGGATGACTTCGCGAATAAACCCGTGCTTTAATAGCCGCTCTCGATGCACTCTGCTGAGTTGCTTTGACTGGATGGCAACAGCCCCTGACTCTTGAAGTAATTGTAATTGCTCAAGCGAATCTGCTAGCTTTTGTGATGAAACATTCATATTCGCTCCCACTATTATTCGTGCTACTGACCAGTTATTAATCCTTATTTATAGGTTTTGTTGTTATATCATTTATAGGTTTTAATGTCTTTTGATTTATAGGTTTTAATGATTTTTTGTTTTAAGGCTTTAGTGCTTATTTAATGTCATCGAATTCGATGATGTTAGATAAGGAGCCGGTTTAAATAGTTTTACACTTACGGTCGAGTTTAAACTCTATCTCATTAAAGGGGGTCAGCGATTAAAAGAATAAAAGTTCCAATAACTGGACTTAGCCGTTGCCTGTATCTAGCTCAAGGTATAGTTGCGACATAAAGCCAGGCATGTTTCGCAACAAATTCTTTAGCTAACTACACCAGCAAACTCACCCCAAGCGCGGCCATAACAAACCCTATTATTAATTCGAGTACCTTCCACGCTTTTGTTTTTTTGAAAACAGGAATTAATAATTTCGCGCCATATCCGAGCGAAAAGAAAAAAACAAACGAGCCGAAAATTGCGCCCAAACCAAATGCAACTTGCTGTCCTTCATATTGAGTGGATATTGAGCCTAGTAAAATAATTGTGTCTAGGTACACGTGAGGATTAAGCCATGTAAAAGCAAGGCATGTTAGTGTGGCCGCTAAAAGGCTTCCTACTTCTTTTCCCTGTGCCTGCAAAGCGTGGTCTGTCGTTAAAGCCGATTTAAAACTGAGTGCACTGTAAAAAAACAAAAATGCTGCGCCTAAATAACGCGCCAGTTGTTCGATAAATGGATACTTCTGCACTACCACCCCAAAACCTGCCACACCAAGTGTGATCAAAATAGCGTCTGATAAAGCACAAATTAGACAAACAACAAAGACATGCTGTTGCTTTAAGCCTTGTTTGAGTACAAACGCATTTTGCGCACCAATGGCAAGTATGAGAGAAATACCAAGTGAAAAACCTGCTAGAAACACCGAGAAGCTCATTTATTCTTCCATTCTTTACTTTTCTTTTTGTATGAAACACGAAGCCAGATAAACTGACAACAAGTAATAAAAACACTTATACAAAACCGTTAACAGAGACTAGCATTTTGAACATTTTAAAGGGCTTTATTGGCTTGATGAATACAAATAACACAAAGAACACAAAGTGCACAAAGGTATCGTACACGTATGTCGTTTGTTGCATCGCTTTAGCCTTACTCAGCGCCTGCGCTTCCCCTATATCACCTCAAGATGAAGGCGTTGCCAAAGCATTAGCATTTAGCCCAGGTGAGGATACACGCTTTTTAAATGAAGTAATGAATGCGGCTCCGTTTTTACCAGCCAAACAGGTTAACAAACACGAACAATGTAATATAAAAACTGCCGATGCAGCTTTTAAAACCTCACATGAGGTTAATTACGGCAAGTATGGGTGGGAAAAGCGCATTGCTCATCAAACAGAATTCTTTGATATTCCACAGCAAGAGGGGCGTATTCTTATTATTGATTTTGCACAAGTAGAGGATGCGTTGGCGTATCGTTATTTAAGCAACAATAATAGTCACAATGCTCTTTATGAACCGTGGAGTTCATCGAAGATATTTGCCTTTACTGGCGCAGTCGCAAAATTACGTGAACAGGGCTTAGGGGCGCAGGCACAAATTGGCAGCACCTATGTTGCTGATATGATCACTTCCATAAATAGTTATGAAGCATTTGGCACGTCGATAGGCGATTCAAATGCACTCGCTACCTTGTTTGCCAATATTGCCGGCCGAGATAACCTCAGCGCGCTTTTTTATGATGACTGGCTAAAGCTTTCAACGCCAAACATATTTTTTCGAGGTGCTTATGGCCCTAGCGCTTATAAACTTAGTTCTTATGAGGCGCAAATGCTTGATGGCACGAGTAGTATACAATTGCAGGCTTATTTGAATGCAGCAGATGATCCAGGATATTTGAATTACCGCTGCGAAAGCTGCGGATTAACCGGTAATAAGCCAATGACGACACTGGCACAAGCAGAGTTTTTAAAACGATTGGCCAGTCATGAACGAGATCCGCTTACTCAACATCCCTCGCTCAAGACTGCCGATATTAAGACGTTATTTTATGGTGAAGGGAACTCTGTAAATAACCAACGTTTTGCAGGTATGAGCGCTGGTATCTCAGTCATGTTGCAGCACGCAATTGCCAATAGCATTCGAACTGAAACAAGCAAAAACAAAAGCGCAAAAGTTATTTTAGATGAAGCCAGTAAGGGAGAATGGCGCGTATTTCAAAAAATAGGGTGGGGCCCAAGTGAAACTCGCGGCACCACAGAGGTAGTAGTGCTCGCACATGTTTGCTTGCCGCATTATCAAGGCGGGCGAGAATTCACCGTTAGCGCGCAAGTGGCTGTTCCTAAAGCAGATGAAAGTTTACTTCCTGCTGCCGGTAAAAAAATGCAAAGATTACTTGAGAAAAGCATGAATAAGCTTTTGTAAAATAAACGAAATACCAAATTTAAATGAGTTATTAGACAGGTCACTTATCTTAAACCTGGAAAATGTAATTTATCGCGTCTTAGCATTTTTTCAGGAACGAATTGTGATTAAGTGTATGAGACAATTCGAGCGGCCAGTCATGTAGTTGAGACTTGATAAGTATCCTTGAAATATCACCGCTAAAAGGGTTACATTTATTTAAACAAATTTTAAATATCTTCTGATATTTCAACCTGTCACACTGAAAAATTAAAATTCCATAAAGTAGGGAACGCATTTTGGAACTATTCACGTTGTACGTCACAGTGGCGATATCCGCAGTCGTGATGACGATCACGGCATCAATGTTATATATATTCAGTAACAAACGTAACGACGACTACTTGCTAGATTGGGCGTTCGCAAGTGTATTCTTTCTTATCTACGGGCTTATAGTTACATTCTTTTTTAACGGAAATTTAGATGATGAACTAATTCCATTAGTTCCGAATACCTGCTTTCTCATAGGTCATGCCGCAATACTAAGTGGTGTATCAAAGTTGACAGGTAAAGGTTCTGCGTGGTTATTCGTTCTAGCCACTGCGGTAGGCTCTATTGTTTTCCACTCAATACCAGTGGTGGCAGATTCATTAATGATAAGAGCCTATTGTATCTATCCATTCCTTATTGCTATATACGGAGCCGCGACTTTATTGCTCTGGAACGACCGAAAATCGCCTTACAGTAAAGCATATCTTCCTCTGGCGATAGTTTTCATTCTCTTTATGCTTCAAACTTTTTTACGCGGCTTTATTGCTGTAGCTGAAGATATCGCGATGGAGTTTTTAGGGAACGACATCATTCAAACTAGCGGAACTTTGGCCGTTGTTGTTTTGTTTTTCTCATTAACTATTTGTTTTGCACTCACTGTTTCTTGGAGAAAAGAGGTCGATTTGCGTGAAGATGCTATTACAGATCATTTGACGGGATGGTTGAACCGAATGAGTTTGGGAATGATAGCATCAAGTGCACTCAACGAATGTAAGCGCAATAACAGCCAAGCGGCGTTTATTTTGATCGATATAGACAAGTTCAAATCGATTAATGACAAATATGGTCATGCGGCTGGTGATATGGCTATTCAGCAAGTTTGCCAGGCCGCCACCGAAGAGTTAAGAAATTACGATAAATGTTTCAGGTTAGGTGGAGAAGAGTTTCTCATCATTGTTTCGAATACCTCACCAGCCGTCGCCGAGCAACTCTCTGACCGTATTCGCAAAGCTATAGAGCGCAAGCAAATAGTGACTGAGGGTGGCTCGTTTAAAGTTACTGTAAGTATTGGTTTTGCACTTTCAAAGCCAGACATGTCTTGGGAAATGGTTTTAGACAATGCAGATAAAGCACTTTATCTTGCCAAAAACCGCGGCAGAAATCAGATAGTGAGTTACGGAATGATAAACTCTACTGCGGTTTGCTAAATAAAAATAAAGACGGCGATATGATTTAGACCTACAAGTGTTAGTTGGGCCGCAATCAACTTCCTTTCTAAGAATCGAGATAAGGCTCTCGTTCAATACTTACAGAATAATATGTTGCAAGAGTAGAATGTTGACGTAGTAGGTTGAAGCGTTCTTCTATGGACCAATCCGTTTTCGTAAGCCCACTGTGGGATTTTAGCACCTTGCTACCGTCGTTCTGCTCAATAAGGTAGGCAGGAGCTGTTTCGCTTGCTTCTCGCTTTGCCTACGATTAGTTCATAAATTGGGGGGGTATGAGTGTATTTACACTACAAAAAGTGGTGCAAAAGGTGGTGCAAAAGAGAGTGCAACAGGCGGTATAAAAGCTGTAAGAGGCACTAGGAGTTGGCGTGTTTAAAATGGTAAAGCTATGCATGCATAAGTAAGTGAAGAGTATATTCTGTACTGGCAATGTAAGTACAATTTACCCATACTAAAATCTTTAATCGCTGCTAGGCTCAAATGGAAACTAAACTCCCGATTTACAAAAAGCTGCTGGTAATGTTTCGCATTGAGCCCGGTTGTTTGGGCCCGCAAGGCGCAGACTACGTGGAAGAGTTTTGTACCTTTGCGAAACAAAAGCTAAAAAATCACCACGGCCACTGTTTACGCTGGTCTATCAAACCTCGTTACGACAAGTCGTTACCAGAGTTAGAATTTCAGATAAAAAACAGCGTAGTGTCTCGAGAAAATGCTGCAAAATATATGGACCGCTTTGACATCGATATTGATACTTTTGAAGAAGGGCTAGAAGAATCGCTAGCCGATTTTATCGATGCGTTTTTTGAGCGTTGACTTATTCTGAAATTAATTCCACCTCAAGCTCTCGTGGTAGAACATGGCATAAGTCTTTGCCAATGCCATAGTCATCTACCTGAAATGTTTGATAACCGTCTTTTTCAACAGTGATTGAATAAAAACCTGGGCGTTCATCTAACATGGTTATTAATTCGTTTCTGTCACACGCTCCAGTCGCTGTTTCAGTGAAATTTTCATCGGTTGCAGTAACAGTGGTATCGCATGCAATTGGCGCTTCTGTAGACGCATCGGTGATAGATACTATTAAACCACTCTCTATGGATGTCGTGCAGGCAATGTCGTCAGCTGAAACCACGTTACTTACTGTAATTGTGTATTCATCATCTGCGGTCTGAGCGTTACCGTCGACCTGAATAAATGTGGGGTAACCGAGCTCAGGGTGGTATTCTACATTGAGCGATTCGGCGCGGCTTTCTTCTAAGGCAATGCGTTCGAATAAGCCATCAATGGTCTCTGAAGTAAACGTATCTTGCGGTAGGGCGATATTGCTCTCTATGATGGTTTGCGATTTCACTTGGTCTGCGTTCACAACCACCAAGCGGGGACGAGTTGCGTCGTCTAAACAAAAACACGAAATACTGTATTCAAATTGATAGTTGTCGATATTCGCGCTTTCCCATTTTGCGCGGTTTGCATTTAGGTCTTCCAGTATGTTGTTTGAATCGCTGTTACAGGCAAACAGTAAAACCGTAGTGACGAGAGCAGTGCCATAGCGGGTAATATTATTCATAGCTATCCCTAGTGCTGAATGGTGATTAGCTTGTAGTATTGCTAACAGAGGTGAAACGTTCAACAACTTCCGATGTATATTTTGTTTGGTAAGAATTTGCAGCAACTTACCTTACGTTTGCCACTTATTTGTATTTACTACTTATCTGCGTTTTCTGCGTCCTTTCGATTTTCCCTTGCCTTTGGGCTTGTCGAAGGCTTCAAAATTACCGTAAAGGTCGTCTGTTTTTTGGTCTTTTTTAATCTCTGGTGGTTTAGGTTTGGGTGTAAATTCCGAGATAAATGTCTTTTTAAACTGACGGCCAAGCATGCGCTCAATTGCTCTTAACTGCTTGGCCTCGTCGTCGCTATAGAGTGATATAGCCAGCCCTGAAGACGATGCTCTGCCCGTACGCCCAATTCTGTGAATGTAGTCTTCAGGTACATACGGTAAATCGATATTTATAACGCAAGGCAACTGTTGAATATCAATGCCCCGTGCGGCAAGGTCAGTTCCAATCAATACTTTCAGACTGCCATTTCTAAAGCCATCTAACGCAAGCGTTCGTGCTTGTTGTGTTCTGTTAGCATGAATAGATTCAGCTGCAATGCCTAAAGCCTCTAGCTCGTTTCTTAATTCGTCTGCACCGCGCTTGGTACGCGTAAATACCAGTATTTGAGACCAATCATTGTTGTTTAAAAGGTGGATAAGAAGCTCATGTTTTCGTTCTTTATCCACTGGGTGCAGCACTTGAGTGATATTCTCAATGTGATCGCGTGCGGTGGCCAACTCGATGGTAATAGGGGTCTTCACCATAGTGGCCGCGAGTGCTTTCACTTCCTTTGAAAAGGTTGCAGAAAACAGCAAAGTTTGACGCTTTTTGGGCAGCAGGTTTTGTATGCTGTGAATATGGTCGATAAACCCTAAATCTAACATTCTGTCAGCTTCGTCGAGTACTAAAATTTCGACATGATCGAAGTTAATTGCACCTTGCTGGTACAAATCTACTAAACGCCCTGGTGTGGCGATAAGAATGTCTACACCTTGCTCAAGCTCGTATTTCTGTGGCTCTATACGCACCCCTCCAAATACTGCCGTAGAGCGAATATTCATATTTCGACCATAGGTAGCAACATTAGCTGCAACTTGTGCTGCCAACTCTCGCGTTGGCGCTATGATTAAAGCTTTAACACAATGTGCGTCTGCACGTTGCATATCTACTAAACGCTGCAGTATTGGCAGAGAAAAACTAGCGGTTTTTCCGGTTCCTGTTTGCGCTATGGCGATTAGATCTCTTTGACTTAAAACCACAGGAATAGCCTTACTTTGAATGGGCGAGGGTTCAACATAGCCCTTATCAGTAATGGTATTTAAAAGTTCAGTACACAAGCCTAGGTCGCTAAATGGCATAAAAGGGGTTCACACAAAACAAGAGAATTGCCGCCATTGTACGTGGAGTAGCGGAGCGTTGTAAGAAAGTTCTGTGTCTCATTTTACAGGCCTGACCCTGTAAGGATGACTGTTTTTAGCATGGGAAAGTAATAACATTAGGAAATAGCAATGAAATGATAAACGAAAAAGGTCTATTTGAGCTTTACTGAATTGTGGTGCGTATTAATGGCAGTCAATAATCAATTGCGTGGCACATTTTAATGTGAAAAGTCATTGTAATGTGAAAAGTCATTGTAATGTGAAAAGTCATTGCGATGTGACGATTCATTAAGATGTGACAAGTATTACGCGAGCGTATACAGAGTAGGGAAATTACATGCTTATAAAATTGAAGCCTCAAAAACGCATTAAACAAAAAGTAGCACTTTTAGCAACGCTGCTGGCTACATCATTTGCCGCCGTGGCGCAGTCAACTGAACAAGTTGAAATCAGCGGCAGCGAAGGTAAAGCACTTGTGGGTGAGGTGCTTTCGTCATTCGATAATCCTTGGGCAATGACGTTTTTGCCAGACGGTCACAGCTTGGTAACAGAAAAGCCAGGTACAATGTGGCTGCTGGATAAAAATCAGCAAAAACGCTTTTCTGTCAGTAATGTTCCAAGCGTAACTGCACGAGGGCAGGGCGGTCTTGGCGACGTTATTATTCATCCTGAATTTGCTACTAACAGCACAATCTATGTCTCTTACGTAGAGCGCGACCCTAAAGATGACAAATTCAGTGGTGCCGTTATAGAGCGAGCTACGCTAAATATCACAGAAAGTGGCGCAAGCTTGTCAAACAGAGAGCTTATTTGGCGCCAATCTCCTAAAGTTACTGGCAACGGACACTACTCCCATCGTATGGCAATCTCGCCCGATGGGTACTTATTCATTAGCTCTGGGGAAAGACAAAAATTTACTCCTGCCCAAAATATGGCTATGAACCTAGGTAAAATCGTACGTTTAAATGACGACGGTAGTGTGCCAGAGGATAATCCTTTTTATGGTAACGGCAGTGTTACAGAGCAAATCTGGACGTTAGGGCATCGCAACCCGCTGGGTATAGACTTTGATGCAGAGGGGAACTTGTGGGCGCACGAGATGGGGCCTCGCCATGGCGATGAATTGAACATTATTGAAAGAGGGCGTAACTACGGCTATCCCACCGTATCTCAGGGAGACCATTACTCTGGTGTAAAAATACCTAATCACGAAGACATTCCTATCTTTAAGTCGCCTGAAAAAGCCTGGGTGCCTGCCATAAGCCCTGCCGGCTTTATTATTTACAAAGGTGATAAATTTGGCGACTGGACGGGAAATGGCTTCATTGGCGGGTTGTCGTCTAAAGCCTTAGTCCGTGTTGCCATCGACAAAGATGAAGAGGGTAAATGGAACGTTGAGGAAGCCGAACGATATGAATGGGGAAAGCGTGTACGCGAAGTAGAGCAGGACAATATGGGCAATATTTATGTGCTTGAAGATAAAGAGGGCGGTCGCTTAATTAAGCTACACCACAGCAATTAGCCTGTATTTATTGTTTCGATAGTCATTTTATTTCCAAGGTTTTTTGTAGAATATTCGGCTGCTTTTAGGCACTATCTGAAAGCAGTCGAACCTTAAAATACCTAGTCGTTGAAAATGGAAATTAGAGAAGCTTCTATTCAAGATTTTGACCTTATTTGGCCTATTTTTCATGAAGTTGCCAAAGCGGGTGAAACCTATGCGTTTCGCACAGATACCACTAAAGAAGAGGCACTTAATATTTAGGTGAAAATGCCTCTTAAAACTTTTCTGTTTGAAAATAATGGAGAGGTGTTAGGAACCTACTACCTCAAAACAAACCAAGCTGGGCCGGGGCAGCATGTTTGCAACTGTGGATATATGGTAGCTGAATCAGCACGTGGAAAAGGCTTGGCGACGGCTATGTGTGAACACTCTCAAAAAGTAGCGAAAGAATTAGGCTATAAAGCAATGCAGTTTAACTTTGTAGCCTCTACCAATGAGGGCGCCGTTCGTTTATGGCAAAAACTTGGATACGACATTGTTGGCCGTTTGCCCAACGCATTCAACCACCCAACTAAAAGCTATGTTGATGCCTTGGTGATGTACAAGTGGCTTTAAATGAATAGGTCATGGGTGCGTTACTCGTTTCTATTTATTTCGAAACTCAACCCCAATAATCCACCATAAACAAACATCGAAATTCAAAAAATCTATTAAGGACAATATATGACTTCTGACACACAAGATAGTAATCAAGACGACCAGACCATAGGCAATTTCGCCGCGGTAAAAACATCAATTGCTAATGGCGATGTTGATGAGGTTAAAGCAAGATTGGACGGTAAATCCATCAAGCCGTTAGAAAAAGGCTATCTGATAGACATTGCTAAGCTTAGTGGCAATAGTGAAATACTAAAGATCATTGAAGCTACGCCTGAGTCCGAGTGAGTGGTTAAACGAATGTAGGTAACGCGTTTCAAAATATGCGCTGTAGAAGGTGATGCAATGAAACCTTTTAGCCCATCAAAAAAGCGTTGCTTTAATGATAAAGGCCGCCTTAATACTTATTATGGCAGCTCTCAAAGTATACCTCGTTGCCCACATATAGGGAGTGAATAATGTTAAATAAAAAGCTTACTTGTCTTATAAGGCACTTGATTGCGCTTCTCTTATGAGACTTATTCTCTAAGTTGTTTGCCTTTTCATTTTTTAAAATTTTAGCTTGTAAAAAATTTCATTTGCATGCATATTCCGCACTACCTCTTTGCAATCAGAACGTTAACTGTCAAAGACGACACTGTGACATTAAATGGATTTATTGTAGGATTTTCTGTTGTATTCGATGTTCATCCGCTTTTGCATTTTGCTTTTTTCAACTATATCGTCTGTTCATGCCGCATATGCATCACTTGATATAGAAAACGCCGCATCACATAGAGTGTGGAAGCAGTTGTTGCATGCTGAGCAAACAGCAGTGTCGTTAAATGCTAGCGATGAAAATTTTTACTTGGCAGAAAACGGTTTCAAGAATCCCCATGCAGAGCTCAAATCAACGATAAGTGCTTTTACTAACAATCCAACCAGCCAATGCCAGTATCCCGCGCGTAAGCTTTTCATTAACAAGCATTTGTCAGAGCTTAGCTTGCCTGACGTCAATTGTCCTCGCTATCAAGAATACCTAGATGCTTTTTCAACCCAAAGCGCAAGCCTCATATTTGCTTCAGGTTATTTAGGTAACCCTGCGTCGATGTTTGGTCACGTGTTCTTAAAGTTTAATAGCGGCTCAGAAGAGGGACTCTTAGATAACACGTTTTCTTATGGCGCCAAGGTTCCTGCTGATGAAAATAAGTTGATGTATATCACTAAAGGTATATTTGGCGGCTACCAGGGGAAATTCTCAAACCAGAAGTACCACCACCATCATTTAACGTATAGCGAAACAGAGCTGCGTGACATGTGGGAGTACAAGCTCAATTTAACCCAAGATGATGTTCAATTTTTGTTAGCTCATTTGTGGGAGCTAGAAAATGCTACCATGACCTACTACTTTTTTGAGCAAAACTGCGCCTACCAAGTGGCAAAGCTGCTTGGTTTAGCGTTCGATAAGCCGCTTATTGCTCCCAACAAGATATGGGTAATGCCGTTTGATTTAGTGGTGATGATGCAGCGCCATCAGGACGAACGTGCAATGTTTACTGACGTTATCTACCACGGTTCACGTCAACAGACCCTATATGATCGCTGGCAACAACTAAACCCTCGAGAACAACAAGTACTCCTCACTATATTGGAAAGCGCACCTCAAGAGACTCATCAGCAACTTGCTTCGTTAACAGATTCATCTGCAATAAGAGTTATAGATACTCTATACGATTACTTTGCATTTATTGAGCAAAAAGAAGACGACCTGACCGATACCCAAAAAGCGCAAAAGCGTCAGGCCATGATAAAGCGATTTTCTATGGCACCTGTTAAGCCAAATTGGGATATAGTGAAAAGGCGTCCTCCTCATGAGGCGCAGGACACAACCCGCGTTGGCTTAGCGCTGTTCGACTCATCAGCTCGTGGAATGGCCGGTGAGCTAAATTTTCGCGCGAATTATTATGATTTACTCACGCTTAATCCGGGACGGATTCCATATTCTGAACTTACCACTTTCAACCTGCGTCTCAGGTATCTTGAAGGAGAGGGTATGTCGGTTAAGGAGTTTACACCTGTACGTATTATTAACCTCAATGCATCTGAATCTGGTTTACCACTAGATAGCAATTGGGCGTGGAAGTTAGCTTTTGGCTATCGTGATCAAGCAAATAATTGTGTGGATTGCGGTGCGGGTTACATAGACAGTTTTATAGGAAAATCTTGGGTGTTTCGCCACAATCTTGTGGGATACGCGGCACTCAGCACTTCTATTACGAGCTCTAATCTGAATGGCGGCTTTATTGCTGTAGGTTCAGAAATGGGGGGCGTGGCACATGTTACGCCTGAAATAGCAATGTCATTGACAGTGGGCCAACAATGGTTTGTAAACCAACCATCGAAGGACCTGCACTATCTCTCATTGTCAGCACGATACTTAATTAATCAGCGCTGGGATGTGAGAGTTAATGTTGAAAATAAGCAAGGTACTGACTTTGGCGTGCTCATTTCGCATTATTATTAAAAAATTGAATTAAAAAAATTTTAAAATCAGAGGAATAAAAAATGTTCAAAAAATTAACACTTGCAGCACTATTAACTACTACTGCTTTTGCTGGAAATGTTGCAGCTGATGATCACATCAATGCGTGGAAACATTGTGGTATTGGCGCTATGATTTTTGATGACAATGGCACAGCAGCTGCTATCTCAAATATCATTTGGGATTTAGGCACTACTGCGGTTTCTTCAAAAATCTCATCTGTTGACTCTTGTGAAGGCAAAATGGCGACTGCAGCTGTTTTCATTCAAAACAATTTCAACAATGTCATTGAAGAAACAAGTCAAGGGTCTGGCGCACACCTAACTGCAATGCTTGATATCTTAGAAGTAAATGAAGTGGATCGCGCAGAAGTTGTTACTGCTGTGCGCGCTGAAATGGCAGTATCAGTTGCGGCGAACGAAGCAGCTAACCCGGAAGCTTTCTACAACGCTGTTGTAGCAAACATCTAATAATGATGGGCAATGGCGTGTTTATTTAGAGTCTTAAATAAACGTGCCGCTGCCACAATTTAGCTTGTGTCTTTAACTGATGTCGCCTGTAAACAGATGTGGATTTTGAGAGCGTTTACTCAGCATCATCCGAAAAGTTAATACGCGCCAGGCGTTCTTTTTCTTCATCTTCGGCCGCCTGAATTTCATCAAGAATTGCATTCACGTCGGCAGATTCTTCGTCATCTTCAAATTCACCAGTGAGAACTGAGTTAGGCGTTAAATTACCTTCTTCAAACAGCGCCCACATTTCTTTGGCATAGTTAGTGTGTAATAACTCAGGGGCAAATTCACCGTAATAGCGACGCATGTTGTTTACGTCACGGGCGAACATGGCTTCCGCGCTATTGTTGGCTGCTGCATTAACGGCCTGCGGCAAGTCGATAATTACAGGTCCCTTGTCGTCAACTAACACGTTAAACTCTGAGAGGTCTCCATGAATAATACCTGCACACAGCATAAGCATGATGTTATGCATCATTTCTTTGTGCTGTTTTAAGGCTTCTTCCTTACTCATAGAAACGTGGCCTAGTTGTGGAGCTACGTCGCCATTCTCATCTGACACAAGCTCCATAAGTAGCACACCATCAACACAGCAATAGGTATCGGGTACACGCACGCCTGCTTCATTTAAACGTGACAGGGCATCAACCTCTGCGGTTTGCCAAATCTCTTCTTCTAGCTGCCGCCCATAGCTAGAGCGCTTGCCCATTGCTCGGGCCTGGCGTCCGCCGCGCACTTTTCTGCCCTCTTGATATTGTGCGGCTTTTTTAAAGCTTCGCTTCACGGCATCTTTATAAACTTTTGCGCAACGAACGTGCTCGCCACAGCGAACAATAAAAACATCGGCTTCCTTACCACTCATTAAGCGGCTTGTTACCTCATCGATGAGCCCATCATCAACGAGAGGTTGTAGGCGTTTAGGTATTTTCACGCATTGCCTGCTAAATGGTGCTGTCTATTCATCATCTTTTTAAAAGTACTCTTTGAAGTTTACATTGGTGTGTCTGGTTAACCTGCGATAGCAGTATATCAGTCTTGAAAACGAACAGCAGTAATACCGAGATACTTATTCACTGCGTTATTTTCGCGGTAAGCTCAAATGCTCATATAATTGCTCAAGTGTACTATTTAAAAATATCACCTAAACTAATAAAACTAAGCAAAGGACGCGCGGTAACAGCGTTTAACGTTAAAGGACCATGCTATGTCAATAAAATCTATATTTGTAACCTCTTTGTCTACACCTTCAACACCTATACCTTCTACACCCATATCCTCTATTTCTAGACATTCCATCTTTTCACCTTTGAATGTTGCTAAAGCTACTTTAATGACTACTGCTGCTTTACTAATAAGTCTCGCTAGCTTTGATGTTTGGTCTCAAGCTGGTGGCATGCAAGGTTACGACAAAAACATTAAGGCTATAGAGCCGTCCAGCGTATCGTATTCTGTAGGTTTAGCAGGAGATATGGCCCCTACCATAAGCCGTCTCATTTTGGCTGAAAGTCAGGGTGTTCGTAATTCCAAACTATCGCCAAAAGGAAAATACGTTGCGTATATTTCTGGACTGACGGGAAAGCTACAGCTTTGGGTTCAGCCTGCCGATGGTGGACAAGCGCGCCAATTAACGTTTGGTTCTGGGGTGAGAAATTATGCATGGGCACCTAGCGGTACACATATTTTATATTCAGCAGATAACAATGGTAACGAACAAGAATCTTATTACTTGTTAAATGTAGAGGCTTTTACTGAAAAAGAAGTGTTGCCCGCCGTTGAAGGAGGCTTTCGAGTATTTGGTGGCTTCGTCGACGAAACTACAATCTTATTTACTAGCACCGAGCGCAATAAACTAGACTTCGACTTGTATCTTACCAACCTCAAAACAGGCGAGACCACGATGATTTATGAAGGGCGAATGGGCCTGTATATTTCATCAGTTTCGCCCGATGGCAAGTGGGCCGTCATGAAGGAGTCCGTGGGAGAAGACTCTGATATTCTGTATTTGTTTGATCTTCAAAATCGCTCGCTTAAAACTATTTCAGCGCCAAAGCGTCGTGCTAATCATACAAGGGCTGGTATTGCGTGGACAAAAGATAGCAGTGGCTTTTACTTTGCTACTAACGCACAGCAGGAGTATATCAACTTGGCCTTTTACGATATCGACAAAGGCATTAAAAAGTTAGATCAAGTCCCCCATGATGTTGAGCAGATAAGGCTATGCCAAGATGATCGATACCTCGCTTATACGCTTAACATAGAAGGGTTTAGCCAGCTTCAAGTCAAAGAGGTCGAATCAGGTACCATGTTAAAAGCAGGTGGGTTACCTGAAGGCATTTTACGTATCGATTGTGGAGTAGGGGCAACGCAACTGCTTGTAGAATCAAAATCTTCTGACGACCCAGGGTCACTCTATTTGTGGGACTTTAGCGACACAGCGGAAGTATTATTCGAGGCTGGGCTGGCTGGAGTTCCGAAAAATAGTATAGTGAAACCCAAAAGTATTCTCATCGAAGCACGTGATGGCGTAACACTTCAGGGGCTGTTATATCTACCGGAGTCAAAACAAGAAACGCCTCCGCCTGCCTTATTCCGTGTTCACGGGGGCCCAACATCGCAGTCTCGTCCTTACTTCGATGCTATGACGCAGTATTTAGTGAACCACGGTATTGCAGTGTTTAAGCCTAATGTACGAGGTTCAACAGGGTTTGGTCATACCTATGTTACGCTTGATGATCGTGAGAAGCGGCTCGATAGCGTTCGTGACCTCGTTGATATGCATGAATATTTATCTGAGAAAGAGATCATCGACGGCAAAAATGTTGCCGTAGCCGGAGGCAGTTATGGTGGCTACGCCGTGAACGCCGTTTTGGCAAATTATCCGGGGTACTTTGCTGCAGGCGTCTCCCTGTTTGGTGTGGCAGACTGGGTTACCGCATTAGAAGTTGCCTCTCCTATGCTAAAGGCCTCCGACATTATCGAATATGGCGATATTAAAGATCCGAAGTGGCTGGCGTTTTATCAGCAATATTCACCTATACGCCAAGCTAAAAATATCAATGTTCCTGTACTCTACTCTCATGGAGTTATGGACCCGCGAATCGATATAGCTGAAACTGAAATTATGGTAAAAACACTGAGAAACAATGGCATAGAGGCGCCGTTTATTCGTATTCCCGACGAAGGTCACGGCTGGAACAAACGAGAAAATAGAATGTTTTATGCACTAGAGGAAGTGAAATTTCTTAGAAAAGTACTGAACGCCCAATAGCTGCCGCATTAGGTGGCACGTTAATTTATATTGTTGAAACAAGGTTCAATGTCTAAAAGTATAATGACTACTTGTACTGAACCTTGTTTCGCCCATTTTGTTTCGCTTGATAAAGCGCTTCATCTGCGCGCTTCATTATGTCTTCTACTGAGTCAGGGCTTTGCTGTTTAACGTCGGTAATACCAATACTTACGGTAATTGAAAACGTATTTTCACCGTCTTTGAATACTCTATTCTGCGTGGCGTGTTTTATACGCTCTGCAATTACCAGAGTTTCCTCTCTTGTAGCATCATGGATAATAGCGAGAAACTCTTCGCCACCAAATCTACCTAATATATCCACTTCTCTTAGTTCAGCTGAGGCAATGTTTGTGAACTGTATTAGCACGTCATCGCCAACAAGATGACCATATTGATCGTTTATTTCTTTAAAGTAATCTAGGTCCATAATCATGACTGAAAAGGGTAGATTATCCCTTTGGAAACGAGCTAGCTCATCGCCTAATGAGTTTACTATTTCATTCTTATTCCAAAGCTGTGTCATGCCATCTCTTTTGGCTCGTTCCTCAAGTTCTGATTCAAGAAGCTTAGAGTCGGTTACATCAACCATGTAACCCGTCCAAACTTCATGTCCCTCGAAGAGCTCGTTACTTGGTTTAGACGATAGCCTTATCCAAATATTGCCTTTGGCTGGGTTATTGAAACGAATGTCAGAAACAAAAAAACTGCCTTGCTGATTAGCGTTGATATCCTCTTCATATAGCCTGTCAACATCTTCTTCGTTTACAAGATTCCAAAAGTTGTCGATGTCTTCGATAAAGCATTCAGCTTTTATTCCCAACACGTCAGAACTACCAGAGCTGATATACAAAAAGCGCCCTTTGCCCTCTGGAAATAAAACATATTTGTATAGAACAACGGGAGCAAACTCAAGAAGGTGTTCTAGTTCGCCCAAAGAGATATTGGTATGCATCGATTAAAAATACAACGTAAAGATTTTCATAAGTTAAGCATAAACAGATGTTCACAAAATCGCCAATACATAAGGCTTTCAGCATGAAAGTTAATACAAATACGCCGACAACAAATTCGCGATTCCAACCATATTTGTTAGAACGGCAGTTTTCCTTAGTGACTTACGAGTTTGAAGCAACTATTTGCTTTACTGCACAGTTCATTTCAAAAAGCGCACTATGCATCAAATCTAGTTGCTTAACGAACTCTTCCGATTGCTTATTTTGTTGAATGGTAAGCTCAATAGCACGAATAAAGTCGGCCAAATTATAAGCGCCTATGTATTTAAGTGCGGTACTGTAGATATGTGCAATTCTTGAAATTGTAGTGTTATCTTGGTTGTTAATAGCTTGATGGAGTGTATCTAGCTCCGATTGCAGGTCTAAAAAGTCATTAAGTAACGTTTTGTAAAGGTGTTCGTCGTTAAGTAGTGACTGCATAGCACGTGCTTTATCAATCTGGTTAAGCCTGCCGATTGACGTTTCGTTGAAAGTTTCAACACCGAGCGCCTGAGTTTTATGGCCTGCAGTATTTGCTTCTTGGACTGAAATCGCGGTAGCCAGAACGTTAAAAAGCTTTTTAGGCTCAACAGGTTTCGTTAGGTGAGCCGTCATACCCGCAGCAATACTCATATCGATGTCTTGTTGCATGGCATGTGCCGTCATAGCAATAATAGGCATGGTAAGCTGTAGCTCATTACGAATAACTTTCGTTGCCTTTAAGCCATCCATATCCGGCATTTGAATATCCATTAGCACCACATCAAACTTATTGTTGCGACGAAGTATATCAATCGCTTTTATGCCATTACTGGCCACTTCAATTTTGGCACCAGAATCTTTAAGTAACCCTAAGGCTACTTTTTGGTTTAGTGCGTTATCTTCTACTAGCAGAATAGTCTTACCGGCAAGGTTCGGAAATCCAGACACGTCTGTCTCTATTATTTCTGCACTTGCGCGGTAATCTAGACACAGCTCCTGAATATTATTGATGAGTTCACTGGCTCCGAAAGGCTTTTTGATAAAGGTCTTAATACCGAGGCGCGTTGCCTGTTCGCGCATTTGGGCCGACTCAAACGCTGAAAGCATTATTACTTTAGGAGGTTTAATAGAGAACTCTTGGTTCATTATAGCGACAACTTCAAGGCCGTCGATATCGGGCATTTTCCAATCTAAAATGAGTAAGTCGTAAGGCGTATTGTTTGCTGTAGCGGCACGTAACTTGGCTATGGCTTCTTCACCTCCAGTGGCAAGCTCGGCTTCAATTTTTGCCAATGATAACGTTTCTGATATTGCTCGTCGTGATAAGCTTACGTCATCTACAACTAACACCTTAAGGGTCGAAAGCTGTTTGGAAGGTGACACCATTGTTACTTCTGAGTTGCGTTTTACATTTACCGTAAAATAAAAGCTAGCGCCTTTGCCTAGTTTGCTTTCAACCCATGTTTTTCCACCCATTAATGAGGCCAACTGCTGGCATATGGCTAAGCCTAAACCGGTTCCACCATAGCGACGAGATGTGGATTCATTGCCTTGGTTGAAAGGTTGAAACAGCCTGGTTTTTTGTTCGTTGTCTAATCCAATGCCAGTATCTTTTATTTCAAATTCAAGCTCCACGTGGTCATCCCTAAGTTCACATCCAACACTTACAGATACCAGCCCATCGTCGGTAAACTTGAGCGCGTTGCTTAAGAAGTTATTTAAAATTTGCTGTATTCGCAGCGGGTCACCAATTAGATTATGAGGAACATCTCTGCCTATATGCTGAATGAGTTCAATGTGTTTTTCATTGGCCCGAGGTAAGTGGTATCGAATTGCCTGATTTACTAAAGCATCAATATTGAAAGGCGTTGATTCAATATTCATTTTTCCAGCTTCAATTTTTGAGAAGTCCAGAATATCGTTAACCACGCTCAACAGTGTGTTCGATGCGCCTTCTATTTGTAATAAGTTAGTCTGTTGGTCTTTGTTTTCTGCCGAGCGCTGGGAAAGTTTTGTAAGCCCGATAATTGCATTGAGTGGGGTACGTACTTCATGACTCATGCGAGCTAAAAAATCAGATTTTGCGTCGGTTGCCTTTCGCAGTTCTTTCGCTAGTTCATTCAGGGCGCTTCGTTGTTGTCGAGTTCTGAGTAATAAGCTTATCACTAAAGCTAAAGACAAAATGACACCGACTATAAAATAAAGTTGAAACGTATTGGCTTTTTGTTGACTGATATTACGCTGTTCTTTTAGCTGGTTGTCTTTTTCAAGCAGCTGTATCTTGTCCTCTTTTTCTGCTATCGCCAAACGCACGCGATTAAGCGCAAGTAATCGAGATTGCTGTTCGTTAAAGCTTTGCTCATAGACCTCTTGAAATTGCTTTGAATATTGCAGGGCCGACCGATAATCGTTTGTAGACTCAAGTAGAGAAATGAGTTTTTCAAGAAATTTAAGTAACAGCGCCTTATCATTTTTAACTTCTTCTTTTTTAAGTCCTGACTCAAGTTCGCTGATGGCAAGTTCGACTTCACCGCGGCGTAAATGAATTTCAACCAACTGCAGCAGGCGAGGGCCCTCTGTATATTTAAAACCAACCTTACGGTCTGCTTCTGCGGCTTTATTGAGGTTTTTTAACGCCTCATTGATGTTGCCCTGTGCAATATGCAGCTCTGCCATAGAGCCGTAAACAATTCCGATGAAAGGGTAATTGGTATCAATCAGCAATTCATCCGCTAGCATCAAATTAACTTTCGCTTCCTGAAAATTGCCTAATTCTTTGTGCGCATAGCCCTGATAATAGTAAGCAATACCCTCATTTTCACTACTCTCCAATCGTTGCGCGGAAGAAAGGTATCGATGGCTAAATGACAGTAACTTTTCAAAATCGTTGAGCGAGGCATACACATTACCCATTGCACTGTATACCGAAAGCACTTGGTCGCTATTCAACTGATTATAAAGCTCAAGGGAGTGATTCAAGGCATCTAGTGCTCGCCCATGCTCGCCAGAGAAATCTAGAATAAACCCTTCTAATCGAAATGACTCGGCAAGGGCTAATTTATTATCGCCAACCTTGGCGTATTCGCGAGCATCTAAAAGCTGTTGATAGGCTGATACATAATCTTGTTTTAAAATATCGCGGTAGGCTTTTAAGTTAAGAAATCGCGCGTGGTGATAGTCGCTTGGATATTCAGTGAAGTACTGAGTAAGCTCTTTAACCTCAGCTTTTACAGATGGGTCGTTCTGCTGAATTCGCTCCTTAAGGCCGCTTAACAATGCAAGTTTGGGGGGGAGGGTAGGATTACTGCTGCTTAGTTTCTCCTGAAATGCCAAAGTGGTTTTTAACGGCAACCCGATAAAAACGACAATCAAAAAAATAAGATGCTTAACCGCACTCTTTACATTAAACAATAGCTGACAGCCATAGTGAATTTGCTTTTTTAGAAAACCTTTTTATGGTCCTAGTTTGAAAATTTACTATAAGATAGATTTGTTGCATTTACTACGGGTGTCAATCAAGCCATAGCTTAGCATTAAGATCTTTGCTTCTATTCCATTTCAAAATTGGGCGCTAGCTTACGCCCAACACTGTGTGAAAGTTTTTTAATCCTAGTGATACCTTATGCTGTATCAATTACATCAACAAAAAACTAACGCGAGACTATGAGTAATACACGCCTCAGTGAAGCGAGCACAGCTTTTCAACTCTCACTCAACAACTGGTGGAGTATTCTCAAACGCATATTCACTAATATTGGCGGTCATAATATTCCCCTTATTTCCGCAGGTGTTGCGTTTTATTGTTTGTTGGCAATCTTTCCCTTACTGGGGGCAACAATATCCTTATATGGTCTTATCGTATCGCCAGAAGAGTTGCAGCGTCATATGGCTTTACTCGTAGATGTGGTGCCTTCCGACAGTAGCTACATCATTGAAGAGCAGCTTAAAAAACTGACGGAAAAGTCGAGTTCTGCATTGGGGTGGGGGTTCTTTTTAACCCTATTCTTGTCGCTTTGGAGCAGTAGTAAAGGAGCAAATGCATTAATCACAGCGTGCAATATCACCTATAATGAAAGAGAGGGGCGCGGCTTTTTTAATGGCTTAATAGCTCGCATAACCTGCACTATCAGTATGATAGCCACCGTAATAGTTGCCTTGGCGTGCGTTACTATTCTGCCCGAAACTATTAGTTGGGCGTCAGGAGGCTCAATTGATGACAAGCAGGCTATTTGGCTTACGTGGCCTATTATGCTTGTGTTGTTTAATTTTTGTCTTTCTGCGTTGTATCGCTATGCGCCCCACCGGCGCTCGGCACAGTGGCGATGGGTTACACCTGGCTCAATGCTGGCAACCGTACTATGGATAGCAGGGTCTTATGCGTTCTCAATATATTTAAATGAATTCGCCAGCTATAACAAAACCTATGGCTCAGTGGGCGGTATTATTATTTTGCTTATGTGGTTGTATTTAAGTGCCTACATTATTCTTATCGGTGCTGAAGTAAACTCAAGCATAGAGCTACAAACCAGTGTGGATAGTACCGTAGGTGAGGACAAACCAATGGGGGAGCGAAACGCTGTTGTTGCCGATAATACACCTGAAGATTTGCGTAAATCGTAAAAATGTGACAACAAATCATTAGCACACGGCGACCTTTGCTGTAGCAATTTTGGGCTGAATGTACTGCAAGGCTCAACATGCCGTAATATCTTGCGATTTCATCTTGCTGTATCATCTTTGCGACTTTACAGATGATACCAAACTCAATGACCTCAGATTATTCTACATTACTTCATCAGCTTTTCGGCTTTTCCTCGTTTAGACAAGGGCAGCAAGAGGTTGTGCAGGGATTGCTTAGTCAGCGCTCTACGCTCGCTATTTTCCCTACTGGTTCAGGCAAGTCTTTGTGTTATCAGTTCGTAGCAACCCAGCTTCCTCACCTTACTCTGGTGGTATCGCCGCTACTGGCGTTAATGAAAGATCAGCTTGAGTTTTTGCATAGCAAAGGCATTGCGGCAGCCAGTATCGACTCAACGTTAACGCCTCAGCAAAACAAGCAGGTCATGAACGATATTCGCACTGGCCAGTGTAAAATTCTTATGGTTTCAGTAGAGCGATTTAAAAATGAGCGTTTTCGGCAGTTTATTGAGTCAATCCCAGTGTCGATGTTGGTGGTGGACGAAGCCCACTGTATTTCCGAATGGGGACATAACTTTCGCCCTGATTACTTAAAACTTCCTGCGTATCAGAAAGACTTAAATATACCTTTGGTGCTTTTGTTAACAGCTACAGCGACTAAAAAAGTTAAGCAAGATATGGCAAAACGGTTTGGCATCGCTGACAACGATATTATTCAAACAGGGTTTTATCGGCAGAATTTAAATTTAAATGTGTTGCCGGTAATAGAAGCAGAAAAAGACAGCACCTTGTTGCAACAATTAAAACAACAGCAGGGCGCTGGCATTGTTTATGTGACGTTGCAACAAGGTGCAGAGCAGGTGGCACGTTTCTTACAACAAAATGGTGTTGCTGCCAGTGCTTATCACGCTGGCCTAGACAGTGATGTAAGGCAGAGTATTCAGCTCGATTTTATGGAAAATAGGCTGCAAGTGGTGGTGGCCACTATTGCTTTTGGTATGGGTATCGATAAATCGGATATCCGTTTTGTCATACATTACGACTTGCCTAAATCTATTGAGAATTATAGTCAGGAAATCGGTCGCGGAGGCCGAGACGGAAGCATTGCAAACTGCACAGTACTGGCAAATTTAGACGGTTTGGTTACCATTGAAAACTTTGTTTACGGCGATACTCCAGACCAGGTTGCAATACAAAAAGTGATTGACGATATTGCCTCACAAGGCAGTGCATCTCATGATATCGGTCAAGCTCAAAAAGTAAGCCAATCGGACAGTGGCCTGTATCAATGGGAAACCCAAATTAATAGTCTATCGGCGTTAAGTAACATTCGACAGTTGCCGTTAAAAACCTTGCTGGTGCAATTGGAGTTGGCCGGTGTAGTAAAGCCCTTGTTTGCCTATTTCGCAGAATTTAAGTTTCGCTTTATTACCGACAAAGACACTATTCTGAATCAATTTTCACAAGAACGAAGAGATTTTTTAAATGCAGTGTTTTCGCACACAGCAATGAAAAAAGTGTGGGGCATTGTCAATTTTGACAGTATATTTGAGCATTATGGTGCTGAACGAAGCCGAGTAGTTGCTGCGCTGGAATATTTACATGAGCACAATCATATTGAGCTTGCGTCTCGTTTAATTACCGATGTGTATGAAGTGAACAAACAGGCACTACTGGCCGGTGATTTAGCTGAAAAACTGGCATTTTATTTTGCCGACAACGAGCAAAAAGAAATAAAACGTATTGCCGCATTGGTTCGCTTCTTTGAACTTCGCACGTGTCTTAACTTCAACTTGTCTGCCTACTTTGACGATAATAACGCGCCAGAACAATGTGGTCATTGCAGTGTATGTAGAGGAAATGTGGCAAAGCTAGAGCATTCCACGCCTGTAGCGACCCCGAATAAAACTGATGTGGCTCGAGCAGTACAAGCGTTGCAAACTCACTTAAAAGGTAAATGTACCGATGATATCACGCTTAGTACTTATTGCCGTTTTCTCACCGGTATGTCGATGCCACTATTCACTCGTTTCAAAGTAAGGCAAGTAGTGGGGTTCGCTAGCTGTGAACAGTGTAGGTATGCAGATGTAAAAGCCCTAGTGGCGGAACTTATTCAGTAGTGGAGGGACTTACTCAATAGATAAAGGCGAGTGTTTCCTTTTGACTGTATCATAATTACTGAATAGAAAATCTATAAGCCTCGTTTGCATTTTCCTAAGGATTAACATGGCACTTAAAGCAACGATATTTAAAGCGGACATATCGATAACGGATATGGATCGCAATTATTACAACGATCATAATTTAACTATTGCCCGCCACCCATCTGAAAACGACGAGCGTATGATGCTGCGCATTATCGCCTTCATCGTTAATGCTCACGAGCAACTGCAGTTTACTAAGGGGTTGTCAGACGATGAAGTACCAGATTTATGGCAAAAAACCTTTAGCGACGAAATAGAACTCTGGATTGAGTTAGGACAACCATCGGAGCAGCGAATTAAAAAGGGCTGTAATCAAAGTAAGAAGATGAAGATTTACGCTTATGCCGATAACAGCTTTGATGTGTGGTGGAAGAAAGAACAGAATAAACTCAATACAAAAAAGAACTTGTCTGTGTATACGCTACCACAGTCACTCTCAGCAACATTATCTGCAGCGGTAGAGCGCTCTATGCAAATTCAGGTCACTGTTCAAGATGGACAAATTTGGCTCACCATTGCCGGTTCCAAGGCGAGTGAATGCCTAGAAATTGAGATAGAAAAGCACCTATAGCATTCATCGTTAAACATAGAGTGCTTTGAACGGAGTCCCCTTTTATCCGTCCAAGAAACTAACATAAAAAGCGCCAAAGATTAAAAGTTTGCCATAAAAATCAATCCTTCTTTACATGATGAATTCAAATGCTACATTGAAGTTGTGTTCAGCAGATATCTAAGGAGGTGATCATATGTCTAGTGTTTTGAAAACAGGTGAATTGGCTATGAATGGGGTACGTTTTAACTAACCCTTCTTACGTCACCATTCTGGCTGGCTGATTCGCTGGCCAAAGCACGGGGAGTCGCAGTAATGCGGCTCCTTTTTTCATAAAGGGGGTCAGATCCTGAGGTATCCCCACAAATAATGACTAAAATTCAGTAAGATAAAAAATAAAGGGAACATTCATGACGTTTGGTGATCAGATCTTTCGCCAAAAACAAATGAAGGTTAAACGCCATGAATGCCCTAT
>NZ_JAAAWP010000009.1 GCF_010500915.1 Alteromonas hispanica
TTGCTGGGTCAGTAAAACGGCTTCGCGTTTAAATTCCGGGGAATATTTTCTTCGTTTGGTCATAGACACTCCTTCTAGGCATAGTATGCCTCTTTATGGCTGTGTCCGTAAAATATGGGTAGAACCCAAGGAATCTTGGACTTTATAAATCCATTCGTCTACGCCTGGCCAATCAGGGTCAAAAGTTTCATTTAATTGGTACATTGAAGGAACATCTACACCGTGTTTTAGCAGTATGCGCTCGAGTAACTTAAGGTTAGGGTGGCTGTAGAGCTTAGCCGGTAACATATCGCCGAGCTCGCCAGCGTTACCATGGGTACCGCGAATCATATCGCCATTATTAATAAGGCCTCCACCAAAAGCCGTAGAAACAAAAAAGTACACAAAGTTTTTATACCGTCTTCCCGCGCCAGCGATTCCTTCACCAGCTGCGGCTCCTGTACCATCGTTTACAACCCAGGAGGGCAATTGAAAAGCTTCAGCCACTGTTTCCGCAATGTTTATGTCTGCCCATTCTTCAATAGCATGATGCGTGTTCATTTTGCCGTCTGTCGAACTAAAAAAGCCCGAAATACCAACGCCTATACCAAGTACACGTGCGCTGTCGATGTTATTTACCGATGACATTTCTTCCACTTCCTGCACGGCCCTAGAAAGGACGGCTGAAATACCCATATCATCGAGCGCGATAAACTTAGTTGCAACAACTTCGCCTTTAAAGTTCATAAGCGCTATAGAGATCGCGTCAAGAAGAATAGATAGCCCGTAACAATAGGCATAATTAGGGTTCGGTTCTAAACCTGAAGATGGCTTGCCAGAGTCACAAGCGCCGCGAATGATGCCATCTTCTAGCAAACTATTGACTAACCGAGACACACTTTGTTGAGGAATTTTAGTAGCGGCAGAAATTTCTCTTTGAGTTATACCAGGCTTCCAAAACACCTGTTTTACAATGGCTTTGGGATTGTCTTGCAGCAGTTTATCGCCTTTACCCAAAGTAAAGGCGCCGCGCAAAAACTGATTATTTTTCAACGATGTAAGCATCTCATTCACTCTTAATAGTAGAGTTAGGCTACATGTATTATACGTAAGTCAATCACAGATCTCACGGTGAAAGGCGTATTGGTGATATATCAGTGTATCTATCTCACTTTTCATGACACATAGATTACCCTGAAATCATTTACATTAGTTCGTGTTGGGCCTACTTTAATGTGACTCTCTAAACTTTCAAAGAATCCAAAGCTGTTGTGTTCAGCCAACATCGCGTTTACATCAATCTTTTTTCTTTTCGCGTTTCTGAGCGTTGATTCATCAATAAATCCACCAGCAACGTCCTTACTTCCATCCACGCCATCTGTGTCTGCAGCAAGCGCACATATGCCCGGCTCTCCATCTAAATACTTCGTAAGCGCCAAAAGATATTCTTGGTTTGGTCCACCCTCGCCTTTCGAATCGCCTAACGTTACCGTCAACTCGCCTCCAGAAAACAATAGAATTGGCTTACCTTGTTGCTTACATTCTAATGCTATTTGAGCATGACGTTTTGCTACCTCTTGAGCCTCGCCCTTCTCGGTATAACTAATTACACGGGTCGAAAATCCGGACGCTTTTGCCATTTCAACGGCGGCATCTATAGCACTTTGTGCGTTAGCCACAAGCTTATAGTCTCCTTTCACTTTTGGAAGCAAAGGGGCATTAGCCAGGTAGCCTCTCAGTGGAGAAGCATTATCAAAGCCATATTTATCCAAAATCGCAATCGCATCTTGGGGGGTCGTTGTATCTTGCACAGTAAGGCCGGAAGCAATAAACGCAGGATCATCGCCTACCACGTCGGAAATTACCAAACTAGTATTTTGTCCTTTGGAAGCCGCAGCTAGTCGACCTCCTTTTATAACAGAAACGTGCTTTCTAACCGTATTCATCTCCTCAATGCTCGCACCACTTCGCAACAGAAACTTATGCAACGACAGCTTTTGCTCTAGTGAAACTGTTGATGGTGGTGCGCAGGCAAGTGAAGAGCCGCCGCCAGATATGAGAAAAATAACGCTTTCTGAGGGTTCAACGCTTGAGGCCGCAGCTAATAGCGCATTCGCACCTGTCACGCTATTTTCATCTGGCACCGGATGTGCTGCAAGACGTACTTCAATATTCCCTGTGGATTCAGTGTTTTCGTAACCATAGCGAGTTACCACTAAACCATAGGCATTGCTACCAAAATAGTTATGCGCCTCTACAGCCATATCAGCCGCCGCTTTACCAACCCCTAACACGCAAACTCTGTCGTTTTTTGAGAAAGCGTTAAAATATTGAGGTAAACAGTGTTTTGGCTTACTTACCCTTACCGCTTCCTCATACAAGGATAAAAGAAATACTTTGTTCATGAAAAACCTTTACAGCCACTAATTTTGTGGCTTTAAGAAAAAAGAGAAGGCAGTAATAAACACACCGTTAGCATGAAAATGAAAAAGCCGACAAGAATACTGACATCTTTTACTGTGAGTATTGAATGAAAATTCAGCTTTTCTAGCTCTGGTACGCGTGAATTATTTGGCCAAGTAATACGCGCTATTAACGCCACGCAACAAGTTACTGCAAAGCCGATCACGTTCCACCAGAACCAGAAAACATCGGGAATAAAAAGCCAAACAACGATGTTGGTACCTACGCCGGCAATTAAACCAATATTGACGTGTTTTCCGCTTAACGCCTTGCTTGCGACTGCGAGTAAAAACAACGCGAGAATTGGTCCGTAAAATACAGAACCGACCTTATTGATTGCTTCAATGATAGTAGGTGCAATATTTCCAGCAAAAAGAGAGAGTATTAATGTAATACCGCCCCATACCAAGCCAATCACCTTCGCCATTTTTAAATAGCTTTTGTGCTCCAACTCTTTATTGGTAACGCGACAGTAGTCTTCTATTGTTACCGCAGATAAGGAGTTAATCGCTGAACTTAGCGATGACATTGCCGCCGAGAGAATTGCCACGATTAACAGGCCAATTAAACCATGAGGCAAGTAATTAAGAATAAAGGTTGGCATTAACCAGTCTGGGTTGTCCGCTGGGATTTTGTTAAAGAATTCAGCGTTGGTGAGGGCTAGCGTGCCAACAATAAGCCCCGAAAAACAATAAAGCAGCGTAATTGGAAAACGAATAATACCGTTTGCCACAATCATTTTCCGCAAGTCGCCTTCATTTTGCGCAGACAAAGCTCTCTGAGCTTGGGTCTGATCACATCCATAGTACGACGCATACAGCACAATTCCACCAAATAGCATGGGCAAAAAGCCAAAACCATCACCGCTAAACCCGAATGAAGAAAAATCGACTGCGGTTAGTCGCTCTTTAGGGGCTTGCTCAACAAGCACATCTAGACCGCCTAATGCATGCAGCCCAATGGCAATACAAGCAATAGTACCTAATATAATGATGACCATTTGTATCGCGTCCGCGTAGACAACCGCCTTCATACCGCCTTGTAGCGAATAAAGCACGGTAATAATGCCGGTGAGCACTACTGCTTGCCATGCCTCTATTCCCATAGTGCCTTGCAAAATAATCGACACAGCATAAATCATAATACCGGTGGCGAAGGCGCGACTAAACTGAAAAACGATACTGATTAGAAGGCGTGTAGAGCGTCCAAATCGCTGCTCTAGAAAGTCATAAATGCTCACTACGCCAGATTTGTATAGGGTAGGAAGGATTGTTCCTAATAATAAAATCATCGCGATGGGAATACCCAGCTCGTAAGATAACCAAATCATCCCGCCACCGTCGCGAAGACCAACAAAAGCAGGGGCAGATATAAAACTGATTGCAGAGAGCTGGGTGGCCATGACAGATAATGCAAGGGGCTTCCAACCTAATGACCTTCCGCCAAGAAAATAGTCACCTTTATTCTCTTGAACGCGCATGGCGAAACCCATGTAAAGCAGAATACCTAGGTAACCGATGACCACAAAATAATCTAAAAAATTCATATGCTGTTCTTTTTATTCACGTTGCGAAATAAAAAGCTGGTAGCCCAATGAGACTACCAGCAAAGGGGAGTGTCAATCTCGATTAAAAATCATAACGCAAACGCAACATCACTCGGCGTGGCAGTATAGGGCGCCCCACAAAATAAGACTCGCCCGCCGTTTGATTGTTACCTAAACGAGGTGACCCCTCAGTAATACCATCTGAATCAAATAGATTCCACACGGCAACACTGGCGCGAAGACGATCGCTTTGACCTAGGTCCCAGGTATAGCCGGTGTCTAGGCGGAAAACGTGAAAATCGTCAAGCTCTACTGAATTGGCGTCATTAGTAAAGTTCTTACCATGGTAATTATGATAAAAAGAGATATCCCAATTATCCAAGGTATAGCGCAATGAAGAATTGAACATTACCTTAGGTTTTCTTCTTAATTCATTACCAATGACTGAAGGGTCTGAATCATATTCCGTAAATTCATGATCGGTATAGGTGAAGTTGGCATCGAAAATAAGGTCGTCAGTAATGTTGTAACTACCTACAACTTCAACACCATAAGCTTCTGTTGATTGGAAAATCGGAACCTCTACAGCAACACCATTTTCATCATTGATAAAATCTACAGAGCGTCTGTCTTCGAGGTCAGTTTTAAATAGCGCAACTGTGCCAACAAAATCGTCTAGAAAGAACTTGGCTCCTAATTCGGCCTGTTTAACGATTTCACTTTCATAACTGCCAGGCTGACCATTGTTGTTGAACGCAACACCTCGCAATTCTGGAAAAAAGAAACCGCGAGAATAGTTAGCATAAACATTAAAGTTATCTGCCATTTTGTAAAGCGCAGCTATGGAATAGGCCAATTCAGAGTTGTCAACTTTGCCATGAGTTAATACGCCATTGCCTGAGACATTAACCTGAAGCGCCTCTACCAGAGAAGGATCATCATTAACCAAGACCGACTGATTTCCCTCTCGAGTGATCGTACCGTCAATTTGTTCCCAGCGTAACCCGACATCGATTATCCAGTCATCGTTTTGCATCTGGTCTGCAATATAAAACGCCGTTCTCCTTGCTGAAATTGTAGTGTCTGAGAAACTTATTCCTGGACCAGTAATACCATTCTGACTCGCTATCACTTCATTATCTGCAGAATCGGTAAGCGTTAAATCAACTAAACGGGCCTGATTATTGAACTCACCCAAATAGCGGGTAATGACGTTGTTATCGTCAGCCTTAGCACTTGAAAAAAATGTTCCCATGGTCACGCTATGCGAGAAATTACCAATATCAAGATACTTAATTATATTGAGCTCTGACGAAAAGTCTGTTGCCGGTCTATCCCGGTCTAAAACTCGGTTAGCGAACAGCAAATCGCCTTCGGGAAGCACTACATCAGTCCCTGCATAAGTAAACTCAGCACTGCCTAAATCATCAAGGCCTCTATTCGCTAGGTATTCGCTTTGCGTTTCAGGTACATTAATAATCCCGTCACCATCTAAAAACAGATTAAATTGATGGTCGTAACTTGCGTATTTTGCTCGCGCCAATATGCTGTAATCATTGCCGAGGTCCTTTGAAAACTCCATTGAAATAGAGCCGCCTCGGGTTGCAACGCCTTCCTCTATAGGTGAACGATAACGTCCATCTGCCGTGTCATATGAAAGTCCTGATGCGTAAAAAGTTTGTGTAGACTCCACATCACGTCCATCGTTACCCGGTACCCTCTCTCTAGAGTCAGCATCTAACGGTAAAGGAAGGAAAAACTGTACCTCATCATTAATAGCTTGACCGTAAATAGTGAAGTAGCCGCTGCCGTCGTCAAATTCTTTGTGAATGTTACCGCGCAGTTGGTAACCCTCTGTGGGTAACCCCGTATCAATTGGACCTTCATCATAACGATAAAAACCAGACAAAGCGTAAAACATGCCTTTTTAATTAAGAGGGCCACTCGTGGCGAAGTCTAAACGCTTACGGTTATGGTCGGAAAGCTCCAATTGCACCGTACTTTCTGACAACTCCGTGCCTTTTTTCGATAAATAGTTAATAACTCCAGCGACTGATCCCTGACCAAAGAGGTTAGATACCCCACCTCTAACAAACTCTACTCGTTCAATACCTAAATCGTTTCGGTAATACACATCGTAGGCTGATGAATTGAGTCCAAATGCACTCAATGTGGGTGAGCCATCGTAAAGTAACGGTGTAAATTGGAACTGACCTGATGATGGTAAACCTCGCACTTGAAGGTTTGTGGCAACTTCGCCACCGCCACCTTCAACCTTAATACCCGGAACGTAGCGGAGAACGTCTGCTTGGCTGCTCATTGATAGCTTTGCTACTTCTTGCGCCCCCATTGACGTAGTCGATTGCGGCGTTTCAGCAATAAGACGCGCACGACTTGTACCCGTAACTACAATCTGCTCATAGTTTTTTTTGGTCTCAGGCTTTTTTTCAGTTGTTGCCTGAGCATTGTCCTGAGCCAGGGTATTACCAGCTAGTAGCGACGAGATAGTCGTTGCAAGAAGTAGTTTTTTCACTGTGTATCTCCAACCATTTCAATTGTGTTTGATGCTGTAGTTAGGCTTCACACAATGCCCAACGCCACACCTTTTGATTAACTTCCCATTTACAATAAAACACAAATTTATCACTTTCAACCCGAAATGGGTTTTATTTTTCAATTATTATGCAATAATCTGAAAATCTAAAACTCAAAGTGGGTAAACAATGAAAGTATCAGATCATAAAAACGCGCAACTCATCGAAGAAGCAAAAGCCACTCTCATTAATAACGACCTAGGTGGGTACACTGTTCCAACTCACGGGCTCTATCCCTTTCAATGGAATTGGGACTCGGCCATTGTCGCCCTAGGATGGCTGCCATTCGACGAGCCAAGAGCTTGGGAAGAGACAACATCTTTGCTAAGCGCACAGTGGCAAACAGGAATGGTTCCCCATGTTGTTTTTCATCAACAGTCTGATACTTATTTCCCTGGTCCTGATATTTGGGGTGTGAAAAATGAGTTAGACAGCACTTCTATTACCCAGCCCCCTGTTTTGGCCTCGGTCATAAAGATTCTTTACGAGGAAACAAAAGACCGAGCACTTGCCGACTCGCAGATTAAAACCATCATTCCTCAACTTATTCATTCTCATCTATGGTGGTACAAACACCGAGATCCTGAAAATACGGGTTTGGTGGTAAGTTATCACCCTTGGGAGTCAGGCATGGACAATAGCCCGGCATGGGACGATGCACTTGAGGCAGTGCCTTGTATTGATTGGGAATATACGCGAAGAGACACTAGTCATATTGATGCCTCAGAACGCCCCCACAAAAAAGAATACGACCGATTTTTATATCTCGTCGACTTCTTTCGGAAAATGAATTTTGACGATACATTGATTTATCAAGATTGCCCTTATCGCGTTAACGATGTAAGCATTATTTCTATATTGCATCGTGCAACGAAAGACCTATTGTGGCTATGTGAGAAGACCGGGGTAGATAACGAGCAGACGGAATACCTAAAAGAGCGTTTGAATCTTACCGCAAGCGCCATGAATAAATTGTGGTGTGCAAAAACAAACATGTTCCACAGCTTCGATACGCGTAGCAATAGCCTTTGCCAAGCGCGCACGTCTGCCGGATTGCTGCCGTTTTTCGCAGGTCTTGTGAACGAACAGCAAGCAACCCCACTAATTTCTGTATTAGATAATTGGCTTGAGCATAGCCAATTTGCTATTTCATCCACTCACCCTGAGGACCCTAACTACGAACCGCAGCGTTATTGGAGAGGACCTATCTGGCTTCATGTGAACTGGATGATTATGCTGGGATTGAAAGATTACGGCTTTAGCACCCAAGCAGAACGCATTACCGACGGTAGTAGAGCGTGTATTTATGCCAGTGGCTTTAACGAATCTTTTCACGCTGAAACGGGTGCCCGTAGTGGTGGAGCTGATTTCTCTTGGACAGCTGCCATGGGCCTTTACTGGTTACTCCCCAACCAAACTGAAAAGGAGTAATTAATGATGGAAATGCGTTTCCCCCCCAAGTTTGCATCGACGGATTTTTTGCACCGCCATATCAAAAGCATATTGGCGTTCTATGAACCTCATGTAGATGCTATATCAGGCGGTTTTCATCAAAATTTTTTGGATGACGGCAGTGTATTTGATGAAAAAACCCGACACCTTGTTAGTTCTACTCGTTTCGTCTTTAACTATGCAAGAGCTTACCTCGCCTATGGGGATAGCCGCTATAAAGAACGAGTTGAATCTGGCCTGAAGTTTTTAAGAGACTATCATCTTCGGCCTAAAACCGGTGGCTATGCTTGGCTTATTTCTGTTGACGGTACTGAAAATACGCCACTTGATGAAACAAATCATTGTTATGGATTAGCATTTGTTATGTTGGCATACAGCTGGGCATTTCGCGCCGGTGTAAAAGAGGCTGAAGTGTATATCCACGAGACATTCTCATTAATGGAAAAGTATTTTTGGGATGCAGGATACGGATTATACAAAGATGAATTTAATGCAGACTTTTCACAATCCAGCACCTACCGGGGTCAAAATGCAAATATGCATAGCTGCGAGGCGCTCATTGCAGCGTATGAAGCTACCTCACATCGCCCGTTTTTAGACCGTGCACTACTTCTTGGAAACAATATAACTCTGCGTCAAGCCGCCAAGGCTAAGGGACGAATTTGGGAACATTACACCTGTGATTGGGAAGTTGACTGGGACTATAATAAAGATGATCCTAAAAACTTATTTCGCCCATGGGGGTTCCAACCAGGGCATCACACAGAGTGGGCCAAGCTATTACTTCAAATCTATCAATACCAGCCAGATGAATGGTTAGTTGAACGTGCTCGTTCATTATTCGACTCAGTCATTGATATCAGTTGGGATGATAATAACGGTGGATTATTCTATGGCTTTGCTCCAGACAATGATATTTGTGACAGCGACAAATATTTTTGGGTTCAAGCCGAGTCTTTTGCTTGTGCTGCGAGGTTAGCGATGGAAACCGGAGAAGAGAAATATTGGCACTGGTATCATAAAATTTGGGAGTATTCTTGGCAGCACTTGGTAGACCATAAACATGGCGCTTGGTTTAGAATATTGTCGGAGAAAAATGACAAACTCGAAACTACAAAAAGCCCCATTGGTAAAACTGATTATCACACCATGGGCGCATGTTATGACGTGCTAGATGCCAAAGCCTATTACGCGAAATAAAGTAGCGTTACTGCTTGGGTATTCAACAAAGTGCCCGCTATCATTTGATAGCTGGGCACTTATGTTTTGTTATTGCAGGCACCATTACATCCAAGACTTCCGCGTAGACTCAACCTCCAATAGCACATTATTGGCGAGTGTTTTTACATAACCCTCTGGTAAAAAAGGCACTGTAACCGAGCCTGAAGCCAAAACGAACTTGATTGAAGCCAGTTTTCGTCTTCGCATAAACACGCTCTGCTTAACAATAACCTGCTGTATTTTGTAAGGCTCGAAGCACAGGTAATCAACACCAATTCGACCACGTCTTATGTAAACATATTGGCTATCAGAAGCGATCCCCCAACGCCACCATCGCAGCGTTAGAAGCAAGCTTGCCAATATCAACAGTCCTAAAGACGCGAGCAAAATATCGAGCTCCGCAGATACAGTCCCAATGAGCAATAATATTGAGACTGGGATACTCCACGCCGTAAGTAACCAATGAAGAATAAATCGCTTACTGATACCAAGGTAGTCGCTTCGATGTAGCTGGCAGTTCGGCATCACTTCTTGACTCAGTGCAACCGCTTCTTGCTCTGTAACCGATGGCACAATAAGCTTATTTGGCGACATGAGCTCTTGAACTTGTTGACCTGCCGTGGAGTTTTGTTCAAAGTACAAGTTGACTCGTTTGAGTACTTTATCCAGCCAGTCTTGCTTAGCGGTGATCATTTGAATACGGGAGGCTCGCATGCTGACTTCTTGTTTATTAAGCAACCCGCTGCGGCGAATATACCGGTCGTCACTGCGAGATAAGGTATAGCCATAAAAAGTAAATAGTGCTCCACCCACACTGAGCAGTGCCATAGCGGCCATAAGCATCATCAGAATTACAAAGGCGTAAAGCCCGAACTGCCACCATGCCACAGTCTGCTCACCCACCAACTGATTGAGTTGAAGTCCTTTGTCGGCCAGCCATTCCGAGACTAAGCCAATAGCATCGTCGTAAAATGGTGCCGCAGCACCAAGTATTATCCACACTCGATTGTTGGTAATGCCGTGAATAACAATATCGCCAATCGAACGGGTGTTAAGCACCTCTTCGTCGTGTTCGTTAGTGTTATTTTGATAAGCCCCGGCATTATCTGCTTCATTAATTTCGCTATCGCTTACAGGAGCTTGGTGATGATTACCGCCATCGTCTTTTGTTTTTTCTGCCAATACCTGCTTACGTAATGCATTTGCATACGCTAAAGGTACAGCGACAATATTGGCTTCTTCTTTGCCACTTCCTGCTGTATCTAGCACCACCAGTGCATAACCAAAGGGACGATAATAAAAAGGATGTTCTATTTTTACGTTTTGTATACGCCAGAAGGGTAAATTGGTGTAGCGACGCTGAAACACGCCAGTATGAATTTCTACATGCTGGTTGTGTATTCGAAACGTATACATAAAGAAGCTGATTAAACCACTTATCACCGCTGTGCTAACCAATACACCTATGGTTATGTACGCCTCCGGTGAATTTAAATTACTGAGAATGTTAGAACCAATGGCCAAAGCGGGGATGATGTAAATAAGGCCTTGAGCAGAATTTTTTATATTTCGCACTGAAAAATACAGTATGGCAATTAAAGCGAGCCTCTGCCAAGCATCACCGGTCTCTACTTCAACGCCAGCTTTTACCTCTGCATCAGCTTTTACTTCTTCAACAGATTTGGTGTCCACTAGCGCGCACTCACATCTTTATGATCGAGTATGAACTGCCTTATTCGGTTTGCGTCATCCACTTCCAAACCAGGTATTTCAAACGTATGCATCTCGCCACCAGCTGAAAACACCTGAAGCGATGCAAGCCCGGCCCAGCGCGCAAGAGGGCCTCGTTTTAGCTCAACGTGTTGCACACGAAGTATGGGCTGACAGGATAACTGACGAAAGACCAGTCCCGATTGCTTGCTGATATCCTGCTCTCTTACCGCAAACTTGATTTTTTTATCGGCAAAGAAATGATAGGTAAACCACAACACCCCTAAAATTGCTACAACAGCAAAGGCGTAGGGAAATATTCGCCTCAACTCATCGGGTATGCTGAAGAATGTTTGGTATCGCCCTGTAGTAATAGCGCTAAGTATAAGTAGCGTAATAGTGGCGCTTACACCTAAATTTATAAGGCGATATTTTTTTGAAACGGGAGTTAGTGGTAAAGCCTCTAACGCCGGAAGGTCATCCTGAGATAAGGGTTCGTTAGAAAACCCTCCTGTGTTTGAGGCTGAAAACATTTACCTATTCCTTGTAGAGTGAATTTTGCAATGCAGGCTCAAAGCGCTAGTCGTCAAACTGCTGCTCGTTTAGCCAGCTATTCAACCCTTTCATATCGTGCTGTACCGCCATTTGCAACTCTTCAACCCAGTCGTGAACGTTTTCCCACCACGTAGGGTGATCGCCCTGTTGAATTTGATTAGCAATACGCTGCACTCTAGCTAAGCCTACCGAGCCCGCAGCCCCTTTAATTTTATGGGCTTGAGAACATACTTCTGACTTTTCGTCAGCGGTTAAACTCAACTGCAGTATTTCCATGTATTCAGGCATTTTCTCTTGGAAAACTTTTACACTCGCCCGAACCATGTCATCCCCTATGGTATCTACTAACATCTCCAACAAGTCCATATCTAAAATGTTACTTAATGTTTTGTTGGGCTCTGCGCGCTCAACCTGCCCCTCTATTTCTAACGGCGCTGGCGGAGCGTGGAATAGATCATTAAATACCTCAATCACTCGAGACTTTTTAATAGGCTTGGCAATAACGTCGTCCATACCGTTTTCTAAATACTCATCACGCTTTTTAATTACGTTAGCGGTTAGTGCAACTATGGGCGTTTGCATCACCAGGTCTTCTTCAATCAGCGTGCTGGCTACATCGAACCCTGTCATATCGGGTAGCTGAATATCGAGCAAGATTAGGTCGTACTGTGTTTCTCTGGCTTTATCTAAGGCTTCTTGCCCGGTCATGGCCACGTCAACCCGCTGGCCGAGCTTTTCAAGCAGCGCTTTAGCTACCATCACATTCAGCTCAATATCTTCTACCAGTAATATGTTTAAGCCTGTTACTTCAAGCTCTGCCACTTTCATCGGGCTATTAGAAATTTGAACCGGAAGAATAATTTCAAAGCGCGTTCCCTTACCTACGGTACTGGTAACGTTAATTTCACCGCTCATCAAATCGACCATCTGCTTACAGATTGCCAACCCTATTCCCGTACCGGTAGCCGATTGGTGATCTGGGTGATCAACCTGATAATACATGGCAAAAATTTTGTCTATTTCACTTTCAGGAATACCCACGCCGGTATCTTCAATAATAAAGGTAACAAAGGCTTTGTCATTTTCAGGCTTGGTGGCAGAAACCGACAGGCTTACATGGCCTTTTTGAGTAAACTTCACCGCATTGAAAAGGATATTCCACAATATTTGGCGCAGTCGCGTGCCGTCTATTTCAACTAAACGAGGCAATGGCTCTTTTATAGTCGTTTTCAACTCGAGCTGTTTATCTCCAGCAAGTAATCGAATAATACTGCTGAGCTCTTCGGTGAAGTCTTTCAGCGATATGGTTTTCAAACTCAGCTCTAGTTTGTCTCTACCAAGTTTGTCTAAGTCGATAATATCGTTGAAAATGTTACCCAATGTTATAGCGCTAGCATAAATAGTACTTACCCAGCTAAATTGTTCTTCAGAGAGTTCGGTATCGCGAAGCATGCGGCTTAAGCCCACAATGCCGTTAAGCGGCGTTCGCAGCTCATGACTGATGGTGGCAATAAAGCGAGTTTTATCTGTGTTGGCTTTTGCTGCTGCATTTTCCGCTTGTTTGCGCTCGGTCATATCTCGACCAAACGATAGCAAACCCAGTCTGTTGTCTTCTTTATCAAAGAAAGGAACGCGCTTCATTTCGAAGTAACGGCGTCTGCCATCGGCAAATTTAAGCCACAACTCTTCGGTGATACTGGCATTTGTCTCAAGTACTTCGTGATCACTAGCAACAATTTGTCGAGCTAATTCTTCTTCGTAGACATCTTCAGGGGTTAGTCCAAGCAGCTCTTGCTCAGTCTTGCCTGTCATTAGCTCGGCAATACGGTTACAGCCTGCAAACTGCCCTTCTTCATTGCGATAGTATATTAGGTCTGGCGATGCATCGATAATAGAACGCAGTAAAGTCGATAACCTGCGCGCCTGAGCTTCTTGTTCAGATTTATTTTTTATCTCTTGTTCCAAGTCTTTAAAGAGACCTTCGCGCTCTTCTTGGGCAATTTTGCGCTGCTCAATTTCGTGATTTAACTGGCGTATGTTGCTCTGAAGCTCACGATTTAAAAACACATCTTCCTCACGAAGACTTTCAAGTTGGCTAACCACTTCTTTCAAATTTGTGCGTGAGTTTTCAAGCTGCTTTATAAGCTCACTAAAAAAGTACAATACCCAAGGTGCCGAGAGCATAGTAAGCACCACTGCACTGATGAAATCATCGGGCTGTACCTGACTGCCCAGGCTTACACGAATGACATATGAGCCACCCAAGGTAAATACCAGGGAAAATACAACAAATAAAATACTGAGTTTTAAGGTGCCGAAGCGCTGCACAAATTGGGCAAATCGAATAGCCCAAGAGTCATTAGGGGAGTCTGAATGCATGTACGTCTAGTCTGTAACCATTTTCTCTATCCTATCAGGCTTTATCGTTTTCTGGAATGCATCAAAAAGTGCCATAAACTAGTGTAGTCATATTTGGCGATGATAATTTAGACAAAGGCCTCTTCTTTTAGGTTTCAGACTCGTCTATGGCTACATCAAGAGCTTGAGCACTTATCGCTTGGTTAACCAAATAACTGCGAAGCTTATTTAAGGGAAACGCGGGGCCCGGATCTACCTTTCTTTTTGGTGCTATTTCCTGATGACCTACAACATACCTAATATGATAGTGATCACACAGTACCCTGCATAATTCAAACGTGCGTTGCAGCTGTCGTTCGCTGTATCTATGCCAAAAGGTTTGAAGTGGCGCTGATGAGTTGGCGTTTGTGTGAACGAATACCTCGCCGGGCTGGTACTTTTTACCAAACCAACTTGAATATTCACCGTGGCCGCTGGCTTTAAGCTGACCCGCATTGTCTAACTCAATGCCAATGGAGTAATTATTTAACTGCTGGCGCCCGTCGAAGCTACTTTTACCTGCATGCCATGCTATGGCATTAAACGGCAAGAGCTGCACGACGTCACCATTTTGCCCCACTACAATATGGGCTGACACCTTACTGTCTTTGTTCTGCATATGCTTAACAGAAGAAGCCAAGCTCCCACCGCCGGTGAAGTGAATAACAAGAGTATCGGGCAACTCTTTAAATTCACCCGACGTATTCAAAGTGGTGACGTGAGAAATGTTATCACCTGATAACCGATGATTATGTAGTTTTATTGTCTCTGATATCGTCGAATATAGCATGGTCACAACATTGATTATTCTGATTGCTAGCGAGTTCGACTACAGTGAATTCTAACTACTCTATATTCACAAGATCACGCCCAAGTGATTAAACTTTGTTCAATATAGCAAATTACTTATTTAAGTGGAACGGTTTATTTACAAGTAAATAAAAATACAAAAAACAGGCTCTTGACTAGATAAAACAAAGAATTTACTGAATAATTATTCAAATAAAATTAATGAATGAGAAGTATTATCATTTGTTTGAAATTTTCATTTACCCAAAATCACTTTATAACATTATTGTTACAAACCTAAATTAATGCATGTATCACATTGATAAGGCTATTATTTTTTATCATTATACTAATTCACTAGTTCCATAGCTTTTTTTAGGTTTGATTTTAGTTTTCAATGTGGGTATTTTGTACGGCCCGCATCGCATCAATGCATAAAAATGCGGAACGGCTGGAACCCTCTAATAATAATTAACGACAAGAAAGACGCATGTGCCGGCGTTATTCATCAGAATAATTGCTTGAGCACGAAAAGATGTCTAATTATGTTTCGATACGCAAACCTAGGCGCATCTGCACGCAACGCATACCTTGCCCAGTCTAAAGGTTGAAGGAGTTAATAGATGAGTTTATACAATCCCAACGATTCCCGGGATAACTGTGGGTTCGGCCTAATAGCCCACACTCACGGGGAAGCCAGTCATGAATTGGTGACCACTGCAATTCACGGTTTAGACCGAATGCAACACAGAGGCGGTATCGCTGCCGACGGTAAAACCGGTGACGGCTGTGGTTTATTGCTACAAAAGCCAGACGCCTTCTTCCATTCCATCGCCTCTGAGAACGGCTGGAAGCTGAGTAAGAAGTATGGCGTTGGTATGGTTTTTTTGAATCAGGACCCTGTACTTGCGCAAGCCGCGCGTGAAGTACTCAATGAAGAATTAGAAAAAGAAACCCTGTCTGTGGTGGGTTGGCGAGAAGTGCCAGTTGACAAATCTGTGCTCGGCGAACTTGCCCTTACCGGTGTACCACAAATAGAACAGGTTTTCGTTAACGCCCCTGCGGGGTGGAGAAAACGCGATCTAGAACGTCGTCTTTATATGATTAGACGTCGTGCTGAAAAGCGCCTTGAAAACGATCCAGACTTTTATGTTGCCTGTTTATCTGGACTTGTAACTATTTATAAAGGCTTGGTAATGCCGAAAGACTTACCAACCTTCTATCTTGATCTAGCTGACGAACGCATGAAAAGCGCCATTTGTGTTTTTCACCAGCGTTTCTCTACAAATACCTTGCCTCGTTGGCCACTTGCTCAACCATTCCGTTTCCTTGCGCACAATGGTGAAATTAACACCATTAAAGGGAACCGCGATTGGGCTATGGCTCGAGCGGCGAAGTTTTCAACGCCACTTATTCCAGATCTAAAAGACGCAGCACCTTTTGTTAACACTGAAGGCTCAGATTCGTCGTCTTTAGACAATATGCTTGAGCTATTCCTCGCAGGCGGTATGGATTTATTCCGCGCCATGCGTTTATTAGTGCCGCCAGCGTATCAAAACAACAAAACAATGGACGACGACCTACGTGCATTTTACGAGTTTAACTCTATGCACATGGAACCGTGGGATGGCCCTGCGGGAATCGTGTTAACCAACGGCCGTCACGTTGCATGTAACTTGGATAGAAACGGCCTTCGTCCAGCGCGCTACGTTATTACCAAAAATGGTTTTATTACCCTTGCTTCAGAAGTAGGTATTTGGGATTACGAGCAGTCAGATGTAATTGAAAAAGGCCGAGTTGGGCCAGGTGAAATGCTTGCGGTAGATACTTATACCGGCAAAATCTGGCGCTCAACTGAAATAGATGAAGAGCTTAAGGCAAGACATCCTTATAAAGAATGGTTAGAAAAGCACATTCGTCGTCTAACGCCAATTGAAAAGCTAGATGCATCTCTTATTGGTAAGCGTGTCTTCGATGACGACGCGATGGCCGTATATCACAAACTTCACGCATACAGTTATGAAGAAATCCAGCAGGTTGTGAAGGTACTTGCAAAAGACGGTCAAGAAGCCGTTGGCTCTATGGGTGACGATACTCCGATGGCGGTTATGTCGTCTCGTCAACGCACCATCTACGATTACTTCCGTCAGCAATTTGCACAGGTAACAAATCCGCCTATCGATCCGCTGCGTGAAAATCACGTGATGTCGCTGGCAACTTGTATAGGCCGCGAGCAAAACGTATTTAGCGAAACCTCGGGTTACGCCGATCGCGTGTTGTTCGACTCGCCGATATTGATGTATACCGATCTTAAACAGCTTCGAGAGTTTAACCCAGAATACTATTATTCTGAGGTCATTGAACTTCAATACGCTCCTCAAGAAGGCTTGAAAAAGGCTGTTGAGAGAATTTGTAACGAAGTGGAAATGCTGGTTAAGAACAAGCGCGCGGCGTTTGTCATACTTTCAGATCGCAATATCAAGAAAAACCGTTTGGTAATTCCTGCAGCTATGGCCGTAGGTGCGGTTCAAAAGCGTCTTGTAGAAAAATCTCTACGCTGCGATGCAAACGTAGTAGTTGAAACGGCGAGTGCTCGCGATCCTCATCACTTTGCGGTACTCATCGGCTTAGGCGCAACAGCGGTTTACCCATTCCTTGCATACGAGACCATTGAACAGCTATGTGAAAAAGGCGAGCTAGATATTTCGCCTATGCAGGCCACGTTGAACTACCGTAAAGGTATCAACAAAGGCTTGTACAAAATCATGTCGAAAATGGGCATAAGCACAGTAGCTAGCTACCGCAGCTCCAAACTGTTTGAAGCAATTGGTATCAACAACGAAGTGATGCAGCTTTGCTTTAAAGGTGTAACGTCGCGTATTGAAGGCGCAAGTTTTGATGATTTCCACCAAGATCACATTAACTTGAACCGTATTGCTTGGCTAAAACGCAAGCCTATTTCACATGGCGGTCTACTAAAATACGTACACGACGGCGAGTACCATGCGTACAACCCTGACGTTGTAAAAACGTTGCAAAAAGCGGTAGTTTCTGGTGAATACACCGACTATCAAGAGTATGCCAAGCTAGTGAATGAGCGTGCGCCGTCGCATATCCGCGACCTGCTCGCACTAAATCCAGAATGCGATCCTATTGATATAAGCGATGTAGAAGGTCCGGAGAATCTTTTCCCGCGCTTTGATACTGCAGCGATGTCAATTGGCGCACTGAGCCCAGAGGCTCACGAAGCCTTAGCCATTGCAATGAACCGCTTAGGTGGGCAATCGAACTCTGGAGAGGGTGGCGAACATCCATCTCGCTTCGGTACCGAGAAGAACTCAAAAATTAAGCAAGTGGCTTCAGGCCGTTTTGGTGTAACACCGCATTATCTGGTAAATGCTAACGTCATTCAGATTAAAGTGGCCCAGGGCGCGAAACCCGGAGAAGGTGGTCAGCTACCTGGTGACAAGGTGAATAAGTACATTGCACAGCTTCGTTTCTCTGTGCCAGGTGTAACGCTTATTTCACCACCACCGCACCACGACATTTATTCTATTGAAGATTTAGCCCAGCTTATCTTTGATTTGAAGCAGGTTAACCCAACTGCACTTATCTCTGTGAAATTGGTATCGGAGCCTGGCGTAGGCACAATTGCAACTGGTGTTGCAAAAGCATATGCCGATCTTATTACCATTTCAGGATATGACGGCGGAACTGGGGCCAGCCCACTAACCTCGGTTAAATACGCAGGTAGCCCATTCGAACTTGGTCTTTCTGAAACTCAGCAAGCGCTTATCGAAAACGGATTGCGTCATAAAGTTCGCGTTCAAACCGATGGTGGTTTGAAGACAGGTTTAGACGTAGTTAAAGCCGGTATACTAGGAGCTGAAAGCTTTGGTTTCGGTACTGGACCTATGGTGGCATTAGGCTGTAAATACCTAAGAATTTGTCACCTAAACAACTGTGCGACCGGTGTTGCAACTCAAGATCAGAAGCTTCGTGACGACCACTTTATCGGTCTTCCAGAAATGGTAATGAACTACTTCAAGTTTATTGCCCAAGAAGTACGCGAAATTATGGCGTCTATTGGTGTGAGCAAATTCGATGATTTGGTTGGTCGAACTGAGCTACTGAAAGTGCTTGATGGTATTACCGCGAAACAAAATCGTTTAGATTTATCTCCGCTACTTGCGCAGCCTGTAGCCGGTGAGCATACGCGTTTGTTCTGTTCGCAGACGACCAACGCGCCAATGGACAAAGGTGAGCTAAATGCACAAATGCTCAATGATGGACATCGTGCAGTAGCAAATAGCGAGTCGATTACGCTTAAGTACCCCATTCGCAACACAGACCGCTCGGTAGGTGCATTGCTTTCAGGTGAAATTGCAAAACATCACGGTAATCACGACTTCGAAGATACACCGATTAAGGTTGAACTAACCGGTACAGCCGGGCAAAGCTTCGGTGTGTGGAATGCAGGTGGCTTACACATGCATTTAGAAGGTGATGCTAACGATTATGTGGGTAAAGGCATGACTGGCGGTAAGCTGGTTATCCACCCGCCAAGAAACATCGAATTCGACGCACACGACAGCGCAATTATGGGTAACACCTGCCTATATGGTGCAACTGGCGGTAAGTTATTTGCTGCCGGCCGTGCAGGTGAACGTTTCGGCGTTCGTAACTCTGGCGCTATTGCGGTTGTTGAAGGCATTGGTGACAACGGTTGTGAATACATGACCGGCGGTATTGTTGCAGTGCTTGGCCCCGTGGGCGTTAACTTCGGTGCCGGTATGACAGGTGGTTTTGCTTACTTAATGGATGATGGCGACGACCTTGAAAACCGCGTTAATGCTGATCTCGTTGATATTATGTCAATTGACGACAAGGCAATTCTTGCCGAGCATTTACGTGGCCTGATTAATCAGCATTATGAAGAAACAGGCAGCGAACACTCGTTGTCATTGCTTACTGACTTCAATGCAACGCTATCACGCTTCAAGCTTATTAAGCCTAAAACCAGTGATGTGAAAAACTTACTTGGTCACATCAGTCGTTCAAGCGCAGAACTGCGCATTCAGGCTCAATAGGAGGATTTAGTTAATGGCAAAGAACGTATATCAATTTGTCGACGTTGAACGTATCGATCCGCCTAAAAAGCCGATCATGGTGCGTAAAGAAGAGTTCGCTGAAATTTATCAGCCGCTGAGTCAGTCGCAAACCGAAGGCCAGGCAGATCGCTGCCTGGACTGCGGTAACCCATACTGTGAATGGAAATGCCCAGTGCACAACTACATTCCGCAATGGCTCGACTTAGCGAACGAAGGCAGAATTATAGAAGCCGCAGAGCTTTCACATAAAACAAATAGCTTGCCGGAAGTGTGCGGTCGCGTATGTCCTCAAGACAGACTCTGTGAGGGTGCATGTACCCTCAACGACGACTTTGGTGCGGTTACTATTGGTAGTATAGAGAAGTATATTACTGACAAAGCCTTCGAGATGGGCTGGCGCCCAGATATGTCAGATGTTGTTTGGACAGACAAGAAAGTCGCTATTGTGGGCGCGGGACCAGCAGGATTGGCTTGCGCAGATATTTTAGTAAGAAACGGCGTTAAGCCGGTTGTTTACGACAAATATGAAGAAATTGGCGGGTTACTGACCTTTGGTATTCCATCGTTCAAGCTCGAAAAAGACGTGATTAAACTGCGTCGCCAAATCTTTACTGACATGGGTGTTGAGTTCGTACTTAATACTGAAATTGGTAAAGACATAGAGTTCCAAGAAGTTCTAGACAAATACGATGCAGTATTTTTAGGCATGGGAACCTACAAGTCGATGCAGGGTGGTTTTGACAATGAACACGTGCACGGTGTTCACGAAGCGCTGCCGTTTTTGATTGCCAACACCAACCGTGTAATGGGCCTAGAAAAAGACCCCGCTGACTTTATCGATATGAAAGGCAAACGCGTAGTGGTACTTGGCGGTGGTGATACCACCATGGACTGCTTGCGCACGTCTATTCGCCAAGGCGCCAAAAGCGTGACTTGTGCTTACCGTCGTGATGAAGAAAGCATGCCTGGTTCGCGTCGCGAAGTAGTAAATGCGAAAGAAGAAGGTGTCGAATTTAAGTTTAACCTTCAACCACTAGATATTGCTGTTGATGACAACGGCAATGCCGTAGGCGTTAAGTTGGTTAAAACTGAAATGGGTCCACCAGATTCAAACGGTCGTCGCCGCCCTATTGAGGTGGAAGGCTCAGAGCATATTCTTGAAGCTGACGTTGTTATAATCGCTTTTGGCTTCCAACCAAGTCCTGCACCATGGTTTGGTGATTTTGGAATCATGCTTGACGAAAAAGGTCGCGTTCGCGCGCCTCGTGCCGGCAAGTTTGCTTACCAAACTTCTAATCCTAAAATCTTTGCTGGTGGCGACATGGTAAGAGGAAGTGATTTGGTAGTAACTGCCATCGATGAAGGCCGTAAAGCCGCTGAAGGTATTATGGACTTTATGGGCGTTTAGTCTGCTTAGCTCATGAAACCATAAAAAGGGCTTAAACGCATATCGCGCTTAAGCCTTTTTTGTTTTTTATAGGCGCGTTTTACAGGCTACAATTTCTGTTCTAATACCAGTGTGGATAAATATACGGTATACCCTTTTCGCTTTTGATATACCTGAAAGAACAAAGGTTCAGTTGAAGTTCTTCGCTATTCTTTTTACTATCAAATAAGTGTTAATCCAAATATTCTATCTATACGGGATATGAATCCGTGTATAAGGTTAGCGCAACAATATATAAATATAATGAGAATGTGTTCACCATGAATAACAAGTTAAGCTTTTTGCCCAGTACACAACTGTTGCTGAAAACCGTTGCTGTTACCCTTACATTATTGGGGAGTGGGGTTACGCATGCTGATAAACTATCGGTGGCGCAGCAGGAAAAATTACAAAGCGGTGCTGCTATGGGTACGCCAAGCACAGTATCATGCCCTAGTGAGTTCCATTCAATTGTATTGTCTTCAGATGCCACGCAGTGCCAGCAATTTGAAAGCGAAATTCCGGCGGCTATGGTTTACCACACCGCTATGTCTCCATCTCAGGTAATTAGATTTTACAAAGAGCAATTGCCGATGTTCAAAACCCATCCAGCCGTTAATCAGCGCACGCTCATTACATCAAAAGAACGTCATACCAAAATTGTAATTTCACCAGATAACACGGGTGCCCAAGTCGATATTTTGGTGGCTGCGAAATAGCTAGCCTTTAGGGAGAGCGTTGTAAAATGACAGACTTAACTCTCCACAACCAGCCCGATGCCACCGCAATGCTTGAACAAATGCGCACGGGTGAGTGCACCAGCAAGCAACTTGTGAAAGCAAGTCTGGAAAGGCTGCGTTTTGTAAATCCAATATTAAACGCGGCAACTCAAGTGTTTGCCGAACAGGCATTAGCCGCCGCTGAAAACCCCATTGCCGGGCCGTTATCAGGCTTACCAATAACCCTCAAAGAAACGTATGCCCTGGCAGGTGAGCAGATTACTATTGGTAGCCGGCGCATGCAGCCTATTCAATGTTCAAAGGATGCTCCAGTCGTTGAGCGACTAAAGGCGGCAGGAGCCATTGTTATTGCGCGAAGCAATGTTCCTGAATTTGTGATGACGGCCGAAACGGATAATTTGCGCTTTGGCCGCACCAATCATCCAAAAGATCAACGTCTTGTTCCTGGAGGCTCTACCGGTGGCGAAGGTGCACTTGTCGCCAGTGGCGTATCACCTATGGGCTTTGGTACTGACATTTTAGGCTCTATACGCATCCCTGCTGCGTTTTGCGGTTTAGTTGGCTTTAGACCGCACTCTGGAGCAATAAACAAAACTTCGGTATATCCTCAATCAGGGCCTTATTTTGAAACATTCAATGGAATAGGCCCACTCACCAGAAGTGTGCGCGATGCTCGCCTTGCGTATTCCGTAATAGCCGACACGCCTCCACAACCGCCAGCAAGCATAAGTGGATTACAACTAATTGCTCCGCGCAATTACCCATTTGAGGCGAAAGACCAGTGTATTAACTCGGCCTATGAAGCTGCACTAAAAGAGTTGCAAGTAGCCGGTATGAGCAAGCATGAACCGGTTTTTAACGATATTAAAACGCTGTTTATGAATGTTCCAAAACTGGTTACTGGTGAAATGATTTCCACATGGAAAAAGTGGCTATCTAGCGAAGGTAAGCCCTTTTCGACCATAAGCGAAGCGCTGCGTCAAATAACAGGGCGCCCTACCGTACAGCCTGGCTTTTTCCTATGGCTTTCGCTTATTCATTGTCTATACCGGCCTCGAGGACAGGCTGAGTTAGCTAGTGTTATAGAAACCTATGAACAGGCGCGAAAGCACTACCGACAGTTAATGGGGCCTGACGGAATACTGTGCTTACCCACGCTGGGCATGCTTGCCCCTGAACACGGCGCGATGAATAAAGCGACATTAATGAAACCAGGCCTGAACAAACAGATTACTGCTCACACACTGGTTAACATACTCGACTTATCTAGCATTACCGTACCTGCTCGCGGATTTGCTGACAAAAAAACCGGCTTACTGCCCGGTATTATGCTTGCAGCTGTTCCAGGTAACGAAGACGCGCTGCTAGATGTAGCTGCGGTACTTGAAAAAGCATTGCGATAGCGACTCTTAGTTACCCCTCTATTTATTTTTCATAACCTCTTATTTCACTATCACCTCTCATTCCCCCCTCATCACAGACTTTCACACTTAGTAATCATTATTGGCATCTGCATTGCAAAGTCACGAGTACCAAAGGTCTAGCTTGATTAAGCGTCACCTTTTTGACGCTGATATTGATTGAAACATGTGAGGATAAAGATGGAATTGGCAATTATTTTAATGATGTTACTTATTGTCGTTGCTCTAGGCGCCATAAAATTGTCTGACGGAGGAATGGCATTTCCATTTCGTCGTAAGCCGCAGCTTTTTACCCAAGTGGAATGCTCATTTTTAACGTTAATTGAACAAGCCGTTGGCCGTGAATTCAGAGTTATGTGCCGAGTTCGCCTCAACGACATGGTGACAGTTCGTCAATCGACAAAAAAGAAAACTGCCACGCAAGCGGTATCTCGAGCATCAAGTCGTCAGCTAGATTTTGTGCTTGTTGAGAAAGACACCATGAGCCCGGTTTTAGCCATTGATTTAGTACATAACCAAGGCAAAGACGGTTATAAAACACAAAAAGACTGGTTTGTTACCGGCGCACTAGACGCTGCAGGCGTGCCTCATGTGCGCATTAAAGTGAAATCTGGTTACAGCGTGGAAGATATTCGCGAGTGTCTTGAAAATAAACTTGTACCCTATCGCCGTCTTCAGCAAAAAATGGCGCAACAGCCTACACTTAACCCAGAGCCAACAAAACGCCCTACTCGACCAATAAGATCTAGCCGCCCTGCCGCAGCTTAATTAGATTACCTCCTCTTCCCCCTGCCTTTGTTGTATCGCTATCTAACGATTAGCCACTACAACAAAGGCATTTTTCTATCAGTTTTCTCTCATTACTTATACAATTACGAATATATATCTATACAGTTGCTAGTTTTAGCACTGCTATAATCTTTAATGAAGCCGTGCAATAGCACTCATTAACACGTTCACATGTCGGTAAAACTATGAAACGAATTGGTATTTTAGGTGCAATGGATGAAGAAGTTGCGCTACTAAAAGCGTCGCTTGACGATTTGAAAGAAACTAAGTGGAAGCATTTAACGTTTTACGAAGGCACACTAAGTGGTATCGAAGTTATTTTGGTAAAATGCGGCATTGGTAAAGTTGCAGCCGCCATAGCAACAACTGTTCTTATTGAGCAGTACGCCCCCGATGCAGTAGTGAACACTGGCTCTGCTGGTGGCTTTGATAAGAACCTTAACATTGGCGATGTCGTTGTAGCTACCCACGTTATTCATCACGATGCCAACCTTACGCACTTTGGGTACAAATTAGGCCAATGCGCAGGTATGCCTGAAGATTTTCGCTGTGATGACGCCCTTATCGACACCGCCAAAAAAGCGACAGCACACATTTCTGAAATACAGTCGACAAGCGGACTCATTTGCACTGGCGACGCTTTTATCGGTAGCGACGAAGCCGTAGCAAAGCTAAGAGAGGACTTCCCCGAAATGAAAGCGGTTGAAATGGAGGGCGCAGCCATTGGGCAAGTTTGCTATATGCTGAACACGCCCTTCCTTGTTATTCGCTCTTTATCCGATATTGCTGGTAAAACCTCCTCGGTTAGCTTTAAAGAGTATTTGGACACCGCCGCTAAACATTCTGCAGAGCTTGTAATGGCTATGATCAAAGACTTTGCTTAGCTCGCTTTTGCCTTGCTTTATTGCTTAATCATGTTTAATGGTCATGCTGCCTGGTCATGTCGCTTGAGCATGTCACTTGATCATATAGCCTGATATGCTGCCTAAACTTTTCCCTAGCTAAGGCTTGATTTAATAATGGACTTTTTAGTTAGCGGAATTGACTTTAAGCCGCTATTAATACTTTGGTTGGCCATCGCCGTAGATGCATCTTGGCGATGGCCTCAACAAACCCACCCGCTTACGCTTATGCGCTATTTGGTCAATCAAATGGGGCGCAAAGTACTTCCTTCTCAAAAGTTTGCGGCAAGCCAGCATTATATTTCGGGTGCTTTGGCGGCTGTTGTAGTGCTCAGCCCTCTTGTTGTCTGTCTTGGCATATTGGTATCAATCGCTCAATACCCTGTGTTTTTTGAAGCCATAATTATGGTGGTGTTACTCGACTACGGCTATCAACGCCAGCAGTATAAAAGAGTGCTCTTTACCGTAGGGAAAAACAAAAAGTCCTTAGCCCGTGAAATGGTGTCCAGCATCACCGCAAGGCAGTGTGATACGTTAACCGATATGGGCATGGCAAAGGCATCTATCGAGTCGCTGTGGCTTAAGTTTTTGTATCTATTTTGCGGTGTAATTTTTTATTATGTCGCTTTTGGGGCTATGGGTGCGTTAATTTATCGACTGCTGCTTTTAACATCCTGGCAATGGCATTACCGCGACCCAAAAATGGCGTTATTTGCATTACCAGTGAGGCGTATTGTTTCTATTTTAGTAGTCCCCCCAGCAATAATTGGCGCGTTAGCGACCTTAATAAGTAGCAAACCTATGATGGGTGTTAAGGCTATGAAGCGCTGCTCATCAAAGGACAAAACCTCCTTGCTGTTAGCGGCACTTGGTGGCATTCATAATATAAAGCTAGGCGGGCCTGCTATTTATGCCAACCAAAAGATACGCTACCCGCGAGTAGGGGGAAATAGAGATGTTACCTTTTCAAGCATGGTGTATGTGAAGAGAACGGTGACAAATGCAATGATCGTCGTCACAGCCCTTGCAACTCTTGTTATTATGATAATAAATGCTTAGCAGAAGGACTTTTCTCATTCGTACAGCTCGCTGTTTAACAATACCTCTCGTTAATAAGCAACGTGTTTTAGCGCTTTTTTTACTCAGTATGTGCGCTGTTGCACAAGCATGGGCTCATATGGCAAGTGAGCGAGATTTAAGTGACTCGGATATAAGTGGGAGCCCTGAAACTGATACTCGTATTGAAATTCGTATTGTCAGCTTAGCTCCTCACCTCACCGAATGGGTATACAGCTTGGGGTTAGGCACAAACCTTGTGGCGGTTAGCGATTACAGTGATTATCCTGAAGCTGCAAAGGCGCTGCCACGGGTGGCTGATTATCAAGGCGTTGATATGACAGCGATTCTCTCATTACAGCCAGATCTTGTTTTGGCCTGGAAAGGAGGAAATAAGCCTCAAGACATACAGAAGCTATCGTCATTAGGACTGAAGGTGTTTTATAGTGCAATAACCGACGTTGATGACATTCCCTCCGAATTAATTCGACTAGGTGCAATGACGAATACTGCACCTCAAGCAAAAGCACTAGCATCTGCATTTGCTCAGCAAATAGCTACACTTCGAAACAGCTTTTCGAGTAAACCATTTAAACCAGTATTTTACTATTCTTGGGCTGCCCCTCTAATGACAGTGGGTCCGAATGCATGGCCTAACAAATTACTCAATATATGCGGCGCGAAAACTGCATTTTATGACAGCCCTGTTGATTACCCGCAGGTGTCGGTGACCGAGGTATTGAAGCGTCAGCCCGAGGCGTTAGTTGCAGCAAGTAAAGAGAGCCCACAAACGTTATCCTCTTTTTGGGCACCACATCGCGAATTCTTGAAAGCCGAGTTAATCACCGTTGACCCAGATATAACAAGTCGCTTCTCGCTGCGACTTGCCGATGAACTAAAACAACTTTGCATTGGTATCAATTCTTAATTGATAAAAGTACTAAACATCTAAAACAAATGCTTGGGTTTGTAGTATCTTAATAAGTGCATTGTCTTATTAATAGCATAGCCGCGAAGGAAAAGGTCAACATGCGATTGGTCGTTACTGGTTTTTTAGTTGCTGTAGGTATTGCGCTATTTCTATCTCTAAAGTTTACAGCTAAAGCAACTACTCAAAAAGAAGTTGAGGCCTCTCCATACTTGCTTGAACGAGTAGCAAGTAATGACTGGCTGCTTATCGATGTTAGGTCTCCTGAGGAATATGCCGACGGTCACATACCTGGTGCTATTAACATGCCCCACGAGAATATAAACAGTTACTTAAGCGAACTTGAACAACACAAAAACAAACCTATCATCATTTACTGCCGTTCGGGTAGACGAGCCAAGCTTGCTATGAAGGTATTACAAGAGCACGACTTTACTGATGTTATGCATCTTGAGGGCGACATTCTAGGGTGGAACGAAGCGGGTCTCGCTTTAGAACAGATGTAACCACTGGTTAAAACGTTCTAACATGTTCCTGTTATTGAAGAATTCACTCTCTTTATGAACGAAAGCAACGCTGTGTTCCCTTCTCGTCTATGTGATACACTTTTTTCATGACATTTTTTTCGTGAATCCCATGAAGATAGATATTGCTACTCCCGCTATGCTATTCCCTGCTATTTCGTTACTGCTTTTAGCATATACGAACAGGTTTCTTACTTTGGCAACCATTATTCGGAATTTCTCAAAAGAGGAACGTAACGATAATACGGTAGCCCAAATAACCAATTTACGGCAACGAATTCAACTGATAAAGCGTATGCAAATTGCCGGCGTTGGCAGCTTCTTTCTTTGCGTAGTATCAATGCTTGCCATCTATCTCACCTATCAAAAAGTAGGTAATTGGATCTTTGCAGCTAGCTTAGTGTCGTTGCTTTATTCTTTGTGGATGTCTGTAAGAGAAATACTGATTTCTGTTGAAGCGCTTGATGTCCACCTAGATGGAATGAAGGACGATAGTTAAAAAATGGGTTCGAATATAACGAAGCGCGATGAAGCTGCTTTGAGTACAACAGGTTCTGCTGAAACAGCCACAGACACCATTACTTTTATTCAACTGAGTCCAGAACATTTTGAAGGTGTAATTGAGCTGGGTAATTCGGTTCACGGTGATAATTATTTAACGCCTGAGTTACTGGCTAATTATTACAACCGCAGCTTTCATAACAATATTAATGCGAGCTGGCTTGCCCTGCAAAACAATACAGTTGTAGGTTTTAGACTTACCTTTGCTCATACCCAATGGACACAAGATGAATGGTGTTCTCCACACTTGTGGAACGTGGATAAAGAAAAGGTATGCTACTTTAAGTGCAATACGGTTAGCCCCTTAAAGCAAGCTTTAGGTATTGGCAGCGCGCTATTAGCAAAATCCATAGAGAGTGCTAAAGCACAAGGCGCCGTTGCTGGGCTTGCACATATTTGGCTAGCAAGTCCTGGAAATAGTGCATTTAAGTATTTTTCGAAAAATGGTGGAGTGCTTGTGAGAAAGCACGCGAATAAATGGCAGCACGCTTCTATCCACGAAGGCTACGACTGCCCAGTTTGTTCTGGGTATTGTGAGTGTGAAGGCGCAGAGATGCTCCTTTCGTTTTAAACGCACTTTTGTCAAAAAAAAAGCCCGCTCAAATTTGCGGGCTTTCAAATAGAATTTTAGTGAAGCATTAAGCTAGCGTGATACGAGCGAACTTGCGTTTACCTACCTGATACACGTTTTCACCTTTTTCGGTAATCACTAAACGGGTGTCTTCTACTTTGTCGCCGTTTATTTTAACTGCGCCTTGCTTAATCATGCGCATGGCATCTGACGTTGAACCAACAAGCTTCGCTTCTTTTAACAAATTGCCAATAGCGATGCCTTCGTCGCTTAATACGATTTCAAGCTCTGGCATGTCATCAGGGATAGCATTTTTCTGGAAGCGTTGGATAAAGTCTTGGTGTGCGCCTTCTGCTGCTGCATCGTCGTGGAAACGAGCAATGATTTCTTTTGCCAGCATGATTTTAATATCGCGAGGGTTCTCTCCGCTTTCAACGCGAGCTTTAAGCTCGGCAATTTCCTCAAGAGGACGGAAGCTAACTAGGTCATAGTAGCGCCACATCAAATCATCAGAAATAGACATTACCTTACCGAACATCTCATTAGGCGTGTCTGTAATACCAATGTAATTGTTCAACGACTTTGACATTTTCTGAACGCCGTCTAGGCCTTCAAGTAGCGGAACCATCACAATCGACTGCTGCTTTTGCCCCTGCTCTTTTTGAAGCTCACGCCCCATAAGTAGGTTAAAGCGCTGATCGGTACCGCCTAACTCAACATCTGATTCAAGAGCCACAGAGTCCCAACCTTGCACCAGCGGATACAAGAACTCGTGAATAGCGATAGGCTGGCCGTTGTTGTAACGCTTTTTAAAGTCATCACGCTCTAGCATACGGGCAACGGTTTGGCTTGCTGCAAGTTTGATCATGCCCGCCGCACCAAGTCCGTCCATCCATTCAGAGTTAAAACGAATTTCTGTTTTCTCTTTGTCTAAAATTTTGAAGACTTGCTCTTGATATGTTTTAGCGTTTTCTAGTACTTGCTCTTTGCTCAACGGCTTGCGGGTAACGTTCTTGCCCGTTGGATCGCCAATAAGGCCGGTAAAGTCGCCAATGAGAAAAACGACTTTATGCCCAAGCTGTTGGAAAGTGCGCAACTTGTTAATTAGCACAGTGTGACCAAGATGAAGATCAGGCGCAGTAGGATCGAACCCAGCTTTAATTGTTAGGGTTTTTCCAGATTTTAATTTTTCAATCAAATCCTCTTCAGGGAGAATTTCATCAACGCCCCGTTTAATCTCAGCGAGAGCCGTTTGCCAGTCAGTCATTTGTTAATCACACTCTTTGATAACAGTCATTTATTAATGAGCGGCATTTTACGCATACAAGGGAACCATTAAAAGGTTTAGTCGTCAAAAATCGGAATACCAAACGTCATATTACCGATAAGGGCATTACAGTGGCTAAAAATGGCAGGTCAAAAGCGTCAAAGTAAATTAGCAACACAGGTGAACATCACCATACATGCTTATATTTTATGCTAATTTGTGACGAGAAAAGTTGCATTTGTATGCAACCTATGTGAAATAGTATTATCGAGATAAATAATGTGAAAAATGGTACCCTGCAGACAAGGTTTCTCTGGTGGTCAGTAGTATGAGAAAGACATTAGACGCTTCTAAAGCAGTCAATTTAATTAAAAAGTTACCAAAGCAGCACCGGACAGGCTTGGCCATTGCCAGCATGTTTTTAGGCGCGCTAATCCTTTTACCGTCAGAGCCGGTGGAAGCGAGTCGTCACACCGAAGCAATGGCACTTGATGCGGGTGTTCGCTATCCTATTGCTATTGATCTAACGCCTTCCTCTGATGTTTTTGTGGGCGAAGACGAGTCGTCTTGGCATACCTATAAGGTGCGAAGCGGCGACACCCTAGCTAAAATTTTCAAACGAGCCGGGTTCACATCACGGGATGTTTACAATGTCACTAACGCTGGCGAGTTAACTAAAACCCTCGTAACTCTGCTTCCCGGAGATGAGCTTTCATTTAAAGCAGATAATGAAGGCCGTTTTAGTGAACTCAAATACGCGCTTTCGCCCACAGAAACTCTATTGGTGCGCCAAGATAAAAGCGAAAGCAATGCAAAAAAACTGACCGCAGAGCTGGAAAAGCGCAATGTAGATATTCGCTACAATTTTGCGCAAGGTGAAATTAAATCAAGCTTCTGGAACGCAGCCCGCGATGCAGGCATGAGTAGCAATCAAATAATGAACCTTGCGGGTATTTTTGGCTGGGATATTGATTTCGCAATGGAAATACGCGCTGGAGACACCTTCAACGTGGTGTTTGAAGAACAATATATTGACGGCGAGTTTGTTGGTTATGGCGATATTGTAGCCGCCGAATTTACTAACCAAGGCGAACAGTTCAGCGCCATATTGCATGAAGACGGCCGTTACTACACACCCGACGGCCGCAGCATGCGTAAAAGCTTCTTGCGCGCACCGGTTAACTTTAGATACGTAAGCTCCAACTTTACTAAAGCCCGATTCCACCCGGTACAAAAGCGTTGGAAAGCCCACAGAGGTACGGACTATGTTGCCAAAGTAGGCACACCCGTCATGGCTGCTGGTGATGGTAAAGTAGTGAAGTCGTCTTATGACAAATACAATGGTCACCACGTATTTATAAAGCACGGTGAGAAATACACCACTAAATACCTGCACTTTAGAAAGCGCGCAGTAAAAGTGGGTGATACGGTAAAACAAGGGCAAACCATTGGTTATCTCGGCAGCACTGGGCTTGCTTCTGGCCCTCACGTTCACTACGAATTTTTAGTGGATGGCGTGCACCGTAACCCCAGAACGGTTCAATTACCAAAGGCATTACCTATTGCAAAAGAAGAACGTGCAAGGTTTATGGAAATTGCATCAGTAAGACAAGAGCAGCTGGATAACAACAAGCGTATTATGCTTGCTATGCGATAACACCTTGACTAAACAAACAGCAAAACTAAAGGCCCGGTAAATGGCCAAGTACATCGGTTTGATGTCTGGAACAAGCATGGACGGCGTAGATGCCGTCCTTTGCGATATAACCAGAGATTCTTGCAATACGCTAGCTGCTTACTCTCTACCCTACCCCAAGGAACTTCTTGTTGCGCTTAACGCATTGTGCGTAGAAGGCGCAAACGAACTTAATACGCTAGCCGTGGCCGATAGGCTTGTGGCAGAGGTGTTTGCCGACGCTGTTAACTCGCTGCTAAAGCAAGAGAACCTATCTCCTTTTGATATAACAGCCATTGGATCTCATGGGCAAACAGTCAGACACCATCCTAATTGCGACGTGCTTTCGGTAAGCTTTGGCAAAGACAATATACGCGGTTTCACGTGTCAAATTGGCGATGCAAATACGTTAGCAGTATTAACGGATATTGACGTAGTCGCCGACTTCAGGAAAAAAGACATTGCACTGGGTGGGCAAGGCGCTCCTCTTGTTCCCGCTTATCACAATGCGGTTTTTTCACACCCATCAAAATATCGAGTTTTGGTAAATATTGGCGGTATTGCAAACATTACGGTTCTCTCGCCGAGTAAACTTCAGCATTCACCTATGGGTTTTGACACCGGTCCAGGTAATACCTTGATGGACAACTGGATTCGACTGCATCTCAACAAAACATACGACAGCAACGGTGAGTGGGCGTCCACAGGCACTGTAAATGAAGAGCTGCTCACTCACATGCTTAAGGATAAGTACTTCGCGCTGCCATTTCCTAAAAGCACAGGGCGTGAGTATTTTAATATAGATTGGTTGAGCAATTACCTTTCCTCTTCATTTGCGGCCCACCCGGGCAAAGAGGACGCCAGTTCAGAAAATGAAAATAGTAAAGAAAACGGGCTTCAGCCATGTGATATACAGGCAACTCTTTTAGCATTAACTGCGCACACAATATCTGACGGTATTCAGCACGCGATTAAAGAGACTTTGAGCAAAAACGGTAATGCTGTAGCTGAGGGCATTGAAGTTATAGCCTGTGGCGGTGGAGCTTTTAACCGCGAACTCATGGACCACCTCACCATAGCCTTACCAAATTATAAGGTTTTGACTTCGCACACGTTAGGTATACACCCGCAACATGTTGAAGGAGCCGCGTTTGCATGGCTAGCTTTTGCGAATTTAAATAATATTAAAGGAAATGTGCCTCAGGTTACTGGAGCCAGCAGAGCCGCGGTTCTAGGGGCGCTTTATAAAAAAGAGTAACACGCCCTAGCTTTTACAGACTCAAAACATCTTTATTATAAAGTTTCGCACTAATATCACCTATTGAATCAATCCAAGTTACACCCACCTAAGTATTCACTACGACTAAAGTAGAAACCATAAAGGATACTTAATGACAGATTCAGCATTATTCCAACCCATTGAATGGGCTGGAAAGACATTGCAAAATAGAATGGTACTGGCGCCTATGACCCGAGGCCGCGCAGGAAATGAAAACATTCCTAACAAAATTATGGGCGATCAATACGTTCAGCGTGCCGACGCAGGGCTCATTATTTCCGAGGCTACATCAATATCCCCTGAGGGCGTGGGCTGGGTTAATGCGCCGGGTATCTATACCGACGAAATGGTAGAAGGCTGGCGCTCAATAATAAACCGCGTACACAACGCTGGCGGTAAAATAGTATTACAGCTTTGGCATACTGGCCGCGCTTCGCACAGCGACTTCCACAACGGTGAACTGCCGTTTTCAGCCTCGGCCATAAAAATTGAAGGCGACGAAATCCATACGCCCAAAGGTAAAAAGCCTTACGAAGTACCTCGCGCTATGACGGCCGATGATATTCAGCGCACGGTAGAAGACTTCAAAAAAGCGGCGATAAATGCAAAAGCGGCTGGCTTCGACGGTATCGAAGTTCATGCGGCTAATGGTTATCTCATAAATCAATTTTTAGATAGCCGCAGCAATCAGCGTGATGATGCGTATGGCGGTAGCTTAGAAAACCGTTACCGCTTTCTCTCTGAGGTAATGGATGCCGTGCTTAGCGTTTGGCCAGCACAGGATGTGGGCGTTCGTCTCTCGCCAAACGGTGTATTTAACGACATGGGCGCAGACGATTACAGAGAAACGTTCACCTATGTTGCTCAGCAGCTGAATAAACTGAAAGTAGGCTACCTACATGTTATGGACGGATTGGCGTTTGGTTTTCACGAACGCGGCGAGCCAATGACCCTAGCAGAGTTCAGAGCCTTGTTCGACGGTCTAATTATCGGTAACTGTGGTTACACAAAAGAAGAAGCTGAAAAGCGAATTAGTGATGGCGATGGTGACATGATTGCGTTTGGCAGACCATGGATCACTAACCCCGACCTTCCAACGCGCTTTAAGAACGACTATCCGCTTACACCATTTGATGACCCATCCACATGGTATGGTGGCGACGAGGAAGGTTATACCGACTACGAAACCTATGAGGAATCTAGCGGTAAAGAGGCGATGTCCTCGCTAACCTAACCCTCACTACCATAAAGTCATGCTCAAAAGCGCCTAATCGTTTTACTGCGATTAGGCGTTTTTATTTGAGGTACCCGCCCTAGCCGCCACATCATTTGTAATCCTTTTTATCACAGAGCTGTAAAAATTGAATAGTACGCACGGCGATACTGATAAGCACTGTGGCTTTTAACGCTACCGTAATCACTGAATGGAGAACGTTATGCCCTACGATAAAAAAAGCGACTTACCTGAACAGGTTCAAGATAACCTACCCTCTCATGCCGAAGAAATTTTCAAAGAGGCATATAACAATGCCTATGAACAATATAAAGACCCGGACGATAGAGATGGTGATGACTCACGAGAAGAGGTTGCCTTTAAAGTAGCTTGGTCGGCAGTAAAGCAAAAGTATGAGAAGAATGAAAACGGTGATTGGGTGAAGAAATGATAAGACCTACTGTCTTTTAATGCGCCGCTTGGCAAATTAACGCAGAAAATTTTTGTCATTCAATAAATTGTTACAAGTTGCCAGTAGCTATTAAGTAGGAGTACTGTAGTGTAAGTGTACACAATTTAATCAAGGGATTGATCCTCATGCTTTCCATTAACCAACTTACAAAAACCTACTCTAACGGCGTGCGTGCCCTCGACGGTATTAATTTAAGTATTCCTAAAGGAATGTTCGGTCTTTTAGGGCCAAATGGCGCTGGCAAATCATCACTAATGCGCACTATTGCAACCTTGCAGGCACCAGATTCCGGCAGTATCACCTTTGACGGTACCGACGTAATTGCGAGTCCCAATGAATTGCGTCAGCGTCTTGGTTACCTGCCACAAGATTTTGGTGTTTACCCTAGAATAAGCGCAGAAAAACTATTGGACCACCTGGCCATTTTAAAGGGGCTAAGTAACAAAGCCGAACGTAAAGAAGCAGTACAAGGCCTATTGGTACATACCAACTTATGGCAGCACCGGGATAAAGCAGTAAGCGGCTATTCAGGAGGAATGCGACAGCGGTTTGGAATAGCTCAGGCATTACTAGGCGATCCAGATTTAATTATTGTAGATGAACCTACCGCTGGGCTGGACCGCTGGGCTGGACCCAGAAGAGCGTAACCGATTCCATAATTTACTGGTGAGTCTTGGTGAAGAAAAAGTGATTATTCTTTCCACACACATAGTTGATGATGTCTCGGAGTTGTGCCCGAACATGGCCGTTCTCGGGCAGGGTCAGATCCTTCTCGAAGGCAATCCTATAGAGCTGACCTACCAGCTAAAAGGACGCATTTGGTGTAAGCAAGTCAGTCTTGAAGAACTAAAAGAAATTGAACAGCAGTACAGCCTCATTTCATCGCGCCTTATAGCTGGAAAACATGTTGTTCATATCATGGCTGATGACGCACCGGAAGGGTTTGAAGCCGCACCGGCAAATCTCGAAGACGTCTACTTCTCAACGCTTTACGAATCTCGTAAAAACGCCGCGAAAGCAGCATAAGGAGAGCTGCTATGTTTTTAAAGACGCTTGGTTTTGAATGGCGATATTATCTGCGTCAGCCATCTTTTATCGTTACTTCCTTAGTATTTTTCCTATTGCCGTTTTTAGCTACCGCAACAGACGGTGTGCGCATTGGCGGTGGTGGTAATGTACTTTACAACGGCACCTATGCCATTGCGCAAACCATTCTAATTATGGGAGTTTTTGCACTCTTTTTACTTGTGAATTTTATCGCTGGCACCGCTACTCGTAATCATACTTCACAAATGAGTGAGCTAATCTACACGAGGCCAGTTAACCCTCTGCAATATCAACTGGGGCGTTTTTTAGGAGCGTTGCTGATAACGTTAACGGTGTTTGCAACTGTGCCATTGGGAATTCTAGTTGGCTCACTCATGCCATGGGTTGACCCAGAGCGCGTTGGTCCTACAAATTTTAGTTTTTACTTAACCGTGTTTTTCTATATTACGGTTCCAGGCTTTCTAGCCATGGGTATGATTTTTTATGCGTTGACGCAGCGAGTACGCTCAATGATGGCCGCATACCTGACCGCATTAGGCGTATTTATTGTGTACGTGGTAGGTGGAACGCTCACCAGCGAACCTGAATATCGCGAGATAGGCGCTTTACTTGATCCATTTGCCTTACGCACTTTTGGCGAACTCAGCCGCTATTGGACTGTGTTTGATAAAAACCAAACTGTCATAACGCTGGAAGGAGTTTTGTTGCAAAACAGGCTAATTTGGCTTGCTATCGGCGGTATAGTGCTGGTTCTATTCGGTAACTTATTCTCTTTCAAATGGCAACAAGGTAACAAAAAAATAAGGCCGACAAAGGCATCGAGAGTGCCAGCCCCAAGCGGTAACCGCATTGATTACCAAGCTTCTGCAGCACACCAGTGGCAAAAATTTATAACAACACTGGGCTTTGAAATGCGCCAGGTTTTGTTCAGCCCAGCCATGATTGTGCTGATGTTATTTAGTATTTTCCAACTCTCTTCTTTGTATGCTGTTCCTTACGGTGGGCTATATGGCACAGACAACTGGCCGCTGACACAAACTATGACGGGCGCTATCGTGGACAATTTTGGTTTAACCATGATGATTGTGCTGATTTACTACAGCGGTGAAATTGTGTGGCGTGAACGCACCAGCGGAATGGGTGATATTATTGAGTCTACCCCCGTTTTTAATGCGGTATTCTGGGTGTCGAAGCTTCTATCTATGTGGGCTGTACTATCCGTGTTATACGCGGTAGGCATGGTTTTTACTATTTTCTTCCAGCTTTCCCAAGGCTATAGCAACCTCGAACTGGGCTTGTATATCAGTCAACTCTTCTATGTTGAGTTACTGCCTTGGATGTGGATAACAGTCCTGGTGTTTTTTATTCAAGTGCTTAGTCCAAATAAGTACTTAGGCATGTTGATCGCTTCAGCCTATTTAATTTCTTCTCTCGTACTTAATCAGATAGGTATAGAGCATAACATGTGGGCAATTGGTGGGGCACCAAACGTGTTATATTCCGACCTGAACGGCTATGGATGGTTCTTAACCGGCTTTAACTGGTACATGCTCTACTGGGGCGCATTAAGTCTGGCACTATCGGTGGTAGGCTATGGCCTTTGGCAACGCGGCCCTGAATCTAAGCTTAAAGATCGCGTTAAGTTGCTTGGCTATCAATTAGGTAAAAGCGGCAAAAGCTTGTTAGCAGCCAGCCTAGTAGTATTTATAGCTAGCGGCGGCTTTATTCATTACAACACCAAAATTCTCAATGAATTTGTAGGTCGAGATGAGGGTCTTGACAGGCGCGCTGAATACGAGCAAAAGTTCGTAGAGTTTGAAAATGCCAACATTCCGGTAATCACCAAAGTAAATGCGTTGGTGGATATCTACCCTCACCAGCGCCGCATTGAAGCTTCTGCTGAAGTAGTGGTTAAGAATAAGCAAGATACTCCTATCAGTCGCGTTTTAGTGTCTTATCCGCAGCATACTCCAGAGTGGAATATCGATATACCCGGCGCAGAAATTGTGGAAATGATGCCAGAATACCGTTCAGCGTGGCTTGAATTCAAAAAGCCGTTGGCACCTGGTGCTGAAATCGCTGGTAACATTAGTGTTGTGAGGGATCACGCAGGCTTCAAAGATCGTGATTTCGATGTTGCTTTGGCCGAAAACGGCACCTTTATCGACAACTATTCACTTTTCCCCGTGATGGGGTTTCGCAGCGACTTGCTAATTAATGACCGCCATGAGCGTCGTAAACGGGGTTTACCTGAAAGGCCAAGAGCCAATAAGCTTGAAGATAGCAGTAAGTATTCACAAAGCTTTTTTGGCAAAGGCGTCGACTTTATAGACTTTGAAACCACCGTTTCAACCTCGCCAGAGCAGATCGCCATTGCCCCTGGATACTTGCAAAAAGAGTGGACAAAAAACGGCAGGCGCTATTTTCATTACAAAATGGATTCACCCATGGTGGCATTTTATTCTTTTTTATCTGCCAAACATGAAGTGAAACGCGATAAGCACAATGGCGTAAACATTGAAGTGTATTACGATGCTAAACATTCCTGGAATGTGGATGTGATGATACAGGGCGTAAAAGATTCACTGGACTACTTTGAAGCTGAATTTGGTCCTTATCAACATAAGCAAATGCGTATTATCGAATTTCCTGGCTATCGCTCTTTTGCACAAAGTTTTGCCAACACAGTGCCCTATTCTGAAAACATTGGCTTTATTGCAGATTTGCGCGATCCCGAAGCTATCGACTACGTGTATTATGTAACGGCTCATGAAGTAGCACACCAATGGTGGGGGCATCAGGTGGGCGCTGCGGATGTCCAAGGTAGCGCTATACTGTCAGAGAGTTTGTCTCAGTACAGTGCGATTATGGTGCTGAAAAAGCGCTACGGCGACAACCAGATTCGTCGCTTCCTGAAATACGAGCTAGACAGCTATCTGCGTGGAAGAAGCGGAGAAATACTCGAAGAAATGGCCTTTATGCGCAGTGAGAACCAACAATACATCCATTATCGCAAAGGCTCGGTGGTGATGATGTCAATTCTGGATCGTCTTGGTGAAGAGCGCTTGAATACGGCGCTTAAACAGCTGGTCGATAACTTTCGCTTTAATTCTAATCCATACCCCACTACGTTAAATCTACAGGCAGAACTCAATGCGGTTGCTACGCCCGATGAGCAAGCATTTATTGCTGATTTATTTGAACAAATCACCTTATATGACTTAAAACTAGATAGCGTAACTGTTGAACCGTTAGGTGATACTTATGAAGTTACGCTCTCAGTTAGTGGAGCGAAGTTCGCTGCCGACGGACAGGGCATGGAAACTGAACAACCTCTTGATGAGTCGGTTGATATTGCTATTTTTACTGTCGAGCCATCGGAGTTGCAGGATGACAGTCAAATACTCTACAAGGCGAAGCATAAGATCGTGAGTGGTGAAAATAAAATTACCGTGACCGTATCTGAAAAGCCTTACTATGCTGGGGTCGACCCATTCGTGAAACTTATTGACCGTGACAGCGGCGATAACGTCAAAAAATTATAAGCAACGAAAAAAGCCGGGCAAATTCAAAACCCGGCTTCTATACTTGCCTCTTGTCAGTGAACGAAGCTCAACGGCAGTGATATTGCAATGGCCACGAGAAATTAATTCAACGCTTTTTGTCTATCGGCTAATACCGCTAGTTTTTCCAAACATGACATCCATGCGTATTCATGCTGATCGCACTCTTCTTTATTAACGAAGCCGCTTTGCATTAACACTACGTTTATGCGATCCGGCTCCACTTCATTAAAATGGATGTTTACGGAAGTAATATGAGACTCGTCTAAGTTATCTTCCCACGCCCATGAAAAAGCCAATTGCTCATCGGTGAGTATAGTTACGTATTCGCCTGTTAGAGACATTTCTGCACCGTTTGGCTCCATCATCTTAATTCGATATCGTCCGCCTTCTTTAAAATCGTTCATCACTTGCGTAACTGAGCAGTTACCCGGCGCAAACCATTGTGACAAATATTCGACTTCATGAAATGAAGCATAAATAAACGAAAGAGGTGCAGTAAACGTAACGTCTATGGTGAATTGGTACATAAGTTGGCCTTATTGATTAAGCAAAACCCGAGCTTGTTGATAATTAGCTTACTGATAATAAACTCTTGATAATCATGAATTCAAAAAGCTCAGGAATTGCGCTTTACAGCACGCATTTGTTCTCAGTATCGGCCATACATAAGCGTTGCTTTAATAAATGTTCCCATTGCTATGTTTCAACTCTGTGTACTCATAAGCGATGCCATACTGGGTTTACTGCCAAAGTGTTGTGCGCACACTCGCTCACTTACACGTAAATACAGTTCATCAATAGCTTCATTACTCATAAATTCATCACTGAAACCTGGTGCGCCGGCATCAATAAAGTGTCGTGCAGCTAAAATAAAGTGAGCTATAAGTTGCTTAACGTTATCCGTCCCCATGGCAATACGCATGGTAGTAAGCTCTATACCTGCTTTTTTCTGTTCTTCAGCACTTAGCTCAGAATGCGACGTTAATGCAGGGCACAGCACGATAGTGTTGTTCTGCCCAATACTCACCTGATGGCTAAATGCAGGCTCTAGTGCATCGAAAAAGCGGGTAAATACATCTCTCGTTAAACCTGCAGGAGCCATATCAATAGTAAACAATGTACATGGCCATCCGTGGGCATGCTGTTTTTCGCGAAGTCCGGCATTACTGTGCTCTGGCAACGCATGGCAATTTACTCTTATGAGGGGATGAGAGCTTAAAAAGGCAGTGAATACCTCTGTATTAATCACCTTAGTCATCATACGCTGTTCAAGAGTTTTCATACCGTTAAGCACGTCAAACGCCTTTTCTGAATCAAGAAAGGCACCTTTTATGTAGTACACATCCCAAAACATGGTTTGCGACCAATCAACTCCATCTACACTGCTTCCTTTAGGTTGGAACATACGGTGACCTTGGCCAATAACAACACCTGCGGTAGTGGCGCCGCTACCACATAAATCCTTGGTATAACTATGCACCACGTAGTCAGGTCGGGCTGCTTTATTTTTATGCTGCAAAGGTTGATGTAATACTGGGGTGGCCAACGTTGAATCAAGCATCACTAACGCCCCTTCGGCGTGAGCAAGTTCACTGATGCCAGGAACATCGAGAACGTAACCGTGCGGATTACAAGGAGACTCCATGTAGACATGCATCGATGCCCCCTTGTTTAGGCGCTCAGCATACTGCTGCTTGGTTTGCGCCATAAAGTCGGCGAAACTTTCTTTGTCGTAGCCATCAAACCAAGCAATCTGAATATCCATTCGATTTGATCTGGCAAAGTAATCGTGAAGCAGTTGGTAAACCCCGCCATAAACATTCCTAGATACAATTAGCACATCACCGTGGCTTAACACATTTGATAACATGGCGTCGATAGCCGCCATGCCTGAGTTAAAGTTCCATGCAAGGTATTCAGAAGCATAGGGGCCTGCTTCCATGTCTACAATGGCGTTGGCTAGTGAAATATTGGTGGGGTTTAACAAGCGCGAGTATATTTGGTGCGTAAATTCTTTGCCTTGAAACGCGTCGTCTACCCATTCGGTGCAGGCATACACATAGGTTGCCGTTCTCACAACCACGGGAGTGGCCGAAAACAGCGCGGTTACGTTGTCAAATAACGGGTAATGCCCTTGCGATCCATTACCACTCGATAAGCTTTGATAGGTAGCACGAAATGGGTTTTGTAGGGTGTCTAAAATTTTAGCGATTTGAAAAGATAAAAATTTCTTGGCGTTGAAGTATGCCACCCTATCCTCTTTATCTAGAGATTGAAGGGTATTACTAGTAATATCCCAAAGCTGCACTACACTGGATTGCGCGCCATATAGGTGGTGCGCGGTTTGTGCTAAAGCCCTGCCGTAGTCGCTTTGTTCATCGATACCAAAGTGAGCGAGTTGTTCATTAACCAGCGCCTGTGTAGAGTCTGCTTTTGTGCTGTTGCGCTTAGGAGAAAGCACTTTGGCATGGTCTACCGAAATAGCCTGAAAGTTGTTAGTGTTATTCGACTGCATGATAATTCCGTTAAATGATGACACTTTTCATTAACGAAAATGTAAAACTATATTCACAACTTTAGAACAACCACCCATGCGATAATTGCCTCTTTGGTAGGAAAGAAAAGTTTACTTTATAAGTGAAGGTCTAATGAATTCAAGCTCTGACGGTGCACTTCAAATTACAATATTAAGCAAAGAGGCAAAGCAAATTGCTAGCGCCATTCTTGATAAGATGGGTAACGAAACAAAACATTGCCCTACCGAGTTTAAAAACCTGGACATTGTGGTTGCATCTAACAACCCTGAAGACGTAAATAAAGATAACGTTGAAGTCTTGCTAGCAGATCCAAACTTAGCCGCCAAGGTTATTCCTTATTGCCATAACCTAAAATGGTGTCAGTCTACATGGGCAGGAAATGCACCTCTTTTTCGTCTTGATAAAACCGATTATCAGCTTACTGGTTTAAAGGGCGTTTTCGGTGAATTAATGCGCGAGTATGTATTCGCTTATTTGCTGCAATTTGCCAGAAATATACCTGCATTTAGTAACAATCAAAGCAAACAACCTCCTGTTTGGCAGGCTGAATCCCGTCAGCCACTCAACGGGTTAACTTTAGGTATTATGGGCTTAGGGAATATAGGACAAGCGCTTATTCCGGTGGCCCACGCCTTTGGTATGAAAGTTATTGGCATGTCGAGAAGCGCTAGCAAGGTCGAGGGTACAGAAGCCATGTACCCCACTTCACAACTTAGTGCGTTTGCCAAGCGCGCAGACCATGTTGTCAATCTAATGCCAGACACTGAACAAACGAAAAATCTGTTGTCAGATAACTTTTTTCAACATCTTAAACCTCACTCCATTTTCATTAACGCAGGGAGAGGAAGCGCAGTAGATGATCGTGCGTTACTTGATGCGTTGAATAACAATAAGCTGCACCATGCGGTGTTGGATGTGTTTAGACAAGAGCCACTGCCCCCAGAGCATGCTTTTTGGCATCATCCGAAGGTTTCAATCACCGCCCACACAGCGGCAGAATCGCAGCCAGAAGATGTAGCTCAGGTGTTTTTAAATAACGCACAGCGCTTTAACAACGGACTGCCCCTATTGTATAAGCTCGACTTTGCAAAGGGCTATTAGTAATTAATACTCTATGCGTGGGTCTGTTGCAGTCACTTCAATCCTGTCTTGATGTTTTTCATGAAATATCAGTAACTCAGGGTAATCTCGCATGTCGTGTAGCTCTCGGAACAGTACCCAATCGACTAATGAGTAAAGGCATATTTCGGGGTAATTCCACCCGCTAAAAAGGCCCTTATTTATCTGGTTTGATAACGACGTTAACACTCCCTCTATACGCTCGCTCTGCAAATTAAAGTAAAATTTCTCCTGCGCTATATCGAAATCAGATCGCTTCAGCAAAAGCAGTTGTACAAATGAGTCGTTCGCAGCGTCAATAAGGGTTAATTGATTTTCAGCCTCCCATGTTAAAGGCTCGTATTGATATTTATCCGCGAGATAGTTGTAGATAATTCGGGAATCAAAAATTATTTCGCTGCCGTCTTCAAGGCAAGGTACTTTCAACGTGGGGTTACGAGAAGCTAATAGCTCCCTATCTGCACCAGAGAAAATCTGTAAGTTTAAAAACTCGTGATCTATTGAGGCAAGTACGATACGAATACGTCTAACGAAAGGTGACGTGGTAGAGCCATACAGTTTCATAAAAACGTCCTACAGCAAATCCATTGTATGGGTAAGTGTAGACACAAAAGGTACGGGTTGAAAATAGAATTTGATGAAAGGACTCTTAGAGCAGATACCATAAAGAGAGTAACGTGTACCTGCCCTATTTTGAACTACGCGCGTTATACGCTAAAGCTTGCTCCGCATCCACAAGTTGTTGTGGCGTTTGGGTTTTGTACTAAAAATCGAGAGCCTTCTAAGCCGTCTACGTAGTCAACAACACCACCAACAAGATATTGTAAACTCATGGGGTCGACCACTAAAGTGACGCTGTCTTTTTCAATCGTCATGTCACCTTCATTCACCTTTTCATCGAAGGTAAATCCGTATTGAAACCCAGAGCAACCTCCGCCCGTTACGTAAACGCGTAATTTAAGGTCTGCATTCTCTTCTTCTGTCACCAGCGCCTTTACTTTGCTTGCCGCTGCATCAGAAAACTCAATTGGCAACGCCGTTTCGACTGACATATTTACCCCTAACGTTAATGACCTATCACGATATTTTACTACGTCTCATTATCTAATACTTGATTATTTCAAGCAAATAAAGCTAGTTTAATTCGCTATTATCGTCGTTCGCCTGTTGCTCTATAGGTAGGGTCAACGTAAATACAGTCTCACCCGCTTTAAAATTCACCTTAATTTTTCCACCCAACACGTTAGTTACCCATTGATGCACAAGATGTAGTCCCAAACCGGAATTACCCGCAGCTCTCGCGGTTGTCACGAATGGGTCAAAAAGTTTGTGTTTAACATTATCAGAGACACCTTTACCGTTGTCTTTGTGTTCTATAATCACTTTATCGGTAACACGTCGAATTGAAATTACTATTTCATTATTTGAGTGAACATCAAAGGCATGCTCAACGCTATTTACGATAAGGTTTTGCAATGTCTGTGATAACACTCCCGGATAAGTTTTCATTGTTATATCACAGGGCAAATCAATGGCTAATGCTACCTTTTTCTTTTTAAGACTCTGGCAAAGTCACATTAAGCTCTAGCACGCTGCAGTCATCGTTGTTATCAAGCTGCACAGACACTTGGTCATCTGCTATGGCCACGTATTTGCGAATAACTTGGATAATCTCTTGCTGCATCATAGGCAAATAATCGGGTTCCGTACGCTTTCTGCGCTCATGTGCCACTATTATCTGCAAGCGCTCTTTGGCCACTGCAGCTGTGCTTGGCTTTTGCTTCTTTTTTAGCAGGTCGAAAATACCCATTACTTTCCTCCTAGTAGACGCTTGAAGAATCCTTTTTTCTCTGCATCAAGGAAACGATGTTCAACAGTTTCACCAAGCAGGCGCTTAACTGCATCTGTATACGCCTGCCCTGCATTTGCTTCTTCATCCAGTATGACAGGTTGGCCTTGGTTAGACGCTTTTAATACCGATTCAGATTCTGGAATAACACCGAGTAACGGAATGGCAAGAATTTCCTCAACATCAGCTACGCTCAACATTTCTGCTGTTTCAACACGTGCTGGGTTATAGCGGGTAAGCAGAAGATGCTCTTTTACCGCTTTACCCTGCTCTGCCCGCATAGATTTACTTTGTAATATACCAAGAATACGGTCTGAATCTCGCACTGACGAAACTTCTGGGTTGGTCACTACAATAGCTTCATCAGCAAAGTATAGTGCCATTTGCGCCCCTTGCTCGATACCTGCCGGAGAATCACAGATAATAAAGTCGAAGCTCTCTTTAAGCTCGTCTAGCACTGCCTGAACACCTTCAATTGTCAGAGCATCTTTGTCTCTAGTTTGCGATGCTGGCAAAATAAAGAGATTGCTAGTGCGCTTGTCTTTGATTAGCGCCTGCTTTAACGACGCCTCTTTATTAATCACATTAACGAAGTCGTAAACTACTCGACGTTCACAACCCATAATAAGGTCGAGATTTCTCAGGCCAACATCGAAGTCGATGACCACGGTTTTATGCCCAGCTAGCGCGAGTCCTGTGCTAATAGCCGCACTTGAAGTGGTTTTGCCCACGCCGCCTTTACCCGACGTTACTACAATAATCTTAGCCATTTACTTATTTCCTTTGTACGCGCACAAACCGTTAAACCAACGCTTCTATGCGTAGCGTATCTTCTTCTAAATATATTTGAGCAGGTTTCTTCCAACACTCGCCTTTAACGGTGTCGTGCATAATAAATTGCCCTGCAATTGACACGAGTTCTGCATCTAATGACTGACAGAAAACTCGAGCATTATTGTTTCCTTTCACACCAGCTAGTGCTCTACCTCGCAAAGTGCCATAAACATGAATATTGCCATCTGCGAGTAATTCAGCCCCTTCGCTTACCGATGCGGTTACCACTAAGTCACTTCCTTCGGCATAAACCTGCTGACCTGAACGCACCGGGCGCATAATTACTTTTGCGGGCTTTAATACAGGCACCACAGGAGTAGCCTCTACTTCAGGTGCACTGTAATTAACCTGACTGGCAGAAGGCGTTTTATTGTGATTGCCGGTGTTTTTACCTACCTCTGCTTGCTTAGCCCCTGTTTGCCTAGCCTCAGCCTGATTAGCAGCGTCGGCAGTTGAGGTATTGATGTCACTATCTGAGGTTTTGCTTTGACTAATATCGGCAAGACCAAGATCGTTTATCACCGGTCTTAACTCAGCCACGTCTCCTTTTACTGCCATAGGTTGAAGCTGCAGGCGTCTGCACAATGCAATAAGCAGCTCGAATTCTGTTGCCGAAAGCGTTTTTTGCAAATGTATAATAAGCGAGGAGCGCGTAAAAAACTGCGGAGCACTCGCTACTTTTGCCTCTAATTGAGATTCAAATACATCAGGATCAAAGTCGATTATTTCCAGTACAATGCTGGTAAGCGTTGTACCCTTCATGCGAAAGCACGTTTCTGTCATTTATTCTTCCCAAAAAGGCCCTAAAGACGCTGGTTTGACGGGCCCACAGTGTCCACAGCATGTTGTTGTGTCAACTGTAACAAAAATCCCCCACACAGCAACTATAAAGCGAAACTTACAGAAATAAACGTCTACTTATTGCACAATAAATAACAATAAGTTGCTTCCCCCTATTAAGTGAACAATAAGTAGGCAAACGAAAAAAGACGCCATGCTTGTCAGCAACAGCGCCTTTTAATATCCATAAATTTTGAAAACGTTAGTATCGGAAAACTTCAGTGAGGTATCACTTGTTTGACGTAAGCTTTTTAGGGTCTAGCAATGAAGCCAGTTCTTCTCTTGATAAGCTCGTCATCGACTCTGCAACATCGAGTATTGGTTTATTTTCTTTGTAAGCCACTTTAGCTATTTCTGCGGCTTTAGCATAACCAATAACGGGGTTTAAAGCGGTGACTAAAACTGGATTTCGATAGAGCGCATCTTCAATAGATTCGGAATTTACACTAAAGGTTTTAATAGCTTTTTCGCCTAAAAGCGATGCACTATTTGTCATTAATGAAATGCTAGACAGCAAGTTACTTGCAATCATTGGCAGCATTACATTTAACTCAAAGTTCCCGGACTGACCGCCTACCGTTATTGCAGTGTCGTTACCCATTACTTGAGCACTTGCCATCGCAACGGCCTCGGGTATAACCGGATTCACTTTTCCTGGCATAATTGAAGAACCAGGTTGAAGCGCCTCCAACTCTATTTCTCCTAGCCCAGCAAGTGGCCCAGAATTCATCCAGCGTAAGTCGTTCGATATTTTCATCAACGTTACCGCCAGCGATTTAACAGCACCCGACAGCGTAACCGCTGTATCTTGCGAGCCTATTAATGCAAAAAAATTATCTGCTGGACTAAATGATAAATCGGTTAAATCGCTCATGGTATTCGCAAACGTTGCTGCGAAGTTTGGGTGCGCATTAATGCCTGTGCCTACTGCCGTACCACCCTGTGCTAACGTTTGAATACCCGATTGCATTGCGCGTAGCGTGTTGAGTTGCTGTTTAAGTTGCGATGCCCATGAAAGTAAGCTTTGCGCCATGGTAACTGGCATAGCATCCATTAGGTGCGTACGGCCTGTTTTACAATATTGTGAAACCGACTCGGCTTTCACCTCAATCTGTTCCATTAAAGTTTCTACAGAGGGGATTAAGCGAAATGCGAGTTCTAATGCGGCGCTTACATGAATAGTGGTTGGAATGACGTCGTTAGAACTTTGTCCATAGTTCACATGGTCATTTGGATGGATTACTTCGTCTGCAAATTTACTGGCAACATTAGCAATAACTTCGTTAGCGTTCATGTTTGAACTTGTTCCAGAGCCGGTCTGGAAAACATCAACGGGAAAATGCTGCATCACATCGTCACTGTTTAACAGTTCATCACAGGCACGAACAATGGCGTTTCCTCTTGAATCACTAATAGCGTCAAGCTGCATATTGGCCAAAGCTGCTGCTTTTTTAACGGTAATAAGTGCGCGAATAAATGGCTCTGGCAATCGCTGGCCACTAACGGGGAAGTTATTGATAGCACGCTGAGTCTGCGCGCCGAATAGCGCATCATGCGGCACCTCTAATTCACCCATACTGTCCTTTTCAATTCGTGTATTGTTCGCCATGCCAACATCTCCTTCTTCAGTTAAAGCGTCTATTATTTGCAGCGGACTTTCTAACAATTTTGTAATCATATTAGGCGGTTTTGATCACTTTCGTTAAAAAGACTTTTCAAGAGTCTGTGTAATCACATCAAGACGAGCCAATAAAAAACAGCACATAAAAACGAGCTTTTTTTAACTACTCAATGGCACGTTTCACCCCGCCAAGGATATGAACCAACGAAGTGACGGCTATAGGGGTAAAGGCGAACAATTCGCTAACAAAACCAAAAATATTTTAATGATAACTATTATCAATAAGATGATCTTACACCATATCATCACGTAAAAAGTGTAGGTAAATTAATAGGCTGGGTAGTATTGCAGCCAAAACATTTTGAAAAGAGGTTCTTTTATGATTAAGAAAATTTTTGTTGGTACTGCACTGTCAATGGCAGCAATGTTGGCATCAACTAACGCCGCTTATGCAAATGAATGTGAGGTTACTGTTGAAAGTAACGATGCGATGAAATTTAACACATCGAACGTTGTAATTCCGGCAACCTGTGACGACTTCACAGTTACATTAAAGCATACTGGACAGTTACCGAAACAAGCCATGGGTCATAACTGGGTAATGACAACAAAAGCAAACGGCCAAGCTGTCGCGACTGAAGGCATGAGTGCAGGACTTGATAACAATTACCTTAAGCCCAACGATGCAAGAGTAATTGGTGCAACTGATGTTATTGGCGGTGGTGAAGAGACCACCACAACCTTTTCAGTCAAAGACTTAGATGCCAATGAAGAATATATGTTCTTCTGCTCGTTCCCGGGTCACATTGGCATAATGCAGGGTACAGTAACGGTTGAAGCATAACTTCCCTGCTAGTTAAGAGTTGTAAAACTGAGCCTTAAAAAACAAATAAATAAAAGTGCAGTGGCGATATCGCTACTGCACTTTTTTATTCGGTACTTTTTTATTCGGAACTCGTTTTTTATTCGGCAATTGCTTTTTTGAGAAGATTTTAAACGCTATAGCGTACTCACCGCGCCAGACGTTCCATCTACTTTTACATCATCCCAGCGCATAGAACGTTCGTAGCCGCCTTTACTTGTTTTGTAGCGATAAACTTCAGTTGTCAACATAATAGTCTCAGGATTGAAGTTCTCGGGCAGGGTAAACGTCACATTTACAGCCTGGAAAAATCGAAACCGATATTTAATGTTTTCTCCCACAAAACTGCCATCCCCGGAACTAAAAGTAACAGACTCACCCTCTTGTGTGCCTGCAATGCTCAATTTTAGAGAACCATTAATTACCGACTTTTGCTGACTGGGCTGAAGCAAAACCATTCTAAGCTGATACTGATTATCCCCTGCTGCATATAATTCAACATCCTCAGCTACAAATATTTTTTCTGACTTTTCTGGTGCAACTACCCTTTCGTAAAAGGTTAATAACTGCTGCTGCTCGTTAAGCTGTTGCTTTATATCCACCAAGGTTTTCGTTAGCGATTCATTTTCGAGTTGCGTAAGCTCAAGCTCTACATCTAACTGATTAACACGGGTAGTGAGCGTATTGTTTTCTGTCGATAGTATATCGATAGTCTCTTTCTGCGCGGTTACGGTCAGTCTGTCGCCTTCGTCCATATAGCGTGCTAGCTGATAACCAAAGGCAACCATTACCAGCATTAAAAACGCCATGAGCAGCGAAAACTTGTGGTTGCCTAAAAAGTGTTTGAGTTGGTCTGCTGTCATCGTTTACTTCATTAAAAAGTTTGTCATTGCTTTTAAATGCTAAGAGCCTATTCTTAACATTATGAAATTTAAGTGGTTGTGGTAAGCTTTAAATTACATTTACTTTACTGTATCACATCATGCGCTTTCAGGCTTTACGACAGGAAGTGGCTCACCCACGCACATCGGTTCAGCTATGCCTATTAGGTATTGTTGGCGGAACGTTTGCTGCGCTTATCATCATTTTATTTCGCCTTTGCGTTGATTGGCTTCGCGAAACCGGCGTGTCTACCTTGCAATCCTGGTTAGTTGAAGAGTGGCTAGTTTGGTTATTTATGCCCCTTATCAGCGTGTGTATTATTCTTTTCATCGCCTTTTTAACCGGCTTTAAACACTATAGATTGGGGATCCCATTCGTTATTCATAGAGTGAAATACTTCTACGGTCATATTCCTTTTCGAACTACTATTAACCAATTTTTTGGAGGCATGCTTGCACTAGCTGGCGGATTTGTTGTTGGCCGAGAGGGTCCCTCAGTCCATATGGGCGCATCAAGTAGTAGCTTGTTGGGGCAATGGCTTCGCTTGCCCTATAACAGCGTTCGTATTCTCGCCGGTTGTGGTATTGCCGCCGGAATTTCGGCTTCGTTTAACACGCCTTTCGCCGCGGTCATTTTTGTAATGGAAGTGGTACTGCGAGAATATAAAATACATATCTTCGTGCCTATCATGCTTGCCGCAGCCTGTGGCTCGGTGCTGGCCCGTATTGTTTTTGGCGAGGTTAACGAGCTTTCTTTTCTATCGTTCACCGCCTTTAGCCAGTGGATGTATTTGTATTTAGTTGTGCTAGGAATTTTGCTTGGCATGCTAGCGACTCTTTTCAATCGGCAATTAATGCGTGTAATGACATGGTTTCGTCCAGTTTCAATGGTATGGCGCTTAATCCTAGCCGCGTGTATTACAGGCTCTATTGGTGCTTTGCTGCCAGAAGCGCTAGGAGCCAACTTTATCGATGTTGAGCATTTATTCGCTAGCAACCCAGAAACCTTACTTTTAATAGCTGTTCTGGTTTTTAAAGTGGTACTTGCTGTTTTTGCTATCGGCTTAGGGATCCCAGGTGGCATTATCGGCCCGGTGATGGTAATTGGTATGTTAGCAGGCGCAGTACTCTTGCTTCCCTTGTCTTACTTTATTGATGTACCTGAATTCACGAACAGCTTTGCATTATTGGGTATCGCAGGAATGCTAACAGCAGTACTACACGCTCCGCTGGCTGCGCTTTCGGCAGTAATGGAGCTTTCCTACAGCCCGCAAATTATTCTTCCAGCCATGCTGGTAATTGTGCCTGCGTACGTAACATCAACGCAGTTTTTCAAAAATCGTTCGTTGTTTATTCTCCAATTAGACTATCAAAATCTTCCCTACGCCATTTCGTCAATTCGGGAAGCGTTAGAAAAAACAGGCGTTCTGGCAGCCATGGATACCAACTACAAGCTATTTAACGATGCACCAGAAAAAGCGCTTACCGATCATTTGGAGAAAGAGCCAACCAAAATTGTGATTCAGCAGTCTAAATTCGAAATTGATGTGCAATACAAGTTGGTGCAATACAATGTGAGCTTAGAGCACGATGCGGCGGCCTTAAGCTATTATCAAATGGAGGGGCTAAGTGCTCAAACTACTCTCCATGAAGTGTACGAACATCTTAAAAAATCGCGCTCTGGCGCAGTTTATATTTACGACCAAGACTTTAACGATATCATTGGCGTAATTACTTGGAATATCCTACAAAGCTTTTTGCAAAAGGCGAATTACTGACATGTACATTTTATGGTTCAAAGCACTTCACATCTTTTTTATGCTTGCGTGGATGGCAGGCCTTTTCTATTTACCTCGACTTTTTGTTTATCACGCCACTACCTCTTCTCAAGTCGTTAAAGAAGAATTTAAAGTGATGGAACGACGCCTTTGGTATTTTGTCACTCCCTTTGCCTTGCTCACTTTAGTGTTTGGCATTGCGCTTATTGTAAGTTACGGCGGCACATGGTTTAAAATGTCTGGATGGCTACATATAAAAATTCTACTTTTAGTTGCAATTTACGGTTATCACTTCTATTTGTTTACACTGATGAAACAGTTTGCTCGTGATGAAAATACCCACACGCCTCGCTTTTATCGAATACTTAACGAAGCGCCGGTACTCATCATTCTCGCTATTGTGTGTTTAGCTATTGTAAAACCATTCTAGCGCAAGCACTGAATTGCCTAGTTGCTCTACTTGTACTTGTATAAACACGCTAAAGACACGTTTTATCGTTTTTGCGTTCAGTTGCAGTGCTAAGTTAAACGGTTGGGCTTATCATAAAAATGCGGTTGGGCTTATCATAAAAATGCGGTTAGGCAAAAAATGGACAGGCGCAAAAATGTAGCGCTTCAGGTAACGAAAAAAGACAAGGACAGAACATGGACGAAAATAATCAGCACCTTAAAGAGTTACTAAAACAAACGGATATCGCATTTAAAGCGCTTATGCGTGAACCAAGCTCACTTACGCTTAACGAAGAATATGAACAGGCTAAGCTTGCCCTTGATGCTTATACGGCATCATTAAAGCAAACCATAAGTGAAAAACGTTTGCAGCAGCGTCAGCGTTAGTGAATGTTAAACCGAGGGCATGCTCTTACAACACTTACTCTTTCTCTTTTTTAGTAAACATTTCGAATTGATTGGGCAAAGCGCCCGCTAAATCGCCGGCAAGCGTCGTATAATCTTTTAGTAATGCAGGCAGCTGTTTTACAAGAATGGGTAGGTTTTTACTTAGCTGCTCAGCATGTTGGGGCTGTCGTTGCTGGTAAGCTAAATCTATATTTGCCAAGGTGGTGAAAAGCTTTAGACATCGAGAAAGCTGAACTTCTGGCGCTTCCCCCTCATTATTAGCTGCTTTTTCTTCTGCCTCTTCATGATTCAGCCTGTCTATGTTTGCCTGCTTTTGTTCAGCTAGCTGCCACGCGTTTTGCCACACAGGCTCTACGTTTTTGTGAACAATCAGCAGGCCATTTAACCACTGTGACAACGCAGTACTAGGTTTAATCATCTCCTCTTTACCTGTGTCTGTGGTAACAATAGTTTCGATACAGTGTGGCGGTAACGCGATACGCCCCTGTCGCATAAAGTCTAAATGCGCACGTAACCCATTCATAAGCGTATCGGCAAGAATATCTACATCACTGTCAACCAATTGGCTAGAAGCACTTTGAATAAGCCATGGCATCCACTGTTCTGGCATAGGTATTTCTGGGCAGGCGGCCACAGCGAATATCATACCATCGACTTTTTCTGCACTTGGGAGCACGTTGCAAAAGCTCTTTTTTTCCACTATTGGCCTAACAATATTTATGGGTAACTGATCATTCACTGCAGATTCTCATTTTGGGTTGCGTTATATATTTTGAAACGATAGGCTGCGCGCCTTTTTTTCCAATTGATATCATACTAAGGTCTGTTGACCCTAATAGAACATAACTAAGAGTTGTTGCAAATGGCAAAAGATAAATCAGGATATATTATCGCGGCCGCCTTTATTGGCCCAGGAACCGTTACTACCGCAAGTTTAGCCGGAGCTAACTTCGGTTTTCATTTGGTATGGGCACTTATCTTCTCTGTTTTCGCAACAATAGTCCTGCAGGATATGGCAGCCCGCCTTGGCGTTGCCACTGGACAGGGACTTGCTGGCGCCATGAAAGATATGGCCTACAAGCCCTGGCTCAAAAACCTTTTCGTTGTGCTCATCGTCAGTGCTATCGGCATTGGCAACGCTGCCTATGAGTCGGGCAACTTAACCGGTGCCGCAATTGGACTCGATGCGTTTATCGATATTGGAATAGGGCCATGGGCCGCAATTCTTGGCGCTATTGCGATAGTGCTATTGTGGTCTGGAAGCTACCAATGGATTGAAACTGTTTTAGTTTATTTAGTCTTTATAATGGCAGGGGTATTTCTGATCACACTGCTCGTGGCTAAACCCGACTTATCAGCCATGTTCAATCAGCTTATATCACCTAAATTAGACACCGATGCTATTACCACCGTATTGGCGTTAATTGGCACCACCATAGTGCCCTACAATTTATTTTTACACGCGAGTTTGGTAGCAAAATCATCGAAAGGCTTAGATAAGCAGCAGGCTGTCCTTGCCTGTCGAAGTCAGTCAGCCAGAGCCATAAGTATGGGCGGACTTATAACGTTGATTGTAATGGCAACCGCAATGATGGCGTTTTTCAATCAAGCAGCCACCATAGACGCCAGCAATATGGGAGAGCAACTCAAGCCTGTGCTTGGCGATAAAGCGCAATGGTTTTTTGCCCTTGGACTGTTTTCAGCAGGCTTGACGAGTGCCATAACCGCGCCGCTAGCAGCCGCTTATGCGGTGACAGGGGCTCTTGGTTTAAGTGACGATATGAAGAGCCGAAGCTTTAAAGCTGTATGGATGGTCATTATTCTGGTAGGCGTAAGTGTTGCAGCATTAGGTTTTAAACCCTTACCCGCCATATTGTTTGCGCAGGCTACAAACGCGCTATTACTGCCGGTAATTGCTATTTTCTTATTGGTAGTTATGAACAAAAGCCAGGCTTTAGGGCAGTTTAAAAACTCTTGGAAAAGTAATATTGCAGGAGTAGTTGTGGTAGGCACAGTGGTGGGGTTAGGTTGCTATAAATTGGTCAATGTATTCCTGTAATTGCACGCTTTATCCAGCTTTATTATCGCTAGTAAAAGCGCCTTGTTTTCACAAGGCGCTTTCTACTATTTAAGCTTCTACTACTAGTAGTTTCTGCTATTTTTTGGGCTTCATCTATTTAGCTAGGCGCGCTAGAATGTCATCAAGCATAGAACGACTACAGCCAAAGTTTATTCTGAAATGGTCTGGCTGGTGAAAGTCTTTACCGGGCGATGGCCCGACGCCTTTTTGCTCAGCCCAGGCCTGTACATCATCGACACCTAAGCCACTTGCATCTACCCAAGCTAAGAAGGTGGCATCTGCTTTCAGCATGCTTAGCCCTTCTATGTTATTGATTGCTTGGTAAACTCTTTCTCGATTTTCGCGAAGATAGCTAAGTTCTTGTTTGTGCCAATCGTCGCACTGCGTAAACGCGGCCTCGGTAGCCGCTAACCCCATTATATTTACCCATGGAACAATGCCCGCTGCGGCATTTACAAATGCCTGCCTAACGCTTCTATTCGGTATGATGGCGAACGAAGTGCCAAGACCTGCAATATTAAAGGTTTTGCTTGCGGCCATTAAAGTAACGCTGTTGTCAGCTAACTGCGCCTCTCTACCGGCAGGAATATGGGCTTTGCCCTCTTCTAAAATAAGATCGCAATGTATTTCGTCAGAGCACAGTTTAACGCCATTCTTATTACAAATGTCGGCAATCCTGTCTATCTCCGATTGCGTTAACACTGTGCCTACCGGATTCATAGGATTACATAATATGAACAGGGTGCATTTAGGGTCGGCGGCTTCTCGTTCAAGTGCATCAAAGTCGAGGGTATACCTAGGATTCTCTGCATCACTCGTTGAGTCGATGACAGTGCCAATATCGACTCTTTCTAACTGATTGAGTTTAGGCGCGGCCAACAAAGGCGGATAGTTTGGCGTTTGAATTAGCACCTTATCACCTGGGTTGCAGTAGGCTTTGCACGCCACGTTAAATGCAGGCACCACACCCGGCGTCCACACTAGCCACTCAGGCTCAATGTGCCAATCGTGTTTATCTTTTAGCCAACGCACTACTGCGTTAATAGCTCCCGTGTGATGCGAGGGCAGAATGTACCCCATGTTTCCGTGGTCTACCTGAGCAGAAATAGCGTCTAAAATAGGCTGAGCACAAGAAAACTCAGTATCTGCAACCCAGGCAGGAATGATGTCTTTGCCTTTGTACTTCTGCCATTTAAATGAATGAGTCTCTTTTCTTGATGGGGTATTGTCGAATAATGCGCTCACACTACATCCTTTTGCCGAGAAATTTATGCCTCAAGTGTATGGTTTTGCAAAGGTATAAACTAGGGTGGGAAGTACATTTCTCTATAACAATTTGCACTTAATTATTGTGATGCAGGTACTCAGTTGCTACTAATCGCCTACTGGCCCAAGGATGTGCTACTTGAAGGAATGCTTGCAGTGAGTGCTGAGAATAAATATCTCAGAGTGTTTTTGGTAACAAAGCACTTAGAGGTATTTCAGTTGCCGTGGTTTTGAGATGTCACCTTATCAGAGGTAGCCACTAACTCTTTCATGCTAATTGGCTTTGCTAGGAAGCCAGAAACATTGAGTTTAGCCGCATCCAATACAAGACTTTTATGAGGGTCTGCAGTAATGAGCAAAAACGGAATTTCTAGACCTTTTGAACGACATAGCTTTAACAAGCTCAGCCCATCATAGTCGGGCATAAGTTGGTCGCTAATCACCAAATTCAATGAATCTGGCGTTTGCTGAAGCAAAAAATCTCGAGCGTATTTGCTCCGGCTAAACGGATAAACGGTTGCATCCAACTGGGTTTCTAATGCATCGGTTATTAAATCGAGGGTAATTTGATCATCTTCAATGACGGCAATTGAAAGCATGGAAGTACCTCTAAAAAAATTCCACCGTTTACACAAGTTACCTGTAAAAGCGATATAGCCTACAGGTGCTTAATAACTCAAAGTGTAGGGACAAAATATAGAAATGACCACTCGCCTTTGGTAGCAACTATTTAGCGAGTTATGGCATGAATAAGCGCTAGTAGAATAAAAAATGCCAACGCGAGGTTGGCATTTTTATCTTTTTTCAGCGCAAACATTAACGCGCTAAAACTTTAACGTATATTGCTGTCTATTTTGGCGCTCGCGATGCACGCTTACGCTCGTTCTCAGTAAGAAGCTTCTTACGAATACGGATAGATACAGGTGTCACTTCAACTAATTCGTCATCATCGATAAACTCTAGCGCTTGCTCTAAAGACATTTTAATTGGCGGCACAAGTGTTTGCGCTTCGTCAGTACCAGAGGCACGAACGTTAGTCAGCTGTTTACCTTTCAACGCGTTTACCGTTAGGTCGTTGTCACGGCTGTGAATACCGATAACCATACCTTCGTAAACTTCAACACCATGACCGATGAACAAACGACCGCGCTCTTGGAGGTTAAACAATGCGTTAGTTAGTGCTTTACCGTTAGCGTTGGCAATGAGAACACCGTTTTTACGCTTACCAATAATGCCGCCTTTGTAAGGGCCGTAGTGATCGAATGAATGGTATAGCAAACCAGAACCCGACGTCATTGTCATAAATTCTGTTTGGAAACCGATAAGACCACGACTTGGAATAACGAAGTCGATACGAACACGGCCTTTACCATCTGGAGACATATCTGTCATTTCTGCTTTACGAAGACCAAGCTGCTCCATGATAGAGCCCTGATGCTGTTCTTCACAGTCAATCGTCAAGGTTTCAAATGGCTCTGTTGTTTCGCCATTTTCTTCTTTTAGAATTACTTCTGGGCGAGAAACGGCAAGCTCGTAGCCTTCACGACGCATATTTTCAATCAGTATGCCTAAGTGAAGTTCACCACGACCTGATACGCGGAATTTATCCGGATCAGCCGTTTCTTCAACACGTAGTGCAACGTTGTGAACAAGCTCGTCGTTCAAACGTTCAAGAATGTTACGCGACGTTACATACTTACCTTCTTTTCCAGCAAAAGGTGATGTATTTACTTGGAACGTCATGGTTACTGTTGGCTCATCTACCGATAGTGGTGGAAGTGCTTCAACGGCATTAACGTCACAAATTGTGTCAGAGATTTTCAGTTCACCAAGACCAGAGATCGCGATGATATCGCCCGCATTCGCGCTGTCTACTTCGTGACGGTCTAGACCAAGGTAGCCATATACTAAGCCAACTTTACCGTTGCGAGTTTTGCCATCAGCAGTAACGATAGTTACCTGTTGGTTGGTTTTAACTGAACCGCGGCTGATACGACCTACACCGATTACACCCACATACGAGTTGTAATCTAGCTGTGAAATCTGCATTTGGAAACCACCGTTGGCATCAGCATCTGGTGCAGCAACTTGGTCAACAATAGTTTGGAAAAGTGGAGTCATGTCTTCTGACGGTGTGTCAGCATCGTTAGACGCCCAACCGTTTAGTGCAGAAGCATAAACAACTTGGAAATCAAGCTGCTCATCAGTAGCGCCAAGGTTATCGAACAAATCAAATACTTGGTCCATTACCCAATCAGGGCGAGCACCTGGCTTGTCGATTTTGTTGATGACAACAATAGGCTTAAGGCCTTGAGCAAATGCTTTTTGAGTAACAAAGCGCGTTTGCGGCATTGGACCTTCTTGAGCGTCAACAAGTAGAAGTACAGAGTCAGCCATTGACATTACACGCTCTACTTCACCACCGAAATCGGCGTGTCCCGGAGTATCAACAATGTTGATACGGTAGTCTTGCCAGTTAATTGCAGTATTTTTCGCCAAGATGGTGATACCGCGCTCTTTCTCGATGTCATTCGAGTCCATAACGCGCTCTTCTTGTACGCCGCGAGATTCCAACGTTCCAGATTGCTGAAGAAGCTTATCTACCAAGGTAGTTTTACCGTGGTCAACGTGGGCGATGATTGCGATATTACGCAATTTACTTATATCAGTGGTATTCATGCTTATATAGAGCCTGTGTAAATCGATACATACCAACACGGTATGCATAAGATTTCTTGCAAAAAATGCAGATAGAAAATTTTCGCGGATTGTACAGAAAAAACGCGCCGTTTGCGCATCTTTTTTCACTTTGCAATGAATGTTTCCGCTTTTCTTATGATTTTAAAGGCCTATAGCGGAATTTGGTGGTAATAAGGGAGTAATTCACTGTGTAGAAAGAGTGGCAAGCGGCTAGAAAGTATTCTAGTCTAAACATCTTAGGCGACGCCACCTGCACCACTATCGCACAACATCGCACCAAGTTGGTGCGAAGCGGGCCATATTATAGGTCTTCATCTTAGTCTAAGCCGCAGAAAACGGCAGATAGATAGATGGCATGATTATCGCTTTCACAATTTTACTGTTGGAGTGAGCCTGATCACTCTGCATTTTTACATTAAAACCTGGAGGACACGATGTCAGTAGAAAAGGCATTAGAGCTGATTAAAGAAAGCGAAGCGAAATTTATCGATTTACGTTTTACCGATACCAAAGGTAAAGAGCAACACGTATCTATTCCTGCGAGCCAAGTTGATGAAGATTTCTTCGAAGAAGGAAAAATGTTCGACGGTTCTTCAATTGCAGGTTGGAAGGGCATCAACGAATCTGACATGGTTCTTCTTCCGGACGCAGACAGCTGCGTAGTTGACCCTTTTGCAGAAGAAACACAAGTAAACATCCGCTGTGACATCGTTGAGCCTACTACTATGGAAGGCTACGAGCGCGACCCGCGTTCTGTTGCTCGCCGCGCAGAAGAATATCTGAAGTCTACAGGTATCGGTGACACGGTATTCTTCGGTCCAGAACCAGAATTTTTCCTTTTCGACGACGTGCGTTTCCACACTGATATGGCGGGTTCTTTCTACAAGATCGACGCATCAGAAGCAAAGTGGAACTCTGGCGAAGAGTTTGAAGGCGGTAACATGGCTCACCGTCCAGGCGTAAAAGGCGGTTACTTCCCAGTACCTCCAGTAGATTCTGCGCACGACATTCGCGCGGCAATGTGTATGGTTATGGAAGAGATGGGCCTTGTTATCGAAGCGCATCACCATGAAGTTGCTACCGCTGGCCAAAACGAAATTGCATGTGAATTCAACACGTTAGTTAAGAAAGCTGATGAAATCCAAGTATACAAGTATGTTGTACACAACGTTGCTCATGCATACGGTCAAACTGCGACCTTTATGCCTAAGCCTCTAGTTGGCGACAACGGTTCTGGTATGCACTGTCACCAATCTATTGCAAAAGATGGCAAGAACATCTTCGCAGGTGACAAGTATGCAGGCCTTTCTGAAGAAGCGCTTTACTACATTGGTGGTATTATTAAGCATGCTCGCGCAATCAATGCGTTTGCTAACGCATCAACTAACTCGTACAAGCGTCTTGTACCAGGGTTTGAAGCACCTGTAATGCTTGCTTACTCTGCGCGTAACCGCTCTGCTTCAATCCGTATTCCTTATGTAACAAGCGATAAGGCTCGTCGTATCGAAGTGCGCTTCCCTGACCCAACAGCTAACCCATACCTTGCATTTACTGCAATGCTTATGGCTGGCCTTGACGGTATTAAGAACAAGATCCACCCTGGCGATGCTATGGATAAAGACTTGTATGACCTACCGGCAGAAGAAGCAGCAGAAATTCCAACCGTTGCTAGCTCGCTAGAAATGGCGCTAGAAGCATTGGATAACGACCGCGAATTCCTTACTGCTGGCGGTGTAATGACTGATGACATGATTGATGCATATATCGACCTTAAGTCTGAAGAAGTCACTACTTTGAACATGACAACTCACCCTGTTGAGTTCGACATGTACTACAGCGTTTAATAGAAACGTTTCAACATGCGCTTCGTGTGTTGATGATGTATGTAGATATTTGAAGCCCGCGATTGCGGGCTTTTTTATTGTCTGCGCATTGATTTGTATAAGGGCCTATTAGGTTGGGAACAGCCTGCGCGACTAACAATTATCTATTATGCTTAGAATCATCTATGATAGCGTTTGAGCAAAATTTAAAGGGACACCATTTATGACAGATTCAATTAAACGCACCTCGCTGCTTTTCACTTTGCCGTCATTTACTTTGTTCCTATGCGCCACCTGCTTTTCTCATCAGGCTTTTGCCCAGCAAACATACGATCAGCAAACATACGATCAGCAAACACCCGGCCAGCAAGCCTCTGCCCAGCAAAACACGACACAGAAAAATAAAACACAGCAACAAAAAACACAAAACAGTCCCGCGCAAATTTTCAAAGTCGTCAACGAAGACGGCTCTGTGACATATACAGATACACCACCGCCAAATGCCGAAACCGTAGAGCTAGATATAAAAACACGTAACGTGGTTTCTGCTATTAAAACGCCAAAGACTCAAAAAGTTCAGGTTAAAAAGAAAAAGCCAAATTATAGCGTAAGTATCGCTAGCCCCGCTCCCGAAGCGACCTTGAGAGACAACGCTGGCAACATTGTTATTAAAGCGGAACAAAACAGTGCAGAAAAAGCGCCCTTGTATCGCTTGATATTCGACGGTGCCCCAGTTAAGAGCAATTCCTCAGGCATATTTAAGCTAGAGGGTGTCCATCGTGGGGCACATAATTACAAAGTTGAGCTAACCAACAATACGGGCAAGACTCTTGCATCGTCTCCTACTCAAACCCTTTACCTGCATCAGGCATCGGTGTTTATTAATAACAACTAGCGTGCAGCCCTACTGAACTGGCGCACCAACGCGGTTCATAGAATTTTAATTTTCGAGTAAACCTGCGCGGGATTGTCAGTTACACGCTATAATGCACAATATTGGTGCAAAGGAGACATGCTCGGATGGTTTCTACCGAGTCAGAATCACGATTATTACTAAATAGTCTAAATACAGCCCTAGTGATGGTAGATAGCCGGCTGCGTATTATTTACGCGAACCACGCCGGTGAGGCATTATTTGAAACGGGGTTAAAACAACTTCAAGGCCATCTTCTACCTGACTTTTTCTTACCGGGTACTATTGAGACAACGCGGTTGCGAGCCGCAATGCGCAAAGGTGAAGACTTTACTGAAAACGAGATAAAACTGGCGTTTAAAGATAATCGCTACGTTTCAGTAGATTTAACCGTTACTAATATTGCAACTTCCAACGGCCCAGGCCTGCTTTTTGAAGTAAAGAAAATAGACCAGCAAAAGCGAATCACCCGAGAAAATCTACAAAATGCCCAGCATTATGCAGCTCGAGAACTCGTGCGTGGCCTAGCCCATGAAATAAAAAACCCCTTAGGAGGAATTCGTGGTGCAGCTCAGCTGTTAGAAAAAGAGTTACCTGAACAACATAAAGAGTTTACACGCATGATAATCGAGCAATCGGATAGACTGCGTACCTTGGTAGACCGCCTTCTAGGACCTAATTCTTTACCTCGCTTTGAAGTAAGCAATGTGCATCAAGCGTTAGAGAAAGTGCGAAGCCTTATGTTGGTTGACTCTGCCATACCAATTTCAATTGTACGAGATTATGACCCAAGTATTCCCGATCTGAGGATCGATCCAGACATGATTCAGCAAGCGGTGCTGAATATAGTGCGCAACAGTATTCAGGCGTTGAACGAGCACAAAACACCTAACCCTGAAATACGCTTGGTAACCCGTATCGAACGTCAAATGACTATTCAATCTGCGCGCCACGCTTTAGTGGCCAAAGTGAAAATTATCGACAACGGCCCAGGTATACCTGCAGAGATAAAAGACACCTTGTTCTATCCCATGGTCACCAGTAAACAAAATGGCTCGGGTCTTGGGTTGTCGATTTCACAAACACTTATTAATCACCACGGTGGAAAAATAGATGTTGATAGCCACCCTGGTTACACCAAGTTCGTGATTTATATTCCAATTAAAAGTAAGGAGACAGACGATGACGAATGAGTCGGTATGGATTGTCGACGATGACAGTTCGATTCGTTGGGTGCTGCAAAAAGCCTTACAGGCAGCCAATATCAGCTGCTTGAGTTTTGAAAACCCTGAAGATTTGCTGCGCCAAATCCAAAGTGGTCAAGCGCCAGAAGTTATTATATCTGACATACGAATGCCTCAAATGGACGGTATGACCCTGTTGAACGAGGTTCACAGCTCACACCCCCTTCTTCCAGTCATTATTATGACTGCGCATTCAGATCTGGACAGTGCGGTAAATGCATATCAAAAGGGGGCGTTTGAGTATTTGCCCAAACCCTTTGATATCGATGAAGCCGTTACGCTTGCTCGGCGTGCAATAGACCATGCAAGGGAGCAGTCATCTACCACCAAGGTACAGCAAGATGAGGTGGTTACTGAAATTATTGGTGAAGCGCCAGCGATGCAGGAAGTGTTTCGTGCCATTGGTCGTCTGTCTCGCTCGTCAATCAGTGTACTCATTAACGGTCAGTCTGGCACAGGTAAAGAGCTAGTCGCCCATGCTTTGCACAGACATAGCCCCCGCTCTAGCAAACCTTTTATTGCGCTAAACATGGCCGCTATTCCCGCCGATCTTGTAGAGTCTGAACTTTTCGGGCACGAAAAAGGGGCATTTACTGGTGCTCAGGCTGCGCGTCAGGGGCGTTTTGAACAAGCCGACGGCGGAACCTTATTTCTGGACGAAATTGGCGATATGCCTCTTGATGTTCAAACCCGCTTGCTAAGAGTACTTGCCGACGGTCAATTTTATCGCGTTGGCGGGCACCAGTCGGTTAGTGTCGATGTAAGAATTATTGCCGCAACCCACCAAAATCTAGAAACCCGAGTTGCTGAAGGTAAGTTTCGTGAAGATTTATTTCACCGCCTCAATGTTATTCGAGTGCACCTACCTTCCCTTGCCGAACGTCGTGAAGACATTCCATTGTTAACCAGACACTTTTTGCGTCGCGCCGCTAAAGAACTTGATGTTGATGCTAAAACTATTAGTAAAAGTGCTGAGCGAGTAATGTCACAGCTTCCGTGGCCTGGTAACGTGAGACAGCTAGAAAACGTGTGTCGTTGGCTAACGGTAATGGCAAGCGGCCAAGAAGTTATCCCTAGCGATTTACCGCCAGAAATTCACAGCGATGGGCACGTAGAAACATCTTCTGCCGCTACCGGAGAATGGCCTGAATTACTTGCCTCATGGACAGATAAACAGCTGCGGGACGGTCGTCACGACATTTTAAATGATGCCATGCTAACGTTTGAAAAAGTGATGCTTGAGCGTGCCTTACATCATACTCACGGCCACAAGCAAGATGCAGCAAAACGCTTAGGATGGGGGCGTAACACGCTTACACGTAAGCTAAAAGAGTTAGGCATTAGCTAGATTGGCACACTGGAGAGTGAGGCTCTTACTTCATAAATATGAAGGTGACAGTAAAAAAATTTACATTTGCAGCTTGTTATTAACCTAACAAGCTGCCTAAACCGGTTTTAATGACCTTTAGTCAGTAACCCTGTTATGCCCTGATTAAAGTGGCGAACCCATTTCATACTGAACTGTCCTTTAGCCTGCTTGTTGATATGAATAACCGCCTCTTTCTTAGACATGACTTTGTCTTCGTTGTGCGCTCTTGGATGGGTAAGAGCATCGTACGTATCAATAATCGCCAACAGCTTTGCACCTTCGCAAATGTCGTCTTCCTTCAAGCCTAGCGGATACCCTGAGCCGTCGGTGCGCTCATGGTGTTGCATCACTATTTTGCGCGCCATATCCCAGTCATCTAGGTGCTCTAGTAAACGGGCACTTTTATAAACATGAGAGCGCATTAGATTGAATTCATTTTCGGTTAACGTATCGCCTTTGTTTAACAACTTCATGGGCATAAAGGCCATACCGAAGTCATGCACATAACTGGCAACGGCTAGCTGATCTTTATCAATAATATTGTCGGCCACATCATTAATATACATAGCAAGTTTTGCGATGCGGTCACCTTTTCCAGCCCAAAATGTACAGCGTCGCTCGACGGTTTGCATTAGCTCTCTAAAAAACAGCACATCTTGTTTCTTTTCACTGCTTATATCTTTTGGAATACCCGTTGAAGCCAAAACGGGGGCCTTTACGGGTGCACTTTCCGAGTTACCCTCGCTACTCGCAACGTCAAGGGCAGGATTAAGCAGAAGCACGGCATCGTTTAAGAAGCGCTCGTGTTCAGCATTGTTTTCTGGCGTTATGCGACTAATCGCAAGCACTAACTGCTCGTGCAGATTATTGTCATACTCTGCTTTGCCAGTGCGCATGACTTCTTCTACAAACGCTTTTACCCTGTCCATAGTAAGCAGAACAAGGTCGCTCATAGTGCTTGTATAATCAACTTGGCCCTTGCGGAGGTAATCGAGTAAATCTTCTACGTGCTGAAGTAATGGAATTAATGGCGAGAAGTTTACTAAGCCAAGGTCACCTTTAATGGTATGTATAGAGCGAAACAAGGCTCTTTGAAGCTCGTTGTCCGCAGGACGTAACTCTAGCTCTATTAACGTTTGCTCGCTCGATTCATAAAGCTCGTTAATTTCCTCCATGAGGTCTGCAAGAATATCTTCTTCTAGTTCGTCAGGGGTAAATGTCAACATACTTATGGGTACCAAATATGGTTTGAATGCTTAGTCTTATCTATTGTAATGGGCTATTAATAAAAATGCTTCATACTAAAGGTGATAAAAACGTCGAATTGTCTAGATGCCGCTTAACGATTTCAATATATCCAGTAAAATACCGGTTCCTAGGTCTACTTTTTATCTTAGTAACGCGAAAATAATATAGAAATAACGGCTCAACACACAAGTGTAGCCCAGATTACAAACTTCACTGTAAAAACTCATCGGACAAGTGTACGCTGAAATTTCTTCTATACTGCGCGCTCTATTTATTGCTAGGAGTTATTTTGATCGCTTTGCTTCGCATTCCCATTCTTTTCATCGCGTTTTTGGTTATCAACGTAATCTTGCTTTTTGTCTGCATTTTGCGTCCTTTCCACAAAGATAACGTGCAGGCTGCAGGAGCACTATATTCCCAGATGGCTAAAATTGTGGGCCTTAAAGTTATTGTTCGAAGAGATCCGGCAGTAAAACTTAATGAGCCCTATGTATTCATTGCAAATCACCAAAATAGCTTTGATATTATGACAATATGTAAAGCTGCCCTGCCGGGTGTGGTGACTATTGGTAAGAAAAGTCTGAAGTGGATCCCTATTTTCGGTCAAATTTACTGGCTATCAGGCAACATCATGATTGACCGAAATAATTCAGGCAAAGCCAGAAACACGCTAGACATAGCTGCAAACCGAATTGCCAAAAAGAAAACCTCGGTATGGTTGTTCCCAGAAGGTACGCGTAGTAATGGCCGAGGTATTTTGCCGTTTAAACAAGGGGCTTTTCGGTTGGCAAAAACCACCAATGAACCTGTGGTAATGGTAACTGCGAGCAATCTACATAAAAAAGTACGTTGGAATAAATGGGATAATGGTGTTGTTCTTATCGACATTAGTGCGCCTCAACCGCTAACAGAAACACACTCTATTAAAGAGTGGATGGGTATTTTCAACGCGCAAATGAAAGAAAAATTTGAACAGTTGAATGCGCAGGTCGATGAATTAGAGAAAAGCAGGTAAACTTGCGCCCATTAACAAAAGCAAAAAGCTACGTATTAGGCAAAAAAATGAATCAATTTGACGAAAGAGAAGAGTGGTATGAATTCAATCAAGAAACGATTGATGCACTGTTAGAGGATGGCAGTCAAGCCGACGCCGATTATACCATTGAGCATCATTTTGCCAGTACCGATTTTGATGTTTTAGAAAAAGCAGCGGTTGATGTTTTTAAAGCAGGCTTCGAAGTTACCGACGCAGAAGAATTGATGTTAGATGACGGTGATACCGTATTTTGTTTCGATGCTGTGGTAGAGCGTAAGTTAGATATTAATTTACTTAACGCTGATGTTGATAAACTTCTCAAAATCGCCGACAAGCAAGACGTGACCTACGATGGTTGGGGAACTTACTTCGAACCACGGGAAGACAACGAGACAACAAATGACGTGGAAGACGACAGCTTCTACGACGAAGAGTAAAGGTTAACTCGAACCGACCCGATGCTGGGCAAGGTATAAATAACTACCCATTAAGTTTCACTTCAGCTTTCGTTCATCTTTTCCAGTCAACAATGACCATGTCATTATTGATTGGAAAAGGATGGATTTATGAAGATTCAATCTGCTAGAACGATACTTTCTACAATTGCCCTACTTGCATTGCTTAGTGCGCATGTTGATGCACAAACTAATACGAAAGATACCAGCAGCACCGCCTCTGAAAATAAAAAAGTAACATCTCAAGAATACCGCTATGACAAGGTTTATACGCCCCTTGAACAGCCAACACCAGTGAGTGGGGCAGATACTGAGTCTTTAACTGAGTCTTTAACTACCAAAGCAGCAGATTCAAACTCACCCTCTCCAAACGCAGATTTTAGCGAGAACAGCAAAAGCAGCAACGGCACTAGCCACGCTACGTCAAACTTAAAATCTACACTTGATACGCAAGACTTAAAAACAGCCCAGCGCGTTCAGAAGTACGCAAATACAACGAAGTTATCGAGTAGTATTACCGTTGTAAGTAGTAATGAATTCTGGATTTACGACAGCTGGGTAGGCCTTGTTCAGGATATTGATTACGACGGATATTACTCACAATTTTCGGTGGAATTCGACGCCGACACAATATTCGCTAATGTACCTGTTTACGCGGTGCTTTATTTGGGCCGCAATGGTACTTACGACGCCATACATGTGTCGTCAGAATTCTTTATTTACGGGGAAGATTCTACAGACAGTTTTGTGATTGAAAGCACATTAGTTTCAGGGTTCCCCTCTTATGACTACGATATTTTACTCGAGCTTTATGATGCGCAAACAGAGCAACTTGTGGCCTTTTCTGACAGCTACGACAACCCTGAGTTTGCTTTTGTACCTTTAGAAAGTGAAACCAATGAATACGTTGTAGAAGAATCTGTGGTTATTGTGCAGGAGCACGGGGGATCCTTATCGTGGATGACACTGTTTTTTGGTTTTTTAATGTTGCTTGGCCGTGCTCTGGTGAAACCCACTACAAACAAATCGAAAATAGTGCGATCGTGATGAGTGTGAATAAAGCCTTATATAAAAGCAGTTTGTTTGATGGCGTTTTGTAGGAGTAGTGCTTTGTATGAGTGATGTTTTGCAAATACCATTTGTAGCGCGCAAAAATTGAAGTAATTTGCTAATCTCTTTCATTAGCAACTGCTCTATTACTACAAGCTAATACACGCCTGTGACTGCGTTTTAAGGTACGAACACTACAATGACAAAGGACAGTAAAAACACATCCTCACCTTCCATTCGTAGGAACTTTATAAAAGGTACCCTTGCGCTGGGGATTACTGCAGGGGTTTCGCCCTTTGCTATAGGTAAACCTAAGCCTACGCTGAAGGTTATGGGTACCCATGTAACGCTGCAAGAAGCCATACGACAACAAGCAATGGAAGACTTGGGCATAAACATTCAATTCGAGCCCGGCGGCAGTGCAACGGTACTGCAAAAAGCGTCTATGAACCCCACATCTTTTGATTTGTATGAACAGTGGTCTAATAGTATTGGCGTTCTGTGGCGTGCAGGCGCTATTCAGCCAATAGAAAAGAAACGTATTCGCTATTGGGAAGAAATCAACAATTTATCAAAAACCGGCAAACTCACAGCGAATGCCAGAATGGGCGCCGGAGACGCTCCTCACAAAATATTAAACGTGCAGGGTAATGGTTCTCTAGGGGCTACACCCACCGACACAGTGAGCTTTTTGCCGTATGTGCACAATGTTGATTCTTTTGGATACGACAGACGTCATCTTCCAGAGGCTATGCAGGACGAAGCCGAAAGCTGGGGATGGTTACTCGACAGTCGCTATTCGGGCAAGGTGGCTATTGTTAACGACCCTACTATTGGTCTTTTCGACCTAGCCCTAGCAGCCCAGGCCAAGGGGTTCGTTGAATTTAATGATATTGGTGCAATGACAGAGTTAGAACTCGATGCGTTATTTAGCGTGCTAATAGAACTGGTTCAGTTAAATCACTTCAACGGCTTCTGGACATCGGTACCAGAGTCAGTGCAATTTATGAAAAGCGGCAGAGTTGCCATTGAAAGCATGTTCTCACCCGCAGTATCTACATTAAACGGAGAAAACATTCCTGTTACGTTCGCTGCGCCTAAAGAAGGCTACCGAGGATGGCATGGAGTTATGTGTTTATCTTCAGCCTCCCAAGGGCGAAGCAAAGACGTTGCCTATGAATATATGAACTGGTGGCTGTCGGGCTGGCCGGGTGCTTTTATCGCTAAACAAGGTTACTATATTTCTAACCCGGAGCGCTCAGCTAATTATCTATCCAAAGCTGAATGGGATTACTGGTATAAAGGCCAGCCAGCAGCTACCGATTTAACGGGTACAGATGGAAAGGTAAGCGTGTTAAAAGGAGCACAACGAACTGGCGGGAGCTATGAAAACCGCTTTAGTAATGTGGCTGTTTGGAATACAGTAATGCCGACTTATGAATACAGCTTACAAAAGTGGTACGAGTTCATCACCTCTTAAACTAATAAAAAAAGGCCTCTGCGCTGAATGCTATCCTCAATCAGAATACAGCTTGTTACAGTGCTATTAGCACTTATCGTGCTTATCCTTTTTCAAAGCTTTATAGCCCATGAGAACCAAGCGGTATTAAATCGTGGTGTAGAGACTGCTACCAAGGCAGTTAATGCCGTTGGCATTGTAAAAGAATTAGAACGAGACGTTGTCGACCTTCAGCGAAATGTACTTATCTTTAAAGAAAATGCCAGTCCGTCAGCCATTACTCGCTTCTCGAGGCTGATGGCATCGATTTCAGACAAACTCGATGTTCTTGCCCAGTCAAACTCTGCTTATTCAAATACGCAGGACAATGGCGTGCTTGCGCGGATGAATGAGCATTTAGATGCCTACCAACTCAATTTTAAGCAAGTAGTAGACGCAAGAGCACAAAGAGACAACCTTGTTTCTGAAGGAACCTTAACGAGTATTTTAGTGCTGCAAAGACTGGCATCAAGCCTACTTAACACCGGCGACATTAGCGTGAATACTTACGAGCAAATTACTAAGCAGCTTGTGCTTGCAGAGAACGCCACGCTGAAATATCTCATAAAACCAGACATTACTTTTGTAGATTTATTCAATCAATCGGTCTCGCCGTTAACAGATATTGTCTCCACAGTTGACGGTATTTCAAAGCGAAAGTTAGAGACCAGAGTGAATAAGCTCAAGTCAGATTTTTTAACGCTTTCACAAATTACTCAGGGCAATTTATTTCTAGTTAACGTGGTTATGGCCGGGTCAGCAAGAGAGTTTCTTTATTTAAGCGGTGAACTGGCCAATAATGTATCGGCAGCATCTGAAGCCGCCACACAACATACTTATCAACTCGCTGAAACTACCCAACAAAAGGGAGAACTCTTTTCCCTCTTTGCAATTTTATTAGCGCTAGCCGCTGCGATATTCACCATGGGCAGGATCCTTGGCCCCATTAAATCCATTACCGGCGTATTCAATAAACTTTCAGAGAACGTGCCCATAGAAAATATACCAGGTAGCAAACGCACCGATGAGATAGGCAAGCTTTCCAGAGCCGCCATGGTATTTAGTGATAAAAATCGTCAAACTCAAAAGTTGTTGGCCGAAGCACAAAGCTTAAATGTAGAACAAGAGCGGCTGAATAATGAGTTGAGAGAGTCTAAGCGCAAAGCAGAGCAAGCCACAGCCTCGAAAAGTATATTCTTAGCCAATATGAGCCACGAAATACGCACGCCGATGAATGGTATTATTGGTTTAATCGAGCTAGCCCAAAAGCAAACAATCAGCAACACGGTAAGAGACTATCTTGATAAAGCAGCGTATTCGGGTCAAATATTACTAAGTGTTATTAATGACATTTTAGACTTCTCAAAAATAGAGGCCGGTGAATTAAAAATTGAGGAAGTTAGCTTCTCCTTGCATTCTCTTTTCGACAACTTAATTGCTGTTATTGCCCTTCGTGCCAAGGAGAAGAATCTTTCAGTTCGTTTCTCGGTAAACCCATCACTTTACGCAACTGTTATTGGCGACCCCCTTCGCATAGCCCAAATTATTATGAATATTGGTAACAACGCCGTGAAGTTCACTGATCAAGGACGGGTTGAAATAGAATTTGATGGCGGGATGAACGCTGATGGCGATGTGTTTACTCTCTCTATGCGGGTGTCAGACACGGGCATTGGCATGAGTGAAAAGCAACTGAGTAAAATCTTTAAACCCTTCACCCAAGCTGATGGCTCGACTAACAGAATGTATGGCGGCACGGGACTTGGCTTGGCTATTGTGAGTCAACTCGTTGAGTTGATGAACGGAGACCTGCGAGCATCTTCATCCCTAGGAAAGGGAAGTGAGTTTTTTATATCACTACCGTTAAGAGCAGTTAACCGACAAAGCGGTATTTTGAGTCAAACCCCTGCTCTGCCTGAGGGAAGTATTTACGTGACAGCATCTCCTCTACTGCCCGCCTCTTACACACAGCACCTTAACCTTTCTTCAACAGCAGCATGCTCTATACAAGACGCTCAAGCGCAACCAAATTTGCCAGAACATATTCTTATTGACGTTCCGGATTTTAGTACCTTTAGACAGAACTTGCGTTGGTTTAATGAGTTAGTAGAAGAAGGCAAGTCTGTGGGTTTAATTATGGAAACAGCGGGCAGCGCGCTTCAGGCTAAGTATGCGTCGCTATGGACCAATCCACTCATCATGCACCCGTTTACGCCTATTCAGTTTGAACGCTTTATTAAACAAGTTCTAGAGAAAGACGGGCACGTTGCCCCAGAGTTGACTGCGGACAGCCCCCCTTCTATTACACTCGAAGGCCATGTGCTTTTAGTTGAAGATAACAATATAAATCAGTTGGTTACCGGTGAAATGCTAACCAATATGGGCTTAACCTTTGACGTGGCTGAAGATGGCAAACAAGCCGTGCAAAAAGTTGAGAATTCAACAGAATACGACCTTATTCTCATGGATGTTCAAATGCCCGTTATGGATGGTTATGAAGCCACTAAGGCGCTGAGGGAAAAAGGCTTTACAGACATCATAATTATCGGTTTGTCTGCTAACGCGATGAAAGAAGATAAGCAAAACGCCATTGATGCGGGGATGAATGACTACATTACCAAGCCTATCAAACAAAAAGCCCTTTCAGCTAAGCTAGAGTATTTCTTGGCAAGAGATCTTACGAAAAATGCTTCAGACGATGACAGCAACTATTCAATTTAGGCATGACAAAAAAACGGGGCCATTAATTTGGCCCCGTTTTTATTGTTGAATATACTGCTGAATACAATAAAGGTTAAGCGACTCTAGAGAGCAGCAATCGTCTCATATTGTTCTTTCAGTTTTGCCAACGCTTTTTCACCCTCGTCGAGCTTACCGCGTTCCTTTTCGATTACGGCTTCAGGTGCATTGCTAACAAACTTTTCATTGCTAAGTTTGCCACGGGTTCTTGATACGTCTTTCTCAACTTTTTCCATGGCCTTGGTGATACGTGCAAGCTCTGCATCTTTATCAATAAGCCCTGCCATAGGTATCAGAATTTCCATCTCTCCTACTAGCGCCGTCGCGCTCGCTGGTGCTTTTTCACCGGCAGTAAGAATAGTTACGCTCTCAAGTTTAGACAACTTATCTAAGAAACCTTTAGCAGCCTCTAAACGCCGTTTGTCTTCGTCACTCACATTTCTGAGTAAAGCATTAAGCGGTTTATTTGGGGAAATATCCATTTCGCCACGAATATTGCGAATGCCAACAATAAACTTCTTCACCCACTCAATATCGGCCAGCACGCTCTCGTCTTGCTTATCCGCTTCAACTTCTGGGAATGGCTGCACCATGATGCTAGCGTCGTCTTCAACGTTAAGTGCGCTTAGCGGCACAACACGCTGCCAAATAGTATCGGTGATAAACGGCATAAGAGGATGCATTAGTCGCATCAGGCTCTCTAGCACGTTGATGAGTGTATGGCGAGTTCCTCGCTTTTCAGCCTCGCTACTTGAATCATTGCTAAGCACTGGCTTTGTGAGCTCAAGGTACCAATCGCAGAATTGATTCCAAGTAAATTCATACACAGTTTGCGCAGCAATATCGAAACGGTAATCAGAAAGTGCTTTCTCAAATTCAACAAGGGTCTGTTGAAACTTCGCCCAAATCCAGCGATCTGCCAAACTGAGTACCATATCACCGCCATTCGCACCGGTATCATGCTCTTCCGTATTCATCAAAACAAAACGCGATGCGTTCCAAATTTTGTTACAGAAGTTTCGATAGCCCTCAACGCGAGACATATCAAAATTGATATCTCTGCTGGTAGATGCCATTGCCGCAAAAGTAAAGCGAAGAGCATCGGTACCGTAGGCATGAATACCTTCAGGGAACTGTTTGCGCGTGCGCTTAACGATTTTTTCAGCTAACTGGGGCTGCATCATTCCGGCAGTGCGCTTCTCAACAAGAGACTCGAGGTCGATGCCGTCAATCAGGTCAATAGGGTCAAGCACGTTGCCTTTTGATTTCGACATTTTGTCACCGCTCTCATCGCGTATGAGGCCTGTGATGTAAATGTCTTTAAATGGAATTTTTCCAGTAAACTTCTTGGTCATCATGATCATTCTGGCAACCCAGAAGAAAATAATGTCAAAGCCTGTTACCAAAACAGATGACGGAACAAACGTCTCTAAATCGGGAGTGTCTTTTGGCCATCCCATAGTGGCGAAAGGCCATAGCGCACTAGAAAACCACGTATCGAGAACGTCATTATCTTGGGTTAACGTAACCTCGCTACCTAAGTCATTTTTCGCGCGTACTTCTTCTTCGGTGCGACCTACGTAAACCTTGCCGTTCTCATCATACCAAGCTGGAATGCGATGTCCCCACCAAAGCTGACGAGAAATACACCAGTCTTGAATGTTATTCATCCACTGGAAGTAGGTTTTGTTCCAGTTTTCTGGAACAAAGCGAATTTCACCGCTTTCTACTGCTTCAATTGCGGGCTTGGCAAGAGACTCTACCGCCACGTACCATTGGTCTGTAAGGTAAGGCTCGATTACCGCCCCCGTGCGATCGCCACGCGGCACTTTAAGCTTATGCGGCTCTACTTTTACCAAAACACCACTGTTATCTAAATCGGCGACGATTTGCTTACGGGCGTCAAAGCGATCTAAACCGCGGTATGCCTCTGGCGCATCGTCATTTATTTTGGCATCGTCGGTAAGAATATTGATCATGGCAAGGTTGTGGCGCTTACCCATGTCATAGTCGTTAAAGTCATGGGCAGGGGTTATTTTCACGCATCCTGTACCAAATTCCATATCAACGTAGTCATCGGCAATTATGGGGATCAAACGCCCTGTTATTGGCAGTTTAATATCTTTGCCGATAAAGCCTTGATAACGTTCATCATCGGGATGAACAGCTACAGCGGTATCACCTAGCATCGTTTCTGGGCGTGTTGTAGCTACCACAAGCTCACCGCTACCATCGGCAAGAGGATAGCGCATGTGCCACATGTGGCCATCTTCTTCTTCGTTGAGAACTTCAAGATCGGATACTGCGGTGTGCAGTACAGGGTCCCAGTTAACGAGACGCTTACCGCGATAAATAAGCCCTTCTTCATGCAGCTTTACGAAGACTTCTGTCACTGCCGTCGATAAATCGTCGTCCATAGTAAAAACTTCGCGAGACCAATCTGGCGATGTTCCTAATCGACGCATTTGGCTGGTGATAGTACCGCCACTTTGCTCTTTCCACTCCCAGATCTTTTTAATAAAGTCTTCGCGGCCCAAATCGTGGCGTGTTTTACCTTGGGCATTTAACTGGCGTTCAACTACCATTTGCGTGGCGATACCCGCGTGGTCTGTACCCACCTGCCACAACGTGTTGTCGCCTTTCATTCTGTGGTAACGGGTTAACGCATCCATTATGGTCTGCTGAAATCCGTGGCCCATGTGTAGACTTCCCGTCACGTTTGGCGGGGGAAGAAGAATACAGTAGGGTTCACCACTACCAGATGCTTTAAATAAACCCGCGTCTTCCCATTTTTTATAGCACTGCTGCTCGATAGACTGCGGTTCGAAGGTTTTATCCATTACTGACTCTCGTTTTGAAGCTGATGTAACTTGGGTGAAAAAGTAAACGTGCTAGGTGCGCGCCGTCATGCAGACTTAAATTGCATACTACAACCAGCTTGCTGATAGTTTTTGTATCTCACCCGCGCTGCTTGCTTAGCATTTTCATCCACGGGTACAAAATCGATGATTTGGCGGTGTTGGTTAGGCGATGGCACCATGCCAGAACCCACGTTTACCACCATTTGACGCCGGGCAACCTGCTCTGGTTGCCAGCATATTTCTACCGGCGTACCTGCTTGTGGTCCTTCACCGTATAAATTGTGAGGTACAAAACGGTTCGCCGGCAGTTGCCACAGCAGTTCATCAACTTCTTCTGCTTGTGCCTGCGTATCGCACAGCACACTCATTTTTTGTTTATTAGCAAAAGCGTTAGCAACAATTTCACTGGCTTTGCCAGCAACGCCATTATCGCTAGCGCTTAGTTGATAAAAAATAACCTGTGGCATGCTAGGTTAGTCCTCTAACTTAATGTCTGCTCGGTTCATTAAGAACTGAGAAAGCATAGGAACAGGACGCCCCGTCGCACCTTTATTTTTACCACTGCGCCATGCGGTTCCAGCGATATCAAGGTGTGCCCAGTTGTACTTTTTAGTGAAGCGCGACAAGAAACAACCCGCTGTTATGCTTCCCGCCGGACGACCACCTAAGTTGGTCATATCGGCAAACGGGCTTTCTAACTGCTCTTGATAATCATCCCACAACGGCAAACGCCAAGCGCGGTCTGAACTTTGCTCTGAGGCGTTAAGTAACTCATGGGCAAGAGGATTATGAGTACTCATCACCGCAGTAGCGTGGTGACCAAGGGCAATAATGGCTGCGCCGGTAAGGGTTGCTACGTCAATTACCAACTCAGGCTCGTAGCGTTCTACATAAGTTAATGCATCACACAGCACTAAACGGCCTTCTGCGTCGGTATTTAGCACTTCAACGGTTTGACCCGACATGGTTGTTAAAATGTCACCTGGACGATACGCATTGCCGCTTGGCATGTTTTCACAGCCAGCGAGCACGCCAACAACATTAATGGGTAAATTAAGCGCGGCAATAGTGTGCATTGTGCCTAATACGCCCGCAGCGCCGCCCATGTCGTATTTCATTTCGTCCATGGCTTCGCCTGGTTTAAGCGATATACCGCCAGAGTCGAAGGTCAATCCTTTACCTACAAGCACGATAGGCGCCTGATCTGCAGGGCCGCCACGGTGATGCATAATACTCATCATGCTTTCATTTTCAGAGCCGCGCCCTACCGCTAGATAAGCTTGCATACCAAGTTCTGCCATTTGCGTTTCGTCAACCACTTCAGCGGTTATACTGTCATAACGACTCGCAAGCTCTTGTGCTTGTTTCCATAGATATTCTGGATTACAAATGTTGGGTGGCATGTTGGCCACGTCTTTTGTCACTTTGGCACCACGAGAAATCGCTAAACCATGTTCAACAGCGCGCTCGCCCACGGTTAACTCGCGACGGGTGGGAACATTGAAGACAATTTTGCGCAACGGGCGACGTGGCTCACCTTTCTTCGTTTTAAGCTGTAAGAATGTGTACAGCGAGTCTTCTGTGGCTTCTACCGCCTGGCGTACTTTCCAATAGGTATCACGGCCTTTTACATGAAGTTCGGTCAAGAAGCACACGGCTTCCATTGACCCAGTTTCATTCAGTGTTTGGATTGTTTTTGCAATGATATTTTTGTACTGACGCTCGTCTAATTCGCGCTCTTTTCCGCAACCGACAAGTAAAACCCGCTCGCTCAAGACGTTTGGTACATTGTGTAGCAGCAACATCTGGCCGGCTTTGCCTTCTAAATCGCCGCGGCGCAACAGGTTGCTGATATAACCATTGCTGATCTCGTCTAGCTGTTCTGCCACTGCCGTTAAACGGCGTGGTTCGAAGACGCCCACAACGATACAGGCACTACGTTGCTTTTCTGGGCTGCCACTTTTTACACTAAACTCCACGATATTACCTCGCTTTTCGTCGTTTATAGTTTGCACGATGACTAAAATCACGTAACGTTTCGCGCTGCTTTATGTTTTAATACGCAGAATAACTTTTAAGTTCACTGCGATGAACGCGTTTGCCCTTAAATATAGGCCAAATTAGCGTCAAAACATCATGCAAACAGTTTATGGTTGCAGGCAAAACGTGTAAAAACGATAAGTTTAAACAAAATTGTGCTTTCTTTCACTAAAATTCCTAATTATCCGGGCAGACTGAGATGCTGATATTCCGCTATTTACTTAAGGAAACGCTTAAATCTCAGCTAGCGATTTTCTTTATCTTAATGGCCATTTTTGTCACCTTGCGCTTTGTGCGTGTTTTAGGTGATGCTTCTGATGGCGACATCCCCGCAGGTTTGGTTTTGGGCTTCTTAGGTCTTTATGCCCCCATGCTATCATCTCTTGTGCTGCCAATAAGCGCTTATCTCGGCATTATGCTGGCCCATGGCCGACTATACGTTGATAGCGAAATGACTGTTATGCGCGCTTGCGGCATTAGTGAATGGTATATAACGAGGGTAATGCTGTTCCTGTCGGTGCTGATTATGATTGTTACCGGCGCTATTACACTGTATTTCGCTCCTCTTGCTGCAGAAAACGAATATCAACTGCGAGAAAAAGCGCGCAACGAAGCGGGCATCTCGGCGCTTATGCCCGGTAGATTTCAACAAACCGGCAACGAAAAAGCAGTTATTTTTGCTCACGACGTTGATGAAAACGACAAACTAAAACGAGTCTTTTTATCGCAAAATCAAAGTGACGATAGCAAAGAACAGGTGCGTGTGGTTTACGCACAAACAGGTGACGTAGCAACAAATGCAGACGGCACCCGTAACCTTATCCTGAAGCAAGGCGTGCAGTACGAGGGCGTACAATCGGGTAACGCCTATCGAAAAGTTGAGTTTGACGAATACCAAATTCAAATTGCCGACAAGCCTGCAGAAGAGCCTCGCAAAAAAGTGAGTGTATTACCAACCACTGAACTGTGGAATGACGACAGCATAGAAGCACGAGCCGAACTGCAATGGCGTATTGCCATTCCCCTTTCTATTCCTTTTTTAGTGCTTATAGCCGTGCCGCTGAGTGCCGTTGATCCAAGGCAAGGTCGATTTGGCAAAATGTTCCCTGCCATATTACTTTACCTGGGGTATTTTTTATTACTGTTAGCCAGCAGACGCGTGCTTGAAGATGGGAAAATGCCACCTCAACTTGGGCTGTGGTGGGTTCACACCGTTATGCTTGTGATTGGTTTTGTCTTAATTGTTCGCGATAGGAAAACCGGCACTCAGTTACGTGCTTGGATATTGGGGAAAAAATAAATGTTTAAGATCCTCGATTTGTATGTAGCACGAACATTATTAAGCACAGTTACAGTAACCCTTAGCGTACTAATTGGACTCAGCGCGCTCATAAAATTTGTAGAACAGCTGCGAAAGATTGGTGAAGGCGACTACGACATGCTTCTCGCATTTTTGTATGTTTTGTTGAGCCTGCCTCGCGATTTGGAGCAGTTTTTCCCTATGGCTACCCTAATTGGTGGCTTAGTGGGAATGGGCGTACTTGCAAGCAATAGCGAGCTTGTAGTCATGCAGGCCGCAGGACTGAGCCGCTGGAATATCATCAATTCTGCCATGAAGTCGACGCTGATTATGATTTTGGTGGTTATGGCTGTTGGCGAGTGGGTAACCCCGGTAAGCGAAACAAAAGCCAAACAGCTCCGCACGGAGGCCATTTCTGGGGGAAGCTTGTTCTCATCTGATAAGCTTGTATGGGCGAAAGATGGCGAACGGTTCGTCAGCATTGGGCAGGTTCTCAGCCAAGATGCGTTAAAAGATATTCGCATTTACACCTTTAACACCGACCTTTCGCTGCAAAGCATTAGCTATGCGAATACGGGCACGTTCGACGACGACGGCTGGTGGCTAAACAACGTGGATGTAACAACTTTCACTGAGCAACAGATTTCAACGGAAAACATTGAAAGAAAGCGCTGGAGCTCAACTCTCACTCCAGACAAATTGGGTATAGTGGCAGTAAAACCAGAAGCATTATCTATTACCGGCTTGATAGACTATGTGAACTATTTAGAAAGTAACGATCAGGACCCCGCACGCTACGAACTCGCTCTATGGCGCAAGATATTGCAACCGGTGTCTGTTGGCGTGATGCTATTAATGGCACTGTCGTTTATCTTTGGCCCACTGAGAAGTGTTACCATGGGAGCACGGGTCATTATGGGGGTACTAACCGGTTTTGGTTTCTTTATTCTCAATGAAGTGTTTGGGCCTGTGAGTTTAGTTTATCAGTTACCGCCATTTCTGGGCGCGCTTCTACCAAGCCTGCTGTTTGCCGCTATTGCTGGCATAATGCTTCGGCGCTGATCACACTTACGTTGCTTTAACTGATTTAGATAGCAAACTTGCTAGATTAAAGCTCGCTAGATTTAAACTCGCTAGATTTGAGAGCCAAAAGGGCAATATCTGCCCTTTTCTTTTGCTCATCGCTTTTGCTAACGAGTCTTAAATTTTAATGCTTGTTCTTAAGAGCTGTAAGCAACTTTGTGTGCCTCTTTTCAACGCTGTTTTGCCTACCAGCTTTTATGGTCATTCGCTTCTTTTGACAGCTTTAATACTTCGGTTTTTGCTAATCTGTCTTGTAGCGACTGTTTTTCTTTTATATCGAACAACACCAGTAACGTGCCTAATCCGCAAAGTGAAGCAATAAGGCGAGTAAGTAAACGCCCCATGGTAACGGGCTCATCTACTGTGCTAAAAATACGGAGCCGCCAAGCACGCATGCCTAATGTTTGCCCTCCTCGTTTCCAGAACCATAAAAAGAAGCCGGCTATCCACAAACCTACCCAAACCTGAATAAGAAGTTTGTATGCTGTAGAGGCCTGAATGAAATCGGCTGGCTCAGCATAACCTTGCATGTCTATGGCGCCATTTTTCAACATAATAATAAGCGTGACTATAATCACCATTGCCGCACACATGCCCACTGCAATAGCAACAAGTGCATCGTAAACCATGGCTAGAAGACGACGAAAAAAGCCTGCCCGCTCTCCAAATTCAGACGCAGGTGTATTCTGGCTTTTCATGTCTGCTTCACTACTTTCATTTTTTTTGCGAACTCGCTTTTGAGCTCTTACTTTGTTTTTTGACACACTTTTCTCTTTAAATGCTTATTTAATTTCTTAGAACAGGCTCGCTTGATGCCAATATGCTTGCTATTGCTATTACTATATTTATGACTAAGACATTCGACACATTATCTCGATGGCTACGCTTAAAACATCAGTCTGGCTCTTACAAAACGTGCTCTAACCTGACGTCGCTTTAACCTTATACGGCTATAGCAAACCACGGTGCAATTAGCGTTACGGATAAGAGTAAACCTTTAATAGTGTGACACAAGCAAGACTGGGCATAAATATGAATAAGGTAGCATTACGCGTTTTTCACCTGACAACTCATTCGTCAAAACGCTTAACCCACTGGAAAGAGAGCCTAGACTTAAGGAGATAATGACAATTTATTTAACCGTGCTATTGTCAAAAACAGAGCATATTGACCGTTACTGTGCTTTTTTTGCATCTAACCAGGCGAGATGGACGTTAGTATATTAAAAACCTGTAAGTCTTATGATGGCTAACAACAATTAAGCATGTGACTGTAAAAAGTCATATATAAGGAGCCAAAATGGAACATGAAACTCTGTTTCCGCTGTTGTGTAAAACGGCAGAGGGCAACAAAGATGCCTTTGCTAAACTGTATGAAATAACCAGCTCTCAGCTTTACGCGGTGGCATTAAAGCTACTCAAACGGCCAGAGCTTGCAGATGAAGCAACGCAAGACGCTTACATCAAAATTTGGCACAACGCGGGAAGCTACCAGCGAACCAAAGGAACTGTATTAACCTGGATGGTAAGTATTGTGCGTTATAGAGCATTAGATTTAATGCGCTATCACAACGTTCGCAACGAGGTAGAGTTAACCGATGAAGCCGCTGCCATTCCCGACGCTCCCCAGGCTTTTCAATTAGGCGGTGAGCAACAAAAGCTTGCTGCCTGCCTCGACGAGTTAGATGGGCCGCAGCGACAAGCCATTCATTTAGCCTACGTAAACGGTCTATCTCACCAAGAAGTGGTGAATTATCTATCTTCGCCATTAGGCACTATTAAAAGTTGGATACGAAGAGGATTACAAAGCCTTCAAAGGTGTTTATCGCTATGAATTATTTGAAAGAAGAAACGCTTAACGCATTAGCCGCTGAATATGTTGTAGGAACACTGCGTGGAAAAGCCCGTTTGCGTTATCAAAAATTGATGATGCAATACCAAGCTGTGAGCGATGCCACCGCCCAATGGGAGCAGTATTTAGCGGGTTTTAACGATACTGTTGAGCCGGTTGAACCGCCAAAAGCCGTGTGGGAGGAAATTCAGCGTCGACTTGGGCATTCTGCATCTAACGACACATCTGCTCAAATTGTCGATTTTGAACGAGCAAAACGCGATCGCTGGCGCGGGCTCTCTATGCTATCAACTGCTGCAGCCTTGGTGCTTGCCGTACTTTTAGTCGTCATGCAGCCAGCCCCAGTCGAGGACGTATCGCATATTGCTGTAGTCAATAATGCGGATAATACGCCGCTGTGGGTTATCGAAGTATCGCCGAGTAGCATGGACGTAAAAGTTACCGATGCCTTTACCGCTATTGCAGATAAAGACTATGAGCTTTGGATGGTTCCTGCTAATGGAGAAGCACCGATATCTCTTGGTTTAATGCCTGAGATGGGTGGAGATAGCAGAGCAACGCCAGATATTTTACTCGACAGCAGTATCGCGGCACTTGCAATTAGTTTGGAAGCCCCAGGAGGCTCTAAAACCGGAGCGCCAACCGAAGTGCTTTATATAGCTCCTATTCTATCGGTTTAAAAAACCGCCCCCCACTCCAAAGGCCGCATTTTTCTCATGAAATATGCGGCTTTTTCTTTTTATTTACGCCTTTGAAACATTTTTTTAAATTTTTTTATTTTTTTTGCATCTAGTCGTGCATCTCGCTCGTTTAACTTTAGGAACTCATAAAACAGAGAGATAAAACATGACAATCTTCAAACGTAAAACACTATCGGTTGCAATTGCTCTCACTTGCGCTGCCGTAACAGCAGGCGCAATGGCATCAAGCCACAGAGAAGCACCTAACATTACCCGCGCTCCAGCGGTAGACAGTACAGATTTTTACGCCTTTAACAGTTACGAAGAAGGCAGAGAAGGTTATGTAACCTTCATTGCCAACTATATTCCATTACAAGACGCCTACGGCGGTCCTAACTATTTTGCTATGGACCCTGCAGCACATTACGCCATTCATATCGACAGTGATGGAGATGCAGTAGAGGATGTTAGCTTTGTATTCAATTTTAACAATATGCTTGCTGCAGGTAATGAAGGCATAGCACTTCCGATTGGCCCTGAAGGCAATCAGAAAATGGTGAAAGTGCCGCTCAAAAATGTAGGTGGCATTAGCGCGGACGATTCTAGCGCCGCCAACTTCTCGGAGATGTATACGCTAACCATGGTTTCTGGTGATATGCAAAGCGGTGAGCGCACTATGCTAACGCCTGCTATGGGCGATATGTTTAAGAAGCCACTCGATTACATCGGTAATAAAACATTTACCAGTGAAGCTGAGTACGCACGTTATGCTGAAAGCTTTATTTATTCGTTTGCCATTCCAGGTTGTGACGATATGGCCCGCGTATTTGTAGGTCAGCGTAAAGACCCGTTTGTTGTAAACCTAGGTAAAACATTCGACTTAGTTAACTATGTACCTGTAGAAGGTGATAGTGCCCCGGGTGCTGGCGACGGTGCAGGCTTCCCTGGCGGTATTACACAAAGCGACAGCAACGATGACCTTATTGACAAAAACGTAACGTCATTGTCTGTTGAAGTTCCTGCAAGCTGCGTAACTGGCGATGGCAATGGCGTAATCGGAAGCTGGACTACGGCGAGCCTGCCGCAAGCACGCATCCTAAACCCAGATGCTACTTTTGCAAAGCCTGAAGTCAACGGCGGTGCAATGACACAAGTGTCTCGCTTAGGTAGCCCACTAGTTAACGAGCTCGTGATTGGTATTGGCGATAAAGATAAGTTTTCTAGCGCGCACCCAAGTCAAGACGGTCAATTTGCGGATTACGTAACGCATCCGTCTTTACCTGAGTTACTGAATATTCTGTTTAAAGATGCGGTAAACACTACGCTAGGTACGGAAATTGAGACGCTAGCACCAACTAACTTCCCAAGAACAGACTTGGTAACCGCATTCCTAACAGGTTTCCCTGGTGTGAATCAGCAGGCAACAGTAACACCGTCTGAAATGCTTCGTTTAAACACTGGCATTCCAGCCACACCAGCAGATTCACAATCGGCATTTGGTGTAGCGGGCGACGATTTAGCAGGCTTCCCTAACGGTCGCCGTCCAGGTGATGACGTTGTAGACATTGCACTTCGCGTAGTTATGGGCCGTTTGTGCTATCCAATCCCAGTGGCAGGTGAAGATACTGACCTAGGTCTTTGTACACCGGAAGATGCAAGCGTAGGTACAGTGCCATTTACTGATGGTGCACCGGTGGATGCGAGCATGATTGATTCATCATTCCCATACCTAAGAACGCCTATTGCTGGCTCTGAGTAAGGAGCACAACTATGAATAATTCGACTAACCAACCAAGCAACCGAAAACTACACCGTATTTGGATTGCAACGTCGCTGGCGCTAGCGCTATCAGGCTGTTTCGATAGCGATGACGATGAAAAAGCGCCTGAGATCAACGAAGCCCCAGTGGCCGTTGATGATGCGTTAACCACTCAGGCAGACATTGCATTTGAAGGCACGCTTTCAGCAACAGATCCTGAAAACGACCCTCTTACGTTTGCCCTAGCAGATGACGGCTCGTTAGGTACAGCAACTGTAAATTCAGACGGTAGCTTTACTTACACGCCAAACGCTCAAGTGACAGGCTCGGATAGCTTTACATTTAGCGTTAGCGATGGCTTTAATCAGCAGGTTACCGGCACGGTAACAGTAACCATTGAAGCTCAGCAATTGTCTGTAGCTAGTTACACGAGAGAAGTGTTTAATCAGGCGCCAACCGACAAGCCACTGCCAGTAAATGGTCGTGAGTTTACTCAGGACGCCGATGATGCCGCTTTCGACGACTTACTGATTGACTAAGTAACAATTAATCACAAGTCACCGTAAAAGAGCATAACCGCAAGGCCATGGACGGCCTTTTTTTAAGGGAACTATCATGTCAAAGTTCGTATCTTTATGGACGTTTTGTGCCTTAGTACTACTTTCGCTACCCACATTCGCAAATGCAGAATCTGCGTCCTCACACCCCGTAAAAAATCAAATAGATAAAAACGCCATAATCGCCACTTGGCAACCCGATGAAAAAGCGCTCACAAGCCTTTTTGAAGCCGAGCAATTACTCTCATCTAGCCGATATTTATCTGCCTCAGGAAACGAGCGCCAGCGCGTAAGCCAATTCCTACATAAGTTACGTTCTGAGCAACCCGTTTTAAGGGGAACGCAACTCGAACGAGTTGTTATTCTTGAAGCAAAACTCATGCAAGGCATTCATAAATTTGATGATGCCATGAGCCATTTGAATACTATCGATGTTTCTCGCTCTGCGGCTGCACAATTGCTGCTTGCCGACATTAGCATTCAACAAGGTAATGGAAATAAAGCGAAGCAGCACTGCGAGCACCTGCTGGGCAAAACAAGCTTTATGTTGTCTTTTGGCTGTGTGTTAAATGCTGATTTTGCTATCTCACCTTCTATAGAGGTGTATCATAAACTCAAAAAATTTGAACAATACTCATCACTACCTTCTTCTTCATCGTCACCCATTTCGTCAAGCTTTGAAAATTCTGAATTCATTTGGTTCAAAGAAACACTAGCAAGCATGGCTCTTTCTGTTGGGCAGCCTGAACTAGCAATAAAGCAATTGGCTGAATTTGAAATTGCTTCGCTTCCCATCAGTGCCATTATCATCTGGGCCGATGCCCATTATGCTAGTGGTCAATATGGCACTATCACTTCAACCTTAGAGCGAGATGTTACTGACCAATCACGCTTAGACGACGCGTTATTACTACGGTGGGTTAAAGCACAAAAAGCGCTAGGCGAAGACAACACTAAAGAGATGCGCCTTCTAGGCGAGCGCATGAAAATAAGGGCTTGGCGAGAAGATACCTCTCACGCTGCGCAAGTGGCAAACTACTATCTTGATATCGATCCTCAGCCTGAGCTCGCCCTAAAATTTGCCCAACTGAATTGGCAGTATGCGCAAACAGAACACGATAAAGCACTACTTGAAAGGGCTGAAAAAGCAAATTCAGAACTAAGTAGCTAGGAGTTTCAACAAGGTTATGCAACGATTTATTTTATTTTTCTTTATTCTTTTTGCGTTTACTGCAAAAGGCTTTGCCCATGAGTTAAGTAACGGATATTTAACTCTGAATTATCAGCAAGGAGGACTCTTAAAAGGGGAATTGCTGCTAAAGCCTGAGGATATTGGGCAAGCCGCTAATTTAGATTCCAATAATGACGGGCAATTGCAGTGGGGTGAAGTTTTAGATAATCATTCTTTTGCAGAGCAATATATCGCGTCCTCGCTGCAAGTAAAGCAGGGCGAAACCAAGTGCGATGTTGCAACAACAATTCCTTCTATGCGCTCAATATCTGCCGAGTCCCTTATTGTTTATCCGTTAAATGTCAGCTGCCAAGGAACCGTTGAAATTAGCATAATGTATCAAGGCATCTTTGAAGTAACGCCTACGCATAAACTGCTGACAACAATAAAGCTTGAGCAAGAAACCTTAACTACAGTGATAGCTGAAGATAAGCGCATATTAACGCTAACACCTGCGGCTCTCTCTATCACTACACAGTTTTTTGAAATGGTATACCAAGGCATTTGGCATATTTTTATTGGCCTAGATCATATTCTTTTTCTAGTGGCGACCTTGCTTACCGTTAACCTAGCGCGTAATGAGCGCACGTGGAAAAAAGAAGACAAGAAGCGAGATATTGTTAAAAGCACGGTAATTTTAGTGAGTGCCTTCACCCTAGCCCACTCTATAACGCTTACCGCTACCGCCCTTGATATCATAACGCTAGACAGCAGGTGGGTAGAGCTGGGCATTGCAATTTCCGTTATGCTAACGGCACTGAACAATATATTCCCAGTGGTATTTAGGCTCGGCTTTTTAACCTTTGGGTTTGGTCTTCTTCACGGCATGGGCTTCGCCAGTGTTTTTGCTGAATTAAACGCACAATCAAACAGCCTAGTAATGAGCGTGGCCGCATTCAACATTGGTGTAGAAATAGGCCAGTTGGCCATTGTTGCAGTACTTCTGCCAATCCTTATGCTTGCGCGTAATTGGCATGTTTATGCAAAAACAATTATGCCGTTTGCATCCTCTGTCATCGCCATTATTGCATTAAACTGGACCTTACAGCGCTGGTAGCCATTTTTGTCGGTAGCTAAACTTCAACCCCAAATCAGTGTTTTGATATCGTACAAACGTCCCTAGTTAAATTGAAATTGGGGACGTTTTACTTATTAACGGCTGTGTGGTGGGCTGTAAACGCACTAAATCGTACGCACTCACAATTAATCAGCAAAAGACAGCATATTCACCTACCGGTCCCCATCACTTTTCCCTCTTTTTTCAAAAAACTATCTATATTTAACAAATGCCCTTGTGGCGATTGTTTAAAAAACGCTATGGCACGTCTTATTACTAAAAAGCTCAACAGCCCGTAATGATTCGATCCGAGATATTTACTGAACGTGGTACTTAAAAAAGCATGATAAATTTTGAAAGCGATGCTGTGCATTTGCTCTATAAGCAATATAAAGCTGTGTATGACAAAGGAGGCATACTGTCGAATCTTTCTTCTGATTCGAATATAAGTTCGGTGTGGCAAAAAATAACACACGAAACACAAATTTCTGCTGATGAATTATGTAATCGAGTTGCGTCGCTTGCTGGAATCGAATCATATCCTGGCACAATAAACGTCCCCGTTCAGTTGGCAAAAAAAATTCCTATGAAAACCCTAGTGCGCCATCATATTGCTATCGCGGGCGTTGAAGTTGGTGATGCTGTAATTGCCACAGCAAATCCATTTGATACAGAATTACCCGAAGCGCTGGCGTTTATCTTCGGCAGCCATTTTAAATTAGTCGTTGCTGCGCCCGATAATATTAATCGAGCGATCGAGTCTGTAAAACAGCTACAAGATACAACGACTCGACGAGCCACGAGCTTGAACCTAAGTCGTTCTTCGCAATCTGAGCACGACGATGGTTCGGTGCCTTCAATAATGAGTTCACTGCTCAGGCAGTCGGTTAATCAAGGCGCTTCTGATATGCACTTACAACCTTTTCTTAATGGCTCTGTTGTAAGAGTGCGTGTAGATGGTAGGTTGAAGCGAATGACATTAGTATCGAGTGATATAGCCGATGGCTTAATTCGCCATATTAAAGCTCAGGCGGGTATGGATACAACGGCCAAGATGCTTCCCCAAGATGGAAGAATGTTGGTTGAGCTAGAGGGAAACGAATATGACCTGCGGATATCGACGTTACCAGTAGCAGGAGGATGCGAAAAGTTAGTTATTCGCTTTTTAAACCGGCAGTCCGTTTATGCTTTGGCAGATATTGGGTTTTCGCTTGATGAGGTGCATACCGTGCGCAGGCTATCAGCTAAACCCTCAGGCGTGGTGCTTGTATGCGGGCCAACTGGGTCGGGTAAAACCACTACACTATATTCGATACTGAATACATTGAATAACGAAGCCGTTTCCATCATGACCGTTGAAAACCCAGTAGAGTATCAAATGCAGGGGCTCAGTCAGACAGAGGTAAATGAGAAAGCCGGTATGAGCTTTGCTAAAGCGTTAAGGGCAATTTTGCGACAAGATCCCGACGTATTGTTGATAGGTGAAATTAGGGATGAAGAAACAGCTCAAATAGCTATGCAATCAGCACTGACTGGGCATCTTGTTTTCTCAACATTACACACCAATGACTCTTTAAGCGCTATACCTCGATTACTCGACCTTGGTATCAACCCAGTTATTTTAGCGGAAACATTGGCTGGCATTATGTCGCAGCGGTTACTACGCAAGCTTTGCAATGATTGCAAGCAAGAGACTGAACCTGACAACCCAATGGCAGCTGCGTTTGAAAAGGTGACGCGTACAGTACAAGCTTACGAAGCTGTTGGATGTGAGAGTTGTGGGTTTAGTGGTTATAAAGGGCGAACAGTAGTCGCAGAAATAATTGAAATAAGCCAAGCACAAAGAGAACTCTTACTTGGTGGTGAGAAGGATATCGCTAAATTTAAAAACGCTATGCATGGTACGTTTAATTCTCTTTCAATGTCTGCATCGCGGCTAATAATTTCAGGCATCACTACCGCTGCTGAAGCATCAAGAGTTATTGGCCACCAGTTTTGGTATGCTTTAGCCGATGAATACAGCAGCGAGTTACCAGATCTAAGCTCACTGTATGATAAGAATAGCCAACAGAATATTAACCAGAACGCAGTGCTAATTGCAGGCGAAGGTTGCTCTAAAACACAATTACTTAGTAACGCTCTAAAAAACAGCTGGCTAACGGTGTTAACAGCCGAAGACCCCATATCTGCAAATAGCGTTCTTCATAAAAATGACAACATTGAAGTTGTTATCCTTGAACTTAGTGACTTACTGAGCGACGAGGAAGCTGTTAATACCGTTGCTCAGTACAGACGTGAAATAGCCTGGTCACGTATCCCTGCACTTATCCGTATTCCAGCAGATAAACCACACTGGAAAGCTTTGCTACTAGAACACGGTGCAACTTCAAAGTTTGCGAGCAAAGCTATAGACGAAAAAGAGGTAGTAAGCCTTGTGCAATCTGCAATAAGCAATAACTTAGACTTCCGCTGGGGAACAAAAAGTGAAAACAGCTAGCGAGAGAGTGATGTGGCGCAAGTATACTGCTCACGAATCGAATTAGGTTAAGTCGTTTCATTCTCATTAAGGCGCCACGCTATTTACGTTGTGTAACAGTAGCGTGGCTTACCTGATAAAGGCAGTCCGCTATGATGAGGCAGAGTGGCACGACGCAGGCAGATACTTCTCTTCAAGCGCACCATGATCAACTCGGTTTGGTACACACTTCCACGTTATCGAACCAGTACCATTCGCCTTGCCAACAAAATAGAAGGTCGAGTTGTATTCACTGTATTGGTCACCAAACTCAGTTAAGTCCATGATGGGAGCTAAGGTTCCAATATGCTTTTCATCAACGACTTGACCAGGTATACCTGAAGTCCATTTTAACTGTGTTACAAGGTCAAAGTTCGGAAACTCAATTATACCTGCATCACTGCCTTTGTTCGGCATTTTTTCGTGGGTAGCGTAATACAGTTCTATCTTAATTCGCTCCTCATCGAGCAGGCTAAATGCCTCAGATAGTTTTGCCGTGAGCCGGTAGTTTTGATATATCGGCATAGCGATTGCCGCTAAAATGCCAACAATTGCCACAGTTATGAGTATCTCTATAAGCGTAAAGCCTTGCTGTTTTGGTCTCATTTTTAACTCTCTCAAACATCATTGATTTAACATTAGTACAAAAATGATATTTGGGGGAAAAGATAACAAATTGTGTGCAAATTTTTATAAATTCAACATACGGCAGCTATACGGCAGCTAGTGCTTTGGCCCCACATCAGTGTGTTGGTATCGTACAAACGTCCCTAGTAACCTATTACTAGGGACGTTTTATTTTAAGTTAGCGTGTGATGAGCTACAAACGTTCTAAATCATATGCGCCCTGCTCCGATAGCTTTTTATTGAGCGGCGTTATTCGCTCTTCAAACAGGGTTTGTAATTGCAATTTATATTGCAGCCATTTTGCTTCTAAGTCTTCTAATCGTTTTAATGCGCCCGCTTGCGCTGGCGCCCCTGTTCTATCAAAGTTATCCATTAAAAAGCGTACTTGCCTGTCGAGCATATTAGGCCAATTGATATCATCTTCAAAGGTTTGATGTTTGGGCTGAATCACAAACGACTCCCACTCATCTATTTCACTAACAATACGGTCGATAGACTCTGACATTTCAGCAGACAGCATCACATTAGAATGTGTGACGTCATTAAGCTTTTCACGCACATTCCGGGCTTTCTGTAAGTGTGCAAACAGTTCATTTAAAATAGTTTCACTGGCCTTGATACTCTGCTCAACCACTTTTAACTGCTGCGCATTTGTATTCTCTCGTGGATCAGGTAGAACCTTAAAAGATCTCGTTTGCGCTATATCGCCAAGCGATATCTTAGCTTTATATTCTCCCGGCATTACTCTGGCACCATTCCAGCCGCCAAAAAGCTTCACGTTATCAATACAGTTAAGGGGTGCGCGACGCAAATCCCACTCGAAGGTGTTATAGCCTTTATTTGTCGATGGATGCTTGAACTTGACCGGGCTGCGAATATCTTCATTGCCTTTCGCGCAAGATTCAAACGCGCTAGGTTTAGACGATAGCGAGCGCACTAATTCGTTGTCGGCATTAAAAATGTCGATGCGAAGTTCGTCATCTTCTTCTAGCTCTGCGCCTAAATAATATCTAAATGACGCAACGCGAGGTGGGTTCTTAGCCTCAGGTTGACCGCTCATATTACCACCGCCTAGTAACCGCACGCCGTCAACAGGGCTAAATTGAAATAGCTTTTCATCAACCAAAGATTCGTTAACTTCGCGAAGAGGAGATATATCATCTAACACATAAAACCCTCTTCCCTGTGTAGCAACCACTAGGTCATCGCCTTTCACTTTAAGGTCTGTTATTGCAACCGGAGGTAAGTTGAGCGACAGCTTTTGCCAGTTTTTACCATCATCAAAGCTTATAAACATTCCACTTTCTGTGCCGGCAAACAGCATACCCTCTTGCTGAGTATCTTCACGAACTACTCTTACAAAAGCGTCTTCGGGCAAGCCTTTATCAATACGAGTCCAGCGTTTTCCATAATTTGTCGTTTTATAAATATATGGGCTGTAGTCGTTAAGTTTATAGCCAGTCACTGCAACGTAAGCTTTGCCCTCGGCATGAGAGCTTAACTCTATGGCGTTCACCTGCGCTTCTTTTTTGTGAGGGGTAATATCTACCCAGTTTTTTCCTTCGTCTTTAGTAAGATGCAGTTTACCGTCGTCGGCACCAACCCAAAGCTCTCCCGCATTTACAGGAGATTCAGCAATATAAAACACTGTGTTGTAGTATTCCGCGCCTGCCTGTTCATTTGTGATAGGGCCACCATTCAACCCCTGTTTATTGGCATCGTTGCGAGTGAGGTCAGGGCTAATTTCTTGCCAATTTACCCCCCTGTCAGTGGTTTTTAGTATCATCTGTGTTCCGTAATACACAGTATTTGGGTCGTGTTTTGATACTAAAACCGGCGCATTCCAATTAGTGCGATATTTCTGGTCTCGAGCATTACGACCAAACACGTACTCAGGGTAAGGCATGATGGGGCGAGTTAACCCGCTTTCTCTATCAAATTCCGTGAGTGTACCGTTTATAGTAGTGGCGTAGATAAGCGCAGGATCGTTTGGATTAAACGCGATATGGGCACTTTCACCACCGCCCACTGCAAATTGTTCGTCAATGCCTATGCCGCTATCCCAAGTCGCAGAAGGCGTTGCCATAGTGGTGTTATCTTGCTGGCCTCCATAAATATGATACGGCTCAAGGTTATCTGTGGTCACTCTGTAAAATTGCGCAGTGGGTTGATTGTAAATACTCGACCACGACGCTCCACCATCAAACGTAACGGTTGCGCCACCATCGTTGGCGTTTATCATGTTTAAACTGTTTTCAGGGTTAATCCACATATCATGAGTATCGCCATGAGGCAGCGACTTAATTTCAAAGGTTTTGCCGCCATCAATGGATTTATGCAGCTGCACATTCATAACGTACAGAGTATTTTCATCGTTCGGGTCAACTTTTATATGGTTGTAATACCAAGCTCTGGCTTTAAGAATATTGTCGCCATTCATTAACTCCCATGTAGCCCCAGCATCATCACTGCGATATAAACCGCCCTCATCAGCTTCAACAATGGCGTAGAGTCGTTTAGGGTTTGATGGTGATACATCAATTCCCACTTTACCAATGAGCGTTGGCAAGCCTTTTTCAAGCTGCTCCCAGGTTTCACCGCCATCAATAGACTTATAAATGCCGCCCCCATCGCCGCCAGATTTTACAAACCACGGCGTTCTGCCGTGATGCCACATGCTTGCATAGAGTATTCTTGGGTTAGAAGGATCTATGGCCAAATCGGCTGCGCCCGTATCTGCATTCACTTTTAATACGTGTTGCCAATTTTTACCACCATCAGTGGTTTTGAAAATACCGCGCTGTTCGTTGGGAGCCCAAATATTGCCTTGAACCGCAGCCCAAGCAACGTCTGGATTCGAAGGGTGTATGCGTATTTTTGGAATTTGACCCCGATTGTCTAATCCAACCAGCTTCCATGTTTCGCCTGCGTCGGTAGATTTATAGATGCCTTTGCCATGACTTGTGGTAACGCCTCGAATAGGCCCTTCGCCAGTGCCAACATAAATTACGTTAGGGTCGGAAGGCGCTACTGCAATAGAACCAATGCTGCCCACTGCAAAATGTTTATCTGATAGCGGCTTCCACGATATTCCCGCGTTTTCAGTTTTCCATACTCCACCACCAGCAGCGCCCATGTAATAAAGCTGCGGGTTGCCCTTAACGCCGCTAACGGCAACCGAACGACCGCCACGGTAAGGACCGACAAAACGGTATTCCATTTTGTCGAAAAGTACTGCATCAATGGTGTCTTCTAATCCATAAGTTGGAAATGAAAAACTCAACAGTGTGCTCACAGACACAACTAGAGCAGCTAATGTTCGCCGTAATATCATTGCTGAACGCCTTATTTTGGTTATTATTTTTTAAAGTGGAAATGCTTATTTTTGATGTTTTGTAACGATGAACACTTATATTGCAGCCAGCGTAGCGTTAAGGCAATGACTTTGATCAATTAGCTTTTGAGTTAACTATTTTCTTAATTCCACCCTGCATAACAAAAAACGCCCACCAAAACATGAACAAAGTTCATCGATAGATGAAATTAAGTCATTTTTATTCATAACAAACATTGCGTATAACATTCCCATGCAGAGACACCATTGAGGGAAGCGTGAAGCACAATGAATAAAGACTTTGAATTTACTATTACTAGCACACCGTTGAATGAGGAGTATAGCCCTTCAGAGACCACGCGAATTACCACTAACTATGCAAATTTAGCTAGAGGTGAACATCGTAAAGCGAATCTTCGCAATGCTCTGCAAATGATAAACAACCGCTTTAATGCACTGGCTACATGGGACAACCTTACGGGGCAAAGATACGCCGTAGAGTTAGACATAATAACAGTAGAGGTAACCCTTAAAGCCCCTGCAATCACTAAAAACGAGATTAACGATCACAGTATCAAAAATTCCGCCCCCTCAGATACCAAGCTTCAGGGTGCTAACAAAAGTTTCCCAGCTATTGAAGTTCTTAAAACGACGATTGTGGACACCAAAACAAAGCAGCGTACAGAAGGTATAGTGGGTAACAACTTTTCTTCTTACCTAAGAGATTACGATTTCAGCGTAGTGCTTCCAGCGCATAATAAGGGGCAGTCTCACTTTAGTGTTCCTGACAACTTTGGCGACCTGCATGGTACGCTCTTTCAACAGCTTGTGCAGTCAAACACTTACAAGGCGCACTTTTCAAAGCTTCCTGTTATTTGTATAAGCGTTTCAGATAGTAAGGTGTATCACCGAACTGAAAATGAACACCCAATTTTAGGGGTTGAATATATTCCCAATGAAACGTCATTAACCGAAAGCTACTTCAAAAAAATGGGCTTAAATGTGCGCTATTTTATGCCGCCTAATAGTGTTGCGCCGTTTGCGTTCTATTTCTCTAATGACTTGCTAAACGACTACACCAACTTAGAGCTAATCAGCACCATAAGCACGATGGAAACATTTCAAAAAATCTATCGCCCGGAGATTTATAACGCGAATGCCGTTGCCGGAAAACGTTACCAGCCTAATTTGCGTCATCAAGACCACTCGGTTACTCGCATTGTTTACGACAGAGATGAACGCACCAAACTAGGTGTTGAGCAAGGAAAATTTGTTGAAGAAACCTTTATCAAGCCCTACCGCGCAACCTTGAAGCAATGCATCAAGCAACGCGCTTAAAGTAACGCCCATACGACAGCGCGTATTAATGCTCAACCACCCTATTAAGTGAAGATTTGATTATGAAAACACTATTACCAACAACAATTTCTGGAAGTTTACCAAAACCGTCCTGGCTATCAGAGCCAGAAACGCTGTGGTCGCCATGGAAACTTAACAATGAAGCCCTTATTGAAGGCAAGCGAGATGCTTTGAAACTATCTTTACACGAACAGCAATGTGCTGGAATTGATATTGTGTGCGATGGCGAACAAACAAGGCAGCATTTTGTTACCACTTTCATTGAACATTTAAACGGCGTTGATTTTGAAAACAGAGAAACTGTACGAATTCGAGGTCGTTACGACGCAAGCGTACCAAGAGTAATTGATGCCGTTACTCGCCCCAATTCCGTATTTGTAGAAGACGCTAAATTCCTACGTAGCCAAACGGACAGACCTATCAAGTGGGCGCTGCCCGGACCTATGACAATGGTAGATACGCTTTATGACGCGCACTACAAAAGCCGTGAAAAACTGGCATGGGAGTTTGCGAAAATCCTCAATCAAGAGGCGAAAGAACTAGAAGAGGCTGGTGTAGATATTATTCAGTTTGATGAACCCGCATTTAATGTATTTTTCGACGATGTAAATGAGTGGGGCATAGCCGCTTTAGAGCGCGCTGTGGAAGGGCTGAAATGCGAAACTGCTGTACATATTTGCTATGGTTATGGCATCAAGGCGAATACTGAATGGAAAAAGACACTGGGCAACGAATGGAGACAGTACGAATCTATTTTCCCTATGCTTCAGCGCTCAAACATAGACATCATTTCATTAGAGTGCCACAACTCTCGGGTACCGCTAGAGCTCATTGAATTGTTAAGAGGCAAGAAAATCATGGTGGGCGCGATCGATGTTGCAAACCACACAGTAGAAACCGCCGATGAAGTCGCCAACACGCTCAGAAACGTACTAAAATATGTAGATGCAGATAAACTTTATCCCTGCACGAACTGCGGTATGGCACCGCTGCAAAGAGAGGTAGCCCGCGCTAAACTCAAAGCCTTATCTGATGGCGCTGCTATTGTGAGAAATGAGTGTACCTAAGACTACGATTGAGCATTCTTTCAACAGTTAGTCATTTTTAGGTAAAAAAGTGTTGTATGCGCGCGCTGCATCGCTATAATGCATCGCATTGGCGTGTAGCCATTACAATTTGATGCCAGAGTGATGAAATTGGTAGACATGACGGATTCAAAATCCGTTGCTAGAAATAGCGTGCCGGTTCAAGTCCGGCCTCTGGTACCATCTCAAAACCGACTTATAGTCGGTTTTTTTGTGCCTGCGGTTTGATTAATCGGCACGCTTGCGTGCCGTCCGAGTGTCGGCCCAGTCTAAGTCCGGCCTCTGGTACCATTCTCTAAACCGACTTTAAGTCGGTTTTTTTGTGCCTGCGATTTGAATAAACGGCACGCTAGCGTACCGTCCGAGTGTCGGCCCATCGCGTGGCGACCAGCCAAAGACCGGCCTCTGGTACCGTTCTCTTTGAATCTTAACTCATAAACGTCCGCTTTCACTTTTGCGTTACCAACGATCATACCCAACTTGCAAAGGGTGTGAGTGCTCTGCACAGGAAAGTCTTAATGCTAAAGTATCCGTTTTTTGGGTTGGCTCCTCATTACTTTGACATGTAATCAGATAGGCGACAAAATGACTTTGCGCTTAGATTAATCTACTTGATAAGAAAAAAACGCAAAGCAATGGGATGTGTGTATACAGCCAATATTCATACTCTATATCAATGCAAGACAATAAACCGGTACACATTTTTGGAAAAAAGAAAATTAACAAGAGAGATAAGTAGCAAGGAACAATTAGGCAGACGCCTCGTTGCTCGTATCAGTATTTGGTCCTTATTGGTTGTTTTCATTGCTTCAACAGCGACATTTTTTTCAACTTATCCGAATTACCAACAACGTATTATTACGTCATTACAGCAGGATATAGCCACTGCGTTAGTACCGGCAGAATCCCTGTTTGCACGCGTAACATCACAAGCCGAGACGATGACGTCGCGCTTTCTCGCATATTATCAATATTTTCATACTGACAGTCGGGATAGCGTGGACCAATTTGATCACTGGTTCGAGCAGACGTCACCAGGAGTCACACGTCTAAAGCAGTCTTACTTCGATGGCAAAAATGACAACGACTTTCTCATTAAAGGCATGTCAGCATTCATCGGTAAATCTGAGCAGCCCCTTGATGACGAGAGAAAAGCACGTATTATTGCCGCGACGCTCACGCTCAACGAACTTGGTCCCGCATGGTCAAATAGCGTTAGCAACAGTCACCTTTCTATGCCAGAAAATGCACTTGTTCTGTACTCACAACACAGCGCCTGGGGTCGTCTTGCCGATAAAGACTTAATAATGACAAACTACAGTGTGCTGAAATCAAGCTTGCAGTCTAATAATCCCGCCCGCGAGCCTAATTGGACTGGGCTGTATTATGACCGCTCTGCGGACTTATGGACGATAACCTATCAAAGGCCAATAGATTTAGCAGGGCAACACCTAGCAAACGCAAGTTTTGATGTAGAACTGACGCAATTGCTGGAAGATTTGCAGGGACAGCGACAAGATGCCACACAGTTTATGGTACTAAATCAAAAAGGGGATTTAATTGCGGCCCCCGGTATCAGTGACAAACTCAAAGCCCAGCCGCTATTAAATCATGACAATTATCTCGAGCCGGTATATCAATCAGTGTATCAACTGATGACTCAACGCTCTTTTACAGAAGGACCTGCGGTGTTTGAAGACGCCGTGCCAGGACAGCTGGTTATTGTTCAACCTCTGCCCCGTTTGGGTTGGTGGTACGTTGCTCTTTATCCACAGAATATGATCTCAGAGCAAGCTGGTATGCAGTCATTGCGGGTGTTTACTACGGGTATAATTATGTTGGGGCTTTTATTACTCGTTGTCTACTGGCAAGTCACTCGTGAGGTATCACAGCCTCTTCGACGACTCGCCTCTGTCGCAGCGCAGATGGATTCAAAAAATTATGAAGGCGTAATTACAAATCAAGAGCACGTCTGGAAATTCAAAGGCGAAGTAAAGCTAGCCCTTGACGCCTTTAGAACAATGGCCCGTCGGTTTATAGAAGCGCAACTTAACCTTGAACAACAGGTTCAGACAAGAACCACCGAGCTTGCGCAGGCAAATAGCAAGCTTGAGGAAATAGCGCATATAGATGGCCTAACGGGGCTGATGAATAGGCGTTCATTCGATAGAGATTTACAGGCAGCATTAAATTCAAACGACAACTATATCTTAGCCTTAGCCGATATTGATGCGTTTAAACCCTATAACGACCACTATGGTCACGAAGCAGGCGATACGGTTTTACGACGCGTTGGCCGATGCTTACAGCAGGTTAACCACGCTCAGGTCTATCGCTACGGTGGAGAGGAGTTTGCTTTGCTGGTGAAAGAAACTAGATTGAATAAATCCCCGACCCTCCTCAATGAGGTTATTACCCTGATTGAAAAGCTAGACATTCGTCACGATTTTAATCATCGAGACGGGAATGTAGTGAGTATCAGCATGGGTACGGTTACAATACATCAGGGACAAACGCCTTCGAATGTCATAAAACTTGCCGATGAAAACCTATACAAAGCAAAGGCAAAAGGCGGCAATTGTTTGATAGGGTAAACAATATGAAGCAATAGTTACTTAACGAAGAGTAACAACGGGTGATGCAGGATAAGATAAATTAAAGCCACACATCACTCACCACCCATCGTTCACTCATCAATGCATGCTATCGCAGCCCCGGTCGATAAGTCTCTTCTGCATTCGCCGCGATATCGTCAGCATAAAAATACACATCGCGCAATTTACCTGATGCATAGACTTCCGCTTGATCGTTATAATGTGGTGAGTTTGGATCGTTACTCAAGCCACCGGCGGTTATCGCCTTAGCCTTTAGCTTTTCACCAAATTCAACTGCTGCCACAAAGCTATTTCCACGCGTGCCATAAATTCGCTTTGTTTCACCCTGGCCATAATTTTGGCCGTAGGCCGCAAGAGCCCCCCACCGGCCAGACGCAAAACCAACGGGCAAGCTTGGTGCATCATCATCGAAATGCTGTCGAATATCGGGGCTAATGCGTTGGAAGCGATTAATTTCTCCCCATGGGGTCTGCCAGGTTCCAAAGTCACGAGCTAGCTTATCAACGGCCGACTTTAGAGAAATAAGGCGCTCATCGTTAGAAGCCATGCTCTCCATATAGGTATAAACACTCACATCAGCAGCTCGCGCTTTATTGCGAACGGCCTTCATCAAATCCATGCCCCAGAAAACAGCCACAGAGGTAGGCACGCTGTCTACGCCACTGCGGTTGTCCCACGCTTTAAGCGTTGCAATAGGCTCTCGTAATGACGCTTTTCCGGGGTCAGAATCAGGCAAGGACTCAAAAGCTTTAAACAGGGGCGGAAGCAACACATCAAACCCAGTTAAATGGCTATCGTAAGCGGCATTAATAAGACTATCGATGTCAAAATCAGTCGTACTTTTAAGCAAGTTAATTGCGTGAATACCGCGATAGTTTTCAGTGGTACCGGAATAATACGCTGGGTAATCCGATTTTTTAGGGCTGAACTCGGCTGCCGCACTGTAAGGCCAGTTATTGGTATTTTGAATCCACCCGTTACCTGGGTTTTTAATATGGATATGCTCTTCAAGGGGGTGAATGCCTTGCCAATCTGTAGCAGGGTTACTTCCATCTACTGGTTGAGTAAAATCGAAAGCCGTATCTCGACGAGGTACAAAATTGCCGTGGAAGTAGGCAATAGTGCCATCTGCATCGGCGTATACGGTGTTGTTCGATGAATTCGTTAAGCCTTTCATCGCGGTATAAAACTCATCGTAATTTTGCGCTTTTGTGCGAGTGTACGACTGTATAAGCGCTTTAACCGGCTCCTCCATTAAACGCACCGATATCCACTTGCCGTTATGAGAGCGCACTATTGGACCGCGATGGGTGAAATAAGCAGTGACTTGCTTTTGTTGCATAGTGCCGTCTTTTGCTTTGTAAGGTAGCTCGATGAGTCGCGTTTCGAGCTTGCGATGCTCATCGCCATATTGGTAGTACAAACCATCCTCTTTTTCGATAACGGTTTCTGCGTATTCGTCTATAACGTCCACGTAGGTTGATGTGTGCATCCAACCCACACGCTCGTTAAAACCTTGGTAGATAAAGAATTGTCCCCAGGTAGATGCCCCGTAGGCATTTAACCCTTCCTCTGATTGCACGTGAGCTTCGTGCCGAAAATAAAAGCTGGTATGAGGATTTACTAAAAGAAGCGCATTACCGTTTTTCGTGCGACTAGGAGCAATAGCAAAGCCATTTGAACCACCTGGCTCTGAGGTTAATTGGTCAGGTGAATGCATTGATTTGGTTGGATACGGTACATTTGCCATATCATTACCGTAGAAATCGGCCAATCGAGCCATATTTACGCCGCGCTCAATATCACCGCCAATACTGCCTTCACTAAAGGTGAGCGCCATCCACGGCTCAAAACGTGTTATCACTTTTGGCTTAACCTCGGGGTGCGTATAAAGGTAATAATTCAAACCGTCGGCAAACGCCACCATTAACTCTTTCAGCCACTGTGGGCTTTCTTCATACTGCTTTTTAATTTGCTTAGGCTGAATAAACAGCTTCATGCGAAGATCCCGGTAAATTTCATCCTCGCCAAGATCTTCTGCTAAGCGCCCCATAGCGTTAATGTAATTGCGTTCAATACGATTAAAGTCATCTTCGGCTTGAGCATACAGCATGCCAAACACAGCATCTGCATCGGTTTTACCCTTTACATGCGGTACCCCCCAGTTATCGCGAGTAATAGTCACGTTCTTTGCCGTTGCTTCCCAGCGCAGAACTTCTTCTGACTTTTTATCAGCTGCCTGATTAGCTGCGGGCGCCTTATAATCCGACGAGCACGCCGAAATAAACAGAGTCACAAATACTGCAAAACATACCGACAGGCACTTCATGTGCTTTTCCTTATTTTTAGTTGTAAGCAAAACCTACTACTCATTAATTCAACTGTAAAGAAAGCTCCCAAGATAGTCGATTTAACAATAGGAAGGCACAAGTTACAGAAACTGCTGTGCTGCGTTTTTTTAAGTTTAACGGCTTTTCTGTTAGTGCCTTAGCCTAAAGTATAGTTTTGAATACTTATATATCGCACAACATGTTTTTGTTTTTGTATAGGTGGCGTTTAATACAATTCAAGCAACGACAAGTGAGTTGCAACAAACATAAATCAATTAGCCACAGGAACTTTAACCATGTTGAAAATAGTTAAAACCTCTATCATCATCGCAGCGTCTTCGCTTGCATTCTCTAACGCAGCTCAAGCAGACGGTATCAACGATGCGCTTGCTAACATTTGCACTATTGTGCAAGCAGACGACAAAGGCGAACTTCGCAAAAAAATGCGTAGCGTTCAGTCAGATTATCGTTTGAAGTTACGCGATTATTACTCAGGCATTTCATGCAATGGTCAAAGCCTTATTCGCACGGCAGTCACTAGCAACGCGGTTGAAGTGGGCACATTGCTTGTTAAGAAAATGCCAAGTAAAGATTTACAAGCTCCTGAGGCAGATGGCAAAACACTTCAAGCGTGGATTGCAGAGCAAGGTCTTCAAGACTCACCTATTTCTGCAGAGCTTAACGGAAGAATTTAATATTCGACCGCAATCAATTTATCACGCCATGTGAGTAGCAGTTTCAACATGGTAGCGGCTCCGGGCCGCACTAGAGGCCCCTTTAATGGGGCCTCGCCTTTTCTGTTCCCCCTTTTTACGCCCCAGCACGTTCTCACTCTTTTTTCTCTTTACCTTAGGCTCTATACCTCAGGCAAGTTCTTCGCTATCTCAATAGAGTAGATTTATCGCTTGCTTTCATGTCTACTGACTGCGTTTTCGCATTCGTTAAGAGCACAAATATAATGAAATTTTTCTCATGCATTAGTATTCAGACAAAGTTTAATGGCGCTCTATCAAGAAACGCTGTTCTAAAATCCACAATGTTTAGCGCTATACTAATTTTAAGTGGTTGTGCAACGCTGTCACAATTATCTGCTTACACAGTGTCAAACGCAGAGGTTGAGCAGGTACTCGACAGCCAATTAAGCAAACTTCAACAGAAAGCATCACTTGCAGGTATACCGCTTTTCCTAGAAGTAAACGATATTTCAGTCAGTATTGGCCCTGATGGAAGGGACGTTGTTCAGTTAGGTACCGATGCCACCGCTAGTATTAAGGCATTTGGCTTTAGATACCCTGCCAATATTCGCTTATCGATAGAAGGCACGCCCTATTACGACGCTGAGAAGAAAGCTATTTTTGTTCGCTCACTATCTTTACTTGATAGCACTATTGATGCTGGGGGATATAAAGGAAACTTGGCCCCCTTAAGCACTGAGGTTATGCAACTGATTAACGGCTTTTTAGCTTCAAACCCTTTGTACACACTAGATACAACGAATAAAACCATTAACTTTCTTTCTACAATTCCCCTCACTCTTAACGTTGAGCCTGGAAAAATTTCATTAAGGCCCAGATAAGTTAAACACACAAATAGCCGCACTGTAATCAATAGCAGTGCGGCTTTGTAAGTTGCTGTTTTACAAACTTTTCCCTCCCGCCTTTAAGAATAGCTAATGCGTTGTTATTAGCTTTTTTATAGCCTCACGCTATCGCTTCAATCTGATAAACCAATTTCAATAATCATTAATTTAGATTAGATAAATCTTATATTTGTCGTTATATTAAATGCACATCTTAAATACACCTTAAATAAAGAGAGCAATACTATGACGACTGAAAATCAAAACACGGTTACATTTCCACAACTTAATCGCCCTGCCCCTAACTTTTGTGCAAAGACAACACACGGTGAAAAATCACTGTCAGACTACAAAGGTAAATGGTTGGTGCTTTTCTCTCACCCCGCTGACTTTACACCAGTGTGTACTACCGAGTTCATTGGCTTTGCAAACGCGGCTGACAAGTTTGCTTCGCTTAATACCGAACTACTTGGCCTTTCTATCGACAGCACACACTCACACATTGCTTGGGTTCGCAATATCAAAGAGAAGTTCGGCGTAACCATTCCTTTCCCTATCATCGCTGACTTGTCGATGGAAGTGGCGAAGTCTTACGGCATGGTTCAGCCTGGCGCGAGTGATACTTCTGCGGTTCGTGCAACCTTTATCATCGATCCGGAAGGCATTCTTCGCGCTATGGTTTACTACCCAATGAGTAACGGACGTGCTATCAACGAGTTTGTAAGACTTGTTGAAGCGCTACAAACCAGTGATGAGCACAGCTGTGCTACCCCTGAAAACTGGAAAGTGGGCGAAGAAGTGATTGTGCCTCCTCCACACACTATCGAAGACGCAGAAGGCAGAGAGACTGCAGGTTACAACTATGTAGATTGGTATTTTTGTAAAAAGTCTCTTTAACTGTTAACTAACGTTTTGACTATTTATCAGTGATATAGAATTTCTATATCACTGACTTTACTAAGGAGATTTTGATGAGTACACAAACTGAAATCACATCATTTTTAGATAGCGACAGTGAAACATTTACTTATGTGGTAGAAGACAAATCCACGTCTAAAGCTGTGATCATAGACCCGGTTTTAGATTTCGATTACAGCGCCGGTCGCATTCATACCGAAAGTGCTGAAACAATTGCAGACTTCATTGACAAGAGAGGCCTACAAGTTGAGTGGGTTTTAGAAACCCATGCCCACGCTGATCACTTATCAGCCGCACCATTTTTCAAGCGTAAGTACAACGCAAAAATTGGTATTGGGGCGCGCATTACAGAGGTCCAGAAGATCTTTAAAGCGCTGTTCAACTTGGAAAAAGAATTTCTTCCCAACGGTGCGCAGTTCGACAGGCTATTTGAGGAAGGTGATATTCTGGAAGTTGGCAACCTGCGCTTTGAAGTGATGCACGTACCCGGCCACACACCAGCAGATATTGCGTATTTACTTAACAAAGAATCGGTATTTGTGGGTGACACCATGTTTATGCCGGACGTGGGAACCGCACGATGTGATTTCCCTGGTGGCAGTGCAAGCACCCTTTACGACTCAATACATCGAATTTTGGCACTACCTGAAGAAACGAGTATCTACGTTTGCCATGACTATCCAACACAACATCGTACTCACGAAAGTAAAGTGACAGTTGGTGAACAGAAGGAATTCAATATTCACGTTAAAGACGGCGTTTCAAAGGCTGAATTTGTTCAGATGCGTGAAGCACGAGACGCTACATTGAGTATGCCTCGCTTGATTCTTCCTTCAATACAATTAAACGTAAGAGCAGGTGAATTACCACCGCCGGAAGATAACCAAGTGAGCTACATCAAAGTACCGATTAATCAACTTTGAGGCTCCCCAAATGAAAACGCCAAAGGTTTACATTAGTGAAGTCAAAGCCTGTGTTGAAGAAGTTACCGTAGACGACCTGATGATTGCGTTAACACAACCCGATGTCATTTTAATCGACGTTAGAGAAAACGAAGAGTATCAACACGGGCATATCGCAGCAGCGGTTAATATGCCAAGGGGGCTACTTGAGATGAAGATAAGTAGTCACCCGCTGTTGTCACATCATTGTGAAGAGAAAGATGCTATTGAGGATTTAGCCCAACGCAGTATCTACTTAATTTGTAGGTCGGGTGGGCGCTCGGCGTTAGCAGCCAAGTCTCTTTATGAGATGGGTCATCGCTACGTATTTTCTGTAGCCGGGGGTATGGATGAGTGGCATAGGAAAGGTTTGCCGTTAGACACTAATCGGTAGAACAAAAAATGTGTTTCAACAAAAAAGCGGGAACAATAACGTTATTACTTATCGTGTTTGCTCCCGCATCATCAGCTGCATCGCGCTATTTTTTTGATCAAGGGCCAGCTAACCAAGACACAGCCTATCAAAAGCATGCTTCTCAAAAATCAAGTACACGAAAATCAGGCCCTTTAAACAGTAAGCCTCAAAATTCGCAACCAGTTAGTAAAAACAAAACATCAATAAAAATAACTACCAATATTCGAACACGGTATGAGTATTTCGATAATCAACTCGGCTCAGAGCAACAAGTGGACGATGTCGTCGTCACTAGAGTTTCTTCAAAACTCACGTTGCAAAAAGGAGCCTTTGCACTAGATGCTGAGCTAGTAGATAGCCGAATATTTAAAGCAAGTGAATTCACTCCCCTCGGCACAGATGACATAAATACAACGGAGCCTACTCAGCTATCTATATCTTGGAAAAGCCAGATTTACGACCGTAATAAAACCAGCGAACCACCTGAGTTATCACTAAAAGTTGGGCGATTTACAATGGATATAGGAAGCCGTCGATTTGTAGCTAGAAACCGGTTTAGAAATACTCTGAACACCTTTGATGGATTGAAAGTTGATTATCGCAAAGAAAGCTTTTCTACAAGCTTCTTTTATACGTTTCCCGTTTCTCGACTTCCCGAACGCTACACCGAAGAGAGCACTTCCGAGTTTGAACTCGATAAGTCCTCAACTGACCAACGCTTTTACGGCGTTTTGTCAGAAGTAGAGACAGCTCGCGGCAGTCTGGCTTTTTATGCTTTTCGAGATAGTTACACTGGCACCGATACAGTTAACCAAACCAGTCTAAAACCAAATACGCAAAGAAATACCTTTGGTCACTTAGCACAACTCTCTGTGACAAAAAACATCACCCTTGATTATGAGGTAGCGTTTCAGCGAGGAAAGTTAGGTTTTCACACCATTAAAGCAGGGTTTATTCATGCTGCTGTCACGACATCTCTTGAGAATCTAAACATACAGTTCTTTTTTGATAAAGCAACGGGTGATGATCCCACTACCGATACTTACGAAGGGTTCAGTACACTTTATGGTGCCCGTAGATTCGAATTTGGTCCTACTGGAATATTCGGTTTGTTTGCTCGAGACAACATGAACTCGCCGGGCATTTCAACTCAAATTGCTATTAACGAATATGCAGAGTTACAGCTTAAATATAGATACTTCACTATTCACAGAAGTGGCAATTCGGGTCGTTTAAATGGTTCACCGCTTGCAGATCATGACTTTTTAGGCGCTCTTGCAGAACTACGTTTACGTATAAATGTGAACCCGAACTTAAGAGTTGAAACGGGCTTTGCAAACAGTCGACTAAATGAAGCGTTATTGCTTTCTCAACCAATTAATCATTACGGCTATTTACAATCCACTTATTCCTTTTAGCCAGGAAAAGGTTTTGAAGTCTCTGTAGTGAAAAAGAAACAACAAGAAGAGTATTAAGTTACATATATTTAATCTTTGTTCGAAGTCGCCAAACGTTTTTTCCCTTGTTTTTTAGACGTTTTTCTCAGACTCTCGCAACTCATTTAATGTGCATTTTAAATATACATTAAACTAAGTATGTAGTACATTACACCTATGGTTCCCGCTGGGCACAAAGGGAACAAACTGAATACATTATTGCCAGTTATCTTACTGAGAGGTTTACGTTATGGAATTGGATCCCCTCGTATTATCGAGAATACAATTTGCTTTTGTGGTGTGTTTTCACGCCATATTTCCCGTCTTTACTATTGGTCTGGCAAGTACAATTGCAGGATTCGAGACGCTCTACTTTAAAACTGAAAACCCAATTTGGCAGCGACTGTCTAAGTTTTGGATACAAGTTTTCGCCGTTGTTTTTGGTATTGGGGTGGTATCGGGCATTGTAATGTCTTTCCAATTTGGCACTAATTGGAGCAACTTTTCTTATGCCACTGCTAACTTTTTAGGGCCGGTGCTAAGCTACGAAGTCATCACAGCTTTCTTCTTAGAGGCTTCCTTTTTAGGAGTACTCCTTTTCGGTCGAGATAAAGTGCCACAGGGCGTTCACCTATTTGCTGCTATTATGGTGGCAACAGGAACCTTCATTTCTTCGTTTTGGATTTTATCTGCCAACTCTCTACTTCAAACGCCTGACGGTTTAGAGCTGATAAATGGTATGTACCACGTGAAGTCTTGGACTGATGCATTGTTTACCGCATCATTTGGCTATCGTTTTACCCACATGGCACTGGCTTCTTTCCTAACAGCCGCCCTGGTTGTTGCCGGTGTAAGTGCATGGTTTATATTGCAAAAGCGCGAGTTAGAAGCCAATAAGAAGGCACTATCAGTCGCACTATGGTTTTTGCTGTTTCTCGCGCCGCTTCAAACAGTGGTTGGCGATTTCCATGGCTTAAACACAATGAAGCACCAGCCCACTAAAGTGGCCGCCATGGAAGGGAACTGGGAGACCAGTAACGGCGTTCCACTACTGCTTTTTGCCATTCCTGATAAAGAAGAACAAACAAACCACTTTGAGGTAAAAATACCTAAACTGGCCAGTTTCATTCTTACTCACGACTGGAACGGTGAAGTACCAGGTTTGAAAGCGGTGCCGGTTGAAGAGCAACCTCCTGTATTTATCGTATTTTGGTCATTCAGAGTCATGGTGGCTTTAGGCCTTCTTATGGTCGTGTTTGGCATCTGGGGGCTCATCTATAGAAGAGGCGGTAAAATTTATACTTCTCCCGTCTTTTTGCAGGGTCTTAGAATAATGAGCATTAGTCCATTCTTAGCGGTATTAGCAGGATGGGTAGTAACTGAAGCTGGCCGTGCACCTTGGCTCATTTATGGTCAAATGACACATGCAGAAGGCCTAACTCCCTCGCTTACAGGTGGTATGGCACTGTTTTCATTAATTGGCTACATCACAGTTTACGCACTCGTGTTCAGTGCAGGTATTTATTATCTTCTTAAAGTTTTCAAAGGTGGCTTAGAAAAAGCCAATGCACCTCACGAGATGGATGAAATAGAAAGACCAGCCCGTCCTTTTTCTGCAGGCCACGTTGCCATTGATGGAGACCTATAATTATGGAACAAACATTTGATTTAACACTTATTTGGGCCGGTATAATTGGCTTTGGCATCATGATGTATGTCCTTATGGATGGTTTTGATTTGGGGCAAGGTATCCTTTACCCCTTTGCGCCAGATGAACAAGCGCGAGATAAAATGATGAATTCCGTCGCCCCTGTATGGGATGGCAATGAAACATGGCTTGTATTGGGGGGCGCGGGCTTACTCGCGGCCTTCCCACTGGTTTACTCCATATTTCTACCTGCTTTGTATATCGGTGTTTTTCTATTGCTCGCTGGGTTAATTTTTAGAGGTGTGGCGTTCGAATTTAGGTTTAAAGCAAAGACATCAAAGTACCTGTGGAGCTGGTCATTCTCTGTTGGTTCTTTTGTTGCCTCGTTTGCACAAGGAGCAGTAGTGGGCGCTTACATTCAGGGGTTTGAAACTGAAGGATTCGCCTACTCAGGAGGCCCGCTAGACTGGCTTACACCGTTTACGGTATTAACCGGTTTTGGACTAGTCATCGGTTACGCCCTTTTAGGAAGCACATGGTTAATTATGAAAACCGATGGCGCAGTTCAACAATGGGCGTATAAAATAACGCCAAAACTTCTGTTTGGCCTGATGGCAGTTTTTGCCGCGGTAAGCATTTACACTCCCTTTGTTGATAGTTCAGTAATGTCACGCTGGTTCGATGGCATTAGCCTAATTTGGGCGCTTCCCGCTCTTGCATTATTTTGTGCATACATTGTTCTTCGCGCAGTGAAAAAGCAACAAGACGGTATGCCGTTTGTAGCAACGATGGGCATATTTCTTTTTAGCTATTTAGGCTTGTTAGCAAGTAAATGGCCCTACATAGTACCGCCCAAATTTACTATTTATGATGCGGCATCGGCGTACAACTCACAATTATTCCTGTTACTTGGCTTCTTATTTGTCATTCCCATTGTATTGGCCTACACAAGCTGGACATATTGGGTATTTAGAGGAAAAGTGGGCGACGCTGGTTACCACTAAATATGAACAATAAGCCGGCTCCCATGCCTGATATGACAAACATATCAGGCACACAATTTCTTAAACAGCAAATAGCTAGTCAGCGCCCTCTCCTTTATCGTTCGGTTGTATTTGGAGGCTGCGCCTCGCTGTTTATGATTGCGCAATGGCTACTAGTTGCCTTTATAGCCCATAGTGTACTTGTCGACAGTTCGAGTTTATCAAGTTTGTGGGTATATTGGCTGCTGCTCATTGTTGTGAGCGTGGTAAAACCATGGCTTAACTTCCAACAAAGTAACCAAGCTCAGGTTGCAAGCGCAAAGGTAAAGCGCAGTATTCGCAGCACGCTAATGACGCGCTGGAACAACACAAGCCCCGTTGCCTTACAAATCCTCTCTGGCGGCGCTATTGCATCGCAATGGATTGAGGACATAGAGGCTATTGATGGTTACTTCTCGCGCTACTGGCCGCAGCAAATGCTTGCTGTCCTGTCGCCCCTTTTTATTATCATTGTCGTAGCCTATTTAAATTGGCTTTGCGCAGTGCTCTTACTCGTTTCTGCGCCGCTCATTCCACTATTTATGGTTTTAGTGGGCATGGGCGCAGAGCATATCAATGAAAAATATGCGTTGCTCAGACAGCGCTTAGCTGGGCATTTTCTGGATCGCATTGCTAACCTTTCTACTATTTCTCTATTAGGCGCTCAGCAAACTATGTCTGAGGAAGTAGCAACACGAGGCGATAATTATCGTCAGGTTGTTATGAAAACACTCAAGCTCGCGTTTTTATCTTCAACTGTGCTTGAGTTTTTTACTAGTGTGGCTATTGCTAGTCTCGCGATTTACATTGGTTTCTCACTTTATGGAGCTATTAACTGGGGCCCAGCTCAGTCTCTCACTTTATACTCAGGCCTTGCCATTTTGTTGCTAGCGCCAGAGTTTTTTAAGCCCCTGCGAAATCTTTCAGCCTACTATCACGATAAAGCCAGCGCGGTGGGTGCCGCCAATAATATCGTAGCATCGTTAACCCAGTTACAGTATGAAGAGGAACAGTACGGCAATGGTGATGCAAGAAAAATTACGCTATCGGAGCGTGACGCAAGGCTTGAACTGAAAAATCTTGTTGTGGGCTACCGATCTCACTTGCCATTAAATAAAAGTGTTACCGCTGAGATTTCAAAGCGCGGCTTACTTGTGTTTTCAGGAGACTCTGGCTGCGGAAAAACGACCCTGTTAAATACCCTTGCAGGCTATCTCAACCCTATTGCTGGAGAGGTAAATGTAACAATAAACAGTAAACGCTCCATTGCCTACTTACCGCAAAAAGCATGGATTAAAAATGCCAGCATTCGACATAATCTTGCTATTGCCGCTCCAGCTGCTAACGATCCCCAAATGCTAGCGGCTTTAGAGAAACTTGATTTAACGAACGAAATCACACTAAAGCATCAAGGCCTCGACACCGTATTAGGTGAGCACGGCCAAGGCCTATCTGGCGGTCAAATGCAGCGAATTTCTCTGGCCAGAGTATTGCTCAACCCGTCTCAAATAATATTGCTAGATGAACCCACAGCAAGCCTCGATATAAAGAGCAAAGGTTTGATCTATGGCGCTATTGAGGAGCTTAGGGAGAAAGCCATAATCGCGATCTCTACACACGACCCAAGGATAGTTTCTATGGCAGATATCCATATTGACCTAACTAAAAAAGTGAAGGCGCCACAATGAAATTTTGGCTATCGATTATCTATCAGAGCGAACGGAAGCGACTTTTCATTGGCCTATTTTGGTCGCTACTAACCATGCTATCCGGCGTTGGGCTTTTGGCGTTATCGGGCTGGTTAATTACAGCGACTGCACTGGCAGGGCTAGCGATAACCGCCGGCTTGATTGTAAAGCTTGATATGTATATGCCAGGTTCGGGTATTCGCTACTTTGCATTAAGCCGAACCATCGGCCGCTATATCGAGAGGCTTTATAATCACGATACTATTTTAAGACTTATCGCGACCTATCGAGTAACAATATTCAAAGCACTCTCGCATAAGCCACTTCACGAAATAAGACAAACCTCAGATAGCGAATGGTTGAGCCGTCTTACCTCAGACCTAGATGCGTTAGACGGCATTTTGATTCGCTACACGATACCTACGCTTTCCACGGGGCTTGTTATCTTATTGGTCAGTGCTTTTTTGTGCTTTATCTGGTTTGATTTTGCCGCCGTGTTTTTTCTTACAGCAGCACTTTCGTGGATGTTGTTGATCAGGCTTTCGATTTCACTAACTAAGGGGGCGGCAAAAGCATCAATAGCCCAACTCAATAGCACTAGAGAGTCTTTAATTAGTCATATTAAAGGAGCTTTTGTTTTATCTAGCCAAAATATGATGGATACGCATCAAACCAATACTCTTGATGAGCTATCACTGTTTGAATATCACCACGCTGCATTACAAAAACGCATAGCAAAACTTCAGTTTATTACCGACAGCCTATTTGGTATTGCACAAGGTGCCGTTTTGTTCTCTGGTCTTTGGGCCGTGAATAACCAAATAATTGAAGGCCCTACAGCCGTTATGTTAGCGCTTTTGTTTATTGGGGTGTCTGAATTACTGCAAACCATACCAGAACAATTTAGCACGTGGGGAAAAACACAATATGCAAGCGAGCGGCTCAAAAAGCTGGCTGTCAAAAAAGTGGAAACGTGTTCAGCCAATATCGATCACATAAAAACAATAACGTGCAAAGTCAAAAACCTCCCTACCATTCCTGCAAGCTTCGAAAGAAAGGTTTCTTTTACCCTTGCTGACACCAAACCACTTTTTATCACAGGTCGTTCAGGAGCAGGGAAGTCTACGCTGGCAAAACTTTTATTTAAGCTTACTCCGGCTGTTTCTCCCAATGTTGATATGAAGATTAATAAGCACTCTGTAACCGGTATATCATCGAAAAGCTTATACAGCGTGTGTAGTTACCTAGAGCAGTCTCCTAGCCTATTATCGGGAAGCCTGTATTACAATTTAACACTCGGTTTAAACAACGTAGATGAACAAAAAATATTTGATGTTCTCGCTAAAGTTGAGCTTCTTGAATGGGCCGATGCGCTTCCAGAGGGTTTAAATACATGGCTTGGTGAGAGCGGCGGGCAGGTATCAGGCGGTCAAGCTAGGCGCTTGTGCTTGGCTAGGCTACTACTTAGAAATCCCGCGCTAGTTGTATTAGATGAACCGTTTAATGGCCTAGACAACACTATGGCTAAACGTATTTACGAACGTATATCACCGTGGCTTGAAGCTCGAAAATCTATTATTTTGCTACATGAAGTGCCCACTTTTGTTATCGAAAGTGGCGTTGATTATCATCATGTCGATGTAGATTTGAAATAACCGCCGTTAAAAATCGAAGCCTATTGCAAGACCTGTCACTACTGAACTGCCGTGCCCAAAATGATAATCTACGTGCAGTTGTGGAGAAACCGTATATTCATGATAGCGATATTCGTAAAGCGCACCTAGTCGTGCGACCGTGAAATCATGCTCACTTGAATGTTCAAAACCCGGCCCAACCTGTACAATAAATTGTTCGGTAAGATGTATATCGGCCACTGCAAGCACAGTTAGCGCATCTAACGAGCCATACGCATATTCGACAACACTTCCGAGCCCTAAAAGGGGAGATACTCTGTATTCATAGTCAATACCGAGGGTTAAACCGCTTCCATGTTCTGAAAAGTCAGTATTACCGACAAATACGGATAAATGATTAGGCCCATGCAATTCCTCAGCCCCATGTGCGGGAAACATCATCATACCTAAAGACATGATTAGAGATAAAGCTAACGATAAAAAGCCTTGCAAGCCGGCTTGGCGGTTCCGCAAGCCTTTATTCTTGAACATTTTCATGAGAAGTCCTAAACAAAAATGAGTTAATTAGAGAGCTATAGATGTCTATGTGGCGCCTGTCTTTAGCGCGACTGACTAAGCCTCTCCCTTCGTACTAAACCATCTCTCCTGACACCATTTATTATTAAACCAACCTGCTAAATAAAGGCCTACAGAGAATACAAAATGCGATAGCAATACTTTTGTTTGAAGCATGCCAGGATTAGGTGTTAATAACCCAGCGATACCGTAGCCCATGCCGGGATACATAACAAAAAAAGGAATACTGCAGGTTGCGAAACCCACAATAAATGCTGACAAAAAGGAAGGGGCTTGCATCCATTTCAATCCAGTAAACGCCAACATGAGTGCAGAAAAACTTACTCCGATGCCATAATGCCCTAGCCATCCTAGCGCTAACTCCCCCACACGCGGAGCGGCTGCTTTGATAGATGCATGGGAAAATATACCGTCGGTCATATAGATAACCCACCTTCCGATGAACTCATACCGAGTTAAAGGCTTATCGAAAACGAGATGTTGTAGGTAATTAACAATATCGAGAAAGGCAGTGGCGAACACACCTAATACCACCGCTGCGATAAAAAATCGGACACTGCATTTTTTGGTTTCTTTGCTTTCTAAAACTGAAGTCATGATGAACTAATTTACTTGAGCGGGAGGGGTTTATAACATCAGGCAGTGAGCTTTCTTATCTACCCGATGTTATTAAACTATGCTATTGAATATTGATTTCGCAATACTTATTGAGGTGTGTGCGTTTTAGGCTTTGCCAACCATTCGCGCCCTTTAAGCATGCCTTCCCAATAGATAGGTGGAAGCAATTTTTCTTTTAAATACCAAGCGAGACGGGACGGCTTAGTGCCATCTAACACCCATGACGGCATGCTATTTAAAATCTTACCGCCGTAACCAAACTCCGCGAGTACCACTTTGCCGCGCTCTACCGTTAAAGGGCAGCTTCCATAACCATTGTATATTGCCTTACCCGTTTGAACTCCTCGCTCGTAAAGCAAGTTGTTTGCTACTACTGGCGCTTGCATTCGGGCTGCTGCTGCGGTTTTTGCGTTGGGAGAGTTTGTTGCATCACCTAATGCAAAAATGTTCTCGTACATTTTATGCTGTAATGTCGACTGATCTACATCTATCCAGCCATTGGCATCGACAAGCGGGCTTACCTTTATAAAGTCAGGTGGCGATTGCGGAGGAACAGCATGGAGCATATCGAACTCAGTCTCCACGAGAGGAGCATCTGGTTCAGCTAGGTTTTTGAACGATGCTACTTTTGATTTACCATCAACTTTCACTAACTGATGCTCAAAGTTGAGGTGCGCATTATACTTTTGAACATACTCCATTAACGCGGGTACGTATTCTTTAACGCCAAAGAGCACGGCTCCGGTGTTGTAAAATTGAACATCAATATTACCCAGCACGCCCTCTTTAAGCCAGTGATCACAAGAGAGGTACATGGCCTTTTGAGGCGCACCAGCGCACTTTATGGGCATTGGAGGCTGAGAAAATATCGCTTTACCTTTTTTAAGATTTTTAACCAATTCCCACGTATAGGGTGCTAAGTCGAACCGATAGTTGGAGGTGACACCGTTTTCTCCAAGCGTTTCACTAAGACCTTCAATTTTACTCCAATCCAGTTTGATCCCCGGACATACAACTAAGTGCTCATATTTTACAGTTCTGCATCCGTCGACAACAATCATGTTCTCTTTTGGAGAAAAGGCAGCTACACCGGCTTTTATCCATTTCACATTTTGTGGAATAACCGACGCAACGGTTCTCACTGTTTCATTAGCGTTAAAAACACCTCCGCCAACAAGTGTCCACCCTGGTTGGTAATAGTGCACTTCGTTTGGCTCAACAATGGCAATATCAAGGTCTGGACATCGAGCTTTGAGGCTTGAAGCCACCGCTACACCGCCAGCCCCGGCTCCCACAATCACTACGGCGTGAGAATAATCGGCATGGTCGGTAGGCGTTTCACCACTATTTTTTAGGCGCCGCACTACACCACTTAAGTCATAACCTGCCTTTTGCGAAAGGGAAAGTATCTCTTCAAAAGATAAGGTTTTTACCGCTGTCATCGCCCATAACGTAATAGAGCGAGTCCCCGTTCTGCAATACGCAAAAACTGGGCCTTCTAACTTTTGTAGATTCTCTTCAAATTTAACGGCATCTTCCGTTGTAACCTTTCCACTCACTACGGGCTGATAAACACAGGGAATACCCACTGAGGAAGCTTTCGCCTCTATCTCAGAAAATGTGGGCTGATCTGCGCCTTCACCATTTGGCCTATTGCAAACAATCGATTTGAACCCGGCGGCTTTTATTGCCTCTATATCTTCAACTGAAATCTGAGGGGAAACTGAAAGTTGTTGTGTTACGTTAGCGTAATTCATATTCCACCTCCTAAATAGCGTTTACTGGGATTTTGATAAATTGCTTGCCGCTTTTTGAAGGTGCCCCAAACTGCCCATTTCTAAGATTCGCCTGAATAGCCGGCAACAGCAGTTTTGGCACAGCGAGAGTGGCATCTCTTGCTTCCCGTTTTTCAACATATTCAGCTAAAGGCACATCTGGACGGATTTGTTTATTGGTTTCTTTTGCCTCTTTGATCGTCAGCGTAGACAGTGGCTCGTTACCTTCTTTAGGGTAATCGTGCCCAAGATGTACAACGGTATCGTCAGGCAGAGTAAAAAAGCGTTGAATGGTGTTATAGAGTTGCTCTGCGCTGCCGCCAGGGAAATCGCACCTTGCTGTGCCTAAGTTCGGCGCGAACATGGTATCACCGACAAAAATTTTCCCGTCGACTAGAAAGCTCGCACATGCTGGTGTATGACCCGGCGTATGCCAAACTGCTACTTCATACTCACCTATGTTAAACGTGTCACCTTCTTCGAATAACACATCAAACTGGCTGCCATCATTGGGCGTATCATTTGAAATTTCGAAAACGTCTAACCAGGTATCAAGAACTGCTTTTATGCCTGAACCAATGCCAATTTTACCGCCCACTTTCGACTTCAAATAGTGCGCTGCCGTTATATGATCTGCATGTACGTGGGTTTCCAAAATCCATTTATTAATAAGCTGATTGTCGTTAATAAATGCAATGACTTTGTCGGCGCTCTCCATCGATACGCGACCAGAAAAAATATCGTAGTCGGCAACCGAATCTATTACTCCACACTCCTTCGAAGTAGGATCGAAGAGTACATAAGTGAAGGTTGCTGTTTTGTTGTCGTAGAATGTTTCAACGTTCATGGTATTCCCCTTAAAGAAGCTCTTTTGACATAATAAAAACGGCGATAACTAGAGTGAAAAATGCAAAAAACTTTTGTAAAGCTGCACCATCTAGTTTCCCCGCTACCTTCGTGGAGATTGCCATCCCAATGAACGTCGCTACCAACATGAGTGGAAGCAAAGGCATCTCCAATTGGATCCCAGTTTGTAAGTCGCCAACAAAGCCAAGTAACGACTTCAGTGCGATTATGAATAGAGAAGCGCCCACAGCATTTTTCATGGGCATTCCCAAAATTAGAACCAGCGCTGGAATAATAAGGAAGCCACCTCCTGCGCCAAGAATGCCGGTGATCACGCCAACCACAGCGCCCTCTACAACAATGAGGGCAATATTGGGAGAGGTGTTTTCGGCTGTTACTTTGGAAGGAGTCGCTTTGCTGTATGCCTTTTTCAACATCATCGCAGCGGAGGCAAGCATTAAAGAAGCAAACAAAACCATAATGCCCAAGTTCTTTTCTATCGCTATTGATTGAAACTCTATAGTTTCTGGAATTGACGGCATTAAGTAAGCGCGAGATAGATAAACGGCAATAATTGAGGGAATGGCAAATAATATGGAGGACTTAACGTCTACTAACCCTTCTTTAAAATACCGTACAGCACCATAAGCAGCAGTAGCTCCAACGATTAACAATGAGTAACCCGTCGCCACATCCGGAGCCACTCCCATTAGATAAACCAGTATTGGAACAGTAAGTATTGAACCGCCACCGCCTATTACACCGAGCACCATGCCCATGAGCACGGCTGCAATGTAGCCAAGAATTGTCATTACGCCACCTTATTTCATTTTGTTCTATCTTAGAACAAAATATACAATAAAGTATATTCTAAATATATATTTAATTTTTACATTACTGTAAAATTTGACGATTACATCAATCGATTTTTTAGATGACCTATGAAAATAAACACATTTACGAATTTGGCGTTTCGCGTTCTTATCTATTTGGCGTTGCGGAACAATAAAACAGTAAAGACCAGTGAGATTGCAGACGCGTACTTTGTCTCTTACAACCACTTGAAGAAGGTAATTACCTTGCTTATTGAGCACGGGTACATTTTAGGCACAAAGGGGCGTGGAGGCGGTGTTCGACTGGCTTTAGATCCCAAAGCCATAAATATCGGAAAAGTATTTAGGCTCACGGTAGAAGACGTGGCTCTAGCTGAGTGCTTTGCTTCACCAACCAACAAATGTGTTATTTCACCGTCTTGCAGGCTGAGAACTATTCTTCAAGATGCAACATCAAAATTTATCGCCGAGCTCGATCAATACACGCTCTACGACCTAGTTGAAGGGAGAGAAGGCGCGTTAGCCATGCACTTAGCGATAGAATTTATCGAACTAGAATAGGCGTTTTTTACCGAATTTATCACAAAATACAGATGTTAATACGCTCTTCACCAAATTAAGGGCAGCGAAATGGCATTGAAAAAGGGAAAATAGTAGCCTAAGTGCCGTAAAAGTATCGAATCGGGTTATACTGAAGGCAAATAGATATAGGAATTAATATGAAAGTCTGCGGTATAGATATAAAGAGTAACGAAGCAACGGTGTGTCTGTTGTCGCTTATCGATGGTTTGTTTCACATTCCCGACTGCCGTTCGCGCCGGTTAACATTAGCAGACACCAGCGCTAAGGGGCTTAAAAGCTTTCAAAGCACCTTCGCTAAGCTGGTTGCCGATTACAAAATTGACGCAGTAATTATTCGCCAGCGCCAGAGCAAAGGTAAGTTTGCTGGCAGCGCTATTGGCTTTAAACTCGAGGCTGCCATTGAATTAATTGACGGTTTAGACGTTGTAGTATTTAGCCCTACTGACATTAAAGAGTCATTGCGCAGAAACCCCGTTGCCGTGCCATTTGCAGAAACCGGGTTAAAACAATTTCAAGAGCCGGCATTCACCACTGCTTATGCCTGGTTGATGAAGCACGACAAAACCGAATAGGTCCCCTATGCCAGCTGCAAAACAACCTGATTCTTTTGACATTCTTCTTTATGGCGCCACCTCATTCGTTGGCAAGATCATGGTTGAATACCTATCTGGCTTGCCCCAAAACGAGTTTTCGTGGGCGATAGCAGGGCGAGATGAACAAAAACTCATAGCATTAAAAGCACAGCACAATTTAACTGAACTACCGCACTTTATTGCTGATGCTAGCGACGAAACCGCGCTTACCGCGTTGTGCGAGAAAACCAACGTGATTATCTCAACCGTGGGGCCATATGCACTGTATGGTGAAACACTAGTTAAAGTGTGTGCACAAACCGGTACTGACTATTGCGACTTAACTGGCGAGCCTCAATGGATAAAGGCGATGCTCGACAAGTACGAGGATGAAGCCAAGCACTCGGGTGCACGAATAATTCATTGCTCGGGTTTCGACTCAATACCGTCAGACCTAGGCGTATATTTTTCGCAAAAGCTCGCTATAGAAAAAACAGGCAAGCCAGCTTCACAAATTAAGATGCGAGTATATAAGCTTAAAGGCGCTGCATCGGGTGGCACCATTGCCAGCATGTTAAATGTGCTCAAAGAGGCAGGTGAAGACGCAAGTTTAAGAAAGTTGTTAGTAAACCCCTATGTGCTTTGCGGTCCTGAGCATCCGTTCCATCAGCGGCAGAAAAACCACAAAAAGGCGGAATACGACAGCGAGCTCGGTATTTGGACAATGCCTTTTGTTATGGCAGCCATCAACGAACGTATTGTTCACCGCAGTAATAAGCTGCTAAGTAGCTTGTATGGGCAAGACTTTAAATACGATGAAGCAATGTCGAGCAAAACAGCAAGTAAGGCCTGGATAACTACACTCGGTCTAGGTGCTTTTGTAGGAGCGGCAAGTTTTTCTCCTTTGAGAAACCTTCTTGCAGATCATATTTTACCAAAGCCTGGTGAAGGCCCCTCACGGGAAGAGCAGGAAAACGGCATGTTCGACATGCGCTTTTATGCTCAGCTGAGTAATGGCGAAATGCAAACAGTGAAAGTGACAGGCGATAAAGACCCAGGCTACGGAAGCACTGCAAAAATGCTGTCTCAGGCTGCGCTTTGCCTGGCAAAAGATATTTCGGATGTAAAAGGCGGATTTTGGACGCCTGCCTCAGCGCTTGGTGATGCCTTGATAGAGCGCTTAGGCAAGCATGCCGGTGTTTTTATAAAAGAACTATAAAGCAGTCGTAAAAGAATCCGTAAAAAAAAGCAGCCCGTCAATTAAGCGGGCTTATTATTTTTGTTGTTGGTATTAAAATTCTCGATTAACGCCCTAGCATTCCTCGTGCAATAACCTCTTTCATAATTTCAGAGCTGCCGGCATAGATGGTTTGCACCCTAGCATCTCGGTAAAAGCGCGAAATAGGATATTCATCGGTGTAACCATAACCGCCGAACAGCTGCAGGCATTCATTTACCATTTTCACCTGCATTTCGGTAGCAGCTAGTTTAAGCATAGCTGCATCGGTTACTGTCATCTCTTCTCGACTGAACTTATCCATATGCTTTTCAAGCAGCGCTCTACACATTTCAAGTTCTGTTTGGCATTCCGCCAATTTAAACCGGGTATTTTGAAATTGCCCCACTGTTTGACCGAACGCCTTGCGTTGGGTTACATAATCGATAGTAAGATCTAACGCCCCTTGTGCATGGCCAATAGCCTGTACCGCACACCCCAAACGTTCTCGGGGTAATTCCTGCATCAGATAAACGAATCCTCTCCCCTCTTCGCCTAACAAGGCGTTGGCCGGTATTCGCATATTTTCGAAAAAGAGTTCACCCGTGTCGCTGCTGTGTTGACCAATTTTGTGAATAGGCTTACCCGTGGAGAAACCCGGCAAAGTCGTATCTACTAAAAATAAAGACACGCCTTTTGCTCCGGCTTTTGGGTCGGTTTTGGCGCATACAATAATCATGTCGGCCTGATTACCGTTGGTAATAAACACTTTGGAGCCGTTTAAAATGTAGCTATCGCCGTCTCTAACCGCATTGGTTTTCATTCCGGCCACATCACTTCCCGCATTAGGCTCGGTCATCGCCAATGCGGTAAGCACTTCTCCTGTAGCCATTTTAGGAAGCCAATAGTCTTTTTGCTCTTCGGTACCAATATTTAATAGGTAGGGAGCCACAATGTTGGCGTGAATGTTATATCCCGTTGCCAGGCTGTGTAATCCTAGTCGGCACATTTCTTCCTGAATCATTTGGCAAACGTCAAAACTTGCGTCTGCCGTGCCGTACTTTTCTGGCATATCAACCAACAACATACCAGCGCTGCCCATGGTGTGCCAAACTTCACGAGGCATATGATGATCTTTTTCCCATTGCTCGTAGTTGGGCAAAATTTCTTGGTCTATAAAACGTAACACCATGTCTTTAAACATGGTGATTTCTTCATTATTTGCTTGATTGTTCACAGCACTAGTTCCAGACATCATTCACCCTCGCAAAATACAACCAAGCCGACGGTTAAATCGGCATTTTTACATCTAATTTACATTTCGCTAGTGTAGAGCATTGAAAAGAGCTGTACTAATGATGTTTATCTAGTTTGAAGAATCACTGCTATTTATGATTACCTGCCTATAATGCTGCTTAAAAATCAAACGGCTCGGTGATAGATTTGCTGGGCTGTGTAAACCACACTGGCCCGTTTTCAGTGACATAAAAGTGATCTTCTAATCTGATACCGAACTCACCGGGAACCACAATCATAGGCTCATTGCTGAAGCACATTCCCGCTGCTAGAGGGTGTGGGTTATCTTTCACTAAATACGGCCATTCGTGAATATCCATACCAATTCCGTGACCTGTTCTGTGAGGTAGGCCAGGCAGCGTATAATCAGGCCCTAACCCATCGGCTTGCAGACTCTCGCGCGCAGCGGCATCAACAGCTCCGCAAGTATTTCCAATACTGGCGGTATTAAATGCCGCTATCTGTGCTTTCTTTTCGCTGTTCCAAAGTCGCTTTTGCTTGTCACTTGGCTCACCAAAACAATAGGTTCGCGTAATATCTGAGAGATACCCATGCAGCTTGCACCCAGTATCAATTAAAACCAAATCGTTGGCTTTAAGAACCTGCGGATCTTTAACTCCATGGGGGAACGAGGTGGCCTTTTCAAACAATACAATGCAAAAGTAACTGCCACTGGCACCAACCTTTTTATGCGCTTCATTAATAAAAGCCTCAACGTCTGTGGTTGTCATACCAACTTTAAGCATACTCGCCGTGGCTTTATGTACGGCTAGCGTCATGTCCATAGCTCGTTGTATGAGGGCTAATTCATTCTCAGACTTATGCATGCGGCAATGTGCTGTTACCTCACTACCATTAATAATCTCAAAAGAAGTGGGTAACACTTTGCGAAAACCATCTGCAATGAAAAACTGAGTAGATTCATCAATACCTACCTTGCTACCACCCGCAGTATCTATATCACTCAATAATGAAGCAAAGAGCGCATAAGGACTTTCATGCTCTTGCCAGCCAATAATATCGCCGGCTATAACTTTACGCTCTTCTAGAGATTCGATTTCAAAAGCGGGGGCAATATACACCACATCACCTTGTGCAGGTAAAATAGCGCCAACTAATCGCTCGCTTGCGTACCATTGCATTCCGGTGAAATATGCTAGATTAGTTCCAGCATTTAAATACAGCGCTGCAATACCGTTTGTCTGCATGATCTGCTGTGCTTTTTCAATACGCGCGGTATATTCAGAAGTGGGAATAGGCGACATGTCTGTAGTCATATCGCGTAAAGATTCTAATGCTTCTTGCTGTGTTTTTCCGCCTATTTGCATGTGGTGAGCCTTATACATCTAAAATTAAAATACCAATCCGCATAGATGATTGCCCACTCAGAAGGCGCTGGCAAGTTTTCTAGCAAAGCGTGGGAATGCAGGAAGGGTATTGCAAGGCTAATTTACATTATTAACAGGCATTATCGGGAGAGGTCGGGGCTACTGATTGTGCGCCACTAATTGTTGGTGTTTTTTGCAACCAATTCGGGCATCAATTCATCATCACATTGGTTAAGCGTTAGCGTGGGCGGTGACATTTGAATACCGAAAGGCGCGGCTCTGCTAAGCACTTCCATACCTAAGATGTTGTGTTGATTATCCATGACTGCCACTTTCACATTTTCGAAGTGACAATCAGCGCTTAGCGTCAGTAGCGGTATGGTATATAGCTTTACTTTTTGCTTGCGGCCGTTGGCCAGTTTGGCAATAACAACACCTTCTTGTTTTACGCTCTGTTCACTTTTAAACGCTTTGAATGTGGCCTTATTGAGAATGGTTAAAGAAGAGCCTGTATCGATGAGATAATTGAACACTCTTTGCTCTTCATCAGAAGATTGAAGATACAAGGTTCCACCACCACTGCTTGTTAGTAAAAAAGAATTTGCAGAAGCGTTGATACTCATCAGAAATAAACAAACCAGCATGGCTGACATCACTGCCGAAGATGCTGTTTTCAAAGCGTTGAAATATCTGTTCATACTCATTCTCTCAAACTTCACGGTGTAGTGTTGTAACTACTTTTGCTGATCAGAGATTTGCAATTAAAAAGCCAAAAAATAACCTACTGATTTTTAGATTGATTTTGGCGCTCCATGGTTTTCCACGCACCACCTCAGCGCATAACAGCACACAAAACGTGCAAACCCACCTTTTTCTGACTAAGCTATCTTTATAACTTCTACAAAATTGATAGTTTTTAGCTATCGCGAGATAGGATTATTTTTTAGTCATCAAAAGTTAAACTTCACACGTAATAACATTGAACTCACTGGTTAAATGAGGATTCATTATGAAAAAATCTATATTGCCTCTTTTGTTTTTATCTTCGCTAGCGGCGTCTCCCTTTGCTGCTGTGAGCGCTGAATCTGGTGCCAACAACGCCAGCGTGAAAAAAATGATAATTGTTGATCGCACCGGAAAGCCTCCCTTCAAACGTGAGCTTGTTGAAGTGAGCGAACACGATGTAGCGCAATTCGAACTGCTGAATGCGTCTACAGAATGTGAAAATAGAATGAGCGTAGATATGCGCGGCAAACCGCCATTCAAACGCTCTGTAGAGTGCGTACCGGTGGTAGATGTTGCGCAGTTTGAAATGACTAACGAGTCGGAAAGCTCAACAAATTTTAGCGGCCATCCGCCGTTCAAGCGCCGCTAGTCTATTTTTTCATTAAAGATCAAAAGCGAGGTCGTCATGAAGCGTCCTCGCTTTTTTTATATCTGCGTTTACTTAATTTGTCATAACGAGACTGTAATCCAGAAAGAGCTGCCCACCGCGAGTAGGTACGCAAAAATTCGTTGAGAGCCTTTTCGATGTGAACAGCCTTTTGAGGCGCATCGCTAGAGAGTCTAACCAGAGCGAAAGCGGCTTCTACATTGTGACTATTCACAATTGGAGTGGGTTTGGATAAAGATGGAAAATGATTGAGTATTACCTCATAACCGCTTTTTTGTTGCTCGGTGGCTATGTAGCCATCGGTAAGTAGCGGGATAACGCTAAACGCCTGGGTTTGCTCAGAAAGAAGAGATTCCATAAGCGCAATATCAGTATTAGTTACGTCACTTTTGCGTAAACGACTAGCATGAGTTTTCCAAAAGCGAGCTATGGTGCTATCTCCAAGCAAAGATGCTGCATGGGTAAACCATTGCGTAGCTTTGCTGTTATTTCCTGTCAGCGAATGTAGATTTCCCAGATACGCTGCATTTACTGAAGAAAATGGATCAATAGACAAACACGCTTCCATTGCTTCTATTGCAGCGGCATTATTGCCTTCTAACGCCAGTATCCTAGCCTTCCATACATAGGCCCATGTGTACATATCGTCTATTTCTAGGGCTCGTTTTAACGTTGCCAAGGCTAACGACGTTTCTCCCCGCCAATAATGCACAATGGCCAGATTGACGTTTACCCACGGTGAAAGTGGTTCTTTATCTAGTGCCTGCTGAGCGAGCGAAAGCGCGCGCTCTGGCTGCAGTTTAGCCAACGCTAGCTCAGAAGACAGATACAGGCTTGTTGAATTGTCAGCATTGCGACTTAGCACTCGATTTAACGCTGCTTGAGCGTCATCGAAACGGTAATCAAGGGTAGCCAGAATAGCCGTAGCATTATGTGCATTGGCATCATAAGGGTTTAATCTCAGTGCATTATCAATTGCAGCGTTTGCTTTGGGTAGCGCCTCCTCTTGCGGTATGTACAAATCGTAGAAGTTATAGCGCGCATAAATATAAGCAAGACTGCCATAAGCCGCCGAGAATGTGGGGTCTTGGTTCACAGCCTGTAGAAACGCTTTTTCAGCTTTGGTAAACCACTCACTGGTTGTGCCATTCATCCACCAATATGTACCTTTAAGGTAGGCTTGATAAGCAGCGGCGTTGTCTGTAATACCCGATTTTAATACAGATTCCGATGCGGTATTGGTAGCAGATACACGGGTAATAATTGCATTGGAAATATCTAATTGTACTTTGAGTAAATCATTACTGGTTACGTCGTATTGCTCACTCCACAGCGTTTTATCCTCATATGGAGCAATTAATCTTACCGATATTCTGAAGCTTTGATTGATTCTTCTAACGCTGCCCTCGAGGGCGTAATTCACATTTAGTGTTTTGGCAATATCGGCTAACGATAGACCTTGTTTAGTTAGCGCTAGTGTAGAGTAGCGCGAAGGCACATTGAAGCCGGGCGTTGTCGATAAGCTTGAACTAATTTCTTCTGTTAAACCAAGGGAAATATACGACGAATCTGTATCATCTGAAATCTGACTAAAAGGAAGTATTGCAATAGAAGTTGTTATGCCTTGATGAGAGGTTTCATGCTGACTGTCTGTCTTTAATATAGTAGTTCTGCTCATGGTAAAGAATAGTGCCGCTATCACAATGAGAGCCACTATAGCGAGCCACACTTTAAAGCGAGCATTTGATGAGGTAGATGCCGACATCTTATTGGCGTTGGTATCAGAGCGAGTTGATGTAGGCTCTGAAGCGTTTGCAGGCTGAGGGCTGTCTTTTTGCTCAGGGCTGTCTATACGCTCAGGGCTGTTTTTACGCTCAGGGCTGTCTTTACGCTCAGGGCTGTCTACAAGCTCAGGGCTGTTGCCCTCCAATCTAGTGGTTTTCTGATTTGGGTGGGCTGCATTTTCGTGGCTGTTAGCAGATAAAGACTGAGTTGATGATGTCTCTGGTGCTTGAGCATCACTTTTAGAGGTTTCGCTATTAACATAGCTTGGGGTTACGGTTAGTTTGTACCCCAGTTTAGGTATCGTTTTTATCAGCCTTTTAGATTTATTGTCATTCAGAGCATGGCGTAATTGCGAAATAACACGTGAAAGTGCCTCATCGACAACCACGCGTTCTCCCCAGACGGCCTTGTGAATATATTCACGACTTACTGCCTCAGGCGCATTGTCTGCCAATACATTTAACACTTTTATACATTTTGGCTCTACCTTCACTGCGCGTTCATCGCAAGAAATGGTGTTATCTGCGGTATTAACGACAAAACTTTCAATTCTGAATAACGTGGAAGGCACTTAAAAACCTCAATCAAAAAAATGTAAGCATTTGAAATAATTAAAAATAAACAAAAAAATAATGAACATTAGGTTTTCATTAGAAAGAAATGAGTACGTAATTATCTTTTCATCATGTAATTACAGTAAAAGTCACTATTCTCCAATCATCGTTTAACAAAACGTTAACCAATGCCTTATCAGCCACGTTAAAGTTCACGCATCGATAAGTCTAAAAACAAATTAACTAACGCGACAAGTGGGAAAATATCATGATTAAAGTTTTAACCCTAGCAACCACTCTTCTTTTTGCGACCAGTGCGTTAGCGCAAAGCGATAACAGTGTATTTAAACTACGAACTACTGTAGAGGATGTATACGGCGTTCAAGACGTAGAAAACGGCGATTACGCCAGTGGTATTCGCAAACTTAATGCTCAACTTGCTCGTACATCGATAGCATCTATGCAAGCGCCTTTGCATACAAACTTGTGCGTGGCTCACATTGCCACAGGTAACTTAGAAGCCGCTCAAATTCATTGTGAGAAAGCAGTTGAGCAGTCGGGTAACAAAAGCATCGCGCTTAATAACCTTGCTGTATTAAATTGCTTAGAAAGCAAAGCCACGCTTTGCGTAGAGAACTTTGAGCGTTCGGTGTCAGCAAACAAGTTTAACCGCTTTTCTACCAGTAATCTTACGTTGGCAAACACACGCCTTCAGATCACAAAAAACTAAACATACCTTTTAGTTATTCGCAGACATTGGCTATTAAAGCCAATGTCTGCGCGCATTGCTAAAGTGCCGAAGACCATGCCGATTCAGGCAGCAGATAAAGTCCTCTTTCGTGAGACTCCCCCTCCCCTACAATATGACCTATGCCTGCGGCCATTACCGCTAATGTCACGTCAAACGCGTTTAAACTATCTCCATAACCTGCAGTTAAATTAAACATCGAGCCGTCGGCTAATAAGAAAATCGTTTTTCCATTTCCGGTATAAGCATTCACATAAGGCATTGGTTCAGTATGGGTGGCATTCGCTTTTAAGTGCGCTACATCTATTTCTTTGGCAACATGCCCAACATTTAAAAGAAACGCATTATTTTTCATAGCGTCCAAATGCCCAGCATGAACTACGCCGCTGGCACCTGTTGCTGTGGCAATAATATCAGCGGTTTTTACGGCATCAGCTAAGGGTACTACCGGCCAACCATCGTATTTCGCTTGTAAAGCACGAGCTTTATCTATTTCAGCCACCTGCACTTGGGCACCAAATGCTTTTGCAGAAGCAGCCACTCCCTGCCCAACAAGTCCGTAGCCCACCACTACCACTACTTTCTCGTGAAGCGTTAAATGCGTAGTTTGGAAAAAGGTTTGCCAAGCACTTAAGCCAACCATATGGCGGTTGTGAAGCCCCTCTTTTACTGGCAAATCATCCCAATTAAAAATAGGGTACTGAGGAGACATACCGTTTAAGCGACTAATACCAGAGCCCGTTGCTTCAAGGCTTGCTTTTACGTTAGGTACAGCTGCGCCTTTACTAGAAATTTCATGAAAACGTGCGGTGAGATCTGCCCCCATCTCGCATAAATGAGTAGGTTGCCATTCAAGTGCTTTGTCGAACGAGGCAGACCACTCTGCGTCATCCATGTCGCGCCATGCATGCGCGACTGCGCCCTTTTTAACTAAATAGTCGACAACATCGTCCTGCACCGTTGTGGGATTACACGTTGTGAGAAAAACTTCGCAACCACGCGATAACAATCCCTCGACGAGCGGGGCCATTTTTAGGTCTAAGTGCATGTTGCACGCTAGTTTGATGTGGCTCAATTCAGGTAGTTCGGCGACGGCTTTTTGAGTCCGTGGCATATGGAGTCGTGCCCAGTCGAGTTCGGCTTGAAAATTTTGATACATAAGAAATTGCTGCGAGGATAAAAAACAAAGCATACGCTAGAACACCACAAAGCCACAACACCGTGGTAGACCCTACTAATAGACAGCTGAATAAGAGATCTGGATATGAAGTACTGAAATAGACAATTTTCTGCGCTTAACTTTGCCTAATTACACGCCCTTGTTAGGGCTTGGCTTACGCAGCTACCACACAATTTCTACCATTCTGCTTTGCTTGATACAGTGCGTTGTCAGCAGATTTTATTAACTCATGTAAGGACATTTCATTCGTTTTGTCGGTACTTTTTAAATTGCTTTCTTCATTTTCTGCCGCCGTTTGGTGATAAGGGGCGAGTGATGCAATGCCAATGCTCATGGTCACTTTTGCAATCCCTCCACTGGTTTCTTTTTCAACAGCCACGCGTAATGTCTCGGCAAGCGTTGTTGCTTCTTGTAAGCTGGTGTCGGGCAAAAACAGTAGAAACTCCTCGCCACCCCAGCGAAAAACCAGATCTGAGCTTCGCACTCGTTCTTTTATTGTTTTAGCGACTAACTCTAAAACCCGATCTCCGGCATCGTGTCCAAATGCATCGTTAATTTGCTTAAACCAATCTAAGTCAATGAGAACAACTGCGAGCTTTTGCTTTTTGCGAACGCCCAACTCCCAAAGTGGATAAACTAACTGTGAAAATGCTCTGCGATTATATAAATTAGTGAGAGGGTCTACTCGGGAAGTAAATTCAGCACTTAAGCGCGCTTTATACACTTCTTTAAAATTGAAACCTAATGAGACAGACAATAACGACATTTCTAAAAACATACCCAGCTCTATACCTCTAAACGCCCACTGGGAATAGGGAACAACCCCCCAGGTAGCAAGGCTAGAAACCGTGGCGCCGCCAGTACCCAATAAAATCGCAGGCACGAAAAACTTAGCCAGCGTATTGCCATTTCTGTAGCAAAGTATGCCAATTAGTAACATCCACAATGATAAGCTGGTTAAAATAACAAGTTGGGCCAGGATGGCAAAACGCTGATTGCCGTATATCAACATAATCAGTGCAAGTAGCAGCAACCCTGAGTAAATAAGCTTACGCTTTGCAAAAAGCGAGGGTAAGTATTTCTTAGTGTTTAAAAACTCGATTGTGAATGTTACACCGGCCGTTATGTAACAAAGCATGAGAGCGGGCATTAACCACTGCTGTACAGATGGGTAAGCCCCCCAAAACCACCAATAGCCATGTCCTGTGTAGGTAAAGTTAAACGCGGTAAAGGCAAATAAATAGCAGGAGTAAAGTAAATACTTCCGTTCCCTTAAATACACAAAAAGAACGAGGTTATAAACCAATAAAATAAGCAAGGCGCCATATAAGAAGCCGTAAAAATAGGCATTTTCCAGCATCACCGTTTTTTTCGCTTGCTCGTTGCTTAAATAGACAGGTATTGTCATGGGGTCTTGAGAGACGAAGCGAAAAACTACGAAGGTCTCGCCGGGCGAAAATGCATAGCTTACGGTTGGCATTCTTGCGTTGTACACGCGCCGCTCGATGTGTTCAGTATCACCTAACGCCTCACGCCTGACTATTTCATTGCCCTCTATAAAGAAAACATCAATTTTATCTAGCCACGCATTGTCTATTTCAATCACTCTTTTCAGGCTGGTTTTATTATCTATATTCTGAGTATCTGCAGCTTGGCTAATCTCTAGGCTAGCCCCTATTTGGCTATTTGAAACAGTATTTACGTTGACTGGGAGTACAGCCCACAGCACGGCATTAGTAAAGCCAAAACTAACCTGTCCGGCGGTGTTTTGACTAAATTGTCCCTGCTTAAATGCTGCGATTGCCTGTGCGGCGGAAGTGATTTCGTTACCTGATTGATAGAGAAAGAGGCGATTATTTAATAACGTGCGATCAGTGTAACTTGTTGAAGTTAGCGGTAAGGTGTCATTTTTAGATACAGGGTGGGAGGCGGAAACTGATGAATTTTCCTGAGCAACAGAATGCCAAGCAATGAACAGCATGATGCAACATATCAATGCTTTTAGACAAACGTTTACAACGTTTATTACTCTTGGCTGGCTCACCTTACTTCCCTAATACGGCCTACGCCTTGAATTTAACCTTTTTCCAACACATTGTGAATTTTTTTTAACCTCCTTTGTTGAAAACATTCAAATAGTCTAATAGAAAGACGTCCAATAGTTCGCAACAAGGGAGGTAAAGCTGAATGGCCATTATGACAAGCCTTCCTAAGAAGCGTATTTGTTATATGCCTCTTTATAATAAGATTCTTCGTAAATAATAAGACTCTTCGTAAGAATCCTTTTCGTGCTTAGTAACATCATACAAATTCTCACCGCAGTGCATTAAACCATCGCAAAGTTTGGTAACCTTAAAGTAATTTTCATGCACTACGTACTCTCATGCTGTCTTTCATAACAAGCACGCTGTTTCCTGTCCTCATATTATTACTGCTAGGTTGGTATTTTGTCCGTATTCAATGGCTAGACGACAGTTTTGCCCAGTCTGGGTCCAAACTTGTTTTTAACGTTGCGCTGCCTGCCCTGCTGTTTGTTTCCATAAGTCAGTCAGATTTTTCTCAAGCCGCAAATGTACCCTTAATTTTAGTTGGTCTTACTGGCACAATAATCATGTTTGTAGCGTTAGTTGTTCTTGCTCGCATTACCGTTGTAAGCCCGAACGCAAAGGGCGTTGTCGTTCAAGGTGGCTTCAGAGCGAATATGGGCATAATTGGGCTAGCGTATGCCGCAAACACATACGGGCAAGAGGGTTTAGCTGTAGCCTCAGTATATATGGGGTGCGTAACAATTTTGTATAACGTCTTGTCTGTTTTTATTCTTAACTTTTATCAAATAGGGTTTAGTGCTCCTACCGATCAAATAAAAGGAATTGCCAAAAATCCACTCATTATATCTATTATCGCAGCCCTTCCTTTCTCTTACTTTCAATGGCAACTGCCTGAGGTGTTGCTCAAAACCGGTGAGTATTTTGCTCAGCTAACTTTGCCATTAGCACTAATTTGTACAGGCGCATCTCTGCAATTTCGCTCTTTTTCAAGCGACTGGTATAACATTGTTGTTACTACCATCAGCAAATGTATTATTTATCCCACGCTACTGGTTACTATGGCTTACTGGGTTGGGATAAGAGGTATGAGCTTGGGCGTTATCTTGTTACTTTCAATCGCCCCCACCGCGGCTGCCAGTTATATAATGGTGCGCAATATTGGCGGCGATCATAGATTAGCGGCCAGTATTATTGCCGTTAGCACACTGGTTTCTTTGCCTATTACCGCTATTGGTTTTGGTGCTTTGTCTACTCTTGGCCTGCTGTGACATAAAGCAAACTCGTGGTGACTATTATAAATCGCAGAAAGTCGCTTGTGCGCCACTCACCTCTTCAGTAAGCCAATTGATAAATGCCTGAAAACGGGCCTGAGAATGGGTTTCTTTGTGTGTTGCCAGCCAAAACGTACGTTTTATGTGGATCTCATCTTCAAGTAAACGAGTTAGGCCCTGCTGATGTTCAGCTATAAATTTTGGCAATATGCCTACACCAGCCCCATTAACGAGCATTTGGTACTGAGCATGAATACTAGTGCTACGCAGCGCACTGAGTTGTGAAAGCGCAGTCTCCTCTATAAATTTAAGCTGCGGGGCAAAAACTAAATCGGGCACGTAGCTCACTAAATTAAATTGTGAAAGGTCACTCAATGAATGAGGTAAGTTACTCTCTACTAACGATGCTTTTGTGTATAAGTACAGGTAATATTCGGTGAGCTTTTGAGTTACCAGTAATCCTTTACTGGGCTTTTCAAGCAAGATGGCGATATCGGCTTCTCGCTTGTTTAAATTTAAAAAACCACTGGTTGCGACTAACTCAATACAAATACCGGGATAACGGCGTTTAAATTCTGGCAGTCGCGGCGCCAGAAACCAGTTGCCAAACCCTTCTGATACGCTTACCCGAATGGTGCCCGCTAAATGCGAGCGTTCGTCGTGCAGTTCATTTTGCGCTTCAAGAAAGTAGTGTTCTGCTTTTTCAATGTAGTTGACTAGTTTGATCCCGTGCGAGGTTAAGACATAGCCTTTATTGGTCAACTCAAACAATTTGCAATTTAACGAGTCTTCAAGCTTTTTTACACGACGAATAAGTGTCGTCGGATCTAGCTCTAGGCCTTTTGCTGCAATTGCTACCCGACCATTCCTTGCCAGTCCAAGAAATAACCTCATGTCATCCCAATTCATCAATATACCTGCATTTTTACAGCACCAAGCTGTAAGTATATGTATTGATCTTGAAAACACAAGGTTTCAATATTGTAAAAAAACTAGGAGTAGTAACGTGAGACAAATTAATCATTACATTGCAGGTAAACTATATAGCGACGAGACAGAAAGCACTGCTTCGGTGTATGCGCCAAACACAGGCGACGTTCAAGCCGAAGTATTCTTAGCTAATTCAAATACTTTGCAAAAAGCGGTAGATTCAGCGTTAGCAGCGCAAGCCGATTGGGCAGCCACGAATCCACAGCGACGAGCACGAGTTATGTTCAAGTTTAAAGAGTTACTTGAAGCAAACCGTGACAGACTTGCACAACTGCTATCCAGTGAACACGGAAAAGTATTAAGCGACGCCCAAGGCGACATCCAGCGCGGTCTTGAAGTCATTGAGTTTGCGTGCGGTATTCCTCATGCCCAAAAAGGTGAATACACCGAAGGGGCTGGCCCTGGTATAGACGTGTACTCTATGCGTCAGGCATTAGGTGTGGTAGCAGGCATTACCCCTTTTAACTTTCCAGCTATGATCCCCATGTGGATGTTTGGTGTGGCCATCGCCTGTGGAAACGCTTTTATTCTTAAGCCGTCTGAGAGAGATCCTTCGGTTCCAGTTGAGCTAGCAAAACTTATGACAGAGGCCGGTCTTCCTGACGGCGTGCTTAATGTTGTGCACGGCAATAAAGAAGCGGTAGACGGTATTTTAGACCATAAAGACATCAAGGCAGTGAGCTTTGTAGGTTCTAGTGATATTGCTAACTACGTTTACGAACGTGGCGCACGAGCAGGCAAACGGGTTCAAGCAATGGGCGGTGCTAAAAACCACGGCATTATAATGCCCGATGCAGACCTTGACCAAGTTGTTGCTGACTTAGTTGGTGCCGCTTACGGTTCTGCAGGTGAACGCTGCATGGCTTTACCCGTAGTGGTTCCCGTTGGCGATGAAACCGCTGAAAAACTTAAAGCTAAGTTAATTCCTGCCATTAAAGACATTATGGTAAGTCACTCTGAAGATCCTAACGCCCACTATGGGCCGGTAGTAACCGGCGAACACAAGGCTCGTATTGAGGGCTATATAGACCTTGCCATAGAAGAAGGCGCAGAGCTTGTTTATGACGGTCGTAACGCTCAAATACCTGCCGATAGCAAAGGATTCTTTATCGGACCTACTTTGTTCGACCATGTAACGAAAGAAATGCGCTCGTATCAGGAAGAAATCTTTGGCCCAGTGTTGCAAATTGTAAGAGCTAAAGACTTTATTGAAGCCGTGAATTTAGCTAGCGATCATCAATACGGAAATGGTGTGGCTATGTATACCCGTAACGGACATGCAGCAAGGGAATTTGCCCAGCGAGTCAACGTTGGCATGGTAGGTATTAATGTGCCTATTCCTGTACCCGTTGCTTATCACACGTTTGGCGGCTGGAAACGCTCTTCATTTGGCGATACTAATCAGCACGGCATGGAAGGTGTGAAATTCTGGACCAAAGTGAAGACGGTTACTCAACGCTGGCCTGACAGTTCAGACACAAACGATAATGCATTCGTAATTCCCACTATGGGCTAAGGCAACACAAGGAGTTTAAATATGACAAAAGTTGCAATTATTGGCCTTGGAAATATGGGCTCGGGCATGGCGGACAACCTTGTTAAAGGCAAGTTTGATGTGACTGCGTTCGATCTAAGCGAGACGGCGCTTGAAAAGGCAAAAGCGTACGGATGCAACGTAGCGTCTTCAGCTGAAGAAGCGGTGAAAGACGCTGATATAGTGGTCACCATGCTTCCTGCAGGTAAGCATGTTCGCGATATTTACGCCAACCAGATACTGACTAACGTAAATAAAGACACACTATTGATTGACTGCTCTACCATTGATGTAGACAGTGCGAAATCTGTGTCGGAAATGGCCCAGGAGCACGGTCTGAAAATGCTTGATGCGCCGGTATCAGGTGGCACAGCCGCGGCAGCAGCAGGTACATTAACCTTCATGGTTGGTGGTGATGCCGATGCATTTGAAAAAGCGCAGGGCGTTTTAGGTGCTATGGGCAAGAAAATTGTTCACGCGGGGGGCCATGGTGCAGGACAGGCTGCAAAAATTTGCAATAACATGCTGCTTGGCGCCTCTATGATTGCCACCTGCGAGAGCTTGCAGTTGGCACAAAAGTTAGGCTTAGATCCTCAAGTATTTTTTGATATTGCATCAAATGCCTCTGGCCAAACATGGTCGCTCACCACTTATTGCCCAATTAAGGGTGTGGGCCCGCAAAGTCCCGCTGATAAAGACTTTGCAGGCGGTTTTGCCTCTGCGCTTATGCTTAAAGATCTTACATTGGCTATGCAGGGTGCAGACGGTGTAAAGGCTCAGGTACCTATGGGTGAACTGGCGGCGAAATGGTTTGAGCAGCATTGTGACGAAGGAAACGGCGCTCTAGACTTTTCATCTATCATCAATAAGTTAGCATAAATAATTGTAGGTGAAGTGATGTAAATGGGTTTGCATTAACAATAAATGCCCTGCTTTACCACCTACAAAAAAGCCGATATTGAATTTTCAATATCGGCTTTTATTTTAGTCGTGACCAGAGCAGCACCCACCTGCCTGTTTGGCCCAATTTTTAAACTTGGTGGTTTTTCCAATACCTGGGTTAAAACTGTTTGTCGGGTCTAGCTCACGATAGAAGTTGCGCAACGTTTCTTTTGCTGCGTATTCATGACCTACATTGTGCTCTGCAGGATACTCAGCCTTACGTGCATCAAACGTAGCCAATATCTGGTTTTTAAGTGCTTTGGCATCTGCACCTTTCTTAACAATATAATTTTGGTGCATAACATGACAAAACAGATGCCCGTAATACAATTTCGTATCAATCTGGTCGTCTATTTCTTTAGGCAGCACTTCAAACCAATCGGGGTCGTTACGACGAAGCGCCACGTCAATGGTCATCATTGCGCCTACTTCTTTACTGTGCATTATGTGATAACGGCCAATAGCACCACCCGCTACGAAGCGGTGTAGTATGGCCTTATCAGCCTCTTCTTCCGTACACTCAAAATAACCGCCTTCATTTGTCTTAAAGAATTCGTTGAGGTATTCACGGGCCTCATCAACACCTTCATTGCTCATTTCTAAAATCCAGTGGTGTTGGTATTTATCTCTGAATTCATCCATGCGCTTTGGCAAGTGATTAGGGAATACGTAGCTAACGGCCTGCATAACACGGTCGGACATTTTATTGGGAAGAAAGCCTAGTTTATCTGCAAACGCATCGAATTTACGCTTAAAGGCAAACAGCTTTGGAATAAATTTCGCACCGAGTTTGTTGATGACAATAAACATGTCTTTGCCGTACTTCTTCGATACGTCGTAACAATCGCGATGCAGATACTCACCAGAGTCGGGCAAATGTTTGAAGGTAGAAAGAATATCTCTGCGCACCGAGGTAAAAACGTTTGAATCGTTAGACCCTACGTAGAAAACCTGCTTTTTAGCTGGAATCGGAAAAGTGTCTAAACGCACAGCGAATACGGCTAATTTACCAGCGCAACCAGATGCTTCGTGCAACCTGCGGCCATCGTTATTAAAACGCGATGGTGTGTCTGAGTCTACATCTCTGACTCGTGCGTCGTATTCGTTATCCGACGCTCGTGCATTGGGTTGCTCAACATCATCATCGGTCCAACGTTTTTTCTCGAGGTTTTCCAGAATTTCTTCCGGCGTATCACCGAGTTTTATGCCCAAATTATTGACCAACGTAAGCTCGCCGTTTTCATTGATTTGTGCAAATAATGCCAGCTCTGTGTATGCAGGGCCTCTTTTTACCAGCGCGCCACCAGAGTTGTTACAAATGCCGCCCACAATAGAAGCGCCAATGCACGATGACCCTATTACCGAGTGTGGCTCACGCCCGTAGGGAGCTAATTGTTCTTCTAGACCGAACAAAGTACTTCCTGCCAGACCTACAATTTGTTTGCCTTGATTAACAACCTGAATATCATCAATGCGCATGGTACTAATGATAACTAACGGTCGGTCATACTCTTTACCGTCAGGTGTAGAGCCGCCAGTTAAGCCTGTATTAGCCGCCTGCATTATCACAGCTACATCGGCATCCACACATAGCTTTAGCACTCGCCAAATTTCAACAAGCGAACCTGGTCTTGCAACGGCGAGCGCCTCACCGGCACCAAACCGGATACCTTTACAATAAGGCTGTTTCTTGGCTTGATCAGTTAATAAATAGGCTTGTCCTACTACATTTTGCATAGATGCAATTAGGGACTGAGTGTCTGGATGGGCGGCCATGAGTCTCTCTATCAAAATCGAAATATTCGCTGGTGAGGAACTATACACGAATCACAAACAGAACAAAGAGGGAACCCTGTGGTTCTTAATACAATTTATTTATATTTAATGAGCATCAAATAGTGCGAGGATTCTAGCGAGTTTAAACTCAAATGCCCCTTACCGAAAAATAGTGCTACATTAGCAACGGACAATATTACATTAATAGCACATTTTTGAACTAAGATGGTAAGCATGTATAAAAACACCTATCAACGCATTAGCCCTACAACCATTTTGTTAAAAGCAATGTGGTTAGTAATAGCATCGCTCTCATTACTTATTGCATTATCGAGTATTGCAATTTCGAGTGTGGCCAGCGAACTCGATACCACACCGTCTTTCGTTCACAGCGATACGCCACTTGAAGATGTTATTGCGGCGCAAGAGCAAGCCACAGCCAATGACAAACTTTTATTAGTCGTTTTAGGTGCTCAATGGTGTCATGACAGTACAGGCCTTGCGGGTTATTTCGACTCTGAGGCATTGCGTCCTATTTTACAGAAGCACTACACCACTATCATGGTTGATGTCGGCCTGTTAGAAGACAGACGTGATATTACTCAGCGCTTCAATTACCCTACATATTATGCAACACCCACCGTGATGATTATTGAGCCTAGTAGTGGCACATTGTTAAACAGGAAAACGATGGCTAGATGGGCATATGCCGATAGCATTCCACTGCTCGATTACGTTGAGTATTTTACCCAATACGCAGAATTAACAGATACAGAAATAGCTGCTCTGCAATCCTATAGCCCCACACCACAAGAAGCGTCTTACAATGAAAAGTATGCGGCACGCTTGCAGCAAGCCTATAAAACGCTTTCGCCATTACTCAAAGACGATATTAATGGAAAAACCGACGATAATTTTTATGCCATGTGGAAAGAGGTAAGGAGGTTTCGAGCGACGTTACAAGAAGAACTTATGGAGCGTGCTTCACAGCAGCTTGATAACGCAGCAAATAGTGCTTCAGGATCGAAAAAGGCCACACTCACTGAGTATGACCCCTTCTCTTGGCAATAAATAGCTTATTTATGCATTTTGCTGTTTTGGGCGTCTGGCCGCTGAGTTAGCGCTGGCGCCGCTGCCATTAGTACTTTTAGGAGCACTGCGTCTCTTATTTTTAAACTGCGCCCCTGTCTTATTTGCACCGCGCCCGCCTTCTGCTCCCCGTGGCCTTTTTGCATTATCAAATGACTTAGGCGCTTTTGGTTTTTTCGGCTTTTTCGGTTTAGATAATGTCGTTACTGGTACCGGAACTTGAGGAGCAAAACCGTCTAAAGTTTCCCTTGGCAATAACTTCTGAATAAGGGTTTCAATGTCTTTTAGACTTTGCAATTCATCGGCGCTGACGAAAGACCATGCTTGACCACTGGCTCCTGCACGCCCGGTTCTCCCTATTCTATGTACATAATCTGCCGGCGTATTTGGCAAGTCTAGGTTAACAACAATAGGTAAATCACTAATATCTATACCACGAGCCGCTATATCGGTAGCAACCAGCACATCTATTTGGCCAGATTTAAAATCGGACAGAGCCTTGGTTCGCGCACCTTGGCTTTTATTGCCGTGGATAGCAGCAGCCGGCACTTTCGCTTTTGACAACTTATCGGCAACGCGGTTAGCACCATGCTTGGTTCGGCTAAATACTAAAACTTGTTTCCAATTCTGCTGTTTTATTAACGAAATCAGTGCAGATGTTTTTTTAGATTTATCCAGAGCAATTAAGTGTTGTTTTACCGCGTCTACCGTTGTGTTCGCCGAAGTCGTTGATATCTGCACGGGATCGCGGGTAATTGTTTGCGCTAACGCAGTGATCTCGGGCGAAAACGTAGCAGAAAACAGCAAGCTTTGACGTTGGCTAGGTAATAACTTCAAAACCTTCTTTATATCGTGAATAAAGCCCATGTCTAGCATTCTGTCGGCCTCGTCGAGCACAAGATACTCAAGCTGGGAAAACTTAACCGCGTTTTGCTGGTACAAATCTAGTAGGCGACCTGGGGTAGCGATGAGCACGTCTACGCCTTTTCGCAATTTCATCATTTGCGGGTTAATACCTACGCCACCAAAAACCACTGCCGTGGTTAGCGGAACATAAGCACTTAATTCGCGTATGCTCTCTTCAACTTGGGCCGCGAGTTCTCGCGTTGGCGTTAAAATTAACGCTCTAACATTATTGCCAGATGCTTTTTTACCATCTAACAACTTGTGTAATATGGGTAACCCAAAACCTGCGGTTTTTCCGGTTCCTGTTTGCGCTGCGGCAAGTACATCTCTTCCCTCCATCACTACGGGAATGGCTTTTTCTTGGATGGGTGACGGTTTGCTAAACCCTTGTTTCTCAATTGCTTTCAACAACGGCTCGGCAAGCCCTAGCTGGGAAAATGACATTAATTAAATAACTCCTGAATAATGATTGCTTTGACTGAAAAGCAGTGAATACCTGTGAGTAAAGCGAGAATGCCGTTCTGTTAACCGATGGGTTGCTTTGCTAACCAATGGGTTTAAAAATATAAAGGGGATGACCAAGGCGCCGAGGCGACTTAAAAAGCTCTTTTGATTTATAGTACAAGATGGAATTAACGCACGCTGCTGTCCTGTCAAAGCGCGCGCGGAGTCTAGCATTGATAGCACATGATAACCAGCACACTTTTTAAGCGTAGCTCTCGTCTTTTTGTCTATGCTGCATATTAAACAATGCCTGGAAGTAAGGAGCCGCGTAAAAAATAGGCCGAAGGTATAATGGGTATAACGCATAGAAAAAACTATATTCTCACAGGTATTTGTACTGAGTATCTATCGTCAGTTCCCTGTTCACATGAAAAAACACTATACCAAGCTATACTAATATCTTGGTAGTTCTCAGAAAGAATCACGAAGAGTACGTTTTTGAAAAGCCTTCGCTCGGAAATATCATTTAATACCATTGCTTCTATCGCCGTAGTGAGTGCGCTAATTATTGGTTTCTCGATAGTTGTGTACGAAAAGCTGTATGTAGAGTTTGTGTCAGCAGAGGTAGATGCAATTGCTGAGAATTTGTCTATCGATCTGCTAGGCTCCATGAACAAACCTGCTGGAAGTTTCGAGCAAACACAGACTCTATTGCGACTCGACGAGTACGAATATGTTCAATCGGCGGAAATTTTCAATACAGGAAATGAATTACTCGCCAGTTACTCAAGCCAAGCCGCATTAACACAAGGGCCATATTTCTCATCAAGCCCTTCCCCGCAAGAAGATAACGCTGCGATAGATCGAACACTCATACTCGATGAACAATACGCTGAAAAAAAAGCCGTATATTCTCTGCCCATTGGACTGCATAAGTTGAATTCAAAAGTGGTCGTTGTGAAAAATATAGGCGAACTGGATTTTCTGTTAGGAAAACTGATTTTAGTTTTTAACTTAGACGCAGCGCTTAAAGAGAGTCGCCAGCGTTATATTGCTGCCGTAACTCCCTTTGTTGTGTTGCTTATTATTATTTCACTTTTTATTACTTTGCGAATTCAGCGTCGCTCACTTGCCCCACTCGAGCAACTTATTTCCACTATGGATAGTGTGGTTGATGAAAAGAATTATGGCGTTGTTGTTAAAGAGTTCGACAAAAAAGAAACGGCGGCCTTGTCTCATGCTTTTAATAATATGATGTCGAACATCCAAGCCCAAGCCCGTTCCAATCAACAGAAAACAGAACTTCTACAGCAGCAACAATCGCAAATGGAATTACTTGCTAACTATGACTCGCTAACGGGGCTGCCCAATCGACAATTATTGATGAAAACATTGGCATCGAGTATTAAGCGCGCTAAAAACGAGAAAACTGATGTGGGCTTAATGTTCCTCGATGTAGATGGCTTTAAATCAATTAACGACTCATTCGGTCATGATGCAGGCGACAAGTTTCTAGTCTACATTAGCGAAACTATGAAAAACCTGGTTCCGCCGAACGCCGTTCTAGGAAGGTTAGGAGGAGATGAATTTCTCATTATCATTAATGAGAACGTTGAGAGTGACTATTTAGGCTCTCTTGCTGACAAGTTAATTGAAGCTGTATCAAAGTCTCACGAAGTGAACGATTTACGTCTTAACGCAAGTGTGAGTATTGGTATAGCGTCAGCAAGTGAAAGTAACTTTGATAAGTCGCTTCTTATTACTAATGCAGATTCCGCAATGTACAAAGCGAAAGATGCGGGTAAAGCTTGCTGGGTAAAGTTTACGCCTGAAATGTTCATTGAATCTCAACGCAAAGTCTTCATTTCCTCAAAACTCTCCGACGGACTAGCAAACGACAACTTCTATTTGGTGTACCAGGCAAAAATTGGGGCGAATGGAAATATCGCGGGTTTAGAAGCACTGCTTCGATGGCATGACGAAGATTTAGGTAATATATCGCCCTATGAATTCATTCCCATTGCAGAAAAATCAGACCAAATATCGTTACTGACAAAGTGGGTAATAAATAGCGTCTGCAATGACTTACCCTTTATACTTAAGGAGTTTGGAAGCGACACTATTGTATCGTTAAATTTGAGTGCCCGAGACTTAAACCATATTGGGGTGACTGATATGATTCTTAACGGTCTCAAGTCTGGCGATATACCTGCAAAAAATATCGAGTTTGAAATAACCGAAACGGCCTATATGGAGAACTTCGATATTGCTAATAGCTTTTTTGAAGCGCTCAAGCACTTTGGATGTAAACTTGCGCTGGACGATTTTGGTACAGGTTACTCTTCACTGAGTTATTTAACAGAGTTTAACATCGACACCTTGAAGATTGACCGTCAGTTTGTCAGCCAAATTGGCAAATCCCATCGCTCAGAACAAATCACGGTTACGATTATCGAAATGGCAAAAGCGCTAAATTTCACAGTATGTGCAGAGGGTGTAGAAACCGAAGAGCAAGCCCTATTTTTATTGGGGCACGGGTGTCATATGCTGCAGGGCTATCTATATAGTAAGCCCTGCAAAGTAAGTGAGCTATGGACAAGTATCACGCTTGGTCATACTAAACAGCACTCATTCGACGAGCGACTAATGAGTTAATTTTCTGAATTAGCCCACCGAGTGACTAGGGGGCGTGGATAATTTGAACTTCCGTGGGCAACTTCGTCCCCTCGGGTACATAGCCCACCGCACCTTTTGATGTTGAAATAAGCTCTATCATTTGCGATACATTTTCAACTTCCAGAGGAGGTTTTAAACGTCCACTAAATTTCATCTGTGCCCAATAAGATTGTATACGCGACTCTGGTAGCCCTACAACACTGGCATTAAATATAGAGCGTGCCATATGGCCTGGTGGCATTCCCACAGGAAAAAGTGCCACTTCAACTTCATCTACGCGGGTAATGCCGCTCATAAATAAGTCTCGAACCTGCGATCGAGAGAGCGACACCGGCTCTCCACCGATATTAGCAATAATCACAACCCTCTGAGCTGCGTAGCTGTTCGCGCTTACTAGTAGAGTAATAATCAATACTAAGATGATAGGAATGTGAAACAGCCTACTCATTAAAATACCCACTCTAATGCAAACTGGTATAGTGTTGAGCTTCTGTCGAAATCCTCGTTGCCCTCAATAATGTCAAAAAAGGAGGATGCCCCCCGTCGACCATCTAACAGTGACACCTCGGCTTTGAACGCCATATTGGTTCTAAAATCCCAGCGCGCCCCAAGTGTAAGCGAGTCTAAATCACCCTCCGGAAAAAATGAGTTGAGCGCATTTACAGTGAAATGCAACTGGTCGAGCTCGTCGGATACGCCCAGTGGAACTGGATTATCTTGACTAATAGATGCCTGTCGAGAGGAAGTGAATGTTGCATGAAGCAGCACGTTATCGAAGTAGTATCCTCCAGTGAGATAAACACTGTCTAGCGTTGATAATACGTCTATGTCCGACGTAATCTTCATCCATTCCGCACCAACAAACCAGTCTAAGCTATCGAAACTGGCGCCAATAAGAACTGAATGCGCGCCGTCATTGATTTGAAAGCGGTCGGCGGTATCAGAAAAACCTGCGCTATTTAACCCTTGTAACAGCGGGGTAATGCTGTCTACCTCAGCTTCTATTTTTTGACTTGCAATACTGGCCAGTCGCAGCTGAAAACTACCGTAGTTAACTTCGACAATGCCGCCATAAAGCTCATCTATATCAACCTTTGCACTCACTCCCTGCATGTTCATATCGTCTTGGTAGCTGCCGTAGTAGGCCTCAAAATCGACAGAAAAATCGTTGAAACGCGTGCGGTATCGGGCGTTAATACCCTCGTAATGAGAAAACAAAATACTACTATATAGCTGTTGCGGTGGGCTTATCCATGGATAGGCAAAACCCACATCGATAACATCGGAATACTTAAGAAAAGGCGTGCGAAGCCTACCGGCATTAAATTGCAGCGACTCGTTTGGCATGAAGGTTAAATACAGCCACTCAATACCTGAATCGCGATTTTCGCTGCTATGTGCTAAAAGTTGCGCCGAAGCAGAAAAATAGTCATTTATTTTATAATCAGCCTGGATGGCGGCAAGGGACATTTCAGAGAAGCTTAAGGCGTTTTTGTAACCTTGGTAACGGGCCTTATCGGTATCAAGGTAACCACCAACTAGTCTTGCAAAGCCAGAAACAGCGAGTCCGTTATCATCATGCTGTTTGGCATCTACACATGATATGCTGAGAAGATACAGTGCGATTAAAAGCACACTTCTTTTTATTGAGTTCATAACCCAAACACCATTTTTTAACACCGTCATCTATATCGCTTTATTACAGCGCGCTTCAACTTGTTTGACACCATAGTTTAGGACGAAATTGTAATTATGCTATGGTTCTTTAGGTTATAAGTATTTTGATACCGATAAATGCATTCGTTGTGACGGATTGCTTCTAAGTGAAATCAGCGAGCAAAAACAGCGATACCAAAAATAAAGCTTTACCCAATCATTGATAAGGTATAAAACGCGGTTTCTGTATACATTGTCGTATACATTTGGAGAAAACAGTAAAATGAATTATGAGCACTTTTATCAAGCGGTAGAGAGTAAGCTGTCAGTTATTGAGTCGGCGGTACTTTCCACTAGTTTTTATCTTCAGTTGTTCATCATTGCTGTTATATATTTATGTGCATTTTTATTTTCTCGCCAAATTGAGAAAAACCTGAGATTCACAAAGTCTCAGCCCCAAAACGGCGCGCATACTCTACATGGTTTTCTTTACAATTTAGGAAAGGCGCTCTTTCCCATTGTGACCATTAGCCTCTTAAAATTTTCCACAGTTTTAGGCGAAAAGTTCCAGTTTGACGCCTGGTTATTAGATATTGCGGTAGTAGTCGCAGTGCTTCTTTTCGTGAATTCGATCATTAGCGGTTTTGTCGAAAATAAATCTACGGCCCGCTTAATGCGTGTTATCGGCCTTCCTATTTTATTTTTACATCTCATTGGGCTTTTACCCATTATAAATGAGGCGTTAGCCTCTATCGCAATCTCTGTAGGAAACGTGCAAATTTCAGCGTATGGCGTTGCCCGTGTAGTCATATTTGGGGGGCTGCTGTTTTGGCTCGGCCGCAGTTCTAACGCAATCGGTCAGGATATTATTCGAAATCATAAGTCGCTAGATATCTCAACGAAAGAGGTATTTGCCAAACTGTTTGAGGTGGCGCTTTTCTGTGTTGCGTTTATTTTATTGTTAAACGTAATGGGCATAAACCTTACCGCCTTAGCCGTTTTTGGTGGCGCCCTTGGTGTAGGTCTTGGCCTCGGCTTGCAGTCCATCGCTTCGAATTTTATATCTGGCATCATAATTCTGTTAGACCGCTCCTTAACAGTAGGCGACTATGTTGAACTAGAAGACGGTAGAAAAGGCATAGTACGAGAGTTTAAAATGCGCTATGCGGTTTTAGAGACCTTTGATGGCAAAGATATTCTAGTACCCAATGAGAAGTTCATTAGCTCGTTACTGATCAACTGGACCCACAAAGATTCTAAGCAGAGATACCGCATCGATTTTTCTGTTGCCTACAAAACTGATATTCGAGCTATGGTTGAAATTATTAAAACGACCGTTGCCGAGCACCCACAGGTAATTGGTGGAGAAGGTATTCCGTTTGAGGAACAACCAGACTGCGAAATCGACAGCTTTGGAGACTCAGGCGTTAACATGTTTATCGAATTTTGGATGGAAGGCGTAGATGATGGTAAAAACCGAGTGGGCGGTGATTTACTGCTTACCGTGTTTGAAACATTACGTGAACACAATATTGAGATCCCCTTCCCTCAACGTGAGGTTCGGGTTATCAATGAAGGCGATATCAGTATAAAAACGTCCTAGTAACTTGTTAGAAGCGGGCGCGCAATGTATCCCACTGCCATTTTTCAGCAGTCAGCCCTAGCATAGTACAAAAGGTTTTGTAGTCTTGCTCCCCCATAGCTGAAGCAACGGTTTTTAGCTGTGCTTTGGCCTTTATCGCTTTAACTTGCAGAAGCTCTAATCTCACATCGGCGCTATCATCAAAATTATCGTTGATAATTGATTCGGCTTTCAGCGTTGCATCCCAAGCGGTTATGACATAGTTAATTAGCTTGATATACACCACAAGCATAGACTTACGCCCTATTGCTCCATCAAGTACCGAGCCTTTTAGCAGTTGTTTTACTGAAGCCTCAGTGTCTGACTGCACGCTTTGACTTAACTCAGTTAGCCGTAAGAGAAAATCACTGAGCAATTTGAAGTGAAGAGAGCCGTTGAGTTGTGAGCTCTCGAGTTGGTTAATATCATCGCTCAATATCTCAAGATTTATCAGCGTACGCTGGGGACTTGTCATACTTTCTGCTGCCTATGTGCTTACGGCGGGTATGGTTAAAACATACGTGCTTTAATATCGTATCTTACTCTGCCCAAACATATCTGCCTAAACACATATCTGCTTAAAAATGATAACTTTGGCTAAATAGTCGACAATCGTAACTACCGAGTGCCTACCTGTAAAGCAAACGAATTCAAATATTACAAACAAAAAACGGGGCAAAAGCCCCGTTGTAGTTCTTGCATTATCGACTATTTTTTTTCAATTTTAGCCGTAACGTCGTGACGTAAGTCAAAACGGTCTAGCGTCATTACTTTTGTCCATGCATCTACAAAGTCGTTTACAAAACGCTCTTTTGCATTGTCATAAGCATACACTTCAGCAACGGCGCGCAGTTCGCTGTTTGAACCAAACACGAGATCAACAGGCGTACCGGTGTACAGTACTTCACCCGATTTACGATCGAAACCTTCGTATACCGATGGGTTGTCTGTTTTTCTCCACTTCGTTTTCATGTCTAGCAGGTTTACGAAGAAGTCGTTGTCTAACGCGCCTTCATTGTCAGTAAACACGCCGTGCTTGCTGTCACCCACGTTCGCTCCAAGCGTACGCATACCGCCCACAAGTACTGTCATTTCAGGTACAGTTAAGTTTAGCTGATCTGCTTTATCTACTAGCATTTCAGTAGGCGAACGATAGCTTTTCTCAGCATTGTAATAGTTTCTGAATGCATCAGCCGCAGGCTCAAGCAACGAGAATGAGTTAACGTCAGTCTGAGCTTGTGTAGCATCGGTACGACCCACAACAACAGGCACAGTTACCTTAACACCCGCATTAGCAGCGGCTTTTTCAATGGCTGCTGCACCGCCAATTACAATCAAGTCTGCTAAAGACACTTTCTTTTTAGTAAACATCTGAGAATTAAAGTCATCTTGAATGGCTTTAAGCTTCTCAACAACCGTTTTGACTGTTTCTGGCTCGTTCGCTTCCCAACTCATTTGAGGTTCAAGCACAATGCGTGCACCGTTAGCGCCACCGCGTAAATCTGATGCTCTGAAGCTAGCAGCAGAAGCCCACGCTGTTTTTACAAGCTCTTGCACCGATAGGCCGGTGTCTAAGATCTCTGCTTTCAACTCTTTCACATCATCTTGTGAAATTGCTTTGTAGTCGGCTTTTGGTACAGGATCTTGCCAGATGAAGTTTTCTTCTGGAATATCGTTCCCCAAGTAACGCTCTTTTGGACCCATATCGCGGTGAGTCAGCTTAAACCATGCTTTAGCGAAAGCTGTTTGGTATTCCTTAGGGTCTGCCAAAAAGCGTTCTACAATTTTGCGATACTCAGGATCGTATTTTAACGCTAGGTCAGCCGTAGTCATTACTGGAGCATGCATTTTGCCTTCAACGTGTGCATCAGGTACTGACTGGTGAGCAGATTCATCTTTTGGAATCCACTGAACTGCACCTGCTGGGCTACGGGTTTGTTTCCACTCAAATCCCATTAAGTTTGAAAGGTATAAGCTTGTCCATTTCGTTGGCGCTTGTGTCCATGCTCCCTCAAGACCACTTGTTACTGTGTCTTCTGAATGGCCTTTACCGCAGTTATTTTTCCAACCAAGACCTTGTTCTTCTAAACCAGCACCGCCCGGCTCTGCTTCTAGACAATCTGCAGGTTTATGTGCACCGTGCATCTTACCGAATGTGTGACCACCAGCAATTAACGCAACGGTTTCTTCATCGTTCATAGCCATGCGAGCAAATGCAGTGCGAATATTTTTCGCTGAGCCAAGCGGGTCTGGAACCCCTTTAGGACCCTCTGGATTTACATAAATAAGACCCATGTGCGTGGCACCTAATGGACGCTTAAGCTCGCCGTCACTCTCTTCACGGTCACTTGCAAGCATCTCAACTTCTGGTCCCCAATACACCATATCAGGTTCCCAATCGTCTGTACGACCGCCAGCAAAGCCATAAGTGTCAAAGCCCATATTTTCCATACCCACTGTACCAGCAAGTATCATAAGGTCGCCCCAAGATAGACTCTCACCGTATTTTTGCTTTATTGGCCACAGCAGACGGCGCGCTTTATCTAGGTTGCCGTTGTCTGGCCAGCTGTTTAGTGGGTTGAAACGCATTTGACCTCCGTCACCACCGCCACGACCATCTAGGGTGCGATACGTACCGGCACTATGCCATGACAAACGAATAAAGAACGGACCATAATTTCCATAGTCCGCTGGCCACCAGTCTTGCGACGTTGTAAGCAGTTCATTAACGTCTGCCTTCACCTGGTCTAAATCTAACTTAGAAAAGGCTTCTGCATAGTTAAAGTCTTCACCGAGCGGATTAGAGCGGTTGTCGTGATCGCGAAGCTGAGAAAGATCGAGTTGGTCAGGCCACCAGAATTGGTTAGTTTTGGCTTGAAACGGTTTGGTCATCCCAGTGCCCTTGGCACCAGCAGGCTTGCTAATTTCATCGTTAGCGACTGCGCCTGTAGCACCCAGCGAAAGCGCTACAAGTGCAGAAAGCGTGGTTCTTTTAAACCTTGTCATGATCATATCTTCATCCCATTGTTGTTTATAGAGTAAACCAAGAAAACCCAGTGTTTTCCAAAAGCTATTACGGTTAACAATATATTTACTTTTAACATCGATAAAGATAGATAGAAGTGGCCATTTTTGATAGTCGATTAATTGAATTCATTCGATAGCATTTTTCAATCAATCATTTTTTATTTTAATTTCAATACCTTACAAATTAAAAGAAAGTTTCATGAGATAATCGAGAAATCATTAAAGGCTATATGTGTGGAGTAAAAGTGGGCAAAAGAGGCGCTATTTCCTCACAAAGACACTTTCAGAGAAACGCCCTTGACCTGTGGCTTGTAGTATAAACCAGCGCCAAAAGGTACTAGGTCGGCGCCAAAACGGCGCCATTAAATGTACGAGTTTCAAGAATCGCTATTCCAACGATAGCTATTCCAACAATCAATTGGTTTCGACACCAGCTTTAACCGTCAATACCTTTTATGAGTTGGGCAAGCTCTTCTATTTTGGTTACAGTTGTTTTTACGAGGTTATCAATTTCATTTGATGACGATTGAGAGTTTCCTGCCAAAGTTCTCACTTCGTCGGCTACGACCGCAAACCCGCGTCCCATCTCTCCGGCCCTTGCGGCCTCAATGGCGGCATTAAGTGCCAACAGATTGGTTTGCTCAGAAATTGAGTTTATAGTACCCACAATGGTACTAATAGTTTGACTGGTTGTAAGCAACTCTTGCATTGCCCCTTGTGTGTCATTTACTGCTTGTTTGCGCGTAGATACGTTAATGGCAAAGAACACGTATCGCGTAATTTGACCGTTAAAGTTTTTAAGCGCGCTAATTCGTGAATCAAAAGCGAGGTACTTATCGTTATTTCTAAATTCTAGAATTTTAGAAACAAAGCCAGTCTTTTCGAGCTGAGTCCTGTCTTCGGAAGTTAACCGTGACATCAACTCTTTCGCAAAATCTTTAGAGTCGTAAATGCCTTTCAGTGTTTCTTTCAACAATTTATTTGCTTCGACTAACCTTCCGTCCGGCTCCATTTCTAATAGTACCAGTGCACTGCCAATGGCCTGGAGCTTGTTAGTAAAATCAAGCGACATTTGTTTTACGCGGGTAATGTCGGCCTGTACGGCAATAAAGTTAGTCAGTTGCCCTTCATTGAAAACTGGGTTTATGGATAGCGACGTCCAATAGGGTGAACCATCTTTACGGTAATTCAAAATTTCATCGTAAAAGGCGTCTCTGTTTTTAAGCTTTTGACGAATAACATCCACAGTTCTGGGGTCAGTTTCCTCACCTTGCAAAAATGAGCCAGGTTTTTTGCCCCTAACCTCTTCTAAACTCCACCCTGTTAAGCGATAAAAACCGTTATTTACATATTCAATAAGTCCGTCAGAGTCTGAAATAATAACAGCGTTGTCCGTCTCATTTGCCACTAGCGACAGCATTCGCTGTAATTCACGCTGTTCTACTTCCTCGGTTACATCTCTCACAAAAGCGGTGTAAAGAGTGCGGTCTGCAAGTCGTACTTTTGACAAAGACAAGCGTCCCCAAAGCAGCTCACCGTCTTTTCGCTCGACTCTGACCTCTCTGCTGGTGCCGACAATCTTGTCCTGTCCTGTTTCCCTATTCGCATTAACGTAATTATCGTGGTTAGCCTGGATAGCCTTTGGTACCAGCATTTTCACGTTTTTACCGATAACTTCTTCTCGTCTGTAACCCCAGAATTTTTCTGCCGAGGCGTTAAACAGCGTTACTTCATTATTTTCATTAATACAAACTACAGCATCTAACGCTTGTTCAAGAGTCTGCTCAACAATTTCTCTCGCTTCTCGCTCTTCTGTAACATCACGAACAAAAGCGGTGTAATGTTTTTTTCCACCCACGTCTACCTGCGATAAAGCGAGTTGCACCCAAATACGCTGTCCTGACTTGGTTTCCAGTTCCACTTCCCTTGAGCTGCCAACAATTTTATTCACACCTGTATTTCGGTGAGTATTTACATAGCTATCGTGATTAGACTGATGCTCTCTTGGCACCAACATTTTTATATTTTTTCCGATAACTTCTGAAGGAGAATAACCCCACAGTTGCTCCGCTGCATCGTTATAAAACGTTACATTATTATTTTCATCAATGGTAACTACAGCAAGTATCGATTGAGACAATGCCTGTTTTGCAGCGTTTTCTCGGGAAAAGAAACCCATTTGTTTTACTCCAATACATAACCCTTCCAATATATAGGTGAAAAAAATGCTTTTTACCAATTAGACGGGAAAGAAGGAGGTAATTCGTGAAATTATTACAATTAAGTTACCTTCCCATTATCGTCACTCTTTTATGGGAAAGCCTAATTACCAATGAAAAACAATAATTTAGCTTTCTATTTTGGCGTCAATTCATACGGAATGATTTGTGCAAATGTCTTACGATAACGGAGAAAAATAGCATTAGGACAATATCATGACTTCGCAGAATAATATTTTTGAGCCAGGCGAAAACTGTTGGGTAGAGAGCAACGCTACATTCGCAGCTCCCCTTATCGACTGCGCCAATTATTATAAAGCGCTGCACAGTTCGATAGTAAAAGCAAAGCACAGCATATTTATTGTTGGCTGGGACATAGACAGCCGAATTCGTCTTATTCGTGGTGAAGATGAAGCGCAAAGTTCAGCACCAAGCGTTATAAGCGACTTACTAAAATGGAAAGCTGAACAAACCCCTGATATTCAAATTTATCTGCTGCGGTGGGACTCATCCCTTGCATTTTTTGCACAAAGAGAACTTTGGGCTAAAGAAGCATGGGATGAAAAAACCCCCGATAATGTAAAAACCGAACTTGATGACACCATTCCTATGGGTGGGAGTCAGCATCAAAAAATTGTGGTCATTGATGACGAGCTGGTTTTTTCAGGAGGCATGGACGTATCTACTAACCGTTGGGACACCAGAGATCATCCTGTGGTATCTGAGGAGCGTGATGGGCCAGACGGTGAGTATGGGCCCCTGCACGACGTACAAATGGTATCAAGCGGCCCAGTAGTAGCTGATTTTTCGAAACTCGTACGCTGGAGATGGCAGCGAGTTGCAAACGAAACGCCCATAGCTATTCGAGATAATGCGAATATAAACATTGATGCGCCAATTCCTGCTGCATGGCCAGAAAGCTACCCTCCTATTTTTAAAAACGTGGAGTGTGCGCTGGCAAGAACGATCCCTTTTATGGACGAGGTAGAACCTGCACAAGAAGTGCGCCACATGCTGCTAGACCTTATCGGCCAAGCTGAGTCATTTATTTACATTGAGAATCAATTTACTACTCGTCAAGAAATAGCAGAAGAATTAAATAGACAGCTTAAGCTTAAGCCCAATTTGAATGTGTGTATTGTTAGTTCATACGAGCCGAAAGGAAAGTTTGAGTGCGAAGCGTTTTGGGCCAGTCGCATTCAATTTAAAACCATATTAGAGAGTGGTATTTCACCAGAAAGAGTGAAGATGACCTACTCATCTATTGAAGATATGCAGGGAAAACGCGCGTACAAACGTATTCACTCAAAGGTAATGACCATTGACGATAAGTACCTTGTTATTGGCTCATCTAATCTGAGTAATCGTTCAATGACACTGGACACCGAGATTGATACGGTTCTGTATGGCAATACACCAGAAAACAAACAAAGTGTTGTTAACGTTAGAAATGACTTACTTGCAGAACATACGGGTAGAGCGCTGGAAGATATGCCCGCTATTTTTGAACAACCAAACCCTGTTGAGGCATTGATGCAGGGGCAAATTGCCCATGGCTATATTCTTACCGAGGTAAGAGACGAAATATTTACTGAGCAATCAACCGCAAACCTATTTCGCTCGTTGTCAGACCCTGAAGAGCCCTTGATTTCCATTCCAACTCCTGACGGAACGGTTTTGCCCGCAAGAAACCCCAGGCGTAGAAGCATTATGATTGCCATTGGGGTAACCATTGTTGCAGTGATGTGTGGCTTAATGTACTGGGCAAGTCAATCTATACCTTGGTTGAGCTCAGACAGTATTAATGCGTTTCTGGAAGAAAGTAGAGGAACCTACTTTGCGCTGCCTACGGTATTAATGGTCTATGTGGTTGGTGGAATTTTGTTTTTCCCAGTCACCGTTCTTTCGCTAGCTGTGGCCGCGATATTTGGCCCAATTTGGGGGCCAATTTACGGAATGATGGGCGCTTTATTAAGCTCGGCAATATTATTTGGCATTGGTAAACTCTCTGGTAACGCTGGCTTGAAAAAGCTGGGAGGCCCCAAAGTAGCTGCCGTTGACGAAAAGCTTAAACGCAGCGGTATTGTTGGCGTAGCGGCTATTCGAATGCTGCCCATTGCACCATTTAGTTTAGTCAACTTGGTCGCCGGCATCTCATCTATCGGCATTATTCAGTTTTTGGTTGGCACATTCCTCGGTATGTTTCCGCCCATGATTGCCAAAGGCTTAGTGGGTGATTCTATCGCGCAAATTTGGCAAAACCCTTCTGTCGAAACCATCAGCTATCTGGTTGCAGGCATTGCACTTTGGGGCTTGATGATTTGGGGCTCTCAGAAATTTGCCCGCTACTATCAACAGCGAAAGCAAGCTGCGAGCAATGAGAAACAACAGGATAATGAGAGCGAAGAATGTGTCGCATAGTTTCATATAATATCCACAGTGGCGTAGGGCGCGATAAACAGCATGATTACAAAAGAATCGGGCAATTCTTATCGCAAATGGGTGCAGATATTGTGTTGTTGCAAGAGATGGACACCCGCCCTAGCCACCGTGATACAAATCAAGATATCGATGATATTTGTGCCAACAATACCTTTCGTTTAACGGCTTCCCCCGCACTTACTGAACAAGATGGTTGGTATGGTAACGCGGTATTAAGCCGCTACGACATTCTATCTAATGAAACTCTAGATGTAAGTCAGCAAGGTAGGCAACCGAGAAATGTTCAATTAGTACAATATCAGACAGAGGGTGGCCCATTAACGGTAGTAAATACCCACAAAGGGCTTAAAACTAAAGAAAGAAAGTCTCAGTTTACTCTATTGCACCAACACCTGAGAAAACGCTTGGCAGAAACTCCTACACCTCTTGTACTTGGCGGTGACTTTAACGAGTGGCAGTTTTTCTCCAGAGCATTTCGGTCTTTAAATCGACTTCTTCATCAACAGAAAATGGGAGCCACTTTTCCAAGCCAGTTCCCAATTTTTTCACTCGATAGAATGTGGGTGTCGAAGGATATTAATGTCAAAAAATATACTAAAGTAAAAAATCGCAAAACAGCGGTTTTATCCGATCATTTACCTATTCTTATCGACATTGAATTGCCCAAAAATATCGAGTAATAAATGATCAAAGGGTAGCTAAATTTGTTCCAGCTATAGTGGTAGCAAACTCTAAATTACCGCACCAGTGACGCAACGCATGTTGTTCATATACCACCCTTTTTATAGATGACAGAGTGTTGACGATGTCTTTTTGTTGCGAATTATTTTTATGTGTAAACGCATAGACCGTTCGATACATATCTGGCTCGACAATTTTTACCGAGCCAACCAAGCCTGGTTCTTTAAGATGAAATATGGCTGACGTGGGAAGGATCATCACCCCTTCACCATTGATGACTTGTCGCAGTCCCGTCATCAACTGCCCAGAATAGGCATGGTCGTGATTCAACTTAGTCCCGGTCTGCTGCTCGAAGCTGGCGATCAACTGCCCAAGCGCATCTTTTGTACCGGGTGATATCAATGGTAGACCTTTTAATTCTTCAAAACGCACGGCATTTCGATTGGTGAGAAATGCCAGTTCTTCTTTTTGTAATGATGCAGGAAATACAAGGTGCATTTCCTCTTGAATAAGAGGTATTGCGGTAGTGTGTTTGTCATCAATCGCTTCCCGATAAGAAAGCGCTATATCGACCTGCTTAGATTCAAGCCAGTCATTAATGGCATAAGAAGGCCCCGTACTAATCTCTACTTTTTTGTAAGCATTAGCCTTTTCTACCTCTGTAATTAGAGGCAAAGACACAACGTTACCAATGGACGGAATAACACCTATCTTGATTGTTTTTTCATGCAAGCGATTCAGCTCAACAACCGCATTTTTAGCTGCTTCCATTTGCTCTAATAATGCAACTGCATGATTGAAAAAAACCTCTCCAGCCGGGCTTAATGAAACGCCGGCATAGCTTCTATTGAAAAGAGTAGCCTTAACTTCTCGCTCTAAATTCGCTAACTGTTGACTCACGGCCGGCTGCGCAATATTCAGCGCCCGTGCCGCTGCAGCGATACTGCCTTTTTTAACCGTAGTAACAAAGTACGTTAATTGCTTTGAGTGCAAAGTTCGGCCTCTGAGGGATCTCTCATTTATCAATATTCCGCAATGCAGTCAGCAAGCGATACGCAATTGAGATTGCAAGCGATATGCCATAGCGAATGGAAAACACTAATAAAAGCTAGGGTGAGTCCTAAAGAAGTAAATATTTCTCCTCGATTTGTACATGACTTAATAATGCTCGCTAAAAAATGCTGCGCTAAAGCTTTCAAAGCGCTAACTCAGTGTTTATCTGTGCTTCAGAGCTGGCTCAACATTTTTATTATACCCCTAAATATTGTTCTTTCTTCCCTCTTAAGCGAAGAGATCTTAGCTTAATCGTTGATATGAAAATTTTGCTCTTGATGGTGATAATCGGAGGCTTATAAGCGGCCAACATTTAGGTTTGTAACATTTCTGCACAGACTGTGGGCATGGGTGTTTTACCGTCGTGCAGCGTACTTATTTTCAATTTCTTGTTTTGAACATCTCATTGTGAATTTCTTATTTTCAACGTTAAGTACAGCAGTTTGCTCATCAACGAAGTACTTCCAAGCATTTTTAACAGTAATCGTCGACGGAGCTTCAGATAAATGGAAATAGAACTACTGTGGTTTGTAGTTACCTTGTGTATTACCGGCGCTATCGCTGGTCTTACCGCTGGCCTATTCGGAAATGGGGGCGGCTTTGTCGTGGTTCCTGCTCTTCTAGCGGTATTTCCGTTTTTTACTCCACCATCTGAGGAGTTGGTAAAAGTAGCTATTGGTACCTCATTGGCCTCAATCGTGGTATCGAGCGCACGATCTGTTATTGCCCACAGGGCACGAGGTGCCGTCGATTTCGATATACTCCGTTCATGGAGTATTTGGCTGATTTTGGGCGTTATAGGTGGTGTGGCCATTGCAGGCAACACTAGTTCAGATGCCCTAACCGTGGTGTTCGCATCTGGGGTTCTCTTATACTCTGTGTATTTTCTCTTTCCAGAATTCGTAGTGCGTCCCGGGCTTGTATTTGAAATGCCTTCCGGCAAAGGCAAAGCGCTTTTGGCTTTTGTTCTCGGAGGCTTTTCTGCATTGCTCGGCATAGGTGGCGGTACGCCAACGGTTATTACCATGGTGATGTGTCAGCGCTCTATTCAGCAAGCGGTTGCTACCGCTGCAGGAGTTGGCTTTTTAATTGGTTTACCTGGCGCGGTGGGCTTTTTATTTATGACCAACTCTCAGTCTTCTTCTCTCCCATTCGGCACCTTTGGGTATATCAATTTGCCTGCACTTATCGCTATAAGCATAGGTGCTATTTTCACGGCGCCTATTGGCGCAAAAATGGCGCATAACTTTAGTGAAATAAAGCTCAAACGCTTGTTTGGAATTTATTTGGTTATTGTATCTAGCGCCATGTTTTACAAAGCCATTTAAGTCGTAAATCACTGTGACTATTACTGCTATGAAAAAGGAATAACACTATGACAATCAATCGCTCTAGACGCCTGTTTTTAGGGGGCAGTGCTGCAGCTACCGCGATGGGCGCTAGCGGTATTGTTACCACATTGGGAGCTCAAGCAGCTTCAAGCTCTTCTCAGCACCTTTATGGCCCAAAACCTGGGGTAGCAAAACTTGATGCCAATGAAAATCCGTTTGGTCCCAGCCCATCTGCGCTTAAAGCAATATCTGAGGCTGCGTCTCAAGGGGGTGCATACTATGCCTACCCTGCCGCTATGCGCTTAATTGATATGATTGCTGAGCGTCATAGTATTGATAAGAAAAATATTTCACTTAGCGCAGGGTCTAGCCCGATACTTTCTTATACAGCATTAGCGGCTTGTGACAAGGGTAAAATTCTTGGGCCTGATCTATTTTGGGATACCACGTCTAGAGCACCAGAGAAACAAGGGGGACCTGAGATTATACGTGTCCCGAATACCGCTTCACTAGACATAGACCTAGAAGCAATTTATAGCGCAATAGACGACACGATTAGTATGGTGCATATATGCAACCCCAATAATCCAACAGGGAAAATTCTCGAACCTTCCGCGCTTCGCGAGTTCTGTATTAAGGCATCAAAGAAAACCTTGGTACTGGTTGATGAAGCTTATAACGAACTTACTGATGCACCGCCAAAACACACAATGATTCCTCTTGTAAAAGCAGGACACAATATAGTGGTAGCACGTACATTCTCAAAGATTTATGGTCTTGCCGGTATGAGAGTTGGCTACCTTATTGCCTCAGAACAAAATACCGAATGGATTAACAAGTACGGTATGGGCAATTACACGCTTAACCAAGCTGGCTTAGCAGCAGCTATAGCGAGCTACAACGATGATGCATTTTTAAGCTTTTCAAAAGAAAAAATTCTTGAAGGAAGAGGCATGGTCATGGACGCAGTTAAAGCTAATGGTTTGACAGCGCTACCATCAAGTACTAACTTTGTGTTTGTGAATTTGGGAGATGGAAACGCGGAGTATTTTCGCCAGGCCATGGCTGAGCAAAATGTTTTAATTCGCGGCATTTATCGAACGTATACCAATTGGTCTAGAGTAAGTATGGGTAAAATTGCTGACGTTAAGCGCTATGTAGACGCTATACCATCCTCTATCGAAAAGATGTACAAACTACAAAACAGCTAATTAACGTCGTCCAAGCTTATAATAGTCTTTATGTTCACCGCTGCGCCTGTTCAATAGGCGCACTGTTTTGTTATTTTCAGTTGCTCCATCCCACATTCTTTCATTTTTAGACTTAAAGTATAATACGCACAAAAGTCACTTCTGCCATATAATTGAAACATGAGAGAGAACTGCACACTGTGAAACTTTTTTATATAGATTGTTGCAGTAACGCTAATCTTGCACATACTTTACTACTGGGCAAACACGATAATGCCATCTAGGAGACTTTTTAATGTCGATATCTGTTTTAGTTGCTGATGACTCTAAGCTGTCAAGACGCAGTGTGATTCGTGCATTACCAGAAGATTTAGAATATGCCATCTGCGAAGCCACAAATGGCAAAGAAGCAATTGAACTACTTTCTGATACATCCTTTGACTTGGTTTTGCTCGACCTGACTATGCCGGAAGTTGACGGCGTAGGCGTATTAGAATACTTAAGCGACAAAGCTGATGCACCCAACGTTATCGTTATTAGCGCTGACTTTCAGCCAGAAAAGCAAAAAATCGTTACCTCTCTAGGCGCAAAGCGCTTTTTAAGAAAACCTTTAGACAAAGAAGAGCTCGCTATGGCGATGTTCGAATTGGGGTACTTATGAGTATTGTGTTACCACTTGACGAAGATCAAAGAGACGCACTCCAAGAACTTCTTAATATATCTATGGGACAGGCGGCCAATTCGCTAGCACAACTGATTGAAACAAAAATTGATATTTCAATTCCCAAGATTTCAACGGTTACGCCAAATGAACTTTATAGCTTGCTGTTTGAAACAACAGACTCTTTTTATACTCGTCAGTCCTTTTTAGGGGATATACATGGCGAGGTTATGTCGGTGCTATCGCAGTCGGGATTAGCAGAGGTAGCGAAGCTAATGGACTACGACGAGCCTCTTGATAAAGAAGATGTGCAAGAAATTATTCTTGAGCTTTGTAATATACTGGCCGGCGCTTGTTTATCAGGTCTTTCTGACCAGCTAGAGTTAACTACCAATTTAAATATGCCAACGCTATTTCAACCTGAAAAGTCTAATTTTAGCGACTTGCAATGGCAGCACACTCTGGTGATGGAGGTGCAGTTTATTATTGCGATATCATCATTTAGCATGCGCGTTGTGTTTTGTTTAGACGATGAGTCTCTTGCCAGAATGAAAACAACATTGGATGAGCTACTAGGCTAATGTTCGAGCAACTCGTTAGCAAACTTCCCGTAGGTATCGGCATTGTTGACGAACAATTCAACGTGGTTTATCTAAACGACTTTTTCTTAGACAGGCTGCCCCATGAGCTACGCAAGAATTACAAAGAACAGCCGGTTACTGATCTCTTTAAGGGGCAAGGTAAGTTTTTACAAAGGCGTCTGAAATCAGTCTTTGTTCTGCAACATCCTAGCTTTAGTTACTGGGAACAGCGCCCTCACATATTTCCGTTCAAAAGTAGCCGCCCCATCACGGGCGAAGAAACTCAGATGTATCAAAATATGGAAATCATTCCCATAAAGGATAATTCATCTGGTAGAAAGCTAGCCTGCATATTCCTTCAAGACGTCACCGCTCAGGCTAGCTACTTTAGAGCGCAGCAAAAACTGTCGCAGGCGCTGAAAAAAGAACACGCGGAACAGCGGAAGCTGATCAGAAAGTTAGACACGGCACAAAGCCAGCTTATTCAAGCTGAAAAAATGGCTTCAACGGGACAACTCGCTGCGGGGATCGCCCACGAAATAAATAACCCAATTGGTTTTGTAACCGCAAACTTAGATACACTATCCCAGTACGCCACTCATCTTTTGTCTATTTGCGATGGCGTAGAGTCGCAAATCACACACTTTACCGAAGAGATGCAAGAACAAATACAGTCTCTCTACGATAGCAATCACTATGCATTACTAAAAGACGACATTACTGAGCTGATTGATGAGTCTAGCGAAGGCCTTACCCGAGTAAGAGATATTGTAGAAAACCTCAAAAACTTCTCTTTAGAAACTGCAGAAGGCTACCAAACTATTGAAGTGTGCACGGTCGCTAAACAGCTTATCACCCTGATATCTGCACAATATGCAAAACCAGAGTATAAGTTTGAGTGTGCCCATGAAAAATTAGAAGTTATTGGCGATCCTGGAACACTGAAGCAAGCCCTTATGAACGTTATGGTGAATTCTGCACAAGCGATAGAAGACAAAGGATTTATAAAACTTTCTATTGTTGAACACGACAACGACGTTAGCTTTAAAATACTCGACAGTGGCTGTGGTATTGAGCAAAAAAATCTCAAACGAATATTCGAGCCTTTCTTTACCACAAAACCCGAGGGGCAAGGTCAGGGACTTGGATTATCTGTTGCTTATACCGCTATAGAAAAGCACAACGGAAAAGTATCGATAAGCAGCAAAGAAGGTAAAGGGACGGTTGTTCAAATTACCATTCCCAAATATCCCGCGCAGAACGTTCAGCAAGAGGAAGACAGCGCTAGTGAGCAGCCTGAGCAGGAAAACCTATAGCGCTTGCGCAGTTATCAACTCAAACGTTTACTGTAGCGCCACAAAACTTGTAAATCCCTCTATCATCTAGCGTTCTCTTAAGCGTGTTATTAGCCACTAAGTAATTCATATGTGCGTAACACTCGGCAACGGCGAACACCATATTTCTACTCGACAGTTCTCGTTTAAACATAATGGGAAGCAAATCTGAAATTGATTGCGGCGTATGGCAAGCTTCAGTAAGTGCATCAAGGTGTTTGTGGTGATGGCTAAGTAGCTCGTCAACTCGTTCGTGAAGACCAACAAATGGCAACTTGTGAGCTGGCAATACCACTGTGTTTTCAGGAAGTGCTTTAAATGGCGGCAATGTAGTCAGGTAATCATTTAGCGTAAGCGCTTCTGGCTCAGTAGAGTATGCCCCAATATTTGGAGTAATCATGGGCAGAATATGATCTCCAGAAATCAGTACGCCTTTGTTAGCGTTATACAAACAGGCGTGCTCGGGCGAGTGCCCTCTTCCTATCAGAACCTGCCACTGACTACTACCAAACAATAAAGTGTCATTGTGCTTCAGGCGCGTGTAACTCATTGGTATCGGCGATACAACCTGACTAAACCCCTTTCCATCCCCTTGTGTCAGTTTCTCGACAAGCTCTTTATCTAGCCCCGCTCTATTGTAGTAATCGATATCTCGTTGATTCGGCGCACCGTTTTTCCCCGCGCAAAAAGCTCTGGCGGTAAAGTATTCGGTTTGCGACATGTAAAATGGCACATTAAACTCATCAGCAATCCATCCCCCTAGGCCAACGTGGTCTGGATGAAGATGAGTGACAACAACACCGGTAATACGACCATCAATTTTTTTAAAAATTTGCTGCCACAGCTTTTTAGTTGTGGTGGTGCCAATTCCTGTGTCGACTACCACCCAGCCGTCACCGTCTTTAATAAGATAAAGATTGATATGATCTAGCTCGAAAGGCAAAGGCATGGTTAGCCACAACACACCGTCAGCAATTTCAAAGACCTCGCCAGGCTCGGGCTGTTTGTCGGCTAGATACTGCATGGCACACCTCAAAAGGGTTCTATTTTTTTAACCTTCGCTATTTCTATCGCGACCAAAGACCAAAAACAAACGTATATGTCGAATAGAGATCTATAGTACTGAGTTATTAAATACCAATCCTCATAGATACTTACCCATTCAGCGAGACTTAAAATATTCGTAATCGCGGCGTGTTACCGCAAGTATGGTTGTTCTAAATCAAGGTGACACGTGGCGTGCAACAGAAAACAACAACAAAATAGCTCTTGCGGTATACTTGCGTCTCAAGAAACTCACAAGAGTCTCTCCGTTATTTTTTCCATATCGAAGAACAATGCGCTGTGATTAAAAAAGGCTATATTTTAAACAAGACAACCTTTACCGAAAATAAACAGGTATTTGTTGAACTCTGGGTTAAAACAGACGAAAAAACAGTTAGGTTAGTTTCGCCTCCACAGCAGCCAACCTGCTTTGTTGCAGATAAAAACAAAGCAAACCTCGTCAAAGCAACCACTTCATTGGCTCGTGATATTTCATTTACTTCAGCTCAGTTTAAAACACTTGAACAAGAGCCAGTAAGCACAGTGAAAGTAAAAACTGAAAGCCAGATGCACACGCTAAGAAAGATAGCAGTGGAAAACCATATTACTTTGTATGAAGCAGATATCAGAGTAGCCGACAGATATCTTATGGAGCGTTTTGTCTATGGGGCATTGGAATATGCCGATATTAATGACGGCGATGAAATAAAAGATGCTCGAATAAGACCATCGGCTTACCTCCCATCATTTTCATGGATAAGTATCGATATTGAGTGCGATGAAGATGAGTCGTTGTTCAGCGTTTCTATAGCAGGGAGAAACCACAACGAAGTCATTCTGGTGAGACCTCCATCGTTTAAAAATGCCTCTTTGGCTAGTGCTAATGCGCCTTACATACTCACAGTGGTTGACGATGAAAAAACGTTGCTTAATGAATTTTGCGCGCGAGTTTGTGTCATCGACCCAGACATTATATTGGGATGGAATGTAAAGCAGTTCGACTTTGCTGTGCTCTCTCGCCGAGCTACTGCAAATCGTTTAAAACTAATTCTTGGACGCCAAGGACGGGAAGCGACGGTAAGAGCGTGGGAAGACCAAACTTTAGTAAATATTCCCGGGCGATGTACTATCGATGGTATAGAGGCATTGAAAACCATGACCTACCAATTTGAATCATTCTCGCTAGATTATGTGGCAGGTCAGCTAATAGACGAAAGGAAGCTTATAAAAGAGGGGGATAAACTGCGGGCTATAAAAAACCTATATAACAATAACCCTCTGTCTCTAGCAGACTACAACTTTAAAGACAGTGAACTGGTAAATACTATTCAAGATAAAACCCGTTTTATAGACTTTTTAACTCTTAGAGGCACGCTTACCGGACTTGAACTCGGTCGTCCAGGGGGGTCGGTGGCCGCGTTCCTCAACGTCTATTTACCCAAACTTCATAGAGAACACTATGTTGCAGGGGTGCGTCCATCTAACGGAGGGCTCGCAAGCCCAGGGGGGTATGTAATGCGATCGCTTCCTGGCCTTTATAATGACGTTTTGGTACTCGACTTTAAAAGCCTTTACCCTTCTATTATTCGCACATTTAATATTGACCCCTTAGGGCTAGCTGAGGGCTTAAAACACCCAGAAAACGCCATACCTGGCTTCAAAGGAGCAGTATTTAGTCGTACCAAACATTTCTTACCAGACATCATTAAAAACCTGTGGTTGCAGAGAGACGAGGCTAAACGACAAAAAGACGCACCTCGCTCACAAGCTATAAAGATTTTAATGAACTCTTTTTATGGCGTTCTTGGAAGTGGCGGCTGTCCTTTCTATGACCCCAGACTTGCTAGCTCTATAACTTTGCGCGGCCATGACATCATGCAAACGACCGCAAAGTGGATAGAAGACTTAGGCTATACGGTAATTTATGGCGACACAGACTCTACATTTGTGCATTTAAATAATAATGTTTCGCTAGGTACGCCCGCGGAAACCGGAAAAGCACTTGCCAAAATTATTAATGAGAAATGGCATGAGCTTATTGCCAATGAGTTTGAGCTGGATTGTGAGCTTGAAATAGAGTTTGAGTCGCACTTTACTAAGTTTTTTATGCCTACTATCAGAGGCTCCTCTCAAGGCAGCAAGAAAAGGTATGCAGGTATTCGTACTTTATCAGTTGAAAATAGCCCCGAGAAAAGCTCTGAACATTGCTCTGAACATAGCCCTGAAAAAAGAAAAGACAATAATAACGACGTTACTAATATTGAAAGCAATACTGATTCATCTAAACAAATAGAGACTAAAGCCCGGCATGAAGAGCTTGTCTTTAAAGGTTTAGAAAACGTGCGCTCGGATTGGACTCAGTTGGCAAAAGACTTTCAATACGATCTTTATGCCAAAGTATTCAAACAACAACCTGTGAAGCAATTCATTCGAGATGTTATCGCCACTGTCAATTCAGGGTCGGTGGACCATAAACTTGTTTATAAGAAACGTTTGCGAAAACCCCTATCTTCTTACACTAAGTCTCATCCCCCCCATGTAAAAGCGGCGATATTAGCAGATACACTGAATGCGGAACAAAATAGACCCCTTCAGTACCAGCGAAATACCACTATATCTTACGTTATTACCGTCAGTGGCGCGCAAACCAGCGACATGATTTCATCTCCTCTAGATTACAATCACTATATTGACAAACAAATTCGTCCCATTGCAGAAAGCATACTACCCTCTATAGGACTTGATTTTAATGACATCGTTGATGATCAGATGATGCTTTTCTAGTCTGCTCAAAAACCTACTGAATATTATAAAGTTGTTGGTATCAGGCCACTTATAGCATTGTTGTTGTCAAGGCATTGATCCAAGCGGATTGATGTAAGCGCATCGATGTAAGCGCAACTGCGTGTATTTATTTCAAAATTCGTAGCAAATTAACCGGCCCGGCACGCATATCTTACGATCCGTCTTCTCAATTTCTTTCTTTTTGTCAGTTAGTTATACGAATGGCATAACAAATGAATAAAAGATAGTGAAAACAAGCGTCACTTGTAACAAACGATAACAAGTGTAAAGGGCACCTGAACGCCCTGAATGGTTAAACAGCATAGAAGGAATTACGGTATGAAATTTGGAAAATTAAGCGCCATCACCAGTGCAGTCATTGTCGCCTCACTTTCAACAACAGTGTTTGCAGGTCATCATGAAGAGAAAATAACTCAAGACTTCAATTCATTAGATAAAGACGGTAATGGCTACATTATCGGTTCAGAAGCTTCAGGTGTGTTCAACAGCAAACTAATGTCGAAAATGGATATGGACGGCGACAGTATGATTAGCCGGAAGGAGTTCAATACATTCGTTGATGTGAACCCCACCATGTTCAGCAATGAAATTATTACTGAATTACAGACTAATGGAACAAACGACGCTGTAATGACAAAGCGTGGCCATTTAGAAACTATAACAGGTACAGACGGTGATGTTATTGCCGAGAAAAACAAGGAAATGCGAAGCGAAGAAATTCAAGACGCCAAAATGAGAAAGCACAGTCATGGAAAAGCACTAGTTAGCGCAGACGGTGAAATGATTTCAGAGCATAACAAGGAACTACGAAGCGAACTCTCTGCTACAGCAAACGAAAAATTTACACGCCTAGACGCTAACAGTGACGGCAAGCTAACAGAAGAAGAACTCTCTATGACTGACTCTAAAGGTGACTTTAGTGAAATAGACAAAGACGACGACCAGTACATCACACGTATGGAGTTCCGCGCCTTTTTCAAGCAAATAGAAACAGAATAAAATAAATGGGGGTCAGATCCTGAGGTATCCCCACAAATAATGACTAAAATTCAGTAAGATAAAAAATAAAGGGAACATTCATGACGTTTGGTGATCAGATCTTTCGCCAAAAACAAATGAAGGTTAAACGCCAT